>CAWCTI010000013.1:0-604404 GCA_963798475.1 uncultured delta proteobacterium
ATCGTGGCGCTCAAACGGGCTGACCTCCTACCAGGGCCTGCTTCCCCCGGGCCTGTGTTGCTCTTTGAAAGAATGTCGATAGCGCTGAGGAGCGAACCAAGTTCTTTAGTAGCAAGCTCGTCCAGAATTTTTAATACAAAAGTTTTCATCTCCTTTCCATATGAACTCCTTGGATCCAGCATATTCTTCATGAACTGTTCCACCGCATCTTCGACTGTTACCTCCAGCGCTGCCTTGATGTCCGCTTGCTTCATCTCAGCAATCTGTTCCTTTAAGCGTTGTTCCATCGATCCGATCATGGGGTCATACTTATCATTTATTCGAGTTATGATCTTGTCCGAGAACGCAGCCTCTCTTGTGTTCAGCACTTCATCTAGTATCTGAGCCAACTCTCGCATCGAAAAAGTGAGGTCAGCATACGGTTCGAGAATTTGACTCGCCCCTCCCGAACTACCCGCGACTGAACCGGGGTCTTTCTCTTGTACCTTCGTTGACAAATGATCTTCCTGGCCATCAGTGCTCTGATCATTAGGCGTCATTGAGTGTTCATCCTTTACTTCTAAGTTAAATCAGTGTTCATCAGGTGAATTATCTTGGCATCACCCCTCTCGTAAGCCGCTCTTACGATCAACCCATCCAAAAGTCCGTCTGAGCCCGAGAATCCATGCCTGATTGGTAGCCGTAAAACTCCTTACAAAACTGGACCGTCAATTTTTCAAAGTGTAAGAAGGTGACCCGGTCCAAGTAAAGGCATCTCGGAATTGCTTAGCGAGACACATTGGTATCGCCCTGTGTCGCCGTAATCTCTCTCAAGAGTTAAATCATACAAAGTATCAAAGTATCATTGCGGTATGACTAAATGTCAATGCTGCCGTGAGACTCCGCGTCGCCTTCATCAGATTTTACGAAAAACTCGGTTGTAGTCATACGCTAATCACACTTTCAATCATATGAATCTCGTATAATCATGCAAATCACACTTATGTCATGATTTTATCCCACCGCTGTCATCGTGGTTCTGGTTAAAAGCTAAATCGTACATATAGTATCATTACAAGTATGACTAAATGTCGACGCTGCTGTTATATTCGAATCGCCTTCATCGGATTTTACGAAAAACCTGATTGTAGTCATACGTTGATCATACTTAAAATCATATAAATCATACCGGGCTCACGAGTTTATCATACCATTGTTGTGCCGGTTTTGAGGCTTGCCAATGCCTTCGGCCGACGGTAAAAGACCAGAGGGCGCATCTGTCAAATGTGTGACCCACCGGGTCCCAGTAAAATAAATGTGTTTACATTATCGGGCGCTGAGCGCAATTTACCCTTTACGAAGGAAATACAAATTTATTGAGCGAGTTTCTAGAGGATGAACCCGTGGGGGACTTTTGCGGGATATCATAACTGCACTTAACTGACTTAGGCGAATTTTAGGCAACGATCGGTATGGTAACTTATTGAAATGGTTTGGACTGCTGAGGTAAGTTTGAGAATGGCATTCAAGAGGTCGTCGGTTCGATCCCGTCCAGCTCCACCAAAGATTGGTGTAAATATCGCCAAGTTGGCCTACGCTAGCTTGGCGATTTTGTTTTTATCGATTCCTCATTGTACATTTAAGTAAGAGAATTCTAATAAATCTTAATATTGGGGACATTAATTTGAGACTGAAAATTATTCTAATTGCGCTTTTGGCGATTCTTTTGCTTTCAACGACCACCTTCGCTGGAGACAAATTTAGATTCGCTGTTTTTGCAGACACCAGGGGAAAAGTGATCACCAAATCGTGTTTGGATGATAATGCGGGAGTTTCGTCAATACTACCTTTAGTTCGGGATCATGTGATAAAAATTAACGAAACCACGCCGATCCAGTTAGTCCTTGTCCCTGGGGACATGATTACAGGCTATTTCCCTCGCGATGCTGGTTCAACATCAGAATGCAACAGGATTCAACTGAGCAAATGGCGAGAAGTGATGAAGCCGCTATTGGACAAAGGGATTCTGGTTCGAGTAACAGTAGGGAACCACGAAGTCGGGACGTTCGATCCTTCAAAAGAAGATGTTCGTTGTGGAGAACATGGTCGACCATATTTGCCGTCATACGTCAACTTTCAGGTCTTCAAGGACATTCTAGGGGATATGTTGGGAGAAGACAATGGTCCTAGATCAGATCTAGGACTTACTTATTCGTTCGATGTTGATGGTTGTCACTTCGCTGTCCTCACATCATACAACATGTATGAGAATAATTCATTTTCCAATGAGACCATCCAATGGCTTGATAATGATTTAGAGACAGCACGCGACAAAGGATACAAACTTTTTGTAGCTTCGCATCCTCCAGCATTTCCAGGTGGTGGGCACACATGGGATTCATTACCGTTTTTTGACCCTACCTACACCTGTTCCGATTATTCAGGAATTGATCATAGGAAAGAAAGGGACAGATTCTGGAACATATTAAGAAAACATGGTGTTGTGGCCTACTTCTGTGGTCATGAACACAATACTCAAATCCAGTTGGTGGGTGGGTGCTGGCAGGTCATAGTAGGTGGCTTAACCTCAAAACTCTACAAATTTAACGGGATTGAGGGCGATACCCAACGCAATTTGATTTTGTATGACGGTCACTTTCAGAACCCTAAAGCTGTTGTGAACTGGCCCTGGAATGAGATCAATAAACAGAGTCACTGGGGGTGGGCCCTAGTTACAGTGGACGGTCAAAGAGTCACCATGGATGTTTATGGAACCGCCAAACGACCTGAGTCTGTCAATGACTTCAAGATATTGAAAACGTTTATTCTCCGGGAAAATGACAAGCGGTGACCTGATTCCTGGAGAGGCAAAAGGAGGCGCCATTGGAAGTAAAACTTAGGGAAGCAGGGAACATTTTAGTAGTGTCCATATGTGGTCGACTTGACACCCTGTCCGCTCCCTCTTTCGAGAAAATGGTTGAAAGCGGAATTGCTGAAGGAATAGGCAAGATCATACTGGATTTATCAGATCTCGAATATGTTAGTAGCGCCGGTCTTAGATCATTCCTGGTTCTTGGCCAAAAATCAAGGGCACAAGGTGGTTGTGTTGTTTGTTGTTCGGCAAGCGGTCTAGTCAAGAAGGTATTTGAAATAAGTAAGTTTTGTGAGATATTGCCGATGTTTAACTCGGTGGAAGACGCCCTGAAGCGCAACTGAGTTGAACTTAGGGATTAGGAAGCAAAAAGAAACCATGTTCCGCTGGCTTCATTCAAGCATTAACGCTAAAATAGCATTGGTTGTATTATCTTCCATGAGCCTGGTGTTAACCCTTGTCTTGGGTATTACAGGTGTTTTTTCGCGCTCTTTCGTAAAGTCGGATGCCGAAACTGACATTTTAAAACTCGCCGCCACAACTGCGGGTCGTCTCTCCCAGGAACTATCGAGTGTAGCCACACTGACTAGAAACGTGACCTACTCATTGGAAATCTCCACATGGGACAAGAAATCAATTAATGATCTGTTAAAGACAATCGTACAAAAAAATAGGGATGTGTATGGCTCCACAGCTTCCTTCGGACCTTATGAATTCGACCCCAATTTAAAAGCATATGCTCCCTATTACTATAAGGGAAGTTATGGAATCACTTTCGTTCAACTTGCCGATTCATACGATTACTTTGAGAAGGACTGGTTCAAAAGGCCGTTTGAGGAAAAGATTCCGGTCTGGAGCTCTCCATATTTCGACACAGGCGGTGGCGAAACCCTTATGATTACATATTCGTGTCCATTTTTTTATGCGATGTCAGGTCAGTCTGAACCCAAAATCAAAGGAGTGCTTACCGCTGATATTTCATTGGACCATCTAACTGAAATGGTTTCGGAAATCAAAGTTGGCGATACAGGTAGCGCATTCCTTATATCAAACGACGGAACGCTGATCGTCTGGCCGCAAAAAGACATGGTTATCCGGGAAACAATCCTGGGGCTGGCGGAACATCTGAATGACAACAAGCTTAAAACAATTGGAGAAACGATGTTGCGTGACACACATGGATTTTGTGACGCCGGGTCCAGTTTGAATAAAAAGGATTCGTTTCTGGCGTTTTCCAGTCTTCCTACTTTCGGTTGGAGATTAGGTCTGGTAATTCCAAAAGACGAATTGTTCGCAAATACCTATATGCTTGAGAAAATTCTGTTTCTTGTTGGCCTTGGAGGATTGATTCTACTGTTCACGTTGAGTCTACTAGTTGCTCGTTCCATCTCGGCCCCTCTTAAAAATATGGCGCTCGTAGCAGGTAAAATCGGCGAAGGGGATTTTGATATAGATTTTGGCGAGAAAAACAGGTTGGACGAAGTTGGAAAATTGGCGCGCTCTTTTATTGACATGGTGCAGGCGCTGAAAAAATATATGTCAGATCTTACTCTAGCTACTGTAAGTAAGGAAAGAATCGAAAGCGAATTGAGGATCGCTTCAAATATCCAGAAAAGCATGCTTCCCTCAATATTTCCTCCTTTTCCTGATCGGGAAGATTTTGATATATACGCTCTAATGCGTCCTGCCAGAGAAATTGGAGGAGATTTTTTCGATTTCTTCCTGCTCGATGAGGATCACCTTTGCGTTTCAGTAGGTGATGTTTCTGGAAAAGGAGTCCCTGCCGCACTTTTTATGGCTGTCACAAAATATTTGATTGAGGCGTCCACAGGAGTAGATACGTTAATATCCCGGAGTCTGGAAAAGGTAAATAGCCTGTTGGCCAGGAATAACGATACATGTACATTTGTGACAGTGTTTCTTGGAGTTTTAGACCTTAAAAGCGGTGAATTTATTTACGCTAACGCAGGCCATAACCCGCCCCTTATCTGGACGGAAAATGGGGAAGTCCAGTTGCTTGATACTGTTGGGGGTCCACTGCTTGGTATCCTTGATCCCGCCAATTTCGCCATCGGAAAAGCTACTCTAGTTCCTGACGGAAGGTTACTCATATACACGGACGGTGTAACTGAAGCCTTCAATAGAGAAGGCAACGTCTTTTCCGAAGAACACCTTATTGAGATAGTAAACCGTAATCGGAACCTTGACGCCAAATCTATCGCTCAAACGGTCTTGAAAGAAATAGATCAGTTTTGTGAATTCGTTTCGCAGTCTGATGACATTACAATTTTGGCCCTTCATTACACTCCAAACGAAAAAGACCAAGAAAAGTCGATAGAACGGTGAATTCTGAGTTAAAATGGTAGCTCTTAGTGGGGAAGGTGGCGGCGAATTGACCGTGGTTAAAACAAGCTATTCGCTGGTCGACACATAGAAATTCCAAAGTGGAATGTGGCGCAATCGGCGAAGTTTTAGTGTTCTTCATCTTGTCCCTTCCGATAAGTCGTAAGCCTCATCTTGAAGAGCGTCGGTGAGTCTCTCGATTAGTTGATCTTTGGTTTTAGCGTAGAATCCAGAAAACCATTCGCCCTTCATAACGAGCCAGAGGCGTTCAATGGGGTTAAGATCTGGTGAATAAGGTGGTAAGAAAATCGGCTCAAATCGGCCCCAATCAAGTGATTTACTCTTGTGCCAAGACGCATTGTCCAGGATGAGCAGGTTGCGGGGGCGGTCAAACAGGATGTCACGATTGGCGTGATCCAGGAAGATCTGAAAGAGCTTCTTCTACAACTAACTGAACTACCGAGACCCTCTCCTCAGAAAAACCATGAGCTCTAGCACATCTCGCTGCAAATGAGACCGCTTCGTTCATATAACTCATCCTGGCCGGTAATTTGAGAGTATCCAATTTCTTTTCAGACGAGATTTAGGAACCTCAGGAAATAACAGTATCAGTTGAAAGTGGCCTCGGTCGGATCGTATAGTTCCAATCTCCGTGGAAGTCACTTCTTAGTAGGAGGATTTTCGCCAGATCTTGATCCGAGACTTTTATCCCTTTCGGATAGGAGTTCGTATCGACTTGACATCGCACTTTGAGACCAGTTTTCGTCGTCGTTTGGGCGATTAAGCTCACAATTACTTCATGGCTTATGAGAGGCTTTCCTCTCCAGTTCTTGCTGATGAAAGAGAATAGCCTGTGCTCGATTTTGTTCCACTTGCTTGTTCCTGGAGGCAGGTGGCAAACTGATATCTCAAGTCCGGTTTCGTCCGCCAGTTTCTGAAGCTCCAATTTCCACAATTTAACTCTGGACCCGTTGCTGCCCCCGGAATCAGCGCCTATCAGCAGTTTGGTCGCATTGGGATAAGAAGCCTGCCCCATGGAATACCACCATCTACGAATGGTTTCCACTGCGAAAGCAGAAGTGTCATGATCAATGCCGACGCTTACCCAGCCTAAATTTTGCGCTATATCGTAAACACCATATGGGGCTACTTTCCCAAGTTCGGGAATCATGAAATCATGAACGAGGACCTCCTCAGGCTGGCCCTTGGGCCGAAGTTCTCGTCCGGAGTTCGCGAATCTCCCGACCAATTCCTTTTTCTTTGTGTCCACTGATATGACGGGTTGCTTCTCATCGAGATACGCCTTGGCTTTGAAGTTAATGTGCTCAAATTGAGCATTCCGGTCCGGGTGTGATGTCCCTTCTATGGTCTTCTTGTTTGCCTGAAGACTATACCCCATTTCGTGGAGAAGCTCGGCAACCATACTGCGATTCGTCCTGTGGCCCATTTTCTGGAGTTCGTCCGTTAATTTTCTGACACTCTTGCACGTCCATTTTAACGGCGATTCGGGATTACCACAGGTGGCTGGTTCTATGAGTAATTCCAAATCTCCCACAAGCGTGGGGTCCTTTTCTATCGTCTTCTTTCGGCCCGCTCCCTTTCTGCGAACTCGGCCTCTGGGAAGATTTTCAGGTTGCTTCAGTTCTTTAATGCCCTCAGCGATTGCTCGACGCGAAACGCCTGTCTCGCGACTGACTACCGATATACCACCATATCCGAGACATTCAGCTTCTGCGGCAACCAACAGGCGTCTTACCCGTTCATCTACAATCCCAACTAGCAGGTCAAACCTTTTCTTGATATAAGTACATTCACGCATACACACGGTCTATAGTAAAAGCACCGGCAAGTTTCCAATTTCTTTTCAAACGAGATTTAGGATAGATTTCCACTGGAATGGATTACAAGTCACTTGGCTCCAGTCTCAGATAATTTACGAGTTCTTTTCCCAATCCTCCTTGATCATCCTGAAGATTTCTTTTGCTATGTCCAACTTTATGTCTCATTCCGGATGTTGGCTTAGGTTATTCATAATTTCTTTCCAGTTATCGAATTCTCCTTGGTCGAAAGCAAAGTTAACGGGATTCCTGTTACCAATACCAGACCACTCAGCACGAATAGAGACAAGTACCCATAACCAAACAGGACCAGACCGCCCAAGAATGGTCCGAGTGTAAAACCAGCCTGAAACATTTCTGTCGCAAGATTGGCGTTCAAGCCTCTATATTTCGGTGCCGAAACATCGAAGAGGAATCCGTTTATTATTGGCAGAATTACACCCCATCCCAAACCCAAGACCAGCCCGAGACTGTAAAAACCAATAGGGTTAGTCACAATCCCTATCAACATGTACCCAAATATTAGCAAAACAAGTGATACCACAAGCGAGATTTTCTTATTGATTTTATCAAACAAATGGCCAGCGAAAACTCTTACCGCCATTTCGGTAAAGGTTGAAACTGTAAAAAAATAACCTGGATTAGAAATCCCTATTTTCTCACCGAAACCTTTCAGATAAAAAAAGATTGAAGTGAAGGATGTCCACACGATGAGGTTTATGGCAAGTAGCGACCAGATTCTTTGATCCTTAAGATTTACGACAATTTCATTGATGCTTAATGGGATTTCTTCATCTAAATCTGAGGTCCAGGTGGCTTTTAACAAGGCAATTAGAGGCAAATTGATCAACATCAATGCGGCTGAGACATTTATCACCCCGTCAAATCCTGCAAAATAGACTGTCAATGGTTTCAGTAACGGTGGAATTAATGCAAAGGGCAAGAGAGAAATAACAGATAAAAGTCCGAAAGCCTGGGCGCTCTTATCCTTGGGGATAACAGATACGAGCTTGGTAGTGGCAGATGTGCCCATTACAACGTACGCTGCGCCATGGATAACACGAGTGATGGTCATACTCCAAAAACCGGTGGCAAAATTATAGAGAGTTAACGAAGCAATCAAGAAACAACAACTTGTGAACATCCACTTTCTTGAATTATGAACAGTAATCAATGGACTCACTAAGGGCCGTACAATCAATGCTGTGAGCGAAAATGCGGCTATAAGAAACCCTATCCACATGGAGGGTATAGGGAGAGTGGATAAGTAATCATGGAATTCAAAAAAAATTGCGAGATTGCAATAGGTAAAAAAAGCTATTCCGTTTAAGGCTATGAATTCACGGTTAAAGAGGCTTTTTGGTTGGGACATAAAGAAGTGATTCCTGAAAAGCGCTAGGTTTGCGGTAGCAAACTCTCGTAAATCACAGAGCTTTCATACGGAGTATTTTAGTAAGCGTAGAAGAATTCGCCCAGAAACCTGACGTCGATAACTGGCGGTTGCTCGTATGTCGTCGATGGGTTTAACTGATTCCTGAATCATATTGATGGCCTCGGAGAGGCCTTCGGCAGTCAGCGGTTTGCCCACTAGAAAACGCTCTATTTCTTCTAATCTCAATACGGTGGGCCCTAGGCTTCCCCAAGCAAGTCGTATATTCGATATCAGGTTGCTGGATGAAACATTCATCAGCGTAGCCATGCTAACAACAGAACATGCCAAAGCGTTACGTTTCCCAACTTTTTCGTAATGATGAACCTCAAATTTGGGAACTTTCCCGACAACGACCCTCGTTAAGATCTCGCCATGAGAGAGGTCAACTTCACCTGGTCCCAATATGAAGGATTCTATCGGCTGCCGACGAGTCGAATTCCTCGAACGGATCTCCAACTGAGCGTTCAATATGTAAAGAGGACCAAGTGTGTCACCGGCCGGTGATGCGGTCACTATGTTTCCAGCCAGTGTTCCCATGTTTCTAATGGGAGGCGATCCAAGGTGGTTTAGAGCATGAGCCAGAATAGGGATATCTCTCTGAATAATGGGGTCATTTAGCATCTCTCGGTGAGTGGTCAACGCTCCTATGAATATGTCATCAGCGTCGGCCTTGACACCTTTTAAATCGTTGAGACGTTCAAGACAAACCAAACAATCAGGTTTTGTAAACCGAGAACGAAGTCTAACCAGAAGATCAGTTCCGCCCGCATACAGAACGGCTTCGGGATTTTCGTCCAGAATATCCCATAATTCATCAGGTTGTTCAGGTATAAATACTTTAGACATTTTAACGTTGAGATACTTTCTCGGAAATTGACTCCACTGCGTCAAGGATTTTTTGATACGCTCCGCATCGACATAGATTCCCTGAAATTGCTTCTCGGATTTCATCCCTGGAAGGCCTCGGATTTGAATTCAGCAAATCAATTATGGCCATTATTATCCCAGGTGTGCAAAAACCGCATTGCCACGCCCCAAGTTCTATAAACATTTCCTGAACCGTATGAAGTTGGCCTTTAAGTCCATACAATCCCTCAATAGTTACTACCTTGCGACCATTCAACTGAACTGCAAGCATTAGGCATGAGAGCCGAACAAAGCCGTCCACAAGAATGGAACAGGAACCGCAGTCTCCTCGACCGCACGATTCCTTGGCACCCGTGAGACCCAAATCTTCCCTTAACAGATCGATCACTCGTCTATCAGGTTGGGCTTCAATGTGAATTTCTTTGCCGTTGAGTTCAAATGAAATTAACAAATTGGAAATCACCCCGATAAATTTATGTTCAAAGCGTCCAATATTGCTTCCGGCGTGATGGGAGACTTATCAAACATGTAACCAGTCGCGTCGAAAATCGCGTTTGCTATTGTAGGAAGAGGTCCATTTGTAGATATCTCTCCGATGCCTTTGGCTCCAAAAGGGCCAGTAGGTTCATGAATGCCGAGGGCGACGGATTCAATGTCGGGGATATCCATAGCTGTTGGGGCCAGATAAGTAGAAAAGTCCTTCGTAATGATCCGTCCGTCTATGGTTTCGAAATTTTCATAAAGGGCGAACCCCAGCCCCTGGCATGCTCCTCCCTGGATTTGTTGCTCATAAATCTGTGGATTCATGACATTCCCGCAGTCGCTTACTGTGAGGTAATCAGTAACCGCCACTTTTCCAGTAATCTCGTCTATCTCCACAAAGGCCAGATTGGCCGAATATGAAAAAAGATTGTGAGGTATTCCATGGAGTCTCAGATTTTGATCGTCTGTCACCGAGTCAGTTGCTACCGGAGCCCTAAAATAAGCTGTAACGGTCTTTTCGCTTGAGTCCATGATCCTGGCGATAGTTTCAAGCCGGATCTCTTTGTTAGTGGGAAGATGTCTTATAGCTCCTGGAATCATCGAAAAATCACTCGCGTCTTTGATCATCATAAGATCAGCGGCCTTTTGGTAGAGTCTTTCTAGCATGATTCCAGCACCTGAGATTAAAGCGTTTCCAAAAGTATAGGTACAGCGACTCGCGGAAGCAGACCCGCTAGGAAGGGTTTTATCAGTGTCTGGTAAAACAACCTCTATTTTCTCTATTGGTTGGTTAAGTAAACTTCCCACAATTTGCATATTGGCGGTCGTATTGCCCTGTCCCATGTCTACGACACCACAATAAACTCTGAAATTTCCTTTTTGAGTCAATTCCAGCTTGGCATTAGCATAATCCGGAACCACGGGACCATATCCAGAAGCGTGCATTGTAGCTGAGATCCCTATTCCCCTTCTCTTGAAAGGCGGAGCTCCACATTTCCAGGATGACTTCTGTTTCCAGAGTTTGTGCCTGGATAGAGTTTCCAGGCAGTCTATGATTCCAGTTGATGTTGTAAGAGTTTTTCCGACGAAATTCCTGTCTCCAGCTTTCAATGCATTCTTTAATCTTAGTTCTAGACGATCCATCCCCATTTTATCAGCAAGCAGGTCCATAGCCCTTTCCATAGCCGAGGTAACCTGCGTTACGCCAAATCCTCTGAAAGCGCCGCCAACAGGATTGTTTGTGTAAACGCATCTTCCCCTGATTAGCCCGTTAGGAATTCTGTAAGGTCCTCCGGAGTGTTCTATGGCCAGCGCCAGCACAACTCCACCAAGATGATCATATGGCCCTGTGTCCAAAATAATATCAACATCCAGAAAGTGGAGTGTTCCATCCAGCTTTGCCCCAAGGTGATAAGACATCATGCAGGGATGACGCTTTGCGCTTGCCAGAAACGATTCTTCCCGATCCCACCACATTTTGACAGGGCGGCCACTAGAATGTTGAACCGCAAGCGCCAGAAGTGACTGGACAGTGATTCCATCCTTACCTCCGAATGCGCCCCCGACATTAGGAACTATTATCCGGATATTTTCAGGCTCGATTCCCAGCGCTTCCGCAACCTCAATACGGTCTCGGAATGGGGTTTGAGTAGAACAGACAATTTCGATTCTTCCTTTGTCGTCGAGACTCGCCCATCCATTTTCAGTCTCGAGGTAAGCGTGCTCTTGACGTTGCGTTTCAAAGTTGGCTTCTATAAGGACATCACATCCATTTCTTGCGGCAAAACCTTTTCCTACAATTATTTCGCCGGCTAAGAGAATATTGCTTTTCGCGTCATTTTCATGGACCAAGGGAGATCCGGGTTTCAATGCGTACATGACGTCTGTTACGGCTTGCAATTCTTCGGTTTCAGTTCGTATGGCGACAATTCCTTCAGCAAGCGCAGATTTTGTTTCAGCAAGGACAAGAGCCACTGCGTCTCCGCAGTGGCGAATTTTGTCATCTATCAGGACTGGCTGATCTTTCTTGACGACCCCCTGTCTGTTTGTACCCTGGATGTCCTTGTGAGTAAGGACCTTTAAAACGCCTGGAACTTTTAAGGATTCCGAGTAATCAACATTTTTTAGAGTTGCGTGAGGAATATCGGCTCGTTTAACTCCTGCCCAAATGTAATCTTGTCCGTAATAATCTACAGCGAATTTTGCCGTGCCAGAAACCTTTGACAGAGCGTCTGGTCTACATAAGGTTGAGCCGATGTTTATTTGGTTAGACTTCATACAGGGACTGTCGAGCCTCTGTCAAAAAATTAAAGAATTTTTACCAGACCGTCTATTAGAGCCTGCATGGCTTTGGGACAGGAAATTGTTACTCGAATATAGTTGGGAAATCGGAATCCAGTCATGGCCCGAACCATTACACCTAAAGTCATAAGTTTGCGGTATGCTAGACCATCATCAATCGGTAACCTTATCATAGCGTAATTTCCTTCGCCGCATTGGTAAGGCAAGCCAATTTTTGCAAGTTCAGCCTTCAAAAAAGCCTTACCCTCCTTAACAAGGCGTCGAGTAACTATAACATGCTCTTCGTCGTCAAGCGCCACCACGGCAGCGTCCTGAGCCAAAGTATTCACCGAATATACGATAGACGTTCTGCGGATTATGTCTACTATTTCCAGGTTTCCAACGAGGTACCCGATCCGGAGTCCTGCAAGTCCGTACATCTTGGAAAACGTACGGAACGTCACGAGATTTGGATACTTGTCTATTAGAGACATAGAGTCAGGGTAGTCTTCTTTTTCCACAAATTCTTGATAAGCTTCATCAACTACGATCACCGATCTATTGTTGACTCTCTTGATAAATTGCCTGAGTTTTTCTGAGTTCCAGTAAGTCCCGGTAGGATTATTAGGGTTACAGATAAAAATGATCTTGGTTCGATCGTCCATAAGCTGCAGCATACCTTCGTCGTCAAGGTCGAAATCCTTGAGTGGGGCTAAACGAGCTTCTATTCCAGAAAAAACTGCCGACCATTCGTAAACTGCAAATGTTTTGTCAGCGGTGATGATATTATCACCCTGCTCACAGAATGCTTTCAATGTGAACCCTATAACCTCATTCGCGCCATTTCCAACTAAAAACTGGTTTGGGTCTTTGTGAAACTTCTTCCCAAGCTTGAGGCGGAGGAAATAACTATCTCCGCTTGGATAAACCGCAGCTCGTTTTGGGTCAAATCTTCGAATGATTTCGATCGCTTTGGAAGGCGGACCAAGAGAATTTTCATTGTTGTTGAGCCTATAGATTTTTTTACAGTTGTATATTTTCGCCAATTCTGCATCCGGTTTGCTAGGGGTATATGCCTCGAAACTCTTGATGTACTCGGGCATCAAATTTTGTATGGACCACCGTGTCATCAAAAAATAATTCCCCCTGAATACTGGAACATCAATATGTCACCAGTTCCACCATATGGCAAAACAAGACATGGGGCAAAATGTGACTCCAACAACGCCGGAGTAAAATAACACTCCCATGAATGGCCCAAATCCATTTCGAAAAAAATGTTTAATAAGCCTTCTTTCAATAATGTCTTTACGTAAGCCTGAATAAGCCTTGAATCATCCTTGCCCCACCAGATGGGCTTCAGGGTAACCTTTGCCCTTGCTTTATCTATGTCCGTCGCTATTACGGATGTCAGCGATACGTTTTCTCCTTCATTAGCTACAATCCGTATTTGACGGGCAAAAAAATGCTGCTCGTATTCTGTGGTAAGAAAATCTTTGACCAATTGACTCGCCCAAACAGAAGAACCAGAATCTTCCTGCATATGTCTGTAATAACAGGTGGTTGTGCAAATATCCCGATCTGGAGCGATCATATCAAGATTCCCAAGAGGTTCGAAATATTCCAGCGGCAATTTAGGACTGGGCGAAATCGTTATTAGCCCGACAACTGTGGTGCGAGCTATTGAAGAGATCATGTATTCTACTAACCTCGAAGAAATTGCTGGATTTTCTGGATCACCAAACGAATAGGGGCCCCAAAATTCAACCAGTTTAGAGTTTTGCCACCGCCAGAGGATGCCACCTCCGATGGCGCCGGATTTGTCTGCAACAATCGCAACCCTGGATACCCCCCATTGCACCATGTCTACAACCTTACCGGGATTCTGAAAGCTCAGAGGAATAACGCACGGATCATATTCATTGCGCACACGGCGAACCAACAGCTTGAGTTCCTCAAGTTCCGGTTCCCTGACCAGAAAATCTTTCAGCGCCTTTGCAGGCGGTAATGGAGCGGTCTGGTCAATGGGGTACGATTTCTCCTTCCTTAAAATAAGTTGGGAAAAATGATCGTGTTTGAAAAAGGAAAACTTGTCGACCAATCGGGAAGCGATGAGCAGACCTGTCTCAGGTTGAGCGTTTGTGATGTCGATTGTTTGTGACGCTGTAAGATTGAAAGCTCCGAAATCAAAATCACCTGAATGGAAGTCAAACTGAAGCTCTACAAAATACCCTCCGCGACGACACCTCAATTCAACCTGTTCTTTCTGGCTAGCCAAAGAGCAGAGGTAGACAAAAATCTCTTCCGACGCCAACGTGAGATCTAGCGCATCCACAGGCTCCAGTCCGTAACAGGTTGCAGCGTTTTCGACGAAGGACGTAAGGATGGATACCTGTGATTGGTCGTAATCGAGTCTCAGGGTTGCTTGAATTACCCCATTAGCATGCAATTCAGCCTCCTTTGGATGAGATCAGCCCTAGTGGTCTTTTAAGATTCAGCCTGTTTAAGATCAGTTCGAATGGCTGACCTCGCTCATTTCGCAAGGCGGTACTGCAGTCGTCACTACCAGATTCCCCTCAGTATATCAACTGAAGTTATGAAGACTTAGGCATGAAAGGGTTTGTCTAGGGGGACTGGTCTAATAGGACAAGATTGGATTCTGGCCTCACCAGAATACTTTCCCACACCAAGGCATCATGGAGGATATGGGAAAACGGGCCTGAGGCGACCGAAGTGCCTACAGACCCGAATAAATATGAAAAATCTCTATTAGACCTTGAGTTCCTGTATGTTCAAGAATTGGTCAAGACACTGAGGATTAGCTAAAGCGTCCTTATTTGTGACCGGCTTTCCCTCAATGACGTTCCTGACAGCGAGTTCCACCTTTTTCCCGTTCAAAGTTACTGGGATGTCCTCGATTGGGAGTATAAGAGCGGGCACGTGTCTCGGTGTTGTGTTCTGTCTAATGGTTTTCTTTATTTTTTGTTTTAGCGCTTCATCCAAAAACACGCCTGCAGCGGTCTTAACAAACAGCAGCACTCTGACATCGTTCTCCCAATCCTGACCTACGACAATGCTATCAGCAATCTCATCCAGGGATTCCACCTGTCTGTATATTTCAGCCGTGCCAATTCTGACGCCGGAAGGATTCAGAGTTGCGTCGGATCGGCCATAAATCTTGACTCCGCCATGTTCTGTTATTTTTACATAATCACCATGATGCCAGACCTTGGGAAATACTGAGAAATAGGCCGAGCGATATTTCTTCTGGTCGCTGTCTTTCCAAAAACATATGGGCATGGATGGAAATGACGCTGTGCAGACCAATTCACCCTGCTGCCCCAGCACCGGTTTGCCGTAGCCATCAAACGCCTGAATCTTCATGCCCAAGCCACGGCACTGCAATTCCCCTTCATATACAGGCAGTATCGGACAACCGAGGGCGAAACACGAAACGATGTCAGTCCCGCCGGATATGGAAGCCAAGTCAATATCTTCTTTTATGTCACGATAAACGTAGCGAAAACTTTCTTCCGCTAGGGGTGAGCCTGTTGAGCACATCAATTTAAGTGATGACAGATCATATTGTTCTTTCGGTTTCAATCCGGCTTTCTCAATACCGGATATATATCTTGCGCTGGTCCCGAAGATCGTCATCTTTTCTTCTTCAGCCAGTTTGAAGATTACACCTGGGTCCGGGTAGAAGGGGGAACCGTCAAAAAGGATCACTGTGGCTCCAACCGCCAGGGCGCTCACAAGCCAGTTCCACATCATCCATCCGCAGGTTGTGAAGTAATAGGTTTTGTCCTCGCGTTTAAGATCGCAATGTAATAAGTGCTCTTTGAGATGCTGGATCAGGGTCCCGCCAGCGCCGTGTACCATGCATTTTGGCAGACCAGTAGTCCCTGATGAATACATGATGTAAAGTGGATGATCAAACGGAAGCTGTTCAAATGCTATAGATAGTCCCTTTTCCCTTGACATGAAATCTTCAAGGAGAATCGCGTTTGGAATCGCTCCTACATCTGGATTTTCCTGGGTATAAGGGAAAACGACGACCTTTTGGATACTGGGTAATTCCTTAATAATACCAGCGATTTTTTCCAAACAATCGTGACTCTTCCCACTGTAATAATAGCCATTAGCCGTGAACAGTATTTTGGGTTCTATTTGTCCAAAACGATCGAGAACACCCTTGATACCAAAATCGGGCGAGCATGAAGACCAGATTGCCCCAATACTTGTGGTAGCCAGCATTGCAATTACGGTCTCGGTCATGTTGGGCACATAGCCCGCGACTCGGTCTCCTACAGTCACCCCAGTGGCTCTCATGGAAACCGCCAAACGGGCCACAGCGTCGTACAGTTCGGCGTAGGTCATCTTACGGACGGGTAAACCTTCGCCTTTAAATGCTAGCGCCACATTTTCATCCCTGAATCTGAGAAGGTTTTCCGCAAAATTAAGCCTAGCGCCTTGAAACCACTTGGCGCCGATCATTTCGGGAGAATCTTCCAACACTTTCTCATAAGGCTGAGACGCAATTATATCGCCAAACTCCCAAACGGTTGCCCAGAAATCTTCCCGACAATCGATCGACCATTGATAGAGTTCATGAAAATTCGATATCGACAGGGTGTATTTTTTATTCACCTTGCTTATAAAACTCATGATGTTCGAGTTTTTTACACGTTCCGCCGAAGGAATCCAAAGTGGCTCCATGTATTAATCCTCCCTTGGCTTGTAAGTGGCCTTTTCAGGCCATGAGGCCGGAATGTTTTGGCCGGGCGCTTCCCCAAATTTCTTTTTTAACTCGCTCAGGCCTCTTCTTTTGTATTCAAGACGAGGTTCTTTGGGAATTCTGCGGTTCAAGATCGACTCTGAACGTAAACGCCGACCAATAGTCTTTTCCATCATGGTCCCCAAGTCCAGCAAGCGGTCGACATCAATACCCGTATCAATACCCATTTCGTCCATCATTACCGTCATGTCTTCAATACACTGCAAACCCACTACGTTTGGGTCTCTGTAGTAGTATGAGCCAGTTCCACTTACTGGAACACGATCGAGAAAATTGGCCGGTTGGCCTCCCAAGCCTCCTAAAGTAGCTTCAAAAATCTCAATACCTGCCTGCAATGCGGCCAGGCAATTTGCGGTTCCCCAGCCGCGGGTAACGTGAAAATGCGCTATGTGCAACTTCGGGTCAGGGATTTCATTTAGAATCATTGAATAGTACTTATAGACCTGATTCGGGGGGGCGCTTCCATCATGATCCGCGTGTTCGATATCATATGCGCCGATATCCAGCCATCGCTTCGTAAACTCTACGGCGTCTTCCAACTTGGTGGGACCGGAAATAGGCGATCCCCATATTGTGGAAACAGTGCCGTTCATCTTGATTCCGACATCCTTTGCCTTTTCAATACAACGTTTGGCTTCTTCCCAATATGCAGGGAGTGTTGTGCCGG
This sequence comes from uncultured delta proteobacterium, assembly GCA_963798475.1. Taxonomy (GTDB): domain Bacteria; phylum Desulfobacterota; class Desulfomonilia; order Desulfomonilales; family Desulfomonilaceae; genus CAJBEZ01. The sequence continues at coordinate 17,560 of CAWCTI010000013.1, forward strand.
AGTTTGCGAAATGATGTTCTTCGTCAGTCGAAACCATCATGAGGATCCGGTCTGGCCCCCATCCTTCCTTTCTTGCGGCAATGGCTCTATCAACTGCTTTCTCCCTGATGGTAATAGCGGTCAATGTGATGTCAGCCCAATTGACACCCGCACGGGACAGTTTTTTTGAGTTTCTAAGTTTTTTGAGCAATTCGTCCGCATCCTTGAACTGCGGCATTGACATGGGATTTCCCAGATTGGTCACTTCCATATGTTTGATCCCACACAGGATTAGTTCTTCGAGATAGAATAGCTTGGCTTCTGTTGGAATCCAAATTTCCTCGTGTTGGAACCCATCGCGAACAGTTATGTCGTTGATCTGAACTCTCTTAGGATAATTCAGTTCGTGAGCGCTCATTAGTAATCCTCCCTTATTCCCCGGTATATACAGGTTTTCTCTTTTCTCTGAAGGCGGTTAGGCCTTCTACTCTATCCTTAGTCGGAATAGTGACCGCATAAGCGTTGGATTCTATGGCAAGTCCAACAGGGAGACTGACTTCTATGCCTTTGTTAATGGCGTATTTGGCTTGCGCCAACGCGATCGGTCCATTCTTTGAAATTTCACCGGCGACTTCGAACGCCCGTTTCATAAGGTCTGCAGGTTCCATCACTTCGAGGAAAAGGCCATATTCAAGACCTTGCTTGGCACTGATTCTCCTTGCCCTGAAAATCATTTCCTTAGCCCTGGCTATTCCCACTATCCTGGGCAGACGCTGTGTGCCTCCGGCCCCTGGAATTATTGCGAGAGAAGTTTCCGTAAGCCCTACGATTGCGGTGCTTGACGCGATTCTAATGTCACAGGCCAACGCCAGTTCCAGGCCACCACCAAAAGCATAACCATTGACAGCGGCAATGACCGGTTTAGGGAATTCTTCTACAGATGTAAACAAGTCTCGAATTGTCCTGATATAATATCTGACCTCATCCGGGGTCATTCCTGCGCGTTCCTTCAAATCGGCCCCTGTGCTAAAAGCGTTCTTTCCTTCGGTCGATCCTGTAATGACGACGGTTCTTATTGAGCTGTCAAACGCAATCTCGTTTATCGTTGATTGGAAAATCTCAAGAAGAGACATGTTGAAGCAGTTTAACGCGTTGGGCCGATTAATGGTCAAAATCATCACGCCATCACGTGCCTCTTTGAGAAGGGCGCTATTTTCAGCCATATGTTGTTCCTCCGTAGCTGAAGTGGTGACAACAATCGGATATAGCGGGACGCTCATACCCGCTAGGGCCCGTGTTCTCACTGGTCTCTAAATTCTGGTTTTCCAGAAACTTAATTTATCGGGCTCTTAATTGCGCACTGGGAGATAATCTCCACCTTATTAAAGACGCAATTAGTTCATTATAGTGAACTGCTTTTGTCAAAGGTCAAAAGTAATTTGTTCGAGTTGTAAGACCTCATTACTTTACCAGCGGTAAATAATATCAAAAAAAAGACTTGACCCGAACATAAAAAAAGAAAGGTCTAAATAGAAGAAAGTTCAGGATGAAATTCAAAAACATTAGTCCTATAACATTTTTCGTCTTGACTTTTCAACTCCAGATTCTTCATGATTGACACATTTATGACTCATCGATTTAATCTACAATCAAATCATATGAAAATTTTCAGTCGCTGCGGCCAAAGGCCCTACAGCGTCGATCAAGTAGTGGTGTGGCTGTTTATTTCAATAGTTCCGGTCGTGAATTCATGAAGTTTCACGGTCCGCGTTTATTTGATGACATGAGTTTAACAACTTGTCAGAGCCATGGAAAACCACTCTTCCCGTTTTCTTTGAATTTCAAAGCTGATTTTTTTATTATAGAAATATTGCGTCGTGTCGTCGAGTCAACATTAAGTTGATCATAACGGCCATTTTTGGTAGAGTCTGACCCTCATCTTCAGTTGGGTGTTCCCGTCGATTAGCTAGGACGGGAATACGTACTTTTTTTGCTAAATTATTGCTACCAAAAATAGTTTGTTCCGTCGCCAAGACGCTCAATTTGTTTCATGCGATTCGCAAAGGGGATATTGAATGTCGGAAGTCATACTTGAGGCGAAGAACATTTTTCTATCGTTCCATGGAGTGGCCGCCCTAACCAACGTCAGTTTTCAGGTGCATAGGGGAGAGATCTTTTCGATCATAGGCCCTAACGGCGCGGGTAAGACCTGCATGATGAACTGCGTTAACGGCTTGTATCACCCTAAGAGGGGACAACTTTTCTTCAAAGGTGTGGATATAAGTAAGTATTCGCCGCATCGACGCGCTTCCATGGGCCTATCGAGAACGTTTCAAAAAATAGAACTATTCGGCGGCATGACGGTCCTCGACAACATTCGTCTCGGTCGACATCTGCATCTGAAATCGGGATTACTAAGTTCATGCATGTACTGGGGACGAACATCCCGGGAAGAAATAGAAACCAGAAAATTTATTGAAGAAGAGATCATAGATCTTCTCGAAATTGAAGCGGTTCGAAATGAGGTTACAGGGATGCTTCCGTATGGTCTTCAGAAGAGAATCGAATTAGCGAGGGCCCTGGCTGTGAAACCGGAGCTTATCCTGTTGGACGAGCCTCTAGCTGGTTTGAACCTCGAAGAAGTCGAAGATATGGCCCGTTTTATTATAGATATAAATGAAGACAAGCGTTGGAATATCACATGTGTTTTGGTCGAACATGACATGGGTGTTGTCATGGACCTGTCGGATCGTGTCATGGCGTTGAATTTCGGGGTCAAAATTGCTGATGGCACGCCGGTGGAAATCCAGGAGAATCCTGAAGTTATCAAGGCCTATCTCGGCGAGGTGGAGGATCTGTATGTCAGCCGTAGATGAACAGGGTTTCAAAGGTGAAATCGAAATTACCAAAGACCTTACTTTACCGAAGCTTTTTGTAACTCAGGCGAAAAAATTCGGTGACTCTAAAGTCGCCATGAGGGAGAAAGAATATGGCGTCTGGCTCCCTGTCACCTGGGGTCAATACCTTGAAAACGTGAAACAGATAACCCTTGGACTTGTGTCGCTTGGACTTGAGAGAGGCGACAAGGTCATCATGATCGGCGATAACAGACCTGAAGCCCTCTGGACTGAAATGGCCGGTATGTGTGGGGGCGGTGTTGGGGTCTGGTTATTCCAGGATTGCCTGATGGACGAGGTCAAGTACATTGTTGACCACTCGGATTCAACATTTTATGTGGCTGAAGGTCAGGAAGAAGTAGACAAAGCCCTGGCCATACGTGATGAATGTCCGAAATTGAAGAAAATCATTTGGGATGATCCGAAAGGCATGCGCCATTATGATGATCCCATGCTGATAAGCCTCGAAGAAGTCATGAGGCTCGGAAAAGAGCGCATGGCTAAAGATCCCAATCTTTTTGACGACCTTGTTTCCACAGGGAAAGGCGACGATATTGCTCTGCTTTTTTACACTTCAGGGACCACGTCCTTGCCTAAAGGCGCGCTTTTAACTCATTACAACATGTTAACAATGGGTCAAAACCTAATGAGGATTGATCCTTGCCTACCTGAGGACGATTTCGTTTCTTACTTACCGTTTGCATGGATTGGGGAACAGATGATGTCGATCTCGTGTGGTCTGCAGATCGGTTATACCATCAACTTCCCTGAAGAGCCTGAAACAGCACAGAGCAACGTGAGAGAAATTGGTCCTCACGTCATGTTCGCTCCGCCCAGACTCTATGAACAGTTCACCAGAACTGTCCAGGTCAAGCATTTGGACGCAACCTGGCTAAAGCGCAATCTTTACACCCTTGCAATGAAGATCGGGTATCATACTGCGGAATTGCAATTTGAAAAGAAGCCCGTACCATTACTATGGAAGATTTTGCGGAGGCTGGCGGAATGGACAATGTTTTCCAAAGTACGAGATCAGCTAGGGTTAAGTCATGTGCGGCACGCCTACACGGGTGGAGCAGCCATGGGACCTGATCATTTTCGTTTTTTCCATGCAATTGGAGTTAATCTTAAGCAAATTTATGGGCAAACGGAAATAGCGGGAATTTCGGTAGTCCATCGAGACGGTGACATAAAATTTGATACTGTCGGGACACCGATCCCTAACACGGAAATAAAAATAGGGGAAAATGACGAGATCCTGTCAAAAAGTCCCTCAGTTTTTGTCGGTTATTACAAGGCGCCCGAGGAAACGGCAAAAGCTCTCATAGATGGATGGCTTTACTCAGGAGATACCGGGTTCATAGATGATGACGGTCATCTGGTGGTCTTTGACCGATCCAAAGACATAATGATCCTGAATGACGGCCGCAAATTTTCTCCGCAGTTTCTTGAGGCCAGACTGAAATTTAGCCCTTATATCAGAGAGGCTCTAATCGTTGGTAACAAAAGGCCGTATGTGACCGCAATTGTATGTATCGATTACAACACGGTTGGAAAGTGGGCAGAGGACCACGGGATAAACTACACTAGTTACACAGAATTGGGTCAGATTCCCCAAGTCTACGATTTGGTCATGCGGGCCATTTTGGAAGTTAACAAATCCATTCCGGAAGCGGCCAAGATTCACAGGTTCGCCAATCTTTACAAGGAATTTGACGCTGATGACGACGAACTGACTCGAACCAGGAAAATCCGTCGAGCATTTGTTGAAGATAGATACAAGGGAATTATCGAGGCTATGTACGACGAAAAAGAAATGATGCACATGGACACGACCATTACATATGAAGACGGCAGGGTCTCGAAGATCAAAGCCGACATTCGACTTCAGAGTGTTAAAGGAGGGAGTGGCAAATAAATGGAACTCTTTCTTCAATTAATAGTTACTGGGGTAATGCTCGGTTCTATCTTTGCTCTGGTTGCGTTGGGCTGGGTGCTAATCTACAAGTGTTCCGGGGTCTTAAACCTTGCAATGGGCGAGTTGACGATGATTGGAGGTTACGTTTGTCTGGCTTTCTATCAAAGATTCGTGACCATTATGCCCGTTAATTACGCATTCATATTTGCCCTGATCGGCACGATCTTCGTAGGATTGATCCTGGGGTTGCTTACTGAGCGGATTTTCTTGAGGAAAATGATAGGGCAACCAATACTGGCGGTCATCATGGTGACAGTTGGGCTGTCTTTCTTTTTCAAGGGTATGGTATTTATGATTTGGGACACTGACACGCAGGTTTTTCTACCAAGGATTTTTTCCATAGAACCCATTGTAGTCGGAGGTATCGCTGTCGGCGCCGTCTACCTTTGGAGTTTCATTGCAGCCATGATCCTAATGGTCGTTTTCATATGTTTCTTTAAGTACACACGATGGGGCTTGTCCATGCAGGCCTGCGCGGATGATGAAATGGCCGCGCTATCTCTTGGAGTAAGCGCTAAATTTGTTTATGCGCTTGCCTGGGCGATCGCTTTCATGGCCGCGGGTGTTGGCGGAACATTGCTGGCGAACATAAATGGTCTCAACTATTCAGTCAGCAGTCTTGGTTTGCTGGTTTTACCGGTAGTGGTGCTCGGTGGTTTGAACTCTGTGCCGGGGGCTATTGTTGGAGGCATTACGATAGGTATATTGCAAAATTTGGCCGGTGGGTACGGAGAGGCCTTTATCCCAGGGTCCAAAGAAGTAGCGCCGTTTGTTTTTATGGTAATTTTTCTCCTGTTCAAACCTTACGGCCTTTGGGGCTGGGAACGCATAGAAAGGGTTTAACCAATGAGCTATCTACCTTGTGGAACCTATTTTGAGTCCTACGCGGATGATCAGAAATGGTGGCGCACAAATTTTATAAAAGGCAAGATGATTGCGTTGGTTGTTGTGCTGGCGGCGGCCCCGTACATCGTCGGCGCGCAGTGGATGAGCGTCCTTTATACGATTAACTATTACATTCTTGCCGCCTTGGGAGTTCAGCTTCTGATAGGTTACTGCGGTCAGATAACGCTGGGACACGCTGCGTTCGTCGCTGTCGGAGGATATACCAGCGCCATGATGGTGCTGTTTCTTCCCTGGCCTCAGTTTATGGTCGATTCCGGTCTCGTCTATCCGATCAGCATTGTTTGCGCGGGTTTTACCGCCGGTATTTGGTCGGTTTTATTCGGTCTACCCTCCGCCCGAGTCAAAGGCTTCTACCTGATCATGACAACGATGGCGGCGCAGTGGATAACATTGCGACTGGTCATTACGCAGTTGAGTAAAATAGGCGGTCGAGAACAGTCCTTTCCCTTGCCCCCGGGTATAATAAAAATTGGGCCTTGGGTTATAGACAGTGATGAGAAAATCTATTATTTTTCAATCATCCTGGTGACAGTCTGTCTTGTAGTTATGGGGAATTTGCTCAGATCTAAAATCGGCAGGGCTTGGATAGCTATACGGGACAATGATATAGCCGCAGAAACAATGGGAGTTAATATAATAGTCTACAAGCTACTGGCATTCTTTGTTTCAGGCTTTTTTGCAGGCATAGCGGGGGCTTTTTGGATTAGCGCCCTGTTCTTTGTAAGCCCCGAAAACTACGAATGGTTCTATTCTTTGTTGTGGGTAGGGATTATTCTCATCGGCGGCGTGGGCAGTATACAGGGGATTGTATTCGGTTCAGCTTTTGTCGTAATGGTGTTCAAGCTACTGGAGATGTCTGTTCTTACCCTTAGTGATTTCTTGATGACTTCTTACCCTGAGTTGGGATGGGTTACGACCAAAATAATTTTCTTCAAAGAATCTGCTTTCGGTTTGGCAATAATCTTTTTCCTCATCTATGAACCCAATGGGCTCTCATATAGATACTGGCAATTAAAAAACTATTTCAATCTTTGGCCATTTTCGTACACTGGTAAGTAGAATCCTGCAAACTGTTTATCCGAAAGGAGGTGTTGAAATCAGATAGACACATTTGCAGGCAAACACTTCATTCACGACTGATGAAAAACAAAGCGGAGGTTAAGAATGAGTAAGCGGATTATTCTTTTCGGATTAGCGTTGACGTTGGTTTGTTCAGTGGCTTTTGCCGCGGAAGAGATTTCTGTTGGATCGATCAACGACCTAACCGGAGCAACGTCGGATGTCGGTAAGGACGCAGCCCTTGGAGTGAGGGAGTGCGTGACTTACATCAATGACAATGGCGGAATAAATGGGAAGAAGATAAAACTCCATCTATTCGATTATGGCTACAGAGTGCCCGAGGCCATCACTATCTACAAGCGATTCAGGGATCAAGACAAGATCAAATTGTTGCTGCAGTGGGGAACCGGGGACACTGAAGCTCTTTCTCCAACCGTTAACAAGGACAAGATGGTAACGATCTCCGACTCTATGTCCGGTCACTTGTGCGATCCAGCCAAGACGCCTTATAATTTCGTCTACAGCACCGACTATTCGACTGGCGCCAGGGGCTGTCTCACTGGTTGGTATGAAAATGTCTGGAAGAAGAGTGATAAATGGAAAGCCGCTCGTGAAGCCGGCAAGAAGCCGAAGCTAGTCTGCTTTTACATGTTTGCCTCTCCATATGCCAGCGCCCCGATAAAGGCAATCAAGGACCAGGCCAAACTTTTGGGCATAGAAGTCGCCAGAGATCAGGACGTTTCTCTAACCGCTCTTGACGCCAAGAGCCAGGTCCTGGCGGCAAAAGAGGAAGGCGCCAATGTGGTGTGGCATGGAAACACCGCCATGTCGGTGGCTACGGCAATTAAGGATTCATACGCTCTGAAATTTGACGCTGATAACATAACTAACCTCTGGGGCCTTGACAAAAACCTCGTCAGAATGGCGGGCAAGGCTGCAGAGAATACATTGGTCCCAGCGCCTTGCGCTTTCCTGGAAGATAATTTCCCATACATGGACAAGGTTCGGGAATACTGTAAGAAGGTAAACCCTGGTGTGCCCATGGACAAACGTGATATCCATACTGTGCAGGGTTGGTTAAAGGTATCACTGGGAGCAGCAGGCCTGAAAATTGCCGACAAGAAAGGTAATCTCGATGGGCCCACCTTGAAAGCTGCTCTGGAAAGCTTTCGAGACTGGTATCCTTTTGACACCAAAGACGCCCTTGGTGTACCAGGACCATATACCATAACTGATAAGGACCATCGTCCAACACCAGTAGTTAATCTATACACGATTAAAGACGGGAAGATTGTTCCTTTCGCAAAAATCAACATGAAAGAACAGTTTCCAGAACAATGGCCTAAATGGCTTGGTTGGTAGAACCATGATTAGGGAGCGCTATGCGCTCCTAAATTGACGAAACGCCTGAACGGGTGAGTCAGCATGGCTTGAAAGGGAGACGGTTGTGTCCGAGAACAACAGCATCTTGAAGATTAACAACATCGAAGTCAGGTATCACGAAGTCATACTTGTCCTCAAAGGTGTCTCGATAGAGGTCCCGAATGATGGTATCGTGGCCCTATTGGGCGCTAACGGAGCCGGGAAAAGTACTACCTTAAAGGCTATTTCAGGGTTGCTAATCCATGAAGAGGGCGAAGTCACAGATGGTAGTATAGAGTTCCTGGGTGATAGGATACACAAACTCCCGGCTGAAGAGATAGCCAAGAGGGGTATTATCCAGATAATTGAGGGAAGGCGAGTCTTCGAGCACCTGACTGTTGAAGAGAACCTGATTGTTGGGGGGCATTTGAGACCTACTGGTATTCGGGAAAGGCTTCAAATGGTTTATCACTATTTCCCTCGACTCAAGGAACGTCGAAACCTGATGGCGGGATTTATCAGTGGTGGTGAGCAACAAATGTGCGTCATCGGACGCGCGATGATGGCTCAACCAAAGCTTATGCTTCTGGATGAACCTTCGATGGGACTTGCTCCCTTGCTTATCAAAGAAATCTTCGAGATCATTCAACGGCTCAACAAGGAGGAAAAGATCCCGATCCTCCTGGTGGAACAGAATGTTAAACTCGCCCTGACTGTGGCCCCGTACGCGTACGTGATGGAAAATGGACGAATTGTAATGGATGATACATCGGAAAAACTAAAAGAAAACCCAGATATCCGGGATTTCTATTTGGGACTCACGGATGTTGGAGGACGAAAAAGTTTTCGTGATGTGAAACATTATAAACGAAGGAAACGATGGCTCTCTTAACCATGCCATTTAAGGTGGCAAAAGGAGGGAAAATGAAAAAGAAGGCAGTTTTATTCGCTACGGCGTTGTTGATTTCGTTGGCCTTTGTATCAGCTTGCCTGGCTTTTGAAGCTCCTGTAATCACTCTGGATAGAGTTGAAGTCGCAAGCATTCAGCCTTTCTTCGTAAAACCGAGAGTTGAGTATAAGAACGAAAAGGAGCCGGGCAAAGTTTTACCGGTGGGCGCTATGTTAAACATGGCGTATGTGTTCGACATCAAAAATCCTAACAAATTCCCCGTGATGCTCGATGAATTGACATTTACAACAGCCTTCGAAGGCTTTGAAGTTAATACCGCTTTTTCATACGAAAATAGCTGGGTACCGGGGGGAAAAACGAATCAACTTAAAGTCATCACTACCAATGAGACCCTGCCGACCATCACGAGCCTGATGGTAGCCGCTGAGAATGTGCAAAAGCTCCAGGAGAAGAAGCTTACAGCGGGAGCTGTGGTTAAGAAATGGTGGGAGAATGTCGGTGATTTCTCCTTCCCCATTGAGGTTACAGCAGGCACAGCCCTGTTCAAGGATGAAAAAGGAAAAGAGTTAAGAGTCACATTCACAGGTAAGTGGCCCAAGAAATAATTCGATTACTTTTTTTGCAATAACGAGTCGAAAGCAAATTCGGCTCGTTAGTTTTACCTAAAGAGATCCCATGGGAATGTTTAATTCAGACCCAGTTGGGGTCTTTTTTTGGTAATTGTTGTTTTTATTCATTTGTGGCAACTTGAACCTGACATCTATTATCAGCTTTTGAGTGGAGAATGATGGTCCTGGGAAAAGATCCTCAAACCGATCGACTAGAAGAGATCCACGCCGAGATAGAGCGCCTAAAGAGTTTAATCAGGCATCATGATTATCTCTACTACGTTATGGACGCTCCTGAGATTTCCGACAGGGAATATGACACGTCATTCAAGACACTGGAACGGCTAGAAAGAGATTATCCGCAGTTCCTGACTCCAGATTCACCTACACAGAGGGTCGGGGGAGCAGCCCTCGAAAGATTTGAACAGATAACGCATGCCACTGCCATGTTGTCTCTTTCAAACATCTTTGAAGCTGGAGAGTTGATTGATTTTGATTCAAGAGTTCGAAAACTCCTGGGAACGGTAGATCCGGTGCCGTATGTTGTCGAGCCCAAGCTGGACGGGGTAGCCATCGAACTTGTTTATCAGAATGGAACGTTTGTTTCAGGAGGGACTCGTGGGGACGGAACTGTAGGCGAAGACGTGACATCTAACATAAAGAAGATTAGAGCCATTCCACTCAGTCTTCGTACGAATGGCCCTCTTGCCGGGACGAATCTCATTGACATTCGCGGTGAGATATTTATGGCCAGGTCTGATTTTGACACTCTTAACAGAGAGCGGGATGAAACCGGTCAACCATCATTCGCGAATCCCAGGAACGCGGCGGCGGGCTCCATTCGTCAGCTTGACCCAGCTATTACGGCACAGCGGCGTCTGAGGTTTCTGGCGCACGGTGTGGGGAGGATAGAAGGGGCTATCGTGAATACCCAACTCGAGCTGCTTCAAGGGCTTATTGAATTGGGAATTCCTGCAAACCTGGAACACACTAAACTCTGTAAGGGTGTTGATGCTGTCCTGGAACATTATAGAGCGCTAAATCAAGTTCGGAATCAGCTCCCTTTCGAAATCGACGGTAGTGTCATAAAGGTGAATTCTCTTGATTTGCAAGATCAACTGGGAACAAAAAGCAGATCGCCCCGGTGGGCTGTGGCCTACAAATTTGAACCAATGCAGGCGGAGACCAGAATAATTCGGATTGAGGTCGGGGTAGGACGGACAGGAACGCTGACCCCAGTCGCAATTATGGAGCCTGTCAATGTTGGAGGTGTCAAGATCAGTCGAGCGACACTTCATAACCAGGACGAGATTGACCGCAAAGACATCAGAGAAAGAGATGTGGTTGTAATTCAGCGGGCGGGCGACGTCATCCCGGAGGTGGTCAAAGTCAGGCGTGAGTGTCGGGACTCTAACAGCCAACCATATCAAATACCCGATCATTGTCCGGTTTGTGGTTCCGAGGCTGTGGGATTGCAGGGACAAGCAGCGAAAAGATGTCTTAACTCCTCATGCCCGGCTCGCCTTAAAGAGACCATAAAACATTTCGCTTCCCGTGACGCTATGGATATCGAAGGTCTCGGCGATAAACTAATTGAACAGTTTGTCGACAAAGGCCTTGTTCGAGATCCTGCCGACATATACTACCTTGAAGCTGAGACACTCGTTTCTCTGGAGCGTATGGCCAAGAAATCTGCCACTAACCTGATCAACGCAATACAGAAATCAAAGAAAGTATCATCCGACCGTTTTCTTTTCAGCCTCGGGATTCCACTTGTAGGTGTCACCGTTGCCAGGTTGCTGGTTCAATCTTTTGGAGACATAAACTCAATAGCGAACATGGACGCGGTCGAATTGCAAAAAATCCCCGGGATTGGGCCGGAGATTGCTCAAAGCGTCGTGACATTTTTTTCGGAGCCGAGGAACGCTCAGATGATTGAAAGGCTTATGTCTGCCGGAGTCTCTCTTTATATGCGGCTAGAGACGTCTAGTGGAACTACATCACTGTCAGGCAAGAATTTCGTATTTACCGGATCCCTCTCAATTCCTCGAAATGAAGCCAAGAAAATAGTGGAAGCGGCAGGGGGATCGGTAGGATCATCAGTTACGAGGAAAACGGACTATGTGGTTGCAGGAGAAGATCCTGGGTCAAAACTTGAAAAAGCTCGAGAATTTGGAGTAAAAATCATCTCGGAAGACGAATTCAAAGCTTTGACCGGTATCGCTGAATAACACGGAAAGCCTGAAAAAATATTTAGAAACGTGTAATGTCATAACCTGTAATGGGACAATCATAATCTTACTGTTCATGGTTATTAACATGACATCAACGATAAGGCGAAGAGTCATAGTTACCGGAAGGGTCCAGGGAGTGGCGTTTCGGGCCTATTCAAGGTCCGCCGCCCGGAAAATAGGTGTAGTGGGCTGGGTCAGGAATTTGCCGGACGGATCCGTGGAAACCGTTGTCGAAGGGGATCCCGAGCGTGTGACTTTGATGCTTGCGTGGTTAAAAAGAGGAGCCCCCCAAAGCAGGGTCGATGATTTGGTAATCGTGGAAGAAAAACCGACCGGAGAATTTGCAGACTTTGATATTACCTTTGACGGCTGGGAATCCTGGCGTGTCCGCTAAAATCCTGAACTTAATTTTTCTTCTAATTTGGACTATGACGCTTTGCTTATACGGACCAACGGCAAGTAGCGCCTCGATGTTGTGCCCCTCGATAATAGTTGACTTACTCCTTGGCGAACCGGTTCCTATCGAAACTGCGCTCGATGACATGTCCGGGGTTCGGATAGTCTACGTTGGCGAGATGCATACGATAGCCCGTCACCACGAACTTCAGGTCAAAATCTTGCGAGGGCTTGTCCAGCGTAATCCAAAAATATCACTTGCTATGGAAATGTTCACATCTGAACAGCAACCGGTTGTTGATCGCTGGTTGTCTTCCACTGAACCGGTATCGGTTTTAGTCAAGAACCTGGGCAAAGACAGTTGGACGAACCTGATAGATTATTCGTCCGTTCTAACCATGGCTCGAGATCTTAAAATTCCCGTGGTTGGTTTGAATATTTCGAACGGTATTGTTCGCAAAGTCGCACGGGGAGGATTTGAATCGTTGTCCGAAGAGGAAAAACCTTTAGTGCCTCCTGACGTAGAACCAATAAATCCACTATATGCTAAACTCTTGTCCCTTAGGCTCAAAGCTCATCGAGCATTCCAGGGAAAAACTTTGGACAGAGTGATTTTGGCACAAGCTTTGAGAGACGCTGTAATGGCCTTGAATATGGGGCGATATCTAGACGGCTCCAAGACAAAGGACAGGCAATTGGTAGTAATAGCCGGGAATGGACACCTTAATTATGGGTTTGGAATCCCTGAAAGGGTGAAACGCCTCGTTGATGTAACTTCCCGAATAATTCTGCCATCTGAAAGTGGTGAACTCCAACTTTCTGAAGCTGAGAAACAACAGGCTGTCGATATAGAAATATCTCACGAAGATGTTAGATTCATAAATAGACCTATTGCCGACTATTTGAGCGTGATTCCCATCAAATCCAATGATGGGGACAAAGACACCGATTCCTGGAATATTGCGGAAAACAACCTGATAAGTAACAGAAATAGTAATTGAGGGAGTTAAAATGGCAGGAAATTTTCTGACTGAGGCGCTTCCAAAACTTCTTACGACCGCTATTGGCAGTATGCCGCATACCGACGCGGACGCTGCCGTCAACCTAATACTGAATTCTCTGAAAACAGCGCCTCATTTGCCTCAACTGTCGAGACGCGATCCTCGCGAGCAGATGTGGATTCAATATTCCGAAAAGCTTCCCGGTTTCGAAGTTGATTTGGAAAATCTTAAATATTATTTTAACACATCCGATCAATCGTCTGGCGCAGTCGAGAAATTTTACGAAGAATATCTTGAAATTATTGGGGGATCACCGAGTGAATCTTTTGAAATAAGCGAGGACTATGGACTTGGGATCAAGCTGTTTATTGAAAGGTTGATCGAGGACCATTCGAAGCGCCAGTTCCTTAAAGTGCAAGTTACTGGGCCTCTTAGCTTTGCTTTGTCCGTAACGGATGAGCATGGCAAGCCTATATTTTACCACCCTATATTCAAGGACGTGGCGGTAAAGGGAATGGGGCTGAAGGCGATCTGGCTGGTAGAAAAATTGAAGCCCTTCGCTGAAAGAATAATATTGTTCTTTGACGAGCCAAGTCTGAGCGCTTACGGTTCTTCCGCGTTCCTGGGAGTTTCAAGTTCGGATGTTATTGAATCTCTCAACGACGTCTTTTCAATGGCGTCTTCTGTGGGAGCGATCACCGGAGTCCACTGCTGTGGAAACACAGACTGGTCATTGCTGATGCAGACAACAGTAGATATTATTAATTTTGACGCTGTCGATTATCTGGAATCTTTGGCGATATATCCTGCGCAATTATCGAATTTTCTGGAGCGAGGCGGTGTTCTGGCGTGGGGCGTAGTCCCTAATGATTCCAGAATCAATCATGAATCCGTGGATTTAACATTTGAAAGGATTCGTAAGGGTGTCTCCGTTTTAGAGGGGAAAGGTATTAACAGGGATCTGTTGCTTAACCATATAATAGTTACACCGGCATGCGGTTGCTCGAGTCTGACTATCGAAGAAACCGAAAAAGTCTATACGATACTATCTCAAATAGATGAAATGAGTTTTGAAAATATTTTTAAAAACTAACGTAAAAATTTTCTCTGAAAGGAAAAAACATGGGAATAACCCTTGCGGTCGCGGGGAAGGGTGGCGTTGGAAAAACGTCTATCACGTCACTGATAATCAAAAACCTTATAGATACTGGTCAGAGACCTTTATTAGCAATTGATGCGGATTCAAATTCAAACCTTCATGAAGTCCTTGGGATACGAGAACCTAAAAGCGTAGGGTGCATTCGGGAAGACGCCAGAAAGATGGGTGAGGATATTCCCGGCGGCATGACCAGGGACCGCTTCATGGATTACCAGATCCAGGCCAACCTTGAAGAAACAAAAGATTTGGATTTTCTCTCAATGGGTAGGCCGGAGGGACCGGGCTGCTATTGTATGGCCAACAACATACTTCGTGATGTCATCTCCAGGTTAACCACGAACTACAAATTCGTCATTATCGACAATGAAGCCGGTATGGAGCACCTATCGAGGCGAACCGAAGAGGAAGTGGACCATCTATTTATAATCTCAGATCCCTCTCCTCGTAGTGTGCGAACAATCGGACGGATTTACCAGTTGATTGATGAAATGGAAGGCAGAATACACAACCAGCACATAGTCTTGAGTAGAATTCAGGGAACTCTGGCAGATTTACCGAAAACCACCCGTGAAGAAATAGAGGCCCTGCCTTCGACACCTTTGGCCCTGATCCCTTATGACAAGCAACTGGTCGCTCTCGACCTTGAAGGAAAGCCTCTGGTGAGTATTCCATCTGATTCCATAGCATATCAGGCAGTGCGCCAGATGCTTCAGGATATAGCTGTGCTAAGTTGATGTGTTGGCCCGGCGGCGGTATCTCTCTCTTGCCTTCACGTCGCCTAGTTGACTGGGACGCTTACTTTGGAGGTGAAACGTGAATTTCATGATTCAGGCCGGATTCCCATGAAGGCGTTGGCTAAAGATGGGTTGTTTATCGTCGATTTTCAAAATTTCGAATGACGGCGTCCCGAACAACTAGGTCATGAAAAAGGCGTCTTTCCACAATGAAAGCCTTCAAAAGCAGAAACATTTGTAACGTAGCGGCATCAAAAAACCTGTCATTCACTCAGATGTGAGCGCTGCCATGAAGGCATTGACGACAGGCCGTCCAAACAGACGGTAGCGCTATGAACAAGCAGCTTGATGTTAGAAGTCGTTTTTAACAGCAATGTCGCTTTTAACTGTCCTAAACGGTCAGACCACTTATATTCAAATTCCCCCCTGTATTCTGACACAAAAAGGCCAAACCATAGTTGCTTTTAGCTTTCAATAACATCCCGGCTTGACCCCAAGAGGAGACCGTTTGGAGAAAAGATACGCCATTTTGATATCAGTGATGACTGGAATGATTATGGTCCCAATTGACGCCAGCATGGTCAACGTCATTCTTCCTACTTTGACTGAGGTGTTCCAAACCGACATATCTACAGCCCAATGGATCCCTCTCATATACCTGTTAACAGTGAGTAGCCTGTTACTTTTTTATGGCCGACTTGGCGACATTATAGGTTACAAAAAGGTGTTTATGTTCGGGCTTGGAGGATTTGTAATTTCATCGGGCCTGTGCGGACTGGCTCCAAGCATGTACTGGCTCATTATTTTTCGGGCCGTGCAGGGACTCACTGCGGGGATGATGATGGCAGTTCCATTCGCCCTTATTACCGCAAGTTTTCCCACCACCGAGCTAGGTAGAGCTCTAGGAATTTTCGCTATAGGTATTTCAGCAGGCCTGGCCATTGGGCCTTCATTTGGCGGTTTTCTGACAAGTTTGTTCGGTTGGCGTTTTACCTTCCTCATTAACCTTCCAATTGGGCTAATCGCGTTAATCATCGGATACAAAGTGATCCCCCAGTTCAAGATAAAAGGGGGTAAGATGGATTATTGGGGTGCCGTCACAGCGTTTGTTTTTTTGTTTTCAATAATCATGATGATCAACCAACTACAGAGCATTGGAATTACCAAAGGAGCTATCCTGGCCCTCGTAGCCGCCTTGACCAGTGGACCTTTGTTCTTCATCCTAGAATCCAGAACATCCGATCCTATGTTAAATTTAAGTCTATTCCAATCGGCTACTTTCTCTTTTGCCTGTCTGAGTTCCTTTTTCAACTTTGTGTCGCAGTTTGTGATGGTCTTTCTGACGCCATTTTTCCTGCAACGGGCCTTACATTGTGACCCTAGCGCCGTAGGCAAGGTTATGACCGCTTTTCCTCCGGCTGTAATTGTAATTGCGCCTATAAGCGGAGCGCTTTCCGACATGCCTGGGACTCGGTTGCTTTCATGCGTCGGTGGTTCTGTTAGTTGTGTCGCCTTAGTTTTAATGAGCTTGTTGTCGTCTTCCTCCACTCCTTTTGATGTAGCTCTAAGATTGGCGCTGTTCGGGATCGGGACTGGAATTTTTCAATCTCCAAACACCAGCGCGGCGATGGGTGCTTGTCCCGAGGGCGAACGCCGGGATTGCGTCGGCGATAGTCGCCACTGTCCGCAATCTCGGAATGATCATGGGGATAGCGTTGGCAGGATTAGTCCTTCATATGTTCGTCTCCGACAGTGTGCTTGAAAAGCATTCTCTGAATTTTCAGGAGGGATTCCTTTTTCTTCGTGGGTTGCGTTACGCCTATATAGCTGGCGCTGTAGTGGCTGCACTTACAGCAATAACAGCTTTTGTCAGAAGCAAACAATCCGTAAATGTTGTAATTAAGAATGTTGGGTTTGACGGCTGATCCTTTATAAGGAAAATTTGTCCACACTCTTTTTCCGACAATGAACCGCCCCGAACTCACTACTAGGGAGGTTTCCAATCAGAACTCATTCCAGTATCTATTAATCAACTTCCTAAGACCACTATATCAGCCCGCCACTCTTGCAACGCTTTCTCGCCGCATGTAGATCTAAACATACAAGAAGTGTTTGCACAGTCCTCGTGCCTGTTAAAACATTCATCATAACCTTTGTTTCTCTGATGATTATGCACTTTATCTTCTTTTTGTTGCTGAAAACATTCTGGACAAATTCCGTGGCTTATATCATTCCTATTTTCTATATCCAAATTTTGGATATCTAATGTTTCATATTTTTCTTTACTACACCAAACCCTATTACAAAAGACACAACCATATATCATGATGTCACCACTATGTTCCTAATAGGTCACTCTAATCCTAATATAGTCATTTTTTATGTGGAACGCTCTCGATGACCATCTGATTTAATGGCTTCACTAATATAGCGCTTCTCTAAAGTTCTGTCGGAACGTCGCAAGTTTTCGTGTTTTCATCTTGTCTGGTCATAAGCCATCTGAGAGCGTCGGTGAGTCTCTCGATTAGTTGATCTTTGGTTTTAGCGTAGAATCCAGAAAACCATTCGCCCTTCATAACGAGCCAGAGGCGTTCAATGGGGTTAAGATCTGGAGAATAAGGTGGAAGAAAAATCGGCTCAAATTCCACCCAGTCCAGTGATTTACTCTTGTGCCAAGACGCATTGTCCAGGATGAGTAGATTGCGAGGACGCTCGAACTTGATGTCCCGATTGGCGTGATTCAGGAAGATCTGGAAGATCTCCGTATCGGAATGGCTAAATTCTAGCGCATAGAATTCACCTTTTCTTGGCAAGACCATGCCCGTGACATTCATTCGGAGATGCGCCCCGCCGTATGCTTGACGGATTTTGTCTCCTTTTTTAGCAAAACGCCTTTTCGGACGAGGATCTCCTTCGACACCACACTCGTCGAGAAACCAAAGATCCACGCATTGATCACCAAGAAACTTCCTGATCAGTTCAATGAAGGCCTTTCTCTTTTCTTCATCCTGGCCATCCGGCCAGGGGCGAGGGACCTTCAGCCGAAAATCCTCATCGTGAAGCCACCGCATAAGTGTGCTGTAGCCTGCGTCCATCTGGCAATGCCTGGTGAGATATCCGTGAAACTTACGTCCGGTCCAGTGGGTCTCATTGACCAGTTCTGGATGTAAGACCAACTTGGAATATTCATAGGCCTGCTCCCCGCTGATTTTGGGAGGACGCCCAGAGCGGGGACCTTCTGTAAGCCCATCGATACCCCGTTGATTAAAACGTCTCACCCAACGGGAAACCGAGTCCTCATTTACACCGAACAAGGCAGCCACCTGCTTATGGGGCAGCCCCATTATCAAGGCCTTGATAGCCATCAGACGAACATACGACCGCTGGACCGACGAGGCCTTCGCTGCGGTCTCTAATTCAGCTAAAGCGCAGTTTTCCGGGTTAGGCATGTTTCGTTGACGACACATACCGACAGATAACCACATCTCGATAAAAAAGTCGCGTGCTTTTCGCGATTATTTTCGAGAATCGCTATAAATGCTGAGCATGACGGTACAATTACCCTGGAAGTTAAACCAGAATTTCAGGAGGCTGGGAAGATTCGTAACGAGACTTTGGTTAGGGAGACTCAGAAAAATTGAGAATTTTTTGGTGTGAAATTTTTTTGCCCGCCCCCGTTCCGATGCAGATGATTGTCAGACTGATTGGAACAGTTTGCATGATTCATCATAAACCACTTGAGATTAACACTCCCCAAGAAGCTGCGGAAAACAACAATCCGCAATGTCGTCAGCAGATGCAAGCGCAAATGGTGATTACAAGACGAGAGTCCTGATTAAACAATGGAACACATAATCAAACAAAGGTGTTTCTGGAGTTTTGTGTCACTAAGCCTTTGTTTACCATCCGCTTTTATCAATGCTAGCCTGTCTTTAGTCTTTTGATATGTGGCTGGACGGGTTAGTTTTGACCCAGCTATGGCTTCACCCGTTTCCATGTCTGTCGAATGTGCCCGGTCCCCGCTTTAGCCGTGAAATCTTTCGGAACCGTAGTTGCGGTCGGATCAAAGGCAAATTTGAACTGATCGTTACAGTCGAATTCGTAAATCGCTTTTATTGTCTTACCCGCGCTTGGTCCGGTCCTGCGAATGAGGTCGAATTCCTTTGGGCTTTTCGACGGGTCTAGTTTTATGATATCAAAAAAAATTGTTTCCTTGCTCTGATGCGGAGCTATGAGTTGCCCCTTGTTGCCCTGGTAAGTGATTTTACTCTTGCTTACGTCCGCATCCGCAATTTTCTTTCCGTCCCAGTCTCCCGATACCATGACCCAGGTTCCCTGAAATTTGTTGAGTTCTTTGTCGGCAGTTTCTCCAATGGCCCTAGAGATAAGCGGAGACACAACGGAGCAAAGAACCACAAGTCCTACGGCAAGCAATTTAGAGTTAGTTCGCATTATCTATCTTCCTTTCACAATCAATATAGAAAAATATGTCAATGGTTATGTACTGTTTCAGACATTTCAACAGGAAAAAGTTGTTAGTTTCTGATTATTAAGTAGCCACTCCTGTCTTCTTTTCTCCTTGGCATTCTCGACGTTGCGCCGATAATCTTCCAGAAGCCTGGTCTTGTTTCCGCTGCGGTGAACAATCGCTGGTGGATACCCGAACAGCGACTGGTGCGGCCTGACTTCATTGTAGTAGTTAATCCAGTAGCCGATACTTGCTTTTGCGCTGTCTAAAGAGACGTATCCTTCGTGACAATAGACCTCTTCTTGTTTCAATGTTCGATAAAATCTTTCCTGCCGGGCGTTGTCAGTTGGTCGGGCGACTCGCCCGGGAGAAAATACAACTCCTACTTGCCGAAGAAAAATCCTCACGTCTGCAGCCATGTTGGGAGAGCCAGGATCTGTTCTCAATATGGGTTTGGGGTCGTTTTCACCGATTCTTTCACTCATAATGGCAAGGGCTACCAGGTTCTTGACTTCCCTTTGGGTGACTGTCCTAAAGATCCCCCAAGCCACTAAATATCTGGAAAACAAATCCAGTATAGTCAACACATAGTGACGCAGTCCGTCAATAGCTATACCGGTCCAGTCTTCGCCCCAGATCTGATTCGGTTCAAATGGCTCATAATGAGCTGTTTTCCAGGGAGCTTCTCGTAGAGTCCATTCCCAGACCAAGTCCTTCTTGAAAGTCTATGCGATTGGCTCAACGGTCCAAAATTTGAGGCTCCTAATGACAGCATGATTTTTGTTTTTGCAATTATTAAGGCGGTCCTGGCTCACCTTTATATTGCTTGGATACATCCTTTCGGCGACGGAAATGGGAGGACGGCGAGGCTTATTGAATTTATTATACTCATATCTTCCGGTGACCCTGCGACAGCCGCACACTTATTAAGCAACCATTATAACCAAACTCGACCAAGATATTACCAAGAATTAAAAAATGCTAGTGAGTCTAAGGGAGATATGATCCCTTTTTTTACTTATGCTGTTCAAGGATTATTGGATGGTTTACGAGAGCAGGTTGAGACCATTCAAGGGCAACAATGGAAAGTGGTGTGGCGAGATTTTGTTTACAGAACCATTAAGGGTAGATCAGAGCCAGTCAGAAACAGGAAACAAAGACTCGTTTTTGCTCTTTCAGACAGAAAAGAACCTCTGCCTACTCGAGAGATTGTTGAGTTACTACAACTTGTGAGATTATATTCATATCCTGGGTCCAGTATTCTAAAGCATGACATTGATGAACTTGTCGAAGAAGGTCTCATTGTAAGATATAAGGGAAAGATCAGGGCAAATCTAGAAACTATTTCTGGATTCAAGAATATTGGGGCTGTATGAATCCTCGGCATCAATAAAACGTAATTTTCTCGATGGTGAACAAAGAATCACATCCAGGATTCCTGTGAGATGTTTTTTGGCGCTCCCGCAAGATCTCTTCATGACATCGCTAGGCTGAGGCGGACTG
The DNA here is from genome assembly GCA_963798475.1 of uncultured delta proteobacterium. Lineage (GTDB taxonomy): Bacteria > Desulfobacterota > Desulfomonilia > Desulfomonilales > Desulfomonilaceae > CAJBEZ01. The sequence goes on from CAWCTI010000013.1 coordinate 38,754, forward strand.
GATTCGATTTCGGAGAAATAGCCGTCGCAAATGCTGGGGCCAGGCGGATGTGGTGGGAATCCGGAGTCATGAACGGCGGCCTGGGTAGGTTTTTTCTAATGGCTCATGGGCCGCTCGAAGGCGATCCCAATGACGCTGGTTCTCTTTGGAAGCGGTATGTTCCGAACCTTATTGCCACCGTTGACACACTGAATCGAATGTCTATACGGTCTCTTAACATTCATCTTCTTGTGGATAGTAGAATCGTCAGCAGTCTTGTGTTGACCGAAAAGATCAGGGCCCTCAAGGAAATTGTCGAATATGGCCGGAAGAACTCAGTCGCCATCAACCTGGAGAATCTTTCCGAGACCGCCGAAGATTTTTACCCTGTTATAGATGACGTCCCGGGGCTAGGCCTGACACTGGATGTTGGACATGCGAATCTTGGTGGCTCAGAAAATAAGTCAATTTCGATGATAGAGAAATTCGGGAAACGGATCCGTCATGTTCATTTGCATGACAACCGTGGTGGCCAATCGCAAGATGACGATTTACATCTTCCTATAGGCAAGGGGAATGTGGATTTCGGTTCGATACTCAATGCTCTTGTGAACACAGGTTATGAGCGCACGATTACCCTGGAAGTTAAGCCTGAATTTCAGGAATCGAGCCGACTTTTTATGGAAACACTCTAGTGTTCCGGTATAAAGGACATTTTTCTCTCTGAACACACGTATGGAGCTGTCCAGCGATTGTTCGGGTACCGAGCTTCGTGGAGCTGCCTACATTTCTGTCAGTTGTGACGCCCTATCCCCTTTGAAGCGTCTAGAGGCGGAACTCATAGCCAAGGCTACACTCAATGCCGCGGCCACAAAGGCCAGACAGCTACTTGCCAGAAAATACCCATGGTAGTTCCAATTGGCCACCAGTGCGCCACCTAACACCGGGCCTAAAAAGAACCCCGCTTGAACGGCGAAGAGCATCAGGTTTGCGTTAAGGGAGCGGAAATGGGGCGCGGAGATCTGTAGCATCAGGCCGTTGATGGCAGGATAGCCTAAACCCATCCCTAACCCGAAAAGGACACCCACGAACGGCACAGCCCAAAGCCCAGGGAGGTGATCCAGCGTCAGGTGCCCCAGCCCAACGATAATGAAGCAGATTCCCACCAGCCACACTTTATTGATTACATCGAACATCCGGCCCCCCAAAAGCCGAATGACGATCATTGATACCATCTGCACAGTAAAAAAGGCCCCTACATTGGCGAGACCCTGCTGTTGCGCAAATCCTTTGAATAGAAAAAACAGACTGCTCCAATTGGAAAAGTAGCTCATGTTCAACAAAAGCAGTAACGCTACCGGTAGTTGGAGCACGTTGGCCCGGATGTCGGCCCACGCGGGCAGATGTCCTTGTGGAAAAGATTTTGCTGACTTCCCCCGTCGCCGACCAATCCGTAAAACGATCAATGCCGCTGGGATCAGTGACACTGTGGCAGCCGCATAGCCATAGGGCGGGGAAGGGATGAAAGGGGCTAAGGCATCCATGATTGTGGGTACTCCCGCATAGCCCAACAAAATAGCCACTGAGTAAAGTCCAAAAGCCTGGCCGCTTTTCTCAAGAGGGATAACTGACACGAATAGGGCCATTACTCCACCACTCGTGCAGAACTGACCGGTGCCGTTAATTATGCGCAACACTATCAGCCCGTAGAAAGAATGAACAAAAAGATAGCCTATACCGCAGGCTATCATCAGCATCATGCCCAGCAGCATAACGCGGGGAGCGTTTGTGATGTTCAGGAATGGACTTCCCAACAGATAGAGAACCATAGCGGTGAGCGAATAGGCGCCGATTACCAATCCACACAACCCGGTGGGAATCCCCAAAGTTTGCAGATAGTTGAAGAGGTTGTAGAAGACGCTAACGTTGCAGACGGCCAGGAATGCGACCATGCACAACCCGAAAAACTCGAACGTGAATAGCTTGTGAGATTCAGTCACAAACATCCCCTTGTGAGTATCCCTTAAGTTTTGTGCAAGAGAAACCTCTGTGCTTATAAGTTGCTCTCATTATGCAATCCTATGGTTTTTCGTAGACTTGATCATGGGCGCCAAGCTCTACGAACTTTACTGTTTCATCATCGTAATTTGAACGTGATCTTGATTACAAGGAAAATCAGACTCGTGGAACAAGGACCTTTATAAATTGTCTTAAATTAAAAATGAGTATTTTAAGATGATAGCTTATGAAATGATTAAAATGATTTAGTAAAAATATATAACATACAATAAATACATGTAAAACTTGACATACATCGTTTGATGGATTAATTAATCCGGGACTGACTGAAAGGGGAATTACCTATGCTCAACGCTTATCTGACGGCGCTTCCGGTCCAGAATTTGAACGATCAAAGCATGTGGTCGATCATAATCGGGGCTGGTATAGTCGTTAAATGCGTAATGCTGACACTTCTGATTTTTTCGATCATTTGTTGGGGAATAATCCTGACCAAGGCAATTACGCTTTCAAGAGCGAAAAAACATACCCAGCTCTTTTTTGACGCCTTCAGGGAGTCGAGGAAGTTTTCGACTCTGTACACTGAAGCAAAACAATTCACTCATAGTCCTCTAGCGCACGTTTTCAAGGCGGGGTACGCCGAGCTGAGCCGTTTGTCCAGAATACAAGCCGGGACCCAAAAGGGATCAGTAGACGCGAATGGAGAGCCGGAGTACGAGCGAACGGGCATGGACAATATTATACGTTCATTGCAACAAGCGGTTACGGCCGAGAGGGCCAGGCTCGAGAGAGGTGTGAATTTCCTGGCTACTACAGGGTCGTCAGCCCCGTTCATAGGACTCTTTGGGACTGTTTGGGGGATTATGGAGTCATTCCGTAATATAGGAGCAATGAAGAGCGCTTCGCTGGCGGTAGTCGCTCCTGGTATAGCGGAAGCTTTGATTGCGACTGCGGCTGGTCTGGCCGCTGCTATCCCGGCCGTCATCTTTTTCAACTATTTCTTAGGTCGCATAAATGTCATTTCTACGGAAATGGACAATTTTGCGTCTGAACTCATCAATATAATTGAACGAATTTATTGGAAACGAAAGTAACTTTGCGGGGTCTTCACGTTGAATCCCAGGAGGCGAACAGATGGCGTTTAGCCTGAATAGAAGCAGCAGGGCCCCAATGGCCGATATCAACGTCACCCCGTTGGTTGACGTAATGTTGGTGCTTTTGATCATATTCATGGTCACTGCTCCAATGTTACAGGAAGGGGTCTCTGTTGAACTCCCTTCGGCAAAAGGCGAGCCAATAGAGAAAGCCCAGCAGCATGACGAAATAATCATTTCCGTGTCAGGGGCGGAGTCGATCTACGTTAATGATAAGGCGGTCACTGAGGACCAATTGGCGACGGTAGTGCTTGACGCTACCAAGGACAAACCCAATCGGGAAGTCTTTCTGCGTGCCGACAAGACCGTCCCTTACGGCGTTGTGGTGAAAATCATGGCGAGCTTGAAAACGGCGGGTATTGCAAACCTGGGTATGATTACCACTCCCCAGGAGGAATCCAGTAAATCAGCTAAATGATCAGTGATCTTTTGAAACATCGGCGAGGGACATCCCCGCAGATGCTTGCGATCTCTGCGGGACTTCACCTTGTAGCCATTGCATTTCTGATCTTGGGCGCAAAATACTTTAGCGCGGTGCCGAAGATCACCGATCTGGGTGTGACCAATGTTAAGCTGGTTGAAGCTCGGCCGGTATCCAAAAGCGCCATGGAGCAACTCCCTCAGCAGCCACTGGAAGCAACCCCCGAACTATCTTCCATAGAACCTTCCGAGCCTGCCAGAAGGCCCAACACTGAAATCGAACAGCTAAAAACTGTTTTCGCAAAGGCGGAACCGTTAGCGCCGGCTGTTCAGATGAAGAAGAGAAAACAGAATCCTGAAAAAATTGAACCCAAGAAGAAGCCGACCGAGACTAAATCAAAAACCGAAAAACCGAAAAAAGAGCCGGAAAAAAAGCTCGATTCAAATGATTTTCTTGAAAAAAGACTGGCTGCTATAAAAAAGGACCTGGAATCGAAGAAATCTGAAAAATCAAAAAACAGGGGCGCTTCAGGACTTGATACTCCAGCCGGGGCCGGCTCATCAAACGACGTTGAAATCGCCCGCTGGTTTGAAGCTGTCAGAAATAGGATCAATTCACGCTGGTCCGTGTTCGGAGACGAACAGAAAGCAGCCAGGGTTACGATCATTTCTATACAAATTGGCGATGACGGCCGATTGTTGGACGCTTCGATAGATCGTAGCTCAGGAGATCGCCTCTTTGACAGTTCCGCCATGAGGGCGATACATCAGGCCGCTCCATTTCCACCCATGTCTGCTGAAGTTTCGGACAGGATTAAGAGCGCAGGTGGATTAGCCCTACGATTCACACCTGGCGGTTTACAATGAAATTGTCAAGGTCAATGCCTCATACAGGAATCACGGGGCTAAACAATCGATTACGCTCTCTTGTGTTTTGGTTCACGCTTATAATTAGTGTTGGTTGTCAACCAGCTTTTGGGAAACTTCTGCTCGATTTGGACAATCCGAATCTGGGGAAAATGCCTATCATGGTTGCGGATTTCTCAAGCAGCCAACCAGGGCCTCTGAATGGGGCCGAATTGGCGTCAATAATGAAGAATGACCTTGTAATGTGTGGGCTGTTTGAAATCGTACCGGCGCCTCAACCATTGCCTTTGAACCAGAACGGGGAACCGGATGTTAACAGTCTTGCCGGAACTGGAGCACAAGCATTGGTAATGGGCTCTTTCAACGTTAATGGAAACCTGTTGACGGTAGATTGTAAACTTTATGATATCGGTCTCCAGAGGCTTGACCTTGGGAAAAGATATAGCGGGTCTCTTACGGATTACCGATATATTGTTCACATGTTTGACGACAGACTGCTCGAGAAAATCACAAATTCTCCAGGCTGTTTTACTTCCAAGATAGCCTTCATGGACGACACAAAGACCCGGGAAATTTTTGTTATGGACTATGACGGAAATAACATTCGCCAAGTCACAAACACCAAGACACTAAATCTGTCGCCTAAATGGGCCCCGGATGGCAAAGGTTTAATTATTACATCTTACATAAATCGGAATCCAGACCTTTGGTACGTCAGCGTGGATGGCCAAAGAGTCATTCCAGTGTCGCACAGGAAAGGTCTTAACGCATCAGGTCGATTTTCTCCTGATGGGAATATGATAGCCCTGTCTTTAAGTGTTAAATCTATACCTAAGATATTTATCATAACTACCCAAGGAAACATAATAAAACAATTGACTAATGGCTTGGGAAATGATATCTCACCCTCATGGTCACCGGATGGCGCTTTTATCGCATATGTTTCCGACCAGGCAGGATCGCCCCAGATTTATGTCGTCCCGGTAAATGGTGGACAGTCGAAACGAATAACTCTGACAACCGCCTATAATACTGACCCGGACTGGTCTCCCAAAGGCGACATGATAGTGTTTACAACCAAGATAGATGGTCGGTTTCAGGTCTGTGTGATCAGGCCGGACGGCAGTGACTTTAAGGTCCTTACGAATAAGGGAACTAACCAGGACCCCTCCTGGTCACCTGATGGGCGGATGATCACTTTCACATCGAACAGGGATGGATCTAAGCGCATATTCGTCATGGACGCAAAAGGAACTGTTCAGACGCCGGTTTCTCGTATCTCTGGTCGTAATCCGGCATGGTCCCCCAGGCTTAAGTAAATCGGGCCTTGGAGAAAAGGAGATGAGGAGTGATGGATACTCGCCACCTTAAGATATACGCCGTGGCCCTATTGCTTATAGTCACTCTAGCGGGTGGGTGCGCAAAAAAAATAGTTAAACCGAACGAGCCGCCAGTGCCCGGATTTGGCATGGCAGGACCAGGCGCTGTAGCGGAGGGTGAGCTTCAGGGTGTGCAAACGAGTCTGAAGACTGTATACTTTGACTTTGACAATTATACCCTTAGCCCGGAAGCTCAGGCGGCGATCGCTTATGATGTGGAGGTCCTGAAACGCTACCCGAATCTCATGGTTGTGGCCGAAGGTCACTGTGATGAGCGAGGCACTGCCGAATACAACCTTGCTCTGGGTGAACGTCGGGCCGGGTCCGTAGTCGAACGCCTCACTGCTCTGGGGATTCCAGGTAACAGGCTAAGCACGGTTTCGTTTGGTTCGGAACTTCCTGTTGACCCGAATCACAATGAGCAGGCCTGGGCCAAGAACAGGCGAGTGTATCTGCGTGTCTCCAAATGACATGAAGATCGGCATGCATGATTGAGAAATCAATTCCAAATGATTCTAAGATTCGAATGGCTCGGCTGATTTTCAGCCTTGCCATTTTTCTGAGTCTGCTATGTGGCGGTTGTCTCACCAGGACTGTCAATCCATCCTTGCCCTACACAAGACCAACAAATTCATCTCCCGGACAAGACGCCAATTCCGCTATAGCTGTTTCGAAAATCCAGGACCTGGAAGCAGAACTTCGTAAAATACGGGATTCACTTGAACGGCTTGAAGCCGATGGTGGAGACAGGTCCATAAAGAACCTCCAGGACCGTATCGCTCAGATCGAACGGCAACTGGGCATAGACAGTCAGAAGAGCCAAACAGGAGGGCAGGAGGGCAGTCAGAAGAAGGCATCCGTAAATTCTACTACCGATGGCATGAACAAGAGTGAGAGCGCCACAGGACGAAAAGCGTCCACTGCGGCGTCTGCTATTGATCAATCGGATGAAGTTACGGAAGTCCGGAACATGCCTTTGACCCCAGATGAAAAAGTATATCGAGCCGCGTACACCACTTTCAAGAGTGGGGCCCTCGAGAACGCTGTAACTCAATTCCAGGACTTCCTGAAGAGAAATCCCAAGAGTCCATTTGCGCCCAACGCTGTCTATTGGATAGGAGAAATCAGACTTGAACAGGGTCGTTTTGAAGAAGCGGTCCTGCTGTTTGATAGGGTAATCAAGGAATATCCGGGTTCCAAGAAGGAACTGAGCGCCCAACTCAAGCAGGGCCAGGCTTTCGAGAAAATGGGCGACAACCGGTCCGCAAAAATCATTTTTCAGAAAATTGTAAAGAATTATCCCCACACAGCACATGGCAGGATTGCCGCTGCAAGACTTAAAGCCCTTGCTTCGTCCACTGAATAGCCAAAATCAACTCAGCAGCTTAAGAAAAGGTGCCTCTCATCGTTAAACTCAAATCCAGCCTTGGCGCGGTCTATTCCGCTCCCCCGTATTGATAGGTTTGAGACCCCATTGGGTATTGGGGAGCAGGAGCGGGTTGTTGATACATCTGTTGTTGCGGCGGCTGGCCGGCACCATATCCATATTGCATTTGCTGTTGTGGCGCCTGCTGGGGAGCATATTGCTGTTGCCCGTACTGGTAGGGTGAGCTTCCCTGAGCGGGCGGGTAGTAATTAATAATGGGCTGTTGAGGCTGAGGTTGGGTCATCTGAGGAGCTTGACCTCCCTGCTGGCCTTGCGGGTATCCAGCCTGACCGCCAGAATAATAGGGATTGAATGTGTAGGCAGGATTGCCTGACCACCATGCGCGCAAATCCCCAATTGCGGAATTGTCTATAGCGTCTCTACTGGCAGAGCCGGAAAACAAATAGTCAAGAAATGCAAAACTGTTTGAGACTGAGGCGAGAGACAAAAAGACCACCAGAGTTACAAATATTTTCTTCATTTGGGACGATCTCCCTTCATATCATATTCCATCAAGTTTAGTATACTAGGTTGGATCTAATCGGTCAATAATTCTGCCAACATTCCGATTTGTCCGGAAGAAAAACAGGGTGTCAGTGTGAGTTTTAGAAGGAACATAAAAAGGAGAATAGTGTCAGAGAATCCAAAAGGATATCTATGGAATTGGAGAGGTTGTTTTTTGCCTGTTTCCGCTTTTGGGCCCTAATACCCAAAGGTAGGGAGGTAGCCATGAAAAGAGACAAAGACAGTTGGCTTGACAGTTATGCGGTTACCTGCCGGGTGTTCAAGGGAAGATGGTCAATCCGTCATTGTTTAAGGATTTATTGCGAAATCAGAGATCTTAAAATTGAAATGGCCACAAGAGGCCGTGGTGGGGTGCAGAGGTATGAGTCTAGCTACAATCCCTGCGAACATTGCAGGGCATTGGCGAATACACTGAGAGCATTAGAGACTGAGTGCGCGGCGCAAGAGCAACCACTCAAAGAATCAACAAACGTTGAATCTTGGGCGGCTTGTGGTTAAGGCGCAAGCTCCAGTTTATTACGTACGGATGAGTTCTTCCCTTTCAACAGCATCCTGATTGACAATCGGCCCAGGATTCATAAATATCAAATACAGCGCCTTTGTAATAGGGGGGTAAAAGGGAAAATCGCTCAGGCGATATTTCCTAAATCAATCGAAATAGTGACGTAAAAACATGGAACAACAGGAACCAACTTTCGAGCAGGGCCCGATAAGACCGCCAAGTGAGTCAGGGAGTTTACTTCTAAGGGTGACCAGGAACTGCCCGTGGAATAAATGCGCATTTTGTTCAACATATAAAGGTAGAAAATTCTCACGTAGGCCGGTTGAAGAAGTCCTGACCGATATTGACAATGTAGCCAGGATATACAATGAAATCAAAGAAATATCGTGGAAGATGGGCGATGGTGGAGAATTTACCAATAGGGTGATTACTTCTGTCTTTAAAGACGGTAAGCTTCCTGATTCATTTCGTTCCGTCGCTTATTGGATAGCTTCCGGCGCAGACACAGTATTTCTTCAAGACGCCAATTCGTTGATGCTATCAACTGAATCTTTGGTCGAGATCCTAAATCATATACGCAAGAATTTTCCTCAGGTTTCGAGGGTCACGTCCTACGCCAGAGCTTCAACATTAAAGTCCAAAACAATAGATGAATACATCAGGCTTAAAGAGTGTGGCCTTTCGAGACTTCATGTTGGGATGGAATCAGGTTCCGACAAGGTCCTAAAGCTCATTGATAAGGGTTGCAAGTCAGATCAACTGCTGGAAGGTGGAAAGAGGGTCGTAGAGGCAGGAATATCACTGTCACTATATGTCATCCCTGGAATCGGTGGAGTGGAATTGTCGGAAGAGCACTCTCGTGAAACGGCTCGTGTGATTAATGGTGTGAACCCTGCCTTTGTTCGGTTCCGATCACTTTATGTCAGGCCCAATACCCCGTTGGCTGAAATGATGAAGCAGGGTCAGTTTATTCCCCCGGATGAAGACCAAATAGCAATCGAAATCAGGGACATTATCCAAAGGTTGGACAAAGTTACTACGAGGATTGTGAGTGATCACGTCCTAAATCTTCTTGAGGAAGTAGAAGGAAAGTTACCGGAAGACAAGGACAAAATTCTTGCCGTAATAGACCGGTATCTCAATCTTCCGTACGATGATCGGTTAATGTATCAATTGGGGCGAAGAGGAGGCGCATTCAGAAGTGTAAACGATCTATATGAGCCTGGTGTCCGGTCTCGTCTTGAATCCGCAAAACTCCAGATTGAGAATGACCTGCCCGGCGGTATCCCGGAATACATCCAGGCGATCAAGAAGCGATTTGTGTAATTTTGCGCATGCCTATACCCACAATGTAGCCGATTGGGACGCGGCCTCTCAAAGCAAAGGCCACGCCCGATAAGTGTCAGAAGTGTTTGTTACCAGTTGAGATATCACTGGAATCTACTTGCGGTCGAGGATTTGGTTCCAGTTGTCGATATATTTCTTTGTTTTTGTGAACAGGTCCGTGGTGTCCCCTTCAATTAATATGGTTTCTATCACGTCACCTGTTGCGATGCTGTTCACGACATCCTGATCCTTAGGCCCAACAACTTTTCCAAAGACAGAATGTTTTCCGTTGAGCCAGGGTGTAGGAACATGGGTAATGAAAAACTGGCTCCCGTTCGTGTTAGGTCCGGAGTTTGCCATGGAGAGAACGCCTGGTTTATCGTGTTTTAACACTGGAACAAACTCGTCCTGAAACTTGTAGCCCGGACCGCCGGTACCCTTTCCAAAGGGACAACCTCCTTGGATCATGAAGTCCTCGATCACCCTATGGAATTGAAGACCATTGTAAAAGCCCCTCTTGGCCAGATTTACAAAATTAGCCACTGTTATAGGCGTTAAATCGTCATAGAGGTTCAAATTTATTTCGCCCTTGTTTGTTTTGATAATAACTTTCAATACATGTCCTCCTGGGTTCGGTCAGTTAGGAAACTGATGTGCACAATCACTTGTCGAAATGATTATAATCGATTTTAACAAAAATCATAGAAACTTGCCACACAATGGAGCGCTGTCATGCAATCAGGAGCAGCGAAAGAAAATGACGCAGTAATCCCTGTAGTGTTTCTTGACGTTGACACGCAAAAGGACTTCATAATACCGGATGGACGTCTGTCAATAAAAGGAGCCGACAGTATTGCTTCCAACCTCGCCAAACTTTCAACATACTCATCAGAAAAACGGGTGGCCTGGTTTTCTACCATGGATTCGCATGTTTTGGATGACAAGGAAATCTCTGCAGAACCCGATTTCAAGACTACGTTTCCACCTCACTGCATGAACGCTACCACAGGGGAGGAGCGTGTTGAGGCGACTTCCCATCCCAATCCTCTTGTTGTTGACATGCAGACCGGGTCTTTGGACAAATCCTGGTCGTATATAAAAGCTCGTTACGATTCAATCGTTTTTAAGAAAAACAACATTGATGTTTTTTCCAATGAGAATTTTGACTGGCTCCTGTCATATGTCAAACCGCTAGTTTTTGTGGTGTTCGGTGTTGCAACGGATTTCTGTGTGAAGAGCGCTGTTGAAGGACTCCTGAATCGCAATTTTAAAGTCGTGCTGGTAAGAGACGCCGTATATGCGATTGACCAAGATGCGGAAAGGCTCCTCTTCGATGACTGGGAGCGCCAAGGGGTTAAGCTCATGACTACTAGCCAGGTCATAAATCTTAACCCACATGAATTTGAAAAATTGTTTATTTGATATGACCCCGGATTTGATCACAAAACATTTAAATTTCCGGAGCCCAATCCACTTTCCATGAGCAAAAACAGCCGGCCACGACTATCCCTGCGATCTTTTGATTATAGCAAGTGGGATAAGTGTTTTGCCTCGAGCCGAAGCCAACTGCATAATGTAATCTCTACCGCTGACCGGGGGATCTTTTCGTTCCGACTCAGGTTTGGTTTTCAAGGAGATAGCTTCGCTGGGGCATGTTGTGACACAAAGGCCACAGCCGATGCATCTGTCACGATCTACCTGAGCGACTTCTTCGTCCCCTATCCTGATGGCTTCCATCTGACATCTATCCATGCATGTTTCGCAGGCAGAACACGATGAGGGGTCGATTTCCGCGTAATAGTTTGTCAAAACTTTTTCGACAGGCTTTGGATGAAGCTTGATTGAACGCAGGATGCCGCAACAATCACCACAGCAGTTACATATTCCGCCTGTGTCCTGAGAAATAAACGGCTGAGGCACTAGTCCCGCTTCTTCACACTTATTAAGGATATCCAGGGCTTCATCTTTTGTAATGAATCTTCCCATACCCTTGTCAACATAGTACTGGGCGTGGCTTCCAAACTGAAGGCAAACTTCAAGAGGTTTCCCGCAGCCTTTGTCTATGAGTCCTTGCTGAACCCTACACACACAATTTGCGACGGAGATTTGTTCCTTGGTCTTGATGATCTGTTTCAGGTCTTCATAAGGCTGAACCTGCCACAAATGATTAATAGACTTGTTTACCGGGACAGTCCTCAATGGAGCGGATTGGGCAAAGCCATGCCTTCCGAATGCCTCCACAAAATACTGCTCGAACATCTCAGCAAATTCTTTGTCCATGTCCTTGACCTGATGTTCATAAGAGCCAACAACAAATGGCGCTGCACCATACCTGGATACTCCTCCCTTTTTAACACGGAAAATCTGACCTTTTTCGAACATGCGTTCGAGCAAGGATCCTATCTGATTCGAATCCCTTCCCATTCTCTTAGCCACATCTTGCGGCGTTTCTAGCATCATACTGAGATTGAGATACATCTCTGCTTCTTGCTCTGTGAAAAGTTTTTTTAGGATCTCAATCTCGATGCCGGACTCGGTTGAAGGGAATCCAACTGAATACTGGTCCATCTGTTCCCTTAAGTCCTCGTAAAGGCTTGCGCTCATCATAATCTCCCTTGTTTAAAAGATGGGAATTCGACTCCCTGCAATACAAGGAACCTAATATATGGTTCCAAGGATTAGTTCATGCATGCGCTGAACGCACAAGGTTTCCGATAGGTACAACTTCTCTTTCAGAGGTTGGAGAGTATGGCTGAATCGTCGACAGGCGTATCTTCACGAGGAGAATATGGTCTAAAAGTGGAGTACTTGGCGTCAAAATAGGCAGTTACCATTCCTATTGGGCCATTGCGCTGCTTACCGATAATTATTTCCGCTTCGCCCTTCTTGGGGTTGTCGTCACTCTTGTTGTAAACTTCGTCGCGATAAATAAATATGATGACGTCAGCGTCCTGTTCAATAGCTCCAGATTCTCGCAAATCAGCCAACTGGGGCCTCTTGTTCGGTCGCTCCTCGACTTTTCTATTGAGCTGAGACAGGGCGATTATTGGAATATTAAGCTCTTTGGCCAAGGCCTTCAACGATCTTGAGATGTCGGAGATCTCCTTTTCCCTGGAATCAGCTCTCGCCGGTCCTTTCATGAGTTGCAAGTAGTCAACGATTAACAGGCCCAAATTTGTCTCCTTTTTAAGTCTGCGAGCCTTGGCCCTGATCTCCAACGTACTGATGGCAGGAGTGTCATCTACATAAAGGGGAGAATCGGAGATACTTCCTACAGCTAGAGTAAGTCTAGCCCAGTCTTCCGGTGTGAGATATCCGGTTCTCAAGCTTTTCAAATTAACTTTTGCTTTTGAGCAGAGGATCCTAAGCGCTATCTGTTCCTTGCTCATTTCCAGGGAAAAGATTACAGTTGGGATATTGGATTCTGTAGCGGCATTCATGCCAATATTCAAAGCCAGAGAAGTCTTGCCCATGGATGGCCGTCCCGCCACGATAATAAGGTCAGAGTTCTGAAAACCCGCAGTCATTCCATCCAGATCATGAAATCCTGAAGAAACGCCGGTAATATTCTCTTTGCGCTCGTACAGACTCTCAATAGTGGCGAAACTGGTCTTCATTAGTTCTTGAATATGGTGAAAACCGGTCCCTATACGGGATTCGCCGACCCGAAACAGAATCTGCTCAGCTTCATCGAGAAACTCATCTACGTCCGATTGATCTTCATAACATCGTGTAGAAATTTCAGTGGAGGCTGATATCAACTGCCTCAAAATCGCTTTCTCCTTGACAACCTTGGCGTAGTGAACAATATTGGCGGCGCTTGGGACGGCGTCAATCAGTTCCGAAATGAATATAGCCCCTCCGACATTTTCGAAAACACCCTTTTCTTTGAGACCGGCTGTGAGAGTTATTAGATCGACAGGCTCGTTCCTGTTGAACAGATCGAGGATGGCCTTGAAGATGTTACGGTGGGCTTCTCGGTAAAAATCTTCTGGTGTTAGGGTCGCCAGGACCTTCGGAAGAGCGTCGTTATCAATTAGTAATCCCCCCAGTATGGCGCGTTCGCCTTCTAAAAACTGGGGGGGAGTTCTAATATGCGCTTTATTGTCCTGCGCCATCCTTTAAAGAATCCTCAGGATCAACGACAATTTTGATGGTAGCGGTGACTTCCGGATGCAATCTTATAGAAGCCGAATATTCACCCAAACGCTTAATAGGCTCGCTCAAAGAAACTTTTTTGCGGTCGAATTCATATCCTTGCGTGGCCAGAGATTCTGCGACATCCGCGTTCGTCACTGAACCGAACAATCTAGCGTCCTGATCCCTGGATTTTCTGATAAAAGTCAGTATCATGGACGAAAGTTGCTGGGCCTGCAGTTCTGCCGCTCCCTTGGCCTTAGCCAGCTTCTTCTGTTTTGCTTCGATTAAGCCCTTATAGAAGTTAAGATTTTTCTCTGTAGCCAAGCACGCCAACTTGCGAGGCAAAAGGTAATTCCGGGCGTAACCGTCTTTAACTTTCACGGTTTGACCTACAGAGCCCAATTCTTCAATATGATCAAGTAATATAATATTCATGGCTCACTCCACCTGACTGATACTAGCGTCTTGGTACCGTGAAAGGCAAGAGAGCAATATTCCTGGCCCTCTTGATTGCGGTTGTTAATTGTCTTTGATGCTTGGCGCAATTCCCAGAAATTCTCCTTGGGACGATCTTGCCACGCTCCGTAATGAAAATTCTTAGCAGACCAGGATCTTTATAATCCATCCGCAAACCTGAATCAGCGCAAAACCTGCATACCTTACTCCTGGGGAAGGGGCGACGCTTTTGTGGTCTGTTGTTGCTCATTCTGCCTCCTGCTCTGTCGAGCTGACGCTAGCAGGCGTCTCAGGAACTTCCTCGGCTCTGTTTTGAGGTTCTTCAGCTACTTCCTCTGCAGGTGCTTCAATTTCTTCAGTTTTGGGTGGTTCGGCTGCTGCAGCCTTTTTGGCTTCAGCTTCCACGGCCTCTTTTTGGGCCTTGGCTTTGAAAGCGTCGAGGTCGACCTCCTCGTCCAGCTTTACACTGAGATATTTCATGACATCTTCAGTGATTTTAAACTGTCTTTCCAATTCATTGATGAGTTCGGGGCCGCTGACAAAATCGAACAGAATGTAACGGCCTTTGTCTTTTTTCCGGACCAGATAGGCAAGCTTTCTGGTACCCCAGTCCTCGATTTTGATGATTTCCCCGGAATGGTCTTTTATTGTGCCACTATAGCGCTCGGTCAACGTTTTGACATCATCGTCGGCCATATCGGGATCGAGGACAATCAATGCCTCGTACCGTCTCATAAATTCTCCTTTCGGCTATCAAGCCCTCCAGAGGGCAAGGAGGTTGATGTGAATTATTTAGTTTACTCAAGATTGCTAAATAGCGCAACTTTTTAATTGCTAAATATGCAATTTGTTTTGCCCTATATCTTACCAAGAGGCTCTAACGTCTTATCGATCAACGCTTCGTCATTTCCTTGCAATCAACACATCGCCAGATATTCTCCCATACAAAAAAGGACACAAATCCAAACCCTATTAATATTGACCCAATATAGTAGAGAGCGGGCAAGGCAAATCTCATCAGCCACGGAGTCTGATAAAAATTTGTCAAAAAACCATAACCAGCCATCAACAACAAACCGGTCAGGATCAAAACCACTCCGGCAGGCGCCGACAAAACCCGTCTCGAAGACTTTCCCATTACACCGCCACAAACTCCGCACAATTTTACCTGACTTGTCATTTTTCGATCCTAAAACAAATGGTGTGACTTTGCCCTAATGGCAGAACCAGTGAGAATAAATATCCTAAACTTTAATGAATTTAAAGATGTGCGAATTTAAAAAAAGGAAGCCTGGTTGATACCGGTCTTTGGAGATCAAGCGGGACATGGGGGCCATGAATGGCCCCCATGTGAGAGTCAAGGTTATGCGCCAAGGAACTTGGCGGCGTATGGGTTACCGAAAAGAAGAATCAGCGCTACGACCAAAGCATAGATCGTAAGAGATTCGATCATGGCCAGACCGATAATCATGGTTGTCAAAATTCGACCACCAGCTTCGGGATTTCTGGATGTGCCTTCGCACGCTCCGCCAATTGCGGTGCCCATTCCAATTCCACTACCAATAGCGCCTAAGCCGATGGCCAATCCGGCGCCAAGGACCGTCCACTGAACTACGCCTGCGGCGGCAGACAGATCTGCGGCAAAAGCCAAACCGGCGCACAGGCTCACGGTGATTGTCATTAAACCAGCGATAACTAACTTTCTCATCAAATCAAAACCTCCATGTTTTTGGATATCAGTGAGCTTCTTCCAGAGACCCGGTTATGTACATCATGGTCAGCATGATAAACACGAGAGTCTGAATGAAAGAAGTAAACACCATCAAGAAAATCATTGGCAACGGAACCAAATACGGCAGGAGAATTGTCAATATGACGACGGCAAGATCCTCACCCATTATGTTTCCAAAAAGTCGGAAGCTCAGTGAAAGGATCCGGCTAAGGTGTCCGATAAGTTCAATAGGGAGCATTAGCGGAATCAACCAAGGCACCGGGCCGAGGAAATGTTTAACGTAATGCGTCCCGTGATGCTTGATTCCGACATAATGAGTTGTAACAAATGAAACGAGCGCTAGAGCAAGTGTGGTGTTCAGATTATTGGTCGATGACTGAAACCAGGGAATTATTCCTATCAGGTTACAAGCGAGGATGAACAGGGCCAGGGACGCGATTAATGGAAAGTAGGGTCTCCCGTGTTCACCCATGGTCTGGACGACAATATCTTCAAGTGTTGAGACAACAACTTCCCAGAAATTCTGGCTGCCCTTAGGTATCATCTCGAGTTTGTTTTTAACCAGAATAGCGGCGACCACAAGGATAATCATTACGATCCAGGTGTTGAGCACATTGTTGATATCCGCGTGACTGACCCCATATTTCTCGAAGAAATGCCCCATCGAATGCATTAAAGGATTTGAGATTGCGTCAGTAAACACAGGCGGGTGAATGCTAGCTGACATTGATTAGACCTCCTTCGGCCTTCGATTCGATATATAAATTAACATTAACATGACAAAGAGACCCGCTGGAACCACAGACAGCCCTGTCACAAGTCCTACGGGATCAACCTTTGTAAATCTTATTAAAGCAAAAAGGCACGATCCTACAAATATCAGTCGAAAATAGAAGCTACCCAACAATGAAACAATGGAGCGGCCCCTATTATAGAAATCCGAGTTCTGAATCTTTCGCGCGCTAAGCCACGCGTTCAAGAGCACTAAGACACCTCCCGCTAAATAGCCGAGCGTGAAGCGGCCCTCAGTAAAAATGAAACAGGTTATAAAACCAAACAGAAAAATAATCCCAGACAGGAAAAACCAGATCTTAGGGATTTTTTGAAAGTTCATTCTTCCGCCCCAACTCATCTTTTCGCAACTGCTTCCGAACCTCGATCCAAACATTTCGGCCAGCTGCTGCGACTCCAAATCCAAAAAATATAAATTTTAAATATGAGGTTCCAAACTTGCCATCCAACCACCACCCTAGAGCGGCCCCGATTAGAATCGCAAACACTATAGACGCGCCCAACTGAAGGCCATCGCCCACGAGTTTCCAGGTTGTGGTCAAATTCTTCACTAGAGTTACTTTGGTTACCAGAGAAACGCGGTATTTGTCAACAAAGTTATCCGCCGCAGCGTTGAAAAACTTCTGAGGGTCAAACAGGCTACTCTGTTCAGTAGTCTCCAATTTAATCCAGGTTCACAGTTTAGCGCCACAAGTTTTCGTTACAATCCGAGGAAAACTAGTCCCATTGACGCTGTGGGTCCGTGATGATAATCTCTGAAACGGTGAATTAGATCTATTGCACATTATTTTCCTTCACTCATGAAGACCAGCAGGGCACTCTTTTGGAGTCAACCGGATCGCAATGAGTCTATCGGAAAAATATAACCTTGGCGCTACCGGCAAAATTGTAGAAGCGTTCCTCACTTCCAAGCTCCCTATTATATTCATCATCGGATCGTTGCTGGCCGGGGTTGCCGCGCTTATCGTGACGCCAAGGGAGGAAGAACCTCAGATCGTCGTGCCAGTTGTCGACGTGATGATAAGTTTCCCAGGCGCGTCCGCTGCAGAAGTTCAAAACCTTGTCACAATAAACCTCGAACGTAAATTGTGGGAAATCGATGGGGTGGAATACATTTATTCCAGTTCCAGGCCAGGTGGCGCGGTCGTGACCGCCCGATTCTATGTGGGGGAGGAAAGAGAAAAAGTATACTCAAAGTATACAGCAAGATCATGGCGTATACGCCAGACGCGCCTCCAGGGGTCACCGGGTGGGTCATCCGACCCATTGAAATCGACGATGTTCCAATAGTCACGTTTGGCATGTACAGCGCCTTGTACTCGGACTATGAACTAAAAAGAGTAGCGGATGAACTTGTTCACCGACTCCAGAGCATCCCGGACACAGGGAAAACATATGTGGTCGGGGGGCGTGACAGGCAGGTAAGGGTTCTCCTACAGCCTGAAAGAATGGCGGCCCGGCATGTTGCCCCTTTGGATCTTGTCAGGGCGCTCAAAGGCGCAAACATAAATTTGCGCGCAGGGACCATGGACATTCTTGATCTAGAAATCATCGTAGACGCTGGTCCTTTTTTGAAATCAGCCGATGAAGTCAAAGATCTGATAATTGGAGTTGATCAGGGTAAGCCCGTATATTTTAGCGACGTCGCCGAAATAGTCGATGGTCCCGCAGAAGTCACAACGTATACAAGGCTGACCTTTGGGGCTGGCGCTCCGGTTGACCCGGAAACACGCTCAGTTCCAACAGCGATCCCGGGGAAATCTTACAATCAGGTCACAATTGCCGTGGCAAAGCGTAAAGGAACTAACGCAGTCAATGTGGCAGAAGGCCTGATTAAAAAATTCGGAAACTTACAAAAAACTGTAATGCCGTCGGACATTCATTTTCTTGTTACCCGGAATTACGGCAAAACAGCCAACGACAAGGTAAATGAGCTGGTTAAGCATCTCATGATAGCCATCGTGAGTATAGTCATGTTGCTCACTCTAATGTTGGGATGGCGGGAAGCGCTGATAGTGGCCCTAGCGGTCCCGATGACCCTTGCCGTCACACTTCTGGCTAACTTTCTTTTTGGCTACACAATAAATAGGGTCACACTTTTTGCCTTGATTCTGTCACTTGGTTTGCTGGTCGATGACCCAATTGTCGATGTAGAGAATATTCACCGCCATTTCATGATGAGGACACATCCTCCGCTCGATTCGACTATACTCGCTGTAGATGAGGTGCGTCCGCCAACAATTCTTGCGACATTTGCGGTAATTGCGTCATTCCTCCCAATGTTTTTTATTACTGGCATGATGGGTCCGTACATGAGACCCATGGCGATAAATGTGCCAGTAGCCATGCTCATGTCACTGGTTATAGCCTTTACAGTGACTCCTTGGGCGACCTATCACGCTTTGCGTAAGGAACATGGAAAAGAAGCCAAAGCTTACGATTTTAAGACGGGGCCAATTTATCGAACTTACCGGAGACTCTTACTGCCATTCCTGGAAAGTCGTAGAAAGACCTATGGCCTTTTGTGCGTAATTGTGCTCGCCCTTTTTGGTTCTATCTCATTGGTGGTGTTTAATCTGGTCCCTATGAAGATGCTGCCTCTTGACAATAAAAACGAATTTCTCATTCTCGTGGATATGCCTGAGGGAACTACCCTTGAAACCACGGACAGTGTCGCCAGAGACCTTGGACTTTATCTGTCAACGGTAAATGAAGTCAGGGACTTCGAAACTTTCGTGGGCATAGCCTCACCTATAGATTTCAACGGTATGGTGAGACAATATTATCTACGTCAGGGGAGCTATCTCGCCGACATTCGGGTAAACCTCATTGATAAGGAAGACCGTCAATTCCAGAGTCATGCGATCGCTCTGAGAATTCGTCCCGCTATTCATGAAATCGCGCAACTATGGAAAGCCAATGTCAAACTGGTCGAAGTTCCTCCGGGACCACCTGTATTTTCAACGCTTGTAGCAGAGGTCTACGGTCCACCAGACGCTACCTATGATGATATAATCGCCCAGTCCCAAAAAGTTCGGCAGCTCATGGATGAAACTCGTTACGTTGTCGATGTTGACGACTCTGTAACAGCGCCTCAAACTCAGTACAATTTCGTTGCGGACCGGACAAAAGCCGGGCAGCATCACCTGACTGTAGAAGAAATCTCTCAATCCGCCAAAATCCTCCTGGGCGGAGAATCTCCGTCAATAGTTCACTCAAACAAGGAGCGAATACCACTTGAAATAAGTCTACGGCTTCCCCGCGCTCTAAGATCGAGACTCCAGGACATGGGATCAATCAAATTGAAAGGCTCTAATGGGTCTATGACGCCGTTCGCCGAACTTGGAGAAATTCAAAAAACTACCCTGGATAAGACTATCTTTCGCAAGAATCTGCGCCAAGTTGTCTATGTAGTGGGCGACACAGCCGGATTGAGTCCTGTCAACACAATTCTGGAATTGACATCCCGTATAAAACAACTCAACCTTCCAAAGGGTTATGAAGTGAACTGGGCCGGAGAAGGAGAGTGGAAAATAACCCTGGATGTTTTCAGGGACCTTGGTATAGCTTTTTTTGTGGCCTTGGTGCTCATATATGTTCTACTCGTCCAGCAAACTGAGTCCTTTTCAGTGCCGCTGGTTATAATGATTGCGATTCCGCTTACGCTCATCGGAATTTTGCCTGGATTTGCCATATTGAACGAGTTTTTTGCCCATCGAATAGGACAATATACGGATTCAATTTTCTTCACCGCTACAGCAATGATAGGCATGATAGCCCTAGCAGGGATTGTCGTGCGTAACTCCATAATTTTAATAGATTTCATTCATGTCCGGGTTCGACACGGAGTCGATCTCAAAGAAGCGGTCATTGATTCAGGCGCGGTAAGATTCACTCCGATATTACTGACTGCCGGGGCCGCAATCTTCGGCGCATGGGTCATAACTCTGGATCCGGTATTTTCAGGATTGGCATGGTCATTTATTTTCGGCGCTTTCGCTTCGACAGTTTTTTCTTTGATCGTTGTCCCTGTTGTCTATTTCATGATCTATGGGAAGAAAGATTCATCCGGAGAAATTGGCGCTTCGCCCCATGAATAAATTTCTCCGCCATTGAGATTGATGCCTGTATAATATATTTTTCCTGAATCCCGATCTGCTAATTCGCATCTTCGTACTAGTAACTGAGCCGATTCAGTTCCAAACAATAAAAAAGGAGAGACGTTAAAAATGATAAATCCCAAGATTCAAGAATCATTTAACAAGCAAATAAACGCCGAGACATATTCCTCATATCTTTACCTTTCCATGGCGGCTTATTTTAGTTCGATAAATTTGCCAGGGTTCGCCAACTGGATGAGGTGTCAGGCTCAAGAAGAGTTGATTCACGCTGTCAAATTCTTTGATTTCATAAATGAACGTGGAGGTGAGGTTACTTTGACAGCTATAGATGGTCCTCCAACACATTGGGATTCCCCTCTTCACGCTTTCGAAGAAGCTTACAAGCATGAACAAAAAGTCACCGCATTAATAAATGGCCTTGTTGACCTTGCCATAGAGGAAAGAGACCACGCTTCGTCCTCCTTTTTGCAATGGTTCGTTAACGAACAGGTTGAGGAAGAAGCCTCGGCTTACGATGTTGTCCAGCGACTAAAATTGGCCGGTGACCAAGGTGGAGGAATGTTCATGATAGACAGGGAACTGGCTGCAAGAACTTTTGTCTATCCAATCACCACCGGTGCCTAACTCATTAGTATTGTTAGTCTTGATTTGATGGCTTAGTCCCAACAAGTTCTCCGGACAAATCTACCCATAATAGCAGGAGGAAATAATGATTCAAAACGAAGACAAGGCTTTTTCCATTCTTGCCGCAGCTCTGGAAAAAGAAGAAAAAGGTCGTGATTTTTACAAGAAAGCTTCTGAAAACTGTGTAAATCCACTTGGTAAAGAGATATTCAAAACACTGATGGTTGATGAAGCCGCGCATGTAAAGAGGGTCAAGGAGATCTTTGACTCTCTCTCTAAGGGTCAGAAATGGGATACTCACTGGAAAAGTTATAAAGTTGAAAATGAAGATTTGCAAAAATTGTTCCGAAAAAGAATAGAAACCCTGGGTTCCCGCGTTGAAGGAGACAGTTCGGACCTTGAAGCAATTTCAATAGGCTTGGAAATGGAACAGGGCGCAATCACATTTTATGAAGATCAGCTAAGCAAGGCTTCCGATCCGTTGGAGAAAGAGTTTGCAATAGTGATGATCAGCGAGGAGCGTGGTCATTTCGGGGCATTGGAAGACCTAAAAATGTATCTTGAGAACCCGGAGTCATGGTTCGCTGAAAAAGAGCGGGCGTCACTTGATGGCTGACAACTAAATTACTATTTTGATTTATTGTCGAAATTTAGCGGCCCCGAAATCCGTTAAAAAGAAACTTAGATTGCTAGTAAAGCGTTATCAGATAAGGTTTAAATTTGAAACCTGATCAGAAAAGGTGGGATTCTCGTTACTCAGAGGAGTCCGGAGACACTCTAGCTCCCGATCAATTGCTTATTGAATGGAGCGAAATACTGACTTCAGGGCGGGCTTTGGATTTAGCGTGCGGCAGAGGGGGGAATTCCGTTTTCATGGCCCATCGCGGATATTGGGTTGACGCCCTGGATATAAGCTTTGTCGCTTTGCGTAGCCTCAGGAAACATGTCTGTATTGAGGGTCTACCTATTGGATGCGCCGCAGTTGACCTGGACCAATATCCGCTACCTGTTAATTTCTACGACCTGATAACGGTTTTTTACTTCTTTTCCAGAAACCTGATAGCCCCAATCAAATCAGGCCTCAAAAGAGACGGTTTGTTAATTTACGCCACTTTCAATTACAATCACATAAGTCTGCGGCCTGACTTTTGCCATGATTATCTTGTTCCTCCTGGGGGTCTCGGACAGTTCTTCCCGGATCTTATAAGAATTCTAGACATGGAGCATGCGGGACCGAACAATAACATAAGCCAGTATGTGGGAAAGAAACATGGATGAAAAAGAAGCTGAACGGATAAAGGCCAATGAAGACAGGCGCTGGCGATTGGTTAATCGTACAATGCGGTTACATGGCCATCAACCCGACGCCCTAATTGAAACCCTTCATGCTGTCCAGGAATCTTTTGGTTTTTTGGATACGGATTCTTTGAAATATGTGGCGGAATCGCTACGCTTGCCATTGAGTCTAGTGTATGGGGTCGCTACATTTTACCATTTTTTCACCCTGAAGCCACCAGGAGAGCATACCTGTGTCCTTTGTTTGGGCACAGCCTGCTACATAGCCGGATCTTCAAACATCCTTAAAACAGTGGAGGAACAAACGGGAATAAAACCTGGAGAAACCACTGCGGACAGGAAGCTCTCGCTTCTGACCGCTCGTTGCATGGGATCTTGCGGATTAGCGCCAGTAGTAGTTTTTGACGGAGAAGTTCATGGTAAAATGTCCTCGGCGTCAGTGCTCGAGAATGTCGGGAGGCTCATGAATCATGACGATTGAAGAGCTACAGGACATTGGGAAAATTGAAAAGGAAAAACAGGAAGGTTTCAAATACCGAATCCATGTTTGTGTGGCCGCAGGTTGTCTTTCTTCCCAAAGCGGACTTGTAAAGGAATCTTTAGAAAAAGAGGTCGCCAGACGAGGTCTTGAAAGTTGGGCTTCGGTCAAAGGAGTGGGATGCCTGGGCCTCTGCACGGCCGGACCTATGGTAGCCATTGAACCTGATGGCTTCTTATACCAGGGTGTGTCCGTGTCAGACGCGTCGGATATTCTTGAGGCTCTGGGAGGACCGCCGGTAAACCGCCTTGACTGCTCAGCGCACCTACCGTTTTTTGCTCGACAGAAGAAGGTTGTGCTCGAGAATTGCGGTCGTATAGATCCCGAAAGCATTGAGGACTACGTTGCGGAGGGGGGATATGAAGCGCTTTATAATGCTTTAAGGACAATGACCCCTGCTGGTGTCATTGAACAGATCACTAAAAGTGGGCTTAGGGGGCGAGGGGGAGCCGGTTTCCCTACAGGACTTAAATGGACCTCGGTTTCAAAAACTAAGAGTAATGTCAAATTTGTTATATGCAACGCGGACGAAGGAGACCCTGGCGCATTTATGGACAGGAGCGTCCTCGAGAGCGACCCTCACCGTGTTCTTGAAGGGATGGCAATTGCGGGTTTAGCCGTTGGCGCCAATTATGGATTTATTTATGTGAGGGCAGAATACCCCTTGGCCGTAAAACGTATAAGGACAGCTATCGCCAGGGCAGAGAGACTCGGTGTCATTGGCCGGAACATATTCAATACGACCTTTAGTTTTGACGTTACCGTCCGTTTGGGAGCAGGAGCCTTTGTTTGTGGTGAGGAAACGGCCCTAATAGCGTCCATAGAGGGTCGTAGAGGCAGTCCGAGACCAAGACCGCCGTTTCCATCGGAGTTAGGGCTATGGGGTTATCCCACTTTGATTAACAATGTTGAAACTTTCGCGAATGTTCCCCCAATCATTCGTAAAGGCGGCCCCTGGTTTGCTTCAATAGGCACAGAAAAGAGCAAGGGGACCAAAGTGTTCGCTCTTGCCGGCAGGGTCAACAACACAGGTTTAATCGAAGCCCCAATGGGAACCACATTGCGAGAAATTGTTTTTGATATCGGTGGCGGTATCATCGCGGACCGCAAGTTCAAAGCTATCCTTACTGGTGGGCCTTCAGGCGGGTGTATCCCAGCCCAGTTTCTCGACATGAGCATGGATTACGAATCTCTCGCTCACGTCGGCGCGATCATGGGGTCAGGAGGCCTCATCGTAATGGATGACTCTTCCTGTATGGTAGATGTGGCTAAATTCTTCATAGAATTCTGTATGAGCGAATCGTGTGGCAAATGTGTTCCTTGTCGAGTCGGCACTGTTCAAATCTATAACCTGTTAAAAAGAATAACCGAAGGCGGTGGTAAACCTGGAGATATCGAATTGCTTGAAGAACTTTGTGATCTGGTGAAGAATACAAGCCTTTGTGGACTGGGTCAGACAGCGCCGAACCCGGTATTGAGCACTATGCGTTATTTTATGGATGAATACAAAGCGCACATTGAAGATAAAGTTTGTCCAGCCGGGACCTGTCACATGAATCCTACGGAGGAACCACAATGAGATACCCTGCTTTTTTACAGAGAATAGCGGATCGCGCCGATGTCCAGCCAGTTAGAATTCTGACCTTCTCCATAAATGGGCAGGCGGTGAGCGCTCGAGAAGATGAGACAATATTATCTGTAGCTCGGGAAAATGGGATCTCAATTCCGACATTATGTCACCTGGACGGGTTGTCTGAACGAGGGGCTTGCAGGCTTTGTATCGTAGAAATAAAGGGGGCGCCTAAACTGAGCCCTTCCTGTGTGACCCTCCCGAAGCAGGACATGGAAGTCATAACAAGCTCGGAAAGGGTCCTGGACTATCGGAGAAAAATTCTGGAACTCCTCTTTACAGAACGTAACCACATATGTTCCGTTTGTGTCTCGAACGGCCATTGCGATCTTCAGTCTTTGACAACCGAACTCGGGATGACTCACGTACATTATGATTATTTGCATACTCGACACGCCGTAGACGCTTCACACGAAAGATTCTCGGCAGACCACAACCGGTGTGTGCTATGTCAGCGATGCGTACGAGTCTGCGAAGAAATAGAAGGCGCTCATACATGGGATGTTATGGGTCGTGGTTACCTTTCGAAGGTAATAACAGACCTTAATCAGCCTTGGGGAGAATCAACCACCTGTACAGGTTGTGGAAAATGCGTTCAGGTTTGCCCTACCGGGACCCTTTCGGAAAAAGGTAAATCCGTGGCGGAAATGACAAAAAAGAGGCAATTCCTTCCCTATTTGAAGTTAATGCGAGGAGATGAAAGTAGATGACTCGCATAAGAATAGCCACAACGTGGCTTGATGGTTGTTCAGGCTGCCATATGTCTTTGCTCGACATTGACGAAGACATTATACAACTATTTGACAGGATTGAACTTGTCTATAGCCCGTTAGTCGATTTCAAGACTGTCCCTGAGAATATAGACTTGGCCCTTGTTGAAGGCGCAGTTGGCTCGGAAGCCGACAAGGAGGAGATCCTGACCTTACGGTTAAGAAGCAAGGTTCTTGTTTCTTTCGGAGATTGCGCAGTTACTGCAAATGTTCCGGGTATGCGTAATCAGTTTAGCGTCGCAGACACTCTTTCCCGTGCCTATATTGAGAATTCAGCCTCTGGACAAATCTTACCATCTGGCTTTGTTCCAAAACTTATGGAATATTCCAGGCCTGTGCATGAATACGTCACAGTGGACCTGTTTCTTCCAGGATGTCCTCCACCGGCCGGAGTTATCTTGTCAACCTTAAATGATTTGATCGATGGACGATTCCCAAGTCTTGGCGGAAAGTCACGATTTGGAGCCTGATACTCCTGGAGCGAACAGCATGACCCAAACTATACAAATTAAACCGATCACCCGAATAGAAGGCCACGGGAAGATTACGTTAGTTCTCGACGACTCAGGGACTGTATCAGACGCTAAATTCCATGTGACCCAGTTTCGAGGATTTGAAAAGTTTTGTGAAGGGCGTCCATTTTATGAGATGCCATCGCTAGTGGAACGAATTTGCGGAATTTGTCCTGTGAGTCACTCGATTGCTTCCGCAAAAGCATGTGACTCAATCCTTGGTGTGAGTGTCCCGGGGCCGGCTCGAAAGCTCCGTCGTTTGCTAAATTGTGGGACGTTTGTTCAATCACATGCTTTAAGTTTTTTCCATCTATCGGCTCCTGATCTGGTTCTTGGGTTTGACGCTGACCCTTCGGAACGTAACATTGTTGGTCTTTTAAAGGTCAATCCTTCATTAGTTATGGACGGGATTAATTTACGTAAGATTGGTCAGCAAATTGTCGAATCGTGCGCCGGCAAACGAATTCATCCAGCATGGGTTGTTCCTGGAGGCGTCAACGCGCCCCTATTGGAAGAGAATCGGGACCTTCTGATTTCCCTCCTCCCGGAAGGTTATGCGATCATCAATAGAACATTGGACTGGTTAAAGGATTCACTTGAAAATTATCGAGAAGAAATTCGGACATTCGCGAATTTTCCGACGTTATTCGCAGGTCTGGTTAATTCAGAAGGTAACCTTGAGCACCTTGAAGGAAAATTACGATTTATAGATTCTAAAGGAGCCATGATCCATGATGGGCTCGATCCACACAGATATGATGAATATCTTGCTGAAAACACTGAGGAGTGGTCTTATCTGAAATCCCCCTACCTTAAATCACTTGGTTACTCTGAGGGTATTTACAAATCAGGTCCAGCCGCCAGATTGAATGTTTGTGATAGCTGTGGAACACCCCAGGCCGACCAGGAATGGGCCGAATTCAAAGGTCTTGAAAGAGGACCAATCCTCAGTTCATTCTATAATCATTACGCTAGACTAATCGAGGTTCTTTACAGCCTCGAATTGATGGAATATCTACTGAAAGACCCTGAAATCCTGGGTCCTCATGTGCGATCATTCGCGCGGAACAACGAATTTGAGGGGGTAGGCGTTGTCGAAGCCCCGAGGGGTTTGCTGATACATCACTACAAAGTTGATGAAGAGGGTTTGATTACCTGGGCCAATATGATCGTGGCCACTGGGAACAATAACCTGGCAATGAACAGGGGCATCCTGCAAGTCGCAAGGCGTTTCATCAAGAGCGACAAAGTTACGGAAGACGCTATGAATAGAATCGAAGCCTTGATTCGAGCTTTCGACCCTTGCTTGAGTTGTTCTACTCATGCAATTAGGGGTTCGAACTTGCGTGTGGATCTTGTAAGTCCGGACGGAACACTTCTTGACACTGTGCTATCATAAAAGATAGAGAGGCGGAAAAGCCAGTTAAGCAATGAAAACCGAGGTAGCCATAGTTTCCATAGCTCTTGTCTTCTTTTGCCTAAACACCCCTTCTATTGCTGAAAGGCAAAACAATCGTAACGAGTCCGCCGTGAACCGGCAGGATTTATATGGTTCAAACTCTCTATTGATTGCTCCGAAATACCAGGCCGATCAATATTCGTGTCCATTACTCCCAGGTTGTCCGTCCGGACCGTCCATTCCTCTACCGCCTCTTCCCATCACAAAAGATGAACAAAAACAAATTCACTTGTCTCGTGATGTTAGAAACCTTGCAGAAGGCTCCGGTAAATATCTGGGTATGATACTTATCCCTGCTGGTCCTTTCGAGATGGGGAGTCCGGACGGTTTCGGCCGACCGGACGAAAGGCCATTACACACTGTCTATCTTGGAGATTTCTACATATCGAAGTACGAAGTTACAAACGCTGAATTCTGCAAATTTCTCAACAATCAAGGTGAGATTTCGAGCGATGGGTTGCCTAGCGTGAGGACGGACGATCCATCTTCGCCTAATGTGAGAGTAAATGGGGCTTTTCAACCCAAGCCTGGTTACGCGGATAGACCTGTAACTGATGTTTCCTGGCACGGAGCCACGGATTATGCGCAATGGGCAGGTGGCCGCCTACCGACGTCAGCGGAATGGGAGAAAGCGGCCCTGTACACAACCATAAATCCCCCGCTCGACAACATCAGTCTACCGACGGAGGAACAATCATCTCCGGTTTATACCGCCGAAGCAGGGGCCTTTGGGATCACTGGCATGGCGGGCAACGTTTGGGAGTGGTGTTCGGATTGGTATAGTAGGGATTATTATGCGTTGAGTCCAGCCCAGAATCCTCTTGGACCATCGTTGGGGCAGGAGAAAGTAATAAGAGGGGGATCGTGGGCCTCACCCGTCTCATCGAGAAGAACTCAGAATATACACAAGGCCGTTCCCCGAGGATACTATCAGACTGTAGGATTTAGAATCGTCAAGGATTAACAATTTTCCAATCCGAATTCCAGACTATGCCGAAAATTAACAGGGTAAAAACCGTCCCCGATTTGGTCGTGAAGGAATTGATAGCCTTGTTAACGGCCTGCTCTATCCTGATTCTTGTTTCCACTTTTCTTGACGCCCCGTTCGGGGGCCCTGCGGACCCAAACGCCTTGCCGATGGAAAATGTTAAGGCACCGTGGATCTTCGTGGGAATTCAACAAATGCTGAGATTCCTGCCCCCGTGGTTGGCCGGGATATTTATTCCCTTTATGGCCATATTGCTGCTTGCAGCCCTCCCAATGCTTATCAGGCAAAGAAGACTTGGTTTGGCCATTTTCTTAGGAATTCTTGTCGTGGGTTTAATCCTGACTCTATGGGGATACCTGAATTGAAGACCCAATCAAGAATTTTCTTTGGAGTCCTGTTAGGATGCTTTCTAATTTTTGTTTCGGCTTTGCTCATAATCTCGTACCGTCAACGTAATCCTGAGTGGAAGAAATACCAGCTGCAGGGGATTTCCCTGGCTATATCGCTTCTGGATGATGAACTTGCCCGCGATCCAACCTTTGAAAAACGAAGGACCATCAATGCCAGGATCAAGGAGCTTAAAAATCTTCAGCCCCGGATAATTGAAACAAGTCCATTCAGCGGTAAAGCTCCATCCGAATTCTGCATAACATGTCATTTTGGGATTGAAGACACGTCTGAGTCTCATCCAAACTCAGTTTTTGGGTGCGTAATCTGCCATGGAGGGGTCGGATCGGACCTCACCGTTAAGGGCGCTCATCGTGGCCTCATCGGTGGAGCCAACCCTGCGTGGCTCGATCTGGCGTCCCAAAGTTGCGGGGCCGGATCATTAGGACCCGGGATGTGCCATGCGGACAAGCTGTCTCCAATATTGGACCGGGTCCGAAATACCCCTCGTTCCATCATGGCCACAAATGCCGGCATCATTGGAATATTGAGGTTTCAATGGGGCGTAACTAACCTTGGTGAGGAGCGTTACGCTATCAAATCAGTCTCTGATGGCAAACATGAACTTCAGGAAATCGGGCCGGAGGTCACAAAGAACGGAGATATTCACCTCGCGGAGAGTCATTTCCGGAAGTTTTGCTCGACGTGCCACCTTTGGGGGAAACAACCCGAAGAAAAAATGGGACGACTGGATGGTTGTGCTGCATGTCACGCTATTTACGATCGAACAGGGCGTTATCAGGGAGGCGACCCTACGGTGAACAGGTACGAAACAGGTCACGCGGCATACCACTCGATAAACACAAAGATTTCTGATGATAGGTGTCGAGCCTGTCACAATCGTAGCGCACGCACAGGTCTTAATTATCATGGAGAAATGGAAAGCGAGCAGTACGGCACACCATTCATGAATGGTTCTTATAACAATAGGACATTGAGTGACGATCGATTCATACTGAACCTGGTCCCGGACATTCACTTCGAGAAGAAAATGGGTTGCGTGGATTGCCATACGGCCCAGGAAACCATGGGAGACGGGAAAATTTATGGCCGGATGAAGGATCAGATTGAGATCAGGTGTGAAGACTGCCACGGAGGATATGATAAACCCCCGGTTTCTGCTACTGTTGATATAAATGATCCACTTACAGTGGCGCTCATTCACAGTTCCAAATTTATCAAGATTTCCGAAGACGACCAAATTCTACATACATCCAGAGGTAGGCCATTACCTCATGTCAGGAAGGCCAGGAAAGGGTTTGTTCTAACAAGCAAACTTACTGGGAAAGAAAGCCCTGTTAAAGTCATTACCGGTGATAAATACGGGCACAACATCAAGGGTCATGAACGTCTCGAGTGTGACGCTTGCCATAGCGCGTGGAGCCCTCAGTGCTACGGATGCCATCAGATTTTGAACCTTAGTCTTGAAGGCAAGGATCATCTTACTGGCAAAAGGAGTAAAGGGGCTTGGGCTGAAGGCAGATCATTTTTTAGATTCGAGAAAAATATCCTGGGAATAAATTCAAGAGGCCGTGTTGGAATTCTGGTGCCGGGATGTCAGGTATGGAATACAGTAGTAGATCAAAAGAATAACGTTATAAAACCCTATGATTCCAGGATAATGCCATTGAGAAACGGCATGAACTCAATGGCCATAGGTCCGACTCATCCTCATACCACACGGAAAGAAGTCCGTCGTTGCGTAGATTGCCACCTTGATTCAAAGTCTATGGGCCTTGGTGAAGGAAACCTCTCTTGGGACCCTCAAAAAAAGATCGTTTCCGTTTCGCCTGTTTATGATTCTTTGCGTAGCGGCTTACAGATTAAATTCCCTCTGGACGCGATAGTTGATGAGACCGGAAGAGAGTTGCAAGGTACTTCCCATGAGCTGAGCCGTGGGTTCAACAGGGATGAGGTTCACCGGATCCTTGAGATTGCAGCATGTCTCCCATGTCATGACCGGTATGACGATCCGGTTTGGGGTAAATCCGGCCCTTACAAAAAGACACCGTTGTGCGTAAAGCCGCCCTTGAGTTCAGATGGTCAAGAGCGGCCTCATGATTTACCGGGCAAGGACTAGAATGGTCCCCACCGAAATGTACTAGAACCATAAAGGGCGCTATTGCCAAGGTCTTCTTCTATTCTGAGTAACTGATTGTATTTTGCGATTCTATCGGTACGGGAGACCGATCCGGTCTTAATTTGACCTGTACCCAGCGCAACCACAAAGTCGGCGATGGTAGTATCTTCCGTTTCTCCGCTTCTGTGTGAGACTACTGACGTGTATCCATTTGCGGAAGCCAGGTTCACAGCAGAGATCGTCTCAGTCAGTGTGCCGATTTGATTCAATTTGATTAGGATTGAATTAGCTATACCATTCTCTATTCCCCTTGTAAGCAATTCTACATTGGTAACGAATATGTCATCGCCAACGAGCTGTATCCTGGAAGCCAGCCTTTCTGTGAGGATCGTCCAACCATCCCAGTCGTTTTCATCCAGGCCGTCTTCAATTGAAATTATGGGATAACGAGTCACAAGATCTTCATAGAAATCAACCATTTGCTCGGCTGATTTCTTTGTTCCCTCGCCCTTGAGATCATATACGCCATTTTTGTAGAAAGAACTGGCGGCTGGGTCCAACGCAATCCAGACGTTTCCTCCAGGCTCGTATCCAGCTTCTTCGATAGCCTGAACAATAACCTTTAGGGCTTCTTCGTTTGAACTGAGGTTAGGGGCGAAACCGCCTTCGTCGCCCACGGAAGTGTTCAATTCCATGCCTTTGAGGACTTTCTTGAGCGTGTGAAATATTTCGGATCCCATACGAAGCGCCTCACAAAAACAACATGCGCCAACGGGCATGATCATGAACTCCTGGATATCCACGTTGTTATCAGCGTGCGCGCCACCATTGAGGATGTTCATCATAGGCATGGGAAGACGCCTGGCGTCCACTCCGCCGAGATAACGGTATAAAGGAAGGCCTAGTTCGACAGCGCAGGCCTTGGCGGCAGCCAGGCTAACGCCGAGAATAGCGTTTGCGCCGAGATTACCTTTGTTTCTGGAACCATCTAAATCGATCAGCATCTGGTCAAGTCCTGGTTGATCCAGGGCGTTCATTCCAAGAACAGCGGGCCTTATTTCGTTCGTAACGTTTTCAACGGCTTTGAGCACACCTTTACCCTGAAAACGCGCAGGGTCTCCGTCACGTAGTTCAACAGCTTCATTCTCGCCAGTCGAAGCGCCTGACGGTACAGCCGCGCTACCAAAAGCGCCATCCTGCAAGATCATGTCCACTTCAATAGTGGGGTTGCCTCTGGAATCAAGAATCTCGCGTGCCTTAACTTCAGCAATATCGAACCTCATTTAAGCGCCTCCTTTGTTGTAAACTCAAACTTCTATGCGAATAAATTGCCTGGCAGGGTCACTAGTGCTACTATTGTAGCACAACATCCCCATAAACGTGCCCTACTGTATAGGATTAATGTCTGTGGATATTGTACATTTCAAGGGGGACATTATAAGTGAAAATTTCTCGAGTTCTAGTAATAGGAGGAGCAGGATACGTGGGGTCACATTTTTCATTCTTCGCAATGAATAATGGACTCGATGTAACAGTCCTGGACAATTTGTCCAAAGGCCACAAGTCGGCGTTAAGATGCTCCGAATTTGTCCAGGCTGATTTGCTGAACTCTGATAGTATAATTAAACACCTGTCCGAACGGAAATACGATGCTATATTTCATTTTGCCGCCAGTTGCCTCGTCGGAGAATCGGTGCAGGACCCTGCCCAGTATTACAGAAACAATGTAATAGCGGCATTCAATATGCTTGAAGCCATGAGAGTCACGGGTCACGATCGATTGGTTTTTTCTTCAAGTTGCGCTGTCTACGGCTATCCTAAGAAGTTACCGCTGTATGAAGACCATCCCAAAGACCCGATTTCTCCTTACGGAAGAACAAAACTCGCCATCGAATGGATGCTGGAGGACTATAATGTCGCATATGGGATTAGGTCCGCCCAATTGCGATATTTCAACGCTGCCGGCTGTGAACCCGATTCTGGTCTTGGTGAAGACCACAGGCCTGAAACCCATTTGATTCCAAATGTTGTGCGTTTCGCTCTAACTCTCTCTGATAATTTGACAATTTTCGGGGACGACTATCCTACCCGTGATGGAACTTGTATCCGTGACTACATACATGTAATGGACCTCGCTGACGCGCATCTTAAAGCGTGCGCAAAATTGGATACAATACCTATGATGAAGTTCAATCTGGGAACAGGCGACGGATTTTCAAATCTTGAAGTGGTTGATTCAGTCCGAAGGATTTCAGGGGTAAACATTACGCCAAGTTTTGCGCCCAGACGACCAGGTGATCCCGCCGAACTAGTGGCTGACGCTTCCGCTGCCCAAAGGGACCTGAATTGGAAGCCGTCACGATCCAATCTCGATTCAATTGTCACAGAAGTTATTAAATGGTTCTCTCTTTATCCAAAGGGTTACCCCAATTAGTATTAACAAGCCGTCAAAATTCGTTAGAGGCTGAGATGTCAACAATTATGGTCACCGGTTCAGCCGGATTCATCGGTTTTTATGTCGCGAAATCATTACTTGGTCAAGGCTTGACAGTGATAGGAGTGGATAACTTCAGTCCCTACTACTCGCCTGAACTAAAAACCGCCAGGGATGAAATTCTGAGAAACAACAGGAAGTTTGTTTCAGTTAACGCGGATATTTCTGATCTCAATTCCGTAGAAACAATATTTAAGGATTACAGACCCTCTATTGTCTGCCACCTCGCTGCTCAAGCTGGGGTTAGATATTCACTTAAGAATCCTTATGCTTACCAGAAGTCAAACCTGCAGGGATTCGTAAATCTGATTGAGCAGGCCCGAATCAATTCAGTCGAAAGATTTGTATACGCTTCCAGTTCGAGTGTATATGGTGGAAACACCAAACTACCCTACAGAGAGGATGATCGAGTCGAGACCCCCGTAAGCCTCTACGCTGCGACGAAGAGATCAAACGAATTGATGGCCTACACCTACACACATTTGTGGAACATGCGGACAATTGGCCTGAGGTTCTTTACCGTATATGGCCCATGGGGCCGACCAGACATGGCGTATTGGAGTTTTATGGAGGCAATGCAGAGCAGAGTTCCAATAAAGGTTTTTAACTACGGTAAGAATCACCGTGATTTTACCTACATAGATGATGTCGTAAAAGGGGTCTTGTCAGCCCTTTCAGCAAGTAATCTTGATCGGTATGAGATAATAAATTTGGGTAACAATAAACCTGTAGGTCTTATGGATTTTATCTCAATCCTTGAAGACCTTAGCGGGCTGGATGCTATCATGGAAATGGTACCCGCTCAGCCAGGTGACGTGATAGCCACTTACGCGTGTATCGACAAAGCCTGCTCGAAATTGGGCTTTAAACCCTCAACTCAGTTATACGAGGGGCTTGAATCCTTCGTGAAATGGTATAAGGACAATCCGGCGATTGTTGAAGCGGTGAGGAGTTTCCGGCTGTCAACCTCAGAATCTCACGCTTGATTTTGTGGAATCGGGTACAGTTGGAACAATCGCTTCAGTTGGCGCAGCAAAGTTCTGCCGCTCCTTGAGAGGTAATTCAAATTGAAAAAATTATTTAATCCTTCTTCGGTTGTTGTCATAGGAGTTTCAAGCGACCCCAGAAACTTGGGTAAGGAAATTGCCCGGAACCTTTTCGAATTCCGATATACGGGCGTCATTCATTTCGTAGGTCTGGACGAGGGCATACTATTTGGAAGGCGTATTCACAAATCACTCGATGAAATTGATGGGCCGATTGATCTGGCTATAATCCTTACGCCTGCGCGGACAGTCCCGGACATATTGGAACAGTGCGGCAAAAAGGGTATTACACGAGCAGTTATAGAGAGTGGTGGTTTTGGTGAATATCGTGGAAAAGGCGACGAATGGAGTCAAGCGCTCAAGGATACGGCCTTGCGATATGGAATCAGGTTCATAGGCCCCAATTGTATCGGCATCATGAACGCGTCCAACGGATTGACGACACCTTTCGCCATACTCCACAATATGTTCCGAGCGGGTGATGTAGGAATTATCGCTCAAAGTGGCGGTGTAGGTTTGTCTTTTCTTAACATGTTCGACAGTGAACAGCTAGGTTTCAGTAAGTTCGCGTCAATTGGGAACAAACTCAACATAGACGAAAATGACTTGCTTGAGTATTATATCGAAGACCCTGACACCTCTATAATCTGTATGTATCTCGAATCAATTCAGGACGGCAAAAGGTTTACCAAGCTCGCCAGGAAATCATCCAAGCCGATTGTGGTGCATAAAGCCAACATTGGGGGATACAGTCAAATCATAGCTCAGTCCCACACTAACGCTCTTGCAAATGATGACATGGTCGTTGACGCAGCTTTGACACAGTCGGGCATGATACGTTTTCGCGACATGCACAGCTATGTTGATTTTGTAAAGATTCTCAAGATACCAAAAATGAGAGGTCGTAATCTTGCTATAATCTCAAGGTCCGGTGGTCATGCTGTTGTCGCTGCGGACGCTGCGTATACTTACGGGTTTGACCTACCGCCGTTCAATGAGGACTTTCTCGACCAGATCAGACAGAAAGTCAGGGCTAATGTAATCAGGCTTGCCAATCCTCTGGACTTGGGAGACCTGTTCGATTTTGAGGTTTATGTTCAGATCGTCGAACACACCCTTCAACAGCCTAATGTTGATGGAATTCTCTTGTTGCAGACTTATTTCGCGGCAGTGGAGGGTGAAGCCTCCCGTAAGTTTTTGCGATCAGCGGCTTCTTTATCTAGACAGTATCAAAAACCCGTAGCATTATGCGTTTCCACGGAACAGGTGGAAATTTCACGGCTTTTCAAGGAATTTGATTTCCCTATATTTATTTCTCCGGAACGGGCGGTAAGCGCTCTTGATACCGCAATAAAATTCGAGACTCGTCGTGAACTTATAACTCTCGAAAGCGCCGAACCGGGAAAACCGGTAGAAATGGACAAACCGGCCATTTCAAGGATTCTGGATAAATCGATTTCTGATGGTCGTTCACCGCTATTGCATGAGGCCTTAGACATCATGCTGCTGGCTGGGCTTGATGTGCCGGATTACACAGTTGTGCTGCCGTCCCAGAAACATTAACGACAGACAGCCGGATTTTTTCGGACCTTACGCCGTTAAAGTGATCGCACTGGAAATTTCTCACAAGTCGGACATGAATGGAGTAGTCCTTAACCTGAAAGATCTGGCTCAAGTGAAAGAAGCGCTGGATCAAATGTGGGGCCGTTTCATAGCAGACACTGAAGTAGGACTCCATGGATGTCTCGTTCAGCAAATGGCGCATCGTGATGCCGGGACTTATGAACTTATCGTTGGAGGGAAGAGGGACCCTCATTTCGGACCCCTTGTGCTCGTAGGTTATGGTGGTGTCCTCGTCGAAGTTTTTGCAAAGGCTTCTCTCAGAATGGCACCTCCATCAAACAGGGAAATAGATGAAATGATTGATAAGCTTCCTGGATCGGAAATTTTTAAAGGGGTCAGGGGTAGGGCGCCTATTGACAGGGACAGTCTTCGTAGGACAATTTCTACCGTATCGGCTTTGATGGTAGAATTCCCGATGATTGATCAGATAGACATCAATCCCGTATGGGTTTCAAATCTGGGCGCTACGGCCCTTGACGCAAGGATTTTCCTAAAAGGCTAGGCGGTGTTTTTCACAAGAGTTTTCATTGAAAGCAATACGGAAAGAACTCAGGAATGGGGTTTGAGTCTGGTGACCGGGATTAATCGCCCCAATTATTTAATACCATTAAGTTAACGCCAAATTTGAATTCACAAATTCACCCAGGAAAACGGCATGCCCCATAGAATAGACGTATGTTTAAAGCAATCGTTGCCCGATCCCGCAGGCCGTAGGATCGCGTCCCGAATAGAATCCGACCTTGGATTCAAGCTTGATGGCCTTAGGGTCGCTGACAGTTTTATAATTGACATGGACCTCGATAATGCAGCGCTTGAAACACTGGCTGAAGATGTTTTTCGCGATCCTGTGATTCAGGAAGTTACAATTGATGAACCTCTGAATTTACCTTTTGACTGGCTCGTCGAGGTCGGATACCGGCCAGGTGTGACCGACAATATCGGGCGTACGGCCAGAGAGGCCGTGGAACGCACGCTTAACATGCAGGATAGGGCAGCGGGCGGAGTTTACAGCAGAAAGCTCTATTTCTTTAATGGGCCGGTCAATCGTGACGAAGTTTCCCACATAGCCAAAGATCTACTGGCCAATGATCTCATTCAGACATCTCAAGTCTTCTCACCGTTAGATGATAGATCATTGATTACTGTGCCGATTGTGAAGTCCACGACTGAAATTTTAGTCAGGGAAATAGACCTAGATATATCGGATGATGAATTGTGTCGCATCAGCCAGGAGGGGGTGTTAGCCCTTAATCTGGAAGAAATGAAGACTATACAGCGTTTTTTCAATGGTCAGGAATTTGTAAATCAGAGGGAAAAACACGGACTGTCCGACAAGATTACCGACTGTGAACTCGAAGTCCTTGCCCAGACATGGTCTGAACATTGTAAACATAAGATTTTCAATGCGATCATTGATTACGAAGAAGATGGAAAAGTTACCCGGATTGACAGCCTGTTCAAGTCGTACGTGCAACGGGCGACAAAAGACATTCGACAAAAACTCGGGGATAGGGATTTTTGTCTCTCTGTATTCAAAGACAATGCAGGTGTGATCAAGCTAGACGATGACTGGAATTTGGTAGTAAAGGTTGAGACACATAATTCTCCATCAGCTCTTGATCCATACGGCGGGGCGCTTACTGGCATAGTTGGTGTCAATCGAGACCCGTTTGGCACTGGTTTGGGCTGCCGCCTCATTTTCAACACTGATGTCTTTTGCTTTGCGCCGCCGAACTTCAATGGCGTAATCCCGCCGCGCCTGCTTCACCCTAAACGGGTTTTTGAGGGCGTACGTGAAGGGGTGGAGCATGGTGGAAACAAGAGCGGTATCCCGACTGTTAACGGCGCAGTAGTCTTTGATGAACGCTACCTGGGAAAACCTCTGGTTTATTGCGGGACCGGCGGATTGATGCCTGCGACCATCAACGGGAAACCGGCTCACATAAAAAAGGCCAACCCCGGAGACCGTATTGTCATGACAGGAGGCCGTATAGGCAAAGATGGTATCCACGGGGCGACTTTCTCGTCAGAAGAGTTACATGAAGGGTCTCCCGCAACAGCGGTCCAGATTGGGGACCCTATAACTCAAAAAAGAATGACTGATTTCTTGCTCATGGCGAGAGATCGCGAATTATATAGCTCCATCACAGACAACGGCGCTGGCGGACTGTCATCTTCCGTCGGTGAGATGGCTCTGGAGTCAGGAGGCGCTCGCATTTTACTCGATAGAGCGCCGTTAAAATATCCCGGATTACAGCCGTGGGAAATATTACTTTCAGAAGCCCAGGAGAGGATGACCGTTGCCGTTCCTCCTGACAAGCTCTCACAGTTCATGGCGCTGGCGAAAAAGCTGGATGTTGAAGCTGAGGAACTCGGTGAATTCACTAACGACGGGTATTTCACCGTATACTGGCATGATTCCCCAATAGCCCATTTACCTTTGAGCTTTCTACATGACGGTGTTCCGCAGATGCGACTCAAAGCAACATGGGAAGTCTGTGGACACCCTGAGCCTTATTTTATTTGTCCAACGGATTTGGGCCGGGAATTACTCCATTTACTGTCCCGGTGGAACATATGCTCAAAAGAGAGATTAATTCGGCAGTACGATCACGAAGTTCAAGCCGGTTCGGTAGTAAAACCGTTGATAGGCGTTAACAACGATGGGCCGGGGGACGCTGCTGTTCAAAGGCCAATGCTGGATAGGTATCTGGGCATTGCTATAGGTTGCGGAATAGCTCCAAGATATTCGGACATAGATACATACTGGATGATGGCCTCAGTAATAGACGAAGCCGTTAGAAACATCGTGTCAGTAGGGGCAAATCCGGACCACATGGCGGGTCTGGATAATTTTTGCTGGTGTGATCCGGTCAGATCGGAAAAAACACCTGACGGGGAATATAAGCTTGCCCAGTTGGTTAGAGCGAACAGGGCGCTCTACGACCTGTGCGTCGCATACAATATACCTTGCATCTCCGGCAAAGACAGCATGAAGAATGATTATTCCATTGGTGGATCAAAAATTTCCATTCCTCCGACTGTGCTTTTTACGGCTGTCGGCGTTGTGCCTGACGTACGAAAAGCCGTAACACCTGACTTCAAAGCGTCTGGTGACCTGATCTATGTTTTGGGCGTCACAAGAGATGAACTCGGAGCTACGGAGTATTTCGCACAAAAGGGCTTCGTGGGAGCGGAAATCCCCAAGGTGTTAAATCCGAATGAGTCGATTGGGTCGTACAGGGCTTTATTCGCCTCTGTCAGCGAAGGGCTCGTAGCCTCTATTCACGATCTGTCGGATGGCGGACTCGGGGTGGCTTTGGCGGAATGCTCGTTCTCCGGTGGTTTTGGGGCGAACGTAAGCCTTGCAAATCTGGCGTACGCAGGTGCCAGCAGGGACGATTTTGTGTTGTTCTCGGAAACACCTTGCCGGTTCCTGATTAGCGTCACCCCATCCAGGAAGGAACTATTTGAGCGGGCGTTACGAGGTTTTCCTCTATCGCTTATTGGGACGACATCGGCCGATCCGAAGCTGGTTGTAGAGGGTTTAACCGGCGCTACGATCATCAATGCCAACATTGATGATCTAAAACAAGCGTGGCAAGCGCCTGGCCTCTAAGATGTCCGTAAGGGGCCCGTTCTTTTCCAAGGATCGATTTCCTTTATGTCATCAGTCAAATAGACCCTGAAACTATAACGCCTGTTGGCAGGGACTATGCGGTTGACGACAAATAGGATAGATACCGACGTAATATCCATTAATAGATTAGCCTCAAGTGTTGAGGCCTATCTCTCCGCATGGTATTATCGACCCCCTATCTACAAGGAATAGAGACCCCAACAAATTTGTTTTCCACACACCACAGTTTGATAAAAGGGTATGGGCTGGTTATAGCCGCGACTGCGATTTGGTCGGGAAATTTTATTGTCGCCAGGATAATAGCGAATTCAGTTCCACCTGTGAGCACTACTGTTTTACGTTCTTTGGTCGCGGTAATTTTAATGGTTCCTTTTGTAATTCGGCCATTTTATAAAGAATTACCACTAATTCGTAAGCATTTTGGATATCTTGCTCTGGCTGCCTTCATGGGGTTGACTGTATGTAATACTGCGGTTTATGTGGCTGCCACTACAACTAACGCTCTAAATTTAACTTTAATAGCAATCTTTTCGCCTATTTTTACGATAGTTTTTGCCAGGATCTTTCTGCGCGACACACTTACATTCCGTCGAGTCATAGGCTTAATTGCCGCTACTACCGGTGTCATACTGCTGATAACTGGTGGTCAGATCTCGCGACTAGTCCATTTGACTTTTGCCAGAGGTGACCTGTGGATGCTAGCCCAAGCTTCATCATTCGCTTTTTATACAATATTAGTACGGGTCAAACCTGCTGAAATCAGCCCCCTGCCATTTCTGTTTTCATTGTTCATTCTCTGTATTGTTCTTTTGCTCCCATTGTTTGTATATGAATTCGCCAAATTCGAAGCAATTGATTTCTCCTGGAAAGTCATCGCCTCAATTCTTTACCTGGGAATTGGGCCATCTTTGTTAGCCTACCTTTTCTGGAACGAGTCTGTCGCTATCATCGGCCCGGCCCGAGCGGCATTCATCTATTACCTTCTACCAGTCCTCAGTGGCTTCGAGGCAGTGGAATTTCTGGGTGAACCGGTTACCGCGGTCCACGTCTTTAGCGGCGCAATGATTCTTGCAGGTGTGGTAATCGCCACATCCGAATAGGATGCTCGAACTTGCCAGAGCTGCTATGCGGCATTTTTTGTCGTTAAAATTTCTGAGATCGGCCTCCACGCAAACGATTCTATTTAACGTGAATAAAATGTGAGACAATGGGTGCCTCAGGCCCGATGTGAAAAGAGCGGACACGGTCTTCTATCTCCCGGTCCCCGACTGTAAAGCGAGCATGCTGCCGCGCATGCTCCGCCCAGGATGCTACGAGAAACGTTTCTATATATCGTCCGGGGTCGGCGATGTCGTTGTATAGACCCCAACGCCTGGCGCCATCACGATGGCGAACACGTTTGAGTTCGTACAGTGCGGTAGTAAATTCCGTCGCCTTTTCAACGTCAATTCTGTAATCCAACATTATCAGCACAGGCCCGTCATCCGGGTCCAGAGTGACCGCGGCCAAAGGCTCAGACCAATGTAAGGATGGTCTCAAATCCAAATCCTTGAGCCCTTTCAACGGCCATAGAAAAGCACCGAGAAGCCCGCAGAGAAGCCCTATCCCTGCAAAGAGAAGCGATAATGAATTACCACCGAATTCGGCTATCGCTCCCCATAGCACACTTGAAACACCCATAAGTCCCTGGAAAGCGAGGACAAAAAAACCGAGCGCACGCGACTGAACCCAGGATGCCGCAGATGTTTGAGCTGCGACATTCAAACTGGACATGACCGTTACCCATGCTACCCCTCCAGCAATCATTGTAAGAGAAAGCAGCGCGTGAACACGTAAATATGCGAGAGTAAAAGTCACCATCGCGAACGACACCGTTGCCACGGTCAACAAAGTGTCCATCGACATTCTTTTCCGCATTTTCGGGAGCGTTATGGC
Organism: uncultured delta proteobacterium; assembly: GCA_963798475.1. Taxonomy (GTDB): domain Bacteria; phylum Desulfobacterota; class Desulfomonilia; order Desulfomonilales; family Desulfomonilaceae; genus CAJBEZ01. The sequence continues at coordinate 80,674 of CAWCTI010000013.1, forward strand.
CCCCGATAGTGCGCCTGTACCGAAGAATCCGACTAGAATGCCGTATCCACGGGCGTTCATTCCCAGTTCATGGCGCGCAACCAACGGCATCAAGGCCCACAAGGCGCTGCCGAAAGTCACGAATATGCAGCAGCGGATAAGAGCTGACCGTAACTCCGGAGCATGAGTCATATATCGGGTACCCGCTCGAATGGCGCTGATAACATGTTCGGCGGGTAACTGGTTTTCCCGGCGGGAAGAATCCCAACGATAAATTACGGCGATTACTCCCAAAAACGAAATAGCGTTTAGTAAAAACACAAGTTCAGGCGCTGAGAGCGCTACAACCGCGCCTCCTAGCGCGGGGCCAATAGCCCGGGCAACATTGAAGGCGACACTATTTAGGGCCACGGCTTGCGGCAGCTCCTTTCTGGGTACCAATCGGGGCACTACGGTCTGCCAGATCGGCATGTTCATGGCCGAGCCAACACCAAGGGCAAATGTGAACGAAAGTAGCATCCACGGTGTGGTCGCTCCCATAAACGTTACAAGGGCAAGACCCGCCGCCGCCACGGTCATCCATGCCTGCGTGAAAAGCAACATTCGTCGACGGTCGATTATGTCCGCAATCGCCCCAGCCGGTAAAACCACCAGGAACACGGGGAGGCTTGTAGCCGTTTGCATAAGAGAGACCATGATAGGCGAATGCGAAAGTGAGGTCATCATCCAGACGCCGGCCACATTCTGCATCCATGTCCCAACATTTGAAACGGTAGCGGCTATCCATAACGCTCGAAAAATCGAATAATGGAGTGGGGTCCAGGCTGTTGATTTTTGATGACCTTCGGCAGGCATGTTAACCTTCACTCAGATTAATGTTGTAGGTTAATTTAGTCTCAAACTATATTATTGGAAAGACCCTTAGCCATCGGGAACATTTCCACATAACTTCCGGCACATGAATAATTAACTATTTTTCAATCTTTATGGTTTCAGGTCGATAACAATGAGGATAACCAATGAGCGAGAATATTGAGGACAAAGTAAAGACAGTAGGGCGAGAGATATATTCGCTAATTGGTCAGGAAGTTCCTTCACTGTTCGACAGGAAGACATGGAATGGACGGCTTTCCGATTGGGTCATGAAAGATGACGCATTGAAGGTCCCACTTTTTCGGTTCGTGGATGTCCTCCCATGTCTCAAGACAGATTCCCTAGTTGTCAAAATGCTCAAGGAATATTTTGTGGACATTCCGGACAATCCCTTCTTGCATGGCCTAGGTCGGCTTTCGGGGATTTTGCCTCACGTCGCCGCAAAAGCAGTAAAATCAGGCGTAGAATCTATGGCGTCGCAGTTTATCGGCGGCCGTGACGAACACGATGCGCTCAAAGTCTTACAAAAACTAATGGACGAAGGGATAGCGTTCACTGTTGACCTTCTGGGCGAGGCGGTGCTGACAGATTCCGAAGCTGAAGAACATGTTCAACGTTACAGGAAGCTTATCAATTTTCTGGCCCCTCAAATAAATCAATGGTCGGAAAATCCAATTCTGGATCGCGACAACCATGGACGTATTCCCGTCATTGATGTTTCCGTCAAAATCTCGTCTTTTTATTCCCAGATAGATCCAAAGAATTGGGACGGCTCAATCCGGAAAATCAGGGAAGCTTTGATACCTGTAATCAGGTTGGCAATTGAGCTAAACGTTTCAATCACTTTGGACATGGAGAGCTACTATTTCAAGGACCTCACGATTGCCGTTTTTCAGAGTCTGTTTGATGACATCCCCGACCTACCGTTTGCAGGACTGGTCCTCCAGGCGTATTTGCCCGAGACAAGATCAGATCTTCTAAGCCTTTTAAAGTGGGCAAAGAAATCAAAGAATCGACTCGGTATCCGCCTTGTCAAAGGCGCATACTGGGATTACGAAACAGTGATTAATGGACAGAAAGGATGGCCAATTCCGGTCTTTTTGAATAAAGAAGAAACCGACCATAACTATGAAGAACTCACTAGAATCCTTCTTGAAAATACCGATTTTATCCGTCCTGCTATCGCCACCCACAATGTTCGGAGTATAAGCCATGCAATAGCTGTGGCCGGGTCTTTGGGCCTACAAACTAATGCCTTGGAATTCCAGATGATATACGGAATGGCTGAGCCGGTAAGGCATGCAATTAAAAAGATGAATTACAGGTTACGCGCTTACACCCCTATTGGGGCATTGATCCCGGGTATGGCCTATCTGATAAGAAGGCTCCTCGAAAATACATCCAACCAATCTTTCCTCCGCAAATCCTTCTCTGAAAGCGCCCCTATCGATGAGCTACTCAAGGCCCCGGCACCGGCGAGTCAACAAAGATCCGTTGAATCGTTCCATCCTGAATTTGTGAACGAACCATTAATAGATTTCTCAAAACCAGAAAACCGCAGGCTGATGGAGGAAGCGCTTCGAAAGACACGTAACACTTTTAACAAGAAATATCCTATCTTGATTGGCGCCAAAGAAATCAGAACGGATAGGGAAGCCCTATCAGTCAATCCCGCTAGTCCGGACGAAATTGTTGGCCGGGTGTGCGTGGCCTCAAGAGAACATGTTGAACACGCTGTTCAAGCCGCCCGATTGGCGTGGCCCACTTGGAGAATGGCGCCGGCTAAACAGCGAGCCGACTACCTTATTCGGGCTGCCGCTGAAATTAGAAAAAGGCGATTTGAGTTAATGGCCCTGGAAGTATATGAAGTTGGGAAAACATGGACAGAGGCGGACGGAGATGTAACCGAGGCGATAGATTATCTTGAATATTACGCGACTGAAATGACAAGACTCGGTCTTCCAAAAGTCATGGGTAATTATCCGGGGGAACTGAACGAATATTTTTACGAATCCCGAGGTGTAGGGGCCGTTATCGCCCCCTGGAATTTCCCGCTGGCTATTCCGATTGGCATGGTGTCAGCGGCCCTAGTCACAGGGAACAGCGTCATTTTTAAGCCTTCCAGTTTGTCCCCTGTTCTGGGTTGGCGTCTAGTTGAATTCTTCAGGTCTGTCGGCCTTCCGGCCGGCGTCCTGAACTTCGTGACAGGATCAGGCCAGGAAGTTGGTGAATATCTTGTGTCTCATCCCGGGATCGATTTTGTGGCTTTTACCGGCTCAAAAGAAGTAGGTCTAAATATTGTTCAGCTCGCGGGCGCAACTGCGGTAGGGCAAATCAACGTGAAACGGGTCATAGCGGAAATGGGGGGAAAGAACGCAATAATTGTGGACGAGACAGCCGACCTTGATGAGGCGGTGAAAGGAGTCCTTGAATCCGCATTGAGTTTCCAGGGCCAGAAATGCTCTGCATGTTCGAGGATAATAGTGGTCGGAGACAATTACGACGAATTCTGCGGTAGACTCAAGGAGGCCATGGAAAGCATAGTAATAGGACCTCCGGAAAATCCTGAGGCCTATATGGGACCTGTCATTGATAAAGCCGCGATGGATAAAATCAGAAACTATGTAGACTTGGGGAACAAGGAAGGTAAGCCTCTTCTTCTCCGTACTGTTCAACGGGAAGGCCATTTTGTTGGACCAGCGATATTTAAAGATGTAAGACCTGATTCCAGGATTGCGCAGGAAGAAATATTCGGCCCGATCCTTGTCATCATTAAAGCCCAGGACCTGGATGAAGCAATTGACATTGCCAACGGTACATCTTATGCCCTTACAGGTGGGATATTCACCAGGAGTCCCGCCAACATTCGGAATGTTAAGGTCAATTTCAGGGTCGGGAATCTCTATATTAACAGAAAGATAACAGGGGCCCTGGTCGGTAGACAGCCCTTCGGAGGGTTTGGTATGTCCGGTGTGGGTTCTAAGGCGGGTGGTCCCGATTATCTGTTACAGTTTATGACCATTAGGAGTATTAGCGAGAATACCCTTAGGCGAGGCTTCGCTCCCAGGAATCAGCCAGAAAATTGAAGAAAAGGGCATCTTAATTATCATTCCAATACAATCCAAACTTTGATTGAAGGAGTTTCCTATGCCCCAAGACAAAAAGAAAGTAGCCTCCACCTGCGCGACTTGTCCAAATGAAATGCCTGGAATGCTCTGTATGTATGAGAGCGGTTCAAGCCACAAAGGCTGCCCCACCGTAAGCCTTAAAGACCTCCTGGCAACGGCCAACAAGAAATACGAAGACCCCGAGATTCAGGAGTTCGCTCACAATGCCTCTGTACAGGAGTCAGCATGCTACTCGAATCGACATGAGCGTCCTTACGTGATGCAACCTACAAAGACTCGTATAGTCGAAATCTGTGAGTTCGCAAATCGTATGGGTTACAAACGACTCGGCCTTGTTTTCTGCGTTGGCCTTAAGAATGAAGCCTCTATCGTTGACAAGATATTCAAAAAGAATGGCTTTGATGTGGTGTCAGTTTGCTGCAAGGCTGGTAGGACTTCGAAAGACCTTATCGGTATTGAGGAGCAGGACAAAATCTTTCAGGGAACCGACGAGGCGATGTGTAACCCGGTTTTTCAAGCAATGGCGCTCAATGAGGAGAAAACCGATTTTAACGTGCTGCTTGGTCTTTGTGTGGGGCATGATTCTTTATTCTTCAAACACGCCGACGCCTACACTACTGTCTTGGCGGTAAAAGATAGAGTTACCGGCCACAACCCCTTGGCCCCAATTTATCTACATGACACATATTACAAGAAACTACTGTCATGAAAAGGACCGTGCGAGAACCATGAAAAGAGCTATTATTTCTGTACTGTCTCTTTTTGTCTTTGCTGGTGTTGTTTACGCAGAAAACCTTAATTGCAGAGTAGTTTTAAGGGACATGTACGCTGGTGACTCTCAGAAAACACAGAACCTTCTTGTGCCGATGCTCAAGAATAACGAACTCGATGGAGTCACGAAATTGCTTTCCTCAGGAGTAGTCACGTTGTTTGAGGCTGGTGAAAAAGTTTATCGAATCGAAACAAGTGTTTGGGGTTACGATAAGGTTACACGACCTGGGGAAACAAAGACATGGCTGCTTTCCCCGCAGAACTCCAGGCCCTGCGGGCGAGATGATTGAGCAGGTTGTATTTGAATTAACGTAGGACTCACTATAGTTGAATCCCAAATTAACTGGATTCATTTTTTCTGATTATTGGGGACGGCCGTTCTGCTTTCCCATTGTTTGGACTAAGCAGGGCAACCCGTTTATTCCAGTATGAATGTCTAGATTGGTATTATTTTCGTATTTTCACTGAGCAGAAATGGAAAAATTCCAAAAGGAGATCGAACATGAGCGCCCATTTAATTGGTCACATGACGGTCAAGGACACAGACAAGTGGGACGAATACCGGAAACAGGTCCCTGGCACTCTCGAACCTTGGGGCGCAAAGCTAATTTTTCGCGGCCAGCGCTCAGAGGTGCTAGCCGGTGAACACCATCATACCGACACAGTAGTCATTCAATTTCCGGATCAAGACGCTCTTAAGGGATGGTACAAGTCCAATGCCTATCAAGCGCTTATTCCTTTGAGAAGCGAGGCTGCGGAAATGGTCTTGGTGAGCTACAACGAATGAGCGAATGATAGCCTTGCTAAATGTCGGAATTTTCCGGATCGTCCTGCAACATTAGAACTGCTCTCGCCTCTGTTACAGGTAGTTCCTGAACGTCCTTGAGTTTTCTCCCGATCACCCTCGTCCGGGTCTGAGCCTTTTCGATTTGTTTGGATGCGCTTTCCAGCTTATCTTTAACTTTTTCTAGTATCTCTCCATATTGAGACCACTCAGTTTTGACGGCGGACAGTAAATTCCAGACTTCGCTGGACCGCTTCTGAATGGCTAGTGTCCTGAAACCCATCTGAAGGCTGTTGAGCAGAGACCATAAGGTGGTTGGCCCGGCGATCATGACTCTACATTCACGCTGAATATATTCAGCCAGTCCCTCGCGTCTGATTACTTCAGCGAATAGCCCCTCCGTTGGGAGGAAAAGAATGCCAAAGTCAGTTGTTTTGGGAGGGTTTAAATACTTTTTACAGATATCGTTCGCACATTGTTTTATGCGGATCTCCAGTTGCTTTGCCGCTGCTTCTGATGAGACAGCGTCAGCCTTTTCCTGGGCGTCTATAAGCCTCTGATAGTCCTCAACCGGGAACTTGGCGTCAATGGGCAGCCATACGACATCATTGTGATCTTCATTTTTTCCCGGAAGCTTGATGGCGAATTCCACTCGTTCCCCTGCGTCTTTGGTCCCCACATTTTTCGCATACTGATCAGGCGCAAGGACCTGCTCCAAAAGGACGCCTAGTTGGACTTCACCCCAAGTGCCTCGCGTTTTGATATTTGTAAGAACTTTCTTCAGATCACCAACGCCGGTAGCGAGGAGCTGCATTTCGCCCAATCCTTTGTGCACTTGTTCCAGACGTTCACTGACCTGCTTGAAAGATTCACCGAGCCGTTTTTCCAGAGTGCCCTGAAGTTTTTCATCTACAGTCGCCCGCATTTGATCCAGTTGTTTTGCGTTATCTTCCTGAATAGATTTAAGGATGTCTTCTACTGCCTTCTTGAGCGCATCGAGTTTCTGCTGGTTCGATTCTGTTAAGCCGGTCAGTTGGCTGGAGAAGGAAGCCATCTGTTTCTGTTGAGAATCGGCCATACCTGTCATTCCCTTGAGCACAGAATCATTGAAATTTTTCAGAGATCCACTGACATCTTCACGCATTGCTTTGGCGCTGGCAGTGCTTTCAGTCTGTATTTGCTTCAATCGCTCGTCAATGGCGGATTTTTGAGCTTCCAGTTTGGTTTCAGTTGTACCAGTAAGTTTCGTGAGCTGGTCAAGAACATCTCTTAGCTGATTACGCTGATTTAATCCTAAATCATTGAGGGTTCTTACCAACGTCTCACTGAAATCCTTTAGGGAACCTGTAACTTCCTCGCGGGCCTTTTGCGAAGCATTGATGGATTCTTCCCGCATTTGGTCGAGTTTCTTACCACTGTCTACCTGCATGCCGGAAAGTCTCTGTTCAACGGTTTCTCTCATTGTCCCCAGTTTTTGTTCATTGCTTTGGGTAAGTTTGTCGAGTCGTTCTGAAAAGACATCGAGGTACGATTTTTGGGAATTGGCCATTTGTCCCATGTTATTTACAAGTGAGTCATTAAATCCTTTAAGTGTATTTCCGATCTCTTCTCGAAGGTTTTTGGAGCTGTTTGTCAAATCCTGGCGCACCTGATCCAGCTTTTCATCTGTGGTCTGTGTAAGACTGCCAAGTTGTCTGTATATTGTGTCGCTAATGCCTTTTAGAGTGTTTGAGAGTTCCTCGCGTGATTGCCGGGACAAGTTCGCCAGTTCTTCCCTATTGTTCGTGATTTCTTCCCTTACGGCCCGTTCAACTCGTTCATAGGACTTTTCCACCGTAGATAGGGCTTGTTCTATCGGGCCAAGGTCAACAGATACTTTGCGAAAAATTTGGACAATCTGGATGATGATTATCACCCCGAGCAGTGTCACGGCAATTATGGGTAGAAAACTTTCCATGGTTTATCCTAAAGGTTTGAAGTTGTCCTTAACAGTCATGCTCTGCCAGGTGTTTTTCCTAGGCCATTGATTATATACTCCAACCACAAAAATGAAACAAATCATGAACGGCTACGACCGGAAGCGCCACCATCGGGGGAATTTAATAAACTCGACCGGTCAGGATTAGATTGACTCTTTGCGTTGGGTGTTGACAGGAGACATCATGCAGTGGTACGCCCTTGAAAGCAGGCGCAGCGGATCGTGCCTGTAACGCGGTCATGACCTGAAACAGGAAGGGCTTTTGGTGTTAGAGATATCATCAACCGAATGGTCGGGAGTCCCAATGTCCTCGAAATTGGAACCGCAGAAAAAATCTCAATGGGAACAGTGCAAACAAAATAATGAAAATAGCCTTAGTAATTCCAGGAATCAGTTCCGAATCTGAAAGGAGTTTCTATGATTTCAAATTTGGAACCAGATTTCTTCTTTCCAGAAAACATATTTCCTATCTCCTCGCCATACCAACCCTGATATCACTTACTCCGCCACAACACGAGATCAGGATTTTCGATCAAAATATCGAAGAGATTGACTATACCTGGAAAGCAGATCTTGTAGGCATAACGGCAAGGACGATGTTTGTCGACAGAGCTTATGAGATATCCGAGAACTTCCGGGCAAGAGGAATGAAAACCGTTTTAGGCGGCATACATCCTTCCATGTGTCCTGAAGACGCTCTTTTACACTGTGATAGCGTTGTCGTTGGTGAGGCTGAAGAGGTTTGGCATACCGTCCTGCACGATGCCGAAAATGGCCAATTGAAGAGGCTTTACAGAGCGGAGAAGTTCGCTGATCTCACAGCGGCTCCCATACCCGATAGGGCGCCACTTTCGAGAAAACGATATCTCCTGGATCTTGTTCAGACCACAAAAGGCTGCCCATTCGACTGCGAATTTTGCTCCGTTCATGCGTTTGACGGACAGACGATTAGAAGCAAAACCGTAGAGCAGGTTCTCAGCGAGATTCAGGGCATCAATAGCTTTCATGCCACATATAAGAAGAAAACCTCGATATTCTTTGCCGACGACAACATTATGGCAAATAAGACATTCGCCAGGGAACTTTTCGTGGCTCTCCAGCCATACAACATCAACTGGATGTGTCAGGCGTCTATCAACATTTCACGGGAGGATGATCTACTCGAATTAATGAGGGACAGTGGGTGTGGGGCAATTTTTGTCGGCCTGGAATCAATATCCGAAGAAAACCTAGCGATGATGCACAAGGGGGTTAATCAACGATATGAATACATGGTGGCAATCCAAAAAATACAATCGTACGGGATATTGGTTCACAGCTCATTCATTGTGGGTTACGATTTTGATACCCAGTCGACATTTGATGAACTCATAAATTTTATTCAGGAATCAAATCTGCTCATGCCTTTGATCAACATACTGACTCCATTACCGGGGACAAGGTTGTACAAACGTTTTGAAGAAGAGGGAAGGATCCTGGACAGAGACTGGAGCAAATATGACACGCAACATGTTGTCTTTATGCCTGCCAGAATGTCGCCGGACGATCTTTTACAGGGGTATCGGAAGGTCGTGAAATCAGTCTATTCTTTTGATTCGATATTGACAAAGCTACGCTACTACTGGGACGCGGACTTCTGGAAACGTTCCAGCCAGGCCGACCCGGTGAAGTTCGTTTACCGCCTTCTATTCGCCGTTCGACTTGCCACGTTACTGATTACCAGTAACAAGGACAGCGCAAAGTTTATCATGAAGATACTGCCTCATGTGTTTGACAAACGGGTGAGAGTCTCCACCATCCTTGCATTAATGAACAACAATGATTTTGCTTCCAGCCTGTGAGCCTTAGTAATGCGGTGGTCAGGGATGTTGAAATCACAACAAATTTTTTGCTATCATCGTGAATCTCTGTGAAATTATTTGAATGAATCGCTGATCGGCGCGAGATAAGTGAATCGGATTGGAGTATTCAGTGAAAGAAATCAAAAGTGTAGCCATCCTTGGAGCAGGAGCCATGGGGGCTGCCTATGCGTCCAGGTTTTTTGACGCCGCCCAATTTTCCACAGTATTAGTCGCTCGGGATTCGCGCCATGAGCGACTGAAAGAAGAAGGGTGTGTGGTCAACGGGAAACGGTATTTAATCCCGGTCGTTCACCCTGATGAAGCTTGTCAACCGTGTGATCTGATCATCGTAGCTCTCAAAAGCCATAATCTTACGGAGGCGGCTCCGTATTTGAAAAATCTGGTTGGCGCCGAGACAACTATTATATCGGTAATGAACGGGCTTGACAGTGAAGAATGCATTGGCTCCGTCTATGGTATGGACAAGGTCTTGTATGCGATTGCCGTAGGGATAGACGCTGTCCGTGAAGGAAACTCGGTAACCTATACCAACCCCGGGAAAATCATCTTTGGTCGGGCTGACAATTCCGAACCGAACGAGCAAGTCCTGCGTGTGCAGGAAGCTCTTCAGGAGGTAGGAATAGCCAATTACATACCCCCAGACATGATTCGTATGCTGTGGTGGAAATTCATGATCAATGTGGGGATTAACCAGGCGTCCGCAGTGATGCGGGCCCCGTACGGGGTCTTTCAAACTTCTCCTGACGCACAGGCGTTGATGAGTGAACTGATGGATGAGGTCATTGTACTGGCCCGGCAAGCTGGAGTAGACCTTAAGGAGCAGGACATTGACGACTGGAATACGGTCCTCAAGACCCTTTCTCCCAAAGGCAAGACTTCGATGTTGCAGGATATTGAGGCAGGACGTAAGACCGAGGTTGAGATTTTCGCCGGAAAGGTGGTTGATCTGGGAAAGAGTTACGGTATCCCGACACCCGTTAACCGAACCCTGTTGAGTATCATCCACGTTCTGGAACAACAAATCGTCTAATGGTTTGGGACAGTTGACAGCGATCTGCAAGCGCAAAATCTGGCATGAAAACGATCCGCCAACTCAGAAAGCGTCTGTGGTTCCTTGACAGCCTACGATGGCGCCTTAGGCTGGAACGTTGATTCTTGATTATTCCTGTTTCTCCTCGTCATTTTCGCCGTGCATTTTTATCTGATTAGTTTGAGACACCTTGTACAATTATGTTAATACCTTTTTGCTAGACCATTACTCCAAAACCGTGATAAGTTTTTGGTCCGATCTCAGCAGGGCGTATCATGTCTAGAGAAGATATCCTATCCATTTTGAGAGAATACAAGAAACAAAGCTCCGGCCATTACGGAATTGTTGCGCTGGGTATATTTGGTTCCACCGCTCGTGGTGAAGACCGTGAAGACAGTGATGTCGATGTGGTCATCCGGTTTCAAAAGCCAGACCTGTTTGCCATGGTCGGTGTGAAGTTAGATTTGGAAGAGAGGATTCATAGGACGGTCGAGATAGTGTCATACCGTGAAAACATGAACTACTTTCTTAAACAAAGGATCGACAGGGAAGCGGTATATGTATGACAAAGAACTGGCCATTGAGATTTTGAATCAGATTTTGCAGGCTTCTTTAACAGTAATCTCCCGTTTTGAACCGATATCTGGTGTGTCTGATTTCACCGGCACTCCGGCCGGTATCGAGAAGATGGACTCAGTCTGTATGCAGCTCATCGTTATCGGTGAGGCAATCAAGAAGCTTGATAAGATAATGGACGGATCGCTTCTCTCATCCTATCGAGAGGTCGACTGGAGAAAAGCAGCAGGGATGAGAGACATCTTGACACACCATTATGCGGATATTGACCCCAATGCAGTTTTTTATACTTGTAGAGACAAGATACCTGTTTTGAGCAAGACAATAATGAGAATTATTTCAGACATTTCCTGATCAATATGTACAATCTGTTGAGAAAGGCCTTTGGCTATAAGTTCCTTCTCTCTCGGTGAATCCCTCCGCTGCTCTTTCAATCTGGCTTAGCCTTCATAGTGATTATGAATCCGACAAGAAACAGATTTCAGAGGGCCAACCAATTGATCTCAAATCCTGCTATGCATAAGCCGCTACCCGGCAGTTGAGAACATCTTATATCGGTCTTTACCCTTTTGAAGGTAAATAACAAGGTTTAACTGACCGATATAATGACGCAAAGCGCAAGATCAGAAGTTTTCAGGGTATACATGTAACAGAGTCACAATAATCTAGACAAGTAGTTAGACTGTGATATATCGGTCTACATGCACGTCGATATAGTCCCAAACAGAAATTCCCGACCTTGCGCCCTGATCCGTGAAAAAGGCAAGGTAAGGCACCGCACTCTTTTAAACATATCCGATTTACCTGCTTCTAGAATATTGGCTGTAAAGCGCGCTTTTCTGGGTGATTTTGACCAGATTGGTCTGAGTGGGGCTGAGAAGGCTCGAACAGAGCAGGGCCCACAATTCGGCGGACTGTATGTCGCATATCAAATTGCAAAAGAGATAGGCCTTGCCGATGTTCTTGGAAACCACAGAAAAGGCAAGCTGGCCTTATTCATGGTTATTGGCCAGTTGTTATGCGGTGTCAGCCGTAGAGCGCTGATTCAGTGGGCCGCAAGCCAGGCGGTTTATGAGGTCCTTGGTATAGGCGCCCAGGATGAGATAGATTTTAATGAGAATGATCTTTACGATGTTCTCGATGATTTGGCTGACAGAAGGTTCGAGATTGAGTTGAAGCTTTTCCGAAAAAGGCGTAAAGCATGTAGCCGGTTGTTTCTCTATGATGTGACATCGAGTTATCTTGAAGGTGAATGCAACGAACTTGGAGCCTGGGGTTATAACCGGGATGGTAAAAAGGGCAAGAGACAAATAGTCATAGGATTGCTTACCGATGACAGTGGTGATCCGGTGGCGGTTGATGTGTTTCCTGGAAACACGTCAGACCCCAAGACCGTGATGGATCAGATCGATCGTCTTTCAAAGCGGTTTGGCGTACGCGATGTGATCTTTGTGGGCGATCGGGGCATGCTGAAGAGAATTCCACTGGAATCGATTGAGAAGGCTGATTATCAATATATTACCGCCATCACCAAACCCCAGGTCGAGAATTTGATCAAGCAAGGTATACTGCAACTTGGCTTGTTCAATGAAGTGTTGGGCGAGATTGAAAACCAAGGTGTTCGTTACGTTTTCAGGCGTAACCCTATAAGGGCGGCGGAGATAGCGGACTCTCGCAAGCAAAGATTGGAAAGGGTCAGGAAGTTAGCGCTCAAACTATCCGATGGATTGCGTTTGTCCAACCGCAAACGTACCGACGTGGTTCTTAGAAATGTCACCCAGGCCATCGAAAAGTTTGAGATAGACAACTTTGCCAAAGCCATTTTGGATGATCGGACCGTCTTTGTGGAAGTCGATGAACCAGCTTTAGAGCAAAAGTCCAGATTGGACGGGGTATATGTTCTCAAGACTGATGTGCCTTCCAATGGTCTTGATAAGGAAATAGTCCATAAGGCATACAAGAGTCTTTATCAGGTCGAACAGGACTTCCGGAACATAAAGACTGGTCTTGAGGTTCGGCCGGTTTTTGTTCGAAAGGCGAGTCGTACCCGCGGACATGTGTTGATAGTCATGTTAGCCCTCATTCTCAGAAGAGAACTCGACAAGAGACTCAAGCCTGTACAAATAGAAGTGAATCACGCTCTCAGACACATGACGGGATGGACTATTCTGAGAGAATTCCTGGGGCCTATCAAATTCAGTCGGCTTCCGGTGGCCAACCAACGTCAGTTGGCAATCTTAGATTCGCTCGGGCTACGACAACCTACCTCGTTGGTTGTGCCCAGTAAAAATATCAGAATAAACAAAGATTAACTTAGGAATATCAGTTAATTAGTCTCTATATAAGCTTCTGCCTTTCTGGAACGTCCGCTAGAAGACCTCTCATGACTCGGAAGGCTGTTTGGAGGTAGTCTTCAAGCTTGAGGTCCTCAGACATTTCAAACGATTCGTCGGTTACCGTGTACCTCTTTATCCGGTCCATTGCGAACGTCCGAATGGCGTTTCTGAAATTACAGAAGGCTATCAGGTAAAAGCTGCCATTCATGACCCACACCTGATATGGATCGACCTTCCGTTTCGTAGTTTTTCCGGTTGAGACCGCCTGGTACATGATCTCAACACGTTTCCTTGACGTAATGGTTTCACTTAGATCCTTGACGATTTCATTCAACCCCCGAAAAGCCCTTCGTAGGCCCAAAGTCAACCTTAAGAGAGCCCGCTACCTTATCCAGAAATGTGATGGTTTCAGGTAACAGGGTAGCCTTGACCTTCTGAAAGAGCGTTTCGATACTGTCGTGGAAGACGGTCCCATGCAAAATGCTCAACAGGTCTCGGCTCATGTGAAGAGCCATCAGTTCAGTGCCGGTCATGGGAATCGGGAAATCTTTCCTGAATCCGTCAACCATTGTCGACAATCTGAGGAAATTTTATCGATGGTATCCAGGTCGCGGCTATGGTGGCAGCTTTCATAGTTGGGCTCAGAGCGCCAACCCTTCACCTTACAACAGTTGGGGTTATGCAGCGGCGATGCGGATCAGTCCCGTTGGATAGGCGTACAACGACATTGATACCGTCATGCAAAAAGCCGGCGAATTCACTGAAATAACTCACAATCACCCCGAAGGCATAAAAGGCGGACAGGCGACTTCCGCAGCCATATATCTTGCGCGAACGGGCAAATCCAAGTCTGAAATCAAGAACTTCATCGAGACAAACTTTCATTAGGATTTGAGCCAACACGTGGACCTGATTCGCCCATCCTATGAATTTGATGTCTCCTGCCAGGGGACAGTTCCCCAGGCTATACGTGCATTTATTGACTCGACTGATTTTGAAGACGCCATCAGAACAGCGGTTTCTCTTGGCGGTGACACCGATACAGTGGCCTGCATCACTGGCGGAATTGCGCAAGCCTTCTACGGCCCTGTTCCCGAACCAATTGTGAACAAAGTTTATGAGATTCTTGATGCGCGCCTTGGTAAGATCACGAAAGATTTCATGGCCAAATATGGGCAATAAATTCGCCCTAAACGCTTGTCACCAAAGCCCCAAACGCCCTGATGCGTGGATCGTAACGGCATTTCTCCGCATTTAGACCAGTCTCCAGGCAGCCTGAAAAAGAATTACCCCCATCAAAAAAATATGAAAAATCTAAAAACGTGTGTCCCCGTTTGACACATGTAACCTTTACACTTGGATATCGTAGGCAAAATAGGGTGGGGCGATTGCCCCGATTTCTGCAGGGAAATTGCAACAAATAGATTTGAAAAACAATCAACAGGGTAACATTCCGGTCATGGGGAGTAAGAAAAATGGGAATCTTTTGGACTGTTGTAATTATATGGACGATAATCGGGATTCTTACCAACTGGGGATACGGTTACGGTCGAAATGACGACCGTTATGATGACGGATACAAGAATGGTTATGATGATGGTTATCGGGATGGCTACGACGACGATGACCATGATGATGACAGAGATGATCGATAATCCCAACGAAATTCAATTCTGCAAACCGGTCGTCTGAGGCGTCAAAAATGAGAATAATCGACAACAATATGCTGTTTTCCGCCACGGATCTCTGCAATTTTCTTGAATGTGAACATCTAACGGCTTTGGACAAGATAAACCTGGTAACTCCTCTTCCTCAGACACCAGATGGTGATGACGCCCAGCTTTTTCAGGACAAAGGTTTTGAACATGAACGATCGTACCTGCAAAAACTGGTAGACAGTGGGGTTAATCTATCAGACCTATCGGAGGTTCGAGGGAGCCCACTGATCAAGGCTGCGGCCACGCTTGAAGCCATGAAGAGTGGCGCGGACATTATCTTTCAGGGCACGCTATTCAGAAACAACCTCTATGGTCACCCCGATTTTCTTCGAAAGGTCAATGTTTCTTCTAATCTTGGGCCCTTCAGCTACGAGGTCATAGACACCAAACTGGCCAGAAGCCCTAAGACATATTTTATCATTCAACTGTGTTTTTATTCGGATTTGCTGACGACATGTCAGGGTTTCCGGCCAAGTAATATGCATGTTGTGTTGGGAGACAGCACTGAACTGAACTTCAGGTTCGACCAGTTCAGTCAATACTACCAGACACTGAAAGAACGCTTCCTTGAGGGCATTTCACATGACGCCCACACATATCCTGAAACGACCGAACATTGTAGTCTATGCCGATGGCGTGGCCTATGTGAAGAAAAGTGGCTGCAGGACGACCATCTCAACCAGGTAGCCAATATTACGAAAGTCCAGATAAAAAAATTATGCTCAGCCGGGATTCATACACTTGAACAACTGGCCGAACATGATGATGGTGTCAAAATACAAAAGCTGGCCGCAGATACCTTGGTTAAGCTTCGTCATCAGGCGTCTTTGCAACTCAAGAAGCGAAATTCAGGCTCTAACCAAAAAGAAATTCTTCCGGTCGAGCCTGATGGCTTGAGAGGATTTTATCGATTGCCAAGACCGGACCCCGGAGATCTCTTCTTTGATATGGAGGGTGATCCACTTGAGTTAAATGGCCTGGAATACCTTTTCGGAGTCTATTATCGAGATGGCGATGAACCCAAGTTCCAGAAGTTCTGGGCTCACAATCGGGATGAGGAACGAAAGGCCTTTGAAGCATTCATGGAATTTGTGGCTCAGCGGTTAAGAAAATATCCGTCTGCCCACATTTACCATTACGCCAGTCATGAAGAATAAGCCCTAAAACGACTGATGTGTTCCCACGGGATAAAGGAAGCCCAGGTGGATGATCTGCTCCGGTCCCATAGACTCGTTGATCTTTACAAGGTAGTTAGGGAAAGCATCCGTGTCTCGGAACCAAGATACTCAATAAAGAATCTTGAAACATTTTACTCGGAAAAGCGTAACGGTGATGTAAAAAACGCCATGTCGAGCATCGTCTTCTATGAAAAGTGGCTGCAAACCAAAGACAACAAATTTCTTGACGACATTGAGGCGTATAATCATGAAGATTGCCGTTCAACTTATCTGTTACGAGAATGGCTGCTCACTTTTCGGCCTCCAGATTTGCCATGGATGAATCAATCAGTTTCAGGCCCTGAAAAAAAGACCCGTTCAAAATCTAACCGTCAGATAGATTCGGAAACGAAGCTTGAGTCATATCGTCTCGTCCTGCTCCAAGACTACAGGATTGATCCAGACGACATGCCCCTCCGTGAACTGGTGTTCTATTTGCTGGACTATCATCGACGTTGCGAAAAACCGGCATGGTGGGCTGTTTTTTCAAGGATGGAGATGACGGATGAAGACCTGATTGACGACCCGGAGTGTATAGGAGGCATGGCTCTGGTCAAGGGGCGAAAAAAGATAGATACAAACGCCGGAGGCGCTGTTTATCAATATCCAGAGCAGGAATTCAAGCTTGGGGAAGGGGACAAATGTGTTTACACCGGTGATTTCAAGGAAGAATTCAAGATAGTCCGGATTGATGAAAATGAACGACTCGTCCAGGTTGCGTCTGAGTCTGGAACCACATTGCCGGAAAAGCTGTCCGTCTCAACAGGTGGCCCGATTAGGTCCGGTTTATTGACCAAGGCTGTGTTCCGATTTGCTGACAGCATAATCAGGGGAGATAGGCGCTATGCCGCTCTTGAGGCCATTCTTAAGAGATCCATACCTAATATTAATGGTCATAGCGCCGGGCAACCGATAGTAAATCCCGAAAGTCCTAATCTCAACGAAATAATTGACGCTGTAGCCGGTCTTCGCAAAAGCTATCTTTTTATTCAAGGCCCTCCCGGTACGGGTAAAACCTACACGGGGTCTCATATTATAGCGGAATTGCTGAGAAGAGGATGCAGGGTAGGGGTGTCGTCCAACAGCCACAAAGCGATCAACAATCTTCTGAAGCATGTGGAAACGCGAGCTGAGGAAATTGGTCTCCGATTCGAAGGTCTAAAAAAATCTACTGACAATAAAAACACCTGGTTCAAAGGTAAATTCATAGAAGATGTCACCCAAAACAAGAAAATCTATGAATCCAGTGTCAACCTGGTAGCCGGTACGGCGTGGCTGTTCGCCGGGATGGACCAGGATCTCGATTTTCTGTTCGTCGATGAAGCCGGTCAGGTTTCTCTGGCAAATCTGGTAGCCATGGGCGTGTCAGCAAGAAACATTGTCCTTCTGGGCGATCAGATGCAGCTTGGCCAACCGATTCAGGGTGTTCATCCTGGCAGGTCTGGGGAATCAACACTCGAATATCTGCTCGATGGGGATGCGACTATCAAACCGGATAAAGGTGTGTTCCTGGATACAACATGGCGTATGAATCCGGGTGTGTGTGGGTTTATTTCTGATGCGGTTTATGACTCCCGTTTGAAGTCGGAGCCACTTAATGAGCGTCAGCGCATTATCCTGAATTCACAAGCGCACGAGAGTCTCAAGCCGTCGGGGGTTAGCTTTGTGCCGATAGAGCATGATGGCTGTTCCCAGAAAAGCCAGGAAGAAGCTGATCTAATCAAGGAGATCATAGCCAGTCTTGTTCATCAATCGTATAGGGATCGCTATGGAAACGAACAGCCCATCACACTCGAAAATATCATGGTTGTTGCGCCGTACAACATGCAGGTGAATCTTTTGAAACGAGTATTGCCAAAGGGTGCGAGAGTTGGCACGGTGGACAAGTTTCAAGGTCAGGAATCCGAGGTTGTTATAGTCTCTATGACCACTTCGAGCGGGGAATATTTGCCTCGCTGTATCGAATTTCTCTATAGCAAGAATCGTCTTAATGTCGCGATATCCAGGGCCAGGACTCTGTCCATACTTGTGGTAAATCCCCTATTGCTAAGCATCAGATGTAACGCGATAGATCAGATCCAGTTAGTAAATACTCTTTGCTGGGCCAGGAATTATTCGGATTCTTCGTTGTAGGATGGCAAATAAGCCCTGGTTAGGCCCATGAATTGTTAAACACCAAGTATACCGAGTACTCGCTGGTAAATGTCCTGCAAATCAGCTTCATTGGGACGACCCTCGATGTTTCCCAAACGACCGGTAGTAGAAAGATGCTGAAGTCGCCCGTGGAATTCGCCGACAAAATACCATTCGCTTACTACTTCATAGCCCAGGTGATCAAACAACTGCCCCATGAACTTGGCCGCGGGCATGGCCTCGTTGACACCCGTGTGACCTCCTCCGAACGAGCAATACACGACAGCTTTTTTGCCCGCTCTTCTTGGCGATGAAGGCTTGATTTCACCCAACTGACCGTATCGTTCACGAGTATGACCAAGGAACTCCATCATCGGCTTACCGGGGAGCCATGTGTAGACTCCTGACCCAACAAACACGAAATCATAGGCGAGGATGTCCACTTCAGAATTCTTGGTAATTTTGATTGTTTCTACTTTATGACCAGCATCCTTCGCTGCTTTCTCTATTTGCTTCGCCATCTTCTCGGTATTCCCGGTAGTTGAAAAATAGAGATTGAGGACTTTCATGATATTTCCTTTCTTTGGGGGGATCAAAATCTCCCAGGAGTAAGCGCTCTTGAGAGATTTTGGATCGGGTGGAAGGAATGCAGGGTCATCAATTTTGTGACCCTGAGGTGGGAATCTAATCTCTGTATTTTTTTGTCAATGTCCTAATGTCTTTCTCAGTGAACTCAAGACCGTGTTCTTCCATAAGTTCTTTTTCGACTTTCAGCAATTCTTCCATTCTTATATCAGCGCCAAACAGCCCGATCATCTTATGTTTTTTGTTTCTGAGCGGTCCTGAGACGGTAATGCACAGGGCACCGGTGATTTTGGACGTGAATGGACCCAGGACGTGAATCTTGCCGTCTTTTATCGGCATGATAAACCATGACCTGTCTGAAAAATCTTCATTTTCCTTGAACTCTACAAATTTGGACTTTTCAGCGATATCAGTAACATTAGCCGTAATCTTTTTGCCTTCCATATTCACAACATAGCAGTACTGTATGAAGGGATATTTCCTGAGGAAGTCGTACATAGCGGTTTCCATGGCTTTTACATCCAGGTTGGTCATTGGGGTCGAGGATATGAAAGTTTCCACGATCTTGTAAGCCATTTCGTGAGCTATGAGCTTCATTCGATCCCAATCTGATATGAACAGTTCCGGCAAATACCGTTTAACAAGGGCAAGCATTTCCTTGTCCGACATGGCCGTTACTCGGCCATTCTCATACTGTTCCATGACTATGTCGTAAATACGTGATATTGCCGGATGTGACTTATCTAGCGCTTCTTCTTTCGGCACTGAAAGCTTTGTGTTTATCCAGTGAGCTATTCCAGCGAGTCCTGATTTGTCCGTGATATTAACCAGAGGAGGTCTTCCCAGGATCTTGGTGGTGTCGAATATGTTGTAAATCTCCTCGTTTTTCAAAACACCATCCGCGTGGACGCCTGCGCTAGTAGTATTAAAAGACCGTCCAACCAGCGGGTAATTATCCGGTACCGTGTGGCCAAGCTCCATTTCAAAATATTCGGCAATCTCAGTGATTACTCTTGGCTCCATACCGTCCGCGTGCCCTCTCAAGGACATATAATCAATCACTAACGCTTCCAGCGGGGTGTTCCCTGTACGCTCACCTATGCCAAGAAGTGTGCCGTTGACTGTTGAACAACCGTATAGCCATGCTGAAACGGCATTGGTCAAACCCTTATGAAAATCATTGTGCCCATGCCATTCGAGAAGGTCTTCAGGAACATTAGCGTCGTCAATCATTGCACGAACGAGTTTGGGAACGCTCCTCGGTAAGGCGGACCCTGGGAATGTCACCCCATAACCCATGGTATCGCAAAGACGAATCTTGATATCAATGCCCGACTCTTCACGTATTTCCATGATTTTCTGGGCTAACGGAACGCAAAAGCCGTAGATATCGGCGCGTGTCACGTCTTCGAAGTGGCATCTTGGCGCAATTCCCTTTTCGATGGTGGCCCGCACCATGTCCAGGTATTTATCCATGGCCTTGCGGCGATCAAGCCCCATCTTCAAAAAAATATGGTAGTCGGAAACCGAGGTAAGAATTCCCGTTTCGGTCAACCCCACGGCCCTGACCTGGGCGAGATCCTTTTTCTGAGCCCTGATCCATCCTGTAATTTGGGGGTATTGGTAACCTTTGCTTCTGCAAACCTCGACGGCTTCCCTGTCCTTCTTGGTGTAGAGAAAGAATTCCGACTGCCGGATTATACCCCGGGGACCGGACAACCTGTGCAGGAAATGGAAAAGCCTCGAAATCTGTTCTACTGTAAACGGTGGTCTCGCCTGCTGACCGTCCCTGAATGTGGTGTCAGTCATTAAAAAATTTCGAGCCGGATTTATCGGGATCATGGCAAAGTCAAAATCGACCTTTGGCACTTCCGAATATGGGAAAATGTTTCTTAGTAAGTTCGGTTTGTCGACTTCGCGAAGGAACCGTTCTTTGTAAAACTTGTTAAACTCATGATATAGCACGCCTTTTTTAGCATCCCATGTGGCCATTGCGGAGCTCCTTCAACTTTTTCGAGATTTCACAATACAAATTGATTTATTTCCTGACGTTCAAAAGCAATGCCTATACATAACCATGTCTGTGAATCCGACATGGTATCAATTATAAGATGGCCTCATTCTTTCCTTATGACAATGCGTATGCCCAATTCTTTCAGTTGTTCAGGGTTTACTGGGGTTGGAGCCCCGGTAAGCGGGCAAGTGGCCCTCTGGGTCTTGGGGAAGGCGATTACATCACGAATTGATTCTGATCCGGTCAAAATGGCCGCAATTCGATCTACGCCAAATGCGATTCCACCATGGGGTGGAGCGCCATATCGCAACGCTTCTAGCAGAAAGCCGAATTTCTGTTCAGCTTCTTCTTCGTCAATTCCCAAGGCCTTGAACACTCTTTGCTGGACATCTTTCCTATAGATACGCATGCTTCCACCACCGACCTCAGACCCGTTCAGAACGAGATCGTAGGCCCTGGAACGCACTGAACCCGGATCCGTCTCTAGAAGGGCAAGGTCTCCTTCCATTGGAGAAGTGAAGGGGTGGTGCATGGCTTTGAAACGCTTCGCATCCTCGTCAAACTCGAACATGGGGAATTCTGTTACCCAAAGGAATTCGAAGTTTCCAGCCGGGATCAGTCCCAATTTTGCGCCCAGATAATTTCTAAGGTTACCCAATACATCGTTAACAATCTTTGCGCTATCTGCGCCGAACAGCACAACGTGCCCAGGCTTAGCCCCAACCAGGCGGTTAATCTCAGACCGCTCCTGATCAGACAAAAACTTGGCTATAGGGGATTGCCATTCTCCCCCATCTTTGATCCTTGTGTATGCAACGCCTTTGCCTCCATAAACGGCGGCGAAGTCTCTCAGATCATCAAGGTCCTTGCGCGAAAGTTTGGCGCCGTCTTCCACTTTGATTGCTTTTACTATACCGCCACTGTTGACAGCGTTTTTAAATACGGCAAACCCGGTTTCACGGATTGCCGATGTGACGTCAGTCAACTCAAGTCCGAATCGAACATCGGGTTTATCTAATCCATAACGGGCCATCGCGTCACAATATGGGATGGTGGGGAAGGGCGTCTTCAGCTCAACACCAAGCAGTTCTCTAAAAATACCCTGGATCATTGTTTCCATTATTGTGAAAAGGTCCTTTTCTTCAATAAAGGAAGTTTCAATATCCAACTGGGTAAATTCCGGCTGCCTGTCAGCCCTCAAATCTTCGTCCCTGAAACAGCGTACTATTTGATAGTAGCGTTCAAAACCGGCAACCATTAATAATTGTTTGAAAAGTTGCGGTGATTGAGGCAGAGCGTAAAAACTGCCTGTACTGAGCCTACTAGGGACAAGGTAATCCCTGGCTCCTTCCGGTGTGCTGGTTGTTAAAAAGGGGGTCTCGATTTCTACGAAATCTTCGGAACTTAGAAAATTTCTGATTTGGGAAAGCAGGCGGTTTCGGAAAAGTAGGTTATGACGGGCTCCACTCGGTTTCCTCAGATCGAGATATCGGTATTTGTATCGAACAGCGTCAGTGGGGTTTGTTTCCTCATCCAATGGAAATGGAGGCGGATCCGAAGAATTAAGTATTTTGAGTTCATCTACAAATATTTCGATCCTGCCCGTAGCCATATCGGGATTCAGAGAATCATCCGGTCTCGGGCGAACTTCTCCCCTGATCGCAATGACCCATTCAGGCCTAAGATTGTGGGCCTGGGCATGAGTCTGCTGAGAAAATTCAGGATTAAAAACCAACTGGACCAAGCCCTTGCGATCTCTCAAATCAATGAAAATAACGCCACCATGATCCCGGCGTCGAAGGATCCATCCCATAAGGATGACCCGTTTGTTAACATCTGACTCTGTCAATTCCTCAGAAAGATGTGTGCGTTTCCATCCATCCAATATTTGTAACGTCAACTTTTTTCTCCTCGAACCACCTGTTCGATTGCGCCGAGTTCAACCAGGAGCTGTTCCTTGGTTTTCATGTTGCGAATAGTGACCTGTCCCTGAGTCAACTCATTTTCGCCGACCATAATGACCCACTGTGCGCCAAGCCGGGCCGCCAACTTCATTTGAGCCTTGAGGCTCATGTCGGAATATCGGGCTTCGACGGATAGTCCACCCCTTCTTAACTGGTTGACTATTTCGAAGCATTTATAACGTGCGCCTGCCCCTATTATTGCGACAAAAACATCAATTTCCCTTTGATACAGCGGCCCTTCATCCGGAAGATTCATGGAAAGCCGTTCAATTCCTATCCCAAAACCAATCCCGGAAACATCTGGCCCACCAAGTTCGGAGATTAGCGAATCGTAGCGCCCTCCACCACCGATTGCCTTGGTTCGGCCCAATCTGGAATTAACAAACTCAAAGGCCGTCCTGGAATAGTAGTCCAGGCCCCTGACCAGACGAGGCTCAACCCGGTAGCTCACTCCCAACGAATCCAGGGCACCAATAACCTGACCAAAATGATCTTTACAAGCTGTATCGAGCCAGTCGGAAATCAGTGGAGCATTCCGGCAAATGGAGATGCACTCTGGTTCCTTGCAATCCAGGACCCTGAGGGGGTTGGTATCGAATCGCCGTCGGCAATCGGGACATAGACGACCGAATGAGGGTTTGAGAAATTGTCTCAACTCAACTCTATAAATGTTCCGACAATCTTTGCAACCTACGGAATTTACATCCACGCAAAAGTCTTGAGTTCCGATGTCCTCTAAAATTGAGGTTGCGGCAAGGATAGTCTCCGCGTCAATCAGAGGGGAATTATCGCCCAGAACTTCGGCGTTGATTTGGAAAAACTGACGGAACCGGCCTTTGGAAGGCCTTTCTCGACGAAACATTGGTCCAATTGAGAAAAGCTTTAGTGATTGTTCATGCCTCAGCAGGGAATGTTCGACCACAGATCGGAGTATGCCTGCAGTGGCTTCAGGCCTCAGACTCAGGGAGTCGCCGCTGAGATCGGAAAACGTGTACATTTCCTTTTCAACGATATCGGTAGTCTGACCAATGCCCCTCTGAAACAGTTCGGTTTTTTCCATAACAGGAGTAATAATTTCTCGAAAACCGAACCGTGAAAGGCGCCTCCTAGCCTTGTCTACGATGAAGGCCCATTTCAGGGATTGATCCGGTAGAATGTCGTGAAAGCCTTTAATTAAATTGATCATTAATCAACGCCTGTAGTTTATCGTCAAAAGACCATTATATTCACACAAAATAATTAGATTAAGACAACAACGTACGCGTGGTCAAGTTTAATCAAAGTAATTATCGCGGAAGAGTCGAAAATCGTTTGATCTTTGAACTCTCTAGGTAAACAAAGCGTCTTTGGGTCCAGAAAGTGACGAGTGACAAGAATATATTATGGAGTGTTTAAAAAGAGCTAACGAGCGCTATTGAGCGGAAATCTGGAAACAACCCCATTCGGCTCGGCCGTTAGGCCAAGAAATATTTGTTCCAGGGGTATCTTTAATTATGAAAATCTCCTTTTCGATTCTTCCGCCGATATCGTGAATAAAATAGCGGAAATCACTTATCGTAACTCTATGAATATCGGGCGTGTTGTACCATGGATGTGGAAAGGTTTTGACGATCGGCGTTCTACCTGTGAGCAGATATCTGAGAGCTATCTTCCACTGTGCAAAATTAGGAAACGCAATTATACATTTAGACCCAACTCTCAACATTTCACGCACCAGTCGTTCAGGATTGATGATCTGCTGGAGTGTTCGGCTCAGAACCACATACTCGTAACTCAAATCGGGGAACCCTTCTAGACCGTGATCAAGATCGAGAGTCATGACCCTTATGCCCTTCTCCGTGCAGCGAATCACCTTTTCCTGGTCCAGTTCGACGCCGCAGCCTTCAACGTCCTTTTCGTCGCGCAATCTGGCAAGCAGAGTGCCGGAACCACAACCCAAGTCCAAAACCCTGGTGCTTGGGGTGATCAAATCTATAATGACGTTGAACCCAACCTCAAATTCATGAAATGGGGTGCGGATTTCTAAAACTTGGTCAGACACCCTTTAGAAAGCCTCTTACTATTCTGGTTAGGGTAGGCATACCTTGTGGAACCAGGAAAGAATCGTGACCATAGGGCAAATCCACTTCTACAAACGATACGTGCTTTTTAGCCGCTTGCAGAGCCCTGACTATCGCCATAGACATCGAGGTCGGATATAGCCAATCCGACGTGAAAGATATGATAAACATTTTGGCGGTAATGTTTTTGAACGCGCTTACCATGTCTCCATATTGTCTAACAAGGTCAAAATAATCAATTGCCTTGGTTATTATGATGTAAGAATCTTCGTCAAACCTTTCCATAAAGGAACTACCTTTATGTTGGAGATAGGATTCAATCTCGAATTCTCCGCCAAGACCTTCATTTTCCCCGAGACTGTAAGTTGTTCCATCCATGTCCCGTAAGGTCCGCTTTCTTCCGAATTTTGCCTGCATGGTTTCTTCAGAGAGGTAGGTAATGTGGCCGATCATTCTGGCAACAGCGAGGCCACGCCCTGACTTCACGTCACCGGTGGTTGAGTCCGAGTGGTTAACTGGAATGACCGGATCGGAACGTATGGCGTTTCGTCCCACCCAATTGAATGCGATACCCTGCGGAGAAAGGCGCGCTGTAGCCGCTATCACCACCGCGGATTCAAGTTTATCGCTGTAACGGCAGGCCCAATCGAGAGCTTGCATTCCGCCCATAGACCCGCCAATCACGGTATGCAACTTTTGTATACCCAGCTTTTCCACAAGCATTGCCTGTACATTTACCATGTCACTGATTGTGATCAATGGGAATGACCTGCCATAAGCGGCCCCGGTATCGGGATTGATACTCGTCGGGCCTGTTGTCCCTTTACATCCACCAAGGCAATTCGAACAGATTACGAAGTATTTGTTTGTGTCGATCCCTTTGCCTGGACCAATCATTGCGTCCCACCAACCAGTTCGGCCGTTTTCGTCCAATCCTGCGGCGTGAGCGTCTCCCGAGAGAGCGTGAAGCACTAACACGGCGTTATCTTTTTTGTCATTGAATTCGCCGTAAGTCTCGTACGCGACGATTAAGGGGCCCAGGTATCCACCCGACTCCAGTCTTAAACCACCAAATTGGAGATATTGAGTTTCTACTACTCCGATTTGATCCAATGCCGGCCTCCGTAACAAGCGCAAACGATCTATTCAATATGTTTTGGACTCGAACGCCAATGCTAATTTTAGGACTACTTTACGTCGAAGCTGACGTATGTCTAATCAAAATTAGGCATTCTCAGGGTTGTTCCACAAAATTTTGACAGAGCTTCCTCGAGTGAATTTTTACGGCCCTCAAAAGATATTTGTCTAAGAAAATCGCCTGCTTCAGGTTTTTGGAACCAATCTATTCCGAACTCATCATACAAATGCTGTTGAACAAGATCAGCTCCGGCCCAGGCCCATACATACTCTGCAGAATAAAAATCCGGGTCCATGTCGATAAGATAGCCATCAGGCTCGTAATTAAAACCAGTAGCACGGTTCAGCCATTTGCAGTAATAACTCGAATCTTTGAAAACACCATTCTGGAATAATTCCTTTTCGGCAAGAAATTTTCCAACGTGACGGCGAATCAGCAGCAATCTTTTAATTACCATAATGGCGCTTAACTCGTCAGCCTCAGATGTGTCGACTTTTGCGATGTCCCTTAACCAAGCCGGGTTTTCTGTTAGTTGCATGAACAAAAAGGCGAAAGACTCATCAAGCGCTGAAGATCGACATAGCCTCCGATGTTCAACGGGGGAATTGGCTGAGAATCCCCTGAGAAAGAAAGCATGCCCCATTTCATGTAACAACGCTTCCATGTCCACCAAGCCACCTACTGGTTTAAGCAGAACATGAATTTCTCCAGGCAAATCAACAGGCACGCAAATAGCGTTGGGGTTCCGTTCAGGGCTATCATCAATGTCGATTATTATATCTTTTTGCCGGGCCAAGTCTAATCCTAATCCAAGGAATGTCTTATGAACAAATTCGATTAGGGAGTTTCTCGTGAAATATTTGTCAAAAGCGTCAATTCGGAGCAAACGAAGAGCATGGCTCCGGTTCAAATCTTCCAGGGGGCGACCCAACTGAGCTTCAACCCACGGACGCGCCTTACTAAAGTACGGATCGTCGGTCTCTGACAAAAAATTTATAAATTCATTCTGCCAAACCTCAAAAGAGCTGTTCCTCTTATATTCCACGTAGTCGGCGTAACTTCGGAACCCAAAACTTTCCTTCACTTTGAGTGTAAAAGTATCCAAGATACTTAATAGAATAGGATTTAGAATGGCCCGGGAAAATATGCCAATTTCTTTTCGCATTTCTTCTCTGAGCTCAAATCTGTCCTGATTTTGCAGCCAAGGGACAATTTCCAAAGCGGGGATTTTTTCCCCTTGAACGATCATTCTTCCTTTTTCCATATAAAACCTAAACATGTCGGCAAGGGAAGAAGTCTCAGATTCAATTGCGAGGTCCATGCACGCTAAGAAAACGCGTTCGATCATATCCCTTCGCTCAGTGTCGGATTCAGAGGCGGCCATTGAACGAAGGTCGCTAATTACTGTTTCGCTCAATAGGATTGAGTCCGGCGGGACTATGTCTGAAAATGTTTTTCCTTGTGCCGTTCCCACGCTTTGGTCTAGCGCAAGACGCGCCAGTTTATGATGTGTCTCGTCAAGGGTTTGAACAATACTGGGATAATCGGGTTTGTTCATTTTTTAAATCTCCACGCCACGCATCCACCTCCAGCTTGGGACTCTTACATTTAAGCCATTGGTGGAGCGTTTAAGCAACACCTAATCATCGGGAAAGTCTAATGTAGACTTTGCTGGAATGTTAGTTTCCTAAATAATGGGGGTTTAGGGCAAAGCTAGCGCACGGCGGTTTTCGATTGCAATGGTCGCAATTCCGGAAAACATCTATTGTCAGGATGAATAAACCACAAACTAGCGGGATTTAGCCCTGAAATTGTCCGAAAATATCAATTGCAGGCTGTGAAGTCTTTACCGAGGACAAAACTGTTGACGCAAAGAAATTGGATTTGTTGAAGAACCTCAAAGTCAATGCCGGGATTGCCCCAAAAAAGGAATCAAGCCCACCTGGATCTGTGCTGTCCGGAATTTTTGTGTGGGTTGGACTTCTTCTGATTCCTTGGCGATTGAGGCGAACGGCCTCTTTTGTTCATTAAACATTCCCATGAACAATAACCGTACACTGAATAGGTCATTGTCTGGTTTGCCGAAAATTCTCTACCACAAGTTTTACATCTTTCCAAAACGGTTCCTCCTAAATAGGACAAATTTGCAGTTATGACATTGACGACCTCATTTACAATAGCGACCGAGGCCGAAAAAGTCGGTTGGTGTTAATACATAACTTTTCAAGATGACTTAAGAATCTGTAATTACGTTTTGCCGGACATTAGTAGTTTTAAGAACTACAATATCGTAAAAAGCCACCGTCTTCTTGAGCGCAGGATAGTTTTATTATGTTAAGACCACAGGTTGCTGAAAAAGATTCAGGTAATTTGGAAATTTATCCAACTGTATTTCAGGTCGTTACTTAACAATTTGTAATGATTTAAAATACCGCTTCTATCAGCCAACGACCTATCAATCAGTAAAATGCTTGATGGGAGGCCTCTCAAGAACAGACGTCAATCAGATTCGGACGGAATTGTTATCATCGGCAAGCGCTGATGTCAAATAATGAATTTAAAGAATTATAAAAAAATTGTTTCCTAGGACTTAATAGGGTATAAAAAGAAGTTTGATGGACAGGACAACCTGTGAACGCCTTGCACAACTTAGACGACGTTTGGCCTGGCGTTAAAGCGATGTTTGCCGGTATTGCGATCTTTATCACATGAATGTTCACTGAAGAGACTTTTACGTATAAATGAGTCAAGTAGTGCGCTGGAACACGATTCTTTAAATATGGGCTATAAACTGAGCGCGTTTTTGGTGAATATCAGTGGACGAATTTTGTTAGTCGAGAATTCTTAGGAGCTTAAATATGCCGAAAATGAAATCATGCCGAGGCGCGGCGAAGAGATTTACGGTTTTGAAAAGCGGTAAAATAAAAAGAAAGAAAGCTTATCACAGCCATATCTTGACCTCAAAAACAACGAAGCAGAAGAGAGGGCTACGACAAGGCGGATACATGAGCCCTGAAGATTCCCCGCAGATCAGGAGATTGTTGCCTTACGGTTGATTATTCGCTGCGTGGTATCAAATCAGGAGACAATTGAAGAAGCCTGGATTCGCTTTTTAACTGAAGCGTCAAGTGGCTTGCTTAATGTGAAGATTTTAAGGAGTTAGACATGCCCAGAGTTAGATGTTCGCCCGCCAGTAGGGCGAGGCGAAAAAAAATATTAAAGGCAGCGAAAGGTTTTGTAGGTGGTAGAAGCCGGACCTTGAAGCAGGCGAAGGAGACCCTTGAGAGGGCTCTGTGTTACGCGTACAGAGACAGGAAGGTCCGAAAACGGGATTTTCGCAGTTTATGGATAACCAGAATCAATGCCGCTTGCAGGCTGAACGGACTACCTTATAACCGTTTTATGGAAGGCATCAAAAAGGCGGGCATGGGACTGGACAGAAAGATTCTGGCGGATATAGCCGTAGCGGACCCTACAGCCTTCTCAGGGATAGTTCAGCAGGCCCAACAGGCATTGCAGGTTTGACAGGGCTTGTTGTTCCTAGGTCTTGTCAACCCATGAGCGTATTTTCAAGAATGCAAGAATGAGTTATTGTCCAGGAAGCGGTCCTAAGGACCGTTTCCATGTCCACTGATGATTCGCAGACTAAGTTCGGGATCTCCGGCATATTTTTTTCAATGATTGATTTATCAGAAAGGGTCCTTGAGGCATGAAAGAGCAACTAAATTCCCTCAGAGCTTCAACAGTTGCTCTGATAGAACAAACATTCGATCTCAAGGCCTTAAGTGATTCACGAATCAGAATTTTGGGACGAAAGGGCGAGTTAACCCGGGTTTTGAGGGGCTTAAAAGATCTTCCCATTGAAGAACGTTCTGCCGTCGGTCAGCTCGCAAATCAAATTAAAACTGACCTGGAATCCCTGTTCGACGTCAGAGAAGCATATTTGCGCAATGAGCTTGAACGTTCTCAACTCGCTCTGGAATCCATAGACGTAACGTTGCCCGGCAGACGCATGCCGTTGGGCAGGCCTCACATTCTCAACCGGGTGACGCGAGAGTTGGTTGATGTTTTTTCCGGACTGGGGTTCCAATTGGCTGAAGGTCCGGAAGTTGAAATCGACTATTACAATTTTGAAGCGCTGAATATGCCGAAGAATCATCCAGCTCGCGATATGCAGGATACGTTTTATTTTTCCGAGAATGTTCTATTGAGGACTCATACCTCACCAGTTCAAATCCGGACCATGGAGAAGCGCAAACCGCCGGTCAAAGTTATTTGCCCGGGTAAAGTGTACAGACGTGACGCTGATGTAACTCATTCCCCCATGTTTATGCAAATCGAAGGGCTGTGGGTTGACGAAAGGGTTTCCTTCTCTGATTTGAAGGGAGTATTGAAAGCGTTTGCTCGGGAATATTTCGGAGACAAGCTGGCTTTGCGTTTTCGGCCAAGTTTCTTTCCATTCACGGAACCTTCAGCCGAAGTGGATATACAATGTGTGATTTGCGGTGGGTCGGGTTGTAGAACCTGCTCGTTTACAGGCTGGCTGGAAATTTTAGGGTCAGGCATGGTAGACCCGGCGCTTTACAAATTCGTTAATTATGATCCTGATATTTATTCCGGTTTTGCGTTTGGTTTGGGCATTGAAAGAGTAGCGATGCTCAAGTATGGGATACCTGATATCCGATTGTTTTATGAAAACGATATCCGTTTCTTAAGTCAGTTTTGAAAAAACGCCTTGCGCTAGAGTGAAACTGTCGCTCTTGGCGCACGTTTTCTCGCCCTTACACAATCTAACAATGAACGATAATTTAATGAGAGGTGAAGAGCTATGCTCGTCAGCTTAAATTGGCTGAAGGAGTTCGTAGACATTGATATGGAGCCGGAGGAATTGGCTCAGGTCCTTACTATGGGTGGCATAGAAATAGAATCTCTGACCCATGTGGGGATAGATTTAAAATCCTGTCTTACCGGAAAGATTGAGAAAGTTACGGCTCATCCTAATTCGGATAAATTGAAACTTGCCTATATCAATTTGGGAGAGACGGCCCAAACAGTTGTTTGTGGCGCGCCCAATACGAAAGTTGGTTTAATAGTCCCGTACGCTCCAGAAGGTTCAGATCTTCCATCAGGCATAAAAGTCGGGCGCATGACCATAAAAGGGGTTGAGTCTCCGGGCATGCTATGTTCAGAGAAGGAGCTTGGTCTCGGCGAAGATGCTTCAGGCCTGCTGGTTTTTGGGGAAGATACTCCTGTAGGAGTTCCTTTGATTCAAGTATTTCCCGGTATTGAAGACGTGATTCTCGAAGTGTCGGTTACTCCAAACAGGGGAGACTGTCTTTCCATAATAGGTGTAGCTCGAGAGATTGCAGCCCTTACCGGCAAGACTGTCAAGCTCCCTACTGTCGACTTCGAAGAATCAGGCGGGGACATAAACAACGAACTCGCTGTGGAAGTTCCGGACTTTGATTTGTGTCCACGTTACGTCGCCAAAATGATTGACCATGTTGAGGTAAAGGTTTCCCCTTTCCCTGTTAGGTTGAGGCTTTTCAGGGTAGGAGTAAGACCCATCTCCAACATAGTGGACGCGACTAACTATGTTCTTGTGGAATGTGGTCAACCGTTACACGCTTTTGATTATTTTTCTCTCGGCGGACAAAAAATCGTGGTTCGAAGATGTGTCAAAGGTGAGATTTTTCAGACACTGGACAATATAGAACGCCGACTTCCGGACCAATCTCTCATGATTCGGGATGCTGAGAAATCTGTCGCGCTGGCTGGAATAATGGGAGGGCTCAATTCCGAGATCCTGGATTCCACGAACACAGTGGTAATCGAAAGCGCCTGTTTCGAGCGTTTTGGAGTACGCCGAACGGCTAAGGCGTTAGGAATGTCCACAGAGGCTTCGTTCCGGTTTGAAAGAGGAGTTGATCCTGACGGGTGCGTATGGGCTGCAAATCGGGTGGTGAGTTGTATCCAGTCTTGGTCGGGCGGAAATATACTCAAAGGAATCATAGATGTTTATCCGGAGCCGATTATCAGGAAAGTTGTTTCATTTAGGACGTCGAAATCAAACGCGACGTTGGGACTGGGCATTTCCTCTAACGAGATGAAGTCTTACCTTCAGAGATTAGGAGTAGCGGTTAAAGACCTTGGTGGAGTTGATGGGGAATTAGAATGTGTGGCCCCAAGTTGGCGATGGGACTTGGAAAGGGAGATTGACTATATCGAGGAGGTAGCTCGTATACACGGATTTCAGAATATTCCAGCGACGATGCCGGTCTGTAGAACTGAGCCTGACCACACAAAACGCGAGTACAACCTGGTCAACAAAGTCAGAGACCTTATGAACGCCTCGAGTTTTACGGAAGTCATAACCATGTCGTTCATATCTGTTAATGCAAATGACCAGTTCCGAAAAGATTTTAATAGTGAAGTTGATTTTGCTTTGCTGAATCCATTAACTGAAGATTTTTCTGTTATGCGGCGATCTCTACTCCCTGGATTAATGGGCGCGTTAAAGAGGAACCTGAATTTCAAGAATGAAAATCTACGGTTATATGAAATTGGCAGGACATTTGTTCCTGTATTGGGGGCAGAGACACCTGTGGAGCATTTAAAACTGACAGGCGCCGCCTGTGGTTCCAGGTATCCTAACATATGGCATTTTAGCAGAGGAGAGGTTGACATACTTGGAAAAGTTGAAGTTAGACCAGAAGTTGACTTTTTCGACATAAAAGGCGCGCTTGAAAATATTTTGGATGGATTGGGAATAGAAAATGTTCAATATGCGTTGTCGGACAGACCTTTCCTCCGTCCAGGTAAGTCTTCGGATGTATTGGTTAAAGGGGAGAATATTGGATTCATTGGGGAGTTGTCTCCGGAAAAGACCAGAGAAATTGGTTTAAGTAAGAAGGTCCAGATCTTTGACGTTTTTCTAGAGCCTCTTTTTGTTCAGTCAAGCAAGGATAGAGTTTTTAACCCGCTTCCTCGCTATCCTTATATCGAGAGAGATCTGTCGGTCATAGTTGAAACAAATTGTTCAGAAGATAAGATTAAACTCTTGATTTCACGTCTAGGGCATGATATCATTACCTCAGTGATCCTATTTGATTTATATCGTGGTGAATCGATTCCGGAGGGTCTTAAGAGTATGGCGTTCCGGATCCGGTATCAGTCCGAGGATCGAACCCTCACCGACGCTGAAGTCCAGGTGGTTCATTCTCAGGTGATTACGGCTCTGATAGCAGAGTTAGGAATCGCTGTAAGAGAATGATAAGATTGTGG
This sequence comes from uncultured delta proteobacterium, assembly GCA_963798475.1. Taxonomy (GTDB): domain Bacteria; phylum Desulfobacterota; class Desulfomonilia; order Desulfomonilales; family Desulfomonilaceae; genus CAJBEZ01. The sequence continues at coordinate 114,104 of CAWCTI010000013.1, forward strand.
CTTTTTGCTGGAACGGTTTAGCGATTAGCTGTTTCGACCTCCTAGTTTGGCGTTTGGTGGATTCTCATGTGGAGGGGTGGGTTTGCAATGACCATCGCAATTCCGGAGAAGCAGTATTTTAAAATTGGTGAAGTTAGCGAAATTCTGAATGTTGAGCCTTATGTATTAAGGTATTGGGAATCAGAGTTTAAAATCCTTAAGCCCACTCGTACCAGAGCGAGGCAAAGGCTTTATCACAAGAGGGACCTGGAATTACTCCTTGAGATAAAACATCTCCTGTACGACGAGAAATTCACCATCGCCGGTGCCAAGAAAAGGCTTCAAGAGATGAAGAAGCAGGCAGCGGCGGAGAAAAAGGCGGCTAAGGCACCTAAGTCGACGAGAGTAAAAGAAGAGATCAAAGCTCTTGAGAGTCGTATGGAAAATGCTGCGTCCGACACTCAGGCCGATTACAGAGACTTGCTCATTGAAATTAAAAAGGAACTCAAGGAACTGCGAATGATTCTTGAAGGCTAATAGGGAACGATCTCTGATACGGCTTTTAAGAATTCCTTTATATTCATGACTTAAGACGCACGTTCTGAATCTTCACAAAGTTTGGTTTCACTGTGTCGGCCCAAGAAGAGTGAGGTTTCCCTCAACTTTGTGAGACGTTTCCCTTTTAGTTCTTTCCGAACCGTTTACCTCATTGGATTAATTTAAAGTTTAAAAATATTTGTTTTGGATAATCATATGCGAAGCAGTTACGACGACTAAAGGATTTGTCGTTGGTATTGCATGTGTGTTACGTCTAAATTATAAATATTAGTACCGAGCTTTGGCTCACACAAATGTCGTATAGAGAGGTGGAAAAAATGAGTACGCCGATGCATTGCCCCGGGTTAGAAGCAAACAAGAACCTGAGTTCATTCACCTGCAAATGCCCCAATTGCGGAACTGAGAAGGAAATCTTTTCAGACGAATTTGATCGATCGCATACCTGTAAAAACTGCAAACAACCAATAGACTTTTCGAAGTGTAGCATTGAATCAAGCTCTTCGACGCTGAAATAGATATCTTTATAACAACTCCCTCAAACCGTGTGGTTAAGGCTCTATTTGTCGAGCAAGTTCTTCAGCAAGACTGATGCCGGCCGGAGCGTTATGATGAAAGAATTTCCGTCACAATGGCCTTGAAACAGTCTCCCCGGTGAAACTCATTGTTAAAAAGACCAAATGAAGCGCAACCTGGTGAAAGAAGAATGGTGTCACCCGCTGAAGCCTCTTCATAAAGACACAACACAGCCTTTTTTAGATTGTCAAAAACACCGATAATCTTGTTCTGGGCACCATAAAACGCCAGGTCTGAGGAAAGAGTTGATGTTGCGGTTCCTTCCAGTAGGGCTATCTTATGGGCCCTTCTGGAAGCCGCTTCAGCAAACGGCCTTAAATCAAGTTTCTTGTCCGCTCCCCCTGCTATCAAAAAGATCCTCTCGGTATGAATAGATCTGAGCGCCATGATACCAGCGATAGGTGTAGTGCTGGTCGAATCATTGATGAACCGAACCCCATCCTTTGAGCCTATCGGCTCAAGCCTATGTTCAACCCCTTCAAAGTTTTCTAAAACGTCTCTAATTATACTGTCTTCGACCCCAAGTTTGGTTGACAGACGCCATACAGACGCAACATTTGAAACGTTGTGGTCCCCTGGAATCTTCAGATTCAGGTCGACCGGCGCATCCGCACGTGTGAAAAAATCTCTTCCAGCCGGAGCTTCTTCATAGAGGCGTTTTGTGGCGGCCTGGTCCCCGTTGAATAGGCAGAAATCAGCGCCCTTTTGATACATGTAAATGGCCTTTTTATCGCATATATATTCTTCCATGCCTTGGTACCGATTTAAATGATCTGGATAAATATTTGTGAAGACAGACGCATTTGGGGAAATTTGGGCTTCATGGAAACCCTGTAATTGCCAGCTTGATAATTCCATGACGACAGTATCCCGATCATTGACCTTTTTCAAAAGGGGCAGAGTTGCAACTCCCATTATGTTTCCAGCGAGGAACACCCCTTGTTTAAGCCGTTGCAACACCCTGAAAGCCATCTCCGTTGTAGTGGTTTTTCCTCGGGTACCAGTAATTCCAATGACAGTGCCCTTAAAATATTTACAAAAGAGGCTTTCATCCATCTCAATCGGGACTCTGTGGTCTCTGGCCAGTTTGAGAAATGGCGACGACAGTGGAACGTCGGCGTTTCGAAGGACCATGTCTGTTTCCACAAAATCAACGGGATCATGTCCACCTACTTTAATGCGTAATGGTAATTCCCCAAGCTTTTTAAGGGAAGAAGCGAGCTGTTGCTGACTTTTCAAGTCCGTAACAGTAACTTCAGCGCCACACTCGATAAGAAAAAGAGTATCGTTGAGCCCGCGGCCGAGTAGACCTAATCCCATCACCGTAATTCTCTTACCGGCAAATATGGATTTGTAGTCTTTCAATTTATCCAAGCCAAAAAGTTTGACCAAGAATTTTTTGGAAACTGCTTATCTATTGAGCAAATGGGAATCATGCTTTTGTTCCGCAAAAACGTTGGGTATGAATCGTCCAGGCGTTTAGAGCACGGACAATATGTAAGGACCATCTTCGGTTATCGCTATTGAGTGTTCGAAGTGGGCCGACAGTTTACCATCGCCCGTCACAGCGGTCCATTCGTCATCAAGAAGCTTTACCCGCCATGATCCCTGGTTGACCATGGGTTCGAGGGCGAGTGTCATGCCCGCTTCAAGACGTGGATTTCCACCCACTCCTGTATAATTGGGTATCTGTGGTGGTTCATGCATTTTACGGCCGACTCCATGCCCTACAAAATCCCGTACTACTGCAAACCCATGGGACTCCACGTGCTTTTGAACCGCTGCTGATATTTGTTGTAGACGGTTTCCGATCCTGGCCTGTTCAATGCCCATGTAAAGAGACTCTTCAGTCACAGCGAGAAGGTGTTTCGCTTCCTCAGAAATTGCCCCTACGGGGTATGTTCTGGCGGCGTCGCCTACGAATCCTTTGAATACCACGCCAACATCCACGCCAACTATATCGCCTTCATGGAGGACCCTGGACCCCGGGATACCATGAACGACCTGCTCGTTGACGGAAGAGCAAATACATGCCGGATATGGTCTTCGATTACTCATGCAGTATCCTTTGAAAGCAGGTTTTGCCCCTGCGTTTCTGATCATCGCGCATGCGATCTTGTCAAGTTCACCGGTTGTTATTCCTGGGGCCACAACTTCACTGAGTTTTTGCAAAATGTTGGCGACAATTCTATTTGCCTCCCGGAGTGTCTCAATTTCTCGCGTTGTTTTGAGGATTATCGGGTCTTCTTTCAACTTTGGCCTGCCTTCAGGAAATAAGATGTGGTCAACAACGTTTATCAAATCGTTTCACAAATTACCAGTAACTATTCGTATAATGTAATAATCCAGATCATGGGGCGATGAGACATTTTTGTATCAGATTTCGTGATGTTGCCATATCGAAGGCAAACTTATAGGTATTCGAAATTTTAGTATCCATTCAGTCAGGTGGGGGAAAATCTTTTTGTGAACTGAATTTTATTATCGCGATTTTCTCAGAGATGTTTTAGAGATGGAGCAGGACGAAGTAAGTCCAACGTCAGTCCTCAGGGGTCGGCGCTGACGGGTATAAACACTTGTTCTTTGTGCTTGGATAAACAGCGGAAAATTGACCAGCTAGAAGACGAGGTTGGTCGACTCAAACAAGCGTTAGGGAAGCTGAGACAAAACGAAAAAGTTGGATTTTTTGGATCTTCGACTCCATCATCCAAACTACCTGTTAAAGCAAACGTTAAGGAGAAAGAAAAAAAGCCGAAGGGCGGACGCCTAGGCCACAACGGATAAGGCCGCAAGAGCCATGAGGCGCCGCAGGTCGATCGGGTTGTGGAACTTGCCGCCGAGCCGGAGTTATGTCCTGAATGTGGCAATCAACTCGAGAAAAAGGGAATAGAGGAGAGGAGCGTTCTTGACACACCTTCCACGAAACCTGAAAAAGTCTTGTATAGATTGGCCAGGCGGCATTGTCCGCATTGTCACAAGAACTTCACTCCTCGGGTTCCAGGGGTCCTTCCCAAAAGCCTGTATGGGAATCAGCTGATTGCCAAGGCGATAACGATGGAGCCTCCTGCAAAAGTCACAATAAACGACGAGTTGGTCTTGTCCGTCGGACCTTCTTGAGGCTATTTGTGAAATTGGACCTATCGTTTATCCATGTTTATCGAGTTTTACGATATTTCTCCACTCTTTGGGCGCAATTATAGTGTTGATCGAATATAATGTAATTTCTGGGGAGATCAGGTCGCCAACTTAAGCAAATGATCAGCAAAGATTGCCATCACTCCGAACATTAGATGCATCTTTACCTTCTGGGCTCCTCGAACCATGATATTGCGCCCGCCGAATTCCTCTTTTAATCTACTATTGAAACGCTCCACGACTGATCTTTCCTTATACCTGCTCGTTTCATGCGGAGCCATGGGAATAATGTCTTTGCCAAGCGAATCCTTGTCTATTATAGGCACATGTCCCAGACTCCTGCTAAGTTCGTAAATAGGCCCAGCGTCATAGGCCGAATCCATAACATCATAGAAATAGATTACTCTGGAGGTGCCTATCTTCATGAGTGGTATGGCAACCTGACTGTCGTGTAATGATGCTGAGGTCATCGCGACACTTATTGGCAAGCCCACATCGTTGACATCGGCATGAAACTTATAGCCAATCCAACTCACTTTGTATCCTTTGGAGTTCTTCTTAGTACCGACATCGCAGACCACAGGTAATTCATTTAACGCCTGCTCCGCCGATTGATGGAGCCGACGCTCCAAACGTTTTGCTTCATTGTGTTGGTGTTCCCCCTTGGCCCGACGCCCCTTTTTTTTAGGAGAAGGTTTTTGCTTTGGCGGTTTCTTTACTGGTTTCTCGCGAGCCTCTATCGCAGTAGCGTCCCTCGATATGTGACCTACCAGTTCCGTTTTCAAAGATCGGTCAACCAAAGCCTCATGGACCCTCTCGCCAAGACCACTATCAGCAAACTCGGCAAAAGCCCTGGAGAAGGTAGACTCGGAAGGAATGCGTTAAGCCTTCTCAAAACCACAGATCTTACGCAAACTCTGCGTGGTCTTAAGCGCCTCAATCAATGCGCTTGTGAAAGGATATCCGCAAACAGACTTCGCAACAAAAGACCGTGCTATCGATTCACGCTCACGAAGCTTTCTACCCATCCACTGAGTATCAGAGCTTTTGGGAATGAATCTCTCAACCTGAACCAACTCCAAGATCGACACAAGCTGTTTCTCTTTTTCAGTTAAAGGGCCATTCCAAGACTCTTCCAATTTAGGAAACAGACTTCGTTGCAGGGTTCCCATCAACCATGATATTCTCTTTCTACGCTTCACTGGTGGCTCCTGTGACAAAGCGTCTTTCTGTTAAAAACACTATACCACGGGACTGCCCGTGAAGCTCATTTATTACACATGCTTAACCCCCAAAAAACACTTTTGCAAGAGGCTCGATGTACTATTTGTTAGGTCTTCCGATGGGACGAATCTCCGAACATACCGGTGTTGGGGCGGGTAGCCTGATGGATATCTTTCATCGGTGCGGTCGGATGTTCGAGGATGTCCCCAACAGACTGATACAGGAATATAGATCTGCTCCTGTGAAACATGCCGATGAGACGAGTTGGCGCACTGATGGAAAGAACGGCTATGTTTGGCTTTTCGCTACCCCACGGTTGAGCATTTTTCAGTTCGGTAAGAACCGTTCTTCCAAGGTCCCTCACTCAGTGTTTGGAAATGATCCTTTTCCTGGGGTGCTCGTTGTGGATCGGTATGGAGGTTACAACAAAGCTCCGTGCCGGATTCAATACTGTTATGCTCATCTGTTCCGTACGGTTCAGGATTTGGAGAAGGAGTTTCCGGAGGAAAATGAGATCTCAACGTTTGTCTCTGTTGTAGCTCCAATGCTTGCTCTGGCCATGGGACTGCGAGGCCAACCGATAACCGACGAAGAGTTCTATCGTGAGGCCTCTAAGCTTGAGTCTGAAGTCAAATCCGCGATGGAGCAACCCGCTAAGCATTTAGGCATTCGTCGAATTCAAGAGATATTCAGAGAAAACGAATCCAGATTATACCACTGGGCGGAGAACCGGGCGGTTCCGGCGGACAACAACTTGGCTGAAAGAGACCTCCGACCCACTGTTGTGGCGCGGAAGGTTAGCTTTGGATCTATAACAGATAACGGGGCCAAGACAAGAAGTATCCTGACCACTGTGGTGACTTCCATGAGAAAGAGCGACGCTGATGTGGAGGATCGGATGAAAAACGCCCTTTATCAGTTAGCCTATAATATGAATCAGGATCCATATAATCTTCTGTTTTTGACCCAAGACCCTTAAAAAAGCCCGACCCCCTATCATTCATAAATGTTGTTACGAATGCCTCTGCGAATGTCCTACGCCAGAGGAGTGATACGTTTGGTCTTAGCCGCGCGAAACTGAATGGATACAAATTTTAGCATTTATTGCTTGACAGGTTTTTGACGATAAGCTAAACTAAATGAGCTAGTCATGTAATCGCCCGACGGAAGTCCGTATCCTCCTTCTTTGGAGCCATACCCTTTTTATGAATCCGTCGGGCTTCTTTTTGGAACAATCTCACTTTTTCTGAGTGAAGTTTGCGTTTCCAACCAACATGACGTTTCCGGTAATAAAGCTAAGATGAGAACCTACAAGACAATAATTCTTTTGGCTGTTGTCGGCGCTATTTTTATTTGGGGCGGCAGTGTGTTGTTTTTGATCGAAGATGCCTATTGGACTACAAAACCCAACAAAATTAAGCTTGAACAAGCGGTTTTTCTTGGTGATTGGCGAGGCGCTACAGGGACCGTCATCAGCATAAGAAGCGACGGCAAGGCTGATTACCGAAATTACCTTTTCTCTGTGCAGGATGCGAACATAGAAATAGAAGGGAATAGATTATTGATCAATGTCACTGGTTTTGAAAAGAATATGACGATCGAGGAACCCCCCAGGCTTGGCCGAGATGGATTGTGGCGCATGCGCCTCAATGGGGAAATATTTCTGAAGCAGTCGCATGATCTGTTCGTTAGAAAGGATGGGACGTATACAGGCCGTGGCTCCATTTCAAGAGGACTATCCACGGCCGGTACCGACAAGATTCTATTTGCTGAGCAATTTTCTAAAGTGGTATCCGAAAAGAGCGCTTGATACAGCTTCCCCGAAAGATTTCCTGTGGAATACAAAGGCGTTCATCAATAACTTCCAATAATAAAATTTCCCTTTATCCAAAATCCCCAGATAAAGAATGGATGAAAAAAAGGCCCTGATCTCCAACTTGTCTATTCTTTTAGGGCGAGTAGGTTTATATTCCTTCAAGAACTCAAGTACTCGTTTATAATACTCTTTAGGTGAATAAATATGATCGAGCACCGCCTGATATCCGGCTCGAATTGTCTCAGCGTCCATCTTTTTCGGTATAAAGTTCAAAGACCCGTCACAGTTGTCGCCGGTACAATCCGTCAATAGCCGACCTTCTTCTTGCAGTCTCTGATACAATCTTGTGCCAGGTATCGCATTAAGCAAACCAATCATTGCCTTGACGACACCGCTGCTTTGGATGAACTTGATCTGTTGTTCGAAAATATTTGGAGGATCATTGTCGAATCCAATAATAAACCCTCCCATGACTTCCATACCGTTCCTCTGAATTATTTTTACAGCTTCCACAAGGTCCTTGGACTGATTCTGCCTTTTTCCGCACTCTGCGAGGCATTCTTCATCAGGAGTCTCCAAACCGAGAAACACCGAATCAAATCCGGCCGCAGTCATCAATGACATAAGTTCCTGATCTTCCGCTAGGTTGACTGACGCTTCCGTAAAAAGCGAGAAGGGATATTTTCTTTCCTCCTGCCATTTCCTAAGTTCGTGTAAAAGTGATTTAACTTTTGTCTTGTTGCCGATAAAATTATCGTCAACAATAAAGCAGCGGCCTCGCCATCCCATCTGGTACAGGGTTTCAAATTCGTGAAGCATTTGCTCGTTGGATTTGACGCGGGGTTTGCGTCCATTAAGATGGACTATGTCGCAGAATTCGCAATCAAATGGACAACCCCTTGAATATTGAATGGACATGCAAGCGTAATAACTCATGTTTATAAGGTTCCATTTGGGCAAGGGAGTCTGCGTAATATCGGGCTTTTCGTCAGACCTATAGATTTTCTGCACCGACCCTTTGGATAGGTCTTCAAGGTAAAAGGGAAGTGTTATTTCAGCTTCGTTAAGAATTTGGGTGTCAATTTCAGGGAATTCTTCTGGGGTGCTTGAAAAAAGGGGACCACCTGCTACCACATTCTTGTCAAATTTCTTGGAGCGGCTTATGACATCTCTGACAGATTCTTTCTGGACTACCATGGCGCCAATGAACACCGTGTCAGCCCACTTTAAATCCGCGTCCGTAAGTGGTTCAACATTCATGTCAATGAGTTTTAAGTCCCAATCCTTGGGCATCATTGAAGCGATTGTAAGGAGGCCAAGCGGTACGTGAGCCGCCCGTTTCCTTATAAACTTGAGGATATGTTTAAAACTCCAAAAAGTGTCAGGGATAGACGGGTATACGAGTAAAGCCTTCATTTTTGAATGATCCTTAATTAATTTAAGTAGTTGAGTAATGAGATCAGGATTAAACAATAAGGTCTGATGCGCCGGATCAAGATAAGCAACTTCTTAAGACTGGCGCAAAGGTATAATAAACAATTAATGCGTATTATGAACAAAGTCAATTCAATTGATGAAATGACAGCGATCACTGATTTGGAACATTGGAGTTCTGAGTGTCCGACATGGCGTCGGTTCCTGTGTAAGGCGATTCGATAAAACGAAGCAGGGATGAATTCAGGCCTAAAAGGAAGGTGGTATTCTTGGTAAAAATATTCTTGTAAGCTTCCATACTTCGAATAAACCTAAAAAAGTCCTCGTCTTTGCTGTATGCTTCAGCATAAATTTTGGCGGATTCCGCTTCTCCTTCTCCCTTGAGGGCTTGAGCCTGTTTATAGGCTTCCGCAAGAATTATGTCTTTCCTTTTATCTGCGTCTGCCCTGATTTCTCGTGCCTGTTCATCTCCTTCAGCCCTGTATCTCTTGGCTATTCTTTCTCTTTCTGCCTTCATTCGTGCAAATACGCTGTTTTGAACTTCCTCCGGCAGATCAACACGTCTTATTCGGACGTCGATGACCTTGATTCCAAGACGGCGTGCCTGTTCTTCAGTACCACTGGTCACCTGATTCATAATTTTTTCTCGTTCTTCTCTAATAAATTCCTTGAAATTGTGGTTTGCTATTTCCTGCCGTAAGAGCGCGAAGATAATGTCGTTCAGCCTGGCTATAGCTCCAGAATAATTCCTGACAGTTTGGAAAAATACCAAAGGCTCGTCAATCTTCCATCTGGATACAGTATCCACTGTCAGACGCTTTTTATCGAGAGTTATGTATTCGGCGGGTCTAGCTTCAGCGGCCAAAATTCGTTTTTCCAACGTGATGAGGTTCTGGATTAGGGGAATTCTAAAATAAAGTCCAGGATCTTTGATTATTCGAACCGATTTCCCGAATTCCAGAATGACACATTGCTGCCACTGCTGCACGATGAACATGGATTGAAGGGCCGCCAACGCAATCACAATTAATATCACAATTGACTTACGCATTCTTATTATTGGCCTTTCTGCTTCTGGTTTGGGCCACTCTCGGGGTTCGAGACAGTCGGTGTTTGAAAAACCTTGTCTGGATCGGCGATATTCAGGAGAGGAATAAGCTTTGAATCAGGGCCTGGGGTGATGAACTTTCTGGCAGGAGTCAGAAATTTCTCGGCGGACTCCAAATACAATCTTTCTCTGGTAACCGCAGGCGCTTTCTTGTACTCACCAAGCACCAGGGAAAAACGTTGAGCGTCACCTTGCGCTCGAATTACCCGTTCCACCTTATAGGCTTCAGCCTGACGGATTTCCTGTTGGGCGTGGCCTCTTGATTTGGGAATGATGTCTTCGGAATAGCCGTCAGCCTCCTTTATAAGCCGCTCCCTGTCTTCCCATGCGCGCACTACATCATGAAACGCCTCCTGGACCTGTGAGGGTGGATCTACAACCAGTAATCTAGCTTGAGTCACCTGCAATCCAGTGTCATAGTTGTCGAGTAATTTCTGGAGATAGACTTCTACTTTCTTTTGTATTTCCATCCTGCCTTTGGTCATTGTGTAATCAATTGTGTTTTCACCTACTATGCCTCTTAACGCCACTTCGGCTGAAACTCTAAGAGTGTTCTCGGGGGCTTCCGCTCCAAAAAGAAATTTTATCGGATCCTGAACCATATATTGGACGAACAATTGAACATCGACGATATTTTCGTCTCCGGTGAGCATCAGGGATTCAGCCGGGACAGAACGGGTCCTGGTTCCATCGCTTCGGAAGCCTATCTCTGCTCGCCTTACCTTACTCACGTCGACCACGATTTGATTCATAAAAGGTTTAGGAAGCCTGTAACGTAGGCCAGGCTCAGTAATTGAATATTCCTTGCCAAAAAGCAAAGCCACACCCTTTTCTCCAGGCCCGACGACATAAAAACCTGACAGGATGTATAAGCTGATAACAATTACGCCTGCGGCCCAAATTCCCCACCCTCTCATGTAATTTTTGAGCCAGTTCAAAAATTCTTCAAATTTTCGTTGCAGCTCTTTTAAGGGGTTTTGTTCCTGTCCATGCTGAAATGGTTCCATCAAGTCTCCTAAAACCATGGTCGGCTATAACCAATGATTGGTTGTCAACAAAGAAGCCAGGCCAATCATGCCCTCACCTCAATGTGACCCCCTTATAGTACAGAAACCTAATGAGTGCCAGGGAAGAGAATTGGGTTGCGAATAGCAAAAAGATCATTTCCCGGAAAACCCTGACTGCGGAGAAGCAAAATATATGTCTTTCGCGATTTAACCGTTCTGCCTCTTGTTGGACATCCTGACTAGCTTCCTAAACAGGGGGTTTTTTTTCAGCCTTTGCAGGGCGCCATCCGAAAGGGCCTTTTCGATTACCTCTGCGCCACCGACCTGCACAGCGAGGTCCAAAACGGCAAGGGCCTGCTTATATCTTCCTGTGCGCGCATAAATCAGCGCAGCGTTGTAGTGTAACCATTCAGGTTCAAAAGGTTCCTTGTTAACCAGGGCCTTTTTATAGTAATCAAGCGCATCATCATAGTATCCCATTTGCAGATTTAAATAAACAAGCCGACTAACCGTATAAGGGGCCAGGTCGCTGGACCCTTCTATGGTTTTTCGCACCTGCAAAGACTTTCTTTTGTTGCCAAGGATCAGGTGGGCTACTGCGTAATCCGCAAGGGCAAATTGATCCGACGGATCCTTTTTTAACCCACGGTTGTAATATCTTACCGCACTGCGCGGTTCACGCTTCTTATAAAGAAAATAATGGCCAAGGTGAAAATCAACCTGAGCGTCATCGGGATCGTTCGCAAACGCCTTTTCAAAAAGCCTGAGGGCTTCTTTTTCCCGATCCAGCTCCAAATAGAGATGCCCCAATTCAGCAAGGAACTGACTGTCTTCAGGATCCATTTTCACAGCCCTGTCTAAGTACTGCAGAGCCTTTTCATAATCCGAATCATCCAGATAGATAAGGCCAAGGTTGAAGTAAGGGTCCCCGTTTTCTCCATCGAGATTTATAGATGCCAGAAAATCCTGTTTTGCCTTATCAATCAGCCCGAGTTTCCAGCATATTAGTCCGCGATTGTTAAACAGGTAGGCTCGCCCAACGCTACTCAAATGAATAGCTTGTTCAATAAGTTCATGGGCCTCCTGGAGGCGGTCTTCATCGTACTTCATTAGAGCGGCATCGTTCAGGCTGCGAACAAGCTTTTCGCGTTCCCACTCGCGGTGAGCGCTGAATACCATGTTTCCGGTTCGAAGACTTTCCAATTTCTTTTTTTCTGTTAAAAGAACGAAGTTGTTGACTTCCAGCCCTTCTTCCAACCAATTGACCTCAACGCAAAATGCGGGAACTTTGTCGGGATCTCCAAAGAAGCTAAAATAAAGTAGTACCTTACGATCCATGTCCTCAGGAAAATTCATGAGGTCCCAGATTTCATCGGGGGTTTCAAGTGTGAAAGCGATCCATGGGCCAAAGCCTGTCTTCCCAAATTGTTCTATTGTCCAGGCTATTTCAGGGAGAACCGTGGCTAATGTCTTATTGTCAGGAAAAGACGGAAGTGACGTATAGTGTGGTTTTGGCGAAAATTCCAACAAATCAATAATGTTATCGATATCCTTTGTCGCCATCCATTACCTCTGTGTGGAGTTCATAAATCATTGTGTTCATAAAATCAAAATTCTTTTTAGCAATTGGTTGTTTGAAGAAACAACTTTCAGTGAATATACGAAAAATTTAAATTATCACGTTTAAACAAAATAGCACTAAGTGTCATGAGGGTCAACGAATTGAAAATAGGCAAGCTCGCAATTCGAACACAAAGGACATGAGAAAACCAGTCAGGCTTAATCTCGTGCGTAGGTCAATCTCCAACCCATCGTTAGCCCAACAGCCACAATAGCTGCCGTTTCAGTTCTCAAGGTGGTTGGACCGAGTGACGCTGCAACAAATCCGGCCGCTACGAGCCGTGCTTCTTCCTGGTTAGTAAGTCCTCCTTCAGGCCCGATCACGAAGGTCGCTTGATCCAGGTTATGAGCGTCTAGAACTAGTCCGAGTGGGGGGATTCCACGATCAAGAGCGAAATAAATAAGACAAGAATCCTTACTAACTGCGCCCAGGAACTGTTCAAGGTCCATTGGCTCATTGACCGCCGGTATTGTCGATCGGCCCGATTGGGCGCAAGCCGACGAGGCGATCTTGATCCATCTGGTCCGAGCTGTATCGGGACGTCTATTAGATCGTTCAAAAAGCAATGGGAAAAATGAACCAACTCCAAGCTCTGTGCAGTGCCGTATGATTTCCTCCGTCGGTCCTGGTCTTATACAGCCGAACGCCAGATCAACCTTCACGGGAAAAGCGAAGGCACCCTTTGTCGAACTACGTATAGTTCCAATTAATGCGTTTCTATGGTTCAGCTCAAGGACCACGTCATAGAGACAAGCGCCATCAAGCGCCGTGACACAATCACCATGTCCAAAATGAAGAACATTTTTCAGATAGTGCAAGTTCGCTGCGGAAAATAGAATCTTCTCATCGCAGATTTCATCTCTTGTAACAAAAATTCTACGGCCTCTCAAATTCCGAACCGTCTTTGCAGATAATTTTCAATACGGCCTAGGCCCTCGAAGATGTTTTCCATCGAGTTTGTATAAGAGAAGCGAAGAAAACCCTCAGCATTTTCTCCAAAATCTATTCCTGGGGCCACTCCGACACGAGCCTCGCGAAGTATTTCGAAAGTAAATTCGTAAGAGTTCTTTGAAAATTTTCGAGCGTCACACAATATGTAGAAAGCCCCTACAGGATCATGCTTTATCTCAAATCCGATTTCACGGAGGCGTTTTAGCATGACTTCTCTGCGTTCATTAAATATTCGTTTCATCTCCAATGTTTGTTCTGAAGAGTTCGTAAGCGCTTCTACTCCTGCGTACTGGATAAAGTCAGCAGCGCTGATGAAAAAATTCTGGCTCATCTTTTGAATTGGTCTAACACATTCAGGGCGACTGATCACGTAACCAAGTCGCCAACCGGTCATAGCGTATAATTTTGAAAAACCGTTCAAGACAAACGCATTGTCTGTAAATTCTAAAATTGAATGCTCCTGACCTTCGTAAACGAGCCCGTGATAAATTTCATCGGAGATAATCGGCACGCCCAGATTCGCGAGCGCCTTCATGTTTTCAGGAGTTATTAATGTGCCGGTAGGGTTCGATGGCGAGTTGATTATGATGGCCTTGGTCCGTTTTGAAATCGCCTTCTTAACAGCGCCGGGGTTTAGTTCAAAACCTTCCTCAGGATGCACAGGCACAAATGTGGGAATCCCCCCAAGGAAATTTACGAAATTTGGATAACACGCGTAATGTGGGTCAGCGAGAATGACTTCATCGCCAGGGTCCAGGATTGAGGCTAGCGTAAGAAATATAGCAGGTGACGAACCGGACGTGATGATAACATTCTCCGGATTGACTTCAACATTGTACCTGCGTTTGTGATTAGTTGATATCGCGTGACGCAGCTCAGGAATTCCGGTACTCGAAGTATAATGGGTTCTGCCCTGCCGGAGGGCCTTGACTCCCGCCTCAACAATATTTGTAGGGGTATCAAAATCGGGTTCTCCAACTTCAAGATGAATGACTTCATCTCCCGTTTTGGACATCCGCAGGGCTTCTTCAAGAACGTCCATGACCAGAAAAGGTGGTATATCCGAGGACTTTCGTGAAACACATTCGCAAAATCTATTCATAAGCAAAATCCTCTGTAAAATAGTCACAGCATCCAATATCTATTCTGTTGTAAAAACCATTATAAAAGAATGGGACGTCACGCTTCAAACTTATTAATTGATTTTCCTAACATCCCCTGATAAAATCGCCAAACGCTAGAAAAGCCTTTATTTTTGTAGAATTGGTGACGATTCTAACTAAGTAAAAGCTTTAGGAAAACGTGATATGTGTTCAAAGTTAAAAATACGTTTGTCGGTCATAGTTTTGATCTTCGCCTGTTTCGCGTTCATCCCGGATTTTAGCTTTGCTTCATTATATGGAATTAAGGATCTGAAAGGAACTTTTGTTCCCAAGATTTCAGTTGAAGTCGGAAAAAAAGAAATTCTCATTACAAAAGTTGATCCACGCGAGAAGTTCAAGTCATTCTCTCTTATTCTTAATCGGAAAAGCCCTGCCCTGATACGCAATATTGGTTCGGTAAACATTGAATGGATTGCGTCGGACAATAGACCAACAAAACCTGTTCCATTTGCAGGCTCTACGTATGATCCAAACAAACTGAAATTCGAAGAATCCGTTACGAGATCCATCGGAATGAAGCTCGTTGACAAGAGCGCCCGCAATCTCTTTGCCGGCAAGCAATTTTCAGACTTGTTTTCCATGTACCTCGACCAGCAACCACTGGTTCCCAGGGACGGGGCAACAGAAACCGAAGGCGCTGTTAAATTGGGAACCGGTAGGGACATCTCCATCAATGTAGACAAGACATCGATAACCTTCAATGAAAATAATATTAAAAAAGGCGAGATCATAAATGTCGACAATCGATCCGGATTGGATCAGATTCTTGGCGTGGAGATCCCGGAGAAGGACCTGCTTTATACTCAAATTGTTAGAAAACCCGAACAAACCAAAGTGCCGAGAGAAATTTGGGGCAAATTCAAGGTTACATCAGATTCAGGTATTTTTATAGTTCTCATTCCTGACCCCGATCCGGTTCGGCTCGGAAACCTTAACGGTAAAGAAGTTGTGGTTAAAATTTATCAGGGTGATAAGGTCCGGGAATCCATAAAGATCCCTATAAAAACAGCTACAGAGTCGTCTGGTGTTGGATCCAGACATGGCGCTTCAACTTCTGTTCATGAACAGGATCTCAAGCCTATAGGTAATACCACTGCGCCTTCTTCCTCACACCTGACTGAAGCGACGCAGGCTAATACACCGACTACGTCTGTGGAGAAGGTTGGTACTTCAAGGGAACTGGAAAATAGGAGTAGTTCGACCGTGACGGGAATCTGGATACTTCAGATTTTCAACTTAATAGCTCTTATCGTCTTGGCGCTTTATGGGTCCTTCTTTGTTCTTCCCAAAGTCCAGGTCCTGGAGGCCAGGATTTCCAAGAGCGAAATGTTCTTGCATGGAGTGCGAGAAGCTATAAGAGAGGAACTTGACAAAACTAAAGAAGAGATATTGAACGAGTGCAAAGCTGAGAATCCTCCAAATGAATCTCAGCAGGATTAAAATCCTTCCAAGAATCTTCATTCGATCGGTCTTCATTTTTTAGAGTTGCGCAATAGCCGTTCATAATTTAAATTATGCGATCATTTTTTTATCTGGGAGATCTTTCAATGTTTGGTCCTATGCCCAGTTCGTTTTTTCTGACCGCCGGCAGTGGTGAGGCCTCAATGGAGCTCAACGCTTTTGACGCCGCTTTACTGGACGCCGGGGTAGGAGACACTAATCTCATCAAAATGAGCAGCATTCTGCCTCCCGGCGCTAAACAGATCGAACGGGTTCCATTAAAAAAGGGGTCTTTTGTTCCCCTAGCTTACGGAGACAGATCTTCAGATTTCTCGGGGGTTCAGATTTCGGCGGCGGTTGCCGTTGGGATCCCTGAAGACCCATTGGAAGCCGGCCTGATAATGGAGTTTTCGCATGAAGGTGACCCTGAAAGTTGCGAAAATATTGCTAGGAGCATGGTTAAAGAAGGTATGGAAGTAATTCGTAAACGAAAACTACTCGAAATAAAGAGTATTTCCGCTACTCTCAAAGTCACTAGAGTGGGGGCGGTTTTTGCGGCGGTGGTGCTATGTCCTTAAATGACAAAGAATGGTTTACAGAAGCTTTCGAGAACAATACGGCATTCTCGGTCCATTATACGAAAAAGCTTTATGAGGCCCAAAGCGAATTTCAGAAAATAGAGTTTTATGAATCACCTGTCATGGGAACGGTCCTGTCCTTGGATGGATGTTTCATGGTTACTGAAAAGGACTCTTTTGTCTATCACGAGATGATCACTCATCCGGCCGGGGCAATGACGCCACAACCGGAATCTGCGCTTGTAATAGGAGGTGGGGATGGGGGGACTGTGACAGAACTCGTCAAATATCCCAGTTTAAGATCTATAACCCTTTGTGAAATAGATGGCGAGGTAGTTTTAACCTGCAAGAAGTTTTTCCCGGAGATATCAAGCGGATTGTCTGATCCACGGGTGAGTGTTGTCTGTCTCGATGGCGCAGCCTATGTTAAGCAGTTCCAAGACGAATTTGACATAATACTTGTTGATTCCACAGACCCTGTAGGTCCAGGAAAAGCATTGTATGAAAAGGATTTTTACAGATCCATCAAAAACGCCCTCAAAAAGGGCGGGGTGGCAACTTTTCAAACTGAGAGCCCGTTCTTCATGGCAGGTGTTTTTTCTGATACCGTGAAAAATTTGAGGTCAGTATTCGGGCCTGAGCGCGCTACACCGTACTTGTCAGTAATACCCAGCTATCCTGGTTCCTTATGGTCGTTCACTATGTGCTCGAACGAACCCAAAGACGTTTCAAATCCTCCGTCTAGTCTTTCTGATGATCTGTTGAAATCTCTAAATTATTACAATACGCAAGTTCACAAAGCGGCCTTTGCCCTGCCTAATTTCGTGCGCAAGTTGATATCTTAGAAAGCTGGATTCTGTCTCATGTCAGAGCCACATTTTCTTGACTCACACTCAGTGAAGATTATAAGAGACAGACCAGCTATCCTAGGATGCCCGCTGGACATCACTTCGACATACCGGGTTGGATCCGGCGAGGCACCCTCAGCCATCAGGATATCCTCTGATTCAATTGAATCTTACTGCCCGTTGCTCGATAGAGACCTAGCAGATCGGCCCTTTTCGGATTTGGGAGACCTCCGCCTGGATGGACGGTCTTTAGAAGAAAAGTTGAACGAGATTCAGGCTGCTGTCGAGAAAATACTCGAACAGGGTGGCGTCCCTTTATGTATTGGAGGGGAACACACGGTTACTCTCCCAATAATTAAGGCTTTAAAGAAACATTTCGGAAAGTTCGTCATATTGCACCTGGATGCTCACTCTGACCTGCGGGATTCATATGAAGGGCAGAAGATAAATCATTCAACTGTAATGAGACGCGTAGTCGAGATAACCGGTCATGATAATCTCATTCAATTCGGTATCAGATCGGGCACTCGCGAAGAATTCCACTGGATCAGGGAACATGGTGTTCTGGCAAGTTTCCGACCAGGATTGGAAAATGCGCTACTTAACAGAATCGCAGGAAGACCTGTCTATGTGACTCTGGATCTGGATATTTTGGATCCGGCATGTTTACCGGGTGTAGGGAATCCCGAAGCAGGTGGTTGGCCGTACAACCTCTTGGAAAGATTTATCAAGTTGCTGTCGCATGTTGACATTATCGGCCTGGACGTTGTGGAGCTAATGCCTTCGATTGACAGGTCGGAGATGAGTTCAATAACGGCGGCGAAGATAATCCGTTCATTGTTGCTGGTCTGCTAGTTAATATTATTCGTTGAATGTGATATGAGTCGGCCCATGATCAGTTTTGTGGTCATAAAGTTATAGGATGGTCGTAAGGTCAAGGCGATCAGTAAATGGCCAGCCGGACAAAAGGGACTATAGACAGGAAAATCTGGAATTGGGGAGTAGATTCCCGACTATTTCTCGGCGCTTCTGTTTTTTGCGCTATCCTTACTCTTTGCTGTATTCCGATAAGGGGCTACTCCGCGGATCATTCCGTCAATCAGGTGAAGCCGGCGGGTGGATGTCCCGACCTTGTGGATCTAATAAAAAAATTGTCCCCGAGTGTTGTCAGCATTGCAGTAGAAAGAAAGGAAAGCCCTAATCGTATCTCTGATTCCAATTGGTCTATGAGGGAAGACACCTCGAACATCGGCGAGAAGGGCAAAAACAAAGACCCACTTCTGAGCGACAGCATAGGAAGCGGGTTTTTCTGCGACAGGGAAGGGCACATAGTCACGAATGCGCACGTTGTCAGTTCCGCCGAAAAGATTCAGGTGACCTTATCTACAGGCAAAATTCTTCCGGCTAGGGTAGTAGCGGTACATCCCCGTGTAGACTTAGCGTTGATCAAGGTTGACCCTGATTTTGAAGCGAAGGAAGCTAAAATAGGCGATTCGTCTAAAGTTGAAGTGGGTCAGTGGGTACTTGCGGTAGGGAACCCATTCGGACTAGGTCGAACCGTCACTGTTGGGATTGTTAGTGGGAAAGGACGTTTCCTGGGACTGGGGCCGGATGACAATTTTATTCAGACCGACGCCTCCATCAACCCTGGAAATTCAGGTGGACCGCTTTTTAACATGATTGGCGAGGTTATAGGTATAAATACAGCCATAATAGCGTCGGGGAAAGGAATCGGGTTTTCAGTTCCATGCGATTATGTGAGGGAGTTGCTCGAACAGAAACCTGGCCACCTCAACAAGACCAGCGGATGGTTAGGCGTTTATGTTAATGACATCGACGAGGTCAAGGCTAAATCCTTAGGCCTTTCGTCTCCTGAGGGGGTCATGGTAGAGGATGTGCTCGGAGCGACCCCGGCTTTTCTTGCTGGCATTCGTAAAGGTGATCTCATCTTGCGCGTAGACGGGAAACTAATTCAAAACGGCAAACACCTATCGTCAATTGTTTCAGATAAAAGGCCGGGAGATGTCGTCCATGTGGTGGTTCTTAGGGAGAACAACCGTCAAAATGTTGATGTAGTGATGGGCAGCCCACCGGAATAATTAGACATTCCCTTTGATCTCTGATTCTAGTCGGATGATCTCGATCAATTCTGTTGTAGCGCGTTCTAAATCGGCATTCACAATTTTGTATTGGAAAAGCTCTGCGAACTCTAGTTCTCTTTCAGCGTTTTGAAGTCTTCTTTTTATCGACTCCTCAGTGTCAGAACAGCGTCCCTGTAGGCGCTGCTCAAGCACTCCAAGGTCGGGGGGCATTATGAATATACCAATTGCTTGATCAATCTTCCGGAACACATCCATGGCCCCGTTGACATCAATATCCATGATGCAGCGTCGGCCGTCTCGTAACGCCTTCTTGATAGGCTCAACGGGTGTACCGTACAAGGCTCCGTGAACTTCTTTCCATTCCAGAAAGCCGCCATTGCCAATCATTTTTACAAAACGCGGTCTGTCAACAAAATAATAATCGACAGCCTCTACTTCCCCTCTTCTGGGCGCTCTGGTTGTACAAGAGATTGAATAGGAAAGGTCTGGTAAAGTTGTCCTGACGCGACGGATCAAAGTAGATTTGCCAGCCCCGGACGGAGCTGAAAGAACAAATAAGACTGGTTTGATCAAGGCAAACTCCTCAATTTACTCGAAAATGAGTGGCTGTTCTCAAATTGAAAATGACACCGGGTCTGTATATTCATTTTGCCAAAATTTTGTCCAGCGGGAAATCCGGTTTGTTGACACAGTGGGCGCTGAGTGATTAGCTATCTTTTGCTTGATAATGAAAACGAAGGGCCAAATTATGATTCGAAAAGTCCTGGTGGCCGTGTTATTGGCGCTTAGTCTTATAATGACAATATACGGAGGGTTTTCCCGTAAATTTTTAGTATATGACAACCTGGAGAAATTCGACAAGTTGAAAAACGTTGGGATAACAATAAAGGTCCCGGGTTATGAGAACACTTCCGAGAATTTTACACCTGAGTCTCAGTGGTTTTCGGAGCCTGAAATGGTCCGGGCAATGACCTTTGAAGGAGTAAAACGTTACAAGGACGGAAAACTTATTTCAAACTATCCTGATCTTCGTATGCTGAAGGGCCGGATCCCATGCCCGACCTGAATCTAAAAATGGACGTCGGGAACGTCCTAATACAAGTTGCTCATTGACAAGAAGCGAGTTAGGAGAATATTACGTGGAAAAAATCAGGCTCAAGGTTCAGATAGCCTGCGTAGCGTTACTAAATCTTGGTTTATTTCAATGGCAAACAGTTTGTTTTCCGGTGCTTAACTGTCATTCCTGTCCTACTGCTATATTCGCCTGTCCTGTTGGTATCATTGGTCAATTCATCGGTCTGGGATTGATTCCTCTGAGCGTTGTCGGAATAGTGGCCATCGTCGGCCTAACCGTAGGGCGTTTCCTATGCGGCTGGGTGTGTCCATTTGGATTTTTCCAGGATCTCCTATACAAGGTTCCATATATAAAATTTGACATCCCTCGCTGGACCCGTTTTATAAAATACGGGGTCTTCGCCGGGTTGGTTGTAGCTGTTCCCTTTTTTCTGACGCCCGGGTTTCCAGCTTATTTCTGTCGGCTGTGCCCAGTAGCCACAATAGAATCGGCAGTTCCCTGGGCCGTAATAAATGGGACAACCGACATATTCTCTTTGACGCTGAGGCTTGTAATACTGTTTGCCGTGGTCGTTGCGGCAATGGGACACCGCCGTTTTTTTTGCAAGGTTATCTGTCCTCTCGGGGCTGTCTTGGCGCCTCTTAACCGTTTTGCCTTGATCTTCCCAGAGCGAAACGACAAATGTTCAGATTGCGGAGCCTGTAACAAAGTGTGCCCAATGGAGACAAAACGAGGGGAATCCAAACTTGGGGTTTATGATGGAGCGCCCGAAGAGTGCATATCCTGCCTGGAATGCCGGGACAAATGTCCAACCGACTCCATAAAAATATGGGGCTGATCCCTTTTAGTTTCCTACATGGAGGCCATAAACATGTGTGAATTGAATGCCTATATATTACGCGAAGGTGAAGAAGAGCTGGTCATGGAAAGTGTTGGCTCGCTTGTTCCTGTTGATGGAAAGATTACCCTGAAGAGTATTTTCGGTGAAACAATTTCAATTAATGGCTCATTATTGGAAGTAGACCTGATTGGTCAAAAGATCCGGCTCAAACCCCTTTGATTTATAGAATCAAAGGCTTAAGGTTCGCTCTTGGGCACATGATTGCAAGTTTTGATCTTGACAGTCAGGGAGCCCCTTTGTAAAAAGTACGCGTAATTTCGAATGTTCAATTGCAATTTCCGACCAGTGAGAGGCTTGCGACAAATGTCATCCATGGAGGCGGTAATTGTACTTAACGCCGGCTATGAATTTATGGGGTTAGTCTCATGGCGTAGGGCCATGACGTTGCTATTCAGTGGTAAGGTGGAAGTTCTCAAAGAATCCGACAAGGTAGTAAGTACAGTTTCAAAAAGTTTTCGTATCCCGGCTGTAATAAGGCTCCTCAAGTTTATCCGGCAAATATATAGACGCGAAGTGCCCTTTTCCCGAAAAAATGTTCTAATCCGGGACGCGTTTACCTGTCAGTATTGTGGGGATGGATTTATCTCCAACGAGCTAACGGTAGATCACATTATACCCAAAGTGCAAGGTGGCGAGAACCGGTGGAACAACGTTGTGGCGTGCTGTAGGGTTTGCAATGTGAAAAAGGGGGGAAGGACGCCGAGACAGGCGGGTATGAGCCTAATTAGACAACCCTTCAAGCCGACAATAATGGAATTCCTGAACGTGTATTTGACTAGGAAATTTGGGATCAACCTAAATGAATTGCTGAGCGCCTAGGGGTTTGAAAATATGGGTTAAATGGAGACTGGCAACTGTGAGTCTTTCACAAGAACGCAAAAAGCCCAATTTCCCATCTTAGCATATGCTGGAATCCGGACATTTTTTTGTTGACACGCTTTCCTCTTGTGATAAGAGAAGAGCGCTTCTTTTTCATTATATTTCCATCCCAGTGGAACACACGCGAACGGCCATTTAGATGCCGTTTTCGTGTTTTAAGGGCCAGTTATATTCTACCGGCTCTCGGCGCGTACTGTTACGCTTTCAACTCACATTTGTGTTACACAATATTTTAATTTTATTGTCAACACTTTTTAATTGAATTTTAAGATATTAAAGACATTTTTGAGATATAATATTATTAATAAATAATCATAAACTTCATATTTAGTTTCAGCATGACAATGGTTGTATATAATAACATGTTGTATATAATAGATATTTAGATAGTAGCATGGTGTAGCTATTGAAGTCTGTCTATTATGATTGTTTCCAGGAAGTTCTGGGTGCAACGCGCGGTTTAAGTTCACTAAAAAGAGAACTTATTCTGCTGGCCATCGTTGTGCTTTGCTTCATTTCCATAATCAACAGTTCATGGAAAGCTTCACCTGACAGCGCTCTGTACTTGGAACTCGGAGAATCGATTGCGCATGGAATGGGGTACAAATTCAATGGCGAGCAGCATACATATGTGCCTCCTGGATATCCCTTCTTAGTCTCTCTGACCGTGAAGATTTTTGGCGACAGTTTCCTGGATTTTCGCGTGATGATGTCGATAGTTGGAATCGCGACCGGATTGAGTGGTTATTTCCTCATATTGAGACTTCTTGGTCGGGATTTGGCTTTAGTGGTTGGTGGATTATTCGCAGTCAATAACACTCTCTTGTTGAATTCGACATACACCACATCGGACACACTTTTTGCATTGTTTGGCTTGTTAAGCCTTTTAGGTGTCAGCGCATTTCGACCAGGCGTGGCTAGTCTCGGTGGTTTGACATTGGCTGGCATTCTCTCCGGCGTTCCAGCGCTTGTTAGAATAAACGGTTGGGGTTTGCCAGTTTCTTCGGGATTGTTTCTGTTTTCATCAATGAAGAAAAGCGCTCTGTCCAAAAGGGTCTCATTGGCCGTTGTTTTTGTCCTTGTAGCATTGCTTGTTCCCTGTTTATGGGAAGTCCATAAAATAGGTTATCCGGCCTCTATTAACGAGGGAGAATATATTAAAGCGGTCACAGGCCGGACGTCTGGGACACAATTATCCATAATCTCACAAGCAGCATGGGATTATATTCCCGAAATGGCAACAGCCTTGGCGGGGGTTTCCATAAAAACTGGATTTGTGGAGATCTTGATAGCGCTGTTTGCTGCAATAGGTTTTTGGGTGTCCTGGAAAAGAGGTGAGAGACTTTTCACGTATTTGACGGTTGTTCAGTTTGGGGGACTGTTATTGAGCCCAGCGGGGTCCAGATACATACTTTTGTTAATCCCGGGCCTCCTGTTGTTCCTGTTCCAGGGAGTAGCGATCGCGGTTATCCGGCTCCACAAAAGTACTTCTATAACGTGGCGGAAAGTATTTGAATTGAGAGGAGTCCTTGTTGTAGCGGCCCTTTTGTTATTTGCCACAAACATGGGACAGAACGTTGTTACGATTTCCCAGGCGCGTTTGGCGCTGGAATCCAATGGACCTGAATCCGGCAGGGACAAGCCTTTTTTTGTAGCGGCAAGGTGGCTGAGAGCAAACGCCAACGGTGAACCCGTCTTAACGATGAATCCAAGGATAATTCGATATCTCACTGGTCTACCCACCGTTGAGACGATGCATTCCGGAAGTCCGGAGGAAACGGCATGGCCTTCTACCCGAAACCAGATCGTAGCCATGATTGAAAAGCGAAAACCTGGTTTTCTTTTCCTTGATGACAAGGATCCGGCTCTAAAGAGGTTGATAATTGAAGCCGCGGGATCTTCAGGTTTTGAGGTGAATGTGATACCCGAAGCGTCGTTTGGGAATCGATACTCCGTTGCTCGACTTACTCCGCGCAATTGAATCGACTAGAGCTGGTTTCAAAAAAAACTCATATAAAAAAAACCTTAAAAACAACATTTATCACCCAACAAAACAACCCCCTCACTGATATGTCTCTTGTCCTCCAGTTAAATTACCCAATCATCGCTGTTCAGTCACAAAGAAATTTCAACAAATTTCAAATTTCTTGACAAAGTAATACTCTGATAGTAAAAATCATTGTTTATAGTTCTGGAGAGGTGCCGCATGAAAACGTGGACCCCAAAAAAAGGGGAAGTAGAACGTAAATGGTTTGTCATTGACGCTAAGGATAAGGTCCTTGGACGAGTGGCGGTAGAATGCGCCAGAATATTACGTGGGAAGACCAAGCCTCAGTTTGCGTCTCACATGGATACTGGCGATTTTGTAATAGTTATTAATGCGGACAAGGTTAAGCTTACTGGTCGGAAACTCCAACAAAAGATTTATTACAGCCATAGCAATTATCCCGGTGGAATTAAAAGTATCAAAGCTGAAACCTTGCTGAAGCAAAAACCTGAGAAGATGTTCCGCCTGGCGGTTCGCGGTATGCTTCCAAAAAACACTCTTGGCCGTGCCCAACTGGGGAAACTCAAAATTTATGCCTCTGACTCACATCCCCATCAGGCTCAGCAACCGCAAACCTACAACTTTTAATATGGAGTCGTAGATGTCTCAAGAATCTTTTTATGCTACCGGAAAAAGAAAAAACGCTATCGCAAGGGTTTTATTGAAGCCCGGTTCCGGCAAGCTTGTAATTAATGACCGACCGATAGACAATTATTTCGGTAGACCGACCTCAAGAATGGTCATAATGCAACCTTTTGAATTAACCCAGACTGCCGGTCGCTTTGACGTTACCGTTTCTGTTCAGGGCGGCGGTTTATCTGGTCAGGCGGGTGCCATCAAACATGGAATTAGTAAGGCTCTCCTAGAGATAGATTCGACTTTTAGGTCCATGTTGAAGAGCGCAGGTTTTCTAACAAGAGATTCAAGGGTTAAAGAGCGCAAGAAATATGGAAAGCGCGCAGCCAGAGCCAGCTTCCAGTTCTCTAAACGTTAATCTATTGGTTTTGGCCGACGTTTTCAAAAATGTTCTAGAGAGAGACAGGTTCCGACACCTGTCTCTCTCGTTCATGAAACTAGGCACGTTATGGTTTCTCATCTATGGTCTTAGCGATAGGAATCCAAGACTTTTGACAACCTGCCCAAATTAAGCGCTGTTGCGGGGGCTGGGCCTTGCCGTATGAATGGAAAATGGTCTTCATACACTGGTTTTTCATTCTTGTATAGAATGCCTAAAGGAATCCTGTCCTCCCATTCTGAAGCTTTGAGAAAAGCTGCTCGCCGATCCGTCGGGTCATAATCCTCAGACAAAATGTAGCAACGCTGGTTATACCATCCGAACGTGTTGACTTTGTTGAAAGATACACAGGGTTGCAAGATATCTATCAGAGAAAATCCTTTGTGTCTTACAGCCGCCTGAATAAGTCCGGTAAGATTTTCTATACTGCCGGAAAACCCACGGGCCACAAAGCTGGCGTTCATGGCAATTGCGACTTCGATCGGATTGAAGGGCTGAGAAAATACCCCATCGGGTTGATTCTTTGTGATAAATCCAGGATCAGAGGTTGGGCTGGCCTGCCCCTTGGTCAATCCGTAAACCTGGTTGTTGTGAACGATCAATGTCAAATCAATATTCCTCCGGATCGCCGCCAGGAAATGATTCCCGCCTTCACCGTAGTTACAGCCATCACCGCTTTCAACTATAACATTGAGTTCAGTGTTGCATAACTTTGCTCCGGTGGCGACTGGTAATGATCTTCCATGGAGACCATTGAAGACATTCGCGTTCAAATAATGCGGAGCCTTAGCCGCTTGGCCGATTCCTGAAACAAATAGTACTTGGTGTGGTGCCAATTCTAAAGAAACAAGCGCCTGCTTCATGGCTTTTAGGATCGAATGGTTCCCGCAACCTGGGCACCATGCGGTTTCGTAATCACCGTAATCAGCTAAACTTACCATGTTGACTCAGCCCTCTAAACCTGTAATCTCGCCAAGATGTATTCGGGGGTAATTGGCAATCCATCGTATTGGAGTATGGTCTTGTCAATTTGGAATCCGGTTTCTCTTCTTATAAGCCGCGCAAACTGACCAGTCGCATTGCTTTCCACTACAATGGTCTCCCTTGCGGATTTGAGCTTTTCAATAAATTCTTCACCAATCATAGGCCATATCTGTTGGAAATGAAGTGTCGCAACGCGGCGACCGTAGTTCCTGATCTGGTTTGCAGCCTCAATAGTTGAACCTCTGGTGGACCCCCAACATACTAAAAGAAGATCCGGCTCTGAATCACCGAAAAATTCGGGGTGAATCAATTCGGACTTGATCCCATCGAGTTTCCTGAGTCGTTTTTCCACCATCGAAATTCTGACGGAAAGATCTTCAGTGAGATGGCCATCTGGAGTGTGCTCGTCACTATCTGCAATTACCAGGTCCTCAGAGCCGAAGGCCTTTACGCATTTACCGGACATACCGGGAAATATTCTCGGGGAAATACCGGAGTCTGTCAAAAGATATGTGAGATGGGGATTTGCGACTACAGTGGAGACTAAACAAGGATCCACCGGGTGGATTTTATCAAGATCAAAAGGCTTCACAGACCGGTAAGAATCCGCAAGGAATTGATCGGTCAGTATGAAAACCGGTGTATTGTATTTGTCGGCTATCTGAAATGCCTTCGCTGTAATGTTGAATGCCTGTTCAACGTCGCCGGGCGCAAATATCGCCCGAGGAAATTCTCCATGGCCAGCG
Organism: uncultured delta proteobacterium; assembly: GCA_963798475.1. Taxonomy (GTDB): domain Bacteria; phylum Desulfobacterota; class Desulfomonilia; order Desulfomonilales; family Desulfomonilaceae; genus CAJBEZ01. Next base: position 141,288 of record CAWCTI010000013.1, read on the forward strand.
TGCAAAACAAATTCGAGGTCACCCTGTTCAGTACGGGTAGGCAGACCGGTTGAAGGACCAGGTCTCTGCGCCACAACAATGACCACGGGGGTCTCTGTCATGCCAGCCAGGCTAACCGTTTCAGTCATTAGGGCAAATCCTCCACCTGATGTGGCTACCATGCTGGGCGCCCCAGCAAAGGAGGCTCCAACAGCCATGTTGATGGCCGAAATTTCATCCTCCGCCTGTTCGAGCACGAACTCCATTTCAGTTGCATGGCCTGCAAGGGTCGTTGCTATAGATGTCGCTGGTGTCATGGGATAAAAAGCGAAAAATCTCATCCCTGCAGCGATTGCTCCGAGCGCTATGGCCTCATTTCCATTAAGAGCAAGTCTTCCTTCTGATAAAGCGGGTGGGCGCAGCTTAGGAAATTCCATCTTTTGCTGGATCATCCATTCATAACCGGCCGAGAACGAAGAAAGATTTTGCTCCGTGGATTCCGATCCATGTTTGTAGAAGACCCCCCTCAGTGTTTCGCCTATAGCATTTTCTTCCAGGCCAAGAAGGGCGGAAATCGTCCCCAACGCCACGCTATTGCTGAACGTGGCGCCTGCTAGCCTGGTGAAAGGAGCGTAGACAATTTGTGGGTGTTGATCAGAAGAGATAGCTTCATCCGTAAGAACCAGGCCGAGTTTAGAAAGCTCATTCATATGTAGGGCTACAGAATTCTGGTCCAGTGCGATCAACAGATTAACAGTTTCTGTGGGGGCAATGATTTCGCTATCAGAAACCCTGATAGCGTACGAATTGTGACCACCCCTTATGCGTGACTGATAGCTCTGGGTGACCACGACATAGTAACCGGAGCGAACGAGGCCTTTTATAAGGATCTGTGACAGGGTGACCAGACCCTGGCCCGCTTCTCCTCCAATCAAAATGTTAATTGAAGCGTGTTTCATTTTGTTTTCCGCCAAACAATTCCGAACATATCAACATTTTCGGGTTAAGGATCAACTAGCCGTTATTTGAAAATGTAACTATTGGCCAAATTTGAGTCAAGAAAGACCGTTGTAATCATAGGATTTTTGAAACGGACCGAATGCCGGGTTCCTTGTTGGAGAGTGACGTTTATAAACAGGGTATGGCCAAAAAAGCCGGACTTTGGGTCCGGCTGATTCATTAATTTGTTCACGTTGCTTTATCAAAAATATTAATTGGGCATTCAATCCATTAATCAGGAGCCTTTGATCCAGGAGCGCATTAATAAAAAAATTCGGAAGGTTGGCACGTTCGCTGTTTTATTTGACCAGGAGAAATCATTCTAACTTTTTCGTTAATTCTACCGGGCCGACCAACGTCCTGGATCTCTAATTCAATTTTTCCCCACGGCGCACTTTCTCGAGAGTCGATTCAAGTAGACTTCTGGCTTTATCCCTTTTTGCCTCAAACTCTTCCCGCCAAACCTCAATTTTCTGAATCGCCTCAAGTTCCCAAGGCAACCAATCTTTCTTGGCCCGGCTTCTTATCGATTTCTCCAACTCGTTGGGAATGGGGGGGGTTGACAGTTCTTCGTAATGGTGCTCGATTTTTCTCAGGAACTTGAATAGTTGCTTCATGTCCTTTTTGCTGAAAGGCTTGACAGGTTCCGTGTCGCCAAATAACTCTTTTTTAAGAGAATCACTATTTTCCACTTTGAGATCTTGAATAAGTCTCTTCAAGTATCTGTAATTCCAATTAAAATCAGATGTCTCCGGTAAATTCTCGGCGAGGGCGCGGGACGAGCATTGAGGCATGTCTAACTCCTTTAACTTAACCCAAAAAGTTCGAAAAACTTTGTTTTTTGTAGAAATCCAAGAAAGAGGAAATCAAACAATCGCCATTTGGACTCGACCAATATAAAAGGCTCCATAGCGCTCGGTCATCAGTCCTTGAAGCGTTCATTCCCTCGTTGAGGGCTCCTATCACTCCATTCGCGGCTAGTCAAGAAATTATTAAGTCCAACACTAAAATATTTTTGGTTTATTTGATTTTATTTCGCGCCAAGTATTCTGTTCGAGAGAACAAATGGGGTTTTAAGCGCGATATATTGAAAATATGTTTCATCAATGCGTAATGAACGCGAAGTGTTTTTCGCGGTCACGAAACATTCTCAATCCAACAGGACAGAAAAGTTGAGTAATGAAGGGCGCTTGAAAATGGTAAAATGAATTGGACCGATGAAGACCCTGGGTCACGCGTCCCGTTTGAAAATGATCCCAAGACTGAAATCATCTTTCAGAACTTCATTGAACGCGCGGTCCAAGTCAGTAGGGTTGTAATCTTGTGGAAGGGCATGAGTCCATTCTTTAAGATGGGTCCACGTCTTGAAGTTTTTGTCAAACGTGACACAAGTGGTGTAGATGTGAAAAATGGAAAAACCGGGGTTGCGGACCCCCTCTATAAGGGCCTCCGTAATGCCTTTCGGGTCTCCAGCGAAAAGCCTAGCGACAAATGAAGCGCCGTACGCCAAAGCCATTAGCGTTGCATTCAATGGCTGGTCTACGGTACCGTAGGGGCTGGCCTTAGTTTTGGTTCCCATGGGGGACGATGGAGACGGTTGTCCTTTGGTCAGTCCATATATTGAATTGTCGAAAAGTAAATAGTTCACGTCAATATTTCTTCGAGCTATATGCGGTAAATGCCCTCCGCCGATAGCCAGACCGTCCCCATCGCCACCCACGGCGAATACTGTAAGATTAGGGTTGGCTAGCTTGACTCCCGTGGCCGCAGGTAGGGCCCTTCCATGGACCGTGTGCAGACCATACGTCTTGGAAAAAAAAGGGTATCGTCCTGCACAACCTATTCCTGATACTGTTACTATTTCATTTAGAGGTATCCGCAACTTCGAGATGCAATCGTTCAATCCTTGATGGATACCAAAATATCCACAACCCGGGCACCAAGTAGGGAGCGAAGCTGATCTGGGAGAAAATCTCCCGGACTTTTGAATTTGATTCGCTTGGTCCGCCAATACCCTGGCCGGTGTTTTCATAGCGCTCTTACCTCCAACAATTCTTCTATCTTGTTTTGAATCGCAGTTGGTGGAATTGGCGTTCCTGTGACAAAGTTTAACCGTTCCACCGGTTTGGAATCGAGATGAGCTATTAAATTCGCCAGTTGACCCTCGTAATTGAGTTCCGGAACCAAGACTCGTCTGGATTTAGCCATGAACGCTCCAATAATTTCCGAGTGATACGGAAATATGGAAGTGATTTTTAAGGCACCAACTTTGAAGCCGTTTTTTCTCGACTTCTCGACGGCTTCCAGAACCGATCCAAAAGTAGATCCCCAACCAATGACCCCAATGTCTAGATGGTCGCTGGCGAAAAATTCAGCTGGCTTCTCGAGATCTTTCAAAGCATATCGAATTTTCCTGTGACGCTTTTCGGACATCTTCGCATGGTTTTCTGGGGAGTAATCCGGAGAGCCCTTTTCCGTATGCTCCAGGCCTGTCGCAATGAAGTTGAATCCTTGCATGCCGGGCAGGGCCCGGGGAGAGATCCCGGAAGGAGTGTCGGCATAGCGTTGGTAGTGGTCTTTGAAAGCCTCATCTGGAAAAACGTTCCAACTCGCCGACTGACCTTCAGTGGCTCTAATTAGGGGACGGTTTTCAACCCTGTTGTCGAGGAAAAAATCGGTCAACAAAACAACAGGGGTTTGATATTTTTCTGCTAATTGGAAAGACCTAATTACAAAATGATAACATTCTTCAACATTAGTTGGCGCTAATACTATTCTGGCAGAATCTCCGGGTCCGCCGAATACCGCGGCGTGAAGGTCGGATTGTTCGGTCTTTGTTGGCAGTCCGGTCGCTGGGCCACCACGTTGAGCGTCAAGAATGACTGCTGGAATCTCGGCCATTACCCCATGCGTGATCAATTCGGTCATTAAAGCGAAGCCAGGGCCGCTCGTGGCCGTCATAGACCGGGCACCGGCGTAAAAACTACCCAAAACCGCCCCTATAGATGAAATTTCATCCTCCATTTGAACAACCCGCCCTCCGTGTTCCGGAAGGTACTTGGCCAGGTATTCCATGATCGGGGTAGCGGGTGTAATCGGATATCCGAAGTACAATTTCAACCCAGCGTCAATGGCCGCCATTCCTATCGCCTGATTTCCAGAAAGCATTACTTTTTTAGGACCATAACCAGTTTGAATTTGGGGAAATATGCTCTTAAAACGATCAGAAAATTTCTCCAACGCGTATTCATAGCCCGCGTCAAAACTTTTGATGTTAATATCTACAACTTTGTCTCCCTTGGATTTAAACTTATCCCCTATAACTCCACGAAAAAGATTGGGGTCAATACCGGTGACTGCGGCAAATCCACCCAAAGCCGTCAGGTTACGACCTCTTGAGACTCCACTTGCGCCCAAAGCGAGAGTGCCAAACGGGATCCCAAAGACTTCCACTCCTGGCGGTAGTATCGACAGTAGCGATTTATCTTCCGGCACATAGGTTGGGGGATTGCTGTCAAAAAAGACTAGGGAGTGTTCGGCCAGAGAAGGGACGCGAGATCTGGATTGCTCATCATTTAAGGAAATTAACGCGTGAGTTTTTTCGCCCAGCGCCACGATTTCGTTTGATCCGATCCGTGAACTGGTCACGCAACGACCGAAACCCCTAATTTCCGCCGGATAAGAGTCAAATCCAAGGACTGAAAAGCCCCCATGAGACATTGCTTCATTAATCATGCCGCCTGCGGCTATAGTCCCGTCACCCGCCATTCCGCAGACTTCAACCGTAAAATCCACTTCGGGCATCTTAAAACTCCGTCCACCATGATGTGTTTACCCTAACGCCACCAACCTCCAGAATGTTCTCCGCTTCTACTCTAACTTCTAGGTGTGAACCGGCCAGGTTCAAGGCGGCGATTCTACCTAAAGCTGTGGCGTTTTCATGGCCAATAGAGACCCAATAGTCTCTTAACGCCGGATGATAGACTTGAGCGCAATCACCCGCGGCGTAAACGCTTGCGAACCGTGTATTCAAAAACTCATCAACGAGGATACCGCGATCAATATCCAGCCCGGATCGGGCAAGAAAACCAACGTCCGGAACCAATCCGAAAAATGCCCCCAGCACGCCAATTTCAAGTATTTCACGATCTGTTTCCACTTCGAGAAGGTGTTCTTCCAATTGTGTAATCCGTCTAATCCGCCGGCAATGAACTATTTCAACCCCACGTTGCTCCAATCTACCAGTTACAGCTTGATAGATTTCTTCGTTCAGGGGAACAGGCCAGAATGCGTCTTCGTTGAGGATGAATTTTACACGTTTTCCAAGTCTCAGCAGGGCTCTAGTCAGGCTCATGGAGGTCAAATCTCCTCCTATAATTAGCACTGACTCCACATTGCGGAGTTTTTGAACCCACATTCTGGCGTCAAGCGGGGTCTTGAGGGTCAGCATGATGTCCTGAAACAACTGGAACTGTTCAGGAATTCTAGGTTTTCCACCAGTGGCGATTATAAGTCCATCGAACGGTACGACTTCCTTATGGTCAAGAATCACATTACGCTTTGGAAAATCTACGCTAACAACTCGTTGTCCTAGACGCAGAGCAACGCCCATTTCGTTATAGTGGGCGTATGATCTGCTGTACAAATCTTCTTCTGTAATAAGCCCGGCGATAAAATCCGGTAGTAGATGCGCGCGATAACTTCGAAAGGGATCTTTACTAAATATAGTGATTCTTGATTCATCGCATTTCTCACGTAAAGCCTCAGCCGCATGATTGGCCGCCGGCCCGTTTCCAATTATCACGAAACGCTTCACGCTCATACCTTGCTCTCCTGAACTAAAGGTCGCTCAAACAGTTCAACCTTTGAGACAGAAATACAATCGACCGGACAGACCCTTACACACTCTCCGCAACGGATGCATCTGGAATTGTCTATGACTACAGCGTTTACATCCAGCCAGTTAGTCGTCTCAACTAGATCTTTAACAGCCCCGGTTTCATCCAGGATGATCTGTTTGACAAGCTTGATACAATCTCTGGGTGCGTTGTCTATGCAATATCTGCAATAAATACACTTTGCGACGTCTATCTCGTAATGCAGATAGCACAAGTAACACCTTTTCGACTCTTCGTGGGCCTGTTCAGAGGAGTAACCTGATTCAACCTCGACAACTTCATTATTTCGAAAACGGTCCTTAACGGGCAATACACTAGGCATTTCAATTCGTGGAATTACGTCCCAGGAGCGATCCCTGTCAGTGATCCGGAAATCTTGAATCCTAACCGCCCATTCTCCAAATTTTCGTCCAGTAAGATCCAGAGCTATCCGCTCAGCGGCCCTTCTTCCACTTGCTATAGCTTCAATCACTGTGGTCGGGCCTGTAAGGTAGTCGCCAGTGACGTAAAGGTTCGGTGTTGAAGACTGAAAGGTATTTCTGTTGGCCATTAGGACCCCTCTATCATTCTTCTTTCCCGGGCCTTTGAGCGGCTGGGGGGCTTGTCCAATGGCGACTATCACGGTATCGGCCTCAACGACGAATTCACTTCCCTCAATCGGTTCGACCCGACGACGACTTCCAGATGTCCTTTCAATTGGCCGCGTCCTCTGGAATTCAATACCTTCAACCTTACCTGAGCCCAATATACGCTTTGAAAGAGACAGAGACCTGATCTTGATTCCCTCTCGCTTAGCCTCAAGAATTTCGTCGTGTGTCACTCTAAGATCTTCCTCAAAACCCCGTATGCAAATACTGACATCTTCACCTCCCAGTCTAAGGGCGAGACGGGAACAGTCAAAAGCAGTGAAGCCTGCGCCGGTCACAAGCACCTTCTTGCCGATTGACTCTTTGTAGCCCGCTGCAACATCCATCACGTACTTGAGACCGGGATATACTCCAGCCAGATTCTCACCTGGGACGCCAAGTTTCATAGATTCGTAACAACCGGAAGCCACGAGCACGGCGTCGAAGTCCTCCATGAAGGATTCAAGAGAGATATCGACGCCAACATTTACTCCAGCCTTAAACGAAATCCCGAGACGCAAAATATTCTGAATTTCCTCCCTAAGGATTTCCCGTGGTAACCGGAAATCCGGGATGCCGTACCTGAGCATACCGCCAGGTTCGTAACACGCTTCATAGATGGTGACGTCGAATCCTAGAATAGCAAGGTCGTGAGCCGCTGCTAGCCCGGCTGGGCCGGACCCCACAATGCAAACACTTTTCCCGGATGGGGCGAACCTCGGAGTTAGGTAAGCGTGGCCGCGCGGTCTGAAATCGGCTGCCGCCCGCTTAATGTGGCAGATGTTGACCGGTTTACCCAATTCAGATTCACCGTGCCTGCATTTGAGTTCACATGGTCTAGAACAGATTCGACCTAGAGTCCCAGGGAAGAGGTTAACCATTCTATTGATTTCGTAGGATAGTCCGAATTTACTATCGTAAAGCGCTCGGATATAAGCTGGGATGTTGGTAAGGGCTGGGCACGCTGACTGACACGGCACGTTCACGGCCATGTAACGAAAATCAGCTGGATCTTTAGAATAAAGAACATTTGGTCCTTCATGTTCGGTATTCGAGTTTACTGGTTCTTTCGGCGCAGATCCATTTGCCATGATGGGTCCCCTCTTTGAGACTTTTCAAGCGATAAGACGAAAAGCCGGTAATTGAAGACATAAAAAACATGTCGGAAGTCTCGACAGATTTTCGGTCAACTACTGCCTAAATCTGACTATTTACAGCATATGAAGCGGTTTAAAATTAACTCACATCATGTTTGTCGAAAGACGTCAAATTTTCATAAACTTATTGAGTAACTCAGTCTTGTTGATCAAGGAATCCTGGTTTCCAAAGCTAATTTTAATTTCTCTTTAAGTTCGGTCAAGTCTGAGCTCTTGACCACATAGTAGTCTGCAGCCACACTTTTTAAATCAACTTTGAAGCTTGAATATGCAGAATTCAGGATCACCGGCAAGTCGTAATAACGTTTTCTGATTTGTTGGAGCAGATCCAGGCCGTTGAATTCTTTCATTTTAATATCCATAATCACACAATCAGGACATTCTTTTTCGATAACATCTATTAGTCCATTTCCATCAGGCAAAGTGATGACATCATAACCTTCGTCCTGAAGCTCCATTGAATAGAGCATTCTTATGCCTTCTTCATCGTCCACTATAAGAATCTTGGGCATCTGTCAGGCTCCTTTAAAGGATCAGGAAACATTATATATTGATCACAGGTGTTAAAGTTGTCAGAATCAGGGTTAGCCCCAGCGGTCGAGCAAGTAGGGCTTTGTCTTTTCAAATTGAAGACACTGATCCTCAATAAACTCTTCGACCTGTTGGTTGTTCATAGCTTCGGTCTCGATCACAAACGACAAAGTTTTTCCATAATGTAAAGGAATGAGACCTCTTATAAGTTCCGCTCTATCCAAAGAGGCATTTCTATATGCTACGGCGAAGTCATAGACAAGTTTGGCCCATAGACCGGTCGGGAATTCAAATCCCATGGCCGGGATATCTATAACCTCTTCAAGTTTATTAAGATTCCCTTGCTCCAGCGCCGCAGAATAAATATCCCATTTTCCGCGAACACCCGAAACGAATTTGTTCCATAGTGTTTGGGTATCTATATCGACTGGCGGTGGCACTTCAATATCACCAAGTCCGAAACCGAAGACCGCTGTGGGTCTGCTCCACCTAACGTCTTTCCAAAAAGAGTCAAAATGGAGCATAAGTTCAAATATGGTCCCAACCACGTCTTCAAATATCAGATCCACTTGAGAATCTATATCCCGGGTCTTATGCACTTTTGGTCTACCCATGAATGACTGGATAATTGAACCATGGGTTTTTACAGCGTTTGTTGTCATCCAAGCGTCAATTCCAAAATGGGCTATGGCTTCGTTCCATATGTTGGACTCAACAAAAGAACGCGTCACGGTGCCTGAGAATGCCACGTCTCCACCTATGGGTTGTCTGACTCGCCTACCATAGAGTGCCCTGGTTAATGGGTATGCAATACTGTTGGTGACGGTAACGTCATATTTGTGTCGTATGTAAAGTGGCGAGACATAATCATAGTCGTCAAAAATGGGCTCTGCGAGGTTTCTGATCCACATCGGGGAAATGCTCTTGAGGTCCGCGTCAATTACCAGAACAGCTTTCGCTTCGAGTTCCAGAGCCTTTTCAAAAAGGTTTCTTAGATTATTCCCCTTTCCTGTAACGCCTTCCTCTGTTGAGACATAAATTTTGGGGGTTTCTGTCCGAGTTTCCATGAACGCCTGGTGGGTATTATCCGGGGAATTATTGTCAACATTTACGATGACCGCGGATTTTTCGGGATAATGTTTCACGAGGCCGCGATCAGCCTGTTGTGTCGGAAAGGATATTAGATCTGCTTCATTGAGCGAAGGTATTCCCACTACGATTTCAGCGCTCGTAATTCTACTGGGATTATCTTCAACAAATTTCATCTTCAAACCTTTTCTATGGATTTTCGCTACGCCTGATACATTTATTAATTGTAACACAAAATGGCTACGCATGAAATAATGCTTAACACTCGAAATTGCAGCCACACGATATTATAATTTGGTAAGATATGATAATCATATCCCCGAATTCTTAAAAGAGGACTCCCAACAGGTTGAACCCCGGCAAACTTAAGTCAATAATTGAAGGGTTGATTTTCGTCAGTTCAGAACCCACAAACCTTGAATCCATCAGAAAGGCCATCCCTGAAGCGCCAAAGAACTTGATCAAGGTTGCCATCGATGAATTGGAACGTGAATATTCTGAAAGGGATCGGGGTTTTAATCTGGTAAGCGTAGAGGGAGGATATCAGTTTCGATCCCTTCCTGAGATTGCCCCTTGGGTACAGGCGCTTAAAGATTTGAAGCCTTGGAGACTTAGTAGAGCCGCTTTGGAAGCCCTGGCAATTGTCGCCTACAACCAGCCTGTGACCAGAAACAAGATAGAACAAATCAGGGGGGTAGAGAGTTCAAGCCCTATAAAGAACCTGGTGGAACGTGAACTGATTACCGTTATTGGTCGAGATGACATCCCCGGGCGACCGTTGCTGTACGCTACCACTAAAGTATTCCTTCAAGTATTTGGGCTGAACGACTTGAGCGGTCTGCCACCATTGCCGGACATCGAAGACGCGGAAGACATTTTTTCATAATCAGGACGAGGGGTTGAACTGAAACAATTAAATCAGGCCGCGCCGTACTTGATCGCTGTTTTCTCCAATTCCCGGATTTGGTCGCGAATTTCAGCCGCGCTCTCAAATTCAAGGTTCTTGGCAGCGGCGAACATCTCTTTGGTCAACTTCTTTATCAGTTTCGGAATCTCATTTGGATGAACCTCACGGCCAGTTCCAGTCAGTTTAGGTTCAACGGTGACATAATCCTGTTCTGCTATGGATGACAATATGTCGTTTATGTCTTTCCTTACACTTTCAGGGGTAATGTTGTGATCCTGATTGAACTGAATCTGAACTTTTCTCCGACGGCTTGTTTCGTCAACGGTCTTCTTTATTGAATCCGTAATCGAATCAGCGTACAAAATTACCAACCCATCTATATTTCTAGCCGCCCGCCCCGCTGTTTGTATCAAAGACCGCTCAGATCTGAGGAACCCCTCTTTGTCCGCGTCGAGGATTGCCACCAAAGAAACTTCGGGTATATCAAGTCCTTCCCTTAAAAGATTAATTCCCACCAGAACGTCAAATTTCCCGAGTCTCAGGTCACGAATAATTTCCATCCTCTCAATAGTGTGGATCTCAGAATGCAAATACGTGACCATGATTCCCAGACCTGAATAATACTCAGTGAGATCTTCCGCCATTTTTTTTGTCAGAGTTGTCACCAAGACCCGCTGATTATTTTCAACCCGTTTTCTAATTTCATGAAGCAGATCATCTACCTGATCTGAAGCCGGTCTGATTTCAATGACAGGGTCCGTCAGACCTGTTGGCCTGATGATCTGTTCCACTACATGGCCATCAGCGTTGGACAATTCGTATGGTCCGGGTGTGGCCGAAACAAATATGGCCTGATTTACCAAGACTTCGAATTCATCGAATGTCAAAGGCCGGTTATCCAATGCGCTTGGCAACCGGAAACCATATTCGACAAGGGTCTGTTTACGGGAACGGTCACCTCTAAACATGCCCCGCAATTGGGGTACGCTCACGTGTGATTCATCAATCATGAATAGAGAATCTTTCGGGAAGTATTCGAGCAGTGTGGGCGGTGGTTGACCGGGAACACGACCTGTCAAATAACGCGAGTAATTTTCGATCCCATTGCAGTATCCCATCTCTTTGAGCATTTCCACATCGAAACGGGTACGCTCCTCAATCCTTTGCGCCTCAATAAATTGGCCTCGAGACCTGAACAAATCAACACGTTCTTTCATCTCTTCAAGGATCTTGTCCGCAGATTCAATCAAACGAGACTTTTCGGTGACATAATGGCTCGCCGGATAGATCGCCACTCTTTCCAAACGTCGCAAGACCTTGCCACGTAGCGGATCAATTTCGGAAATAGTGTCTACAACATCGCCGAAAAACTCTATGCGGACAGCGCGATCTTCTTCATACGCAGGGAAAACTTCCACCACATCTCCCCGCACCCTGAAAGTCCCCCGATGGAAGTCAATGTTATTGCGGGTATATTGAATTTCGACCAATTTCTTGAGTATTTCGTCACGATCAGTCTCTTCTGTTCGTATAAGATGCACAAGCATGTTCTGGTAGGCTTCCGGTGAACCAAGACCATATATGCAGGATACAGAAGCTACTATAATCACATCGTTGCGTTCAAGAAGAGACCGAGTCGCCGAGTGTCTCATTTTATCTATGGTTTCATTTATGCTCGAGTCCTTCTCAATGTACGTGTCGGATTGCGGAATATAAGCTTCAGGCTGGTAATAGTCATAATATGAAACGAAGTATTCAACTGCATTGTGTGGAAAAAGAGCTTTGAATTCGTTGAAGAGTTGCGCAGCGAGTGTCTTGTTGGGAGCTAGGACCAGAGTTGTCTTTAATGTTTGGGCAATCACGTTCGCCATTGTGTAGGTTTTTCCTGAACCAGTCACCCCGAGCAGAACTTGATATTTAGTCCCTGACTGAAGCCCGGACACCAATTCAGCAATTGCTTGTGGTTGGTCGCCTTGTGGCTTGAAATCTGACACTAATTTAAAGGTGCCCATTACTTCGGTCCCTAGAATTGAACTCACTCTTTTTATTGAAGATTAGGCTTTAGAATTTTGAAGGATTCATGAATTTCAGAAATTATCTTTTCCAGATTCCTGAAACCCTCTATTCTGTCCGTGATGATCAACTGGAGAAAGCGATCCTCAGTAGCATAATACTGACATAGCTGCATGAGCCTGATTCCGCGCTTGTCGGTAAAAGCGTAAATCAGATAAGCCTGTGCGCCCTTAATGTTTTTCGAGCTACCTTCTTTCAAAATTTCAGGCTGTTTTGTCTCGAGTTTCAGGTTCTGTTTAAAAGCTTTGATAAATGCTGTCGCGTCAGGAGGTCCCTTTTTGAGTCGATTTTCAATGGATATGTTAATTCTGAAAGTTGCATTTGGGTGATAAATTCGAATTTCATTAGGGTTTGGTTCTTCAACTTTCATTGTAGCGGGAAATTTTATCGAAAGTCGCTTTAAAGGGTCCGTATAGGTTTTAAACGCCTTGGATCCCGCGGCGGCGAGCGCATTGTGGAAGGGAAAGCCCCAGGCCATTAGGAATAAGACCATAATACCGGCCATCACATTGGATTTTCTGAAACACTCTTTCGTCATTTTATTATTCATCAAGGTAAAACTGAAGATTTAATGCGACAGTGATCGGAATCATAAATACTAATCTCTCGCTGTGCCGTCCTTTAAATTTTTTAGCCCTTGTTTTAAGGCTGTGACCGTTTTGCTGATCACCTCTTCAAATCCCTTTGAAACGTTATGCTCAAACCATTCGCCCGCTTGAGTTTCCTGAAAGTCAGCAAAGGATGCCAATTCCGAGTTGGTCAGCGATCTGTATGTGTACGCAAAACAGGTCAGAGCGGTTTGATGTATCGAATCAGGGTCGTTCTGAAGCCACATATTAGAAGAATCCAATCTCGTTCCAGTGTCACCCTGGGATTTGGAATGTTCGTTCCAGGAGGCTGACCCGAATAAACGGACTATCAATTTCCGGAACGCCATATTATTCTGGTCTATCCGCCGGTTCTCAATCAACCGGTCAAAGAGCTGAGTTCTGTCTTCAGACAATGTGGTGATGATTCTTCTGGCTTCACGAACAGCCTTGATGTTGTATGCTGATAAAGAATCAGCCTGGATTCGTCCAACCTTCCTGCCGACACTGGACTCATAAAATTTAATTGCCTTATCAAGTTTGTCCGTATCCAAATTCTCAGAAAAAGTTTCTTCAAACACCTTGACCAGGGAATCTGTATTGACCTTTTCTTTCATATAGGCATTGAAATCAGACCTGCTTCGATTATCGGCAAACAGGTCACCCGGTACTGTCATGAGAAGCGCCGCCGTTAAATGATCAAGTTGACCGCGCAGACCAGATATTCGAATAAGCCTGGTTATCAGGGAGTCCTGACTTTGGGCAATCGATAGTGATTGAGCAATCATGACAATGATGAAAATTATGGCCGCGCGGAACGCAATGGTAATTGGCGTCATGGAAGCTGAAAGACTCCAGTAAGATTCAGGCTTTAGAAATCTGGCGGATTTCACTCCCGCGTATCTAGAGTTCGTGAAATTCCGTGGGAATCGCTCGTAGCTGTCCATCCTCGCCTACCGCTACCAGTGTGACGGTAGCGGTAACCAGGTAGTCTCGAGGTTGTCCCTTTTTAATGACGATCTGTTTGACTACTATTCTAAAAGTTGTAGTTTTTTCTATCCACGTCCTTATTGTTAAGGTATCACCCAACCTGGCGGGTGAATGGTAGGCGATTTCAATCTTGTGGACCATGAACAAGTAGCCACGATTGTGGTAATCGACGATACTCGTTCCAAGGCGATCGGAAACAAATGCGGAACGGGCTCGTTCCAGGAATTTGAGGTAATTGGCATGATACACTACACTCATGCAATCAGTGTCTTCGTAATAAACTGAACATTCAAAAAAACGTTCCCTTTGATCATTCCTTGGGAACAACGACTGATTAACCAATTTTTCTCCTTCTCTTTATAACACGTCTACGATCTCGAATTTCATTTTCGCTGCTAATGCGCGGTTCATGGTGATTAGCGTATCAAGAAATAACTTCCCGGTGTCGTCGGAACGTGAAAATGATTTAATATGATTGACGAAGAGCTGCCAAGTCGCGGTTTTGACACCGAATTACAAACATAAAACCTAACGGCGTCAACTGAGACTCCACAATTGTATCACAAGTTCGAGGAGCTTGACACTTTACACAAATTTCTGTCACCGCTGATTGAAGTCAACATTATGGGGTTCGTAAGATTTGGGATTGATAACTATTCGTGTCAATTCGACCAGGGGCTTGTCCAATTTTCTTATTGAAGCATTGAAGGTCCGCAGAAATTTCCACCATTTTAAAAGAGGATTGATATTGCCGGGGATTTTGTGGAGTTGCTTGCGCCAGTTCTTTATGATGTTGCGATCCGGTAATGGAGCTGCTTCCATCCCATCTGAAACAACTCGAATTACGCCGAATGATGACCCAATTGACGAAGCGCCTTTGGCTATGGCGTGACTTTCCATATCAACAGCGTATGCCCCGGAAGCGTGTTGAAGTCGTTCTCTTTCGGTCCTGTGAAAAATTGGTTTGGCGGCAGTGGCTATAGGACCAATTTTGTATCGTAAGCCTGCCCTTGAACACGCTCTTTCAAGATTTTCTACAGCAGATTCGGAACATTTGATACGCTCATTAGGATTGTCCTGAAGGACTGTCTCATCGGCGATCAGTAGGTCACCTGGACTGAGATCAGGAGTAAGGGCCCCACATGTCCCTACGCTCAAAATGAAAGTGGGGCGTCCCTGAACCCCTTTGGTAGCTGTGAGGGCCTTTTCAAAACCAATTCCGCTTCTGACAACCAAAATCATGTCACCTTCAAAGAATACTTCCCGATGCGTAGCATGTCCTATTTTCCAACGACGTTTGATTTCGACACGTTTGAGGAAAGGGCGAGCTTCAACCCCCATGGCGAATACAAAACAAAATGTATAATTTTCTTTTTTCATTTGATTTGTGGAAGTATAAATTAATCAAATCATAAAAGGTAAAAGGTTTAAATGTCTAGTAGTAATAAGCTTGATCGGATTGATAGATCAATTTTGGCGGCGCTACAAGGTGATCTCGATGGAACTCCAGAGCCTTACGCCGCCATCGCCCGACGCATTGGCGTTTCAGAACAACAAGTGTTAAAGCGGATCCACCATTTGGTTGAGGCAGGAGTAATACGCAGGATCGGCGCCATGATTCGACATATCGAGGCAGGAATCCATTTCAACGGCATGGTGGTATGGAAAGTCGAACCTGAGCGGATGAACGAAGTGGGGACCCTTTTCGCCAACATTCCCGAAGTGTCTCATTGCTATGAACGTCCTCCCTTTAATTCACTGGGAGGGACTCTCTTCACGATGATACACTCGTCTTCGGAAGAAGAATGCATGAAAACGGTCTCAAAGATGGCCGAAATAGTGGGGGTGTCCGAATACGAAATTCTGTTCAGCGAGCGCGAGCTCAAAAAGGTTAGCATGACCTATTTTGAGGATTGATTTACGTACATTGGCTGGCGATTGAACTATGCTTCGGGGATAATAGAGCCTTCAGTTCCTGACTCTGGACTTCTTATGTTGCGCCTTTTTTCCGATCGTCTAGCCAAATCATAAAATTTGTTGGCTGATTTCTGATGTCAAGGAGTGATTTTTCTAATGGCAAATAATTTTGTTTCAGAGGAACTTTATGCCAGGGCTGTGGAGTTGATACCGGGTGGAGTCAACTCGCCCGTGAGGGCTTTCCGTTCTGTAGGATTACATCCGCGTTTTATAAAATCTGGAAATGGTTGCCGTGTTGTCGATGAGGATGGGAATTCGTTTATAGACTACGTGTGTTCATGGGGGCCATTAATTCTTGGCCACGCTCATCCGGAAGTCCTGGAGGCGCTTGCGGTAACCATGAAAGATGGGACATCCTTCGGCGCTCCGACCAGACGTGAAATCGAGATGGCGGAACTAATAGCTGAACTGGTGCCTTCCATTGAAATGGTCAGGTTGGTTAGTTCAGGGACGGAAGCCACTATGAGCGCGATCCGTTTGGCCCGCGGTTTCACAGGGCGGGATAAAATAATTAAATTTTCCGGATGTTATCATGGTCATAGTGATGGCCTGCTGGCCAAGGCCGGTTCCGGAGCGGCTACATTTTCTATTCCCGATTCCTTGGGCGCTCCAAAAGCCTTGGTGGAACAGACTATTGTGCTTCCCTATAATGACCTTGAATCTGTATTAAAATGCTTTAACGCGTTACCAAACGAGATAGCTGCGATCATTGTCGAACCGGTGGCTGGAAACATGGGGGTCGCTCCTCCAGTTCCAGGTTTTTTGCAAGGGCTGAGGGATGTCTGTTCCAAAGATGGCGCTCTTCTCATTTTTGATGAGGTAATCAGTGGTTTTAGGGTTTCTATTGGTGGCGCCCAGGAACTTTATGGTGTCCTGCCGGATTTGACATGTCTTGGGAAAATAATTGGAGGAGGCTTGCCAGTAGGGGCTTTTGGAGGACCGCGTCGAATCATGGAGTTCCTTGCTCCAGTTGGTGGCGTATACCAGGCCGGCACGCTTTCGGGAAATCCATTGGCGGTAGCCGCCGGGCTGACTACTTTGAAAATCCTAAAAAGAGATAACCCATATCCACTGCTGGGAGAGAAATCGCAGCGATTAGCTGATGGCCTGAGAAAGGCATTTTCGAGTAAGGGTATTAATCATGTGATTAACCGTGTGGGTTCATTGTTATCAGTTTTCTTTGACTCCCAATCCGTGTGTAATTATGAAGAGGCTATGGTGGCGAATAGATCAATGTTCAACTCTTTTTTCGCCAAAATGCTGGATCAAGGGATTTATTTGGCCCCATCAGCGTTTGAGGCATGGTTTGTAAGTGTTGCGCATGAGATTAAAGACATTGATTATACGTTGGAGTGTGCGGAAAAGAGCATTTAAGCCGACCAGTTTGTAAGACAGTTCACTAACAATTGATTGCAATTTTGTCATTTTCGTGAGAGTGAAAGGATCCTATTCGTAACACAAAGTAGGATTAGGTAATACTTTAATTTTATTCACTTTACTGCCTTGATTTTGATGTTTCTTCATAGTATTCTGAACGTTGTTACCCAGGGATAATCCCACTGGGAATGATATTTTCTTTATGACTCTTCTGAGTTGCCAAATCTCCGAATAGGTTGATGGGGTTATTAACGGAGACAGACAAACTCTAAAGAGAACGACATATTAGGTCAGATCAAAGAGTCCATGCAAGGAGGATAATAATGGACAATCATGTCGATTTAAACGAAAGGTTGGCCCTGAAGGGGGTTTCACGCCGCGACTTCATGAAGTTTTGCGGTTTGATGGCGACGGTCCTGGGCCTTCCCATGTCCTTCGCTCCCCGGATAGCTGAAGCCATGGAGAAAAAGAGACCCACGGTTGTGTGGATGCATTTCGCCGAATGCACGGGCTGTACCGAGTCTTTTATTAGGACAACCTATCCCTGGGCTGCTGACATCATCCTCGATGTCATCGATCTAGCATACCATGAAACTATCATGGCCGCTGCAGGCGATCAAGCCGAGGAAATCCTCGAGAAAACAGTTAAAGACCATAAGGGCAAATACATCTGTATAGCTGAAGGCGCGATTCCTACGAAGGATAACGGCGTCTATGGAAAGGTTCATGGAAAAACCTTCCTGGAAATCGCGAATCACGTTTGCAAGAATGCTGCGGCTACGATTTGCGTGGGCGCTTGCGCGTGCGACGGTGGTGTGCAAGCAGCTAAGCCCAATCCCACAGAGGCCAAGAGCGTCTCAGCCGCTACAGGGTTGAAAACAGTAAATATCGCGGGTTGTCCTCCCAACGCGAACAACATGGTTGCTACGATTGTTCATTATTTACTGCTCGGCAAACTTCCAGCTCTGGATGACAAGGGCCGGCCCCTGTTTGCTTATGGTTACCTAATCCATGACAACTGCCCAAGAAGGGGCCATTTCGAAAACCAGGAATTCGTAAAACAGTTTGGAGATGAAGGCGCCGCCAAGGGATGGTGCTTGTATCAAGTTGGTTGCGCTGGCCCTGAAACCTACAACAACTGCCCAATAATACAGTGGAACCAAGGCACTAACTGGCCTATCAGAGCTGGTCATCCTTGCATTGGTTGCAGTGAACCCAAGTTTTGGGACGACATGAGCCCATTCTACGTTCAGAAATAATTAGGACAAAATAGCCAAGCTGTCACAAACCAGTTAGATAACCTAACAAGAAGGAGCTAAAAATGGCACGAGTCGTCGTTGACCCAATTCCACGAATTGAGGGTCACCTACGCATAGAAGTTGAAGTAGAGAACGGTAAGGTCAAGGACGCCTGGAGCAGCGGTACGCTTTTCCGGGGACTTGAAATTATCCTTCAGGGACGCGACCCGCGTGATGCCCACTTACTTACCCAGAGATCCTGCGGTGTGTGTACTTTGGTGCACTCACTGGCGTCAGTTAGAGCAGTTGAAGACGCTCTCAAAATAAAGATTCCACCCAACGCCAGGATAGTGCGTAATCTCACGCACGCGGCGCAAAATATGCACGATCACCCTGTCCATTTCTATCAACTGTGCGCGCTAGACTGGGTTGATGTTGTTTCAGCCTTATCGGCTGACGCAGGAAAAACCGCCGATTTGTCCAACGCCGTTAGTGGAAGGCCCCAATCGAAGAAATATTATGAGGGCCTTAAAGCCAAACTTAAAGCATTTGTCGATTCCGGTCAGTTGGGACCATTCGCCAACGCATATTGGGGACATCCCGCATACAAACTTCCGGCTGAGGCCAACTTGATGGCGGTTGGTCACTATCTTGACAACCTCAGGCAACAGGTCCACGCGGCTCAGATGACCGCTATTTGGGGCGCTAAGAACCCGCATCTGCAAGGCCATCTTCCCGGTGGCGTCACTGTCGTTGGTCAACTTGATGCCGATCGCTTAGCCAAGTATCTATATATGCTGAAAGAACAGATCGCGTTCATACAGGACGTCTATATTCCTGATGTGCTTGCGGTAGCTTCCTTCTATAAGGATTGGACAAAAATCGGCGGAAACAAGAACTTCCTGGCCTATGGTGATTTCCCGCAGAGTGACAAAGAACCAGAGAGCTTCTACTTCCCAAGAGGCATGATAATTGATGGAAAGCTCAAGGCCCTGCCGGTTGACCCCACGAAGATAACTGAAGACGTAACAAGGGCGTGGTATGAAAACGGCGCTCCACTTTATCCTGCAGTCGGAGTCACCAAACCTCTTTCCGGAGATGCTCTCAAAGGTGCCGTCCCGGATACCAACTCCAAGGATGGGAAATATTCCTGGATGAAAGCCCCCAGATACGAGGGCAAGGTTATGGAGGTTGGCCCATTGGCTCAGTGTCTCGTGTCCTATGTCGGCGGCAACAAGGAAATCAAAGAAACAACCGACATGGTCATGAAGAAACTTGGAATAGGCCCAGAAGCTTTGATGTCAACTCTCGGCAGAATCGGAGCGAGGGGTATAAAGTGTCTCGTCAATGCAAAGGCCGCAGAAAAATGGACTATGGAGCTTGTGGAAAACATTAAGAAGGGTGATACACGTACATTCACCGAATACAAACTTGATGAAACCGTGAATGGCCAAGGCATGGGTCTTAACGATGTTGCGCGAGGCTCTCTAGGGCACTGGATCAACATTGAAAAGGGCAAGATCAAAAATTATCAGCAAGTTGTTCCTTCTACCTGGAATCTCGGCCCCAGGGACGCTAAGGGTCAAAAGAGCGCTGTTGAGAACGCCTTGATTGGTACGCCTGTCGCTGATCCGAAAAAGCCTCTTGAAGTACTTCGAACAGTGCATTCTTTCGATCCCTGTATCGCTTGCGCTGTTCATGTAATTGACCCGAAGACGAACGAGATCTACAAGTTCAAAGTGTCATAGTTTAGACACCCCAAACAGCAAAGAAGCGGTCTAAATGGCCGCTTTTTTTGCTTCTATGTGGATCTCGAAAAACTGTCCCATTTAGAATCCTATTACCATTTCGCTATTTAACTTAGAAAGTTGAGATATTCGAAGTTGGTCATTGAGCGAAGCTTTTCTGGATTGTCGTGCAATTTGCATAATCCGTCGCAAAGAGCACGCTCTACCGCATCAAGGGACCGAAAGACCTTGTTGGGAAGATGCTTTTCTCTCAACTCCTCCCACACATGTTCCGCTGGATTGAGCTCCGGACTGTGCGAAGGTTGATATATGAGCCTTATGTTTTCAGGGATTTTGAGTCCTCCTGATCTATGCCAACCGGCGCCGTCTACCAACATGATCACAAAATAGTCCTTCGAGACTTCTTCCAGGAATAAGTTCATCATTTCTGTGTTTGCGTAAGGAAGTATCAGGGAGGTCATTTTCCCGAGCGCCATGCACACTGCCGCGTATACGTAAACAAATGTTCTTACAATTTGTTTAGGAATCTTGGGCCTAATGCCTTTTGGGGCCCAGCAGGCACGAAGATCACTTATTCTTCCAAATCTTCCCTCGTCTTGAGTCATGATCACTACGGGCCGGGTATCCGACAAATCTCTTTCTGCTACAACCTCATCTACTATTTTGGGAAAGTTTTTTTTAAACCTTCTTTAACTTCTTCTTTCTTGAGGATGAACCGGACGAGGGACTACTTTCCGCCATTCGTTCCTTTCAAGCATCCTGTAAACAGTGGAGTGATGAACACTATGACCCAAGTAATTTTCAAGCGCTTGTTTTATCCGGCCTGCAACGCAGATCTGACCAGCGCTTGCCTCATCAAGAAACGGAGCAAGGAATTCGGACTCTTGCGCTCTACTGAAATAACATCGGCGGCGTTTGCTCTCTTTGGACCCCTCTACTGCCTCTGGGCCGAACCTATTGTAGTTGGAAACCAGATTGTGCCCCGAAGAAACTGAAACCCCAGTATGTCTAGCAATTTGCCTTGCGGTGCGAGGATCAACCAGCGCATTCCAAACTACCAGCCATCTCCGATGAACTCTGCCTGAAGTTCCCTTAAGTCGTTCAGAAATCTCATACTCCGAAAGATGGGGTTTAACTGACGTCACCCTGCCCATAACTTACCTCCCCAAATAGAATTGGGGAACCGTATATCAAATTCCAAAAAAATCGCGAACTGGTATTAGGCATTATGAGCACGAGGTTGTGTTTTGGGGAAAGTTGATTTATGAAACTGCCAAGATGTATGATTTATTCTACAAATTTGAAACCTAAGGACTTGTGATGTCATTAAACAAAATACTTGCCAGATGGAAGGTTGCGAGCCGTAAACTCATTCCACCGGATAAGCTCACGATTATGGATAGAGTACAGGAAGAATTATCCCAATCCGGGATTACTAACTCATGTTTGCGAGAAGGAGATTTAGCGCCGAGATTCGAACTACCCAACGCTACCGGTCAGAATATTTCTCTTCAGGATTTGTTGACCAAGGGGTCTTTAGTTTTGTCTTTTTATCGAGGAGGCTGGTGACCATACTGCAACATTGAGCTGCGGTCATTGCAGCGCAGACTTGACGACATAAGCGCACTTGGAGCGTCACTGGCGGCTATCTCTTCTGAAACACCAGATGATTCATTATCCGTAGTAGAGAAGGATGAACTGAGCTTTGAGGTGCTTAGCGACACATGCGGCAAGGTTGCCAGTGAGTTCGGGATTGTATTCCGGATACCGAAGGATTTGTTGCGGTTTTACTCAAGCTACGGCGTCAGAGTGATCGAGGAAGGTGGAAATGGATACTTTGAGTTGCCCATTCCAGCTACCTACATAATTGGAAGAGACAGAAAGATCCTCAAAGCGTATGTGGATGTCGATTATACCAAACGTCTTGACCCTGAAGAGATCATTGAGGCGCTCAAATAAATACCAGCCACTTAAAATGATAAGGGTAATCAGCTAAAGGCACACAGCAAGAGGGAATGAAAGCTAAGCCGGCTCCTTTGAAATCTATGACACAGACTGACGCCATCCTGGAGAGCATCTCAGATGGAGTGTTTACAGTTGATTTGGGCTGGCGAATCACTTCGTTTAACCGGGCTGCCGAGGAGATAACCGGCGTTAGACGTGAAGAAGCTATAAGCAGTCTCTGCTCGGAGGTTTTCCGGTCAAGCATGTGCGGCACCGATTGCGCTCTTCAGCAGACTTTGAAAACAGGCAAGCCCATCATCGGCAAATCGGGATACATAATCAAGGCCGATGGCTGTCGCAAACCTATTAGTGTATCTACTGCCGTTTTACGAGATGACAATGGTCGGGTAATAGGTGGCACCGAAACTTTTCGTGACCTCAGCGAACTCGAAGCCTTACGCCGTGAACTGCAAGGAAAATTTCAAGTAGGCGATTTCGCGAGCAGAAGCCCGGTTATGCAGAGGGTTTTAGAAGCTCTGCCAGCCATTGCCGCCAGCCCAAGCACTGTATTAATTCTTGGAGAGACAGGCACAGGAAAGGAACTGGTAGCCCGCACGATTCACAGCTTGAGCCCACGGCGAAACGCTCCATTTATTGCGGTAAACTGTGGAGCCTTGCCGGATACCTTATTGGAATCGGAACTATTTGGTTACAAGGCGGGGGCTTTTACCGGAGCGACCAAAGATAAACCGGGGCGTTTCGCTCTTGCCAAGAAGGGAACTATTTTACTGGATGAAATAGGCGAGATGAGTGCGGCTCTTCAGGTAAAGCTCCTCCGCGTACTTCAGGACCGGACCTATGAACCGCTGGGGGCTACAAGGTCAGAAATCGCAGACGCGCGGATTGTTGTCGCCACCAACAAAGACCTCGGGGAACAGAGGCGTAAGGGAGCATTTCGGGAGGATCTCTATTACCGAGTTAATGTAGTGCGCGTGGAACTGCCGCCCTTAAGAAAACGGAAGGAAGATGTTCTCCTTTTGGTGACCCAATTCATAGAGCGCTTCAACCGCCTTCAAGTTAAATCTATTACAGGGATTACCACAGAAGCGCTTTCTTTGCTTATGGCTCACGACTGGCCCGGAAACATCAGGGAACTGGAAAACGTCATCGAGAGGTGCTTCATTATGTGTGACGAGGGGCTTATAGGTATTGGCCACTTACCTGATGATTTGACGGCGCACAACTTATCGAGAAACACGCCGTCCGAAATACGATCCGCGCATGACTTTGTAGATGCGCAAGCCATACAAACGGCCTTGGAACGTAACGGTAACAACCGGTTAGCTGCAGCGAAAGAACTCCATATTCACAAAACAACTCTTTTTCGATGGGTAAAGAAATTGGGCATCATCCTGCCGGAATTGGATGGTCGAAGAAGCAAAGCACGGCCTCAGTAGCAGTATTACTACTCATACTTTCCCATCAAGTAGCATATAGGCTACTCTATTAGTAACCACACCTAAACACCAACTGCCAATAATCTTTATCATTCAATGCTTTAACCTAAAGCACTGAAGTGCATAAACTTTGGCACATTGTGTGCTTGTCATCTGTATAGTAACTGGGAGTAAGTTTTGAGGTTATGAAAGCAGCCTTTTCTTACTTGGACAATCGCATTGCGCCGGTTTTTGATACGGCCCGGCAGATTGTACTGGTCGAAGCGGTTTCGCGACGAATCGTGAAACAAAGTCAGGCAATCTTTGCCGATGACCTGCCAGTTCAGAAGGCGATCCAGTTAGCGGAGTTTAGTGTAGACGCGCTTGTATGCGGTGCAATTCCGAAACAGTTACATGAGATGATTGTCGCATATGGCACTCAGGTCGTCCCCTTTGTGACAGGCGACTTGAAAGAAGTTATTTATGCTTGGACCAACAACAGGCTTCATGATCGTCGTTTTACAATGCCTGGTTGCAGGGGGCTGAGGCGCCAAAGGTTTGGACGTAACGTTTTCAACGAACAGGAGGATACGACAATGCCACGAGGAGATGGTACTGGTCCACAGGGATTGGGATCAATGACCGGACGAGCGGCCGGATATTGCGGTGGCTCAGGAACTCCTGGTTATGCGAACGCGGCCCCAGGACGCCCATTTGGAGGGAGTTTTGGACGTGGCCCCGGTTTTCGAGGAGCTGGATTTGGTTCTGGAGGTCGTGGATATCGTTGCAGATTCTTTGCTAACGGTCTGCCGGGTTGGAATCGAGTTGGCGCGTACTCAGCGCCATTTCAGGGAATCAACCCAGAGCAAGAGAAGCAGGTTCTCAAGAACCAGGCAGACGCCTTGGAATCTAAATTGGAATGCATCAAGAAGCGTCTAGCTCAGTTCGATAAAAGCTCCACTGATGATTGATCCTAAAGGGGCAGACTGATTGGAACGGTGGGGAAATGGGTGACGAAAAGCGGTTGGACAAATCTTCGCTAAGAGTATCCTGGCTTAGCCTCTCTGTTGAAAAAATAGTGTTAACAAAGTCTCTTCGTGATTCAATAGAATCCAGGAAACGGCGGAGTTTCAAGGTCTTTCCAGCTTACGCCAAGCTTTTCCCTGAAAAATGATCCGAGACGCTCGAACAATTTTTCCCAGTGAGTTTTTCCCTGTTGTATGGCTTCAAGAATTTCGGCCACAATCTCTGGCAATTTGCCCAGTTCATCTTTTGGTAAAAAGGATACGGCGCCTTCTCTCATGGCCTTATTGATGTTTTCGATGCTTATAGCTTTTGCCGTAAGCATGGATGCGGGAAACTGACGTTTGACGCAGGCCTTGAGTAGTTCAAAACCGTTAACACCCATAATGTCGAGTATTACCAAGTCAAACACGTCTTCGTTGATCAGCTTGAGACCACTGTCAAAATCACTTGCCGTTTTGACGTTTGAATCCGGAAATTCTTCTTTAATTACTTCGAGCAGGTCGACTTCATCGTCAACAACCAGCAGTTTCTTACCCTTTAGAATACTCTGATCAGACATGTGAATTTCTCCTTCCAAAAGGAAAACTCTCAAATCAGTTGGAATTAAGGGGTGTTAATCCGACAATCTTGTCCGCTAGTTACGAACACCGGGCAGCATCAAGCTTCCTCTAGATTAATTCTCAGCATCTCGAGAGAAGCGAGAATGCGCTTTGTGTTTCGGTTGACAGCGGGAAAATCTGTTGAGTCATTATAAAGTTGCTGAGTCAGGTTAATAATATCTAGCACTTTCTCTCGCATCTCTTTGAATGGCACCGAGCGATCCATACCTTATATCTCCTTGCTTCTCAAGTCCCTAAATCTTTTTGCCTTAACCTCAAACCTGGGCAGGCTGTTGTCTGGATAGAATTCCAGATTGTACCCGAGATTTGTTTTCAGACGAAGCTCTGTTGAAAGTCTCATCTCGAGTTCCTTAATACGAGAATCCGGGAATTCAGGGGTTAGTTCCACTTTAAGCGTGATGCTGTCCGCATCTCCTTTCTTTTCCACAACGACCTCGAAATTGTCACCGAGTCCGTCGATGGATCGAACTACATCTTCAATGGCTGATGGGGCTAACAGAACCCCTTTTACCTTAGTAATGTCATCAGCCCTTCCTACAACGCCACCACGAAAAATCCGATAGGTACGGCCGCAATCGCATTGTTGGTCGGAAATTTCAACGATGTCCTTGGAATCGAATCGAATACATGGCTGGGCATGCCTGTTAAGCGCAGTGATAACTAGTTTGCCCCTTTCTCCGGGCTTTGTTACCGGTTCTCCAGATTCGAGGTCTTCGACCTCGGCCAGAAACATTGCTTCATTTAAGTGGAGACCACCACACTGACAGGAACATTCGAAACCCCAGGCCCCAATCTCGGTTGCCCCAGCATGATCATAAACCTTGGCTCCCCATGCGTCCTCAATACGTTTCTTTGTAGCAGGAATCAATGCTCCTGGTTCACCGGCGCACGTGATTTTGTTCACGCTCAACGTAACAGGGTCAATGCCAAGTTGTTTCCGAGCCACTTCCGCCATGCCTAGGATATAAGTTGGGGTTCCCATAAGCGCTGTTGGTCGCAGTTCCTGAATCTTCAAGATGCGGGCCCTCGTATCGAGGACACCGCCAGGTATGGTTTCACATCCGATCTTTTCCGATGCGTAATGCCCCGCCCAGAATGCAACAAATACATTGTATCCGAAAGGAAGAAATACCCTATCATGCGGTCTATAACCCTGGGCCCACAAAAACGTCGCCCAGCACTCCGCCCACCACTCCCAGTCCTGCCACGTATCAGGTTGGTATACGGGTTGACCCGTCGTGCCGCTTGTCTGGCGGAAGCAGGTAACCTCATCCAGTGGAACGCAAAGCGCATCTCCATACGGGAATGGATCCTTTTGCTGGACGGGCCTCATCATGCTCTTTTCTACCTTCGGAACATGGCGTATGTCTTCAAAATTTCTTATTTCTTCGGGAGTTACCCCTGCTTCATCGTATAAGGCGCGGTGAAAGCGAGAATTCTCATAAGCCCATTTCATTATCTGTTTAAATTTTCTTAATTGTAGTCTTTCCAGACTCTCACGAGGGAGTGTTTCCAGATAGGGGTTCCAATACGG
Source organism: uncultured delta proteobacterium (assembly GCA_963798475.1). Lineage (GTDB taxonomy): Bacteria > Desulfobacterota > Desulfomonilia > Desulfomonilales > Desulfomonilaceae > CAJBEZ01. The sequence goes on from CAWCTI010000013.1 coordinate 168,024, forward strand.
CATATCTTTATTCATGACAACTCACCATGTAAAAAATATTTGAGCGCCGAAGTCATTCTATCATGATCATGAAACTACTATGATGAAAATTTGTCTTTATCTCGTAATTTCTTAAGGATTAAACATTTCCCTTTTCATAAAATAGGGTCTATAAAGCGGTCAACAGGTCTAGGCATGGTATGGATAATGTTAAACTTAAATATCAATTTAATATCTCAATATATTGAAACTTATATATTATAATGTTGTCTAAATTGACAAGAAAGCTAATTATGTAAGAACACGGAGATCAAAATGGAAACGGCATTCAGAGAATTTGCTCAAGCTTACGAAGAATTTAAGGAAAAATTTCCTCAACATCCAATGATTGAGGAAGTTCGTAGTCGGATTGTTGGTGGAAAACTTCCTTCTGATCAGTGGTTGGAAGCTAAGGCCGCAAAAATGAAAAGCCTCATGGCGCCATTTTGGCTTAAGAACATCGAGTCAAAGGATGGCGAAGCCGCTTAAGCAGCTAATTTTTAAATTTATAAGTGATTGATTTGAAGTCAGAGATTGTTCCCCCACAACCTCCCTTTTATCAAGTATCCAAACGACGACAGTGGTTAATCGGACTGTGTGTCGTTTTTCTTTTTTTGATTTTCGTTAGCTATTATGTGTCAGTTCACTGGGGGGAGTTTTGTTATCTATGGGAATTTTCTTATGGAGAAACGTTGATAGCCGGAATTCTCCTGTTTATTGGGTTCCTTCTTACCTGTTATCAGATGAATCTTTTTCTTAAAAAGTTTGGAGTTCGACTAGGCTTATTCGAACTGATATTTGTGACGTATGGGATGATGCTGGGGAATCTTGTCATACCCATGCGGGGAGGATCTGGTGGGTTGGCGGTTTATCTAAAAAAAACGCACCGGCTAAATTATCACAAGTTTGGAGTGATCTTTGGCGGGACTGCAATACTAGTTGGGTTGGTAAGCGCAACGATGAGTTTAGGCGCTCTATTTTTTCTGGCGATTGCCCACTCAGTATTTGAACTCAGTTTAACGGCTATTTCACTCGTTCTCCTCATTGGATGCATTTACCTCACTCTTTTCCCTCCCCGTCTTAAAAGATACGGCTCCGGTAGAATGATAGCTTTTCTAAGTCAGCTTAATGAGTCGTGGATAAGTCTTTCAAAGGATACAGTGCTTTTGACAAGGGTGGCGATCTCGATATTGTTCATCAATTTGTTACAAACGTCCGCTCTTTATTTGCTTTACATAGCCATCGGCAGTCCACTGTCTTTTTTAGCTACTCTAATTACTTCCAGCCTTGGGGCTGTCGCCAGCCTTGTTCCAATTACTCCGGGGTCATTGGGAATTTTCGATGCTGTAACAATTCAGACACCCCGACTCCTCGGACTTGACACTACCGCTGCAATCATGGCAACAGTTTTAATGAGGATCTTATGTTTCGTAATTTGCTTCCTGTTTGGGATGCCGGGGCTCTACTATTTTTTTAAGGCCGCCAGATCGGGAAATCCTTAATCAGCCTTCAGTGCGATTTTTAGCGCGTCCGAGCTACTCCTGGTCCACAAACATTTTTGACTTCATTGTCCTGATCAAATTATCAAAGCGGGTTTTGGGGCTTCCTTCACAATTTTGTCACCAAGTGACGTTCCGCAACGCACACAGAGATACTCATATTTATCGCCTTCCGGCAGTACGAGTAACAATCTTTCTCTAACCGGCATTGATGCCTTGCAGTTAGGGCAATATAGCTCAGTGGCTCTTAACCCCTCGAATTGTTTTCTCTGTGGCACGCCTCGCGCCGAATGTTGCATTGGCGCTCGCACGAATTTCTTCATATGGGCTCCTTTTATGATTAGCTATCAGCCGGCGTTTTGTAATTCTTTCTGAAAACGCGATGCTTTCCCTAAAATTAATCCTGCCGAGCCCGAGTTACAAGCCTAAATTTGCGAGCGGCAAGTTCAATGTTCGCCATTGACTTTTAGCATTTTTGGGATAATTTCAAGACCACGTGGACGACTTTCGGATTAAACCGTCAAGTGGTATAATACAGTTCAACCAAGACTAACATATGGAGTTCAGGAATGCGACGGTACCGCTCGATTAGCTCATTATTCTCAATAATTGGTCTTGTCCTTTTTGTTAGTGTCTTCCATGCTAATTCATCAGCTAGTATGGGCACTAACGTCTCAGATAGGATTCTCTCCCTTGGGGTCCCTTGGCAGGTTGATGCTCAAGACTCGGTTTTCCACCGAAGCGCTCACTATGAATGGGGAACGTCATCCAGCCCAAGAAGTGACAATTCTGCTGGATCAAACCGTAGGGCAGACATTCAAACGACTAAGTATTCTTCGACTACCCGGATTGTCGTCAAGCAGCCCGAACGTGGCAATCCGCTTTCGCCTGGTTCGATATCTTTGAAACCCATGGCTGAAGATAGGGTTAAGGTGGCTTCCGCCGGCCCCGGACCAAATGTCCGAGATGGTTCCTGTATAGTTGATTCTGCGGACCGACTGGAAGAAATAGGGAAAAAAGTGGGTGACCCTGTAGATCTGTATTCCGATTTTCGGATAGAGGTAGAGAAGGCCAGTTACACCGTTAAGCTTTTCGGCCTAGGCGATGATGGTCGAAAAACAGTTCTTTTCTCGTGCAAGGCAGGATTGGGTTCTTCCGATTTTCCAACGCCGAAAGGCTCTTTTTATATAACACGTATCTTCGATGATAAACCTTTATGGATTCCCCCACAAGATAGAGATTGGGCTTATGGGCAGGCTCCGAGCCATTCTGTTTACGGCGGAAGAATGATGCCTTTCTTTAAGAAACTCCAGGCGGCCCCACCACCCCAAAGCGATGACATAAATTGTGAGTTGGACATTGTAGCGCCCAGCATGAAAATGGTAGACACAGGAACGTATCGCATTCATGGGACCGACTCCCCATGGAGCGTGGGCTCGGCACAGTCTCATGGTTGTGTGCGCTTGCTAAATTCCTCGGTGGCACAACTTGCGGATACTCTGAAGATGTATGTCGGCACTACCTCGAGAGGACAAACTCCGAACGGCGTATACATCAACCTGGCGAGACCGGTGAAACTAACGCTTCGTTAAAAGAATAGACAGCATGATCATTTTCTGCCCATCCTTCGTCGCAGCTCGTCAAACGATATTCTCACGAGGATGGGCCTGCCGTGAGGGCAGACGTCTGTCGGTCCATCGGTAGCATCAAGGCTGGCCAGCAATTCTCTAATTTCTGTTGTGGTAACATCGGAGCTTTCCTTTATCGCCTCCTTACAAGCCAGATCCCTGAAAATGTGATTTTTCAAAATTGCTGGGTCTGTTTTAAGTCCAGTTTCCAAAGCCGTGTCCACAAAATTTTTTAGCAGATCATCCAGGTCAGCTTCCTCAAGCCATGAAGGTATCGATCGGATTATAAAAGAATTTTGTCCAAACTCTTCAACCACGAATCCAGCAGCGTATAGAATTTCCAGGTTTTCTCTAAGGGCTTCCGTTTCTAGCGCTGAGAATTCCACCACTTGGGGTACCAGGAGGTCTTGGGATTCCCTAAACTGGTTTTGATCGCCGGGTTTGCATAAGCGGTTGAAAATCAATCTCTCGTGAGCGGCGTGATGATCGAGAACCACCAGGTCGTCATCATCATAAAGAACAATGAATGAGTTAGGCAACTTTCCCAGGATAGTGAATTTCGAAAATCTCAGGCGATCGAGGCGCTCTATCGAGGTTGGTCCTGTTTCGATTTGCGAAAAAAAAGTATCAGGCCCGCGTTCTGTTTTGTAAGAATCGATTGGTCCTCGGCGCGACCCGTCTCCAGAGATATAGCTGGAGACACTCGATGGGAATGAGGTTGGTTTTGACCAATCACCGAACGGTCTTGAGTCACCCGGAACTTTCCCAATGACAGCCTCGTTGACAGCTTTTGTAATTAGGCCGGAAATAGATCCGGGCCTGAGAAACCTGACTTCGGTCTTTTGTGGATGTACGTTGACATCGACTTCTTCGGGATGTGTCTTAATGAAGACTACGGCGAAAGGATAACGACCGCGCTCAACCAGATTTGAAAATGCCTTTATGATTGAAGCGTTGACCAACCTGTCTTTAACCGGTCGGGAGTTAACAAAGGTAAAGATACAACGCATGGAAGACCTTGTGAATGGCGGTCTAGCTATGAAACCTGTCAACGACGCTCCATCCAGTCCGCAATCCAATTCTACAAGATTTTCAGACACGTCTTTAGGAAAAAGCGAATACACGCGTTCCTTGTAAGAACTTGCCGCTGGCACCTTTACTCTTGTTTTTCCATCGTCTGTAAATGTAAAGGCTATCGATGGGTTGGCAAGCGCCATCTTTAAAAACAGGTCATGAATATGACCGGATTCGAATGACGCGCTCTTTAGATATTTTCTGCGCACAGGCGTATTGAAAAATATGTTTCGAACCTCTACGACCGTGCCGTGAGTCATCGCAAAAGGCTCGGAGTTAGTTAATGTTCCACCCTCTGACATGATGCGGATCCCGACTTCATCAAATTCGTCCTTTGTCATCAATCTTATTCTGGAAATAGAAGCGATGCTTGACAAAGCTTCACCTCGAAACCCCATGGTTGGAATTCCTACCAGGTCCTTTTCAGAACGCAATTTCGATGTAGCATGACGTTCCAGTGCGAGAAACGCGTCGTCATGACCCATCCCCACACCGTTGTCCTTAACGCGAATTAATTTGCGACCTCCGTCCTCAATGTCCAACTGAATAGCCGTGGCCATTGCGTCGATAGCATTCTCGACAAGTTCTTTAACCACGGACGCGGGGCGTTCGACGACTTCGCCAGCGGCGATCCGATTTATAACCTTTTCGTTGAGAACCTGAATCCTGCTGGACATGTGTAATTCTATAAGTTTAAGGATTTTCTAAGCAAACCCATATTGAAACGCCATAAACGATATCGCGCCGTATCAGGCTTTTCTGTTTGTTTTGAAATGCTCGTAGGCTTTTCTAGTCGCCATTCTGCCCCTTAGGGTACGGTCAATGAAACCTTCTTTTACGAGATAGGGTTCATATACGTCTTCAAGGGTTTCGCTCTCTTCACCGATTGCGGCTGCGAGGGTCTCAATCCCGACCGGTCCTCCATCAAACTTGAATATTATAGTCTCGAGAAGTTTCCTGTCCATGTTGTCAAGGCCGAACACGTCAACATCAAGAATGTCGAGGGCTTGGCGTGCCGTGTCGATATCGATCACACCGGAACCACGTACCTGCGCATAATCTCTGACTCTTTTAGTGAGTCTGTTTGCTACTCGCGGAGTTGCCCTGGACCTGGCGGCAATCTCCAGAGCCCCATCCTCGGTGATTTCAGTAGCCAGAATTGATGACGAGCGTTTTACAATCTTTTTGAGCTCATCTGTCGAATAGAAGTCCAGGTGGAAAATTATGCCGAACCGATCTCTCAGAGGATTTGACAAAAGACCGGTCCTGGTAGTAGCTCCAACTAGGGTAAAAGGTGAAAGTTCGAGCTTGATCGTTCTGGCGCTAGGGCCCTGACCTATAATAATATCGAGCCGGTAGTCTTCCATGGCCGGATAAAGTATTTCCTCTACCGAGGGAGAAAGTCTATGAATCTCATCGATGAACAAGACGTCACCTTTTTCCAGATTTGTAAGTATGGCAGCGAGGTCTCCAGCCTTTTCGATAATTGGGCCTGATGTTGTACGTATCTGAGACCCCATTTCTCTGGAAATAATGTTTGCGAGGGTGGTTTTTCCCAAACCAGGGGGACCATGAAAAAGTATATGATCCAATGATTCACCCCTTTGGGACGCGGCCTGAATGAAGATGGATAGGTTTTCCTTAAGTCTTTCCTGTCCAATGTAGTCCTCAAGGCGTTTAGGCCTGAGGTCTATTTCAATGTCTTCCGTCTCCGAATTACGATGTCCCGAAATAATTCTGTCTCGATCCATAAGTTTTTTCCCGAAGCCCCTACCTTGTTATTCCTGTGATAACTGCTCGACAAAGTTTCTGGCCTTCATGGCCCGCCGACCGATCAATAATCATTCTTAACATAGAATGAATGTTTGAAGAATTGTCACCTTCGTTGAAAGTTTACCGCGTTCGTGATACTCAAAGAACCCGAACAAACGCAAAAGTTTTAAATCTTATGCGCTTGATGCACGGAAAATGCTCGAAATTGGATAACAATTTTAAATATATTATAATTACAATCTCAAAAACACTCGAACTAAAACCCTGATCGGAGGTTGGGACGGATGTCGGGCCATAATAAATGGAGCACCATCAAACACAAGAAAGGCGCTGCTGACGCCAAGCGGGGGAAGATTTTCTCCAAAATCATTAAAGAAATTACAATAGCCGCCCGGATGGGTGGAGGAGACGCTGAGGGTAACCCGAGATTGAGAACGGCCTTGAACGCGGCTCGGGCCGCAAATATGCCCAAAGACAATGTTGAAAAGGCCATTAAGAGAGGGACTGGTGAAATTGAAGGGGTAAACTACGAAGAGATAACCTACGAAGGTTACGGTCCCGGTGGAGTAGCAGTGCTTGTTGAAGCCCTCACCGACAATAAAAATCGGACGGTAGCGGAGATAAGGCACATTTTCGACAAGTATAACGGCAACCTTGGGGAAACAGGCTGTGTCAACTGGATCTTTCAGAAGAAGGGTGTTCTGGAGATCCCGATCCAGGGATTGACTGAAGACGACGTAATGGAGCTTGCTCTAGAAAGTGGCGCTCAAGACGTGAAGATGGAAGGTGACACTTTTGAAATCACGACCGACCCCACGGATTTTGAACCTGTACGAAAAGCCATAGAGGATAAAGGGTGGAAGATTGAGTTGGCGGAAATTACAATGATACCCCAAAACACGGTTAAACTGGACGGCAAAAAGGCGGAGCAGATGCTCAAGATGATGGATGCCCTAGATGACCACGAGGACCTTCAGAGGGCTTACGCAAATTTTGACATTTCGGAAGAGGAAATGATGAAGCTTTCGGCCTAACATTCAAGACTATAGATCTTGATGAAGGCGAAAGTTGTCGGGCAGTCCTATGGTGGTTAGCAAGATCAGCCTTTTCAGGAGCTTACAGTTTGCTAATACTGGGTATTGATCCTGGGACCGTCGCCACAGGTTATGGAATAGTGAGCAAAAACGGCTCAAGCCCTACCTATGTTACAGGTGGCGTCATTCGTCCGGGCGTAAAGAGAACGCAGTCTGCGAAATTGTTGGCTGTGTACACGGCGTTGGATAAAATCGTCAGAGAATTTCGACCGTCAGTGATGGTCGTTGAGTCTTTATTTCACTCTGTCAACATTCAGAGTCTGATCAAAATGGGGCAGGTCAGGGGAGTGATCCTACTACTTGGCGAGTTACACAGTTTGGAATTATTTGAATATAGCCCGCGCGAGATCAAACAGGGGATTACAGGATATGGCAATGCTGACAAAGCTCAGGTCATGTTTATGATTCAGAAAATATTGCGGCTACCTACTTTGAAGTCATCAGATCTAGCTGACGCCCTCGCAATGGCTACTTTCCACGCCCACACGAATTTTCCCGAGAAGGTTGTGAAATGATCGCCTGTTTGAGAGGACCATTAATATATCGGGGAGTTAATCGAGTGATAGTCGATGTGAATGGTGTTGGCTACAATGTATTTGTTTCTTTGAACACACTTGAATCATTGCCAAATAGAGACGAAGCCTTGCTCCACATTCACACCGCGTTTAGGGAGAATTCCCTGGAACTTTACGGTTTTGCCACGGAGGAGGAGAAAGCTCTTTTTGAAATGCTTCTTAGTGTTTCAGGTATTGGTCCAAAGACCTCACTGACTATACTTTCTGGAATTTCCCCTGATGGGTTTCGGAGAGCTGTTCACGAAAAGGACTTGGCCAAATTGAGTTCTATTCCGGGAATCGGAAAAAAATCAGCTGAAAGAATAGTGGTCGAATTAAGGGAAAAAGTAACATCAATCGCGGCTAGAGCCAGGACTACCGATCCCAGTCCCCTAAAGCCCAATCTCCAAGAGGACCTAACATCATCTCTAATTAACTTGGGGTACAAACAAAAGATTGCGGCAGACACGGCCGAGAGGATTGTTAACAAGTGTGATCCCAACATGTCTCTGGAACATGCCGTAAAGCTTGCATTCAAAGAACTCATAAAATAAACGCCAATCGGGTATAGGATTAAATCAAAGTCGATTTCAACGCAATGAGGAGAAACAGTCATGAGGTTTGTAGTAATAGGTGGTGACGCCGCAGGAATGAGCGCAGCCTCAAAAGCGAAACGTAACAAACCTGACTTGGAAGTAATTGTGCTTGAAGCCACAGAGGATGTTTCTTACTCTGCATGCGGAATGCCATACAATATTGCTGATCCTAATCGGGCCATGGATGACCTAATTGTTCGTCGGGCGGATGTTTTTAGGTCTAAACAGGGTATAGATCTGCGCACTGGGCACAAAGTCATGAAGATCGACAGAACGAACAAAAAGGCTTGGTATGAAACCAGTAATGCTCAAACCGGAGCGATCGAATATGACAAGCTGCTCATCGCTACTGGAGCAAGACCCATTCGTCCTGAAATGCCAGGAATAGATCTCGATGGCGTCCTGGTCTTAAAGTCACTCCAACACGGTAGAATCATAAAAGAATTCCTCAAGAAATCATCGCCTCAAAAAGTTCTTATAATCGGCATGGGTTACATTGGACTGGAGATGGCGGAAGCGTTTCATTCCCTGGGCATGTCTATCACAATGGTTAAACCTGGCCCAAGGCTTCTTGCCTTCATGCCCGAAGAGATGGCTAATGTTGTCAAACATGAACTCTCTGACAAAGGTATCGAATGTCACCCGGGTGTCGGAGTGAAGGCAATTGATATCGATGGATCGAGACTCAAAGCGCTGACCACTTCGGGAGATATCCAAACCGATTTAGTGATGGTGAGTGTTGGTATCACTCCTGAGTCTGAGTTGGCGGCTGAGGCGGGTCTGAAACTTGGTCCAAGAAAATCCATAGCGGTTGACAGAAAACTTGTAACTTCCGACCATGACATTTTCTCAGCAGGTGACTGCGCTGACGCATTCCACGTAATTACCGGGAAAAGAGTTTGGGTTCCATTGGCCCTAAGGGCAAACCGAGCTGGTTGGGCTGTTGCCGACAATGTTACCGGGGGAGATGTTGAGCTGCCAGGAATAATGGGTACAGCGGTCTTCAAAGTTCTCGATCTTGAAGTTGCTAGAACGGGACTCAGTTTTGAAGAAGCTTCATCTGAGGGTTACGACGCTGTCCAGGAAATGATCAAGAGCCGCTCAAGGGCGCATTCGCATTGTGGAAACCAAACTATTTATGTGAATCTCGTGGCTGATCGGAAAACTGGCAAACTACTTGGGGGCTCTATGGTAGGTAAAGAAGGAGTGGCCCATAGGATTGACGCCATTGCGGTCGCTCTGCAGGCAGGCATGACTGTGGAGCATTTCTTCCAGTGCGATATGGCTTACGCACCGCCTTTTTCACCTGTTTGGGACCCTATACTCACAGCGGCCAACCAGCTTCTTAAAAAGCTATAACGCGCTAGGTATTACGTTGACGAGGTGTGTAATACCAAATGTTATGACATTCTAATATGTATGGACATCATGACATGTTTTAACCATGCGTGTAATTTAGCTAATTATTTTAATGAGTTATAGGTCAATCTCATTGACTGAGTTCCCTTGAGCGTCTATAGTTCTTACTAGAACTAAATAACTGTAGGAGGACGCCATGAAGATTAGAAAAGTAGAAAAAGTCTCCAAGGGCCTTTGCAAGTGCAAAAGTTCCTGCTAGTTGTCCGGTGGCAGCGAGTTGTGGTAAGTCATTGAACCTATGACTGTAAACACAGCGCAACCGGGAAATTGGATTTGTAAAAACAACTGTTTTTATTACAAACCAAACAGAAAAGAGGATGAACGCTGTCGAGGCTATTTCGTGGCGCAAATCCTTACGAAATCAAGACCTCAGTCGGTTCTGGAACCAATGACTGAGGCCTTTGATCGTAATTTTAAAAGACAACTCCTACGAAATAATATCTGTATATCCTGCCCATTTTATGTTGAAGACTGCGATTTCACGTCACCCAATCCGCCGGAGGATTGTCTTCCGTGTGGTGGTCTTGTTTTCATTTCCAATCTCTTGAGACAGGCCGAGATCACCGAATCGGACATAAAACTTGCCAATCTTGAGGATCTTGGGAACAGCGCATACGTACGCCTTTCAAACAACTCATGTATAAAAATTCTGGAACAAAATTATCTCTATCAAATCCCGCACGATGACCTATATGAAATAAATCAGGATGGTCTGGATTTCCTGACCAAGTGCGATGGTTCCGCACCTGTTTCAGATCTTGATCCTGATCGTGAATTTCTCGAATTTTGCATTGTGGAAGATCTCCTGGATGTTTCGAAAGAAAAGTTCCAACGGCCTGTAATCCTTGGCAAGTCCCCGATCCCTTCACTTCGTTATCTGGAGTGGATGGTGACTCGCAAATGCAATCTTTCCTGCGCCCATTGCTATCTCGGAGATTCGAAAAAGGAAGATTACAACCCCGAATTTATACGTCCGTTACTCGATGAATTCACAAGGATGCAGGGTTTAAGAATACTGGTGAGTGGCGGAGAACCGACTTTGTACGAACATTTTAAGTTTCTCAACAAAGCTCTCCTGGATTATCCTGTTCGCTCTGTCCTCTTGACCAATGGAACGACCTTGAATAGGGAATTGGTTCAGCAGCTAAACTTTCATGAGGTTCAGGTCAGTCTCGATGGAATGGAAATGGGTCACGACACCATTCGTGGCAAGGGGAATTTTCGAAAAGCAATTCGGGCAATGGAACTGTTACGTGAGGCTGAGATTGACCTATCTGTGGCCACCATGGTCCATAGGCTGAATCTGGATGATTGGGACAACATGAGAGAACTTGTTGAATCGTTTGGAGTACGGGAATGGAGTGTAGATTACCCGTGTGTCAAAGGGCGTTGGGGGTTGTATCCGGAATTGCAGGTAGGGTTACAGGAAGCTGCGGACAGGATGCAATATGCTTTCGGAGGATCCTACCATGGTACGTCCTCGGGATGGACCTGTGGGAGACATCTTGCTGCCATCTTACCTTCAACGGATGTTTGCAAGTGCGGACTCTTTCCGGAAATTCGCCTCGGATCAATAGTGACAGGGCTTGCAAGAGCCTGGGGACGAATGGCCCATATTCCTATAACGGAGACCGTATGCGCCGGATGTGATGCTGCGGACGCGTGTGGTGGCGGTTGCCGTTTTCGTGCAGGGTCCAAAGTTGATCGTGATAGCGTCATGTGTTTGTTACACAATGTTCGGTGTTGATGTATCGGAGCGAAAACGCTCTACAATTCAATCAGCTCTAACATGCTGTTAATACATATGATTCTGCTAATAGCGGTGAAAAAACACCCATTGAGTATTTTTGATTAACAGGGGAGTTCTTCTTGTCCGTAAACTTTCAGAGATAGTTAATTACCTAAACTACCTGGCTATTTTACATCACGTTTCCTCCAAAATCATAATGGTGCCAAAATTGTAAAATTAGGGTGAATGAAGATTCGTCACGCGAGGAACTTCAACTCCTTACATGGATTGGTCATCTCAATTTAGTGGGGTGGCCATATCCGAAACACTACCGCTAGACACTCGCTTTGGTCGGAGGTAAATCCCATGAAACTATAGCGATTCTCGAAAATAATCGCGAAAAGCACGCGACTTTTTTATCGAGATGTGGTTATCTGTCGGTATGTGTCGTCAACGAAACATGCCTAACCCGGAAAACTGCGCTTTAGCTGAATTAGAGACCGCAGCGAAGGCCTCGTCGGTCCAGCGGTCGTATGTTCGTCTGATGGCTATCAAGGCCTTGATAATGGGGCTGCCCCATAAGCAGGTGGCTGCCTTGTTCGGTGTAAATGAGGACTCGGTTTCCCGTTGGGTGAGACGTTTTAATCAACGGGGTATCGATGGGCTTACAGAAGGTCCCCGCTCTGGGCGTCCTCCCAAAATCAGCGGGGAGCAGGCCTATGAATATTCCAAGTTGGTCTTACATCCAGAACTGGTCAATGAGACCCACTGGACCGGACGTAAGTTTCACGGATATCTCACCAGGCATTGCCAGATGGACGCAGGCTACAGCACACTTATGCGGTGGCTTCACGATGAGGATTTTCGGCTGAAGGTCCCTCGCCCCTGGCCGGATGGCCAGGATGAAGAAAAGAGAAAGGCCTTCATTGAACTGATCAGGAAGTTTCTTGGTGATCAATGCGTGGATCTTTGGTTTCTTGACGAGTGTGGTGTCGAAGGAGATCCTCGTCCGAAAAGGCGTTTTGCTAAAAAAGGAGACAAAATCCGTCAAGCATACGGCGGGGCGCATCTCCGAATGAATGTCACGGGCATGGTCTTGCCAAGAAAAGGTGAATTCTATGCGCTAGAATTTAGCCATTCCGATACGGAGATCTTCCAGATCTTCCTGAATCACGCCAATCGGGACATCAAGTTCGAGCGTCCTCGCAATCTACTCATCCTGGACAATGCGTCTTGGCACAAGAGTAAATCACTGGACTGGGGGGAATTTGAGCCGATTTTTCTTCCACCTTATTCTCCAGATCTTAACCCCATTGAACGCCTCTGGCTCGTTATGAAGGGCGAATGGTTTTCTGGATTCTACGCTAAAACCAAAGATCAACTAATCGAGAGACTCACCGACGCTCTCAGATGGCTTATGACCAGACAAGATGAAAACACTAAAACTTGCGCCATTCCGACAGAACTTTAGAGAAGCGTTATAATTGCAGCGTTTCTCACCATCTTGGGGACATTGTTCTTTTCTCTCAACACTACTTGCGCTTCCTGCATCGACTGGAAGTCTCATTACTCTTATGCGCAAACGCTTGCGATTGATGGGCGGACTCATGATGCATTGAAAGAAGCGAGATTGAGCGTCATTGACTCACGAAATCGACATGGTCGAGAGACCTTAAACACGGTGAAGTCGTTAGAATTTTTAGCAAAGTTAACTCGAGAAGTTGGAAATTACCCAAAAGCGATAAGGCTGCAGCGTGAGGCATATGAGATTAACAGCCGTATCAAGGGGAAAACAAACCCAAACACAATTAGGTTGTTGAGCCAACTAGCGGAATTAACAATTCTCAATGGCGATTTCAACGCCGGCAAGGCGGGCTACGATGAAGTTTTGCGGTCGTGTGAGGCTGGGGCAATCATTCGGCATGTGTCACCGCGGCAGAACCCATGATGGGTCTAGCGAGGCCGCTCGCTTCCGAGGGTAGGTTTACGGATGCGGAAAAACTTTATCTGTCGGCAATCGATAAATTCTGCTGTTTCTCAAAATACCAGCCCGAACTAAAAATTTAAGATCGCGGCAGCGCTCGAAAGCCTGGGAGCGATTTACAGATCGCAGGGAGATTATGCCCACGCGATAAAATGTTTTGACCAGTTAAAGTTTGTTTATCAGTCCAAAAAAACAGCGCCAGACGCGCAAGACGGATTATGTCTGAGTCTGCTAAATCCAGGTGACATTTATGCCAGGTGGGGGAAGTATGAACGGGCTATAAAGAGCTATAAGGAGGCCTCTGTAATTCTGGAGAGCCACCCGGACGCTGATTCTGCTATGATGTTGGGGCTAGTCTTAAAGGGTTTAGGGGATACATTTAAAAACAAAGACAATATGGCATTTGGCCGCAAACTATTACAAAAAAGCTCTTATCCAACTTGAGACAATAGCCTTCATGGGAAAACCGCTGTATTCCGATACTGTTAAATCTTTGTCGGATGTCTATAAAGAAATGGGAATGAAATCGGACGCCCAAGCCATAGGGGCCAGGAACCTCGCTATGAATTGAGAGAATTATGCCCGATTAGTGACGCAATGATCCATTGAAATTATTTTCCCCAAATCTAAATGTTTTCATCATGTGCTTCATTGCGTCACTAGCTATTCCCAAGAGTTTTAAGGCCTCTGTTATGCTCCTTCCGCTCTGTAGGAGGGAGCTTTCAACGATACTCCTCTTGAACCTTCTGACTACTTCTGGAAAAGATTCATCATCCCCAAGAAATTTGGGCCATTAAGGGCAGACATGACCGATCTGCCTGCGTCTCAGCAAATTACGGAGAGTGATCCCTCTAAAGGTTACCGAAAAACATGCCTAAACTTTGAAAGAGACTTCTGGAACCGACTCCTATCTTGATCTGAGCGCTAAACTTCATTGTGCAATTACCTTAAATATACTCGACAATATTCTGAATATCCCAATTGACTATTGATTGAAGACTACATATATCTTTATATAAAAAATGGCCAATTAGGTTCGTTTTGACGACAATTTGGAAAGGCTGACGATAATGGACCAAAAAGATGATATACAAGCGGCGAATCTACCTGATCCGAAAGAGATCGAAAAAGAGATAAACGATTTCCTGGCCGATAAGTACGGTAATCGGATAAGGATAATGGGAACTCAACTAGGGCCATGGCCGGGAGCCGAAGAGACGGATCAGGGGAATGAACCCCCCAAAGAAGATAAACCGGGTAACATTCGTTTCGATATGAAGCCCGCGGAACTTCACGAATACCTTGATCGTTTCGTAATTCGACAGGATAGCGCCAAGGAAATTCTCGCCACGAAGATCTGTACCCATTTCAACAGGATCAGATATTTTCAGGAACACGGCGATACTTATGACAGAGAAGGAATTGGAAGGATCAAGAATAATATCATCTTGATCGGTCCTACTGGAGTGGGTAAAACCTATTTGATCAAGCTAATAGCTAAGAAAATCGGAGTGCCTTTTGTAAAGGGCGATGCGACCAAATTCAGCGAAACAGGATATGTAGGTGGAGACGTGGAGGACCTGGTCAGGGACCTCGTTCAGGAAGCGGACGGCGATCTTGAGAAGGCAAAATACGGCATCATATACATAGATGAAATAGACAAAATAGCTTCATCAGGAAATTTGATCGGTATTGATGTGTCAAGATCAGGGGTCCAGAGGAACCTTCTTAAGCCAATGGAAGAAACGGAAGTCGATCTAAAAGTCGCTCATGATCCGGTATCCATGATGGAAGCCGCAGCTCATTTTCAGAAAACCGGTAAGCGTTTGAAAAGGACTATAAATACAAGGGACATCCTGTTCATAGTGTCAGGAGCGTTTAATGGTCTGGATGAAATAATAAGCAAGAGACTTTCCGGCAAGGGACTAGGCTTTGGCGCATCCCTGAAAGAAAAAGATGACAGGGTGGACCTGTTTCGTCAGGTCAAAGCTGAAGACCTTATTCAATTCGGTTTTGAGTCCGAATTTATTGGACGATTACCCGTCATAGCTATCCTGGAGGACCTATCTGAAGGCGACCTGTTCAAGATTCTAAAAAACCGTTATTCTTCAGTAGTCACAGCCAAGAAACAGGACTTTAAAGCTTACGGAATCGACATTAGGTTTACGGACGACGCTCTGGAAGTTATAGCCAGAGAGGCGCACAACGAAAAAACGGGGGCTCGGGCGCTTATTAGCGTTATTGAGAAGGTGTTGGTAGGCTTCGAGCGCGCTCTCCCTTCTACCCACGTTACGAGATTTACGGTAACAAAGGAATTGGTAGAAAATCCAAGACCGTTTTTAAATACCATATTGAATGATGAATACCATCCTTCTCGATGTGAGATTTTTGATGAAATTGATGCTTGTGAGCGTGAAGAAACACTAAATGAGCTTGAATCACGGAGTGAAGAATTTTACAAGCGTTTCGGATCAATCCTGGGCCGGGCTTCGCTGGAAGTGATTGTCACCGCAGCCATTGAAAAAGGCGTTTCGCCCGAGACCATGTACAAAAGATATATGAAAGTCGAAAAGGAAATACGGGGATTTGAGGAAGAGTTTCTGAGAGTTTATGGCTTGAGGATACGGTTCCTGGAAGACGCTTTGCTGGAACTGGCGCGAATGACTCTTCATGGATCCGAAGAACCGTTGATGGTATGCCGGAAAATTTTCCAGAATTACCATCATGGATTGAAGTTGATAATGGAGCGAACTGGATCTTATGAATTTGTGATCCCTAAAGAAGCAGTGCAAAATCCTGAAAAGTATCTGAACGATATGATTCAGCAAACTTATAAAACCTGAGTTCTAAAGGTTTTGGAACCCAGGTGATAATAAAAAACCGATGGTCCTGAGACCACCGGTTTTTTATTATCACAATAAGTGGGTTCTTGACTTGGTCGGCTAGTCGCCAACGGACCTCGGTTTTTGACTGTCCCACATGCTACGCTGATTTGGAACCGGGCCAGTGGTAGGGGGAGAGAAGATCTCTTTTAGGGTCCCCCAAAAGCCGCCGGAACTTTCCTGTTGGGCTTGTTGCTGCGGTTGTTGGATCTGCAAAGGTGTCGCCTGTCCTGGTGGATAAGCCGACGGCGCGGCCATAGGTGGCGCGGCTCCAGTGTTGACCCCCGCTGCCACGGGATAACCTGCTTGTGACGTAGTAGGGTTGCCGTAACTGGCGGCAGGGACACTCTGAGGATAAGCCTGGGGCTGCTGCGCCTGGGCCGCCTGAGGATATTGAGTAGTAGGCTGTTGTGGCAACGCTTGCTGCGCCGCTACTGCCGTCTGACCTGCCTGAGCCTGTCTTGCGTTTTCGCCGGAGACCCCCATCAGATCGTAGTATCTTTGCTGGGCGGCCCGTAAGCTCTCATAAGCCTCGCCTACCGCTTTTTTATGGTACTCGTTCTGCAATTCTTTCTGTTTTTGTTCCTGTTCCCTGAGTTTTTGCTGCGCAGCGACATACATTTGTTGCGTTTGCTGAAGTTCCTGCATAGCGGACTGTTGTTGCGCCGCCAATTCTGCAGCCTTCTGTCGAGCTACTGCTCTCTCATATGCCTTTTGCTGCGCGGCCTGAACAGAGGGGTCGGAGCCGTAAGCCGGACTAGACTCTTGTTCTGAAGGCTGTTGCTGCTGTTGGTATTGTCCATATCCTTGTTGACCGTAAGCCTGCTGCTGAGGATTGGTTGGATATTGACCGTAAGCCTGCTGCTGAGGAGAATAGCCAGGTTGTTGCTGACTGTAATAATTCTGCTGTTGGGCCTGAACTGCGGAGGCCGCAGATTTGTGCCTTTTTGAGGCTTTTTTGCCATGGGCTACAGGAGGCTGAACATTTGCCGCAGGAGCCTGATACGACTGATACGGAGAGGCTTGGGGAGCCTGTTGGTACGCTTGCTGTTGTGTGCCGTAATAGTCCTGAGGATTATAGTACATTCCCGATTGACTTGTAACCTGAGGGGATGTCGCGTTATTAGAAGGCTTCGCGGGATAATAACTCGTCACAGGCGCGGACCCATAGTTCCCTGTCACCGAGTAATAACCGCCATCGCGCTGAAGGTTATCCAGATAATTGGTCCAATATGGGTAATACGCCTGCGGCATCTGCCCGTTTTGCCCTTCGGACGGAGACTGCATTAATGAAGACGTGTTGTAGTCATAACCTGCTTGGCCTTGAGCCCATCGAGATACTCCCGGGGCCAGAACAAAAGCCAAGCTGAGGGCCCCACTGATTAGGACCATGAATTTATTCCGCATGACGCTTCTCCTTTTGCAACAGGTGGTTGCGCCTATTCATGACAACGTTACGCTAGATCTTTCTCGTGTCCTGAATTGCTAAATCCCCTGTATGAAACACACAAGACCTTGACACTCTTATTATACTTTGTTTTATTAGAAAATCAAATCAAAAAAATGTTCCAGTCCAGTATAAACACATATAATGTCAAATACATGTTGGTTTTTGTTTAGAATATGAATTAATAATAGACCTATTTTATGACTTTGAATAGACTCTTGGAAGGCTTTGCTGGATCTTTGGGACCATTGGTCTTGATGCGATCATTGAAAATTTTGTTTTTGACTCTGACGGAGCTTATCATAAAATAGACTATAATCGCCCGCTCCCAATCTCTGGAAGCTGAAAATTCGGCTACCTTTTTCAGATATTTTTCCTGCAGCGAAGCCATTGACGCTTCATCAATATCGAGTATCCTGTCCGCCAATCCTAACAAAACGTCTTCTATGTTCACAATCGGCCTCCGGGATTATACTCTTTCAACGATTCTATCATGTCGTGCTATTCTAAACCACTATACAAAATCACCTTTAGACAAGCTAATTGCCCAAACAAATTGACGAAAAAAGTTAGCTCACGTAACGTTGGTTACTTTCTAAAGGCTTCGGCTGCCCTAATTCCCGCTTCCAATGCGGCCAAATTCTGTTCGCGCGTTTTGTGACGTGAATCCGCTGAAAGTTTCTGTCTAATATCAACCGGGGAAATTTCAAGATTACTTAAAAATATTGAGAACCCTAGTAAAACAACATTTTCGAGCTGTATTCGGCCAGTTGAACGCGCTATGCCCGCAGCGTCCACCCTGAACAAATGCGCTTCTGATGGAGCTGATGAATTCTCATATACAATTCCGCCCTGTTTTAAAAAATGTTTGTTATTAAGAGTTTCTGAGGAATCCAGAGAAACAATACAGTCCGCATGTCCCCATCTTATCAAAGGAGAAGAGAACGGCCCAATTTTCAAGTGGCTGTTTATAGAGCCCCCTCGAACGGCCATGCCGTGAGTTTCCGACGAAATTACGTTCAAACCCTTCTGGGTTGCTATATCTCCCAATAATCTGGTTAAAAAGATTATTCCCTGACCGCCTCTACCGCAAAGAATCATCTGAATCATTTTACATTTCTCCAGACAGAGATGGCTTGTGAAGGGCAAGCATCGACACAAAAACCACAACCTGAGCATGAGTCCGGGTCAATTCGGACAATCTTTTCCGTTTTGATGAATGAAATCGCGGGACACTCGAGGTCTCGTATACATGTCATGCATCGATCACAGTTTTTACCCACCTGAAACTTAACATTTGAAACAACGCTTGGATGACTTCTGATACAAGGGCGACGGGTAATCACAACTGAAACCCCGGATCGTTTTTTGTGAGAGTAGATTTTGGCCTTGGTAAGGGCTTCTTCAAGCGCCCTGTAATCATAAGGATCAACAACTTCCAGGGATTCTACGCCACAACCTCGAATCAATTTCTCCATATCCACTGGTATCGCTGGAGCTCCATCAGCGAGGAATCCGGTAGCCGGAGTGGGTTGTCCTCCTGTCATTGCCGTGATGTTGTTGTCCATCAAGACCAGCACAAAATTGGCCCCTGTGTGCACGGCGTTAATAAGGGCAGGAACCCCTGCGTGAAAAAACGTGGAATCTCCGATTGTCGCAACAACTTGATCATTGTTGGTTTTATCAGAGGCATGAGCGAATCCTGAAGCCATTCCGATAGAAGCTCCCATACAAAGACAGGTATCTACAGCGCCAAGGTTAACGCCTAGTGTGTAACATCCGATATCTCCAGTAAATATGGACTCACTAAACAATTTCTTTATCATGAAAAATGCTGGTCTGTGCGGACACCCCGCGCAGAGGGACGGGCGTCTGGCTTTAATTGTCGGGGACAACCCTTCCTCGGTTTCGACGCCGGAGAAACTCCTAATAATGCGTTCAACAACCTCAGGAGTAAGTTCTCCCTGTTGAGGAACGTGGCCGGAGGTCCTGCCTCTAACTCTTGTTTTATTTATCAACTGAAGTTCTAGCACAGGATAGGTCTCTTCGATTACGAGCGTTTCGGTTTTTGAGTCTACTAGCTGCTGAAGCGCTTTTTGATTGGCGGGATATGGCGAGTCCACCTTATAAACCGAGACTTTAGACAAACGGGAATCTGAATCTACTATTTCTTTTACGTGAGAAGAAACTGAACCAGAAGTCACGATGGACAACGGGGATTCAAAAACCCCGGATATGAGTCGAGGTTGAGTATCCAGTTCCTGTGAGGCGATTTGTTCAATCTTCTGATTTAGCTCTCCGTGTAATACCAGCCTGAATTTTGGCGTCGCAGCCCACTTTTGCCAATTTCTTTGAAATGAGCCTAGATTGACGGTACCTTGTGGATCGGACATGGTAACATTTTGACGGGCATGACAAACCCGGAGACATGGCCTCAACATGACGGGCATTTGGTATTTTTCTGAGAGTTCAAAGGCCCTGCGGGTCATTGAGAGCGCTTCCCCTGGTGAAGCGGGGTCAAGCACAGGGACTTTTGCAAACCAGGCGAAGAAACGGCTGTCTTGCTCAGTTTGACTCGAATGGGGCCCGGGGTCATCCGCCACGATCACTACCAGTCCACCGCGTACACCCAGATACGCCGCGCTCAACAAAGGGTCCGAAGCCACATTTAGCCCGACCATTTTCATAACAACCGCCGAGCGACTGCCGGCTAAAGAAGCGCCATAAGCTACTTCAAACGCTACTTTCTCATTTATTGACCATTCCAGATAAATGGGATGGTTTAGCTCCTTCTTCCAGCGAGTCAGTGATTCCATGACTTCGGATGAAGGGGTTCCCGGATAAGCTGTGGCAACTTCGCAGCCAGATTCTATAACTCCTCTAGCTATAGCCTCGTTGCCCATCAAAAATCTGGTCAAATTGTGAGGATCATTAGTAACTGTGCTCATGTTAATTCCCACACTAAGGATTGTTCAGAGTGTATGGTCCTGTTAATTTTAAAGACGACACTCGAAGATTTGACAAAAAATCATGATAACCATAATAGCATAAATCAACAATGTTCAAGTTCTTAACGAGAGGGGGAAATGAAAACCTTATTCAAAGCGGCTACAATCATACTTGTTGGATTGTGTTTTACTCCCGATGCCCCAGAATGAATAAGCCCTTTAGACCAAACGGATAAAATATTCTTTAGCTACCTGCGGGAAACGTACGTGTTTTTCTTACAGCTTCAGTAAAATCCCGAAATTGAATTTTCATGAAAGAATTGAACCATCGCTCATAGTTAAGTTTTCCAATGTGTGGTGGAACAGTGTGATCCCGATTGTCCGGGCACAAACGGTAAGGCTCGCCTTGGTTTATCAATGTGTATCTTGACCTGGCCAAATGCGCTGGAATCATGTACATCCACTGACTTGAATAGATTTTCATTATTTTACTTTTGCAATCGATTTCTATTGATGATAGCGGCTGGAAAACAGTTTGTGGTCCCCCGGGAGGGAATGAGTTAATACGCCACCGCCATGTCAAAAAGGAGCCTGATCCATTGTACAATGGGAATTCAAAAATCCGGCAATCCAGTTGTGAGCGAAATTTAGCCTCATAGACGATGAAATTCGCTGCGTCATGATCTGGGTGACCACCTTCAAACGCCGTGACAAAAATGTTTCTAGGTCTGTAGAGTCTCAGAATTTCACTTAGCTTTGAAACAGCCAAATCCATTGAATTGATCAATCCCAAGTCGGGAAACCGAAGCATTTCACAGTGGTCTGAAGATAATCCCAAGACCGACGAGGCTTTTCGCAACTCATTCTCTCTGCGTTCTTGTCCCCCGAAATACCCTCCGCTGGTCAACCACACTCCGAGAGTCTTGATGCTTAAAGAAATCAGTCTTTTCATTAACCCTGAAATAAAAACGTCGTCATCCGGATGAGCGAATACAAAAACAAATTTCTCCTCTCGATTAAGCTGGTCAAATTGTAAATAATCCATGTTGACGGGATACCTCATGCAGTCGGATTTCTATATGTTTTTTCAATATGGGATCTGGTTCTATTTTACCTATAGTGTGACTATACTTTTGGAAACAATTTCCAAGAGAATGAGTTGGTCGGTAATTCGATTACCTTGTGTTGACAGTCGGCTGCCTCAAGAATATAGACTCTGGTGTTAACCTGAAATTTCAAGGAGGTAAAATGCGCTTCCCAGAATATAGACCAAGACGGTTGAGAAAGAACGACACTCTTCGAAAGATGGTTCGTGAAACCCAATTAGAAATTTCCGATTTTATTCTCCCCCTTTTCATTGTTGAAGGGAAGAGAATAAAGAACCATTTGGGATCATTACCTGGCCATTTCCAGTATTCACCGGACGTGTTAGTCAAAGAGGCGCACGAAGTCGTGCAAAGCGGGGTCCCTGCTGTCATCTTATTCGGCATCCCATTGGAAAAGGATGCTGTAGGCTCACAGGCTTACGCTAAAGAAGGCGTTACGCAGCAAGCAATCAGGAGGCTCAAAGATGCCTACCCCGAACTAATAGTAATTACCGATGTTTGTCTATGTGAATATACGGATCATGGACACTGCGGAGTTATTTCACACGGTGATGTTGATAACGACTCGACATTGGAAATTCTCGGTAGAGTTTCTCTCTCGCACGTTCAGGCAGGCGCGGATATGGTTGCTCCGAGTGATATGATGGATGGCAGAGTCTCGGCCATAAGGGAAGCGCTTGACGAATCGGGCTACGAATCCATTCCCATAATGGCTTATTCTGCAAAGTATTGCTCTGCTTTTTATGGACCGTTCCGTGACGCTGCTCAATCAGCTCCTCAATTTGGGGACCGCAAATCCTATCAAATGGACCCCGCAAACACTGACGAAGCGATACGAGAAGTTGAGCTCGACATAGATGAAGGAGCGGACATTGTTATGGTAAAACCGGCTTTGTCCTACCTTGACATCATATGGCGTGTCCGAACTTCGTTTAATCGGCCCGTAGCAGCCTATAACGTGAGCGGCGAGTACACAATGGTAAAAGCGGCTGCGCAAAATAACTGGATTGATGGCGAACGATGTATGCTGGAGATCTTAACCTCAATAAAGAGAGCCGGAGCGGACCTTATAATAACCTATCACGCCCTTGAAGCCGCTAGGGCTATTCTTCAGTCTTCAGGCAAGAGGTAGAATTGAAAACATTTTCCCTGAGACTGGTGGCTTGGGAGATGACAAGGCAGTGCAATCTAAAGTGCGTCCACTGCCGTGCTGGAGCGTCTGATACTATTGATCCCAATGAGCTTACTTACGACGAAAGTATAAAGCTTATAGAAGGATTTAGGGAGCAAGGCGCCCCAATACTCATAATGACAGGTGGGGAACCTTTGCTAAGGAAAGATTTTTTCCAATTAGCGGACCATGCCGTAAAAACCGGTCTGAGAGCTGTGTTGGCTACCAACGGCGCACTAGTGACACGCGAAATTGCCATAGAGATTGCAAAAGTGGGAATTCCTCGAGCGAGTGTAAGCCTCGATGGTCCTACATCAAGAGATCATGATGCTTTTCGCGGGGTTCCTGGGGCGTTTGAGTCATCTCTTAAAGGAATTGAGATGCTCAGATCGGCCGGAGTGGGTGTGCAGATCAATACAACCCTGACAAGACGTAACCGTCATCAACTTCATGAAATGGTCATCCTGGCCCAGAAATTGGACGCGACTGCGTTTCACGTCTTTCTACTGGTGCCTACTGGTCGAGCCCGAGACATGTCTGGAGAAGAAATGGGGCCAGAAGAGTATGAGCAGACGCTGCTGGAATTCTATCGTATCGGCCGCAAAACCAAACTGGAAACAAAGGCTACCTGCGCTCCCCAATATTACAGGATATTGAGGCAACAAGCCGCTCTTGAAGGGGTAGATATCAGCGAAAATACATTTGGACTCAACGCGCACACTAGAGGTTGTCTAGGGGGCCTATCTTTTGCCTTTGTGTCGCATGTGGGAGATGTTCAACCTTGTGGTTATTTTGACGATAAGGCGGGTTCGATCAGAGACAAGAATTTTAGCAGGGTCTGGCTCGAGTCAGAATTATTTCAGGAACTGAGGAATTTCAAAATGCTTGAAGGCAAATGTGGTAAGTGCGATTATATAAAATTCTGCGGAGGATGCAGAGCCAGAGCTTATGAGTTGACGGGACGCCACATGGCAGCGGAGCCATATTGCGCTTATCAGCCACCTGCGTTTGTCAAAAACAGGAGTGTTTCATGATAATAGAACAAATCCAAATTGGTGGTTTCGAAATCTTTTGTTATGTGCTTGGGGATGAAAAAACCGGTGTGGGCATAATTATCGATCCTGGAGGACCTGCCGGCCCGATTCTGAATAAGGCGAAGCATCGAAGCATAACACAAATAACGCATATAGTTAATACTCATAGCCACGTGGACCATATTGCCGGAAATAAAGAAGCCCAACAAGCGACTTCCGCTCCAATTGCGATTCACGAATTGGACGCTCCGGATCTATTACATCCAAATTTGGACATGCTGGCCATGTTTGGAGCGGAACCTTCCCCGCCTCCTTCTATATTGCTCAAAGACGATGACTTGATAACTTTTGGAAATGAAACGGTAAAAGTGATTCACACTCCTGGGCATACTCTAGGTGGAATATGCCTTTATTTTCCCGGACACGTGATCACAGGAGACACTCTTTTTGTAGGAGGAGTTGGCAGGACAGACCTTCCTGGAGGTTCTTACGAGGTGCTCCAGAATTCAATCAGGAACAGACTGTTCACACTTCCTGACGAGACGATCGTGCTCCCAGGCCATAATTACGGGTCAACCCCCACTTCTACAATAGGCCGAGAAAAGAGAGAAAACGGTTTCGTTTAGATTTTTAAAGATGTTCCATGCCATTGAAGCGATCGATGTTTTTTGTCTGCCTCCAAGTCAAGAGACATCATGTGCTTGATTTTACTGTCATTTAACAGTCACTCTCGCTACCGGCTTATTTTGGCCGGAAATCGGGATGAGTTTTATGATAGACCCACTGCGTCTGCGAACTTCTGGGAAGATGAACCGAATGTTCTGGCAGGTAGAGACTTGAAGGATGGTGGAACATGGTTGGGTATCACCCGGACGGGTCGAATAGCAGCTCTTACAAATTTCCGTGATCCATCTATCAGGAAAGTCAACGCGCCGTCCAGGGGGCACGTGGTTAGCGATTTCTTGAAGGATCGGGAGCAGCCTCTCAAATATTTTGAGAGGCTGATAAATACTGCGGAAAATTACAACAATTTCAACTTGTTATTCGGGGATCAGAACAAAATCTATTTTATGTCCAATCGAATTGGAAAGATCCAAAGTTTAACTTCAGGAGTATACGGATTGAGTAATCATTATCTGAATACTCCCTGGCCAAAGGTTAAAAGGGGGCAAAAGACCTTAAGTCAGCTAATTTCTGAGGGAAACGAGCTGTCTACGGAAGCGATCTTTTCAATTCTTGGTGATAGAAGCTGTCCCAACGACAGGTTTCTGCCGGATAGCGGAGTAGGTTTGGAGTGCGAGCGGATTCTTGCGCCAATCTTTGTGACGAGTCCTGCCTATGGTACGCGGTCTTCCTCGGTTTTATTAATCGATTTCGAAAGCAACGTAACTTTTACGGAAAGAAGTTACCACAGTCCCGATCCTGGTGTGTTTGAAGAACGTAAGTTTGAATTCATGGTTAAAACTTGAAGCGTCTTAAGCCAGACGCAAAAATAAAAGACTACACGAAAAGTCTTCAAAAAGTTGTAAAAAGGCGGGTCGAAAAACGTATTGGTGTTTTGGTTTTCCTTTGAAAGATTGCGCCAAGAAGAGGTTGTCGTAGTTATGGATAAGTGTTACAGACACCCGGATCGTCCGGGAAATTATTTTTGTCAAAAAGATGGAAACCGCATGTGCGAGCAGTGCGCGTGCTGCCACAGTCCTAAGATTTATTGTCAATACAGGAGCGCGTGCGTCATCAACATGCTAACCAGACAAGGTGAAATAACCCCTTGTGCGGATAAACCGAACAACAAACAGGAGGGGCAGGACGAAAAAGTGTCGGCATGAGGGTGACAATTCATCCAAGTGTGCGCATATATATAGATTGGTCGTACATTGGTCATGCTATGAAGGCGATTACTTAATTATATCTGAGTTGGAACTATGACAAAAAGAGACTATTACGAGGTTCTCGGCGTAGGCAAAAGCGCAGGGGCGGATGAGATCAAGAAGGCTTACCGTAAACTGGCGTTGCAATATCACCCTGACCGCAACAAAGGTGACAAGGACGCTGAGGAAAAGTTCAAGGAAGCTGCGGAAGCCTACGAAGTCCTGAGCGATGTCGAGAAACGAAAAATTTATGACCGTTTCGGGCATTCGGGGCTCCAGCAGCAGGGTTTTACTGGTTTCAGAAATTTTGACGATATTTTCTCGTCATTCGGGGACATCTTTGAAGAATTTTTCGGCTTCGGAGGTGGTTCTCGAATGAATCGTGTCAGAAGGGGCGCGGATCTTAGGCTGGATCTCAATATTGATTTTATGGACGCTGCTTTTGGCAAGGATACTGAGATTGAAATATCCAAACATGAGTCATGTGAATCCTGTCATGGGCTGGGAACACGTGGGGGATCTCCTCCCTCGGTTTGTTCGACTTGCGGGGGAAGAGGGCAGGTAACCAGATCTCAAGGTTTTTTCGCAATCAGGTACCTACTTGTCCTACCTGTCAGGGCGCTGGGACCATTGTCACCGACCCTTGCGAGAAATGTCGTGGCGTAGGCAGGGTGCTGATTTCCAAAAAGCTGTCTCTAAAGATTCCTCCCGGCGTAGAAAGCGGGTCACGTTTGCGTCTGAATGGTGAGGGAGAATCTGGAGATGCCGGCGCTCCGCCGGGTGATCTCTATGTTTACATAAATGTTAAGCCCCACGAAGTATTCAAGAGGGAGGGAGACAATGTGGTCGTCCTGACACCGATAAGTTTCCCATTGGCTGCCCTGGGAGGGCAGATCGAAGTGCAAACCCTCGAAGGCGCTGAAAAGGTTCAGATTCCAAAAGGAACTCAGTCGGGTCAGGATTTTAGATTATCAGGCAAGGGTATTCCTCACTTGCGGGGTCGGGGGCGTGGAGATCTCATAACCGTTGTTTATATTCAAACCCCAAAGGAGCTTAATCAGGAGCAGGAAGATTTGCTTAGACGCCTGGCAGAGATCGACGGGTCGCAGGTCACTGCCAAGAAAAGAGGATTTTTTTCCAGAAAATGACAGATCAAATAACAATCCTGGGAGTAGGGAATATACTCCTTCGAGATGAGGGAGTAGGAGTGCGGGTGGTTGAAGAATTGAAGAAACGCTTCATATTCCCTGAGAACGTGAGCCTAGTAGATGGAGGAACACAGGGATTGTGGCTGTTGGCGACGATTCAGGAATCCGATCATCTCATAGTTATTGACGCTGTCCTAGGTGGTGGAGAACCTGGTAGTCTGTACAGACTTGAAAAGGCGGATTTGCCTAAAGGCCTCAGGTTTAAGCAGTCAGCGCACGATAGCGATCTTGTGGAAGCGTTAAACTTGTGTGCGCTTCTCGAAAATGGACCCAAGTCAGTGGTTGTGATCGGGATAGAACCTTTAGACATAACTCCATTTGGTCTCGAATTGAGCAGGGAGATCGAATCTCAGGTAGAGAATATAGTCGAGAGGGTCATAAGCGAAGTGCAGAGGCTTGGTGTCACCCCACAAAAAATTGTTTGAAAGGGGTCTTAAACAGTGGTAAACTATAGTCCACCAATGATGGAGAAATAAGGCCGCTACCTTTGGTGGTCAAGTGATGATGTTTTTCATTAGTATTGGGAGGCTCAAATATGCAGATTAGAGGAAAGATCGCTTTTTGTCTGTTAGTAGTTTTTTCAGCTACATTGATGGTTGGGCTTGCTTTTGCCGCGAACAAGGCCCCTGAAGGGGACATCAGCATTTATTCCGGTGACGTTTTCAAGACTTTCAAGCAAGGCCCGGTTCTTTTCCCACACGCCAAACACAAAGCCCTTAAATGTACAGACTGTCACCATGAGTTCAAAGATGGAAAGAACGTATGGCAGGAAGGTCAGGAAGTAAAAAAATGCGCAACTTGCCATAAACTGGAAGCTGACGGAAAGATCGTAAAGCTAGAAAAGGCATATCATGACAAGTGCCAGACCTGTCACAAAAAATTCAAGAATGAAAACAAACCGACTGGCCCCGTGACCTGCGCCAAATGTCACCAGAAAAAGAAATAGGTTAACTGGTTCTTCCGAATTAACGTCTTATCGATTTTGTCTCTTTAAAAGGGTTTCTTCTAAATGAAGAGGCCCTTTTTGTTTTTGCGAATGTTCTTGACCAACCTCTGAATATAGATGTAATAATACCGTCTGTTTTCTTCGACCGAACAATTCCCCATTGAATTCAAATATAGCGCGCGATAAATCAAGGAGTTCAAAGATGATTTCAGTCAATAAACTGTTAAGAAAGTCCTCGATGTCGCTTGTTACAGCGGTATGTGTAGGACTATACGGGTTATTTTTCATAGGTTTTGATCGGCCCGGTTTTGCCGCCGATGCGGTCCCTACGGAAAACACCGAAAAGAACGCTCAGTCGGCGGAGGCGAAACCAGTCACATCGGCTGAACCCAAGGAAGTAGACAATCAAACATGCTTAGGATGTCACAATCCGGACATTCTAAACATGAGCAAGGAAGATCTTGCTGATCAGGTAAATGTCGGCGACAAAGCTGTCCCCCCAAGAGTAAGACCTCCTTATGTTTTTGGAGAATTGAACCTTTCTATTGATGAGAAAAAGTACGCAGACAGCATTCATAGAGATTTAACATGTGTCAATTGTCACAAGGACATTCAGGATGTGCCTCATAATCAGCGCCTTGCATTGGTTGATTGCAAAGAATGTCACGAAGACGCCGTGGAAAGTATCCAGGCCGGCGGTCATGGGAAAAAGGCGGCGATTTCAGCGTCTTTGGTCTCTGGCACCATTCAGGCCGGAGCTGATGGAAAAAAGGAAGGTCCCAAAGCCCCGCCATGCTTCGGATGTCACAATGTTCATTATGGTCAGGCGCAATCGACATATGACAAAGAATTCAAGGGTAAGGTTTGTTTGAATTGCCATACGGCTTATAAAATGAATACCCTGAAGCAACACAAAGGCCTAGACCAGCCGGGCATGCATATGAAAATAGGCTGCCTCAATTGTCATCAGGGTGCCAAACCTGGAGTGCACAACATCCCTGCGGTAAAACTCAAGATGGTAAGTTGTGAAAATTGCCACTCCAAGTTTTCCGTATTGTCAACGACAAAACCAGCCCCCACCAACCTTATGGCATATGTTCTGCAAAGTCATTTTATTAATGTGGACCTTTTCAAGAAGTTCAGCTATGTGGTTGGAGCCAACCGTATTCCTGTTCTAGACTTGATCATCATTCTCGTTGTTTTGGGGACATTCGCCTTGCCAATCTTCCACGGTGGACTTAGAATTCTGACGAGGAGAAAAGGTTTCCATCACGGGTCCAATGAAAAAATATATCTTCATCCGTTATTTGAACGCATATGGCACTGGTTCCAAGCCCTATGCATAATAATGCTTGTAATCACTGGCGCCATGATTCATTGGCCTGAATCTTTCCAGGGGCGTTTCGATTGGGCGGTCAATGTCCACAACTGGTTTGGTTGGGCTGCAGTTATTTCCTGGGTCCTGTGGTTCCTGTATGTGATACTCAGTGGTCGAATCAAACACTATATACCGAAAAAAGGAGAGATCCCCGGTGGAATGATCAAACAGACAAAATTCTACGGCTACGGAATATTCAAGCACGAACCGCATCCATATGCCCCCACAGAGGATAACAAATTTAATCCTCTGCAAAAAATCGCATACATGAAGTTTCAGTTGCTGTTGATGCCTCTCTTGCTAATTACCGGTATCCTTTACATGTATCCGGAGACTTTCGGAGAATTCATCAAAGCTATCGGAGGTCTATGGGTTTTGGCGCTAATTCACTACATTCTAGGGGCCTTATTCGCCGCCTTCCTGGTAGCGCACCTCTATTTGGCCACAACCGGAGAAACAATCGGTGAGAATTTTAAGGCCATGATCTTCGGCTATGGCGTTAAAGAGGAGCACGGAGATCACAAATAGCGCCAACATTAACCCCAACCCCTTTCTAAAGCTTTACATCTGTAGGGCCTGAAAACAGCATGAGCTTAATGGTTTTACCGCCAGTCAGCTCATGCTGTTTATCTCAACATCTTAGGTTAAACGACGAATTAGTTCTTTCTAAAAGATCCCTGGATCAATTCCGTCCAGTTGTCATCACCGGATGTTGGCGGCGCCGCAATTTGAGGGCAAGGTTTGATCTTATTCTGTCTGCTCAACCCAAAAAACAGGCTCAATTCTCTAGTTATCGGTGTATCTCTAAGATCGACTATTCTGAGGAACCTGCCCAAATTCAAATCCCACCAATCATTCTTCACAGGTACAATTTCCGGTACTTTCCAGTGGCTTCCCTTATCGGCGTCCCACGTGTATTCAGCAAAAGGCCAAAAACGATATTTGGCATAGACAAGTAATCCTTTTCTATAACGTTTTTGTATTGCGCTCATGAAAAAGAATTTTCGCTCTGTCACGATTTCATCTGTCGCCAGGGATATATAGTCATCAGTGCTTGAAGATGATGTCCCGGAGCGCCTATCCTTTTTGGATGAATAAAACAGAAAGCTGAATTCTTCTACTCCACCGCCATATCCGTAGGTAAAAAAAGGTCTCAAAGAATAGCGCTGATGCCCTGAGGCGTAATGCTTGTAGTAAGTGAACAGTGGCCACAAAAGATCAAGGCTGTAATCGTAATTCGTCTGGTTGCAGACATAGAGAGGAAAAGGCAGGGCTTTTAATGAAGTCCACTGCTCCTGTCCCATGTATTTGTCGGTAATTTGAAAAAAAGGCCATAAGAGAAACCTGTTATTATAGTCGTTTCGGATATGGTCTCTTCCAAATAGAGGCCAAACCTTTAAGGTAGATCTGTGTTGATCATTAGCATAGGTAATCAGTGGCCAGAAAAACCTGTACGTCTTGGCCCCGTCATCTTCACTTTCGTAATAGAGTGGAAACAGTAAAAACATGTTTCGATCTACGCCGAATCTTCGGTAGCTATAACCATAGAATGGAAAAAAACCAGAATAATCCTGGCCCATGTCGGATCGACCTTTGTACATGGTCAGGAATCTAGTATAATAGTCAAAGGGAGGTATTTTTGACCACCGACTTTCGAATAATGGAATAATTTTTATCTTCTTGTTAAATTTTGAATCTTCTTTAAACGCCAGAGGATACAGTATGTCGAGCCTTTCGAAGAGCCCGGGAACTTTTGATCTCATAAAAAAAGGAGGAAAGCCCCAGGTTTTGCCCACGCGCCAGGTTCGTCTATCAGCGGTTGGGTCCATGGATCTGATTACAGAATCAGGATCAACCGCAAAAAAGCTGCTCGGTCGGGTAAACTTCAAGTAGTCATAAATGGCTCCATGAGTTACAGATGAGGCGCCAATTACCAATACCGCAGGTAAGATCACATAAATGATACGAAGAAAGTTTCTCAAAAAACGGATGAAGATAAGGTACCCTATACTCCCGTCCATGAGATCAGGGAAGGGCTGTTCAAGATTTCTCGAAGGATCTTTAGTTAAGGCCTTACGTTTAGTGGAGGGAAGGCCCATGAGGGCTCCTTATCTGAAGATCGACCCGAGAATTATTGCTAAGGTGCTTACAGGCGTGACTTCCGAGATGTCCTCCGCTGTTTTGTTCAGGTTCCGGATTGCGCGACGAGCCTCAAAATACATTTCCGGATCATTGATCAATCTCCCCACGGTCCCAGGGCCATACTGAATTCTATTGGATATTCCTCTGGCGTCTCTAATCAGTGCGTGAGCGTCCCGGTATAAAGATTCATCACTTACAAGCTTCCCCAATGTGCCTCGGCCTGAACGGACATCCGTCGTAAGGGAGTCAAGATCATTGGCCAGTTTGTCGAATTTGCCCCCAGTCTTGTCAATGCCCTTGGAAAATGATTCAAAATTGCTGACCAATTGGTTTACCTTATTTTTGTTCAGTGAAACAATTTCATTCATGCCTTTAGTTGCTGAGTCGGTGTTGTCTATGGTCCGATTTATCTTGTCCTTGTTTTTTGTCATAAGGTCTTTAGCTTCTCTCATGAGGACATCGGTATTGTTAATGATGTGATCGACTTTTTCGGACCCTTTCTCATCTACCAATTGTTTCTTGGTTACCGAAGTTATCGCCTGAAGGTCTTGTGAAACAAGCGCCAGACTTTCAAACATCTTCTGTGTGTCCACTGGTTCGAACACCGACTTGATTTCTTCTCCGGGTTTGAGTTTTCGAGCATTTGGTTTTCCAGGCTCTATCACAAGGTATTTGTCTCCAAGCAATCCTTTCGTTTTTACAAGGACCCTTGAGCCTTCAGGGATCATGTTCTTATAAGCGTCGTTAATGAGCATTGACACAGTGGCTTTACCGGTGTCCGGGTCAAAAGTTATATCTTTAACCTGTCCCACCTTTATGCCCGCAATCTGAACCTGGCTCTCTTTTGCCAACCCTTCAACCGACCCGAAACTGGCTTTAAGATTAAAACCTTCCCTGAAACTGTAGTCCAGGACCCTGAACCACACATATGCAAGGATCGCTACAGCGACTAAAAAAAACAACCCGACCCTTGCTTGAATGGGAAACCTTTGCATAATCTATTTGCCTTTCTCAATCGATCGCGATTGGACCGTCTGGAGATCCTAATAAAAACTGCTGGACTACTGGATCTGGGTTGGTCCTGAAACCCTCCGGCGTTCCTTGCGCGATGATTTTCCCTTGATGTAACATTATGATTTCATCCGAGATAGCCATAACTCCCGTGATGTCATGACTAACGAGAAAGTAGGTAATCTCTCCATCAGTATGAGTGCTCTCGATGAGCCTATAGATTGCTCCTCGCGTTATGGGATCGAGACCACTGGTTGGTTCATCAAAGAATACTAGGTCAGGGCCAAGCGCTAGAGCCCTTGCCAGGCCGACCCGTTTTCTCATGCCGCCGGAAAGTTCAGACGGATATTTGCTCCCAGAACTTAAAAGCCCTACCAATTCAAGTTTTTGTCCAACCTGATCCAATATTTCGCTTTCACTGAGTTCAGTGTGTTCTCTCAAAGGGAAGGCCACATTGTCTCTAACAGACATCGAATCAAAAAGAGCGCCGTCCTGGAACAAGACACCGAAGCGTCTTCTGATTCTGTTAAGCTCCGATGTCGTCATTCCAACGATATCTACGCCATCAATAAGTATCCTGCCGATGTCAGGCTGATCTAGGCCGATCATGTGACGTAGCATCAAGGATTTACCGGCTCCAGACCTTCCTATAAGAGTCGTTATGGACCCCTGTTTGACTTCGAAGCTTACGCCCCGAAGTACTTCCTGCTCAGCAAACCCTTTTTGAACGTTATCGACTTGAATCATACTCACTCTCAAAAATTGTGGCCCACTTGAATCAAAACATAATTGTTGTCATGACGTAGTCAGAGAACAGAATTAGTACTGATGATAGCACAACTGATTTAGTTGTGGCTACCCCAATACCTCGCGCCCCTCCGCTGGCGTAATAGCCTTTGAAACACGCCACCAGAGACAGAAGAAAGCCAAAAACCAGGGCTTTGATAAGGCCTTGCGTGACGTCGTTAGGTGTCATGTAGTCCTTAATGCCTGACATGAAAGCGCCAGCGTCAATGTGCAGGCATTTCGTTGATATGAGATAGGCTCCAACCATTCCGGAAAATCCAAAAACCGCGGATAGAAAAGGAAGCGTTAGAGTTGTCGCGATAATTCTTGGCGACACAAGGTATTGAATCGGCGCTACCGCCATGCTGGCAATGGCGTCAATCTGCTGTGTGTTGCGCATGCTGCCGATTTCGGCAGCCATTGCGGAGCCTACCCTTCCGACAACCATGAGACCAGTCAAGACGGGGCCTAATTCTCTCGCCAACGCCAAAGCGGTTGTAGCCCCTACCAGCGATCCTGCCCCGTAACGGCTCATGCCGTTATATCCCTGAAGAGCGCTGACCATTCCCGTGAAAGCTCCTGTCATAGCGATCAACATCATCGATTGGGTTCCAACGAAATCCAACTGCCGAAATATCTCCCGGATGCGGTATGGTGGTTTAACCGTCCAGTAAACAAATGATCCCAGGAACATTAGTATCCCACCGAATTCAGCGAGCCACTCCTGAGTGGTTTCACGTATTCCCGTGATGGACGATTCCAGAAAGTTGTCTGACCGCATCTTAAATCTTTCGATAAATCAAAATTGTAATTTTGGTTTATCTTTAGTTAATAACTGATAAACCATATTTACATATAAGTAGTTACAGTAATTGGTTCGTGTCGATTCTAATATATGTTGTTAATAAAAGTCAATATCTTAATGAAAATATAAAGCTATATCTTCATAGGACCTGTAACATTGTGACTTCATCACACAACTTGCCAAGTCCTTTTGAAATTAATAAAAACACATTGCGGTGCCCAGGCGCCGGTGATATGTTTACGCTCCTCCAAAAGGGGCTAAAGAATCAACAGACTTATAAAATGAGGATTCGCCATGACTGGGGCCGATTTTGTTCATTTGCATCTTCATACTCAATATTCTTTACTTGACGGAGCAATTCGAATCCCTGATTTGATTGCCCGCGCCAAGGAATACAAGATGTCCTCCGTCGCCATGACGGATCATGGGAACTTGTTTGGAGCCATGGATTTCTATAGCTCGGTCCAGGCCGGTGGCTTGAAACCCATTATTGGGTGTGAAGTCTACGTTGCGCCAGGTGATCGGTTCGAAAAGTCTTCAAGAAATGGGGAGCAAAAATCCTATCATTTAATTTTGCTTTGCGAGAACGAAAAGGGATATCGGAACCTGTGCAAGTTGGTCACACTCGGTTATTTTGAGGGCTTCTATTACAAGCCCCGCATAGACAAGTCTCTACTGGAGCAATATAACGAGGGCCTTGTCTGTTTGAGTGGGTGTCTTTCCAGCGAATTGGCCGATCTTGCTCTCTCTGGTAATGAAAACAAGCTCTTGGAAACCGCTTCCTGGTTTCGGGACGTCTTTTCACCGGAACGATATTATCTCGAACTTCAGGAAAACGGTCTGGATGAGCAGCGAAAATTCAACAGGGCTTTGTTGGAACTGTCCCGAAAGCTCAATATCAATACCGTCGCCACCAACGATTGCCATTATCTTGATCAGAAGGACCACCGGGCCCACGAAATATTGTTATGCATTCAAACCGGGAAACAACTCGAAGACACATCCAGAATGAGTTTTGACTCGGACCAGTTTTTCTTCAAGTCACCCGAACGTATGGTGAGCGATTTTAGAGATGCGCCGGAAGCGATCAAGAATACGCGTGCAATAGCGGACAGGTGTTCGCTGTTGCTCCAATTCGGTAAGATTCACATGCCCAGATTTGATTTGGGTACGGGTGAGACTCTGAGGGAACGTTTTGCCAAAGACGCTAGAGAAGGCCTTCGGCATCGTTTTCGGAAGGAATTATCTTCTGGAGGTTTGAGCGAAAAGGAAGCCGAGAAATATTCCGAACGCCTGGAACACGAAATCAAACTCATTCAGGAAATGGGTTTTTCAGGATATTTCCTTATAGTGGCGGATTTCATCAATTTTGCTCGTAGCAATGACATTCCTGTCGGGCCGGGACGAGGTTCAGCAGCGGGTTCCCTCGCCGCATATTCCCTCGGGATCACCGATATTGACCCTATAAGGTACAAGTTA
The DNA here is from genome assembly GCA_963798475.1 of uncultured delta proteobacterium. Taxonomy (GTDB): domain Bacteria; phylum Desulfobacterota; class Desulfomonilia; order Desulfomonilales; family Desulfomonilaceae; genus CAJBEZ01. The sequence goes on from CAWCTI010000013.1 coordinate 203,606, forward strand.
CTATTTGAACGGTTTCTCAACCCTGAACGCAAGAGTATGCCGGATATAGACGTCGACTTCTGCACGGACGGTAGAGAGAAGGTGATCGAGTATGTCTCGAACAAATATGGAAAAGAAAAGGTAGCTCAAATAATAACATTTGGTCGAATGCAGGCCAAGGCCGTCGTTAGAGATGTGGCGCGAGTGCTCGGATTTCCTTATTCCGAGGCCGATCAAATAGCTAAACTCATTCCTGACGCTTTAAAGATGACTTTGGAAAGGGCCCTCAAAGAAGAACCAAGACTAAATGAGATGATGGAAAAATCGGACATGGTCAATGACTTGATCAATACCGCCAAATCTCTGGAAGGACTTTCAAGGCATGCGTCTACTCACGCCGCTGGAATAGTGATCTCTGATAGCCCCCTTGTAGAAAGATTGCCACTTTACAGGGGGAACAACGATGAAACGCTTACTCAGTTTGACATGACCTGGATTGAGAAGATTGGATTGGTAAAATTTGATTTTCTTGGGCTAAAGACTTTGTCCGTAATTGACCGAACCCTGCGCCTGATACAGAAAACCAAAGGATCCAAGCTCGATCTGAACTCTATCCCACTTGATGACCAGATGACGTTTGAACGCCTCTCCCGCGGCGAAACACTAGGCGTTTTCCAGCTCGAATCTTCCGGAATGAGGGATGTGCTGACAAAATTCAAACCCACTGTGTTTGAGGACCTTATAGCGATATTGGCGCTCTATAGACCCGGTCCTTTGGAATCCGGCATGGTGGACGACTTTATAAATCGGAAACACGGTAGGATCCCTATTGAATATCCATTGCCGGAGTTAGAACCGATACTGAAAGAAACCTACGGGGTTATCGTTTACCAGGAACAAGTCATGAGTATTGCGACTGCTCTGGCCAACTATACCCTTGGCGAAGCGGACCTCCTGCGACGAGCGATGGGGAAAAAGAAGCTTGAGGAAATGGCCGAGCAAAAGAACCGGTTTGAAAAGGGCGCCCTCAAGAACAGGATAGATCCTGATAAGGCTTCATATATATTTGATTTAATGGAGAAATTTGCCGGATATGGTTTTAATAAGTCCCATTCGGCCGCTTACGCGATGATAACTTACCAGACAGCCTATCTTAAGACCCATTATCCTGCTGAGTTCATGGCCGCTCAGCTTAGTCTTGAATCTGGCAACTCGGACAAAATAACAGTTTATCTTCAAGAATGTCGAGACATGGGTATTCACATCCTACCGCCCCAGGTTAACGAGTCGTTTGAAGACTTCCACGTTTCCGAAGGTCGAATCGTATTTGGTTTGAGCGCAGTCAAAAACGTAGGAGAAAACGCTGTCAACTCAATAATTGAAACACGGAAAGATACCGGTCCCTTCTGTAGTTTGCAGGACTTCACAAGAAGGGTCGACTTGCGAAAAGTCAACAAGAAGGTAATCGATAGTCTTATAAAATGTGGGGCCTTCGATGGTCTTGGGCCTAGCCGGCGAGCAATGTCCGACGCTCTGGATACAATCTTGGAACAGACGGCCAGTTTCCAAAAGGAACGGATCGACGGACAATTCAATCTGTTCACAACTGATTGCTCACCAGGTGAATCTGGAAACCTTACAGACACTTCTATCCCGGACGTTCCTGAATGGGATGAAATGACCCGCCTCGGGTTTGAAAAAGAATTGATGGGGTTCTATCTAAGTGGTCATCCGTTACTTAACTACGAAGAGTTCACCAAAAAATTCACGAACGCGACAACCTCGGAACTTGCCAATTTCTCAAACAACTCATCTATTCGTTTGGCTGGAATTGTGAAGAAAGTAAAAGAAATAAATACCCGTAGGGGCGATAGAATGGCGTTTGTAACTATCGAGGATCTGGAAGGAATAGTCGAAGGGACTGTATTCGCAGATGTTTACGCCGCCAGTAGAGACATCATTAATAGTGGCGAACCTCTGATTTTTGCTGGCACACGTGATGGCGACCCGGAATCTCCTAAAATACTTGTTAATGAAATCCACAAGCTTAAAGATTCTCCCAGATATTTCAGCAAAGAGTTACAGATAAAATTTTCGACTACCGGGATTGATCCGATCCAAATACAACAGCTAAAGAGAATCCTGGAAAAACACAGGGGCAAGATCCCTGTTAAGCTCCACATTGTGATACCTAACCGTACTGAGACAATAGTGAATCTTACGACCATGACTTGCGATCCTTCGGAAGATTTTCTAGAGGAGGCTCATGAAATGTTTGGATACCAACCGGTAACCTACATTTGATAAGGCATCTTGGCTATTTCTCGAAAGTAAACGGAAATTCGATTTCCTGCACGAATTCGAACAGACAAAATCAGGAGGAGAAACAAATAATTTGAGCGACCCCGCTTCCCTTTCTGTTGAAAAAATTTATGAAACTTCTCTCAAGGACGAAGTTGAAAAGCGTTACTTGGCTTACGCTCTTTCTACGATTGTGTCTCGTGCATTACCTGATGTGCGTGATGGCCTTAAACCAGTACACAGAAGAATTCTCTATGCCATGCACGGCATGAAATTGAGCGACTCTTCCAAAATGCGGAAATCAGCCGCAATTGTTGGTGAAGTGATAGGTAAATATCACCCTCACGGGGACCAGGCCGCATACGATGCTTTGGTGCGAATGGCTCAGGATTTTAGCCTTCGTTACCCCTTGATTGAAGGTTCTGGAAACTTTGGCTCCATCGATGGCGATTCCCCGGCGGCAATGCGCTATACGGAAACACGGTTAAGCCGATTCTCAGGTCTTTTGTTGCGGGACATAGATGAAGGAACGACGGATTTCAGACCAACGTACGATGGAATAGGGGAAGAGCCGGATGTCTTGCCTGCCGCTGTTCCCAATTTATTGTTGAATGGTTCATCCGGCATTGCTGTGGGTATGAGTTGCTCTTTTCCGCCTCATAATCTGGTGGAAATCGTAGCCGCGTGCAGAGCGGCGATAAAGAATCCCGACTTAGATGTAAATGGTCTAATGGAATATGTAAATGGACCCGATTTCCCGACCGGCGCAGAGATCATAGAATCCCATGAGAGCTTGAGAGAGATTTACGAGTCAGGTCATGGTTCCATTCGTGTCCGGGGGACGTATAAAATTGAGCAACAGGCTAGAGGCAAAACGTTACTTGTTATTACTGCGCTCCCTTATTCAGTAAATAAAGCGAAGCTGGTTGAACGAATAGCTGTTTTGATCCGTGAAAAACGATTAAGAAACGTTTTCGATGTGCGGGACGAAAGTGCAGAGGATATCAGGGTAGTACTTGAAATCAGAGGCACGGATATAAAACCCGAATCAATAGTGGCTTTCCTTTTTCGACACACTGAACTTCAAATTAATTTTCCTATGAATTTTATCGCTATCAATCCCCATGGAGCTCCGGATCGGCTCTCGCTCGACAAGATAATCAAGTACTTCCTGGAGTTCAGGTACCACAAGACTGTTCGGAGACTTAACCATTTACTGGGAATTCTGAGAAAACGGATTCACATACTGGAAGGTTTTGAAATCCTGTTTGATGATCTGGACAAAGCTATCGCAATAATTCGTTCATCCAGAAGCAGGGCTGAGGCTGCTTCCGGGTTAAAGGACAATTTTAGGCTGGATGATGAACAGGTGGACGCTATCCTGGAAACACGTCTCTACAAAATTGTAGGCATTGAAATCGGTAGAGTGCTTGACGAGCTGGCTTTAAAACGGAAACAGGCCAAAGAAATAGAAAGAGACCTTTCTAGCCCGGCTCGCATATGGAAATTAATCGACAGGGAGTTGGAGAATGTCGCCTCAGATTTTACCGATCCAAGACATTCACGGATTGTGCCGGAATCAGAGGCGGAGGCGCTGGATTACGATTTTCAGACATTTGTAGATCAGGAAGACACTACCGTAATCCTTTCCAGGCAGGGGTGGATAAGACGTATCAAATCCGAAGTTGAAAATGTCGCGAACTTGAAGTTTCGGGAAGGCGACTCACTCCTCGGGATTGTAAGGACCAACACTTGTCGCACCGTCACGGTGTTCACAAATAGAGGTAAAATCTATACCGTCAGGTCTCTTGACGTTCCGGCCACTGGAGGCTTTGGAGAACCGTTGGGTTCAATGCTACGCCTCGATGATGGCGAGATAGCCGTGGCCCTGATGGCTTCCGAACCAACCCGGGATTCGATTCCGGACGAAATTGGCCCCCACGATGAATTCGAATTGAATGACGAACCCAATGCCGGTATTGATCAGCCTTCTTTGTTTGTAGACAGTCGGTCCGAAGAGCCTGAAAATCCGGTTGCTTCTGAAAAGAGAGACGCTATTGCCGTGCTCATAACTAAAAAAGGAAAAGGATTCAGATTTGATTTGGAGTCACTGAAAGAACAAACGAAACGGTTGGGACGACGGTTGGTCAACCTTGAAGGCGATGACGAGGTTGTATCAGTTAGAAACGCTGAAGCGGAATTTGCGCTGGTCGCCGAATCTGAAGGACACATCCTGATGTTTAGATTGGATCGTGTGCCCATTATGTCCGGTCCCGCGCGTGGTGTAGTTTCTATGAAAATCCGGGAACAGGCGGAGGTAGTAGGTTTTGAGGTTGTCGGGAAAGATGATTCAATAAGGTTGATTCAAGCCAACGGAGAGACTAATGTGCTCCCGGTTGCAGAAATTCATTTGACGGCAAGAGGTGGACGCGGGAAGAAGGTTTCCACAGGTATTGCGGGAATAGAGCGTAGTGTTTGAAAGGAATAAGGAAGTTCATGGGCGATTCTTACACTGTAGATGACATTCAGGTACTAAAAGGTTTAGAGGCTGTTCGGAAACGCCCTGGAATGTACATAGGTGATACCGGCGCAGGAGGACTGCATCAACTCGTTTGGGAAATTGTTGACAATAGTGTGGACGAGGCCCTCAATGCCCATTGCGATTCAATCGATGTTGTGCTCGGCGCGGATAACAGCGTCACAGTTGAGGACCGAGGTAGGGGAATGCCGATTGAAGTTCACCCTACCACCGGCAAGAATACCATTGAAACCATCTTTTGCAATTTGCATGCTGGAGGCAAGTTCGACGATGATACCTATAAGGTGGCTGGGGGATTGCACGGTGTAGGCGCGTCGGTGGTAAACGCCCTTAGCTCAAGAATGATTGTAGGGGTAAAACGCAACGGTTTTCTGCATGTTCAGGAATTCGAACGGGGCAAGCCTGTGAGCCCCCTGGTTAGAAAGGCCCCGGCACGAGGAACCGGAACCAAAATAAGTTTTATCCCCGACCGGGAAATTTTTGGCTCTCTCGAATTTTCTACCGAAACGATTAGGGAGAGGCTCCAGACCAAGTCATTTCTTATCGCAGGCTTAAAGATCAACCTCAAGGATAAGAAGGACGGAACGGTCACGACTTTTTATTATCCCGAAGGCATAAGGGATTTTCTTAATAATATGATAGATGGGCGTGAGCCTGTAGGAGCGCAGCCATTCTATTGCAGGCATCAGAATGATTTTCGTTTCGAAGTAGCGCTCGCATGGACGGCAGAGACTTCAGGAAAGATCCTCTCGTTTGTGAATTCCATTCCAACGCCAGCCGGCGGCACCCATGAAAACGCATTCCGTAACGCTGTTACCCGTGTGATCCGTTCATATATTGAGAAACGTAATGGGCTTCCCAAAGGAGTCAAGGGGGTATCCGGTGAAGATATCAAAGAAGGCCTCTTTGCGATTCTTTCGGTATATCTGCACGGGAACCTAGAATTCCAGGGGCAAACAAAAGACAGGTTGAATAGTCCGGAAGCCCAACAGATTGAACCTGCTTTCAAAGCAGCGTTTGAAACATGGCTCCACCAGAATCCCTCACAGGCCTCAGCCATAACTTCGAGGGTGACACTTGCCGCCCAGGCTCGTGCGGCTTCTAGAGCGGCTAGGGACGAAGTCACCCGCAAGGCCGCAACAACAAGACTAACCTTACCTGGGAAGCTGGCTGACTGTTCATTGAACTCTCGTGACAAGACAGAGCTTTTCATTGTAGAGGGTGATAGCGCCGGAGGTTCTTCGAAACAGGCTCGGGACCGTAGATTTCAGGCCATTTTGCCCATAAGGGGAAAGATACTTAATGTAGAACAAGCCTCGGTGGAGAAGCTAAAAAATAATAGGGAAGTCACAAGTCTGATTCAAAGTGTGGGAACAGGTATTGGGAAGAACTTCGATTACTCCAAACTGAGATACGGAAAGATAATTATCAACACTGACGCTGATGTTGATGGTCATCATATATCTACTTTATTGCTAGCCTTTTTCTATCGTTTCCTTCCGGAACTGGTTCACAGGGGACACATTTATCTGGCCATGCCCCCACTTTACAGGATCAGTTTCGGGTCCGGCAAAAACAGTCAGGTAAAATATGTATTTACGGACGCCGAAAAGGATGCCCTTATAAAACGTAGAAACGGCAAGAATGTTGACATCCAGCGGTTCAAAGGATTGGGAGAAATGGACGCTCCTACACTTAAATCCACTACGATGGACCCATCTACCAGAAGTATCCTCAAATTAAGAATCGACGACGAATCCGAGACCCATCAAGCATTTGATACCCTGATGGGTAAAGATGTCCGCAAGAGATTTGTGTTCATCAAGGAGAGATCTCAGGAAGTTAAGGACCTTGACATATGACTTGCGCTGTATACAGGACCGCCGGTGTAGAGAGACTACCGACTCCAAACATGGTCTTGCAGTAGCCGAAAATCTCCTGGGACAAAGGTTCGAAGCCACGGTCCTGACATGCCACTTAATCTAAAGCTAAATTACTGGCATTTAGTAAGACAATACTAGACCTCCAACTATTGATGGCAGAATTACCACATGCCGGCTTGAACAAGCATTTATTATTATTGCAATTATCATTTCTATCGTAACATTCGGAGTATCCGTTATTCTTCTGGTGTTGGTGGACCCTATCCTTGTGGTGTTGGAAACACTCTGGACAAATCCCATGACTAATATCCGTACTAGAATCCAGATTTAAGTCTGATAAATCTAATGAATTAAATTCCTCAATACCACACCAAATTCTATGACATTCAATACATCCACATAACATGGCAATATCCTCCTATACTATAAAAACAGTACAGAAAGCTTAACCTATAATATTACACTTTTATTCTATCACACTCTAATGTTGAACTTCCAGTATAATGTTTCAGTTTCAGTGGAATAGAGTCTGGGAATAACAACTACTGCTCTACCACCACACATGCTGCATAAGGACTGCCACAACATAATGCCTAAACGGCTTGAGATGGTATGCATACCTGACGGTTGCTATATCCGTGCCGTAATGAACGGGAACCGCATGTCATCTCAACGAAGCACGGCGAGGAGATATCTATTCCATCGGAAATCTCTTTCTCACGGCATCCTAAATGAGACCTTGCATGGGGGAAATGGCGCGAATATGGGTATCAATGAATCGGACACTTGTCCCGGCAAGAGTTTAAGCATGGAATGAGTGGGAGATATATGGGGTCAAATCTATGGAACTGTTTCCTTATAGCAAGGGGGAATTTAAATCCCGATTTGGGAAGGGATAATTCGGGTGCCTCGAAAAGACAAGAATCGAGGCGTTCCGATATTTATGGTTTTGTAGCCAGACTCGTCTTTTTCAATTCTTCCAATGCGGCTGTTTCCAGACGTTTTACAGGATCATAGGATTCGGTGCTTAGCGCCTGTTCCAAAATGGGCGTAATCCTTTCGGGTTCTGATTTGCCGATAACTCGCAAAGCGTTAACTGCGGCCACTCTCGTACGATAGTCCCTGTCATTAAGGGCTTTTTGCAAAGCTTCTACAACATCGGCTGGTGGAGATTTAATTGAGCCGAGCGTAGATATTGCGGAATTCCTCACTCTCATATCAGGATCGGTCAGCAACTGGATGATGTCAGGCGCCGCCTTGCCTAGATCTGGCCCAAGCCCCCGAATTAGTCCCAACGCCAGCAAACGGTTCTCGACATCTTTGTCCTTAAGTTCTTCGACAAGTGAGTCAAAGAAAGTAGGCGCCTTGGAGCGAAAGCGCATCAAGGCTATCAGCGCCTCCCTCCTGTCAAGTGGGTTGTCCTCATGCAAGGCCTTCAAACAGATCGGAACCGCAAAGTCTCCAGATTCATCTATTGTGCTTACAGCGTCAAGTATGTCTGACCTGGTATCCTCATCAGACTTTTCGTACATGGCTATGATTTTGGGCAAGGCAGGGCCGGCCTGTTTCTTGAGTTTCTTAAGCGCCGGCAGGGCGTGAACAGCGGCTACCGGCGTCTTTGAGTCGAGCGCTTCGACGAGAACTGGTATCACTTTTTCAGGTTTTTGCTCCCCTATCATGGCTAGCGCTTTGCTTGCGCCCTTGGCCGTGGACTCATTCTTGTTCCCGAGGGCTTCACCCAGAGTTGGAATTTCTTTCTCATCCCATGTTCCCAACAGCGCCATCGCGATGGTGGCATTCATTTGAGTCTGTTTGTCTGGATCATCCAAATGCTTCTTGACCAATTCCTCGACAGAACGGTCCCTTTCACCAACACGACCCAGGGCAAGGACCGCCGCACGCCTGGGAGACACGTCAGGGTCGTTCAGGACCATGATCAGGGCTTTCTTTACATCATCGCTGTGGTTTGGGAAAAACCCCAAAGCCTCGGCAGCGGCGCTACGAACCTTTGGATCAGTATCTTTCAAGGCTTCCAAGAGAGGCGGGACCGCCCTCGCTGGTTTATTTCAGGAGCAACCAAGATCGAATGCCGCCTTTGCCCGTACAGCCGGATCGTCACTCTTAAGGTTCTTTATATGCTGGTCCGTTGAATCAGCAAGGACAGACTGTGGTTGCAAAAAACAAAAAAACAAAAAGACAGCGAAGACGACTGAAAAAATTTTCATTTCTCAGATTTTCCTTTACTCAAAACTTCATGTTTCTTCTTTTCGAGAAAATCCTTATCGATTTTCAAAAATCCCTTTTTCCCGAATAGGGCGAATCGGAGCCATTGGGCTGCGAAATAAAGCATGGCGATATCATCATCCCGAATTTTCTCTATGATGTCCTCATCGATTTTAAATTTCTGAAGAAAGCTGGAATTGAAAACAAATTCTCTAAAACGGTCGACATCATAAAGCGCCATAAGAATCATGTCCTGCATCCGAGGGTCGGCGATTTTTTCTTCCCATAGCTCGTCAGCATGCATGACGTCTTTCAGGTTATGGTCTATATCGTCGTAATCCCGAAGGCCCTGGTCTCTACGCCAGTCTTCAACCGTCAATTCGGTTGATTCCTTGAGACCGTGACAGGTGTCTTGCCTGACGATAAAAGAATACTCGACACCCTGCTCTGTGTCTAATGGGTAAAGACGACATGAATACGGTCGACTTTCATATATTCCACATCCTGCGTCGGTCACAAATGGGCATTTTTTGTCGTCATTCTTGTTCATTCTAAGGATGACCGCAGGCAAACCACTTTTTTGAGACAACACCCTGTGCGTATAAGTTTCAAGAAAATCAGTTGAGGACGTGTTGAGCGCTTTTCTCAATCGAATGACATCCAGCGAGTCCAGAAAAATAGTCACATCCTTGCAACATGAGTTAAAGCAATCTATTCCAGAGTGGCATTTGAAGCAAAAGGTGTCATCCCACGTCATTAATCTCTCTTCATTTTCGGCTGAATCGGCATTAAATTTCATTTATGATCCTTTCGAACATTTATGATTAGCTACGTTTTTTCTGAACCCGTTCAATATTCTCCAGGGCCTGTTTGTTTCCGGGGTCGAGATCTAGAGTTTTCCGCCAGCATTCTAAGGCCTTATCGATATCACCCAGCATCTCATAAGCGACACCTTTCTGATGATGCGCCCCGATATAGTTATCCCGGAATCCTATAGCCCTATCGAAACAATTTAACGCACGGGAGAAATCCCGCTTAACCAACAAATGGATCTGTCCCATGTTGTAATAAGCGGTCACGTACTCGGGATCCAATTGAACTGTTTTTTCGAAACATGACAGGGCAGTTTCTTCATTTTTTAAGAAAGCGTATGCGACTCCGAGGTTATAAAAGACCGCCGAATTTTCAGGGTCTAGAACGGCGACTTTTTCGAGCCTTGCGGCGGCCTGTTGATAATCTTCATCTTCGAAATCTGAGAAAGCCCGCTGGAGTTGTACCTGGGCTAGAAATGATTGGGAACTTTTTACTCCTGTCTCAATGGCGGATAACTCTTCCAGGATTTTCTTGATAGCATCTTTTTCTTGAGTTTTTTGAAAAAGCTCCAATGCTTGCTCGAATGATTCACGGGCCTTTTCAATCCTGCCAGCGCAGGCACGCGAAACGCCCAATTGGTAGAGTATATGAGGGGTTCTGGCGGAGTCAGGGCCGAGTAGGGCCTTTTCATAATATTCCGCAGCCCTGAGGTAATCTTCAGCTCCGTCGTAGCAACCGCCGATCGCCTGTAAGATCTCGGACGACCGTGGATTGTCATCGAGGCAATCCTTGAACTCGCAGATTGCTTCGTCCCACATTTTTTCCGACATGAGCTTGTACGCCTGGGCTACTTTTTCCTGTATGGAATTTGGGAGAGGGGCTTTTGGGCGAACCGACTGATTTGGTAAACAACAGTGCTTGTATTTTTTCCCTCTACCGCAAGGGCAGGGGTCGTTTCTGGAGACAGTCGCCATTCTGGATGCTCCTTTCGAGTTGGCGAATCACAAACTATTTATCATAATATATTAACCAATATCCCTCAAGCAAAATAAACAATTGTTTTTGGCGGACTTTTGGAAAATATTCTCCAAAAATTCTCTTGACAAAACCCATAGGATTTGATTCAATCCAGTATTCATTATTGCTTAGGTCATCCAAGGCCTAGCTGGATATCCAATTTAGTATTTCAGCGCTAATCAGATCCACGTCGAGTTGAAATGGTCAAACTTTTTCTCGGAAGTTCCAAACAGTTCCGATTTTTCTCAGAGACTAAGCATATTCCGGTGGCCGATGGTACCGATACTTGGGTTCGGTATTGGGCCGTTCTGGTGGACGGAGGGTAAAGAGGGGTCTCGGGGATAAAGCGCCTTTTACTTAGGAAGTGTTCTTCCAGGAATGGATGACTACCTTGAGAAAGGAGGAGCCCGTCTATTCGTTTGAGTCCAAAATCACGAGATTTAAAGTCAGTTTTTCGATTAGAGAAGAGATTTATCACACCAGGAGGATAATTCATGCCAAGTTTTGTAATTATGGAAAAATGTGATGGATGTAAGGGGCAGGATAAAACCGCTTGTATGTACATCTGCCCGAATGATTTGATGGTTCTTAACAAAGAGACAATGAAAGCGTGGAACCGCGCGCCTGAAATGTGCTGGGAATGTTACAATTGCGTTAAGATCTGCCCCCAGCAAGCGATTGATGTGCGTGGTTATGCGGACTTCGTGCCTATGGGCGCTTCATGCGTACCGCTAAGAGGTTCGGAAGACATTATGTGGACGGTTAAATTCCGTAATGGCATGCTCAAAAGGTTCAAGTTCCCGATCCGTAAGACACAGGAAGGGACAGCGGTCCCTGATGGCGGTTACGGTGAAGTGACAACGGATCTGGCCAGCCAGTGCCTGTACAACGAGCCGGCTGCGCTGAAGCTCAGTGCCCTACCCACGGTTAAGAAGTAATTCCTTAGGAGGAAGCTAATAATGGCCAATTTTGAAAATGTAGAAGTTACCACTGACATCCTTCTTTGTGGTGGTGGTATGGCGGCTTGCGGAGCCGCTGTTGAAGCTGCATATTGGGCGGCGAAAAATAATTTGAAGGTAACGTTGGTTGACAAAGCGGCTATGGATCGATCCGGCGCGGTGGCCATGGGTCTGTCAGCCATCAACCAGTATGTTGACATAAATAGCGGCAACAACACCTGTGAAGACTATGTGCGTTACGTCCGTAACGACCTCATGGGCATCACTCGTGAAGACCTCGTTTATGATATCGCACGTCACGTTGATTCTTCCGTCCATCTATTCGAAAAATGGGGCCTCCCCATCTGGTTGGACGCGGAAGGAAAGTATGTTCATGAAGGCCGCTGGCAGCTCATGATCAACGGCGAATCCTATAAGGTCATCGTGGCCGAAGCCGCAAAGAACGCTCTGACCAAATATGGTCATCAGTATTTTGAGCGAGTTTTCATCACCACACCTTTGATGGATGGTGAAAGAATTGCAGGCGCGGTTGGTTTTAGCACTCGTGAAGACAAATTCTATGTATTCAAAGCCAAAGCAGTTCTGGCTGCCATGGGCGGAGCGGTCCACGTGTTCAAACCGAGAAGCACAGGTGAAGGTCTTGGCCGAGCCTGGTATCCGCCTTGGAACTCCGGCTCCAGCCTTTATTTTACATTGATCGCCGGCGCTGAGCAGACCTGCCAGGAAGTTCGTTTCATCCCCGTTCGTTTCAAGGATGGATACGGGCCAGTTGGAGCATGGTTCCTCCTGTTCAAGTCCAGGGCCACTAACGCGTTTGGTGGTGAGTATATGGTTGAACGCAAGGACGAACTCTCCAAATGGGGCGAATACGGAAAAGTTAAACCGATCCCGGCCAACCTCCGTAACTACCTCGGCATGCTTGATGAGTTCGAAGGCAAAGGCCCGATCTTTATGAGAACAGAAGAGGCTATTCAAAATATAGCTAACGCTCTCAAGGACGACCCGAAAGCCTATAAGAAAAAAATGAAGGAACTCGAAGCGGAAGCTTGGGAAGACTTCCTGGATATGACAATCTCCCAGGCCATTCTCTGGGCCGGAACCAACGTCCAGCCGGAAGAGAAAGCTTCTGAGATCGCAGCCGCCGAGCCGTACTTCATTGGCTCCCACTCAGGCGCTTCCGGCGCATGGGTCAGTGGTCCTAAAGACCTCGCTCCGAAGGAATACTTCTGGGGCTATGAATATATGTCCACAGTCAAGGGTCTGTTCTGTGCGGGCGACGCGTCTGGCGCCTCCAGCCACAAGTTCTCCTCCGGTTCACATGCTGAAGGACGAGCGGCCGGCAAGTCGATGGTTCGTTTCGTAGTCGAGAACAACACCCAGCCTAATGTTGACGCGGCGAAGGTTGACGCTCTAAAGAAAGAGATCCTGAAACCTATGGATCTGTTTGTTGAATTCGGAGCCAAGTCAAGTGACCCGAACATCAACCCAGAGTTCATGAAACCAAAAATGTTCATGTTCCGTCTCCAGAAAATCATGGATGAATATGCCGCGGGCGTGACCTCAGGCTTCAAAACCAACAAGGCTAAACTCGAAAGAGCCCTGGAACTGTTGGCTTGGTTGAAGGAAGACTCCGAGAAACTAGCGGCCGAGGACCTACATGAGCTTATGCGCTGCCATGAGAACATTCAGAGAATGTATCAGGCTGAAGTTCATGTTCGCACCATCCTGTTCCGTGAAGAGACCCGTTGGCCGGGCTACTACTTCCGCAATGACTTCCCAGCCATCGACGAAGCCAACTGGAAGGTTTTCGTCAACGCTACATACAAGAACGGCGCTTGGGAAATGAAGAAGGTACCCGTTATCTCTATCGTCAACTAACCTCTTAACTTACCTTAGAAATCCCGGAGGTGGTATCCGCCTCCGGGGTCCCTCGAATGCAAGAGGAAGCAAACTGAGGGGGCAACCGCTCCCTCAGAACCTTTTTATTGGGAGGAAGCATGGCTGGAGAAAGGACCGTTTTGGTCGTAGGGGGCGGTATAAGTGGTATCACGGCTGCGGTGGAAGCCGCGGAGGTTGGGTGCAAAGTGATCCTGGTTGAAAGGCTACCCTACCTTGGGGGCCGAGTAGCCCGGATGAATAAATATTTTCCGAAGCTTTGCCCTCCTAATTGTGGTCTTGAAATCAATTTCAGGAGAATCAAGAAAAACACGGATGTCACTGTGTACACCCTCGCTAGTGTCGAAAATGTCTCAGGCGCTCCTGGCGCTTATACTGTAACAATAAAAGTCCTGCCGAGATATGTTGAAGATCATTCGAGCACTTCAAAATGTGTTGAAGACTGCCCAGTCGATATTCCTAATGAATTTAACTACGGGATGGATATGACCAAAGCTGTACGGTTACCGTATGAAATGGCTTATCCCATGAATCTGGTCGCTGACGCCGAAGCTCTTAAAAAGAGCGTAGGGTCTGTAGGCTTCAATAGCTTCGTAGAGTCCCTTGTGGCCAAAGGGATAAGGCTTGATCTGGAAGCCAAGCCGGAAATTCTGACAATTCAGGTTTCATCAATCGTTTGGGCTACCGGGTGGGTCCCGTATGACGCCACCAAGCTGGACAAGCTTGGGTTTGGGAAATATCCTAATGTCATCACAAATGTGATGATGGAAAGACTCGCTGCTAAAAACGGCCCTACCTGCGGTGAGATCGTAAGACCTTCGGACGGGAAGAAAGTTTACAATTTAGCCTTCGTGCAATGCGCAGGGTCCAGAGATGAAAATCATTTGCCCTATTGTTCGTCGATTTGCTGCCTCGCCTCATTGAAACAGGCTACCTACCTGCGGGATTACAATCCGGACGCAGAGGCGCATATCTTCTATATCGACCTTAGAGCATACGGGCGATTCGAATATTTCTTCGACAGGGTTCGTAATGATGAGAAAATTCACCTGACAAAAGGCAAAATAGTTAATGTGTACGAAGACCCTGTTACAAAAGACATAATAGTCGAGGGAGAAGATATTCTTTCCGGGGCCAGGATTCGTAGTACCTTTGACATGGTGGTCCTTGCCACAGGTATGCAGCCGACCACGAGCATCGAGAAAGCGCCGGTACCCGGAGTGGAATATGACGACTACGGCTTTATCGTTTCAGATACCGGAATTCACGCGGCAGGGGTTTCCAAGCGGCCTATGGACGTTGGAACGTGCCTGCAAGATTCAACTGGGGCTGCCTTAAAGGCCCTCCAGGATACGGTGGGGAGGTAAGTCCATGGATCACAAAATTGGAGTATACATTGATACTGGCTATGGAATAGGCGAAGCCCTGGACATCGACGCTCTTTCTACCGTGGCCACTTCAGAATTCAATGCCATTGTATGCAGGGCCGAACCGTACTGGAGCGCCCCAGAAAAGCTTGCGATCATCAGAAATGATATAGCCACGGAAGGCCTTACCGTTGTCGTCATTGCAGGCCCATCTCCAAGAGTATTTCAGCAGGAATTTACTTTTGAGAACGTAATCACTGAGAGAATAAACCTCAGGGAACATGTCGTGTGGTGCCATCCTGCAAATGATGAAGACACTCAAATGCTTGCCGAAGACTATATGCGGATCGGGATAACCAAGGCGGGAAAATATGAAGATAGACCCGCATATACCGACCCCAACGAAAAGGCGCTTCTAGTTATAGGTGGTGGAATTACAGGCTTGACGGCAGCCCTTGGAGCGGCTGGCGCTGGCTATCAGGTATATCTTGTCGAAAAGGAGCAGAAACTTGGTGGATGGCTAAACAAGTTTCCGAAAGTTTTCACTGGAAAACCACCGTATGATCAACTGGTGGACCCTCCAGTGCAGGAAAAGATCAAAGCGGTTGAGACTAGCGACAAGATCAAGGTATTCCTGGGGTCAAGAGTGTTTGGAATATCTGGCGCGCCAGGCATGTTTGAAGTTGTCATAAGGCCAGATGGACCATGGATCGATGAGCTGGATTCTGTTCAGAACCAGTGGTTGGCGGAAAAAAAGGCCAAGGAGAGCAAGGGGACAGAGGAACCTGAACCAGCTCAAACCTCCCAGGAGGAAGCGGCCAAGTTGCCGCCTATTCCTGAGACTCTGGATTTTGACCACGAAAAGGTAATGGTGGGCGCAATAGTGCTTGCGGCCGGATGGAGAACTGAAGTTCCTTCGGAACTGGAGAAATTCGGTTATGGGTCTCACCCGGACGTGATAACTAACGTGCAGATGGAAGAACTGGCTTCCAAGGACAAGTTGGTTCGGCCTTCGGATGGTAAAGCGGTCAACACTGTCGCGTTTGTAGAAATGGTTGACGAACAGATCGCCCATCCCTGGCTTTACAACTCGGCCGTCGGTTCCCTCGTAGCTCTCAAACAGGCCCACTACCTTAGAAAAACTAACCCGGATGGAAAGGCCTACATTTTCTACGAAAACATGAGGGCCCCAGGTCAATATGAAAAGTTTTATCGCTCTCTACAGGATGACCCGGGGGTTTTCATGTCCAAGGGTTCTCCTGTCTCGATAACTAACGGGAGTTCTGGCCTGACCGTCGAGATGAAGGACACGCTTCTTGGAGAGGACCTCAAGGTAAAGGCCGACCTGGTTGTGCTTTCCACTGGTATGGTGCCGGTGACAAAGGATTCCGCTGTCCTTAACCTTAAATACCGCCAAGGCCCGTTCCTACCCGAGAACCCTTACGGCTTCAATGATTCCCATTTCATATGTTTCCCATATGAGACTCAACGGACGGGAATTTACACTGCAGGTTGTGTCCGTGGACCAATGGATATCTTAAGTTGCGAGACGGATGCCATGGGCGCGGCGCTCAAGGCGATTCAGTGCGCTGAGCTTGTCTCTCAAGGTAAAGCAGTCCATCCTAGAGCCGGGGACGAATCATTCCCGGAGATCTTCGTCCAAAGATGTACTCAGTGTAAGCGATGTACCGAGGAATGCCCATTTGGCGCTTACGATGAGAAGCCGGACGGCACGCCGTTGCCCAATCCGTCCCGTTGTCGACGTTGCGCTATCTGTATGGGGTCTTGTCCCGAGCGAATCATCTCGTTTAGAGACCACTCAGTAGATATGATCGGCTCGATGGTAAAGGCTATTGAAGTCCCGGACGAGTACGCGGAGAAACCTCGTGTGGTAGTGTTTATTTGCGAGAACGACGCTCTTCCCGCAATAGATATGGCGGGTATCCATAGATTGAATTATAGCCCGTATGTCAGATTTATTCCCCTGCGCTGCCTCGGAAACATCAACATGGTATGGATTGCGGACGCTCTTTCCAAGGGTATTGACGGAATCCTCTTGATTGGCTGCAAGTATGGTGACGATTATCAATGCCATTTCATGAAAGGCAGTGAACTGGCTGAATACCGGATGGGGAAAATCAGTGAAACTCTCCAGCGTCTGGTCCTGGAATCGGAAAGAATCCGCGTGCATCAGCTCGCAATTGACGAGTACGCCATGATACCCAAGCTGGTTGACGATTTCATCGAAAAGCTTTCTGAATTTGACCCCAATCCATATAAAGGTTTTTAAGGAGGTTCATCATGGCGAGAGACATAGTCGCTGAACCTGATCTTCAGTTTACAAAGGACCTTATCGCCGCTGGCGGTGGTGATCTGAAGAAGTGTTACCAGTGCGCAACATGTTCGGTCGCGTGTAAAATAGCGCCTGACAATAATCCATTCCCTCGCAAGGAAATGATTTGGGCGCAATGGGGACAAAAAGATAAACTCTTGAACGACCCGGACATTTGGTTGTGCCACCAGTGCAACGACTGTTCGACACAGTGTCCACGAGGAGCGAACCCTGGGGACGCTCTCAAGGCAGTGCGAAAAATGGTAATTCAGAACAACGCGTGGCCCGGCTTTTTTGGTAAACTGGTCGGGGAATCATCCATGTTTGTGCTGGCGCTTGGCATCCCGGCTGTAATTGTGCTGTTGATCCTGATGATTAGCGGATTTAGCTTCCCTGAGGGAGCGGTAAAATATTCGGCTCACCATCTTTTGCATCCCAAGGAAGGTTTCATCTATCTCCCTTTGATTCAGATAATATTCACAGCGGCTCTCGCGTTTTCAATAGTCTCGTTGGTTATGAGCCTGAAGTCTTATTGGAACAGTCTTGAGACAAATAATCCCATAGCGTTGGGAACAGCGAGGAAGGGATTTGTCCCCAGTCTTATTGAGGCCTTCTCCGAGATTCTGCCTCATACAACATTTAAAGAGTGTGAAGCGAACAATATTCGATATACCGCTCATTTGCTAACCTTTTGGGGTATGATCGGCTTGGCGGTTACCACGGCCATTGTCGCGTTCAATGTTGATATGTTAGGATTGCTGCCGCCATCCCAGAACGGACCGGGAACTGTCCCGATCAAGATCTTGGGGAACATAAGCGCGATTGCTTTTGTGGTCGGACTAGGAATAATGTTGTTCCGTAGATTGAACGTTCCCGATCAGGCCGGTGGAAGTTCATATTTTGACTGGTTTTTCCTTTTGATCATATGCGCAACCGGCCTAACAGGCGTACTTACTGAACTGTCTAGATTTGCAGGATGGGCAGCCGGAGCATATGTGATTTACGCTTTGCATCTATGGTTTGTCCTCACTTTACTGTTGTACATACCTTTCTCGAAATTTGCCCACCTGGGATATAGAACGATTGCTATCACCTGGGCAAAATCGGCTGGAAGGAATGTCATGACAGCCACGAAGCCAAAATGTGTTAGCGCTCCGCCAGTTGAAACGGCGCAACCCTGATCTGAATTTATTCGATATTGATTTAACAGGAAAGGCAAGGGCGAGTTGTTCAGAACGCTCGCCCTTGCCTTTTTGTAGAAGACGAAAAATTCTAATTGCTTCTGGAATCAGAGTCCACATCCGACTATTAACATGAAATTCTTCTTTCAAAACGTTCCCAGAGAAGCTCAGCGACCTCATCTCCGAATTCGTGGCAACCTGAATCAAAATTCCCCAAATATATAGAGAGGTCCCTTGTCCATCTTGATCTGTCACAATCCATAAAACGTCTCAGAAAGTTACCGTAAAGTCCTTCAATCATGTATGGCGTGACTCTTTCCAGTTCCCGAACCACCTTTTGAGCCTTATCAACTCTCACTTCAGGATGGCCCATTTCAAATCTCCTCTCAGCAATAATGTCTTACAATTTAAATAATAACTCTGAGGTACTTTCGCAACAGGAGAAATCGGAACGTTGAATTTAACAAGGCGCCAATGACTTTACGCCACACGGGGTGGATCGCTTCGTGCGACATTTACACCTGGCTCCCAAAAGTATAGCATGGTATTTTAAGATTGAATTCCTATGATTAAGCCCCAGGACGAAACCTTCTAAGTCAAAGGAATACGAATTTTGGATAAAATATATAGAAAGGAAAGTAATTTTGATAAGTCGGTACTCTCGTAAACAGATGGAAGGTATATGGAAGCCGGAAAATCGATTCCAAAAGTGGCTGGATATTGAGCTTGCAGTGTGCGAAGCATGGACTAAACGAGGTGTAATCCCTGAATCCAGTATGGAGCTTATTAGAGAACGCGCTTCTTTCAATGTTGATCGTATAAATGAAATTGAGAAAACAACTCGCCATGACGTAATAGCATTTACAACGTCGGTCGCAGAATTTGTGGGAGAAGAATCACGATTCATACACCGTGGCCTTACCTCTTACGATGTGGTTGATACAGCCCTGTCTTTACTTATGAAGCAGGCTGGATTGCTAATAAGGGTAGGCCTTGTCGAACTCATGGATGCGCTTAAGGAACGCGCGTTTGAAACAAAAAGAGTTGCAGTAGTGGGCAGGTCGCACGGAATCCACGCAGAGCCAACTACTTTCGGACTCAAGCTTGCTATCTTCTATTCGGAGATGTCCAGGAATTTGAAGCGCTGGGACGCTGCGCTTGAAACAATATCGGTGGGGAAAATTTCTGGCGCTGTCGGTACCTATGCCCATTTGGACCCTGAAATGGAGGCTGAAATTCTTGAAAATTTGGGGTTAACACCGACTCCCGCCTCTAATCAGGTAATTCAGAGAGACAGACACGCTGAATATTTTTCAGCTCTCGCTCTCATAGCGTCGAGTGTCGAAAAGATTGCCATGGAAATTCGTCACCTCCAACGATCAGAAGTCGGTGAAGTAGAAGAATTCTTCCATCCTGGTCAAAAGGGATCTTCTGCTATGCCTCACAAGAGGAACCCGGTCCTGACCGAAAATTTGTGTGGTCTGGCGAGAGTTGTTCGAGGATATTCGCTCTCGGCAATGGAAAACATTCCTTTATGGCACGAGAGAGATATTTCACATTCATCCGTGGAGCGAATAATTGTACCGGACGCTACAATTATTGTGGATTTCATGCTTGCAAGGATAACCACAGTGATAAAGAATATGCGAATTTTTGAGGATCATATGGCCCGTAACATTGATTCCAGCAGGGGACTCATATTCTCTGAATCCATTCTGATAAAGCTTGTCGACAAGGGACTCACCAGGGAACGCGCTTACTTTCTGACACAGAGAAACGCGATGAAGGCGTGGGAGAATGGATTAAACTTCAAAGACGCTATATTAGCTGATCCGGAGCTGTCAAAAATCCTTACAAAAGATGAAATTGAGTCGGCATTTGACATGGAGCATGCCCTCAGGTGGGTGGATGCGACATTTAATCGCGTATTTAATTCATAAAATATCAAAAGAATCTTGACAGGTTCTTTAAAATGTATCATGCCAGTCTTAGTTTTAAGAGAGTCAAATCAGATGATTTTCTTGAAACACGTATAAAAAGCTTTAATAAAAGCTCACTATGTTGGTATAATCAGAATAAATTTAGGGCAAGAGGGAAAATGACCAAATTAAGCTTATTGAGTCCTTTCAAGGAGATACTAGCCGTGACAAAGGTTGCAAATCTGTGGTCCTGGTTCCTGGAAAGAATAAGGGGGTCCAAAACCAATCATAATATTGGAACTCCTTATAAGGACATGCCCGTAATTCCCTCTCACAAACCTGTGAACAATCCGGGGTTCTCCGTCGTGCTGATCAATGAGCGGCAAGGACCTAGACAATTCAATCTCACAGGAAAGAGATTTCGCCTCGGGTTTGTCGGTGCCGTGATAATTGTATGTTTGTCAGCCTTGGGGGTCTATTCGGTATTTAAGGGGCTTCTGGGGCACACTTCCATGATGGCCGGTGGCTACAAAAAGGGCGTAGCCGATATTGCGGCTTTGCAATCAAAGACCCAGGACCAGGGGACGTCGTTCTCGGGCCCGGCGAAGGACTATTCTGGTTCCGCTGGATCAGGAGGACGGCAGGCTGGTTCAACATATCAGGAACCCGAAGCTGATCGTTCGGCTAAATTACTCCAGTCTTCGGAAAAACTCGAAGGAGACCTGTCCGCCGGCTTGCATCAACCCGAAGTAGGAACTCAGGAAAGCCAGACATCCAGTGTCACTGCTGCCTTAGACCACAACGGGACAGGGAATCCTCAGTCGTCGGCAAGGTCCCAGGCCCCAGTGTCTCAGGATGACCTAACGGCAGGTCCGATCGTAAATTTCAACGCTCAAGATGTCACTGTAAAACCCACTGGAGTGAACTCCGGAACATTAAGTTTTCGTCTTATAAAGGACCATTCCGACGTACTTTTTTCAGGCTATCTTTTCGTTTTTGTGGAAATGAAGGATAAACGCGGTGAAACCAAGATCTATGTTTATCCTGACAAGACACGGCTTGGTGAGGGTGACCTGCCTTCCGACTTTAAACAGGGCGAGAACATTTCGTTCAAATATAATTCCAGAGTTGAGCTGCCTTACGGGGATATCAGATCTGGGGCCGGATTGGCGAGAGTTTCTATCCTCCTTTACGGTGACGATGGGAAAATTGTTTTTCAGCGAGGCTTCGAGAAAAAAGAGCTTTTGGTGTCAGGAGCTTCAGGGCCGCAGCGAATGGAAGGGGCCAAATCCAAACCCACTGAAAAAAGAAGAGCATTGTAGATCAATATTAAATTGAATCTTGGCAAATAAGGTTTATCTCTCTTCCAAGGCTTTCCTGAGAGCCGCTCTTGCGAGCAAACGGGTAGAATCCAGCGTTGGTAGCGGACAGCCCTCAGGGTCCACAATTAATGGAATCTCTGTACATCCCAATATTGCCGCGTCGCACCCTTGTCCTTTAAGTTTTTCAATTACCTTGATGAAATATTGACGCGATTGTTCGGTAAATTTCCCATTAACGAGTTCGCTGAAAATGATCATATCAATGTGCTCACGATCATTTTCGTCCGGGATCCTGTATGACAATCCAAACTTCTTGAGCACATCTGGATATACCGGACCGGTCATCAAGTATTTTGTGCCTAGTACGGCCAGGTTGGAAAAGCCCATACTGATCGCTTCGGTGGCTACTACTTCTGCAATATGTAACCATGGAATCGGAGACTTTGCTATAACCAGATCAAAGGCCTGATGAATCGTATTGTCAGGACAAATTGCGAATTGGGCCCCAATGCGGGCCAATTTTGCTACGGACCTGAGCATCAACTCAGCAACCTGTCCCCAATTTCCGGAAGTTATACCTTTCATGTATTCCCCAAGTGGGTAGGTATGCGTTGATACTTCGGGGTGCATGTGTTCATCCATTGTAACGGTGGCTTCCATGCAAAAAGTACCGATAGCAGAGCGCGGCTCCCTCCGAGCTACACGCGACTATCCCAACGTGTTTCGCCATAATTTTATCCTCTAATGCGCTGTTTTTGGCGTGATGTCATTTTAGGACTACTTTAAGCCATTTAGACACATATTCAGCGATTTCCCGCCAACCAGGTTCCGCCAGGACCCAATGTGTGTGGTTAAGAAATTCCTTGTAATGGCGTGGCGCTTCCGGGGTTGGGACAGCTTTAAACTTAGCGGCGACTTTTCTCACACTGGACGCTGGTGTGATCCGGTCCAGCGATCCAGCCACCACCAATACAGGGCAATTAACCTTTGATGGATCGATCCAGGCGGCCTTTCGCCGAAACAAATCAAGGAACCAGAACCCAATTTCCCAGGCCGCCCTGCCGGATTCGTAGACAAACTTCTCGTACGCCTCTCTCTGCTCTTGAGGAGAGAGTAAGTCCATCATGGAAAAAACCGCTTCATCAAAAGTAGGTATATACGGTTTGCTCCCAAAACGGCTTCTGAATGGGAATGAGTTTCTGGCGCCCCACCGGATCTTGCCCGATGAATCAACGGCCCCCCAGTTCATCATTGCGCTCCAGAAGGACTTGGTGACGGACCATTCGAGAATTGTGCTATTGGGAGCGCACGGGGCCGGAGTTAGTAACACGGCAGCTTTGGGGAGCCCTCGACTTGCCAGGATTTGAGCGAGCAACCCACCCATTGAATGGCCAATTATTACCGGCGGTGCCGAAAGCCCGCGGTTTTGAAGGTCCTGGATGTCTCTCTCGAGGTCTTCAGCGTAATCCAGCAAACTTGTCGTTCCAAGCCGGGGATCGGGTTCCGAGTGAGGAGAGATATCGTGAAACCTCAGTGTAGGTGTGACACAGTTGTAGCCCTCGGCCTCAAACAGGACTTTGTAGTGTTCCCAATGCCATGGGCCTCCCCACATGCCGTGGATCATCATGATTGTATCGGCCATATTCACCTCCATGCTTTCGTATCAAGCGACATCGCCTAATGGATTAAGGAATTTTGGTGCCACTGATCAGCGATGTTGGTAAGAACTAGTCATTAAACAATTTTTTTACTATCTGAATCAGACCATTTTCATTATATACTGATCCTTATTTCATGATGATATTCTCCGTATCTGTTTCCATCAAGGTATTATTGTAATAAGCAATATTTTCTTAGCCTGAAAAGCTAGTGTGCCAAAAAGAAATCACGGAAGGGTGAGTAGGATGAACCGAAAAAGGATTGCAGGAGTTCTCATTAGCGTAATGGCGGCTATATTTTTAGCTTTTTGCCCAATACGCGAGGCTGGCGGCTGCACGCGCGCTGTGTACCGTGGCCCCGAAGCCACGATCATAACTGGCCGCTCAATGGACTGGGAAGAAAACACGGGCACGGACCTTTGGGCATTTCCGGCCGGCATGAAACGCGATGGCGCCGCCGGTGTAACCTCTATCAAGTGGGTCTCAAAGTATGGCAGTGTGGTTTGCTCTTTCTACAATGTCAGCACTGTCGATGGTATGAATGAAAAGGGGCTTGTCGCAAACGTTCTCTATCTCGCCGAATCTGAATATGGCAAGCCGGATGGTAAGCGTCCGACAATCTCGATTGCCGCATGGGCGCAGTATGTGCTCGATAATTATGCTACCGTCGCTGAGACTGTAAACGCTTTGCGCGAAGACCCTTTCGTAGTCATTGCGCCGACGCTGCCCAATGGTAGGCCTGCAACCGGGCATCTAGCGATTTCCGATCCGACAGGTGACTCGGCCATCTTCGAATACATCGGTGGTAAGCTATTCATTCATCATGGTAGAAACTATCAAGTGATGACCAACTCCCCTGTGTTTGACAAGCAACTAGCCCTAAACGAGTATTGGCAGGAGATCGGCGGTGAGACTTTTCTGCCGGGAACCAGCCGGGCGTCGGACCGTTTCGCTCGCGCAGCATTTTATATTAACGCCATACCCAAGACCACCGATATGCTTCAGGCTGTGGCAAGCGTTGTTGGGGTGATTCGTGGTGTTTCTGTGCCCCTGGGTATCACGACGCCGGGTCAGCCGAACATTGCCTCGACGTACTGGCGCACATTCTCCGACCATAAGAACAAGGTCTACTACTTTGATTCGGCGACCAGCCCCACGGTGTTTTGGATCCCATTAGAAGAGTTGAACCTTAAGGAAGGGGCCCCAGTCAAGAAGCTTACCCTGGTTGGCGCCAAGACCTATTCCGGGAGCGCGGCAAGCAAGTTCGAACCATCGCAACCATTCGTATTTTTGCAAGGAACGGTTAAATAAGTTCAGATCCAAGGAGAGGAAAAATGGAATACAAACATGTCAATGGCCAGTCCTATTGCCGCTATGCGGCGACTCCTCCGATCATAAACTCCCCGCTTGCGGATCAATACGGGATCGAAGTAATTTCACCCGTAAGCGTCGAAGAGGGACGTTACGTCAAACTTAGAGTTGTTTTGCAGGATCGACCTGGCAGGATAACCTGTCATGCGCGAATTGATTACGCGAAAAGAGTCGAATCCGGGAACCATTACAGAGTGGGGTTTAGCCATCTCTCTCTGACTGATGATGAATTTCGGTTGCTTCTCCAGAGCTTTGTGGATGCGTCAGAGCGAGTCCTGGAGTTGACAGAGACAGTCAGGGATAAAGGAAAGGAAGCGCAATCAGTAACAGAAATGGCAGGTCTCGAGAAGATCACCAGGATAAAGGCAGTCACTCTTCCTGTAAGTCTTATTGAAGAGATTGACATGAAAAGGGGAGATGAGTCCTTCTCGGACTTTGTGGCAAGAACTCTTAAAGATTATATCAAGCGCTGAAATCTGTGCCAAAATCTTTATTCCCATAATGTATGATATAGACGGTTCGATTCGTTCGAATCGTTCTGGCATTTCATGGTCGGTAAAACTGGTTAATGCAAAACATCTTGCTGGAGTTCGAGAGACCATGACGAATTTTGACAGCTTGTCTCAGGGGAAAATTCCTGGGTCTGAAACAGGAATAGAAATAAGGAAATCCATCTGCGCCATCTGTGATCCCCAGACCCAGTACAGACTGGACCTGTTTGCATTGCCAGGACAGTTTTGTCTAACGACGAATGAATTAACTGAGAATTATACAAAGGTTATCATGCAAATGCGCTTTACGAATCGACCATCCGAATTTTTTCGAAGGAGAATCCCATGTTAAATACAGTATGTTTTTTTGAGCTTCCTGCTGATGACTTCGAATCTATGCAAAAATTCTACTGCGAGCTGTTCAATTGGAAGTTTGAAAAGGTACCAGGCCAGTTCCGCTACTACAAGATCCATATGGGCACAGAGAGTCCAAAAGGGGGAATGACCGCTCGCCAGGATGCGCAACACACGCCGGTCAACTATGTTAAGGTCTTGTGTGTGCAGGAGTCCCTGGAAAAGGCACGGAAGCTTGGCGCACAGGTTGTTGTACCTCGTCGACCCGTACCGGGAACAGGTTGGTTTGCGGTCCTACTGGACCCTAACGGCAATCGGATTGGTTTGTGGCAAGAAGATAGCTCGGCTGCATGATCTTGTCCGGAGGAATATTCCGAGGCAGGAACTGTGATCACCGTGCAGGATACCCTGACTTTTAAGCTAGTGGAGTCATTCATAGAATCCGTCAAGTCCTGGAGTTATCAAGAATAGAGGAGGACAATGATGTCCACGTTACCTGATTTAAGAGGGAATCTCACAGGTAAAGCAAAGAAAATTTTCGATGACATACAGGCTAGGCGGTCGGCGAAAGGAACTGATGTAAGACGCCTCTACATCCCATTGATGAATCACCCTGAGTTGGCTCAACTAATTGAGGAGTTGGGATACTACCTAAAATTTAAGGGCAAGTTGCCTAGAGATGTCTGTCAATTTGCTGTCCTGTCTATTTCAAGAAAAATTGGAGTAGCTTTTGAATGGGTAGATCATCAAAAGTCGGCCCGTGCCGCTGGTCTGAGCGACACTCTGATAGATGCGATTTTAAAGGTCGATCGTGACGCGATTCCTCATCCGTATTCTGAGATCCTCGATACTATTGATGTCGTGCTGGAATTGGGGTCCATACCGGAAAAGATTCAGAGTGAGATTGTAAAACTCTATGGTGTTAAAGGTCTCTTGGAGCTTGTAACTTTGTGCGGATTCTACCAAATGGTAGGTGAAATTACACAGGCGTTTGACGTGCCCCTTCCTGATGGCGTATCGGCTCCTTTTTAAGCACTGGACCGTATACTACACGTGCTTCCGAAAGGAGCGCATTGCATATGAATTTCGCGGATAAATTCCTCGAATGAAATAGCATAGTGTTCCAAACGCACCAGCATGTTATGCTGCCTCAAACCTATTACATCCAAAACATTGGATCAAGGAGGATGTGCGAGAGTTGTCGCACTAAAAGAAGATCTTCAGACCCGTCATTATTGATTCAAGGTTCCCCCGAAACGCGAGTGAAATCTCATTATGCGCACTGAACCCACATCTTTCACACTTCGATGGCCCACGATTATTTAGATAACACCCGAGGAAAATCTGCCCGTCCGGTTCCGCATTTGCTAACAGGCCATCATAACACGTCCATTTGGTCTTCTTCATGTCATTGAGGCTGCTGAACGAGTTTGCCACAGGATATCCATCCCGTTTCATCTGTATAAGTTGATCAAGTATCGGGACACGCTCCAGCGGACTTACAAAAAGAGGGTCAGGCAAGCCAGAATATGGATAATAGAATTGCACGGTTACTCCAGCAACGCGCCCCTTCAGCATCGTAATGAGGTCTGAGACACATTCTCTGTTCAATTGGCTGATAGTGAAGCTTATGTAAGCGTTGCGCCGCCCCTCCTTTTCGAGATTTTCCCATACCTTCGAAAACACGCCTTCACCACGAACACTGTCATGGACCTTTTCCGTCCCGTCCAGGCTTACCCATACCCTATCAATGTCCAATTCACTAAAAGGAAGTGTTCCATTTGTCGTGACACAAACTGAAGGAAAAAGCTTACCGGCTTCCTCTATAACATGAGCGATATTCTTTTTGCCGTCTCGCCACAGCAGAGGCTCACCTCCTTCAATAATAAGGATCTTCACCCCCATGTTTTTGAGGGTCATGAGCGTTCTTCGCACGCCTCCAAAATCGAGTTCATCACCGTTGCGTTTCCAGTAAGGACAATGGACACATTTCAGGTTGCAGCGATGTGTTATCTTGTAGCCCGAAAGAGTAGGGACCTGCTTGGCGGTGATTAGACGTTTCAGGAATGGACCCGAGAAGTAGCGGATTGATTTTGCGACGCCTTTAATCACAGGAAATTCTTAATTATCGTGATTTGCACTTTGATTAATTTGGAGCAGTTTATGCCGTTATCCATTTTTCGGACCATTTCTAGTTATGTGTCCGACAAAATAGAGCCAAACCACAATTGCATAGCTTCTGAAATATTTTACAAAAACAGTATAATATTCCCTGTAATCAGGGCATAGCGCTGACTATAAAAGAAGCCGCATTGGAATCAATGCATCCTGCTAATTTTGTTGTCCTTGTCCACGAAAACATTTGTGGCCTTGTGGTTTTTGCATTCCGCGTCGTCCAAACTTACATAAGAACAGATTATAACCAGGTCCCGCACGGAGACCTTGCGCGCTGCGGCTCCGTTCAGACAAATCACACCGGAATCAGGCTCCCCCTTAATGACGTAAGTCGCAAAACGCTCACCATTTGATACGTTGTAGATCTGGACTTGTTCGTATTCAAGAATGTCCGACGCTTCAAGTAGACGGGAATCAATTGTTACGCTTCCTTCATAATCAACGCAAGCCCCTGTCACTGTAGCCCTGTGTATCTTGGATTTCAGCATTGTCCTTTGCATTTGAATTCTCCCGGATTTGCAAGATCTCGAGGATTTCGTTTTTGTAAATTATTACTTCCCGAATTCCTTAGTGTTCGAGCTATTGATTTATATCGGCCAGTTCGGCCAGTAGCATGTTGTCGATCAATCTGGTTTTCCCAATCTTCACGGCCATCAAAGCCAACGCGCCGTCGTTGACAGTTGCAAGGTCTTCAAGGGTTTCCGGATGGACGAGACTTATATAATCCGGCCTAGCGTCAGGTTCAGCCAGGACCCTGTCCTTCATGGCCTGAAGGTAGGCGTTGGGGTCAGACTCCCGTGCGGCAAATAATCTTCTGGCAATCATGAGGGACTCGTAGAGGCAGATCGCCTGCTTCCTTTGTTGTGGGGATAGATAAGCATTCCTGGAACTCATTGCGAGCCCATCGTGTTCTCTTACGGTAGGGCAACCGATTATCCGCACGTTAACATTGAGATCTCTGACCATCTTCCTGATTACTTGGAGCTGTTGATAATCCTTGCTTCCAAAGTAAGCAGTAGAAGGTAGAACAATATTAAACAATTTCAGGACAATTGTTGCGACCCCTCGAAAATGAACTGGCCGCGATTTGCCGCAAAGAGGCAGAGACAATCTTTCCAATTCAACGAAGGTTTCATAACCGGGGCCGTATAGCTCTTGAGCGTCAGGCATGAACAGCACGTCTACGCCAGCGGCTTCGAGTTTTGCAGAATCTCCCTGCGGATCACGGGGGTAAACGGTGAGATCTTCGTCATGGCCAAATTGGGTGGGATTAACAAAAACGCTTGCAACAACGGTGTCATTTTCAATGCGTGCCTTTTTTACCAAGCTCAAATGACCATCATGCAAGTATCCCATAGTGGGAACAAAGCCTACGGTCTTGCGACCTGGTATTTGCAATCTTGCCCAATCATTCATTTCTCGAACTGAAGTAATGGTGTCCATTGATTCAGCCATAAAAAAAGCCTTCCCGAGTAAGGGAAGGCGTACAGCGCTACTACTTATTTCCTTCCGTCCCGGTCTATACGATCCAAGCGGATTTTTATTGTTTTAATCAATGTGTTCCGGGTTCCTCATGCGAAGAACTCCAGACCCATTAAATCTAGTATAACGAGATTCTTATCCAGGTCAAGCTCAAATTGCTGTTACAATAAATTCCTGCGATTGTAACCGTTCGAATATTAGGCTAATGTTCCGATTGTGCTGCATTGGGTAGTAAACAGCCACAAAATTTGACTTTCGGGTTAGGGAATGGAACCTTTAGTTAGCTTAGGCAAAGCTCAGGATTACGATGTCGCGACACTCAAAGAAAACGTATACAAACGCATTGAGGACATTGGAGGATTTGGGGCGATTATAGGTAATTCTGATAAGGTTCTGATAAAGCCTAATCTTTTAATGTCAGCAGTTCCGGAGAAGGCGGTTGTGACGCATCCAACATTTGTGGAAGCGGTAGCGTCACTGATCATCGACCATGGCGCAAAAGTCTCAATAGGCGATAGCCCTCCGTTGGGGAACCTGAATAGAGTCCTTTCCAAGTCGGGTTACGATGATTTCATGCGGAAAATGAACATCCATTCCTCTCCGTTTACTCGGAAAAGAAGTCTGGATTGTTGTGACGGACGAGTATTTCGCCGTCTCGAATTGGCTGAAGAAATCTTCGAATTTGACAAGATCATAAATCTGCCCAAGCTGAAAACCCATACGCAGATGGGATTGACTATAGCCGTAAAAAACCTTTTTGGGACGGTCGTGGGAACTGACAAGGCGTCGTGGCACTTGCGTGCTGGCAAAAACATCGATCATTTCGCTAATGTTCTTGTACAGATTGTTGAACAGGTGAAGCCGGTGGTTTCAATTGTCGATGGCATCCTTGGTATGGAAGGGAACGGCCCCAATAATGGCGTCCCCCGATTCATAGGTGTTGTGGCAGCAGGGAAGGATCCAGTGGCCCTAGACGCTGTCCTGGCGTCGCTCGTGAATTTCCCTCTGAATATGTTGCGCACTTGCGTGATTGGGCAGGAATTGGGGCTTGGCGTGTCTGATTTGTCCCGGATAACGACAGTGGGAGATGAACTCAATGAATTCCCGATAAATGATTTCAGACAAGCCGTGTCAGTTACCATGGCCTGGAACCTCTCATACTGGAACCCGCTTAGAAGATTACTTGAGAACCACATGATTACCAGGCCGATAATCGACCACACGCTTTGCAAGAAATGCGGTATCTGCATGACTCACTGTCCGCCGTCAGCCATTTCTGAAAAAAATGGGACCTTTCAGTTAGACCGCAAAAAGTGCATTTCATGCTTCTGTTGTCAGGAACTTTGCGGGAACGACGCTGTCCGGGTCCTGGAGCCAGTCATTGGACGCATCCTTTCAAGAATCAGCCGCTAGGGGGTCTTTTTGATGCCATGAAACAGTTCACTCCCTGCGCCTGGATAGATTTGCTTGTCTTCATCACTTGAAGGGATCGGTTCAGGCCATTTGCCAGGTTGTGGTTCCGCTCCCTCCCTCGTGACATCGGACGGTCTTTTATCCACCATCGTCGGGCGCTGTCTTATTTCTCTTCCCCTGACCGAAAAACTGAACTCGACAGGGATATTGTTAGGGTCAAAGGAATAAATGGAATAAATGAAGCCGTGGTCCACCATTTCCGATACCCAGAATCCGGCGGTTGAAAGCATGTCACGTAATTCCCAGAGATCGTCAATATTTTCAACTCCAAAAGAGACGTGATCGAATATGACCGGACCTTTCACGGGCGCTCCATGGTCCTTCTCGATAGCCGGTTCGGCTCCGGTCCATTCAAAGAAAGCGATAAGATCAGTAGGTGATATTTCAAAGAAATAATGCCTGTATCCGGGCGCGCCTAAACCGGCCACTAATCGAAACCCAAGAAGATCTCGCCAGTAACGGATGGTTTTGTCCATGTCCGAAGTAACCATGGCCAGATGATTTATTCCATTGAACTTGATCATAGCTGTCGCTCCTTATAATCGTCATGTCAGCTTAGCGTCCAAAGCCCGGGAAGATAGTTTTTGTGGCCCAATCATAATTTACAGCATCCATGTAAAAGTTCCAAAGATAGCGAGAGTCGTTAATTCTTCAAGTATGTAAAGTCAAGGACAGTTCTAAAATTATGCCAAAAAACTTGACAATTCGGCTTGGAAAGTGTACGGGTATAACCTTAAAATTCTTACCTTGACATGGCTAAACCCAGCCGGGGCTGTAAGCCAAGTGTTTAATAGAACACTAAAATCCGTAGCTACCGATATCCGAAGTCAAAAGTGATGAGGATTCATTTAGCTGAATGGTTGGCCTACAAGCTAGAGTTCGGAGCGGCTGAAAGAGTTGAATACGTCACTTTGCAGAACCTTTCAGTTACTATTAAAATTGATCGGGTAGGCCCCTTCAGTGAGATGCCAGGCAGGGTTTTGCCGCAGACATTTGAGTCATTGTTAAGGGTTTGAAAAATGGAGAACGTAAACGATAATGTTAGTAGACCTTCTCTTGGAAAATAAAAAAACAATCATCAAACACTGGACTGACCTTACGATTGATACGTATCCTCCGGAAGCCGGTTCATTCATGAGAAATCAAAAAAACCAATTCGCCAATCCAATCGGGGCAGCTATCGTAAATGGATCGGAGGCGCTTTTTGACTGGGTAATGAGTGGGAGCAAGGATTATTCTCCTGATGTGGTACGGCGTTTGGATGATATAGTTAGGATTCGGGCAGTTCAGCAGTTCTCGGCGTCGGATGCCTTGGGTTTTATTTTTCTGTTAAAGAAGAGTTTAAGGGAATCGATTCCAAAAAATATGCTGAAGGACCCGGATCTCCTTGGAGAACTTTTAAAACTGGAATCCAGAATAGATTCTCTTGCGCTTACGTCTTTTGACATTTACATGAAATGCCGTGAAAAGCTCTTCGAAATGAGAGCTATGGAAATCAGGAACAGAACATCCCGAATTCTGGAAAGAGCATGTATGAAATACGGGGCGCCTCACGATTGGTAGCGTTCCTTTGTTGGCGATAAAACAGTGTTAAGTTAATTGAGGTGGTCGAATGAACGCATTGTTTTCTTTAGTTTCGGCCCTGATAGCTGTGGTGGCGTTGGTGGCGGTCTCCTGGTTCGGGGTCGAGGCGATAGGTCTTGACTCTGTGTTTGGAGTTATCATCCCTTACATAGCGTTAGCCATATTCATCATCGGGGTTGTTTACCGGATTGTGGACTGGGCTAGGGTCCCAGTCCCTTTTCGTATTCCAACAACGTGTGGGCAGGGGAAAACTCTGCCTTGGATAAAAGCCGATAATCTGGATTGCCCTTACAACACATGGGGTGTGATCGGCAGAATGTTTCTGGAAGCCTTCTTGTTTAGGTCTCTTTTCAGAAACACCAAGGCTGAGTTAAGAGAAGGGCCACGGGTCACCTATGCGTCCGCAAAGTGGCTATGGCTTTTCGGCATCCTGTTTCACTATTCATTTCTGATAATCATCATACGTCATTTGAGACTTTTCATGGAACCGATTCCCTCATTTGTGCAAACCATTACATCTGTGGACGGGTTTTTCCAGATCATGGTTCCAACCTTCTTCATTACAGACATCCTGTTTCTGGCAGCGGTAACACTTCTTTTTCTAAGAAGAGTCACTTTACCTCAACTCCGCTATATCTCTCTACCGGCAGACTATTTCGCTTTGTTCCTCATATTGGGAATAGGGGTCTCCGGAGTCTTGATGAGAAATTTTTTCAAAGTGGATTTGTTAGGTGTCAAAAGTCTTGCGATGGGGTTGTTTACCTTGCATCCGGTCGCGCCTCCAGGGATTCATCCGATTTTCTATGTGCATCTGTTTTTGGTAAGTGTGCTGATCGCTTATTTCCCGTTCTCGAAACTGATGCATGCTGGTGGAGTATTCTTGAGTCCCACCCGCAACATGGCGAATGTTAACAGAAGTGAGCGCTATGTGAATCCGTGGAATTACCCGGTGAAGGTTCATACTTACGAAGAATATGAAGATGATTTCAGGGAGAAGATGAAAGAAGTTGGCATCCCTGTGGACAAGGAGTAACCATGGAGCTACACGATTTACCGAAACCTCAGGATTTGATGAATATAAACCTGAACAAGCCTCCGGAAACAGGATGGATGGACAATCCCGCCGTGTTCAGGGACGGCACATACAGTTACCCCGCTGCTGGGAAAAATCTTAAAATCCTTGGATTAGCTAACCCACGTCAATGGTCCCCTACTGAGGAAGATTGGAAGTTACCGGAGAATTGGCAAGAAATAA
Organism: uncultured delta proteobacterium; assembly: GCA_963798475.1. Classification (GTDB taxonomy): domain Bacteria; phylum Desulfobacterota; class Desulfomonilia; order Desulfomonilales; family Desulfomonilaceae; genus CAJBEZ01. The sequence goes on from CAWCTI010000013.1 coordinate 237,180, forward strand.
TATTGAAGGGGATGAAAGAACGGCTCGAAAAATACCGGTCTTTCCGACTATTCATGGATATCTGCGTTCGATGTGGCGCATGTGCGGACAAATGCCATTTCTTCATCGGATCCGGTGACCCCAAGAATATGCCTGTCCTTCGTGCAGAGCTTATCCGTAGCGTCTATCGAAACGATTTCACGCTACTTGGCAAAATGCTTGGCCGTTTTGGTGGTGGTCGGGAATTGACCATAGACGTGCTGAAGGAATGGTTTTATTACTTCTTCCAGTGTACTGAGTGCAGACGCTGCTCGGTCTTCTGTCCCTACGGGATAGACACAGCGGAAGTCACAATGATAGGCAGGGAACTACTAAATCTGGTTGGCCTGAACATCAACTGGGTCATAGAGCCTGTAGCGAACTGTTATCGCACAGGGAATCACTTAGGCATACCACCCCACGGACTAGTGGACATGTGGGAGTTCATGACTGATGACATAGAAGACATTACAGGAATCAAAATAGATCTGCCCATTAACAAAAAGGGCGCTGAGATCCTTTTCGTAACGCCTTCAGGGGACTACTTCGCTGACCCAGGGACCTACACCTGTATGGGATACATGATGCTGTTCCATGAACTGGGTCTTGATTACACATGGAGCACGTATGCGTCCGAAGGTGGAAATTTTGGGCTTTTTACGTCCCATGAAATGATTAAGCGTCTTAACGCAAAAATCTACGCTGAGGCCAAGCGACTCGGGGTAAAATGGATTCTTGGGGGCGAATGTGGCCACATGTGGCGGGTTGTTCATCAGTACATGGAGACAATGAATGGACCGGCGGACTTTTTAGAAGAGCCGGTTTCCCCTATCACTGGCACTAAGTTTGAGAACGCCAAACAGACAAAGATGGTCCACATAACCGAGTTCACTTCGGACCTTATCAAAAATGGCAAGCTAAAGCTTGATCCAAGCCGTAACGATAAAATCATAGCGACTTACCATGACTCCTGTAACCCGGCCCGTGCGGCGGGCTTATTGGAAGAGCCGCGTTACGTTATCCGTAACGTAGTCAATAACTTCTACGAAATGCCTGAAAACACTATCCGAGAACAGACTTTCTGTTGTGGAGGTGGAGCGGGCCTTGGAAATGACGAAAACATTGACATGCGTATGCGAGGTGCCTTCCCACGCGCTAGCGCACTGCGGCATGTTAGAGACAAGCATGAAGTCAACCGTCTTCTCTGTATGTGTGCAATTGACCGTGCTACACTTACAGCGATGTGTCATTATTGGGCCCCGGATGTTACCGTCGGCGGGATCCATGAACTCCTTGCAAATGCGCTGGTCATGAATGGTGAAAAGGACCGAACTGTAGATTTACGCGGGGAACCTTTAGGCGACGAAGAGGAGGACGAGTAGAATGTATAACGCCGGAAAAATCATTATAGGAATCGTTATATTTCTCGCCCTGATTACCTCTCCATTTTGGTACGATTTTGGCAAGAGTTCGCAGGCGCCGAAACTTGAGGTTGGCACTAAAGAGAAGCAATGCGTGGAATCCAAGGAGTTTATGAAAGCCAACCACATGGTGCTTCTGGATCAGTGGAGAGACCAGGTCTTACGGGACGGGAAGAGAATTTATGTGAGCTCCACCGGTAAAGAGTACAAAATGAGCCTACAGAACACCTGCACCAAGTGTCATTCGAGCAAAGCCAAGTTTTGTGATAGGTGCCACAACTACTTGAACGTGACCCCGAATTGCTGGGATTGTCACATAGCGCCGAAGGAGCAGGAGCAGCAGGCCGGAAGGAGTGAGAAGTAATGGACGAAACAAGAAGAACTTTCTTGAAGATCGCCGGTCTTTCCGTGCTGGGTTTTGGCGCCAAGCCGGTCGTGGATGCGGTTGCGGGAACTGGTGAATCTAAATTTGAAAGAGACCCTAATGCTTTAAACGGCAAAAGATGGGCCATGGTGGTTGATCAGAACAAGTGCTTAAAGGCTAAAGAAGGGTGCAAAGAATGCATTTTGGCATGTAATTACGCTCATAACGTTCCTGATTTTGGTAATCCTAAAGACGAAGTTAAGTGGATTTGGCTAACTTCATATGAACATGCTTTCCCGGGGCAGGAAAACCCTTATATTGAAGGATTTGTTAAGGATAGTCTGAAGGGGTTACCGTTCGCTGTTCTTTGCAACCACTGCGATAACCCACCCTGTGTTAGAGTTTGTCCGGTTAAGGCGACTTTCCGCCGCCCTGATGGTATCGTACAGATGGATTATCATCGTTGTATTGGTTGCCGTTTCTGTATGGCCGCGTGCCCATTCGGCGCAAGAAACCTTAACTGGCGTGATCCCAGACCTTTCATAAAAAAGGAAAACCCCGAATTCCCGACACGCACAAGGGGCGTTGTGGAGAAATGCAATTTCTGCGCGGAGCGCCTGGATGTTGGGAAAATCCCGGCGTGTGTGGAAGCCTGCAAGGAAAAGGCGCTCGTGTTTGGAGACTTGGAGGACACTAACTCGGAGGTTCGTCAACTGTTGCGGACCCATCCGTCAATTCAACGTAAACCTCAGTTAGGCACACGTCCGCAGGTTTATTACATATTGTGAGGTAACCATGCTTGAAAAGGCTTTAAGAGGTAATAAGAGCTACTTTACGTGGATAGGTATTCTACTGGTCCTGGTTGGAATGGGTTTCAGCTTTTACCTGAGGCAGCTCAGTTACGGCTTGGGAATAACCGGCATGAGCCGCGATGTATCCTGGGGACTCTACATAGGACAGTTTACATTCCTTGTCGGTGTGGCCGCTTCTGCTGTTATGCTCGTGCTCCCTTACTATCTTCACAATTACAAGGTGTTCGGGAAAATCACGATTCTCGGTGAATTCCTAGCTGTGGCCGCCGTTACCATGTGTCTAACGTTCATCGTGGTTGACCTTGGGCGTCCAGACAGGGCCTTCAACGTTTTATTGTATCCCACCCCAAACTCGGTGCTTTTTTGGGATATGGTCGTGTTGAACGGCTATCTGTTCCTGAATATTGTTGTGGGTTGGACGGTGCTCGAAGCTGAGGCCAAATCCGCGGCGCCTCCCAAATGGGTCAAACCGTTCATTTATCTTTCCATCCCATGGGCCGTTAGCATCCATACGGTCACGGCCTTTTTGTACGCCGGTTTGCCAGGACGAAGCTTTTGGTTGAGCGCAATCATGGCCCCAAGGTTTTTGGCGTCAGCTTTTGCCGCAGGTCCTGCTCTATTGATATTGATTTGTCTATTTCTGAGAAAGTACACCAAATTTGACGCAGGATGGGAGGCGATACAATCGTTGGCTAAGATCGTGACTTACGCCATGATCATAAGTGTGTTCTTCGTTTTGTGTGAACTCTTTACAGTGTTTTACAGCCAGATTCCTGAAGATGTTAACCACTTCACATATTTGTTTTTCGGGCTTCACGGTCATGACGGTTTGGTTCCGTGGATGTGGGCTTCAACGGTCCTGGCAATGCTTTCGCTGGTTCTCATGATTAATCCCAAAACCAGGAATAGCCCAGGTACACTGGCAATGGGATGCGTCTGCGTATTTTTCTCTCTGTGGATTGAAAAGGGTATTACGTTGGTGCTTACCGGTTACATCCCGTCGCCACTAGAAACCATAACCCAGTACCATCCTACATTTCCTGAAATTGGTATAGTGATTGGCGTTTGGGCGCTTGGTTTCCTGATTCTGTCAATACTCTACAAGGTAGCCTTAACTGTGAAGACTGAATCAGTCTAGGCGTTGAGATCATTTACTGTGAAGGAAGGGCGACCCCTCAAACAGGGTCGTCCTTTTTTTTGTTGCTTTCTGTAGAAATAGTGTTAATAATATTGGATTATCTTACACATCCCTGTAACTCGGGTCGCGTTATACGTGGCTAGGGATGGAAGAATTAACCCGAAAAGGAGTTCTCCACTTGTCTCTTGTTACCATGAAACAATTGCTGGAAGCTGGGGTTCATTTTGGTCATCAGACCAGACGATGGAACCCCAAGATGAAACAGTACATCTTTGGTGCCCGAAACGGCATTTATATTATCGATCTTCAAAAAACGGTCCGTCTGTTCAAAAGGGCATACCAGTTTGTACAGGACGCCGCCGCCACAGGTGTGGGAGTGCTGTTTGTAGGCACTAAGAAACAGGCGCAAGACGCAGTCCTCGAAGAAGCCGACAGGTGCGGTCAATACTATGTTAACCAGCGTTGGTTGGGTGGTATGCTCACCAATTTCTCGACAATAAAGCAAAGCATAGAACGTCTGAATCAGTTGGGAGCAATTCTGGATAAGCCAGAAGAAACAAACTTCACCAAAAAGGAATTGGTAAACATCTCCCGTCAGTATGACAAACTTAACAAAAACCTGTCAGGCATCCGGGACATGAAGAAATTGCCCGGAGTTGTTTTTGTCGTTGACCCCAAGAAGGAAAATATCGCCGTAAAGGAAGCCCGTAAACTTGGGATTCCCATTGTCGCCATAGTTGATTCGAACTGTGACCCTGATGAAATCGATTATGTGATCCCGGGCAATGATGACGCCATTAGGGCTATTAGATTGTTTGCGGCGAAGATCGCCGATGCGTGTATAGAAGGCCGGGCCATTTATGAGGCGTCCTTAAAGGAAGATGGCGGTCTGGGGGATTTCCCCGCAATGGCTACTGAAGAAGAGAGATACGCGGAATCAGAAGAAGTTGATGTTGAGGACAGCGAACAGGAAGAGCCTGAGGCTGTTATGCTGGAGACTGAGGAAGTATTGGTCTGATCCCGTTTCAAAACAACTTTTGAAAAGCTGCTGCTTTTGAATAGTCTGTGTGTTCGCATTTTGGTGTTTGAGCTGTAGGCTTGGTCGGTAACTCCCGGCGCAACAAATCAATTGGACACTTACAGAGCGGAAACTTTTATACCAGTAGAGCGCCACCATGTGCCCACGATATGGAGGCCGGGGTTTGTTAATTCAAAAGAGGGGCTCAATATCTAGAAATATGACAAATAGGAGGCTGTCCAATGGAGATATCAGCGATTCTGGTTAAGGAATTGAGGGAGAAGACCGGTTTGGGACTAATGGACTGCAAGAAGGCCCTAACTGAGACAGATGGCGATATGGAGAAGGCCATCGATTATCTTAGAAAGAAGGGCGCTCTAAAGGCTGCCAAGCGAGAAGGCAGGGCCACTTCTGAGGGCAAAATAGGCTCATATATTCACATGAACGGGAAGATTGGCGTTCTGTTGGAACTGAATTGCGAAAGTGATTTCGTAGCGAAGACAGAACAGTTTGCTGAACTCCTGAAAGATCTCTGTATGCAGGTTGCAGCAAGCGCTCCCCAATGGATCTCTTCGGCTGATGTCCCTGAAGACGTGTTAAACAAGGAAAAGGACATTTACATGACTCAAGCCAAGGAAGCCGGTAAGCCAGAGAAAATGCTTGAGAAAATTGCTGAGGGAAAACTGAAGAAATTTTTCTCCGAAACTTGCCTGCTTGATCAGCCTTTTGTTAAGGATGATTCCAAGTCTGTTCAGGAATTGATCAAGGAAAAGATTGCCCAACTGGGCGAGAATATGACTGTAGGAAGGTTCGCGAGGTTTCAATTGGGTCAATCCAACTGATGGGGACCACTGCGCCAAATGCTTACCGCACAGCGCTATTGAAGATATCTGGAGAGGCCTTGGCCGGAGATAGAGGCTTTGGCCTTGATGGAAATAAGATCTCCTGGATCGCTCGTGAGATAATCTCTGCAGCGGAGGATGGACGAAGAATCGGTGTTGTGGTCGGAGGCGGCAATATTATGCGCGGTATCGACTCCGCGTCTATCGGAGCTGCTCCACTGGTTGGTGATGAGATGGGAATGGTCGCCACAGTGATCAACGCTCTTGCGCTGAAATCCTCGGTGGAGGCCCAGGGACACGGCTGTCGGGTCATGTCATCTTTTAAAGTTGGAATGTTCGTTGATGTGTTCTCTCGGGAAAACCTGATGGCATGTTTAAGCCGAAATGAAATCGTAATCTTCGCAGGGGGGACTGGAAACCCCTGTTTTACGACTGATTCGGCCGCCGCATTGAGAGCGGTCCAAATGCAGGCTGAAGTGATGATCAAGGCCACACAGGTTGATGGTGTTTACGACAAGGACCCCAGGAAATATTCGGATGCATGTCGATTTGAATCCATAAGCTCCGATGAAGTAATACAAAAGCGACTCAAAGTAATTGACGCTGCTAGTGTTGAAATTCTTGGCAGACGCCTAATCCCCACGATTGTGCTTAACCTTCATGTCCAGGGAAACATAAAAAGAGCGTTAATTGGTCAAAAGGTAGGCACAATGATCGTAGCTTGATTTGCACCCTGTGACCTCAAGTGAACAGAATGTACTGGAGCAGTTATGTTAGAAGATGCGCTCATGGAATTGAAGTCTGCGATGGATAAGTCTATAGAGGCTCTAAAAAAGGACCTGAAACGGATCCGGACGGGAAGGGCGTCGCTTGCGCTCCTTGACGGTATAACACCTAATTACTACGGGACGCCGACCCCTTTGAATCAGTTGGCCACTCTTTCAATCCCCGAACCTAGGCAGATCGCTATCCAGCCGTGGGATTCGCAGGCTGTGCCAGATATCGAGAAGGCGATTTTGAAGTCAGATCTTGGTCTCAACCCAATGAATGACGGAAAAGTCATTAGAGTGATTCTGCCACCTCTTACTTCACAGCGAAGAAAAGAGCTGGTCAAACTGGTCAAAAAGCTGGGTGAAGAATTCAAGGTCCAAATCAGAAACCACCGACGTGATACAAATGAACTTCTAAAGGACCTGAAAAAAGACAAAGAAATTTCCGAGGACGATCTTCACAAGGCGCAAGAGCGTGTCCAAAAAACGACTGACGAATATATAGGCAAGGTTGATGCGGTTATGGCCGAAAAAGAGTCTGAAATCATGGAGATATGACATGTGGACGCCTTTTTCAGTATCCTTCCTCTGAATTTGTGAGTGATTTTGTTGAGTTCCAATCCCGATCAATTTACCAACACCGTTCCTACCCATGTGGCTATAATAATGGATGGCAACGGGCGCTGGGCTAAAAAACGTTTTATGCCCCGCCTTGAGGGCCATAGACAGGGAGCTAAATCTGTACGTCGAGCAGTAGAATTTTGCCGTCGTAACGGCATCAAGTTCCTGACATTATATGCGTTCTCGACTGAAAACTGGCAGCGGCCGGAGTCTGAAGTTTCAGGACTGATGAAATTACTGTCACAGTTTATTGATTCTGAAATTGATGAAATACACAATAACGATATTCGTTTCAACATTATTGGTCAGGTGGAACGTCTGCCGGCAGTCGTCAAAAACAAGATCGAGGCCGCTCTTGCCAAGACCTCAAAAAACCAGAAAATGGTTCTCACCGTTGCTCTATCATATGGTGGAAGACAGGAGATAATCTCCGCTGCTTTGAAAGTCCACGAAGCCCTGCTTTCGGGAACCTTGAAAAGGAAAGAGATTAACGACAGCTTGTTTTCTTCATACCTTAACACTGTAAACTTGCCCGATCCTGATCTCTTGATAAGAACTGGCGGCGAGATCCGAATAAGTAATTTCCTGCTTTGGCAATTAGCCTATGCTGAGTTGTATTTCACGGACATGTTGTGGCCCGATTTTGATGAAAAAGCATTTTGGGAGGCCATCGAAGTATTCTGGTCCAGACAGCGCCGCTTTGGAAAAATCTCCTAACAAATTCAGTCCCCATCGTAAGGAATTAAAATGCTGGGTTTGAGAATCATCACTGCCGCCATCCTGGCCGCCATAATATTACCGACTTTATTAATCGGAGAGGTAAAAGCTATTTCGGTACTTGTAGCGGTATTTGTTTTCGTTGGGACTTGGGAACTTGCGTCAAAATTACCGGGATTACGTTCTAACTCTTCAAAAGTTCTCTCAATACTATTTTCAGTGTCAATACTACTCCTTTTTTACATTTGCCCTATTAGAGCGATACCTGCCATTGTGGTTTTCGTCCCTCTAGTAATTTTGGGAACCCATCTTTTCTTTTACAATATTATTGAGAATACCATCGAATCTGCTTCGCAAATCATTTTCACCGGTGGCTATCTAGTTGTTCCTCTTTCGCACGCCATTTCGCTCTCTCGTATGGACTATGGAAACATCTGGATAATATTCTGTCTTGTGGTTGTTTGTTTGGGAGATGCTGGGGCCTATTTCGGTGGTAAATACCTTGGCAGGCGACGTTTGTCGACTCATGTGAGTCCCTCCAAGACCGTAGAAGGATTAATAGGCGGATTCGGGGGGAATTTACTGGGCATGTTGTTGATGAAACTAATTGCGCCAAATTTGGCTCCGCTGTGGGCATTGTTTCAACTTAGCGTCATAATTGCCGTAGTGGCCCCGATAGGTGATCTTTGCGCGTCCGCCTTGAAAAGAAGGCTTGGAATAAAGGATTTCGGCTCCATAATTCCTGGACACGGCGGGGTCCTGGATCGGGCTGACAGCCTCATTCCGGCTATTCCAACTGTTTTCTACTTTGTTGTCCTGTCTGGCTTCGGAGTCTTTTCATGAAAGGCGTTTCAATCCTGGGTTCAACCGGTTCTATTGGGATTCAGGCCCTTGACGTTGTCCGATGTAACAGTGGCAAATTTAGAATAGCCGCTTTGGCCGCCGGTTCCAATGTTGGTCTAGTAGAGTCTCAGGTTCGGGAATTTGGTCCGGACCTGGTGTCGGTATCCAATGAAAAAGCTTTTGTAGAGCTTCGGAGTCTTTTGCGCGATTACACAGGGGGAACAAAAATATTCTGTGGGGCGGAAGGTCTCGAGGCAGCGTCGAAGGCTGAATCGGCGGATGTGGTTGTTGGGGCGCTCCCCGGTAGTATTGGATTACGTCCGGCTTTTTGGACATTAGCTGCAAAAAAGGACCTGGCTCTAGCTACTAAGGAAGTTTTGGTTCTTGCCGGTAGGTCCTTTATGGACGCAGTCCAGGCTTCGAAGATAACCCTAACGCCAGTTGATTCGGAGCAGTCAGCCATCTTTCAGTGCCTTGAAGGTAATAAGCGCCATACAGTGAAAAGGATCCTGCTTACAGCTTCCGGAGGCCCTTTCCTGAGAAAATCCATTGAAGAAATGGCCTTGGTTACCAGAGATGAGACTCTGATGCATCCAAGATGGAAAATGGGCCCTAAGGTTACGGTGGATTCAGCTACACTTATGAACAAAGGTCTGGAGGTAATTGAGACCAAGTGGTTGTTCGGGGTCGAGGCCAATAACATAGAAGTCGTGATACATCCTCAGAGTCTGGTCCATTCCATGGTCGAGTTTGGTGACGGGTCGATCCTGGCTCAGATAGGCGCAACGGACATGAAAATTCCAATCAGCTACGCTTTGGGTTTTCCCAACAGGATGTGTTCCGGAACAAAGCCTATTGATTTCTCGAGTATGTCCCCTTTAACTTTCGAAAAACCCGACACCAGCAAGTTTCCTCTGCTCAAAGCTGCATATGACGCTCTTAATGAAAATGAGACGGTCAGTCCGGTGATACTGAACGCTGCTGATGAAGTGGCTGTGGACCTGTTTCTCAATGGTCGGATTTCATTTCATCAAATCTCGACTATTTGTCTGGACGCCATTAACGCCATTTCGTGTAAAGAACTGAACTCACTTGATGATATTGAACTGTTCCACAATGAAGTAAGTGAAACCGTACGTTCCAAATGGATTGGCCTGAATTAATTCCCCGCCATTTCTTGAAAAATATGCTAATTTCCTTTCCTTGGAGACAGAATCGAATGTCCTGATAATTAGGATATAAAACGATGTGGGAGCTGTGGGTAGAAATGACAAATCGACATCATTTCCTGCTGATTATGATGGTTTGGCTGATTGTCTCCGCCTCGGTGGACGCAAGGTCGGAGGTAGCGGTCATAGATGTGTCTTGCGCCTATTGTGGCTACCGGGAACGGTTTATCCAGGGCGCTGACGGAGTGGATCAGGCTCACAATGTTCAAAACATAATAGTCGTTTGCGAGCGAACTCGACAAATCAGGAATATTAAGATTCCAATCGATCCTGGAGCGCCCTCACCAGGAGAACCCCTGCTGGCGAGGAGATGCGGAAACGGAAGGTCTGAATTGCTCGGTTTGGAGCTACCGCGGTTCCTCGTTCCGGGTAACACATGTCCATTGTTTCCCATTACGGCTTATCTTGAAGCTAATATTTGTCCGATAGACGGAAGTCAGGGGTTCACAATCAATGTCGTTGGTCAGTATTGAAAGCACGCGGCCCTGAAACTCCATCTGGATTCTAGGAAGGACCAGCTATGAAAATTTTGTTTTGCGGGACGACCTTTGCAACCGCTGTTGAACATCTGAGAAAATTGCTTCCGCAACATGAGATAGTAAATTGTCCCAATGAAAACCTTATATTAGCTGCTAGAGACGCTCAGGTATTGATCCCGTTGATGGCCAGGATTGACTGTTCAATCATGGAAGCTGGCCCCGTGCAACTTATCCAGCAGTGGGGTGTTGGACTTGAGGGTGTTGACATAAATGCGGCTACCGAGTTGGGGGCCTGGGTATGTAATGTGCCGGGAGACGCGACGCCCAACGCTGATTCAACGGCTGAACACGCTGTTTTTCTTATGATGGGGCTTTCCAGAAGTATACACGAATGTTTTTCATCTTTGCGAGACGGAGTTTGTGGTTCACCGGTGGGTAAGGCCCTTTTTTCACAAACGGCGTTAGTCGTAGGGTTAGGTAAGGTGGGACAGGCTTTGGCGCGAAAGCTCACAGCCCTTGGGATGCGGGTCGAAGCCATAAGAAGGAAGCCTCTCCCCTTGATAGAGAAAGAAATTGGCTTAGCCGGGGTCGGAAATACGTCGGACTTTCTTGAAATGGCTGGAAGAGCAGACTTCGTAATATCCGCTGTGACCCTCACAAATGAAACCCGCAATCTCTTTGATAAAAGTCTTTTTGAGCGGATGAAGACTTCGGCGTTCGTAATCAATGTATCCCGTGGGCCGGTAGTCAATGAAGCTGATCTGATCTCAGCCCTTGACAATGACGTGATAGCCGGCGCGGGTTTGGATGTTTTTGCGACTGAACCAGTTGACCCAAATCATCCATTCTTGAGAATGAGGAATGTTTTTGCAACCCCCCATATAGCAGGCGTGACTGAACAAAATTACGTGGCTGTAGGGGAACAGGTAAAGGAAAATATACTTAGGTTCTCAAGGGGTGAAACGCCTAACCACTGTGTTAATCTTCGATTGCCTGCCGACAAACCACAGGCCGTGCAGAAAACATGATTTCTAATCAGGATAAGACCTAATCATCGCGTACCAGCGGCTTCGACGTAACATTCTCTCTTTTTAGCATTTTCAGGAATTTTGTAATCAATTTAGAAGGCAAGGAACTTTTCTGTTGATCAGCTAATGTTGACATCACTATTTGACCACCGGCCAGGTCCCTGTGACCGCCTGCTGAACCTGTTTTCCCTACGAGTTTTCTCAGCAAAAGTCCTGACGCTTGGGTACGAGATTTGGACCTCAACGATATTAGCATCATATCTTCGTACTCTCCCATACACAAAGACCATGTAACTCCTTCGATTCGCAAAAGCAAATCGGCGAGTTCCGGTATGATAGAATCAGTTCTAACTCGTCCAAGAAAAGAACACGCCACATCTCTATATATGTGTGTTTTAGCCAGGCCTTTTTGAAAATCCCTGAAATAGTCGATTGGGAGCGCCGGTCTTTCAATACATCCCAGAACCTTCGGATTTGAAAGAGGCGAAAGGTAGCTGAAAGCATTATAATCGGCTTTGCAGCAACTCCTGATCAATGAATTAGTATCGGTCTTTATGCCGTATAGCAAAGCGTTGGCCAGTGATCGTGACGGGGTAAGTTCCGCAGCGACTAGGTATTCGGTTATAATCGTGGATGTAGCCCCATATGTGGGTCGAATGTCGTGAAAAGGTGATTTCAGAGAGCCCTTGCGTAAAGAATGATGATCTATCACTATTAAAAGTTGACTAACGGCTCGAAAGTCAATGAGATTGTTTCCAGTAACAGGTTGAGCGTCAATAAGAGCGACTGCGCTATATTGACTTAAATCTTCATAGCGCATTCTCTTAACGGGGATCCTTAGTCTGTTGACCATGGCCTTATTTTCGGCCCTTGTCATTACGCCCCCATAGCCTATTACACATCTCATGTTGAATTTCTTCTGAAGCAGATAAGAAAAGCCGAAAGCGCCAGCAAGAGTATCCGGATCAGGGTTGTTATGGCAAAGTATCAAAAATCCCTTCTGATTCGACCCTTTGATGACCAAACCGAGTTCGGCGATTTTGGCCTGAGATGGAGCGATATCCCACCGTTGTGTATGCATGAGTCTTTAATCCAAATCAGGTTCCCCTGAGTTAAAAGAAGCCAGCATCTTTTTTACGAGTCGTTCGTTGAGTATCATTCCTTTGATAGTGCCATAAGTACGCGCGTAGCGATTTTCTATAAAAGCGTCTAAAATCAGATCTCTTTTGTCAGGCATGTTAATGATGCCCATCATTGTCAAGGTTTCACCGGGGGGCGCCATAGTGTTCAGGTCAGGGAAAGCCGTTCCTGTGAGAATGGGAAGCGCCCTGTGACTCTTGAGCAATTTCAATACCATAAAAGCCGCAAATTGGGCAACCGCTTCCATTTGAAGATGTCCTCCAAACACTGGCATGTTCACAAAGTGTTCTTTCATCAATGGATTCTGGTCGGGTGTAGGTACTGTGTATCGAGCAAAACCCTTCATTCCTTCGTGGAGTTCTCCTTCTTCCATAACTACCCGATCGAGAAATAGAAAGTTGGGACCATACATGGCAAGGGTCTTGGCGATTTCGGGTTTTTCAAATGTTATCCATCTACGTTCCTTAATCGTTTCAGACGCAGCCCTATTTCTAGGTGCCGTCAGACCAATAGCTGTAGTTCCACTTAAATCGTGATATTTTACCTGACGAACATCTCCGGACGAATAGCTCCCGGAACCTAACAAGTTGTTGACAAAGATTATTCCTGACGCCTCTCGGACAAAGTTCGATATTATTTCTACAGCTCGTCGAAGGATAGTGAAGGAACCATCGTAGCGCAATTCGGCGAAAAATTCACTTACAAACTGATTGAGCTTCAAAACATCCGAGGTTTCTATTATTGAACGCCATCTCAGGTGAAGTCTTATGTCAATTCTGTTCAAAAGTGGCACAAAGCCTTCCAGAGCAGCTAACTCCATTTCCATTGAATGGAATAGTGGTTGGATTTGTGGAATGGAAGCGCTAATTGGTTTCAATTCAGTGAGATAGTGGTAAATGACGGCAAGCTCGATTCCCGTAAAGAACTGGGAAGATTGGGTCCACGCTTCTGGCAGTGCCGCTATCAACGAGCGTTTGCCATGGCGTGCTATACGCACAGCGAGCTTTTCCAGGTAAGCTTTAGTATCACTTATGAAATATGGCAGATCACCCCGGTAGGTAAGGGCTGCAAATTGCGTTTGTTCGTCCGACAGTTCTTTTAAGCCGTCTGCAAGATCGACGAAAGACCCTGCGTTCACATAGTAAACATTTCTTCTAACGGCTGTAGCCATGTCGCTAAATGTATGTTTACCTTTGAGAATGTCACCGACAGCCTTCATTACAGAAGGTTGTCTGGGGAAACCGCCAGCGACCGTGTGAACAACGGCTTCAAGCCGCGAAACACCAAAGGATTTCAATTCATTGACAATGCGTGCCAAAGACTCGAACACCTGATCGCGACGGTCACTATCGAATTTCAGGGGAGTGGAGAGGAGCATAATACCGGCTTGCTGAAAGAAATCCTGTTCTCGAGGGCTATCCGGATCAAGAGAAGTTCCGAATACCCTGGCTCCTGAGATCACAAGAGCTCGTCCTATTGAAGCGCCGTAGCCGCCTTCCCTTGCCCCCACTATAAGAACATCCTGACCTGTGAGCATAGAAATTCCTTACAAATTGAATTGCACTTTCAAAAAATAAGGTTTCAAAATAGTATATTGTTTAGCGTCAGTCAACTTGCGGATCCTTGACCATCTGGATGGATTGGGTCCGAATATTATTGATGCTGGGATGTGAAAGGTCATATTGTATGCGCTAAAGGCAATTATTGGATTTTTATATCCATTTTCGGCGCGCTTGCAAACTTTTAATTTGTGGTGGTCGTCTACAAATAGTTGACTTATGTGATTCTCAAAACTTGAGGAGGCCAGCAATGTCATGGCTCGAGGAAAAACTTGATTTGGCAAAAACAATCTTACGGCTGTTATATCAAAATCGTATGATCAGGACTTTCTACCGGGACAAACCAGATGGATGGACCCTCGTCTCAGGCCTGTACAGCCCTCTGTACATTCAACTCAGACCGCTCCTTTCTTACCCCGAAGTTTTCACTAAAGTGTGTTCGGCGTTAGCGAGGATGGCCCGAGAAGAGGCGCCTGAAATCGACAGGGTTGTAGGCATAGCTATGGCCGGGGTCCCAATAGCTGCGGGGATGTGCTTAGCAGCCGGAATGCCGGGTTGTTTCACCCGCAAGATGGAAAAAGTGAAATCGGTCGAGAATTTTCGACAAATGATATCGGAATACGGTGAACACACACTTGTAGAGGGCGAAATCCAAGATGGAGACAATCTTGCTTTGGTCGATGATTTGGTCACAAGATTTGACAGCAAGCTCATCGCTTTCGAGCAAATTACGCACGAGCTTCAAAAACGGGGACTGCGAAACGTTTCTTGCAAGAAGGTTCTGGTGCTTATAGATCGTGAACAGGGGGCTTCTGAGGCCGCTAGGGCAGCTGGCTTTGAAATAGTCAGCCTGATACCTTTCAAGACCATGGGCCTTGATCTGCTACGAGGAATTTTTGAGAAAAAGGAATGGGAAATTATAAGGGATTACCTGGACGATCCGGAAGCATTTCAGGAAATAATGGTTCGGGAGCGTCTGGCGCTTATGGGGTTTAAAAAATAACTATAAATTTTCTATTAGAAATGCCGCCTATTGTGCAATTACATTGATCGAACAGGCGAGATTTTGATAAAATGTTGTGTTGCAATAGTCTTCATGTTACAAGCAAGTCCTGTGGAGTAATGCAGAGCGATGTTCCGTGCCAATTTGTACGGTCAGGGCACCGTGTGTGACGAATTATATTGGATTTTGGTCAAATCTTTGTGCGCTTTATCACAAGGATTTCCCTATTAGAGCTTTTATTCCGTGGTTCAGCCGATTAAATGTGGAGATCGTCAATGTTGGTTTTCCGATTTTGTCGGAAGTCTCGAATTTTAATATTTCAGTTAAGAGAGGAAGGCGTAACGCCTGAGTTGTTGTAAGATGGATTTCCTTAGGCCTTTTCTGGCTCTCGCTTCAGATTACAATAAACGAAATGGTAGACCTTTTGTCACATTGAGCTATGCTCAAAGTTTGGACGGTTGTATTTCAGCCAGTCCAGGAGAACCTCTGGCGTTAAGTGGACAACGGTCACTTCGTTTGACACATCAGTTGAGGGCCGCCCATGACGCGATCCTGGTTGGTATCGGGACCGTGTACTCGGATAATCCCCGGCTTACTGTTCGTTTGGTCAATGGCTCAAATCCCAGACCTGTTGTTGTTGACAGTTTCCTCAGAATCCCACTTGGTTGCAACATCCTGACGGAGAGCTCCCGCGGTCCGATAATTGCCACAAGTAAAATGGCTGAAGAAAGTAGAGTCAAAACTCTGGAGGACATGGGTGCCTTAGTTGTTCGAGTTAAATCCAACGACAAAGGATTGCTCAACCTACCTGAGTTGCTCGGGGTTCTCGCCGATATGTCTATAAACAGTCTGATGGTAGAAGGCGGAGCCAGGATTATTACAAGTTTTTTGATGGACAAGTTGCCGGACTTTGTGGTGCTTACCATAGCCCCTGTGATGGTAGGAGGATTGAGGGCCGTAAGTGACCTTGGGGAGTCAGACCCTAATCAGTTTCTTCGCCTACGGGACCCGGGGCATCGATGGTTGGGTAATGATCTGATATTATGGGGAAACCTAACGCGCGACTGTGACAACCACGCTGAATTGCCAACCGCTGTTGGAGCGGCCCGCTTCTAGGGCTGGTGATACTATCCCAAACATGGAACCTTGTTAGAAAAAGTGACTGGGCCCAGTTCAGAAATCGTAGTTAGATCTCTTTATTTTGAAGGGCCTGGACGTACATCCATAAGGGAGAATTTAATTTCTGGACCTCGCTCCGGTGAAGTCCTTGTAAAGACCATATTTTCCGCTATCAGTTCAGGTACCGAATCTCTTGTTTATAAAGGTCAATGGCCGGAGGAACTGCCCATTGACGAGAACATCTCATCCCTGTCGGGGAAATTCTCGTATCCTCTTAAATATGGTTACGCTGCGGTTGGAAGAGTAATTGGCGCCGGCGATTCCGTGTCTCCTGAATGGATGGGAAGGTTGGTCTTTGCTTTTAACCCGCATGAGACACATTTTGTAACTTCTCCCGATAAATTGACAGTGATCCCTGACAGCGTCAGTCATGAAGGGGCATGTTTCCTTCCAAACATGGAAACATCGTTAAGCCTAGTCATGGATGGAAACCCCGTAATAGGGGAAACAGTAGCAATATTTGGACAGGGGGTGGTGGGGCTTTTAACGGCCGCATTACTAGCGAGAATGTCCCTTGGAAAAATAGTGACTTTTGACAAATATGCTATGCGTAGACAGGCTTCATTAGTCTTGGGAGCCGATTTGTCCATTGATCCAACAAAGGATTTCGGTACTGGCCGTTTTGAAGACTTCTTTTTGGGTTCATTGAGTGACGACTTTAAATCTGATCTTACTTATGAGCTTTCCGGATACCCTGAAGTTCTCAATCAGGCTATTTCAATTACTGGTTTCGATGGCAGGATCGTTGTTGGATCATTTTATGGTTCAAAAGTAGCGTCGATCAAAATGGGAAGCTGGTTTCACAGAGCCAGGATCAGGCTTGTCAGCAGTCAGGTCAGCTCGATAGCCCCACATCTGACTGGCCGTTGGTCCAAGGGAAGGCGATTACGTATGGCCCTAAAGATGATATCTCAAATTGAACCGGATAGACTGATTACACACAAGATAAATTTCTCCGATGCTGGAAAAGCATACGAACTGCTCACCAAAAGGCCTCAGGAAGCAATTCAAGTGATTCTTAGTTATGAGGAAAACGCATGAGTTCAAATAGTAATAAATCCGTATATGTTGTTGCGGTGCAACGAAATTTCGTAGCGCGCCATTTTCTGTTTGGTGGAGATTGGGGACCTGAAAACAACATTCATTCACACCATTATCGTGTGGAAGCACGATTGGCAGGTAATGAGCTTGACCAACATGGATACCTTGTGGATATAGTCGAAATTGAAAGCCTGCTTGACGGATTGGTGGCCAGATATCGCGACGGGGCGTTAAATGATTTGCCCGAGTTTTCAGGTTTGAATCCTAGTATCGAACATTTTTCAAGGATATTTTGTGAAGAGATGTGGAGTGGCGTTACCGCTCCCAATATTGGTGCCATAACAATAAGAATTTGGGAAAATGATATAGCTTGGGCCGAATTTCGAAGAGAGCGTAATTGAAAGTTGGACTGGTAATTTATGGAAGCCTGGAGATCTTGACAGGTGGTTTCATTTATGATCGTAAACTGGTCGATTTCATTCAGGCCCACGGAGCGATTGTTGAAATATTTGCTTTGCCCTGGCGCGACTATGCTTCCCATCTAACGGATAATCTGTCCTACAATTTTCTTAGGCGATTAGGAAGGGCGGATTTGGATATTCTCCTGGAAGATGAACTAAATCATCCTTCGCTTCTTACTGCTAACCGTTTCCTATTGAAGTCATCGAAGTATCCTATAGTACCCATAATTCATCATCTCAGATGTAGTGAGCTTAGGTCAAAAACTGTAAACCGTTTCTACCGAATAATAGAACGAATGTATCTAGGAACCGCCGCCGGCTTTATTTTTAACAGTGACACAACCAGAAACAGTGTAGAGAAGCTTGGTTTTACGCCTAAGCCATATGTGACGGCTTATCCCGGTCGAAATACCCTGAACCCAGGTGTCAATTCTCAATTCATCCGAAAGCGGGCTGAGGGCGCGGGCCCCTTAAGATTACTTTTTGTTGGCAGCTTGATTCCCAGGAAAGAGTTGCATACGCTCCTGGAAGCTTTATCACGCATTCCAAGAAAGGAATGGACATTAAGAGTTGTTGGCGCTCTCAATACGGACAAAAAATACACTAATCAAGTATTGGAGCGTATAAGACGGTTTGAGCTTGAAGACAACGTGTCATTATTGGGTTCGATGTCCGGCGAGGAGCTTGAATCTGAATACCGGAATAGTCAGTTCCTGGTTGTTCCTTCTTCATATGAGGGATTTGGGATAGTGTATCTGGAGTCGATGGGATTTGGCGCTCCGCCACTGGCGTCTACAGGGGGCGCAGCCAGTGAAATCATCACAGATGGACTGAACGGGTTTCTTGTGACCGCAGGTGACATTGAAAGCATTGCAGAAAAGATTAGTCGCCTGGCCGGTGACAGGGGACTTCTGTCCCAGATGGGAGAAGCCGCTTTAGATCGTTTCGTAGCCCATCCCACATGGGAACAAAGTTGCGAAAAGATATTTAATTTCATGAAAGAAATGGTCGGGAAGAGTCATGTTTGAGGAATCGAATTATTCTTTTGCGAGATATCTGTCGTCCAAGAAAAGTGTCGATAACCGGGCTCTGAATAGGGTTGTATGGCAGAGATTGCAATCCAGCATTGCTGATGAACATTCTGGAAAGTCCCCTGCAATATTGGAAATCGGGGCAGGTATTGGGACAATGTTCGAGCGGTCACTCGAATGGGGTCTCTTTAACACAGCTTATTATACCGCAATCGATGCCATGTCGGAAAACATCTCAGAAGCTAGATCCCGGATTCTCGGCTGGGCTTACAATTTCGGTTATCAAGTTGAAGAAGGCGCCGATGATAAATTTAGATTATCCAGTTCCAGATCGGACATTACGTTAAAACTGGAAGCTGGTGATTTTTTTGACTTCGCCATGAAAAACCAGACGGGTTATGTCTGGGATCTTATTATAGCGAATGCTTTTCTGGATCTGGTGGATACTGTGAGAACATTACCGATCACATTAGACCTGCTGAAACCTGGGGGATTATTATATTTCACAGTAAACTTCGATGGCGCTACGATTCTGGAACCAGAGATTGACGCGGAACTGGACGCTCTTGTTGAACGTTTATATCACCGGACGATGGATGATCGTATGATAGATGGTTCAATATCCGGTGATAGCAAAACAGGCAGGCATTTTTTCGAGATTGCAAGAAAGAACGGTGTAGAAATCCTTGAAAGCGGGTCTTCAGACTGGACAGTATTTGCTGGAAAAGAGGGTTATCGTGAAGATGAGGCTTATTTCCTGCATTTTATAATCGATACTATGTATAGCGCTCTTAAGGAAAGACCGGAACTCGACCTTCACAGATTCAAGAGATGGACTGAGGAAAGACACTCTCAGATCGAATGTGGCAGGCTAGTTTACATAGCTCATCAATTGGATTTTTTGTGCAGGAAAGCGGATACGTAATGATAGGATTTCAGAGCCTATAGAAAATGCGGTTTCTCTTGATTGCATTTCTACGAAACGGACGTAACAAATTCACCCATTAAAGACAGTTCAGGAAACATAGTCAATTATGTAGCGACTGTTCAGCGACCCCCAAAACATCAGAAGTGGCAAGATCACGGAATAATCTCCGATATATGTCAAAGAAGGCAAGCAAGAAGTGGTAAATTCCGGCCCTCGGGTGCAGGCGGTCAGCCAAATCTCGTACAATCCTGAGGTACATGACATGGCTAAAAGTTATTATTTTATCAGCGACTTGCACATCGGGGGCGATGAGGCGCTGGGTGTTTGCGATTATGAGGCAGAGTTGGTGGCGTTTCTGCAAAGGCTGGCGGGTCAGGAAGAAGAAGCGGAACTCATTATTGTGGGCGATATCTTCGGCATGTGGGAATTCACCGATATCAAGGGCCCAGAGAAACTACAGGCCTTAATGCAACAGTTTCCCAATATTTTCGAAGCGTTCCGGAGAGCCGGGGAGAAGATCAAGATCACCATTCTGCCAGGCAATCACGACTATGAAATCGCCTGTTATCCCGAATTCGTGGAGATTTTCAAGGATTTCAATATCGATCTTGAACAGCGACCGGTAATAACCCGGGAACTCGGTGGCAAGCGGTTCTGGATCGAACACGGCAACCAGTATGATAACTTCAACCAAATGCCCGATTTTGGCAACCCTTACGCTCTGCCGGTGGGATATTTTCTCACCAGAGGTATAGTGAGCGGGGCTGGCAAACATTCCCAATACGGACGCTACAATTGGCTCAAAGATATCCAGTCGGTTTATCCCACGGAAGAGATACCTTACTGGGTGATCTCGAATTACTTTTACCGGGAAATGAGCGCCTGGCTGCGCTGGCTTATTTTACCATTTTTGCTGCTGTCCGGGCTGACGACCTTCGTTCTGGCAGGGGCGGCTTTGGAGTGGCTGGGTATAACCCAGACAAATATTTTCCTTCACAACGGCCTGTTTGCATCGCTGGGCTTCCTGGGGAACCTGGTGCAGATCGTGCTAATCATTAATGCTATCGTCTTCTCGGTCTTGGGTGTCCTTTTCGTGCCGCTGAGCTTTATCCTGCGAGACATTAAGAAAACTCTGAAACGATTTCACCTTATAACGCATCCGCATGATCTTAGCACAGGGAAGGAACAGAGCTATTTGGACGCTGCCCAAGCGGTCTTTGAGCGCGATCCCAACATGATTATCTTCATCTATGGACACACCCATGCCCCCTCGCTGCGGCGGCTGGGGAACAGGGTGGTGCTCAACACCGGCACATGGCTGAAAAGACTGGTAAGGGTACCGCTCCGATTTGGCTATCTGCCCGATATCTATGTCCCCTTTTATTTTTTGGATTATTTTAAACTGAGCGCCGCCGCCGACACCATCATCATAGACTTTCAACGGGTTGACAAGGCTCAACCGAAGGAATTGGATCTCTTACAGCGTCTCCTGATTTCCAGGAAACGTCGTGAGACGGATGCACCCATAGCAGCGCGAACCATCCTTGATGTCTGACCCTATTCGGAATTCGGTGTCTTGATTAGCACAAAAGGTCTGGGAGGATAGTTGCTTTCAGATAACGACGGTTCAGTTAAGCCGAGGGCTTGGGGGTTTTTTATACTGCGGGTTTTGGCACATTTCACTTCCGTAATATGGCTGATTTAGGCGCGTCTTTATGTAGTGCGACGTTCAGATTTGTCGTTTATTTCTTTCAGTATTTTAACCCTCAGTGGCAATAGAATCCACCGTCATCTTATAGACGTATTTCACCCAGTCATAACCGTAATAGCCTTCTGCGACAAGCCGGAGAGGGAACCCGTGTTTTTTAGGAAGCCTCTCCCCGTTTACCTGATATGCGACGAAGACTTTGTCCGACAGCGCTTCATCAATGGGCACACGAGTCACTTTTTCGTAATTTCCTTGAGGTCCCCGGAACGTCACATGAGTTGCCCCATCTTTAGGTAAAGCTAATTTGGATAACTTTTTGACGGAGACGCCTTTCCAAATGCCATAGTTGGCGAAGAATCCCGGACAAATTAATAGAACGGACCTTTCTATGGAATCTAGAGCCAATAACTCCTCGTAGGTAATTCTAAGATGTCTTTCAACATGGCCATCCACAAGGAATCTCCAATCAACCATTTGCGGGCTGTAGTCTTCCAGTCCCATTGTTCCGAAATCATTTAGAGAGGTTATCGTTAGATTATTTACATTTACATCTTTAGGATTCTGGTTTCTCAAGTCAGAATAATCAACGTCTTTGGAAAATATATTTCTTTCACTTTGAGCATGGCTTTCTCGTGGAAAAACGCCCGATGAACCAAACAAAAGGCCTAATCCGCAAAACCACTTGCTGATTGATTTTATGAAATCTCTTCTATCACTCATAATGAAGCTCATTCTATCATGGATCGATTCATATTTTACGGTTTCTCGACTATTTGTTTTTCCATCAACGCTTACAACAAATATTTGTGGTAACTCTTTAGTTTTATCTGTTTTGTCATCAATTATTTTGTCAAGCATTTCTTGGAGATGTTTCTTTTTGTATTTCTACTCCTCAATACCTCAACCACAACTGTTCCTGAGATTTGTTTCCAGTCTTTTCATGAATTAAGACGGTCTTTACGGAAGGCTTGGAATCTCTCTTCTTTGAGAGAGGTTTTGCTTTCGTTATATTTACCAGGAGTTGCGCCAACCTCCCGCAAAGACCAATTAGCGCTTTCTCCATGACTACAGAGATTGAGATTCCTTTCGGCCCTTGTTTTTGCAATTTGCCCTGAATGGTCAGGACCTCGCTGGTAAGTATAGTTCGTGGAAATCTTTTCTGGGCCTTTGGGAAAACCACTACATCCAGTAAACCGGTTTCGTTCTCCATTGTCAGGAACATCACGCGTTTGCCTGATTTGGTCGGTGGAGTATGGACAATCACCAGCAAACCTATGACCCTCACAATGCTGCCAGACGGTAAGCGTCTTAAATCAGCCGCTTTGATGATATTCTGGTGAGCCAGCATTGGCCTAAGGGCAGACAACGGATGCGCATGACAGAACACCTTCATTGAGATGGCTTCGTTATAAGCTCGTGTTCTTTCGGTCTCATTTATGTGTTCGGCCCTATTAAGCATTATAAGCTTCCTGGATCAACTCCCATTCGAAATCTTAGAGGCCTTCAAAAGCCCCGGCGATAGACAGAATATCCTCTATGCGCTTAGGGGTTGGAACACGAGCCAGAAATTCTTCGCGACTTTGGAATGGCCCAAATAGCTCACGATTAGCTCTAATTCGGCGGGCGCGGCAGGCCCAACCCCATTTATCACATTCAATGGAACCCTTATCCCTGTTCCTTCGGCCACATATTCAGCGCCGCTGGAATTGACATGTGGTGGATAAATCTTTATTCCCCTTCGCCTAGCTTCGTTTATCACCACTGAATGCGGATATGATCCCACCTGTCCAGCGTTTAGAAGACCAAGATAGAACGCCTGTGGGTAGTAAGCCTTAAGGTAAGCGCTCTGGTAAGTAATGTGAGCGAATCAAGCGGCATGGGCCTTGCAAAAAACGTAAGAAGCAAAGGCGGAAACGTGAGTGAAAACTTCCTCCGCCAAGGACTTGTTATGCCCCTGATCTATTGCGCCTTCAATGAATCTATGTTTCAGAAGTTCCATTTTTCTGGATTTACGGTCTTTGGTCATGGCCCTACGGAAAGCGTCAGCTTCGGCATAAGACAACCCCGCGAACAAATGTGCGATCCGTAAAACCTGTTCCTGGAAAGGAATTACGCCATAGGTCTCTTTCAGGACTTCTGAAATAGTCTCGTGTAGAAATGGTACAGACTCTTCTTGGTTTCGCCTCCGAATGTAAACGTTCGCCATGTCGCCTTCAACAGGGCCAGGCCTGAACAGGGAAACTTCAGCTACCAGGTCCTTAAACTCGATTGGCTGGAGACAGCCTAATAGACAACGTTGTCCGGGAGACTCAAGCTGGAAAACCCCGACACTGTGAGTGCTGCAAAGCAGTGAATAAGTCTTATGTCATTGAGTGGGAGGCGATGAAGATTAGGGTTGATCCCTTGTCCATCCAATATTTCCAGGGCTTTCCTGATAGTGGTGTGTATACGCAAGCCCAATATGTCCAACTTGAGGAGACCCAAAGCTTCAACATCGTCCTTGTCCAGTTGACTTACTGGAACGCCTTTCGGTGATCTCCCAACCGGGCTCCACGCTTTGATGTCGTCAGGAGTTATTATTATCCCGCCTAAATGAACTGATGTCTGAAAAGGAAGACCTGTAATTCTTGCCGCCAAATCTACAAGCTGAGTTTCCTTTTGAATTGGAGCGCCTCTCAATTCCGGCAATTGTTCGAGGGATGCCTTCAAATCACGTCCTCTTAACGACCAGGGAAGGCATGAAGCAAGGCGGTTTATTTCATTCAGAGAGTAACCCATTGTTCTTGCCGCCAAACGTACGGCGCTTCGGCATTTGAATTTATGGATTGTGCAGACCATCGCCGTCCGTTGCGGGAACAAACCCAGAACAAAATTGATGACCTCATCCCTGCGTTCGGAATCAAAATCTATATCTATGTCCGGCATGTCTCCACGGCAATCATTAATGAAGCGTTCAAAAAGAAGATCATTGGCGACGGGGTCTACCCCCCCCGAGGAGTAAATAAACTATAAGGCTGCCTGCGGCTGAACCTCTAACGCTGTGGCGGATATTTTGACTTCTGGCGAAGTCGACTACATTCCTGACCGTAAGAAAAAAATCCGCAAGTTGGGTTTTGTTTACGGCTTAGAATTCCCGATCAAGACGGCGTAGATAAACAATATCAGCAGGACTATAAAGGCTGGCCAGTTCTTTAAAACATAGTTTGCCAAGCTTTTCCAACGCCTTTTGATGTCCCTGAATAGAAGGTGGATGAAGCTTTCCGATCGGAAAAGAAAAACACTTACATAGTGACGCGACGTATAGAGTATTCTCGATGGCCTGGCGGTATTTAATCCGGGCTTTCATTTCGGCTCCGGAAGTTAAGAAGAAACTGTCATTCGGTAAAGCGTGATTTTCCGATGGTGATGTTTCCGCTGAATATCAACCAATATTCGATGCAGGATATAATCTTGAGGTGTCAGGAATGTAACTTCATTTGTGGCTACGGTCTGAGTGTTCACAGACAGAGCAAACTCTATTACGCATCGTAATAACTGATCGTCGGCGTCATTCTTCTGAATGGCTAGAAAAAGCCACTCAGGGTTACTTAAAACGGATTTAAATTCCAGTAAGTTAAACTCTGCCTCGACCATTTTCCTTTTTTTTAAAGCAGTGTAAGTCCGAGACCCGCGTCCACCGGTAATGGATACCAAACCTTTTGAATAATGGCTTAAATCCTGTTTTGTAATGGTTCTGGAATTTGAAGTAATTGAAACAAGTCTGAAAAGGTTTCTGTAAGCTTCAAAACTCGTCGCCAGGAAAGTTACCCGAGATCCATCCCAAATTGGAAGTTTGGTTCCAATAATTGGTTGGATTCCTCGATTAAACGCCGCCTTATAGAACCTTACAGCGCCATGTAAAGAGTAATCGGTAAGAGCCACAGCTTTTTGTCCCATTGAAGCTACAGCCTCAACCAGTTCTTCCGGGGTGAATGTTCCCCAGAGAAATGAAAAAGCGCTAAGAACCTCAAGATGAACAAAGGTATCCATATTCATGAAAACATGATCACACTATTAAGTTAGGCTGTGTTAACAATTAACTGGATTGGCTACAAGCCTATTAATACTTGGCTCGTATAACACCGACTAGCTTTCCTAAAATCTTTATCCTTGAACGATCCTTACCTCTAAAAATTAAGGGTTCATAAGATTCATTGGCAGGTCGCAATTCTATCTGTTCATTGTCGATCTAAAAGATTTTTAGTGTAGCTTCCGGTTCAATATCTTCTACAATAACCGCCATTATAGAACCGTTTTCCGCTTCCTGTTGAGGATGAACTATTGCAAGATCTTCGTCCTGTATGTGGGCTTCGATCATTGAATCGCCTTTAACTTTTAGGGCAAAAGCTTAAGGTGAACCAAAGAAAGCGCGATTAATTGGTAATTCGCCCTCTCTGGTCTCGTAAGCCAATATGGGGTGTCCTGCGGCGATTTGACCTAAGATGGGGATAAATGGCCCATTTTTATATATAGGATTAACAAGTTTCCACGCTCTTTTCCTGCCTGGCGTCCCTTTGATTAACCCTTCTGATTCCAATGACCGGATATGCTTCATAAGGCTTCCTGTTGAAACGAGTCCTAACGCTTTGCATATTTCCCGCAGGGATGGAGGAAATCCTTCACGTTTATGAAAGAGGCTTATGAAGTCCAGAATCTGTTTTTGCCATTCGGTGATGGTCATATTTGAAGTATAGAGAGTATATGCTCTCCTTACAAGAAAAAAATCAAACTTCATCAGAAAACTCAATATACGAAGCAGTTCTTCCACCAAACTTTCTATGAGTTATGCCGATTTACACAAAGTTTTCAGAGCAGTGGTGTCACTGATTCAAGGAAAAACTTGAAAAAAGAATCCCTATAAGTTTTTATGTTCTCTACGATATCTTTGTCTTTGATATGGTCCGCCGTGTCACTTACGTACTTGAAAAGATAACACTTTGTTTTGAACTTCTTGCATGTTTGAATCACGGAAGCGCTTTCCATATCAACAAGATCCACTATTAATGAAAGTCTTTGTCTTTCGGAAGGATCGAGCACGGGCCTATCTAATGTCGCAATTCTCGCTGACGAAAATCCTTCAAAGAAGTCAGGGGTGTGGACATAGGCATTCTTTGATTTAAAATGAGGTCTGTCATATTCAATCGCCTTTACGACATGAAAATTCATGCCAAGTGAAAGATTTGAGTCTGTTGCGCCCGCCGCCCCCAAGTTTACAATACAGCAAGGGTTGAATTTAAGGTAGGAATAGACGCAGGCTATAGCGGAGTTTGTTTTGCCGATTCCAGAAATGGCCAGGGTATAGTTATCATTTCTGTAAACAGGGACACGTTCTGCGGTTTGCCTTATTAATGAAAGCCCCTCAATGAATGGCTGCGCCTCAATTAGGGTAGCCATGATCAGACATTTTAAATGATTTTTTTCCATTTGGCCATTTCATCTAAAGTTCTAATCGCATTCTCACCTGTTTCACCCAAGGATAATGTGAAATTATTGACATACAGGTTGATATGTCCGTCTATGACCTTTTCGTCCAATTCCTGAGCATGTTGCAAAATAAAAGGGCGGGAATCATTTCTGTTCTCAGTAGCGAATACTATGGAATTCCGGATTATCCGTTCTACCTGTTTTTTGTGCATGATTGTATTCGCGTCTTTCCTGATTGCTATGCAACCAAGTGGGATAGGAGAGTTTGTTTCCTTTTCCCACCATTGCCCAAGATCTATGATCTTCTGGCAATCATAATCCTGGTAAACAAATCTTCCTTCATGAATAATAAGACCCGCGTCATACTCGCCGGATCGCACTCCAGGAAGGATGTCGTCAAATCGGGTCACGACAATATTTTTGACTTCTGGGTTCCAAAGCCGGAGGAGAAGAAAAGCAGTTGTGTATTTCCCGGGAATCGCAATTCTGGAATCTGCGGAAAAAGAATTTCCCTGTCGTGAAACCAGGAGAGGTCCGCATCCAAAACCCAACGCTGAACCGGAATCTAGCAGCTCGTATTGCTCCTTCAAGAGCAGGTATGCGTAA
The DNA here is from genome assembly GCA_963798475.1 of uncultured delta proteobacterium. GTDB lineage: Bacteria > Desulfobacterota > Desulfomonilia > Desulfomonilales > Desulfomonilaceae > CAJBEZ01. The sequence continues at coordinate 264,599 of CAWCTI010000013.1, forward strand.
AAAGAAAGTTTGGTAATCTGAAATCCTTGCCCGAAGGCAGCTTGATTGAGTTTTTCTACGTCATCAATATGTGGTGAGAAACTGTAATCGCCAATGTCTATACGGCGGTGAAGCAATGCGTGAAATATGAAAGTGTCGTTGGGACATGGTGAAAAAGCTAATGATAGTTCAATCATCTTAATATGTTCTTATTTTTTGATACTCAGAGTCTCTAAGGTAAGGGGTCTTACCAGCGTTCTTTATAATATCAATAAATTCATCTACCCCGGACCTGGTCTCAATACCTGTAGCTTTCACGACTTTTTCCTCCATTAGCACTCCTCCCATATCATTTGCCCCCATGGTGAGCGCTATCTGAGCCAGCTTAAGTCCCTCTGTGAGCCATCCAGCCTGAATAAAAGTGATATTGTCAAGGAAGATGCGAGAGATTGCCACCATCTTTAGATAATCAAAGCCTGTGGCGGGTTCTATGTCTCTGAGTCCTGTATTGGCTGGAGAGAAAGACCATGGTATGAACGCCCTGAATATTCCGGTCTTGTCCTGGATTTCTCGCACGAAATTCAAATGTTCGATTCTATCGTCATTGGTTTCTCCCATTCCATAGGTCATGGTCGCCGAGGATTTCATACCATGCCTATGCAACGCAAATATCACATCTGCCCACGTCTTTCTGTTGATTTTTCTGGGACTTACCTTTGATCGTATACGATCAACCAGCAAATCGGATGCGCCAGGTACGGAATCAAGGCCGGCATCCTTAAGCGCTGATATAACTTCGTCAAGAGGCACGGAACTCTTCCTGGAAATGTGGATAAGTTCCGAGGGCGAAAACGAGTGAAGATATATTTGTGGGAAACGCCTTTTTATGTTTGTCACCATGTCAACATATTTGTTGAGAGTGTAATCCGGATGAAGCCCTCCCTGAAGCATGACCTGTGTTCCACCAATAGATAGAAGCTCTTGGACTTTTCCCAAAATTTCATTATCGGAAAGTTCGTAGGGATTTATAAGGTTCGCCCTTGCATGATATGCGCAGAAATCGCAGGCGGCTTCACAGATGTTGGTGTAGTTAATTATGCGGTCTATTATGAACCCGACTTCATTGACGGCTGAAGCCATCGTTCTTCTTGAGTCGCCCGCTTCTCCAAGTTCTATTAGGTCCCATGAAAAAAGGTTGAGCGCTTCCCCAGGAGAAATTCTGTTTCCAGAGTGAATCTTGCGTTTAAGATCGTTTTTGTTCGAGGATTGGTTCATCTTCTTGTATTTGCTTAACAAAATTGGTTTAGAATTCATCCATGAAATTAAGAGACCTAACACCTTTCAACTGTTTGATATCTTCCGCCATTGACAGATAATATCTGAACGCGCTTTTCAGGTTGTCTGTAAACTCAAATTGTAGTGTGTCGTAGTAACTCTCCACATCATAGAAGATATCTGGGTATTTCTGTCTGGCCTTGGCAATTACCGTTTCCTTTTCCTGAGCGAGAAGTTGGATGGAAGAGGAGTAGGAATTTATTACAGCCTTAACCCGGGATAAATTTTCCTTGACGGTGTTTTTTCTAACCGTAAACACTGCAAAAACGATTGGGAATCCTGTCTTTTGGAGCCAGAGTTCACCGAGATCATATTTATACGGTACTGCGTCAACGGCATCCGTCATGGCATCATTTCCGATTATTAGCGCAGCATCATAGTTGCTCAAATTCTCATATGGCCTCGATATTAAATAAGATGGTTCGATCTCGAAAAATTTTTTCATGAGGATCTTAAGAAGTAATTGGGACGTATGTGAAGCGCTTGACATCCCTACTCTCTTCGCGTGTAATTCATCAATTGGAAGCTTGCTGCAGAGAAGCACTGACCCGACATAACCAACCGAACTCAGACAGAATTGGGGCAAGAGAAAAACGTCGTCTTGTATGTCAGCATAAGTCGCTGCCGATATTGGGCTCAAATCCAGGGCCTTGTCCCTCATCATCCTGTTTAGTTGTGTAGGGAGCCCACGTACTATCTTTACCCCTTCTAAAGGCTCCTTTTCGAACATTTTGTAGTAAAATGGATAGCAGTTCAAATAGTCTATGTAGCCAATTTTCATTTAGAAAATCTCCAATTTCATTGAATCCAGTAATTCGCGGTGGCCCTTACAGGTTTGAGTCCAGCGTTTTCAATCAGTCTTCTTAGGAAAGATTCTGATCCATAATCGGGTGTTTTCGCCCCTGCGGCGTGAACGACCTTTTCATTTTGATATGTGGCTGCGAAGTCATCAACTCCAAACTTTAGAAGGACCTGGGCCATCTTGTCGCTGAGATACATCCACAGGGCCTTGAGATGCAAAACATTGTGCAAAAATACCCGGCTTGTGGCAAAAATTCGAATATCATCGTATCCGGTGGAAGTTGCGCGTTTTGCTTCTATTTTGGTGTTCTCTCCGTGAAACAGAAGTGGAACAAAGGTCTTGAACCCGTGAGTTTCGTCCTGGAGTTCCCGTATCTTGGCAAGATGGTCAACAATGTCTTCGACTCCCTCTTTATGATTGTACAGCATGGTTACATTTGTCTTTAGACCCAGTTCGTGGGCCGACCGCATTATTTGAAGCCATCTTTTGCCTGAGATTTTCTCGGGGGCTATGACATCTCTTATGTGTGGTGAAAATATTTCGGCACCACCTCCGGGCATTGCGCCAATTCCGGCTTCTATTAAACGCTCCAATATTTTCTTTGCTGATGTGTTGGCCCTTCTCGCGAAGTAATCAATTTCAACGGCAGTGAAGGCCACGACAAAGATGTCAGGTTTAACTTTTTTGATCCGTCTTATCATCTGTTCAAAATAATCAATTGAAAGCTTTGGATTAAGTCCACCGACAATATGAACTTCGTCGATACCAGATAAGACGGCGTCCTGGACTCGCGCTTCAATTTGGTCGAGAGAAAGGACAAAGGCGTCTTTATCGCCTTCGTCACGGGAGAATGCGCAGAGTGGGCATCTCAGTTCGCATATATTGGTGAAATTGAGGTTCATATTCACGCCGTAATATGCGACATCACCGTGAAGTGTCGTTCTGACAAAATTGCTGATTTTCCCGAGATCTAGAATGTCGTTTGTGTTGAGCATGTACTTGGCGTCAGATTTTGAAACCGGCACGCTCTCATAGACCTTTTTTGCGATTGTCTTAAGTCTTCTGTTGGTTACTGAATCTGGAAAATCGGAGAAGTTCATTGCAAACCCGCACAAAGATGCAAATTTAAGCTTGGGCGCCCTTTTCGAATCCGGTGATGTTCAGGGTATCTCTTGAACTTAGAACCATTGACTGGATAAACGAGGGCTCACGTTCATCGGTAAAGAAAAGGACAGTCATATCAAAAACACATCAATCAATGTGCCGATTAGCAAAAACGGAGACACATACAGGTTGGCATAAAAGAATTTCTTTAAAGCCAGTGACATGTCACCATGTTTTACAATCCTTTGCTGATAAATGAAAATCAACGTGACGCAAGCCAAAGCCAACCAATATGGGGTGCTTTTCCTGGTAATTACACCGGCTGTAATCATTGCGCAAATAGACAGAATATAGCAGGCTTCCGACACTATGAGCGACGCTTTTTGCCCGAACATCAATGGAAACGAGTAGAGCCCTTCTTTTCGGTCGAAATCCACATCCTGGACAGCATAAACTATGTCTAGACCGGCAATCCACAGCAGAATGGCTCCACCCAGGAGCACGGAAACAAGGGAAATTTCACCCGTGACCGCAATATAACCTCCTATTGGGGCGACGGCTTCAACAAGTCCCAAATAGAAATGTGATGATGAAGAGAAACGCTTAAAGTACGAATAGGTAAACAACAAAATAATTGCCGGAAATGAAAGGTAGAAACAAAGGCTGTTTAAAAGGAATGACACCCCAACAAGCGTCAGGCTAGCTATTATCCCGATTGACCATACCTCAGACTTGCTGACCTCACCGCTTGGAACAAGACGATCTTTTGTGCGTGGGTTCTTGCCGTCTATCTCAGCGTCTATAACCCTGTTGAAGGACATCCCGGCTGTTCGGGCCGCCACGAAAGCAATGGTAACAAGGACCCAGGTTGAGAAATGCCTTCCATTCGCAAAAAGCACGCCCAGATAAGCAAAAGGAAGAGCAAACAGAGTTTGTTCAAACATTATAAGCGAAGAGAACTTCTTAAAGTCCATATTCTTTCCATCGTGTTGTAACTTTATCCTTGATTTCTTGGGACATTGATATTTCATCGGGCCAGTCTCTACCCATTCCTTCTTCTCTAGTCTTTCTCGTCGCGTCGATCCCCATTTTGCCACCGAAATTAAAATATGACGCCGAGTGATCGAGGGCATCAAGAGGGCCTTCAGAGATAAGCAAATCCCTTTTGGGATCTACGTTATTAAGTAACTTCCACACAACCGTGCTCGTGTCGCGCAGATCTATATCTTTATCAAATATAGCTATGAATTTAGTCGAAGCCATCTGTCCAAGTCCCCAGAGCGCATTGATGACTTTTTTGGCCTGTCCCGGATATTTCTTGTCTATTGAAACCAGCGCGCAGTTATGAAATACACCCTCAATAGGAAGTTCCATGTCCACGATCTCGGGTACCAGGAATCTTAACATTGGAAGAAAGATTCTTTCAGTGGCTTTTGCCATGTAGCAATCTTCCATCGGGGGTTTTCCAACGACCGTCGCGGGGTATATTGCGTCATTTCTGCACGTCAAAGCCGTCACATGGAACACCGGATATAAATCGGCAGGGGAATAAAAGCCGGTATGGTCTCCGAATGGACCTTCAAGAAGCTCTTCATTCGGGTCTACATAGCCTTCAAGCACGAAATCGGATTCGGCAGGCACATAAAGATCCACGGTTTTGGCCTTAACTATCTCAATAGGCCTTGATTCCAGAAAGCCTGCGAATGCAAGTTCATCAATATCAGGCGGAAGAGGGGCTGTGGCGGCATATGTAATCGAGGGCGACCCTCCGAGGGCAACAGCTACTTCCATGCGTTGGACCCGAGATTTGTATTTGTCAAAATGCCGAGTTCCGTCCTTGTTGTACTGCCAGTGCATGCCCGTAGAGTTGTTGTCATATTTTTGCATTCGATACATGCCGGCATTCTGAATCCCAGTGTCAGGGTCTTTGGAAATTACGATCGGGAGTGTTATAAAAGGACCAGCATCCTTGGGCCAACATGTCAGAATGGGGAGACTATCCAGAAGGGGACCGCTCAAGTAGACTCTTTCCTGACAGGGCCCATTCTTAACCTTCTTGGGGATGATGTTTGCCATTTCCTTTAAAGCGAAAAGCATCCTGATTTTTTGAACAAGCCCATCAGGAGGACGAATTTTCATGCTGGATTCGAGTCGGGTAGCAATTTCATCGAACGAGCCGCAGGAGAGGGCCAGTATCATTCGACGGTAGCTACCCAAGGTATTTATCAGGAGAGGGTATGGAGATCCTTTTACGTTTTCAAAAAGTAAAGCGGGTCCGTTTCCCTTTGAAACTCGGTCGGCAATCTCCGAGATTTCCAATACAGGGTCCACTTCGGTCTTTATTCGACGCAAATCACCTGCTGCTTCAAGCGCTTCAACAAATTGTCGTAAATTTTTATACGGCATGGATTAGTTATAGTGTCCCTTTGTAAAACGAATTCGTTGTTTAAAATTTAGACCGACTGTCAGAAAAATACAAGAAAACGTTGACTGATGAACCTGGTGTTGACCTATCCTGAGTAGACAGTTATAAAAATCCTTCCAAGTTTATTCTGGCTTCTGTCAAAGAAGGATAGGAGTTGCTCTGAAAATGAGAGGTCAATTTAATAATGAGCGCAGAAATTCCTGATTGGGCCAGGACACGCGTGATGCCTTATGTGTTATCGATCCCTGAATATGCTCCAGGAAAACCTGTTGCGGAACTTGAGCGCGAGTTCGGGATCTCCAACGCCATAAAACTGGCGTCCAACGAGAACCCATTGGGACCGTCTCCAAAGGCAATGGACGCAATAATGAAAAATATCAGGATGACTAACATCTACCCCGAATCTACCGGCCCTGAATTGCGGAAAGCACTCGCTGAACGCTACGGCGTTTCTTTCAATCAAGTCATCCTGGGAAATGGCTCGGATGAAATCATGCAGATGCTTGCGCATATTTTTGTAGGGGTGGACGACGAAGTCATAATGCCGCACAACGCGTTTTCCATGTATAAAATCGTGACCCGGCTTTTCGGTGGCAAATCGGTAGAGACGCCATTAAAAGCTTTTCATCTTGACCTGGATGCAATGGCAAACGCGATAACTGATAGGACAAGAATGCTGTTCCTGTCCAATCCGCACAGCCCGACAGGCACAATCATCGGGAATTCGGAGTTTGAGGGATTGCTCTATGTTACCAGAGAGCGAGGCGTCATCCTTGTCTTGGACGAAGCTTATCACGAGTATATTGACAGCGCTGATTGCCCGACGGGTGTTGATTACATTGACCAATCGGAGAATCTGATTTTCTTGCGTACTTTCTCCAAAATATACGGCCTGGCCGGACTGAGAATTGGCTACGGAATTTCCCAGCCTTGGCTGATTCAATTACTCAACAGTGTGAGGCCGCCGTTCAACGTCAACCTCTTGGCCCAAGAGGCCGCCGCGGAAGCTCTGCTGGACAGTGATCACATCTCAAAATCTCGGGAGACAAATTCTCTTGGTAAAAAATTCCTGTTTGACGGCCTGAACTCGCTCGGTTTTGCTCCAATACCCACACAGGCGAATTTTATAACTTTCAGGCCTAATTGTGATGCTGAATCGTTGTATCTGGCGTTGCTAAAGGAAGGAATAATAGTGAGGCATCTGAAAAGTTTCGGACTTCCTGATCATATAAGGGTTACCATAGGTTTGGAAGCCCAGAACAGGAAGTTTTTAAACGCCTTGGAAACGACTGTTGAGGACTTGTTGAGCGACAAGTCATATAGATGATCAATCTGTAATGGATTCGTGAACAGTATACCTGGACAATAGTGACTCAGAAATCAAACAATTTTCAGAAGAAACCGTTCGTTGTTATTGCGATAGACGGTCCGGCAGGGGCCGGTAAGACGACAATTGCGCGAAATCTTGCCAAGCGTCTGGGATTCTGCATACTTGACAGCGGAGCTCTATATAGGACCGTGGCATTAGCTTTGCTCAGAGCAGGGATAATTCCTAACGATGAAGTCATCCCGGATGATTTACTGAAATATATGAATATAGTAATTGAACCGGCTGTTGGGACTATGCAAATCGCCCTTGGCGAGGAAGATGTGAGCGCTGAAATCAGGTCGGAGGACGTTGGGGTCGCAGCTTCAATTTTTTCTGCGAAATCAGAAGTCAGGCGAAAATTGATTGGGATCCAGCGGTCAGTAGCGCGACAGTGCGATCTTGTAGCTGAGGGCCGTGATATGGGCACCGTGGTATTCCCTTTTGCGCAGGTGAAGTTCTTCCTGACCGCGAGTGCCGAAGTGCGAGCCAAACGTAGGTACGAGGAACTAGTACAAAAAGGTGCCCGACCTTTATATCCTGAAGTTTTGTCGGAAATGCGCGCGCGGGACCATCGTGATGAAACGCGAAGCCTTGCGCCTATGGTCCCAGCTCCGGACGCCACGATCGTGGACACGACAAATTTGACGCCGGATCAAATCCTGGGGATAATGCTAGAGTTGGTAAAATCTAGGCTGGGACTGTCAAAATAGGAAAGTGATTCAAAAAACCACTGGTCTTTCCAAGTTTTTCTTGAAATGATTTGGAAAAACATATATATGTTTTAGATTACGCAGCTTAGTTGAAATACCGACGGCGGACAAAAGAGTCTGGGGGTGCTTACTGGATGGAAAATTTGGAAACCCAATCTAATGACAACTTAACCAACGAAGAAGAGGGGCAGGATACTACCAAAGAGGAAAATTTCGCGGAACTCGTCGAAAGCAGTTTTCACAAAGCCCAGGAGGGCCAGATCGTACAAGGTGTAGTAGTTCAGATTACTCCTGAACACGTTATGGTCGATGTTGGGTCGAAATCTGAAGGACAAATACCTATTGATCAGTTCATGGACAGCGAGGGCAAACTGACTGTCGCAGTAGGCGATGAAGTCGAAGTCTTCTTGGAAGACATGGGAGACAGTGGCGGAGTCAGGATCTCTAAAACCAAAGCCGACAAGATCAAGATATGGGATGAAGTCGCTCAGATTTGTGAAACTGAAAAGACGATTCTAGGAAAGATCGTAGCGCGCGTTAAAGGCGGCATGCAAGTTGATATTGGTGTCCCAGCGTTCCTTCCAGGCTCTCAGATCGATCTCAAACCCGTCCGAAATTTTGATAAATATATTGGTGAGACATTCGAATTCAATGTACTAAAATATAATCGTAAACGCGGCAACATAGTGCTGTCTCGCCGACCACTTCTCGACAAGACTCGTGATCAGCGCAAGGATTTTATTTCCCATGCGCTCGAAAGTGGAGAAGTGTTTAACGGAGTTGTCAAAAACATTACCGACTATGGGGCATTTATCGACCTTGGCGGTATTGATGGCTTGCTTCATATAACAGACATGTCCTGGGGACGGATCAATCACCCTGCTGACATAATCAAGGTAGGAGACGAGATTAAAGTCAAAGTTCTAAAGTTTGACAATGACAAGGAACGGGTTTCGCTCGGCATGAAGCAACTTACTCCTGATCCTTGGGAAACCGTTGATCAAACTTACCCTATCGGGTCGAAATGGTCTGGAAGGGTCGTCAGCATCACTGACTACGGTGTGTTCGTCGAGCTTGCAACAGGGGTTGAAGGCCTCGTTCATGTGTCCGAAATGGCCTGGACCAAGAAACCCAGGCATCCGTCCAAAATGGTCCACATCGGGGAAGAAATAGATGTCATGGTACTCAATGTGGACAAAGACCAGAAAAGGATCTCTTTGGGGATCAAACAGTTGCGTTCCAATCCTTGGGACGTCATCGCCGAGCGTTACCCGGAAGGTACCAAAATTGAAGGTAAAATCAGGAATGTTACGGACTTTGGAATATTTGTCGGAATTGACGAGGGCATAGATGGTCTTGTTCACATATCTGACATATCCTGGACTCAGCGAATCAAGCATCCTGGAGAATTCTACAAAAAGGGACAAACTGTTCAAGCCGTTGTTTTAAACATCGACAAAGAGAATGAACGCTTCTCCCTCGGCATTAAACAAATGATGGAAGACCCGTGGGAAACTGTTCCCGATCGGTATCCTCCTGGTTCCAAAGTTGTTGGAAAGGTTTCGTCCATCACTGATTTCGGTGTGTTTCTTGAAATAGAGGAAGGCATCGAAGGAATGATTCACGTTTCCGAATTGTCCAAAGAAAGAGTGAGTTCTCCCCATGATTTTACCAAAGAGGGAGCCGAACTCACTGCTGTAGTGTTAAAGGTCAACAAGAAGGACAAAAAAATTGCCCTTTCAATAAAGAGCCTCGAGAGAACCGCTGATTACGAACAGAAGAGTTATGGCGGCAGTCAGGACGTGGTCGCATCCAATTTGGGCGATTTACTCAAAGAAAATCTTGGGGCGTCATTGAGTAAAGAATAAGTGTTTTTCGGCCTTTGCGTTGACGATTTTTCCCCTTCTCAGTTATTACGGCCGAGAAACAGGCAGTTGATATGCGAATAAATTTGGGCTTGTTTGTCTGATAGTAAGTAGGTTCAGTCTATGAAATAACATGAGGGTATCTGATTAAGAGATCAGGTTCCCTATTTTTTTTTGTGCGACAGGATTTTTCTTGAGATATCGCCGGATCGCCTCTTTAGCCTGCTCGCGGTCCTGTGCTAGGCCTAAAGACTGTTCTGTGACCAACCATCTGATAATGGTACCCAAATGGGGACCCTGTTCAAGACCGAACTCGGACATCAGATCAAATCCATCCAATAACGGAATGATAGGGGTTTCTTCCTCTTTAAAGGCAAGTTCAACGGCTTTTCGTGCTCCATTCCTGGCTCTTGGAATGTCAGCGGGGTCTCTTCCCGGTCCTTTAGCTGCAAGCAAGTCTGCCAGATACAAAATAATCAGGCCGACAAAATGTGTTCCAAATCGATGAAGAAGCCTCACTATGGAACGTTGCGAGGGATTTTCCACGGTGAGTATTGAAGGTCTCATATGACCTTCTACCCACGATGATACTTCCGACAATTCCCTGGAAGCCAGTCTCATTCGGGTCCCGGCCTCAAGAAATAGAGTCTTGGAGATCTTTTCATGACCAATAAATCTACGTTTGCCGTTCTCATCCACGCTTAGTGAAAATGGTTTTCCTGAATCGTGAAACAAAATAGCTAGCTTTAACAGCCATTGCCGAGGCCTGTCTGTAACGGGTTGTTCATAAATATAGTTAAACACCTTTTCAGAGAGAGAGCCGAAAAAATTTGGCAAGTTGTCAATGATGGATTCGAGATTCTCCAGGGCTTCCACAGTGTGTCCCCAAACGTCTAAATGATGAAACGCATTTTGGTCGAATCCCCTCGAATGTTTCAATTCCGGAAGGATTTCCCAGAGCAGGGAAGACTCGGCCATCTGCTCGATAATTTTGGCGGAGTGGTTTGAACGAAATAGTATCTCGAGTTCATCCCTTACGCGCTCTCCCGAAACACTTTGAATAAGCGCAGCGGATTTTTGAATCCCCAGCACTGTTTCAGGGCAAATACTAAAACCCAATTGCGAGGAAAACCTCAATGCCCTGAGCATCCTAAGCGGATCTTCAGTAAAGGAGTTTGGTGAGCACATCCGAATAGTTTTTTGTTCAATGTCCTGGCTGCCGCGTAGGGGATCAATTATGGCCTCACAGACTCTTCCATTGATGACGTCCCACAGATGCGCAGCGATTGAGTTTATTGTGAAATCCCTATGACAAAGGTCCTGGTTTATGTTCGAGCCCTTGAAAGAGGAAATATCCACTGTTATGTGCGGCGCTTGAGAAACAACTATTCTGCCGGTTCGCCGGTTTTTGTCCAGAGCAACAAAGGATGCCTTTACACTAAGTTTATCAGTCACTTCACGGGCGATCTGAAAACCATCACCCTCCACAGCGATGTCGAGGTCCGAAATTTGGAAATTGCCGATAAGAATGTCGCGAATGCAGCCACCAACTAAATAACTCTCGTCACAGAGACTAAGTGAAATTCGAAGAATCTCCTGCGCCAGCGGTTCGTTAAAGAAGTGTCCCGGATGCATTCGTCTAACAATGAATATTGGATATAAGAATTGAGAAATTCAAGGATGATTGGGTCACATCTGAGCCTGAACAAGCTCAAACCTGACAGTCCCTACAATTGGTGAGGAAGTTAAGAGTAGAGGAATTCTCTTCTCGTCATTAGAAATCCATAGTTTCCCTTTGGCAATTTCCCTGGGTTCGCGGCCAAGTTTATCCAGACGTAAATCCATACGTATGGCCGACAATGACCCTGCTTTGATATTGATCATCTCGGGCCCCACTGGATAGACGAAAAGCCGAGCCTTGTCCTTTCCGTCGTAGATATCTACGGACAAAGGCTTACCGAGATCCTTGCGGTTTCGGAGCAGATAAACGGCGCTTATTGGGTCACGAAGTCCCAAGGCGCTCTCAGAGTGGCTTTCGACCTCGTTTCCATTTTTCTTATTTACTTGAACGGTTTGACTTTTTTTGTCGAAGGAGAGATCTACAACCTCGGATCGCAAAAGATTTGACTTGAGATGAAAGCGGTATGACTCTGGCTGGAACGTATTTATTGAAAAGGTGGCCTGAACTCGACTCCAAAGTTCCAGTATAGTTTTCAGGGCTCCATCTGAAACAGCTTGAGCTGTGACAGACATTTTATTCGCGTCACATTTCATTGTTATATCGCCATGACCGGCTTTTGTTCCGTTCCACGAAACTTCATATCGCAGGATTTCGCTTCGGTCTTTTGCCCAGGCGGAATATGTCGCAAGAATCAGCCCCAGAGACAACGACAATACCAAACAAATTGAGGAGGACCTTTTCAACTAATTCTCCTCCAATGAAACTTCTTGTTTACTTCAGGCATTGAGATAATCAACGAGTCGCCGGATATCTGAAATGGCCACTTAACGGTGTTGCCAGCGTCGTCAGTTATGCTGATCTGGTTTTTCTCAACCGAGTACTTACCGGTTCTGCTTTTCACGCTGTCCGAATTTTCATTATCGAATCGGTTAAACATTACCTGTCCATTGTTCGTGAATTCAATCTGGGTTTTCGTCTGGTCCTTCGGGTTCTGACGCTCACCCTTGTCATTTATCTGGTACAGTAGTTCCCACTTGCCGACGACGCTTTTGTCTGAATTACCGATAGAAGTTTGCGAAAGTTCCGAACCAGACTGAGCCTCGTCATCCATGCGAGCGCTCTTTGGCATAGACGCGGTAAGACAAGAAGAGCAAATAGTCGCAAAACAGAGTAAAATAGCAAATCCAAGCATTCTTGAGGAAAGGGTCATGTGCGGAACACCCGTTTAATGTGGATCAAGCTAGCAAATTCAAGGCGCGCAAAAAAAATAGGACTACTACCAGAGATTGGATATGGGCTTTTGCGGCACATTGTCAACAGCTTGTGAAACCCCTCCCGATTCGGGTTGCGAAGGCTCTGCCCTAGCGGTGAAGGTAGGTTCTTCAGGCGTTGCAGGTTTCACTACCGGTTTGGGCAGTGGGAACTCGCCACGAGCAAGTCTGGTGAGGAGTCCCTGGTCAACAATTATACAATAGGAACCCACAGAAAGAGTATGAAACACCGCTTCCGCGTCCTGCCAATCGAGGCCAAGACACCCGTGAGTTAGTCGGCCCCCTGTAGCTTCGGCATAATGAATATATCTGGAGCCATCAAATACCAGTTTATATCGGAAGAAACCGGGCACTCTGCGATCTTCCCACCTGGCCGGTATAGGCTCTTTTTCCTCGATGAAATACCAGTCAGGCCGAACCCAGTCAGCGACAGCAACCTTACTCTTAATAGGGAATATGCCGACCGGCGTTTCAAACGCCCCTGTCCTGGTTTTTCCCTTGCCTATAGCGACCGGTCCTATGCGTAATAATCGACCTTCCCTATCATACAGATAATATTGAAAATTCCTCTTATCTATAATGATGAACGATTTACCGTTTTTGTTCCTTATAAAGCTACCGATATTTCGAGCGTCGGCCAACACTCGCTGGATTTGACCCTCATCGTGCAATCGGTGTCCGTAATAATTATCGTACATCTCCGGTTGCTGAGAATTGTAGTCGGAATTGTCATGTTCCGAAGTGCGCGCCATCTGTTCCCGCAATATTCGCTCTGCGTCTCTAGAATCATATTGCAAGTTTGGGGAAGGATATGTATTAGGCGTCTCCTGATAATTTGAAACTCCCTGATTAGGGTATCCCGAATAAGGCTGTTGTGTCTCCATATAACTATTGGAGCTATCCCGATAAGAACTGTCGTCGTAGTACTGGCCTTGAGCTAATGTGACGCTGGCCATACTTAAAATAACACATACTCCATAATTGATAAAATTCCGCATGGTTAAGACCCTCTTCTCCATGATTACAGAGAAAACCACCGCATCAATTTGAAATCACTTTTTTCTATAAAGTAATTCACAAATGGTGTCAACCCAACAAAAACCCTAATGTTAAATGAACTATTGAAGGAGCCCATATTTCTTCATCTTGTACTGCAAGTTACTTCTCGAGATCCCAAGAATCTTGGCTGCCTGAGCCTGGATCGCGCCGGTTTTTCTCAGAGCGTCCCTGATCATCTTTTCTTCCATGGCGTCCAACGCGTTCATAAGTCCGGTGTTTTCTTCCAAGTTAAGATCACAACTTGAATCCGGTATCTTATGTGATCTAATTTGATTTGGCAGGTCCTCAATTGTGATCGAATGTCCTTTAGACATTAGAATAGCGTATTCTATCGCGTTTTCCAATTCCCGAACATTGCCTGGCCATAAATAGGAGCAAAGAACCCTCATTGTTTCCGGCTGAATTTCCAGTATTGGTCTTGCCAAACGCTCACAGAATTTTTTTAGGAAATATGTAATTAAGAGTGGAATGTCGATCATACGTTCCCTCAACGGAGGCATTGGCACATGCACAACGTTTAGACGAAAAAAGAGGTCGGATCTAAATAATCCGGCGTCTACCTGTGCTCGAAGATCTTTGTTAGTTGCGGCGATCAACCTGACATCAACACGAATGTCACGGTTACCTCCAACTCTCTGAAATTCTTGCTCCTGAAGGACCCGCAGCAATTTCACCTGTAGGTTGAGAGACATTTCCCCAATTTCATCAAGGAAAAGGACGCCGCTATCCGCAATCTCAAATTTCCCCTGTTTGGTCGAAACCGCCCCAGTAAACGCGCCTTTTTCATAACCGAATAATTCGGATTCGAGCAGAGTCTCGGGGATTGCAGCACAATTAATTGATACAAAAGCCTTTGAAGCGCGGGAAGACGCCTTGTGCAAAGCCTTAGCTATGACTTCCTTTCCAGTCCCCGACTCGCCTGAAATCAGCACCGTAGCTGGAGTGTCGGCAACCCTTTTCACTATCTGGAAGACACGATCCATAGCCTCGGATTCACCGATTATGGTGCCCCATACAGGGTCGTAGTCTGAAGAGTCAAGACGCCGAAGGTTGTTATCCAGACTCCTTTTTTGAACCGCTCTTGCTACGGCACGCTTGATGTCGTCGTTATCAAATGGCTTCTGTATGTGATCAATAGCCCCCTTCTTCATGGCGGAGACGGCTTGATCGACCTCTGCGAACGCGGTCATTAGAATCACAGGCAGCCCGGGGTCGTTTGCGAAAATCCTTTCAAGGAGTTCTATGCCGTTCATTCCAGGCATTTTGATATCTGAGAGCACAGCGTCAACCTTCTGGTTCCTCAATAATTCCAATGCCTCCGTTCCTGATGACGCTGTAAGAACGTTATAGCCTTCATCAATGAGAAGGTCCTCCAATACGAAAAGGTAATTTCTCTCGTCATCCACGACTAAGACGTTTGCCATATTCCAACCTCGGGGAAACCAGATTTAATTCCGGTTGTTGATTCTTCTCGGAAGAACGATTGTAAAGACCGCTCCTTCTCCTTCTTCGCTGGATACGGTAATCTCACCATTGTGAGCCGTGACAATGTTGTGCGTTACGGCAAGGCCTAAACCTGTTCCCATTTGATTAGTAGTGAAAAAAGGTGTGAATATTTTGTTCAAATTTTCCTTTTTTATTCCATGCCCATCATCAGCAAAAGTTATTCTAACAGTCGATTCTTCCGTTTGAATAGTTATCTCAAAAGCGCCTCCCTCGTCCATAAACTCAAACGCATTCATGGTTATATTCAGAAACGCCTGATACAGAAGGTCCGAGTCTCCAAGAACTATGGGCTCATATTCGGATTCTTCAACGGTTTCCAACCACGAAACCTTTCGAGACACGATTTCGTGTTCGAGAATATTCCTGACACGGGCCACAATATTTCTCACGTCTACGGGGCTGGACGCCGGAGATTTCGGCCTTGCGAAGTCCAGGAAGTCCGTTAGGATTAAACTGAGCCTTGTGGCTTCCTCCAAGATTATGTTGGAGAAT
Source organism: uncultured delta proteobacterium (assembly GCA_963798475.1). Classification (GTDB taxonomy): domain Bacteria; phylum Desulfobacterota; class Desulfomonilia; order Desulfomonilales; family Desulfomonilaceae; genus CAJBEZ01. Next base: position 280,197 of record CAWCTI010000013.1, read on the forward strand.
CTTTTGATTTTGGATATGTCCGGGTTCGCCTTGTTGGCTAGAACCTCCGCCGATGATCTGATAATTCCTAATGGATTGCGTATCTCATGCGCAATAGTCGCAACCATTTGACCAATTGAAGCTAGCTTCTCGGATTGCTGTAACTTGTCCTCAAGAAGCTTTTGCTCTTCGGCTCTTTCTATGAGAATCCTCTCTCCGCGACGGACAATCAGGGTGAGAGTCACAAAAAGAAATGCCATGAGACCGCTCGCGACAAGGAGAATGATTACCACGTAACGCTGAACATTGACGTACTGGTCAGTTACGTCTTGAGTTATCTGAATGACACCATATATGGCCCCCAACATCCAATAATTTCCGGTACCTTCCCTTAACGGGTAATATGTGTCAGCCTGCCATACGCCGTACCAATTTGTCGCAGATCTTTTCCCCTGTCTGATCTTGGTCTGGTCTTTGCCATTGAGTAGAGCTTCATCGACAGCTTGATTTTCCGGCTCATATTTCCCGATCAAGTCGTAATCAGTGCTGTATACGATTTTCTTGTTTTTATCGATGATCTTGATCCGATCAATGCGAAGCCCGTAAGTGAAGTCCTTAATCAATGAATCGAGGGCTCCGAATTGGTCCCATTTTCTGAGGTCCATACTCAGCCCTCGAGCTTTAAGGGGGGCATAAAATCCTACAAAAATATTGTAATTGAGGTTCTCTGCCAGGAGGCGAGCGTAGTTTTCAGCCCCCTTGAGAAGAGTGTCTACGCTACGGGTGTACAAAAACGCGCCCAGCAAGAGCGTCACAACGGCAATAACCGTAAAACCTGAAAGGATGAAATATTTCAGAAGCCTAAATGGACCTCCACCCATGGCCACTGATTTCTTCGCCGTCGGTTTGGATTTAACGCCCAACATAGCTGTCAGATTCTACTAAGGTTCTTAGTCTGTAAACGCGTTTCAAGCTCGTTGAGTCTGTAAATAAGTTTGTCATGATTGTTGAGGAATGTGGACTGGTTTTCTGGAACATGTCAAGCACGAAAAATCACTCTGGAAGAAAAACAAGGAAATCCCAAATTCAAGCGTTGCCAATATCGTCTGGGTTTATTCGTTCCAAAATTTTTGTAAGTTCTTCATCTGTCCGTTCGACATCCTCCTGAGTGAGTACCAACTTAGTCTTTGGTTCTTCCATCTCTTCGGAATCGGACATTCCTTCAATGACTTCTTCGTTGACGAATATGGCTACGCCCGCCCAAGTAGCCAGAACGAGCGAATCAGAAGGCCTGGCGTCTACAGTAATCAACTTTGAATCAGCGGTCTTTATATAAATCGTCGCATAATATGTATGTTCCTTGAGATCGTCTATTTCTATGTGCTCAATGTGAGCGCCAGTTTTTTCGATCACATTTCGGAGCAATTCGTGCGTCAGGGGGCGTTGAAAGATTTCTTTGGCTATGGCCCTTTGCAAGGCCATAGCCTCGACAGGACCAATCCAGATATATAATTCCCGATCCCCTCCCTTTTCACGCAGGATCACAACAGGCTGCATGTTTCTGGAATCCGAGGCTAGACCCGATATTGTCATTTCCTTGAAACTCTTCTCTGTTTTCATGTGATCCCTCTTTCCGAATTAATTGAACAGCATGCATCAGGTAAGGCCATATCGCTGCGTGGAGTCCGTTTTAACACGCTCTATGATATTGACCAGCCGCTGTCTGGAGACGAGCAATTCGTGACGTTTCAGTTCCAGTGTAACAGTTTTGTTATAACCGGAAGCCAAAAGCGCCTTTAAGACAGCTTCGAAATCAATGATACCATCACCAATCGGCAAATGCAGGTCATCTTTTACACCGTTACCGCCCGAATTGTCGTGTACATGAACATGATGAATTTTTTCAGAAAGTTGAGCAATAATTTCGAATGATGTGTTTGACTGTGTCAATAATTGCCCGTGACCAATGTCCAACGTAATTGAGGAGTTGACAATTTCATCCAGAGCATAGGAAAGGTCGGAGGCCGTTTCGGACAGATTTTCAAGGCTCAATGTAACCCCGTTGCTCCTAGCGTATAGAAAAAGATCTTTGAACGCCTTTTTCTTCTCAAGGATTTGACGCTCTGAAACGTAACGTGGGTCTACCCAAAAATGTACCGTTAATAGATTGGCATGGATCAAGGCTGTAGTCTCAATGGTAGCTCTTAGCGCAGGGTAGTAGTTCTCCCAAAGGTTTGTTAAGCTGGTTGGATCTCCCTCGTGAGGCCCATGAGCGATAAGCCTGAAATAAGGCCCCGCAAGTCGATCAACGTCCAAGTTGCTCCAGTAAAGCCCTGCGTCGTAATCGTTCAGGATCACTTCGCCGAAGTCAAATCCATTTTCTCTTAGAAATACAACATCATCTATATTTCGGACGTGACCACCCATGAGCATATAAGGCTATCCTTACCCCGACAAGAGAATATAATCGCCACTAACTGGGCCCTCGCCAGAGACAGTTTGATGCGAATTACGCGCTAAGTAAGTCCTATTTCCTCGTCAGTGAGATAACATGCCGGGTCCGGTGCCCACAGGTCCCCGAGAGCGGCTTCGGCCCGAACCCTGAAATTTCCTCCACATATATCTAACCATTTACAGGATGAGCATCGTCCAGTCACAAAATTCTTTTTCTGTTTTAGCTTCTGTAACAGTTCATCGTTGGGGTTTGTCCAGATCGTGCTAAAAGGGCTATTTCGAATATTTCCAAAACTGTGATGCCTCCAGAACTGGTCAGCATGAACAGTTCCATCCCAAGACACGCAGCCAATCCCTCGGCCAGAACTGTTTCCCTCATTCATTTGGAGCAGCTCAAGGACTTGCCCGGCCCTATCTGGGTTCTCTTTTAAGAGTCTAAGGTAGATATAAGGTCCGTCAGCGTGGTTATCCACTGTGAGAACTTCAACAGCCATGCCTTTCTCGTGAAGATCCATTGTCCTATCAATAATCAGATCGACCACCTTTCTGGTTCGTTTGTGGTCCAAGTCCTCATTCATTAGATCAGCGCCCCTACCTGCATATACCAAGTGATAAAAGCAGATTCTGGGGATATGTTGTTGCTCCACGAGGTCGAATATCCCGTCGATTTCCTGGAAATTCCTTTTGTTGATTGTAAACCGGAGTCCAACCTTCAAACCGACTGTCTGGCAATAGTGTATAGCTCTTAGGACGCGTTCAAAAGTCCCTTTAACTCCCCTAAAGGAGTCATGAACCCTTTCCAGACCATCCAGGCTTATTCCCACGTATGACAATCCGATGTCTTTAAGCTTGGTGGCCACAGATTCATCGATCAATGTGCCGTTGGTTGAGAGGACAGCCCTCATGCCGGAAACTGTGGCGTGCTGGATCAATTTCAGAATGTTGGGCCGAATCAGCGGCTCACCTCCGGAAAAAAGAACCACTGGAGAACCAAATCCTGCCAGATCGTCAAGGAGTTGAATACCTTCATCAGTAGACAGCTCATTGGAATATTTCTTGTCTTCAGAACGTGAATAACAGTGGACGCATTTAAGATTACACTGTTGAGTAATATTCCAGACTACTACCGGTTTTTTATCCTTGGAAAACTGAAGGAGATGTGAAGGCAGATCCCTGGACATTCGTCCGTAGCGCAAAGGGTCCGATGCCTCCACAGCGCCGCAGTAAAGCTTTGATATTCCAATCATCAATTAACTCCCATTAGATACAATACATTGATATTAGACAGTGATTAACAATCATGCAACTCCGGAATACAGTGGCTTGATCCAAATTATCTCAGAATTGGTATCATGAGTGAGAATCCGAGCATGATCGAAAAAAGTCTTTAATGACCTCAGCATGATCGAAAGCCATGTCCTTGGGCAGGTTTTCTTTTTGAAAGACCTGAACTTTCGCCGCGTCGTCTCCAGCGCAGGGAAAACCATCACTTTGTGCTGTAAATACAGTAGAAATGGTGTGATGCCTGGGATCTCTGTTCCGTGAGGAATAAACTCCCATTAATTTCAAATTATGTATATCAAGAGATGTTTCTTCCTTAGCTTCCCTTAAGGCCGCCTCTTCCACGGATTCGCCGTAATCGACGTATCCTCCTGGTAATGCCCAACCAAAGGGAGCGTTTTTTCTGCTAATCAGGACTATTCCGCCTTGATTTCTGATCACTATGTCAACTGTTGGTAGTGGATTTTTGTAGGTGAACATTACGAAACCGCATTGGGGACATATCAATTCCGTTCTCATTTTTGTCTTCCTTTAAATTTTGTTGATGAAGGGGTTGACAAACTGACCGATGATTGGCACTCATATGTAGTGAGTGCTAACAAGCGTCTAGCGCTCCAAACAGTTCTATACCAAAAAGAAAGAATTTGGAGGTTATATCATGAAATTTCGTCCTCTTTATGATCGAATCCTTGTTGAGAGGGTGGAATCAGAGGAAGTTACCAAAGGCGGTATAATCCTGCCTGACTCCGCCAAGGAAAAACCGCAGCAAGGCAAAATCATCGCCGTTGGAAAAGGCAAGAAAACCGAAGACGGCAAACTGATTCCGCTCGAACTCAAAGAAGGCGACACAATACTGTTCGGCAAGTATTCCGGATCTGAAATCAAAGTCGATGGCGTAGAATATCTGATAATGCGTGAAGACGACATCCTGGGTCTCGTCGAGTCATAATTCGTTTACCCGAAAACCCTTATCATGACAAAATTTTTAGTAAAACATAAATAATTCTAAGGAGTGATTATATGGCCGCGAAGATTATTCTTTTTGAACAGCAAGCTAGGGACAAAATCCTCAAGGGCGTTAACATTATGGCGGATGCCGTGAAATCAACTCTTGGCCCCAAGGGAAGAAACGCTATTCTGGAGAAATCATGGGGTGCTCCCACTGTAACCAAAGATGGTGTGACTGTCGCTAAGGAAATCGAGCTTGAAGACAAGTTCGAAAACCTCGGCGCTCAGATGCTGAAAGAAGTCGCTTCCAAAACTTCCGATGTCGCAGGTGATGGAACTACAACAGCTACGGTTTTAGCGCAGGCTATTTACCGCGAAGGCATCAAGATGGTTGCAGCCGGCGCTTCCCCGATGGACCTCAAGAGAGGAATCGACTTTGCCGTTGAAGCCGTTGTTGCCAATCTCAAGAAACTGTCCAAACCAACCAAGGATAAGAAAGAGATCGCTCAGGTAGGAACAATCTCAGCCAATAATGATCCGACAATCGGTAACATCATAGCCGAGGCTATGGAAAAAGTTGGCAAAGAGGGTGTCATTACCGTAGAAGAAGCCAAGGCGATGGAAACCTCTCTGGATGTAGTAGAAGGTATGCAGTTTGATCGTGGTTACCTGTCCCCGTACTTCGTCAGTGATCCTGAGAGAATGGAAGTTGTCCTGGATGAGCCTTACATTCTGATCAACGAGAAAAAGATTTCGAATATGCGTGACATGCTCCCGTTGCTGGAGCAGGTCGCAAAAATGGGTCGTCCTCTGTTGATAGTAGCGGAAGATGTTGAAGGAGAGGCTTTGGCCACTCTGGTGGTCAACAAACTACGTGGCACACTTACCGCATGCGCGGTAAAGGCGCCCGGCTTTGGCGACCGCAGGAAGGCAATGCTCGAAGACATAGCGATACTAACCGGTGGCCAGGTGATTTCCGAAGACCTGGGGCTGAAGCTTGAAAACATTAGCCTGAATGACCTCGGTCGTTGCAAAAGAGTGACAATTGACAAAGATAACACTACCATAGTTGATGGAGCGGGAGCCAAGGAAAAGATTGAAGGTCGGGTTCGACAGATTCGTACCCAGATCGACGAAACAACTTCAGATTATGACCGTGAAAAACTCCAAGAGCGTCTGGCCAAGTTGGTCGGTGGCGTAGCGGTTATCAATGTAGGCGCTGCGACCGAGACCGAAATGAAGGAAAAGAAGGCCCGCGTTGAAGACGCCCTGAACGCTACCAGAGCAGCGGTGGAAGAGGGCATAGTTCCTGGTGGCGGCGTAGCCTATCTGAGATGTCTTCAGTCCATCACCGACCTGAAGCTCGAAGGTGATGAAAAAGTTGGAGCGAAGATAGTTCTTAGGTCCCTCGAAGAGCCGATCAGGCAGATCGCAGTTAATGCCGGCCATGACGGGTCCATAGTTGTGGACAAGATCAAGCACAAAGAAGGCGCTTTCGGGTTCAACGCCTACAAAGAGGTTTACGAAGACCTTCTTGAGAATGGAATTATTGATCCTACCAAGGTTACAAGACTAGCTCTGCAAAACGCGGCCTCCGTGGCCGGCTTGATGCTAACTACCGAGGTTATGATCGCAGAGAAGCCTAAAGAAAAAGAAGCTCCCCCTATGCCGGGTGGTGGTATGCCTCCAGGCGGCATGTACTAGTCCATTTTCCGTCTCAACGGAAACTGAAAAAGGCGGTCGGAGTATCCGACCGCCTTTTTGTTTCAAGACGGACAAGTTTCGGCTAGTTTTTTTCCTTATACTTTATTAGTGGTCCAAAGAATTCGGTTTCGCAATAGTGACACCTCAATGTTAAAGGGTTCTTTCCTGCAATCACAAATTTGCATGGCACTTGTTCGTGGTTGGTTATACAGAAACGGTCGGGGCACACGACAATGTCACCCACAGAATCGGGGACATCTACTTTGTGTTTTTCCGTAACCTTCCCATTCTCAATCCGTGTTACAGTGGCTATCGGCGCTATCAGCGCCACCACATTCAGCATGTTACGAGTCAGGCTCAAGTTTTCGACTTTGATAATGTCCTTTTTGGTCAGGGATTGAGATTCGAAATTTATACCAATTGCTATGATGTCGCCGGTTTTCCTGGCTAGGGCGTTTAGTCCCAGCACCTGAGAAATTAGAAAAGCCTTGCCCGCTGGTATGTGGTCTATGACAATCCCAGAGTCAATTTTTGCGATCGTGATTGGTCTATCCTTCATGTTATGGCTCCAAGTATCAAGGCGAGTAATGTTTCACGAACCAGAAGTCCATTCTTGGCCTGTTGGAAATAATACGCATATGGTGTTTCATCGACATCCTGGGCAATCTCTGTGACGCGTGGCAAAGGATGCATAATCTTCATATTGGGCTTGGCGTCATTCAACATACCGGCTTCCAATCTGTATATGCTTCGGAATTTCTCAGCCAGGGCGCGTTCCTGAAGCCTCTCCATCTGTATCCTTGTCATGTATAGAACATCCACTTGGCTTATGTGGTCTTCGATTCGACCTGCTTCGACAAACGTGACTCCTCTGTCCATGGACGCCCTGGCGCATTTGTCAATTATTGAGCGTGGCATGGCGAGATCTCTTGGCGATATGAATATCAGTCTACAATTTTCATATTTCAAAAGGGCCTCAGTCAAAGAATGTACTGTTCTTCCATTCATGAGGTCGCCAACCATTGCGATCGAGATGCCATCCAGGCGCCCCTGGGTCTCTCGTATCGAATAGAGGTCCAGCAAGGTCTGCGTCGGATGTTGGTTTGGACCATCCCCCGCATTGATTACAGGAATGTCAGCGGCTTCGGCGGCAACCCTTGCGGCCCCTTTTAGAGGGTGACGTATTACTATTACGTCAAATCCGTACCCGTCGTGCATCTTGACAGTGTCCCATAAGGATTCTTCTTTGACTGCCGAAGTAATGTTCGCGTCATAAAATCCTCCTATCCTCCCCCCAAGATTCCGCATTGCAACTTCAAACGACGTACGGGTCCTTGTAGAAGGCTCAAAAAACAGCATCGCTGAAACTTTATGATTGCATAGCGAGGCCTTATTGGGTTGTTTCTGAAGCTCTGGAACTGTGGACAGAATGTAATCGATTTCTTCGCGGGTCAGATCATTCATAGAAATGATGTCGCGACCTTGAAAGTTCATGATGCTCACCTTGATTTCCTGAAACTCAACATTTGTCGGGATCCTACCCTCAGCGCTCTTCACCATAATTGAACGCGACACCGTCAATAACGGTAAACCTGACATAGGCCGGTAAAGATGTGTTCGCAAAAGGCGACCAACCGCAGCGGGTGAAAAGTGTTCGGTTTGGCACACGGCCATCTGAATGCCCAACTTCTGTTGTTTTGCCAAAATCCATTACTGTGAATGAGCCGCCGTATCCCTTCTGTATCCGACCATATTTCTTGTTTAGATTCGAGTCCATGATCCTACATGGCTCTTCGGAAATAACTTTGGCTATTAGCGTGGGATCAAAACCGCAATCTTTTATAAGCCATCCAACGAAAGGGCCAAGAGTGTCGAGATGAGGCATGCCTGAAACGCCAAGTTTCTTGTCGGCCAGAGAATGAGGCGCATGATCGGATGCCAACACTTGAATCAAGCCGGACCGTAAGGCTTCGATCATGATCTGTCTGTCATGTTCCGACCTTAGCGGCGGATTGCAATTGAGAATATAACTGGGAATATCGGTTTTTCTCCCACCACCCTGATATCCAGTTTCATCAGCACTGAAAAAAAGATGATGCGGCGTAACTTCGCAAGTGACTTTTGTTGACGCTGTTTCATTGTAGTCCCTTATGAGTTTTACGGCGCCTTCTGTAGAAACGTGACATATGTGGGTTACAAGACGGTATCTGTGAGTCAAATCAAGAATCTTCGCTACAGCTCGAAACTCAGCTTCCGGGGGACGTCTTTTCCAATGTTCGGATTGACCTTCGTTTTTTCTGAGTATCTCAGGGTCTTCCGCGTGAAAAAAAAGCCTATGTCCTTTATAGCGGCTCAACGTTTCTTCTACTTTACCCCAGTCTGAGAAAGTTACTTGATTTGGACGTGAGTCCAAATACAATTTGTAGGGCAAGTCAGCCCAAGGTTCGGAACGTTCCGTGATGGCAGCGAACAGAATTACGGGGCATCTGGATTCTGCCCCGAGTAACCGTTTCTGATCATATGTGGTTTTGTTGTCCGGTGGGGTTGGATCGTTGGGCATAGCAGCGAAGCAGGTGACTCCGCCATTTATAGCAGCGTCGCCTGCGGAGGCGAACAATTCCTTGTTGCAGGTAGATTCCCAGTTTTTGATCAGGTCGTTTTCTGCAGTCGTCGGTTTCGGAAACTCTCTAGCATGAACATGGATGTCCACAAAACCAGGGAAAAGCAGACATGATTTCTCTATAGGGCCGGATTCCGGGACCAGTGATTCGATGTTACCCGAACTTAAGTCGATGACGAGTCGAGTCGCCCTTATTCCGTCGGGAAAAACGGACATATATGAAAATGATTTCTCCATCATGGAGTTTTCAACACCAACTTCCATTCATTTGCTAAGAGCTTCTATTATGCTTCGACAAAACGCCGGCAAATCATCTGGTTTTCTTGACGTGATGATATTCTCATCTTTAACCAGTTCTGAGTCTTCCCACAGGGCTCCAGCGTTTACCATGTCATCCTTTATGCCAATATAAGAGGTCACTCTCCTACCTATGACTATATTCGCGCTCGCCAGCATCCAGCCTCCATGACAAATTGAAGCTACGATCTTTCCCATATTGAAAGCGTCTTTGACAAGTTTTACCATCTCAGGGTGGATCCGCATTTTGTCAGGCGCATATCCGCCAGGGATGAGTATGCCGTCAAAATCCTCCGCCCTTACCTCTTTCGCCGATTTGTCCACCGTTATAGGAATACCGTATTTCCCGGCATAGGTAAGTGCAGTTCCAGAACCTATTACTACAACTTGAACACCTTCTTCCTTGAGTCGGTAATACGGGACCCAAACTTCTAATTCATTGTACATTTCTTCGACCAGTAAGACAGCCTTTTTATTTTTCAATTTCATTTCAGCCTCCGCTTTGTAAATTTGACTGCTGTTGTCACGCGTCATTCAATTTCAATAGAAACTATTCGCATTTCGTCTTTGCCTTCGACAATACTCAGAACACCCGTGGAACAGTCAGGACAAAATGGAGTGAACACATCGAGCACAGCCTTGTGTCCACATTCCAGGCAGACAGCCTTGATCGGTACGACGGTAATTGAAAGTCCGGCTCCTTCGAGAGGGGTATCTTTTGTGAGAGCGACGAAAGCAAATTCAATAGCGTCGGGCATGACGGCCGTCATGGCGCCGAATTCAAGTTCAACGCGTACAAGACGCTTTGCTGAATGTGTTTTCATCTGCTGTTCAATTATATCAAGAATACTTTGAACTATTCCTAACTCATGCATTGGACATTCGTCCTATATCGATTGATTAACCTCGGACATATAATAATAAATGCGTCGGCCAGAACCTATCGAGCCCAATTGGGGATCTCCCAGTGAACTGCGGGGTTTGTCTCCTGAAAAAGATGATTGCCTGTTGGATCAATAAATAGCCTGTAGCTCTTTTGAACATCGCTGTTTGAGTGAACGCTAAACGCTATCGACCTGCCTTTGTATGAGTAAACTGTAATTATTTGGCCCTCAGGAGTGGAATAGAAATCCATTCTTGTCTGTTTGCCGGGAATGTCAGAAGCATGGTTTGACCACTGAGTAGTAAGCAATTTCAATTTGGATACATCGGGCAGCTTGAAATTTTGCTGGGCGTGAACCGGCCATTGGGAGAACAGGATCAAAAAAGCTACCAATACAGGAATTATTTTAGGCATTAATGACCACCTCTTCTATGTAGGAACTCGCATAATCTTACCATGCCGAAGCTGATTGTAAAGCGATGGAAGTTTGGTCGCAACGTTGACTTATTATGGACCATGATTCACAATCTTGTAACTATCATGAATCCTCGAAGGGAGAATCTGGGCATGATGCCGGAGTGGATAAAAGGCCAAAAGTCAGAAGAGTATTTGGATTTTCTTTTTTGGCATTACCGCGTAGTAGATTCTTTTTGGTACATATTTTTGGAGCAGGATCACGGGACCGATGAAGCCAACCGGATAAATGAAAAAGTCTGGCGGCGAGTGGCCGGAATGGCGGCCAAGGCAATAGTTGATCGATTCGGTGTGAAGGAGAATGGTCTCAACGGGTTTGTAAAAGCGCTAGAATATTTCCCATGGAGGATAATTGTGGGATATGAGATAGAAAATAAAGAAGGTGAAGTCCTAATTTCTGTTCCTAACTGCCCGACCCAATCCTCCAGGCTGAAAAGAAATCTGGGTGAGTACGCTTGTAAAGAAATGCACCGAGGAGAATTTGAAGAATTTGCCGAAGTGATCGATCCAAAAATATGGGTCGAGTGTGTTCATGCTCCTCTTGATCCACATCCTCCTGAAAGGTTTTGTCAGTGGCGATTCACGATAAAAGACTGATTGTCTCATCAATAAACAAAGATTAGCTCTAAAATACGGCGATCACATGTATCTGCAACGTATCAAAATCGATAGTGAAAAATTTCCCGTCCGCGACACATTTCCTTTCAACATAAAGGCGTTTCAGGCAACTGAGGATCTAGAAATTGGATCGAAAATAGTATTCTTTTCTGGGGAAAACGGAGTCGGTAAATCTGCGTTGCTTGACGCCATAGCCAGAAAATGCGGTTTCATGCCCTGGGGAGGAAGCAAAACACACAGGTTCCATTCAAATCCTTACGAAACGCAACTGGCCCACTTTATTAAACTCTATTTCAGCACGCGGCCAAAGTATGGGTTCCATTTCAGGGCCGAAGTGTTCTTTAACTTTGCGTCTTCACTTGACGACATTTTGCTGGACGATCCTGACAGGAGCCAATATTACGGAGGAAGTTCCCTGAACGCAAAGTCACACGGAGAATCATTCTTGACCTTTTTTCAGAGCTATTCTTTCAATATTGATGGGTTATATCTAGTAGATGAGCCTGAGTCAGCTTTGTCGCCACGGAGTCAGGTTGAATTCGTAAAGATATTGATGCGCAACGTTAGGTCTTCAAACAAGCAGTACTTCATAGCTACATTATCCCCTATAATATTGGCCTGTCCTGAGGCTCAAATATTCAGCTTCGATGAAACTGGTATAAACGCGGTTAGTTTTTGTAACACGGATGTCTACAATTTGTATAAAAGCTTTATAGATGACCCCGGGGGCACCTATCGGTTGTAATGTCTTCATGGCATGACTCTGGAGCCGACTAATGGAACCGACAATTATCAGAAATATTCTTGACAGCATGAGTGATTGTCTCATCGTTATCAATGGTGATGGCGATGTCTTGTACGCAAACAAGAACGCTAGGGAAGTTCTCGGTTATTCGTTCGAAGATTTAAAGGAAAAGGGGTTAGGACTAGTGTTCTTTGTCCGTGATGAAAATTATGATTTTAATCAAATACTCATAAATGCGGTATGGAACAAAAGCGTCAAAGATTATAGCGAAGTGGATTATTATCACCCGGAAGGTTTAAAGAAACGCCTCGTTGTTACCGCCTCGTATATGCGTGAATCGGATGAGGAAAAAAGTCAGTTCATTGGTTTTGTTATGATGTTTAGGGACATTACCGAAGTGTTTACGTTGCGTCAGAAAGAAAAGAAGTTACTGGAAGATAGAGACAGGATAGCCTCTGATAAAGTTAGAAGCCTCAACAGGCTGGCCATGGGGGTTGCCCACGAAATCAGAAATCCAGTTGTGATGATAGGAGGATTTGCAACTAGACTTATGAAGGGGCCCAATATCTCTGAGGAAGTTAAGTCCTACGCAAAAAATATTCTGGAAGGGACGCAGAGATTGGAACTCATTGTTGAAGAAGTCCAAAACTGTGCCAATTTACCGGATATAAGATTGATTAGGGGATCTATAGCGGCTGTCATACTTGAAAGTATCCAGGATGTAGAGCCGGAAGCGGCAAAACACAATATCCGCATCGCATTCCATACATTGGAATCAACATCCGGCAAATCAATATTTGATCCTAGGTTAATAAAAACTGCTCTTGATAACCTCTTGGGCAACGCTATAGAGTTTTCATCTGACGGGTCGGTCGTTGAGGTTTTTCTTCATGAAAATGAACATGAGACAATTGTCGGGGTAAAAGATTATGGCGTAGGAATCCAGGAAGCGGATCGTGAATTCGTCTTCGACCCTTTTTTTTCAACAAAACCCCACGGTTCAGGTATGGGGCTTGTCGTCACGGAAAAGATAGTCCATGAACATGGGGGTAGAATCCAATTTGACTCGATCCCCGGTAAGGGTACTATATTCAGGATATGCCTGCCAAATGGCAATCATTGCGATGACAATCGAATCTCCGAGTTATTGACAAAATAAAATGGATCAGCTCAAGCTCACTTAACAACCTTGATCCCACCTTCACCCGGGGAGTTATAATTTCGCCGTATAACTTGTTGGCTGACTATTTAAGAATCCGGCTAAAAATGATAAGAAACTCTATTGTATCTATGACTTCACTAAAGGGATAGTGTGGTTGTTTCCAATGAGACCGTACCCGGTAATGATGAATCTCGAAAACAAACGTGTGGTAGTCATTGGTGGAGGAAGAGTGGCTTTGCGCAAAACTCTCGGTCTTTTGGAAAGCGGCGCAAAGGTGGTGGTAATATCTCCAAAACTTGACTTGGCGCTGATTGAGCTAAAAGATAAATCCAAGATTGATTGGGTGGGATCGCTCTTTAACGATGCCTTATTGGATCAGTTTCCGGATGCTACCTTGATTTTCGGAACCACTGACAACAGGGAAACCAATGTAGAAATATACGAGGCTGCTATCAAAAGGAAGGTCCCATGCAATATCGCTGATGTTCCAGACCTTTGTTCGTTTATTGTGCCTGCGGTAATTTCTCAGGGAGATCTGATCATTTCGGTAAGTACAGGAGGATCATCCCCCGCCCTGGCAAGACGTATCAGAGAGGAACTTGAAAAACAATTCGGGCCCGAATACGGTAGAATGGCAAAGCTAATGGGAGAACTTAGAAAACATGTCCTGAACGTTGGGACCGATTCTGATGAGAATCGCAAGCTCTTTTCAGAATTAGTGGACTCAGAGCTTTTAGCTGCGCTCCGAGAGAGTGACACCCAAAGGGCCCTGAAAATTCTAAAAGAGATATTGCCGGAAGATATCGACATCGATGACGCAATAGCGGAAAACAGTTGATGAAAATCACTTTCAGGAATTACAAGTGCATCTAATTTTTTTTAAAATAGCCGCAATTTTCTATCTGCTTTCGTCAATCGTATACGTGACATTTCTTCTTCGTTCGGAAAGCTCCAGGTGTTTGTCCGGTTTCGGGTTTATTTTAGTTGGTCTGATAGCGCATACCATTTCGATTGTCCACCTTTTCATGGCTCAGGGATTCTTTCCCATGGCGACTGGTTTTGACGCGTTGTCACTCTTCGCCTGGTTGGTGGTGGCAATTCATACAACTATCCAGATTAGGGACCCCAATCCGGTCCTTGGCGCCATGGCCGCACCAATAGCTACTGTACTGATGTTGGTCGCATCTATGCTTTCCTACCAAATCACGCAACCGATTGTGCCTGTCCTTAAAAGCTGGTGGTTGCCAATCCATGTTTCTTTTGCCCTCGCAGGTAACGCTGTTTTTACAATCATGGCAATGGCCGGCGCCATGTACATTTTTCAGGAGCGCCTCATAAAGAGAAAGAAAATCGGAAGGTTCCACAGAATACTGCCATCACTAGAGACCCTTGACACTTTGAACCGTCGGGCGCTCCCAATAGGTTTTTTCTTCCTTACTCTAGGAATTATTTCCGGAGCGCTATGGGCCAGTAGCGCATGGGGTTCCTATTGGAACTGGGATCCAAAAGAAACGTGGAGCCTAATCACTTGGTTCGCTTATGCCGCTATGGTTCATCAGAGATTGGCCCTTGGCTGGCGCGGTAAGAAAGCGGCCTTGCTAGCGTTAGCTGGGTTTGCCCTCGTCATGTTCACATTCATTGGAGTCAGTTTGTTATTTGCTGGCCATCATTCCTTTGTTAGCTTGACCTACCGGATGGTCCCAGCATGATCCGCCCAACTCATGATTTTCTAGTTCTGGGAATAAATCACAACACCGCCCCAGTGTTAATTCGCGAGAAAGTGTCTTTCCCCGGGAATCAGGATGGTGCCATTACCAGATTTCTGACTCAAGCTGGAGGTCTGCTGGAGTGCATAATCCTTTCAACCTGTAACAGATCGGAAATCATCGCTGTTACTCAAGACCCCGATTCTTCCGCTGAGAATCTTGTTCGTGTGGTTTCCGAAATCCATGGATTGAAACAGGATCAAATACGACCTTATTTTTATTTTAAAAAGGGCCCGGAAGCTGTTCGACACCTGTTTCGTGTATCGTCGAGCTTGGACTCGATGGTTCTGGGAGAACCTCAAATTCTAGGACAGGTAAAAGACGCATTCAGGCGGGACGCGGCGGCGAATACAACCGGACCACTTTTAAACAGGCTGATGCACAGGGCCTTTTTCACTGCCAAGAGAGTGCGCACTGAAACTGGCGTGGCCCTTTCCGCCGTGTCTATCGCATATGTCGCTGTAGAACTTGCAAAAAAGATTTTGGGGGAACTTGAACAGCGGCAGGCATTGCTGGTAGGAGCGGGAGAAATGGCTGAACTCACAGCTAGATATCTCGCAAATGTTGTTAAAAAGCCTATAAAAATCATCAATCGGACTTTTGAGAGCGCTTGTGTGTTGGCCTCGCAATTCGAAGGATCAGCGGATTCAATGGAAAAACTTGATGACGCTCTGGTCACGGCAGATGTGGTCATAAGCTCCACTGGAAGCTGTGAACCAATAATTCGATTCGAGCAAATGAAAGCGGTCATGCGTCGAAGACGACACAAGCCGATCTTTATGATAGATATTGCAATACCTAGGGACATTGAACCCGAAGCTAATGATTTGGATGGAGTTTACCTGTATAACATAGATGATTTGCAGTCTGTTGTGGATGAAAATGTCGGAGAACGACGCCTGGAGGCTGAAAAGGCGGATGGCATAGTAGATCAGGAAGCAAAGAAGTTTATCAACTGGACCAGATCTCTCGAATGGGCACCAACAATAGTCGCGTTAAAAGAAAAGTTTGAAGAGATAAGGACTAACGAGATGAGCAGAATGAACGGGAAACTTGGGTCCCTAAATGAAGCTGAAAAGGACGCCATCGAGATACTTACCAAGGCCATAATCAACAAAATCGCTCATGGTCCCATATCTTTTATGAAGCAGTCAATAAAGACCAAGAAAATCAATCAGCACGTCGATTTTGTTCAAAGAGTTTTCGGACTGGATGAATTTGTTTCAGATGCCGAACCGGAGGAATCAAAGACTTCAGATTATGAAATTGATCATAGGAACTAGAGGAAGCGCTCTGGCGATGTGGCAGGCTCGCCACGTGGCCGGTTTGTTGACTACAATTGATTCCGGGATAAATATTGAGTTGAAAATCATCAAGACTCAGGGTGACAAGATTCTGGACGCGCCCATCGCCAAAATTGGCGGGAAAGGGCTTTTTACAAAAGAAATTGAAGATGCTCTGCTTGACCGGACTATTGATCTTGCGGTGCATTCAATGAAAGATGTTCCGACGGAAATGCCTAAGGGTCTGAGATTAAGCGCTATTTTGAAGCGTGAAGATCCTAGGGATGTTTTTGTCTCTCAAGATGATAGATCAATTCATGAGCTCACTAAGGGAGAGAAGATTGGCACTTCAAGTCTGAGAAGAAGAGCATTCCTGTTACACAAATTCCCTGAGCTCGAAGTTGTGTCCATCCGGGGAAACGTAGACACTCGTGTAAAGAAAATCGAAACAGAGAATCTTGCGGGGGCTCTGTTGGCCGCCGCCGGGATAATCAGGATGGGTTTTGCCGGAAGGATCAAACACTTCATGAGTGTCGATGACATGATACCCGCCATTGGGCAAGGGGCAATAGGAGTTCAAGTACGCAACGACGACAGAGGCTTGCGTGACCTTGTGACGCTCCTGGATGATTCGGAAACCAGTCGGTGTGTAATGGTAGAACGGGCCTTTCTCATGAGGCTGGGTGGCGGTTGCCAGGTCCCCATGGCTGCTTATTGTGAACCATACGGTGGAGGAGTCAGGCTTGAGGTGGCAGTCACACATCCCGACGGGACCCCAATTTTTAGGGATTCGTACACCGGTCCGCTCACGGACCATTATCTTGGAGTCATGATGGCCGATAGACTTATTGACAGAGGAGCAGATCATGTTCTCAAATCAGTCCTGTCGTCTGATTGGAAGCCTGTTCCCGTTGTGGATATAATGTGAGGTCTTGGCATCAAGATCAGTAATAATTTGGTTGAACCGTTATTCATGGTTCATAGCGTATATTACTTCAAGATACCCAGATTTTAGCCATCCTCACTTTGATAGAGGTAAAAAAAGGTAATATGTCATATACGGATGACGAAGAAACAATGGGAATCGTTTACCTTGTAGGTTCAGGCCCTGGGGACCCGGGTTTGCTAACGTTGAAAGGCGCTCAAAAAATTGCTGAGGCTGATGTTATCGTTTATGACTATTTGGCTGGTCACAACTTTGTTCAGAAAGCCAAACCGGACGCCGAGCTGATTTATGTCGGCAAAAGCGGAAAACAGCACACGGTTGAACAAATTGATATCAATCAAATACTGGTAACAAAGGCTCAGGAAGGCAAGACGGTCGTCAGGCTGAAAGGTGGAGATCCTTATGTATTCGGTAGAGGTGGCGAAGAAGCGGAAGAGTTGGCTATCGCCGGTATTCCTTTCGAGGTGGTCCCTGGAATAACTTCTGCGATAGCGGCCCCGGCGTACGCCGGAATCCCCGTCACTCATAGAGACCACGCATCTTCAGTAACTTTTGTCACAGGCCATGAAGACCCCTCAAAAGAGGAATCGGCGATCGATTGGTCTGTCCTAGGTAGTAATACCGGAACCCTTGTTTTTTTAATGGGCGTCAAGAATATCGAGTTTATAGCAAAGGAACTGATTTCCAACGGCATGGCCCCGACCACGCCGACCGCTCTTGTCAGATGGGGCACTACTCCCAGCCAGATCACCGTCAAGTCCGATTTGGTGAATATTGCAGGGGAATGTCGACGAAGAGGCATTTCCGCCCCCGCTGTGCTCATTGTCGGGTCGGTAGTCTGTCTTAGGGACACGCTGTCATGGGACGAGAACAAGCCCCTGTTTGGAAAGAGAATCGTCGTAACCAGGTCCAGGGAACAGTCCCAAAAAATGGCCGAAAAGATCTCGGCTAATGGCGGGGAACCGATCCTGTTTCCCACTATAGAGATTGCAGCCCCGAGTGATTACGGTCCTCTGGATGACTCTATCTCGCGAGCGTCTGAATTTGATTGGATCCTGTTTACCTCTAAAAATGGAGTTGAACGGTTCTTCAAACGTTTCTTTAATCTTGGCAGGGACATCAGGGAATTGGCCGGACCAAAGTTTGGCGCAATTGGACCCGTGACCGCCAATGCTATTAGCTCCAGGGGAATAAAAGTTGATATGCTTGCGAAGGAATTCTTAGCTGAAGGTCTTCTTAAAGTCTTTGAGGGCGAAGACTTAACTGGAAGGCGTTTTTTGATACCCAGGGCCGAAAAAGCTCGCGATTTCCTTCCTGATGGCCTGGAAAAGAAAGGCGCACTGGTAGAGGTTACGCCAGTTTACCAAACTCTGCGTCCCTCGGGAGCGGGCATCGAATTTATCAAGAAATCATTTCTTGATAAATCGATTGATGCCGTAACGTTTACATCTTCGTCCACAGTGAACCATTTCATGGAAATGTTCGAAGGCGCCAATATCAAGGAATTGCTTGAAGGAACGCTTATAGCGTCTATTGGTCCAATTACATCGAACACGCTTACCCGTCATGGTGTAATGGCTTCGGTAGAAGCCCGGGAATACACTATCGATGGATTGATGAAGGCTCTAATGAATCACTACAGGAACGCCAAAAACCTTTTTGAGAAATAGGTTGGTCAGGCGTTTGAGCCAGGTTTAAAATAGCTGCAAACCGGTGTTTATCCATATGAAGTTTTCAGAAACCGGAAATCCGGCTGATTGACACCCCTATTACCCTGTGATAGATCATCTTTTGATTTTTGGCCCTGATTGCTGAAACGAGGCTGGGGATCAATCGCCTCTTGGGTAATAGACATTAGGAAAAATCCGCAAATATTGAAACAGTTGATCTTGTACAGTTGACTACTAGAATTATGAACTGTCAAACCATCAAATCGTCAATTCTTAATACCGGCGATTTAAAAAGGGGTTAGGATTTTAAAATGTTTTCTTCACTGGCTCGAAAGCTATTCGGCAGTAAAAACGATAGAGAATTAAAACGTATTGATCCAATAGTCAGGGCTGTCAACGAACTTGAACCGAGGATGAAAGCCCTTGGTGACGATGAATTCCCGATCATGACCAATGAATTTAGAGAACGGCTCAACTCCGGGCAAGAGACCGTGGATGATCTCGCTCCCGAGGCTTTTGCCCTTGTCCGGGAAGCCTCCATAAGATCATTGGGCATGCGGCATTTTGACGTTCAGTTAATTGGCGGTCTGGTTTTGCATCAGGGTAAAATAGCCGAAATGAAGACAGGTGAGGGCAAAACCTTGGCCGCAACTTTGGCCGTGTATCTGAATTCACTCACGGGTAAAGGTGTCCACGTAGTTACTGTAAATGATTATCTTGCCAAACGTGACGCCGAATGGATGGGCGAGATCTACAAATTTCTCGGGTTGTCCGTGGGGGTGATTGTTCACGATCTTAGCGATGAAGAGAGACGCTACGCATACAATTGTGACGTCACCTATGGCACGAACAATGAGTTTGGTTTTGATTATCTGCGGGATAACATGAAATTCGCATTGGAGGACTACGTTCAACGGGACCTTCATTATGCGATAGTTGATGAAGTTGACAGTATCTTGATAGATGAGGCGAGGACTCCATTAATCATATCAGGGCCTACCCATGAGAACACCGATAGATATTACAAGATTAATAGGGTAATCCCTGGATTGCAAAAGGATGTTCATTACACACTTGACGAAAAGGCCCGAAGTGTTGTCCTGACCGAAGGAGGCGTTGCCAGGGTTGAACGCTCCCTTGGAGTCGGCAATCTTTATGACCCGGCGCAGATGGAAATACTGCATCACGTTAACCAGGGACTTAAAGCTCACACCCTTTTCAAGAAAGACGTCGATTACATCGTAAAGGATGGGCAGGTCATAATTGTCGATGAATTCACTGGAAGGCTTATGCCCGGTCGTCGTTATTCCGATGGGTTGCATCAGGCTTTAGAGGCCAAAGAGAGTGTGAAAATCGAAAATGAAAATCAAACCCTTGCAACTATAACCTTCCAGAATTACTTCCGTATGTATGACAAACTAGCTGGGATGACTGGAACAGCCGACACGGAAGCTGCAGAATTTCACAAAATATATAAGCTTGAAGTTGTAATCATTCCGACGAATCTTCCCATGATAAGAAATGATTTTACCGACCTGATTTACAAGACTGAAGAGGAGAAATTCTCGGCCACCATAAACGAAATCCGGGAGTTGTATGAAAAGGGGCAACCCGTGTTGGTTGGCACTATCTCCATTGAGAAATCAGAGTATCTTTCCAAGCGTTTGAAGAAACTTGGAATTCCACATAACATATTAAACGCAAAGAACCACGCCCTTGAAGCCGAGATAGTGGCCCAGGCGGGGCGTTTTAAGGGTGTCACAATTTCAACAAACATGGCCGGTCGAGGAACCGACATAATACTAGGCGGAAACCCCACCTTTCTTGCCCGCTCAAAGTGCAGAAAAGGTGAAGATTCCGTGGAATTCAGTCAATTAATTGGGGAGTTCAAGGAGAAGTGCGAACAGGAGAAAACCAAGGTTATTGATGCGGGAGGATTGCACATCCTGGGAACTGAGCGTCACGAGTCCCGACGGATCGACAATCAGTTGCGAGGTAGGTCCGGCCGCCAGGGTGATCCCGGATCCAGCCGTTTTTATGTCAGTCTCGAAGACGATCTCATGCGGATTTTCGGCGGGGACCGTGTAAAGATGATCATGGAGAGGGTAGGCATGCAGGATGGCGAGCCCATCGAGCATAAGTACACATCAAAGGCCATCGAAAACGCTCAAAAAAAGGTCGAAGCCCACAACTTTGAAATTCGTAAACATCTCATCGAGTTCGATGATGTAATGAACAAACAAAGAGAGGTTGTTTACTCACAACGTAAATTCATCCTCTCTGGGTCCGATCTGAAGCTCACGGCCTTTGAAATGATTGAGGACCTTGGGGATGACGTTGTAAGACGTTTCACTAATGAGAAGACCCATTTCGAAGACTGGGACATAACGGCTCTTACTGACGCCTTGTACGCTCAGTTTGGAATCAAGTTTGAATTGGAACGACTTCCTGAGCCGGAGCAGACAGAAGTTGGAATAGTTGATCATGTTGTCGAGATGGTCAAGGTCCAGTACGAGGAGAAAGAAAAGGAAATTACCTCGCCGATCATGCGTGAACTGGAAAAATTCATGATGCTGCAGGCCGTGGATTCTCAATGGAAAGATCACCTTTTGAGCATGGATCACCTGAAAGAGGGTATTGGCCTTAGGGGCTATGGCCAGAGAGACCCGCTTAAGGAGTACCAGAAAGAAGGATATGAACTCTTCCTGGAAATGAGCTCAAGAATAAAGGAAGAAACAGTACGTAATCTGTTGCTAGTTAAATTGGCTATGCAGAATGAATTGGAAGAGTTGAACGAGTCTAGGGAAAGGGAATTGCAGGCAGTTCATTCAAATCTCACGGGCCCTGAATCCGGAGCTGGTCCGACCCATAGGGCTGCGGAAAAAGTAGGTCGCAATGCTCCATGCCCTTGTGGTTCAGGTAAGAAATACAAGAAATGCTGCGGGAAAGCGGCGTGATCATACATGGACCATGTGACGCCAAAAGGCCCTCGTAAAGTGAATAATTCGGAGAAATGTGATGCTCTCTTTTCAGCGTGACCACTTTGTCAATTCGGAAGATCTGGTATTTCCATATTGTGACGATATTAGCGGTACTTTACGTGGATATCGCATATTTACCGCTTGTGGGACTGTAAACGGCAGGATCTTCAGGCTCGAAGATCACTTGAACCGTCTATATGACTCAGCGGCCAAAATTTATATGCAACCGCCGTGCTCTAGAGCCGAACTTACTCAAATACTCCTGGACCTTGTGGAACGCAATGAACGGGAAAGCTCTGAAAATCAGATAATTGACATCATTTTCAGCGGTGGGCTTCAAGGCGAGACCATGAAACAGTCTGGTAGGGGGGCCCATCTGTATATCGTAGCTCAACCAATGGTAACTCCGCCAAAGGATTTTTATGAAAACGGGGTCACGCTGGCGACATTTTCCCATCAACGGATGTTACCGGGTGTCAAACTGCTTAATTACATCGGAGCTGTCATTGCCCATCAAACTGTTGTCCCGAAGTATAACGCCTATGACACTTTGTTTATCTGCCCTCAGGACAACAAATCCATACTTGAAGGTTCCACTTTTAGTGTTTTCTTTGTTTTAAGAGGCGCCGAGATCGCTACTCCGCCTATGGATGGAAGGATCCTGGACAGTGTAACACGACGCGTAATACTGGAATTACTGAACCTCAGCAAGGAAATTACCATAACCGAAAAACCGGTTACTCTGGATCAATTTCCGGATTTTGAAGAAGCGTTCCTGGCCTCCACAACCCGTAACGTTCTGCCCATGGTAAAGCTAGATGACAGAGTTATTGGATCAGGCAGACCTGGGCCTGTGACGAAAAGGGTGATGAATATCCTGGATGAATATGTCCGCTCTTATTGAGTCTCGAGCGTAAATCGCTTTTAGGTTCTTTATTGTGAACAGGACAATCATCTTAATCTCTTTGCTTGAGAGCTAATAAATTAACAGAAATAAAGAGTTACCATAAAAGACTCTCTTATTGTGTTTCTACAGAATTTCGCTTGACAGAAGTTACTGCGTCGCAATATCTTATATTTACAATTGTAAATATTTTGTGTCTAGAAAACGCTGGTTATTCCTCCAAGGATGAATGACCAATATTCCCGAGTCGGAATCAGGAGGTATTTACGTGAGCGTGCCAGATAAAATACTAACATGGCAAATGGTTAAGGGGCCGACGTACGATGCTGAGGCTCGTAAAGTCACCGCTCCGGGAGAATTGAAGAAAACCGAAATTCCTGTTCCGGAACTTGCCGCTGGTGAAGTTCTGGTGAAGATTGCCGGGTGTGGGGTTTGCCACACAGACATGTCCTATTTCTACGATGGCGTGCCGACCGTCACAAAGCCGCCTTTGACGCTTGGCCATGAAATCTCGGGAACCGTTGTGGCGGCAGGTCCAGGGACCGAATCGTGGGTTGGCAAAAACGTAATAGTGCCTGCAGTAATGCCATGCAACTCCTGTGATATTTGCTCGAAAGAGCGAGGGAATCGTTGTCTTGCTCAAAAAATGCCCGGAAACTCCCTCGGTATTTATGGTGGATTCTCTAGCCATATTCCTGTTCCGGCCGGTGATTTGTGCGTTATAGATGATTTAAAAGGTAGGCCGCTAGAGAATTATGCGGTTATCGCCGATGCGGCTACAACCCCTTATCAGGCGGCAATTCGGGCGGAATTGAAAGCTGGGGATCCGGTGTTGATTACCGGAGTGACCGGTGGCGTAGGTGTGTACATGGCGCAAGTTGCCAAAGCGATGGGCGCAGGCCCGATTGTCGGCATGGCTCGTAGTGAAGAGAAACTCAAAAGGGCGCTGAAACTCGGGGTGGACCATGTAATCGATATCAAAGGCAAGGATTTCAAGGCCATTCAGGAAGAATTCAAAGCCATAGCCAAACAGTCCAAGGTCCGACACAACGTGGGATGGAAAATCTTTGAATGTACTGGAGTAGGAGCTGCTCAAGACATAGCGCTGGGTCTTCTGGGTTTCATAGGAAAACTTATCATAGTGGGTTTCGGAATGCAGAAGAACACATACAGCATGTCCAGGCTAATGGCCTTTGACGCTGAGATTATCGGCACATGGGGATGTCTGCCAAAATATTACCCGAAAGTTTTGGAAATGGTCCAATCCGGCAAAATACAAATCGACCCGTTACTTGAGACCCGTCCCATGTCAACGATTAAACAGGCCTTTGAAGAAGCTCATAGCGGTGGACTCATGAAGAGATTGGTCCTTACACCCGATTTTTAACAACGGGCTCCTTCTTTTTGCTGAGAAGCAAAATGTCTGTTAATACAACAACTAGCCCTCTCGTGAGGGCTTTTTATTTGGAATTGGAAGACCATGCCTTCTCGACCTGTCACAGAAGTTTATTCTGATATTTTTGGATCTAAAAGTTTATTCACGGAGGTTATGATGTCCACTCAACTTAGGGAACTAAGCTAGAGTGTAATCTGAAGTTTCTATATATTTGATCACGTTCTGGACAACTGGAGCGCAGCTTTAGAACAGGCGCCCCAGTTCATTTCATTGTACGAACATCAGCAGGATCATAGAAAGAGAAATTATCGACAGCAACGTTGATAAAACTATGGCGGAGGTGGCCAGTTCTACATCACTATTGAGTTGAGATGAAAGTATGTAGTTTTGCGGTGAGGTCGGTAAAGCGAAGTATATCATCGCCACCTTAAAGGCCAGTGAGGAGACTTGAAATGTTTTCAGCAATGTATAACCGACGACCGGCAGGACTATCAACTTGAACAGGGCTGCTACAAAAGCTTTGCCTAAATGGCCTTTGGACCTGGAAAAGGTTAGGCTACCTCCAATTGAAATTAGAGCCAGGGGCAAAGTAAGCAGAGATGTCAGTCTAAGGGTGTTCTCCACAAAAGAGGGGAAGGGTATCCCGAGTTTCGAGTAAAAAATCCCCGCTAGACATGCAAGAATCAGAGGGTTCGATACCACGGCTTTTACCATGACACCTGCCCTTCGATCTTTAGAGCAACTCTCACCCGAGTACCAAATCATGCTTAAGACAGCCAGGACGTTAATAAATGGAATTACGAACCCTATCAGGATCCCGAACTGCCGGACTCCATTTTCCCCAACCGCTGAAAGTATTACGGCTATTCCGACGTAGGAACTGAAACGATAGCAACTTTGTGAGAATGAACCAACTTCATAATCAGGAACTCCACACAGCCTAACAAAAAGTAGACTCATCAAAAAAACCAGAAAGACAGCACAAAAGACGCTCAGGATGAAGACCCACTCAATGCCTGCCGTCGTCGTGGGCATTCCTATTTTCCAAAACAGCAAGCAGGGGAAGAATATGTAGTAAATCAACCTGTCAGATGCCCTGATGAAGAATTCATCGATCCATCCTAAACGTTTTAGAGCGCTTCCAAGTGTTATGATGGCAAAGATTGGGAGCAAACTGTTTAGAATTAACAGCACCGTGGAATCCTCAGACCGTTTATGAAAGCATAAAGGTCCGGTTCATGCGTGGAATTGGTCCTGGAAAGACGCCAAAGGACCACTTAAGACTAATTGCGCCATTGAGCCACCAAATCATGCAAAAAAATAACCCCCTGCCACATATATATAGAGTAGGGGGCTCTGTTCTGCATTAGAGAGAAATTATTCGGCTATTTCTGGTCTTTTGGCCACCGCAATGCGATAAATGTCATAAACGTCATAAAGTTTGATATCAGTGAATCCAGACCTAGTAAGGTTCTCGATAATTTCCTGCCTCGTCTCATAGACGTCGCAAACCTCACCACGAGAACCGAACAGGCCAACTAGGCCGCCCGGCTTCAAAAAGTTGTACATGCACGAATAAATCATTGGGCGCAGGAGGGGTTTGACATGAGGAATCATAAATGAGCTTATCACCTTGTCGAATTGGGTGTTGGGCTGATAGTCCTCAACGGAGGTGGCAAACAGGCATGTATTGCAAATATTTTTCTTCTTGGTCTTTTCTTCGGCTAGTTCAATCATGTGCGGGGACAAGTCGATTCCCACAACTTCCCGAGCTTGAGGAGCGGCAACTATTGTAGCAGAACCGGTTCCGCATCCAACATCGAGCACATTGTCACCTTTCTCGATCACGAGTTCTACGAGCTTACGCAGTCCTTTTCTATATCCTGGGTCCATGGACCACTGCAAATCATAACTCTTGCGGCGGTACTTGTAATAG
Source organism: uncultured delta proteobacterium (assembly GCA_963798475.1). Classification (GTDB taxonomy): domain Bacteria; phylum Desulfobacterota; class Desulfomonilia; order Desulfomonilales; family Desulfomonilaceae; genus CAJBEZ01. The sequence continues at coordinate 306,244 of CAWCTI010000013.1, forward strand.
AGCTGAATAGCCCTTTCCGAAGGCATTAGTTTGACTACGGTAGTGCCTTGAATATAAGCTGTTCTAAGTGCCTTAATCAGTGGTCTTAACAATTTTCGGAGCGGCGCATTGTCTTCGCTCACCATAGTTTCATTCATTTTTGTGGTAACCCCCTACAAACGTTCCATAGGTTCAAAGTGTTTTTGTAATACAAATAAAAGCTTTAGGCAAGAGAAAACCTCATTGAGGCGCCGGCGGCGTCATTTCAGCGTCCTTTATACTATTAATCGTGTGGTTGGCACGCTCTATCCCGTCGCTGACAATCAATTTGGTCGCCTGAATCCCTAAATATATGAGGCGTTTTACAGCCTGCGCTTCAGATGATGGAAATGCGCTCAAGACGAAGGCTTCCGCAGTCATTCCCGCAGGAGGTCTACCGATCCCCAATCTTATTCGTATGAAATCCCTGAATCTTAGAGAGTCGGCTATCGACCGAACTCCCCTGTGTCCACCATCACCGCCGCCGACTTTAATTCTCACCCTGCCAAGATTTATATCCAGATCGTCATGGATGACTATTACCGATCCATAATTGATGTTACGATTTGAAAGAATTTTATTAACAGCTTTGCCACTCAAATTCATGAACGTTTGGGGCTTTATGAGAATCAATTTACGGTCCGCATATTCGGTGGCGCAAGTAATGGCCTCGTTCCTTATAGGAGACCACGTCGCTCCAAGTTCATCAGTCAAGGCGTCCAGTGTCATGAAACCCATATTGTGCCGGTGTTTGGAATACTTTGGCCCAGGATTGCCAAGGCCAATTACAGCGAATATTTTGCTATCACACTCATCCAACAACTTCACATTTAAGTCCTTTTCTGTTAGAGCATCGTCTAATCTTGATTACTCAATCATGTCAAGCCCAATCTCCCATGAATGAAGCCTTATTCCAAGAAAAAGCGCTCGAAGCCCTGGAACAAATACCAGCGAATTTCCTTGAACGCCTCCAAGATGTTGAAATCATAGTGGAGGATTTTGCCAACTCAGAGATTTTAAAGTCCTTGAACATAGACTCAAAATGGCATTTACTGGGACTATATGTTGGGCATCCCTTGACCGAACGCAGTTTTTTCCAGACAACTCTTTTCCCTGATCGTATTTACCTCTTTCGCCTTCCAATACTGCGATCTCATGATGGCAAGATGGACATTGTGGAAGCTATACGAGACGTGACAGTGCATGAAATTGGTCATCATTTCGGTTTTAGTGATGAAGAACTGCTCGACATGAAGGGGTCAACCCTTTGATCGAAAGACTCAAAATAGAACTTGAGAGAAAAAAACGACGCCGGGAACTCATTGTATCTTTGATTTCGGCATTAGTAATTGTAGGGCTTTTTTTCGCTGGGTCCGAGCTTTCCAGGTCCGGAGGGGAGGGGCCTTTTAGCGGTCATCTTCTCCTGTTTGCCCTCTTGGGAATCGTTATTCTGTTAATGATTCTGATAATATTTTTCCTTATTAGAAACCTGTTTAAACTGGTTTTCGAGCGGAGGGGCAAAGTCCTGGGGGCCAGGATAAAAACGAGATTGATATTGGCGTTCGTGGCGCTAACGATTGTCCCGACAGTGGTGCTTTTTATCGCAAGCGCAAGTGTGCTCCACACCACAATAGACAGCTGGTTCGGCGCGCAAATCGAAGAAGCGCTTACCTCGGCGGTCGTAATTGGACAGGCCTATCACCAAAAAGCGGCGGAAAACGGCATGAAAGGCGCCGCTAGATTGGCTGACGAATTAGGCCAGATCCCTGTTGCGAGGGTGGGCAAGCCGGAAGAGACACGTGATCTCTTGAAGTCCGAGGTCCCTCCTTTAGGCTTGAGTATAGCTTCAGTCTATTATGAAGGTCATAGCAAACCAATAGAAGTTGTGTCCCCAAATCTCGGTGATGTGACCGTTCCAAATGTGATGGAAAGCTTCCTGAAAATAGGATATCAGGGATCCAGCGCTTCCACTGTAATCAAACTAGATTCAGGCGAGGACCTGGTGAGAGGCATAGCTCCCATAATCAGCCGAAGAGACAAGAAGATAAAGGGGGTAGTTGTAGCCGATTATCTCATTCCAAAGGCGCTTTCGAGCAAGCTTTTCGGTATTACCAAAGCATTTGACGACTATCAGGAGGCCAAACGCGTTAAAGGTCCAGTGAAGACTACTTATACGCTGATTCTTTTAATAGTAGCTCTTCTCGTTATTTTTGTAGGATTCTGGTTTGGAATGAGTATGGCCAGGGAAATCACTGATCCCATTCAGAGCCTTGCGCGAGGAACTCAACAGATTGCTACAGGCAACCTGGATGTCTTTGTGGAACCTGTAGGTGATGATGAACTTAGCGCGCTAGTACGTTCCTTTAACAAGATGGCTTCAGATCTCAGACATGGCCGCGATGAGCTTTTAAAGGTCAATGCGGACCTCGAGAATCGCCGTAAATATATTCAAACGGTATTGACGAACATTGCAGCAGGCGTGATAGCGACCGACGCCGATCAAAAGGTAACGGCTTTCAACGCGCCGTGCCTCAAGCTTCTAGGGATAAAGTCGGAGTTCAAATTGGGGTGGCCACTTCTGGAACAGCTCGACAAAGACGTGGCCTCACGACTTCATGAAACCATACTTGAACTGCGAGAATCAGATTCAGGCGCTATAGAAAAGCAACTCAAGATTTCATTCTCAGATAAAGCTATGACCCTACTGTGTTTTGCCAACATTCTTAAAGATGAAGCCGGCGACGAGTTGGGGGTAGTTCTAGTATTCGAAGACTTGACTTTCCTTGTCAATGCCCAACGTATGGCCGCGTGGCGAGAAGTTGCGCGAAGAATTGCCCATGAAATCAAGAACCCACTCACTCCAATCCAGCTCAATGCGCAACGTCTACGAAGAAAATATCTTCCATCACTTGGAGATGACGGGCGAGTCCTTGATCAATGCACCAAGTCGATAATTGATCAGGTCGAACAGCTGAAAAACATGGTCAACGAATTTTCCAAGTTCGCAAGGATGCCTGCAGCAAATCCGACACCAAACAAATTGAACAACATATTGAGAGAATTGGTTGCCCTGTATCGAGCAGCGAACGAGCGAATGGAAATCAAATTCATCACGGATGAGGAAGTCCCGATATTTGATATAGATAAAGAACAGTTAAAACGAGGGGTTATGAATCTTATTGATAATGCTATAGCTGCTGCGGGGGTAGAAGGAAAGGTGGAAGTTCACTCCAAGTATGAGCCAGTGTTGAGGATCGCCTCGATCAGCGTTTGTGACAATGGTCCGGGGATCAGCCCCCAAGACCGTGAACGTATTTTTGATCCGTATTTTACCAGGAAACAGGGTGGAACAGGCCTCGGCTTAACAATTGTCAGCGCAATAGTCGCTGATCACAACGGTTTTATTCGAGTCAAGGACAACACTAATGGTGGAGCCTGTTTTATAATTGAATTGCCGGTGCGTCCGAAATGACCTTTAGGTAGTTTTAAAAAAGCTTGCGCCACAAATGTTGGACAATGTGTTAACGCAGTCGTACGCTTAACCTGGCGCAATAACCTTTGACGCAAGATTTAGTGTTTCGAGGATTTCGTACATGTTCGTCACCCTGCCTACCGCCAACCGGTCGGTTAGAGCAAAAGTGTCGAGGCAAGTCCCGCATGAAAGGATTTCAACCCCTCTCTCCCCCAACAAGCTGATTGCTTCAACAGCCTCCTGATCAATTGTGGTGAGTTTTACGCCCGAATTTATGAACAACATTCTCCACGGGTATGGCTTCACGTCTATCATGGTCCTCACGAATCCACGCATTAGCTTGGCCCCAAGATCATCATTTCCCCGTCCCATAACGTTGCTCCCAACATAAACGACCTTTTTGGGATCAACAGTCTGGTCAACAATGATAGGGCAGGGGATTAGCGGTTCCTCATTGCCAAGCTTGGTTCCAGGCTCTTCTATGTGGATGTCTATTTTCCAATCAGGACCTCCACCCGGTGACACTTCTACAATAGCGCCCAGATTACGAGCGAACCTGGACACGTTTTCCCTGGATACATCGTTGTCTACGATCACAATGAACCGATTTAAATTTCCCTGGTCAAAAAGCCTCTTGGTTTGAATTACAGGTTCAGGGCATTTGAGACCCCTCACGTCTAACGTAAAAATGGTATCCTGCGGCACTCTTTTTACTCCTCGATTCTAAATATTTTGATTCAATTTTGTTCCATGCTAAAATAAAGGTGTATAGAATTAAGGCTCATTACGTTGCAATCGCGTCACAGACGAACGGGAATCTGACATTCTAAATCGGCGTGCCATGCTGTGTGCTTGAGAAGATTCTCATTCATGTGTGAATTATGCATTGAGAAACGCGATAAAAGCAATAGGGATAATCTATCCTTGGGCAGTGACAATATGAAAAATGAAAAGCCGAAAATAGTGGTAATTGGCGTTGGGAACATGGGAGCGGCCATTGTTAGGGGATTGATTGACGCTTCTGTAACGGTGCCTGAGAATGTCATAATATTCGATCCTGATCGAGAGAAGATGGACAGGTTGAATTCTGAACTGGGTGTAACTGTTTCCAATTCTCTAGAAGCAGCGGTAGAACGTAACATCAGGGTCGTCCTTATCGCTGTGAAACCTCAAATGATTAGCGGTGTTCTGGATAGCCTCTCCCACTTCATTAAACAGGACTCCCTGGTGATTTCCATTGCGGCGGGCATATCTACCATCCAATTGCTTGACAGGCTAGGTAAGGACAAACGAGTTATAAGGGCCATGCCGAATGCGGCGGCCATGGTAGGCCAAAGCGCCACGGCGCTTTGCAAGGGAGGCATGGCGGATGATGGAGATCTGGAAACGGCAATTGAATTGTTCAACGCTGTTGGATCGACTGTTTGTGTTGATGAGAAGTGGCTTAACGCCGTAACCGCATTATCCGGAGGTGGCCCTGGCTATCTGTTTGTGGTTATGGAAGCTATGTCGGACGCTGGAGTTCTTTTAGGGCTTCCCCGCGATGTTGCTCGAAAACTCACCGTCCAAACTTTTTCAGGCGCTGCCACAATGGCGGCTCAGGCTAAGAGTTTTAGTGATTTGAAGGACATGATCACTTCTCCTGGAGGCACTACAATCAGTGGCTTAAAAATCATGGAAAGGGCCGGAACGCGGGGAGTATTTATGGAAACGATCGCGGCAGCCGCTCGCAGGGCTGATGAATTGTCCAGACAATGATTGTACGCATCGGGCCGCACTATTTGAACGAGTATAATGTTTTCGAGGACTTGACATGCTGACAAAACATGTAACGGTTGAAGAAGCCCTCCTTTTGCTGGATCTGGAAGACCCCTCGAAGCTAAGGGAAGCCGAGGAAAAGGGTTTGATACACCCTGTAAACCCTAACAGCAAAAAGGAATCGTTTTTAATTCAGGACCTGGTGACGCTGAAACTGGCCCTTGCTATTTTGGATATTGGACTGGCACCGGATAGGGCTATTCGTTATGCAGAGGCAATCCTTGGGGTCCATTCGTCTCAGACACTAAAGAAGACGATAGCTTGGGTCGATAGCGATACGCACGAACTGTTCGGTATGTTCGCTGACAAACAGTTGTCCAGGATATTTATACGGTCGCTAGATGATAATCGTGAAATAGAAGTGGGCGCTGAGAAGCCTGTGCTTTTCCCGATATCCAAATGTGAGTTGAATGTTTCGAGAACGATTAGACCTGTGATTGCCCGAACACAACACATGATAAATTCAAAGAAAAATCAGTCAAAATAGCTTAATGGCAAGATGTGCCTCAAGTATAATTTCAACAAGAACAAGAGAACCCGTGCGCGTTAATTGACCCATCTAATTAGCACAAGCGATGGGCGTCACGACACACGAAGTAGTCGATTGACATGACTTTTGTTACTGGCTCTTTGCGCATGACTTGACGTCAATAGCGGAAAGTACGGAATTGAGGTCCTTTTGCACAGCGGCTCTTTTAAGTTTATATTTTCGGATCTGTACCATATTGCCGGCTTGTATTGCCGACCCCAGGATTGTATCTACCGTTTTCAAGTCCGCTTCAAGGGTTTGAGCCATTGTGATCAATTCCGAGCAGTTTTTTACCAGTAATTCTTGGGAGTGAGACTCTTCAACTCCAATAATAGCCATCAGGCCCATTAAAGCTACTGTAACTAAACATACCAAGAGTTTATTCATCTTAATCCTCCACTGGAGCTAAACGTATCACAAAGATCTGTGAGGAATTTCTGTTTGGACAGCAAATTGCTTCCGATGCTTCATATATCATATTCTATTCATGAAACAAGTTTTAATTTAGATAGTTACAATATTTACTTATAGTAAGCGATCATATTATATATGCATTCTAAAAGCTCCTGATGGAGCGGAGAGCCATTAAGAAGAGTCATGTGATAAGAAAACATATTTTCCAAGTCCTTTCGGCACGATGCGACACCTTACTTTTTTGATGCTATTGGATTGTGATTGATTGACAGGGCGTTTGTCTTACTCTATTTTAGCGGCATGGATAATTCCTACGAGCGCACAGTCGCAATGAAGGGGGTTGGTCTGCGGGTTTTCCTGAGATCATTCGTGATTGAGATCATGTGGAACTATCCGCGCATGCAAAACATAGGTTTCACATTTTGTCTGCTTCCAGCCTTGGATAGGCTGATCTCTGATGAGGTGATCAGAAGGGAAGCAGCGAAGCGACAGCTCGAATCGGGCAATACGAACCCGGCGCTGGCGCCTATGTGTATTGGCGCTGTTGCTAGGGTTGAACAAGGGGAACTTTCTCAAAAAACCCCACTCATAAAAAAAAGGCTGATGTCAACACTTGCCGCCCAGGGTGACAGAATATTCTGGGGAGTTTTAAGGCCTGTGTCCTCGTTGTTGGGTGTGTCGATTGCTATGACATTATTTTCGCATTTTTGGGCCCCTTTGCTGGCTTTGTTGATTTACAACGTTCCGAATCTGGTTATACGATATATGGGGTTTAACGCAGGCTGGGATGATGGTATCCAGGTAGTTAGAAGATTCAAGTCCCGTTGGGTCGAAGATTCTATAGCATTCCTTAGGAGTCTGGTGTTTTTGTGTTCCGGTTCACTTACCGCTGTGGCCCTTATATTGGCTGCGGAGCACGCCAAGGCCAATGACATGGAAAATTTTGTCGGGCTTGGTTTACTTGCTTTAGTGGTATTTTTGATCTGTTTTCTTATTCTCAAAAAGAGTTTTTCTCAGACAAAGGTCATTTATCCGCTGCTGATCGTAATGCTGGTAGGCTTCTCTCTCTTGCAAAGATGGACATGAGGTAAATGATATTAGAATCCGAACTCCTTGAAAAGACGGTGACAATTGGTAACCAATTTGGCCTCCATGCACGGGTAGCCACCGCCCTTGTTCAGACCATGAAGCAACACACCTGTCAGGTGACAGTTGCGAAGGACGGCATGGAGGTTGACGCTCGTAGTGTTCTGGGGCTACTGCTATTAGCCGCTACTCCAGGAGCTGAACTGATCATACGAGCTCATGGTCCTGGATCCAGGGAGGCTGTGGAACAAATAAGCAAACTATTGGAGAACAATGGTTCAGACCATGTTGGATAAAAACAGCGAAACTCTTGAGCGGGTCTCCAGGGATATTCCTCAAAACACAATGGTCAAGGGTATCGGGGTATCAGTGGGAATTGGCATTGGTCAAGTCGCGCTTATGGAACGCCTTGTCACCGAGATTTGTCCGTGCCGTATTTTGACGCCTGAAGAAGTCCCGGGTGAAGTCGCCAGGTTTGAGGAGGCCGTAGCAAGCGCGGAAAAGAGACTAAAGACCATAAAGAGCCATATTGACATCGATCATCCTCTCGAGGACCATTCTTATATACTTGATACGCACATATTATTGCTCCGCGACAAAATGCTTTATGAAGGGACAAAACGCGCTATAGAGCAGGGACGGCAAAATGCCGAATGGGCCTTGTCCGAAGTTATGTCCAAGATAACAGCGGCGTTTGATTCGATAGACGATGAATACCTCCGGGAGAGGGCTCTCGATGTTCATTTCGTGGGCGAACGGGTATTGAAAATTCTCTTGGGTGTGTCTTCGGAAAAGAAGATATATCAGCTTCCATCCAGTACAATTTTAGTATCTCACGATCTTTCACCCGCCGACACTGCGCAGCTAAAAAAGGAGTCAGTTCTTGCCATCGCGACCGACATGGGAGGCAGGACTTCTCACTCCGCCATCATGTCAAGATCACTCAAGATCCCAGCGGTGACCGGTTTAGAGAAAATTAGCAAGCTGGTTAAGACTGGGGACACGATCATTGTCGATGGAAGCACTGGTCTTGTAATACTCAATCCAGACGCCGAAATGATTTTTCGGTATCGCCAACGTCGGGAACTACTTAGGAATTATCATCAGTCCCTGTTGGCTTTCGGACGTCTGCCGGCTGTAACACGTGACGGTGGACGTGAGATCCGTATCCTGGCAAACATAGAACTGGTTGACGAGGTAGATATAGCCATAGCTCACGGCTGTGAGGGCATAGGCCTTTTCAGGACTGAATATCTTTTTCTCGGTAGAGAGGACCTTCCGTCTGAAGAAGAACAATTTGAGGCCTATAGAGCGGTAGTGCTGCTTAACAAACCTTATCCTGTAACGATCAGGACCCTAGATATTGGTGGGGACAAGATCGCCAGTAGCCTAAACCTGCCCCAGGAAACGAACCCGGCAATGGGACTCAGGGCCATCAGACTTTGTCTAAACCTGAAAAATTTGTTCAAGACGCAATTAAAAGCAATCTTACGCGCAGCGCATTACGGTAACTGCCGGTTGCTTTTGCCGATGGTTTCATCCATTACTGAGGTTTATGACACTAAAATTATATTACAGGAAGTTAAAGCGGAACTCGCATCGGAAGGAACCCCGTTCGGAGAAGACATCAAATTTGGAATTTTGGTTGAAGTTCCGGCCGCTGTTGCAATTGCGGACCTCCTGGCTCGTGAAGTGGATTTCTTCAGCATCGGCACCAACGATTTGATTCAGTACTCTCTTGCGATTGACCGACTCAACGAACACGTGAATTACTTATATGACACGCTGCATCCAGCGGTTTTGAGGCTAATCAGACAGGTCGTCAACGCCGGTCAGGCTTACGGCATAAGCGTCGCGATGTGCGGCGAAATGGCTGGTGATCCTGTAAATGTTCCCATACTGGTAGGGCTTGGGATAGACGAACTGTCCATGAATGCGTTATCGATTCCCCTTGTAAAGAAATTGATCCGATCAATCTCGTACGACGACTGCCTGGAATTGACGCATCATGCTTTCCAGATGCAGACTGCTCAGGAGATTCATGATTTTCTTGAGAAATGGATATTTGAGAGCTTCCCTGGAGATTACTTTTTAAGTCAGCAGTGATAATGAAAAATCCCCAGGCCGAAAATATAAAAATTATTTGTAAAAACAGGAAAGCTCATTTCAATTTTGAAATTGAGGACACTTTTGAATGTGGAATCGTGTTGCTTGGTTCGGAGGTAAAGTCTCTAAGAAACGGCAGGGCGAACCTGTCGGATTCTTACGGAAAAGCCCGAAATAGTGAGATCTTTCTCGTAGATGCCCACATATCACCTTATTCTCAGGCAAATCGCGAGAACCATGATCCGTTGCGGGAAAGAAAGCTACTTTTACACAAGAGGGAGATTAGACGCCTTGCAGGTAAGGTTGCAGAGCGGGGTTTTTCCTTAATACCTTTGAAAATGTACTTTAAGAATGGTAAGGTGAAACTCGAGATGGCCTTGGCTCGAGGTAAGAAGACATACGACAAACGTGAATCCATAAAGAAAAAGGAACAGAGACGCGAGCTGGAACGTTTGGTGAAATTCAGTCATCAGGGTCGCTAATCTATATAGATAGGTTTACATGAAAACGCTTGGACCAGTGATTCAATGTGAGTCATGGAACAAAGTTGAGTTACGCTTGTCTTTAGAAATGGAATTGAAATAATACGAAAGGGGGCGCACTGGTTTCGACGGGGACAGTTGAGATCGAGGTTGCATGTCGAGCCCTCCGGCGACTCGGTAATCCGCTGGAAATAAATATACTCGCCGATAATTACGAGTACGCTCTAGCCGCGTAGGCTAGCGTCTGCCCTCTCTTTTCCTGTGAGAGTGGAGCAGGCGAGGGAAAGCAGGATAGCTGATTTCTCGGACCCGTTGGGAATGATGCGAAAAAATTAGCGGGTTGGTCTGATGAGTACCGTGTTCGAGGGGGACGAGTCAGGCGAGAAAACAAAACTCGAAACAAACATGTAGACGCCTCAGGTCGAAGGTTTTCGGACGCGGGTTCGATTCCCGCCGCCTCCACCAGTAACCTATTGAAATGATTGAGAGTGATAGCCCAAAAAGTTGTATGCAACTTGTATGCAAATGTGGCTTATGTAATACTTCAAGTATGTTAGATAAGTGTATTTGGGATGTATGCACAAATTTACAGCTAACTTACTTTTAAGTCTAAAAATTTATGAGATCATCCACCCTTAAAAAATCATAGCCTCCAATCTGTAATAATAATAAATCATCGACCTCGTCGGATTCATCGACCTCCGGCAATGATATTGAAGGGTTAGGTTAGGTCGACAATTATGTTTCACCGACCCCCACAAATACATCGCCCTCGAAGTGGTCGACGAAACAATCCATATTATGCTGATTCGCTTTTCAAGAAGCAGGTGGCCTGAGAAGCGTACATGCCTGTCATTCCCTTCAATACCCGCGACCCCTGCATCACGAATACGAACCAGCTAGTTGTCAATTTGTGTCATCTTAAATTTGCTAATATCCTATCGAAAAATGGGACCAAAAATACCAGGCTATTCGACGCAAGACCTCAAAACTTGGCTATTTAATAAGTACATTGAAAACGGACTGCTTACTTTGTCGATTTACCATAACCTGAATGGCGACAGTCTAAGTCTTCATTACAATTTTTACCTTCCCCCCAACGGGTAATAGGGAGAACTTTCAGAACTAATTTTACAGGGGCTCTTTTTCAAATTTGACACAGTCATGGCTTATAAAAGATTCAGAGGGATCTAAGCTTAGAAAATGCTATAGTTTAATTTGTGAGAATCTTGAAACTTCTAGCCCAATGTCAGATGGTGCTAATGGTAAAAATCCAAAACCGGTTTCGTCAATGACATACATATTCAAAAAACCATTCACGCACAAGAAAAGAGATGATCCGATAAAGAATCATCGGATTGGAAGAAGTGTAACAAGATTACATTCGGAATAAGACAATCGGACGAGATTCCCAATATGAACCGTGAACCCGAACAGGCGTCCACATTCAGCAACAATTAAAGACTCACTGCACATACATTTTGACAGTTTTCTTCCTTTATTAGATAATTGATATTAAAGCATATTACACTCAAATCCTTCCTCCCCCAAAACGCATAGCTTCCCGTTAGGAGGAGCCCGCCATGCAAGACAAAGACAAAATCAGAGACCAGCCTATTAACGCATTAAACGAGATGCATCGTAAGATCACTCTGAGAGATGTGGCTCAGAATAAACTACGCAAGTCTCAGGGTTTATCTTCGGAACTAGAAGATAAGACTTCTGAAGAGATAATTCACGAACTTCGGGTCTATCAGATTGAATTGGAGATGCAGGAAAACGAACTCAAGAAAGCCCAGCTTGCATTACAAGAGTCCATGGACCATTATCAAAAGCTTTATGATTTTGCTCCTGTCGGATATTTAACCCTAACACCTAAGGGGATTATTAAACAGGTCAACCTGTCCCTTGCCACGTTCCTTGGGGTGACTCGTGAGAAGCTGATTAACCATGGTTTTGGACATTTTGTCGATGAAGAGAGCCGAAGTCAATTTGATACACATTTAGTTAACGTGGTTAAACAAAAAGAGAAACTCGGGTGCGATCTGAGGCTCAAAAGGGAAGATGGTTCTTCACTTTATGTCAGACTTGAAAGTATCCACAATGATGCGCCAACTGAACAACAAGAGGAAACCGGAGAAACTGCCGTGATTCTTGTGGCGGTTATTGATATCACCGAGCAAAAAGAACTGGAGGAAAAGAAAGTAAGGCTTGCAGCCATTGTTGAGTCCTCAGATGACGCAATCATGGGCATAACCCTCTACGGGACTATCACAAGCTGGAACAAAGGGGCGGAAACGATTTATGGCTACAGTGCTGAGGAGATTGTCGGACAACCCATTTCCCTATTAGTCCCACCTGAAATGTTAGACGATCTGCCGGATCTTCAGTTAAGGATAAGTAGAGGAGAGGTTGTCAGCCATTTTGAAACCAAGCGACGAACAAAGGACGGACGAATATTAGATGTGTCTCTAACTATCTCCCCTATCAAGACCCCAGAGGGCAAAATTATAGGAGCGTCTTCTACTGCCCGGGATATCACGGAACGCAAGAGATCAGAAGAAACGGCAGGGCGGTTAGCTTCCATTGTCGAGTCCTCAGATGACGCAATCATAGGCAAAACCCTCGATGGGACTATCACAAACTGGAACAAAGGGGCGGAAACGATTTATGGTTACAAGGAACACGAAGTAGTCGGCAAACCCATAACTATTTTAACCCCGTATTATCGTAAGGATGAGATTCAGGGCTTGCTTGAAGAGATTAAAAGCCGAAAAACAGTGAAACACTTTGAAACTGATCGCCGGAAAAAGAATGGCGACATCATCCCTGTATCTTTAACGATTTCTCCAATTATTGACAAGGATGGTTGCCTGATAGGAGCATCGACAATAGTCCGGGACATATCTGATCGCGTAAAGGCGAGGCAACAGAGACAGACTCTTCAAGAACAGCTTCTCCAAGCGCAAAAGATGGAAGCGGTCGGGACCTTGGCTGGCGGGGTTTCCCATGATTTCAACAACATCCTCCAAATCGTACTGGGATATTCTGAAGTCATGATTCTGCGTAAAAAGAAAGGAGAACATGACTACGCTGATCTACAGAAAATATATCAGGCTGCAAAACGGGGGGCCGATCTGGTTAAGAATCTAATGACTTTCAGCCGAAAGGCTGAGGCAAAATTTGTTCCTGTAAATTTAAATAAGGAGATTACCGCTATTCGAGACCTCCTATTTAGCACTATCCCAAAGACCATAAATATTAACCTACATTTCAAAGGTAACCTTGAATCAATAAAAGCGGACCCGATTCAGATCGGCCAAGTCTTAATGAATCTTGCGGTGAACGCGAGAGACGCTATGCCAGATGGCGGAACATTGACTTTTGAGACCGCAAACGTTCAATTAGACGAGGAATATTGCAGCGCATATGTAGACATCAAACTAGGAAGTTATGTTTTGCTGACTGTTTCGGATACCGGACAAGGGATGGATAAGGAAACATTGTCGCATATATTCGAGCCGTTCTTCACCACTAAGGAGACCGGAAAAGGGACGGGATTAGGACTTGCGACTGTCTATGGCATCGTCAAGCAACATGGCGGTCATATCACTTGTTGTAGCGAGCCTGGTCTCGGGACTACATTCAAGATTTATTTTCCTGCCATCGAGAAAGAAGTGGATTCAGAAACCTCAACAGTTGAGAGGCCAATTCCAGGTGGGGAGGAGACTGTTCTCTTGGCTGATGATGAAGAGTCTATCAGGGATCTTGGCGAAACACTTCTTAACCAGTTCGGATATAAAGTCATCACGGCTAATGACGGTAAAGATGCCTTGGAGATCTACCAAAGGGATGGTGACAGTATATCACTGATCATTCTGGATCTGATCATGCCCGTAATGGATGGCAAGCAATGTCTGGCAGAGATTCTCCGGATCAATCCCAACGCCAAGGTTGTTCTGGCCAGCGGTTATTCTGAAAGCGGACTGAATAGTGGCGCCAAGGCGGGCGGAGCAAAGGGATTCGTCCAAAAACCGTACAATATGAGAGAACTTTTGACGAAGATTCGGGAAATCCTGGACAAGAATTGTTAGGAACCTTCCATGCAAGACCAAGATAAAACCAAAGACCAGCTTATTGATGAATTGAATGAAATGCGCCGCAAGATTACTCTAAGAGATGTGGCTGAGAATAAACTACACAAGTCTCAGGGGCTATCTCCAGGACTAGAAGATAAGACCTCTGAGGAGATAATTCACGAACTTCGAGTCTCTCAGATTCAACTGGAAATGCAGCAAGACGAACTAAAGAAAACCCAGCTCGCATTGGAAGAATCCAAGGACGATTACCAAAACCTATATAATTTTGCTCCTGTCGGATATTTAACCTTGACACCTAAGGGGGTTATCAAACAGGTCAACCTGTCCTTGTCCACGCTCCTTGGGGTAGCGAGACAGAAGTTGGTTGATAGAGGTTTTAAACATTTTGTCGACTCTGAGAACCTAAGCCAATTTGATATACATATTTCCAGCGTGCTAAAACAAGAAGAGAAACTCTATTGCGATCTAAAGCTCAGAAGGGAAGATGGTTCGTTACTTTATGTCAGACTTGAAAGTGTCCGTAAGGATGACTCCATTCAACGACAAGAGGAAAACGGTGACCCCCGGGGGATTCTTATGGCGGTTACTGACATCACCGAGCACAAGCAATTGGAGGAAAAAAAGCTAACGCTTGCGGCCATCATCGAGTCTTCCAATGATGCAATCATTGGCAAAACCTTGGACGGGACCATCAAAAGCTGGAACAAGGGGGCAGAAAAGATTTATGGTTACAAGCAAGACGAAGTGATAGGCAAATCTATAACGATTTTGGCCCCGCATGGCCATGAAGATGAGATCCACGGCTTCCTTGAACAAATTAAAAGCGGAAAATCAGTAAAACCCGTCGAAACTGTTCGCCGGAAAAAGGATGGCGACACTATCCCTGTATCCTTAAGGATTTCTCCGATTATTGACAAGGATGGCGAGATAATTGGCGCATCGACAATAGTCCGCGACATCTCGGAGCGTGTAAAGGAGGCGCAACAGAGACAGGCTCTTCAAGAACAGCTTCTTCAGGCCCAAAAGATGGAAGCGGTCGGAACCTTGGCTGGGGGGATTGCACACGATTTTAACAACCTCCTCCAGGTGGTATTGGGATATTCTGAGGTCTTGCTCCTGCGTAAGAAAGAAGGGGAATCTGACTATGTCGATTTACATAAAATATATCTGGCGGGAAAGCGAGGATCTGATCTTGTAAAGAGCTTACTGACTTTCAGCCGAAAGATTGCCACGCAGTATGCTCCTATGGATTTAAACCAGGAAATAGCCACTGTTCGAGACATCCTATTTAACACGATCCCAAAAACTATAACAATCAACCTGCATCTAAGCGGGAACCTTGCGTCAATCCAAGCCGATAAGCCTCAGATAGCCCAAGTCTTGATGAACCTTGGATTGAACGCCAGAGACGCAATGCCCGATGGCGGGACATTGACCATTGAGACTGTAAACATACAATTGGGCGAGGAATATTGCGGCATACATCCAGAAACCCAACCTGGGAATTATGTCTTGTTGACTGTTTCAGATACAGGTCAAGGAATGGACAAAGAAACACTGTCCCATACATTTGAGCCATTCTTCACCACTAAGGAACCAGGAAAAGGCACAGGATTGGGACTTGCTACTGTCTATGGGATCGTTAAGCACCATGGGGGTTATATAATCTGTAACAGCGAGATTGGCCATGGGACCACATTCAATATCTACCTTCCCACAACTCAGACGGAGCAATTCTTGGAGACCCCAACCTTGGAGACGACCACTCCAGGTGGGGAGGAGACTATTCTTCTGGTGGAAGACGATGGTGTGATCAGAGAATTGTGCGCAGAACTTCTGAACGCCGTCGGTTATAAGGTCATCTCGGCCGCTAACGGAAAAGAAGCCCTAGAGATATACCAGATGGAGAAGGATAGGATTTCATTAATCCTGTTGGACCTGATCATGCCGGTCATGGACGGATGGCAATGTTTGGCCAAGATTCTTGGGATAGACCCCAAGGCAAAGGTTATTATAGCAAGTGGTTTTATAGAGAGTGGATTAGCAAAGGGTTTGCAAGCCAAAGGAGCAATGGGATTCGTCCAAAAACCTTTTAACACCAGTCAACTTTTGACTACGGTTCGTGATGTCCTGGACAAGAATTGTTAGGAGTCCTCCATGCAAGACGAAGCCAAGACCAAGGATCAGCTTATTGATGAATTGAATGAGTTGCGCCGTAAGAGCCTTGCCAGAGAGACTGCTGAGGATCAACTCGGTAAGTCTTCGGTTGTATTTCCTGAACTAAGACACAAAACCCCAGAAGAGATCATTCACGAACTCCATGTCCATCAGATAAAACTGGAGATGCAGAATGAGCAACTCAAGAGAGTTCAGCTCGAATTAGAACACTCCAGGAATAAGTACCAAGACCTTTATGATTTCGCTCCTGTTGGATACTTTACTCTGGACCGTAAGGGGCTCATCAAAGAGGCCAACCTAACCGGCGCCAATCTCCTGGGAATGCCCGGTCCAAAGTTAATTGGGCGAGGTTTTGGACACTTTGTTTCTCCCGAGAGCCTTGACCAATGGGATAAGCATATCATTGGCGTGTTTGGTCACGAAGAGAAGGACAGTTGCGAGCTGAGTCTCAAAAGGGAAGACGGTTCGTCATTTTATGCCCGTCTTGAAAGTGTCCGATTGGAAGTTCCCGCTGAGCCTGAAGGGGCTTTCGGCGGCGGTCATGTGGCGCATGTAGTAGTCACTGACATCACTGACCGCAAGCATATAGAGAAGGCGCTAAGAGAGAGCGAGGAGCGTTATCGTACCGTTGCTGATTTAACTTATAACTGGGAATATTGGGTAGACGCTGAAGGCAATTTCTTATACTGCTCACCTTCTTGTGACTACATGACGGGTTATTCAGCAAAAGAGTTTATTAGCGACCCAGATTTAATGAATCGAATTGTCCATCCAGATGACTTCGATAGAATAATGAACCATTTTCATGTATCGAGGAAGGTTGATGATATCCCATTTTCTCTGGATTTCCGCATCATTCATCGAGATGGACACATCACATGGGTCAACCACGCTTGCCAACCAGTTTTTGGAAAAGAAGGGCAGCCATTAGGAAGGAGGGGGAGTAACAGAGACATCACAGACCGCAAGATGGTGGAGGAGTCTCTAAAACTTAGTGAAGAGCGCTACCGCCGTGTCTCATCCATCACCTCGGATATCGCTTATTCCTGCTGCAAGCCAACCGCCGCCACCTATTCCATCGACTGGATGACAGGAGCTACGGAACGAACTCTCGGTTACTCAGTGGAAGATATCAAGGCTCTGAAGTGTTGGCGTAACCTTGTTGTTGATGAGGATTTGCCTATTTTTGACAGGCATGTCACGGGTCTTTCCCCTGGGACTTCAGCTTCCTGTGAACTGCGGCTGCGCCATAAAGACGGGAGTATCATTTTGGTTTCCTCGTTCGCTGAATGTGTCATGGAATCAGGCTCTTTCGACGGTCTTCGTCTCTATGGGGGACTGAAGTACATCACAGAGCGCAAGCAAATGGAAAAGCAGCTTCATCAGACTGAAGAGCGGTATCGTTCCCTTGTAGAGGATAGTTTTGACGGTATATTTGTCCAAAAAGGGTCCAAGACTGTCTTTGCCAATTCCCGTCTTTACGAGATGCTCGGTTATTCTCCGGGTGAATTAGAAGGCATGGACCACTGGCTGGTCTATCATCCGGACTACCAAGACCTTGTTCGCCAGAGGGCCATGGCTAGAATGCGAGGAGAAGATGTCATTTCTCAATACGAGATCATACTGCAAAGAAAAGACGGGTCATCCTTTCCTGCTGATATCAGCGCCCGACTGGTGCATGTCGATGGAGAGCCTGGGATTCAGATATGGCTCAGGGACATTTCAGGACGAAGGCGATCCGAGGAGGCTCAAAGACGATTAGCAGTTGCTATTGATCATGCGGCGGAGGCTGTCATCATTACTGACTCCAACGGGGTAATTCAATATGTCAACCCGGCACAGGAGATCCTGAGTGGATACAGTCGCAGCGAACTTCTCGGACAGACTCCCAATATTTTAAAGAGTGATTTTCAAGATGATACTTTTTATGACAACCTTTGGGACACCATTAATTCCGGTGAGGTATGGTCAGGCAGGTTTGTCAACAAGAAGAAAGACGGTACCGTATACCATGAAGACGCTACCATCTCGCCCATTTACGATAAGTCAGGGAACCTGACGAACTTTGTGGCGGTGAAACATGATATGACCAAACAGCTAGAGTTTCAAGAACAGCTGTTGCAAGCCCAGAAGATGGAAGCGATAGGGACGCTTGCCGGTGGATTTGCGCACGACTTCAACAATAAACTCCAAGTCATTGGTGGTTATGTGGAAATGATTCTTTTCGACAAAGACCTGTCGGAGACCTTGAAACATCACCTGGGAATAATAAGGCAAACCGTTGATAGTAGCGTTGAACTGATTAAGGGTATGATGGTGTTCAGCCGGAAGACATCAGTAGAACATCATCCGATTGAACTGAACAAGATTGTTGATCAGGTTAGCTCTATGCTGACCCGATCCATACCTAGGACGATAGAAATCGATCTTTTATTGGCTGACGATCTCTGGACGATAAATGCCGCGCCGAATCAGATTGACCAGATATTGATGAACCTTGCAGTAAACGCAAGGGACGCCATGCCGGATGGTGGAAAGCTAACAATAAAAACAAATAACATCGTATTAGATGAGGAATACTGCCGCTTCGATCCCGTCGCAAAACCTGGGAAATACGCTCTGATAACGGTATCAGATACAGGCACAGGCATGAGTAAGAAAACAGCAAGTCATATTTTTGAGCCGTTCTTCACCACCAAAGAAACAGGTAAAGGAACAGGACTTGGGCTCGCAGTCGTATACGGGATAGTGGAACAGCACGGCGGCAGGATTATTTGTGATAGTGAGCCATCTGTAGGCACGACATTCAGGATCTACTTTCCAGCAATAAAGGAAGTCCCTCAGGAACAATATGCTGAAAAGAAAAAACCACCGAGAGGGCAAGGTGAAACCGTACTCGTGGTTGACGATGAGCCGCAAATCACTGAATTCACCTCTAAAGTATTGACGGACTCCAATTACAGGGTGATTACCGCTCTTAATGGTAAAGGAGCTTTAGATCTCTATGAAAAACACCGGGAGGAGATCAATCTGGTTATTCTCGATTTGATCATGCCTGAGATGGCGGGAAAAGAGTGCCTTCGAGCTTTATTGAGAACGGACCCGAAAGTTAGAGTCCTTATGATAAGTGGGGTTTTGAAGCCGGGGATGGCCGAGGATTTGAAGGAAGCAGGTGCGAAAGGGTTTGTCAAGAAGCCGTTTGATATGAACCGACTGCTTGAGAAGATCCGGAAGATCATTGAAGATCATTGATGAATAGTGGTTTCAGTTCATACTTCTTGGATAGCGACCAAAAGGGACATTACATGAACACACGAACAATTGTCCTTATATTTGCACTGTTAACGCTCATATCCACGGCCATAGGAGGGTATCTATACTATCATTCCAATCAAGAGGCCTTAATTAAAGAAATCGACAGCAACTTTGCCCAAGCGACAGAGGACCTAAAGGACAACATTATTAGAGCAATCGCCATAAACCAAAGCCAGATCAAGGCCATGTCTTTGCTTGAACGGATTGAGAGATCGTTGCTGAACCAGGACCAGGCAATTCTCTCGGCGGCTAACAGGGCACTGGATGCTTTCGCAAAAAGTTTCGCTCTAGATGTATGTTATCTAATGGATAGCTCAGGGAAAACCATCGCTTCAAGCAACCGTAATGATCAGGACAGTTTTGTTGGTCATAACTATTCATTTCGGCCTTACTTTACAGAGGCTATCAAAGGAAAACCTGGAATCTATTGGGCTGTGGGCGTCACATCAAACTCGAGAGGAATTTATTTCAGCCATCCGGTGTATTCTGCTGCTGGTGGTCAACCGATAGGAGTGGTGGTCATCAAAGCGTCGAGCCGGGAACTGGATAAGGCGTTATCAAGAAATAAAAAAGGGATCTCGTTGCTGGTACACAGTGAGCGTGTCCGATAATTTGTGTAAGAAGTCGTTCGTGATATTCTGTCGAAATTATAGGAGGTCACGGACATGGCTATTAGGGAAGAGATATTGAACGAGTTACTGGCGGGCTATTCGAAGCCGGAGGACTTACTGGGCGCTGATGGTATCATTCAGCAGCTGAAAAAGGCGTTGGTCGAGAAGGCTCTTTCAGCAGAACTAACCAACCATCTTGGATATGATAAGGGGGACACGGCTGGACGAGGCACGGGTAACTCGCGCAATGGTCACAGTCGTAAAACGGTTAAGACCGATACCAGCGCAATGGAACTCAATATTCCCAGAGACAGAAACTCGACTTTTGAACCTCTGTTAATTAAAAAGGGGCAGACAAGGTTTGATGGATTTGATGACAAGATCATTTCCATGTATGCCAGAGGGATGACCGTCAGAAACATTCAGGCCCATCTTAAAGAGCTTTACGCTGTAGACGTTTCTCCAGATTTGATATCACAAGTCACTGACGCTGTTGTCCAGGAAGTACGCGAATGGCAGAACAGGCCAATTGATCCTGTTTATCCTATAATTATCTTTGACGCTCTTCGTGTGAAGATACGAGATGAAGGAGTTGTAAAAACCAAGTCTGTTTATTTGGCCCTGGCTTTTACTATGGAAGGGCAAAAGGATGTTCTAGGTCTGTGGATTGAGCAAACCGAAGGGGCCAAGTTCTGGCTTAAGATTATGAATGAGCTTAAAAACCGTGGGGTTCAAGATGTCCTTATAGCGGTAGTGGACGGTTTAAAGGGATTTCCTGACGCAATTAACACGGTGTTTCCCAAGACCCAGGTCCAGACTTGTATTGTGCATTTGGTCAGATACTCCCTGAACTTTGTTTGCTGGCGAGATCGAAAGGATGTGGCCAAGGACTTAAAACTCATTTATAGAGCGGAGACTGAGGAAATGGCCGAAGCCAATTTATCTGAATTTGAGGCCAAATGGGACTCTAAATACCCCCCCATTAGTCAATCATGGAGAAGAAACTGGGAACGGGTCATACCTTTTTTCATATATCCCCATGAAATACGGAAAATTATCTACACGACGAACGCTATCGAAAGCCTAAATATGACGCTAAGGAAAATTATTAAGAACCGGGGTCATTTCCCAAGTGACGAATCAGCCACTAAGCTGATATACTTGGCCTTGAGAAACGCCACAACAAAATGGACCATGCCACTAAAGGATTGGAAAAAGGCCCTTACGCAATTCGCCGTAATTTATAAGGATCGCGTTCCTGCTTTCGGGGCATAAAGATCATGCTCAACCACAAGAACGGCTCTTACACAAAATTCCTGACATCCCCTACACAGTAGTGGGATTATTTTCGCCTCCAACCAGGAAGACTTGATTTTGAAACTCTTTTCTAAACCTTCACCCAAAGAATTACTCAGGAGCCTCCTGCAAAAGTCACAATAAATGACGAGTTGGTCTTGTCCGTCGGACCTTCTTGAGGCTATTTGTGAAATTGGATCTATCGTTTATCCATGTTTATCGAGTTTTACGATATTTCTCCACTCTTTGGGCGCAATTATAGTGTTGATCGACTATAATGTAATTTTTGGGGAGATCAGGTCGCCAACTTAAGCAAATGATCAGCAAAGATTGCCATCACTCCGAACATTAGATGCATCTTTACCTTCTGGGCTCCTCGAACCATGATATTGCGCCCGCCGAATTCCTCTTTTAATCTACTATTGAAACGCTCCACGACTGATCTTTCCTTATACCTGCTCCTTTCATGCGGAGCCATGGGAATAATGTCTTTGCCACGCGAATTCTTGTCTATTATAGGCACATGTCCCAGACTCCTGCTAAGGTCGTAAATAGGCCCAGCGTCATAGGCCGAATCCATAACATCATAGAAATAGATTACTCTGGAGGTGCTTATCTTCATGAGTGGTATGGCAACCTGACTGTCGTGTAATGATGCTGAGGTCATCGCGACACTTATTGGCAAGCCCACATCGTTGATATCGGCATGAAACTTATAGCCAATCCAACTCACTTTGTATCCTTTGGAGTTCTTCTTAGTACCGACATCGCAGACCACAGGTAATTCATTTAACGCCTGCTCCGCCGATTGATGGAGCTGCCGCTCCAAACGTTTTGCTTCATTGTGTTGGTGTTCCCCCTTGGCCCGACGCCCCTTTTTTTTAGGAGAAGGTTTTTGCTTTGGCGGTTTCTTTACTGGTTTCTCGCGAGCTTCTATCGCAGTAGCGTCCCTCGATAGGTGACCTACCAGTTCCGTTTTCAAAGATCGGTCAACCAAAGCCTCATGGACCCTCTCGCCAAGACCACTATCAGCAAACTCGGCAAAAGCCCTGGAGAAGGTAGACTCGGAAGGAATGCGTGAAGCCTTCTCAAAACCACAGATCTTACGCAAACTCTGAGTGGTCTTAAGCGCCTCAATCAATGCGCTTGTGAAAGGATATCCGCAAACAGACTTCGCAACAAAAGACCGTGCTATCGATTCACGCTCACGAAGCTTTCTACCCATCCACTGAGTATCAGAGCTTTTGGGAATGAATCTCTCAACCTGAACCAACTCCAAGATCGACACAAGCCGTTTCTCTTTTTCAGTTAAAGGGCCATTCCAAGACTCTTCCAATTTAGGAAACAGACTTCGTTGCAGGGTTCCCATCAACCATGATATTCTCTTTCTAAGCTTCACTGGCGGCTCCTGTGACAAAGCGTCTTTCTGTTAAAAACACTATACCACGGGACTGCCCGTGAAGCTCATTTATTACAAATGCTTAACCCCCAAAAAACACTTTTGCAAGAGGCTCTCAGGATAGCCGAAACGAAGCAATTTGGAAAAGGGCCATGGAACTGGTCCGGTTTCGAGGAAAAGGCGGACAAAAAGGTTGTGGACAGCTCCGGCGAAGTTTATTTAATCAAGGATGTTGGCCTTGCAGACTGCCCCGGATGGAAGATTGTCTCTTTATACAGCCCTAGATCCATCTATGGGAATATCAATCTTTTTGTTGGCAAAGCTGGATATGTGGCTATTTCTCTCTGTTTGCTCTTTGTGGGAGCGGTTATTGTCCTCTATGTTATGGCTCAGAGAGACATCACGGAACGCAAGAGATCTGAGGATGCATTAGTTGAGAGCGAAGAAAGATACAGAGCTGTTTTTGAGAACGCTGGTATAGGCATCAATTGGCTTGACCAAGATGCCAAAAGTATCGGTGCTAACCAAGCCCTATCCAATATGCTCGGATATTCAATCGAGGAGTTTAAACAATTGACGTTCTCTGACATCACTCATCCTGACGACAGGGAAATTTCCAGGAATAATTTACAAGCCCTCATGGCTGGAGACATCAATTCTTATAAACTTGAGAAACGGTATCTAATACCAATTCTCTTTTTAAATTGTAACTTTCAGGTATTCAAAGTTGGTCATCGAGCGAAGTCTTTCTGGGTCGTCCTGTAGTTTGCGCAATCCATCACAAAGAGCTCGCTCTACTGCATCAAGAGACCGAAAAGCTTTGTTGGGAAGATGCTTTTCTCTCAACTCATCCCACAGATGCTCCACCGGATTCAGCTCCGGACTATTCGATGGTTGATATATAAGCCTTATGTTTTCAGGGACTTTGAGTCTTTCTGCTCTATGCCAACCTGCGCCATCAACCAACATGATGACGAAATAGTCTTTGAAGTCCATCGATACTCCTTCCAGGAATAAGTTCATCATTTCTGTGTTTGCATATGGAAGTATCAGTGATGTCATTTTCCCGAGCGCCATGCAGACTGCCGTATATAGCGCTTCTCTAAAGTTCTGTCGGAACGTCGCAAGTTTTAGTGTTTTCATCTTGTCTGGTCATAAGCCATCTGAGAGCGTCGGTGAGTCTCTCGATTAGTTGATCTTTGGTTTTAGCGTAGAATCCAGAAAACCATTCGTCCTTCATAACGAGCCATAGGCGTTCAATGGGGTTAAGATCTGGAGAATAAGGTGGAAGAAAAATCGGCTCAAATTCCCCCCAGTCCAGTGATTTACTCTTGTGCCAAGACGCATTGTCCAGGATGAGTAGATTGCGAGGACGCTCGAACTTGATGTCCCGATTGGCGTGATTCAGGAAGATCTGGAAGATCTCCGTATCGGAATGGCTAAATTCTAGCGCATAGAATTCACCTTTTCTTGGCAAGACCATGCCCGTGACATTCATTCGGAGATGCGCCCCGCCGTATGCTTGACGGATTTTGTCTCCTTTTTTAGCAAAACGCCTTTTCGGACGAGGATCTCCTTCGACACCACACTCGTCGAGAAACCAAAGATCCACGCATTGATCACCAAGAAACTTCCTGATCAGTTCAATGAAGGCCTTTCTCTTTTCTTCATCCTGGCCATCCGGCCAGGGGCGAGGGACCTTCAGCCGAAAATCCTCATCGTGAAGCCACCGCATAAGTGTGCTGTAGCCTGCCTCCATCTGGCAATGCCTGGTGAGATATCCGTGAAACTTACGTCCGGTCCAGTGGGTCTCATTGACCAGTTCCGGATGTAAGACCAGCTTGGAATATTCATAGGCCTGCTCCCCGCTGATTTTGGGAGGACGCCCAGAGCGGGGACCTTCTGTAAGCCCATCGATACCCCGTTGATTAAAACGTCTCACCCAACGGGAAACCGAGTCCTCATTTACACCGAACAAGGCAGCCACCTGCTTATGGGGCAGCCCCATTATCAAGGCCTTGATAGCCATCAGACGAACATACGACCGCTGGACCGACGAGGCCTTCGCTGCGGTCTCTAATTCAGCTAAAGCGCAGTTTTCCGGGTTAGGCATGTTTCGTTGACGACACATACCGACAGATAACCACATCTCAATAAAAAAGTCGCGTTCTTTTCGCGATTATTTTCGAGAATCGCTATATACGTAAACGAATGACCTGACTATTTGTTTGGCGATCTTTGGTCTGACGCCATTTGGGGCCCAGCAGGTCCGAATACGACTTATTCTTCCGAATCTCTCCTCGTCTTGACCCATAATTACAACGGGTCTGGTATCAGCCGGATCTCTTTGCTCCACAAGCTCGACTACCAGTTCGGGGAATTTTTTTTAAAGTGCTCCTGAGCCTGCTCATTGGCCTGAGGATGAACCGGACGGCACTACCCGGCGCCATTTATTCCTATCAAGCATCCTGTAAACAGTCGAGTGATGAACTCCATGACCCAAATGATTGTCCAATGCTTGTTTTAGTCGACCTGCAACGCAGATCTGGCCAGCGCTTGCTTCATCAAGAAACGACGCAAGGAATTGCGCCTCTTCTGTTTTGCTCAAATAGCACCGGCGGCGTTTACCCTCTTTGGACACCTCCACTGCTTCTGGACCAAAACTGTTGTATATGGAAATCACATTATGCACTGTAGACACAGACACGCCTGTATATCTGGCGATTTGCGCTGCGGGGCGAGGATCAACCAGCGCATTCCAAATCACCAACCATCTCCGATTCGCTCTGCCCGTGGTCACTTTAATTCGTTCCGAAATCTCATGCTCCGAAAGATGGGGTTTAGCTGACGTCACTCTACCCATAACTTACCTCCCCAAAAAGTATTGGGGGAGCCATATACCAAATTCTAAAGGAAATCACGAACTAGTATAAGAAAAGACGGGGATATTGTCTGGGGTGATCTTTCGACATCGGCAATTCGAAATGTGAAGGGAGAAATTGTTGGGACAGTTGGAATCATTGCAGACATTACCGAGCGTAAAAGATTGGAGGAAGAGAAGGAGAACCTAATCATCGATCTTCAAAAAGCTCTATCTAAAGTCAAAACACTTAGTGGATTTCTTCCCATTTGCGCTTCTTGTAAGAAAATACGAGATGATGAGGATTATTGGAATGAAGTGGAGAGATACATAGGCAAACATTCGGAAGCCGAATTCAGTCACAGCATTTGTCCTCCCGACTTCGACACTTTTTGTGAGAAAACACTGAGATGTTAGCATGTTGGTTATTATCTGGGGCACTACCTTTTCTTTTCCTGCCCCAAATTAGGTCATTGGTCTTGGTACCTCTGAGCGTTTGAGTCCGAAGATGTGATAAAGCTTTTTCTGAACAGGGGTGGTTTTTGAAGGCAGGATGTATTTTCTGTTGGTGGCCGTATCCACGAGTATGCTGGCCTGGGCGTGTAACAGCTCGTTTCTGATCTTCTCGAAGCTCATCGGCTCATACTGACGAGCAACCCTGTACATGGACTGTCTGACAAGGGCGTAAGCGATGAAGCAGATTAGAATGTGGCCACGGATTCTCTCCGGTGTCCAGTGGTAAATAGGCCGCATCTTGAGATCATGTTTGCTTATCCTGAATGACTCCTCAATACGCCACAGCCCTCTGTCCCTGGAGATTATCTGAGTGGACGTAATCTCGTCAGTGTTGCTAAGCACCCCGTGTAAGCCATCCCAAAGGGCGTCCTTTTCAATTTTTGACTCATCTACAAAAGCCTCTTTGTCGCGTAGCGCCAGGTATTTCTTGGTACGGTAGTTCGGGATAACATCCTTTATCTTTACCTTGCCATCTTTTACCTTTTTCAGAAGCCGTTCAATGAGCCGGGAGCGATCTGCGGCGTCTTTTTTCGCCCTCTTGGAACTGTAGCTGACCACCAGCCTTCTTTGTTTGTACGAGAACTCCTTCACCCAGTGAAATTCATCTTCAACCACTGCAGGAGAGAAGTCTTCAGATTCAAGAATCTCTTTTCTTAATTCTTTGGGTAATTGCTTGAGTCGCGAGGCCACTATGTACTTGATTCCCTCCGCGTCCATCGCATCAAGATTTTCCCTGCTGAACATGGCCCGGTCCGCCACTAACAGGACATTTCCAACCTCATGGACCTTCTTGATCTCCTCAACCATTGAGATCAGGGTGTGACCTTCATAGATATTGCCAGGAAACAAACGATACGTGATTGGTAACCCGTCTGCAGTCGAGACCAACGCCAACACCATTTGCGTCTCTTTGAACTTGCAGTCCTTGCTGAACCCAAAACCCCTGAGTTCATCTTCGTTGACACTCTCAAAAAATAGTGTGATCACGTCAAAAAAGGCTACATCCAATCGTCCCTCAAACAGCCCAAGGGTTGAACCGGCTATCGTGTCCTTGATCTCTCGCTCGCGTTCAATGAGCCGGTCCATCATCCGGTATATTTTTTCAAGCGCTATCCGTACTCCGTAGTCCTGCTCCAGCATCGAAGCGGTCCTGTACTTGCTCACCGGGTTGGCTATACGGGCAAGAACGCACGCCTTTAGAATCTCATTCCATGAGGCGTCTTTCTTCGTGTTCCCCAACGTCTTTATCAAGCCCAGGTCTTCATACAATCTTCCGAAAACATCACCAATCCCTTCCACTATTCTCTGCTCTTCCCTGAGCCCCGCTAAGTCAACTTTATCATCACTGACCCGAGGACAAACCTTCGCGCCGTATATATCCTCAGGGGAGAAACACGGAAGTACGGGACTGCGCTGGTTTTTCATCTCAACAATGATCTTTTGCGCGAGCCTCTTGAGTTCCTCCACCTCCATCTCGGTAACAGCCTGACCCACATGCCGAACGATCTTCTGACTTACCTTGTCCGCCCTGCGATAGCTCTCAACTATCTGCACTGAAGTCTTGCCATTGGGTTTTTCTTTGGTAACGTACAAACATGGTTCACGCTTAGCAGATTGGATTCAGCCTGTCAAGCTAAAAAACACCCCAGGGCACTACATGTCAAACACCCAATCCACCCCCAAATATTCCAAATACTTATGTGGAACAACAACTAAAGAGTGTCAAAGTCAGGAAAACATATTTGAATCTCAGTCTTTAAGTCACCGTAAACTACTGTTTTTTGTGCTATGGTTAGGCAAATTTCTCAGAAATTGTCTTTGTAGTTCCATGAACCATGAAAGAAATGGCTCTAAAACAGCCGTTTAGAGATTAACATGCTGTTGGCAACAGGAGTAGAAGTTCCATGAACGTCTTCATTTTTGTTCTGAAACGAATAATCACTTGGCCGATGTTTCCACTTGGGGCGACGTTACTATTTTTATTAGCAGGGACGGGAATATTGTTGAAAGGCCGGAAAAGGAGGGGGACATTTTGTGTTCTTCTCGCAACTATATTGTTGTTAACATTTTCTTTAAATTGGACGGGCTTCACTTTGTTGAATCATCTCGAAACAGAGGCGGGCCCGTTTGCGAATCCAGTAACGCTGCGATCTTCGTGTGTAAAATACGTCTTAATTCTGGGGGGAGAGGTTATCAAATATGACAGGACAGCTGCGGACCGATGGGACGGGAGTGTCCTTAGGCTATTAGAAGGGATAAGGCTTTGGCGCGAGATTCCTGGCGCCAAGTTGGTAATTTCGGGGCCTCTCGGAAGTTCTAACGATGCAATACAGGAGTTACCTATACAGCTCGGAGTTCCAAGGGAAGCCCTGATCATTGAGACGCGGGCGATTGATACGTCGGACGAGGTTGAATTGTTCAAGCCCGTCGTCGGCTCTGAACCCTTCGCATTGGTCACCTCTGCTTTCCACATGCCGAGAGCGCTCTACCAATTTAGATCAAAAAGAACCAATCCTATACCTTGCCCGTGTGACTTTCAAACAAGGCGTGGTGATTGGACATGTTGGATGCTCTTGCCTACTGTTTTGGGTTTAGACAGATCACAAATGGCCTTGCATGAATACTACGGCCATCTATTTTATTGGATCAAAAATGGGGGAATGAGGGCCGCCCTCACGAACCCAACAATGCCAATCCTTGAGATTAATCGATCGAGGCTCTAATATAAAAATAGTTACGGTCAACAATTTGGATATGGGAATTATAAGATTAACAAGAATGATTCTATAGATATCCATTCTATGGTGGGTGACCGATCTACCCTGAACTAAAGGACAGGGTTAGGGCATCGACCACTATCATGTGAGGTCGCTCCTAGGGAACCTTGGTATAGAGGCTTTTGTAACTTTTACCGAGACTCCGATCCATCCGCCATTTCGTTAATGAATTTTGCAAGAGACTCAAGATAATTGAAAATATGTTTTGCCGGCTTTTTTGTTGGAGAATCAATGTTTAAGCGGAAAAAGAAAAGACATTCTGTCACAGAAACAGCAGAGTTCAAAGAATTAGCCAAAGAACTCAGAAAGCAAGTTCCAGACAAAAAGAAACGTTTACAGGAAATGTTAGACGAAATTATAGATGATAAGACCGATAAAACAGAGTAGGAATACAGGATGCCTAAAAAGCCGTCTAAGAACAAATTTGGGGCTGTTATCAAGAAAGAACGATATGTAACTCACAAAGAGTTGGCGGAAGCACTGGAGGCTCTCAAAGCATCAATGGTGACTCAACAGTCATCCTTGCCGCAAGACGCTCCCCGGCCAAGAGTTTTTCACAAAAAGAAAGACGGAAAACGCGAAAAGCTATCTACTACAATCGACGCTAACCTCTTTGAGTTGGTCAAGCAAAAGCAACAGGCCGGTCAGCAATTATCTCATATACTTGATAGCGCTCTCTGGACCTATTTTGGCCACCCAAAGCTGTCATTTGAATAGATCAAGCCGGATTTGGATTCGCACTGAGGACTATTGCTCAATGCCGTTTCGTTTGTCCATGCGGATTATTTTTTTCATCTGTGGGGAGAACAAGTTTGTTTGTGATCTCTCTTATGTCTCTCATACAAATTATGTGGTTTTCTAGCTGCTATTCCCGATCCAATGGAGTAGTTGTTAGTCTTAAAGACATACTTTCGCCTAGATAGGGAATAGTCATACCAACTGAATGGTCGGACGCGGAGCTACATGAGGCGGTAAAATCTTATTTGTGGATGCTAAAATTGGAGAGTGATGATGATCTAAGAACCTGTCTCTTTCACGCCTTTTAAAATGTGCCACCGGAAAACTCTTCACGAAACAACTTGCTGGGGCGCGGAATGTGAGTTTTACTCTGCCCGTGTGACTGTTTTCTGGGTAGGCTTCAAGAGATTGAGGGTACGAAAAGGAGAAACAATGACAAGAAAGACTAATTTTGACTATAATCCAAGATTTTTTGAATTTATCAAGCTTTTTGCCCGAATCGGCGAAGATTCAAGACTCTTTCCCAAAAAATGCCGTACCTGTGGTAAAGAATATAAAAGCTTTCCCGAATACATACATGGCACTGAGCCTGTAGGTGATGGACTAAAGGATTATTCTGGCGCCTTGGATCTTCCTCATACTATGCAGTATAGGAACTGTCGTTGCGGCAGTACACTTACTATAATGTTCACCAAAGATGTTTATCCTTTGCTAGACAAATTTTGGGAGATGCTTGGCAAAGAATCGAAAGAGAGTAGTCGTTCTGTTCGAGAAGTCGTCTCAGACTTTCGCGAACAGTGTAGACAGTATATACTTGAATATGACAAGCCAGAGAGCGTATTGTAAACTCTAGAGCTGGCTGTAAAAAATGCCACCGCTAGGTTTTCTCTTTTTCTGCGATGGGGTCTGCCAGTTAATAAAGTCTCTTTTGAGTTTTGCAACTGCCGGCCATCATGTTCTTGACGGAAAGGCCCATGATGTTTACGGGGGGTACCTCACCCAAACACGGACAGCAACATGAACAGGCAGCTTGCACTTAAATGTAATAGCACAACTGTCCTAAACCTTCGAACCTTTGCTGTAACATGGACCGCCTGTTTGCTTCTGGAGATTCGGGAGAAAATGGAGCATGGGAAAAAAAGTGACCACGTAATGTGAAGGCGGTGGGCCTCCTCTGGAACATATCCGTAAGGAGGCCATCTTTTCGGAGTCAATATTCTTTTCTAGCTTAACGTATCCATTCAGTTAAGCGGGGGAAAATTTTTTGTGAACTGAATTTTATTATCGCGATTTTCTCAGAGATGTTTTAGAGAGGGAGAAGAACGAGGGAAGTTCAACGTCAGTCCTCAGGGGTCGGCGCTGATGGGTATAAACACTTGTTCTTTGTGCTTGGATAAACAGCGGAAAATTGACCAGCTAGAAGACGAGGTTGGTCGACTCAAACAAGCGTTAGGGAAGCTGAGACAAGACGAAAAAGTTGGATTTTTTGGATCTTCGACTCCATCATCCAAACTACCTGTTAAAGCAAACGTTAAGGAGAAAGAAAAAAGCCGAAGGGCGGACGGGTAGGCCACAACGGATCAGGTCGCAAGAGCCATGAAGCGCCGCAGGTCGATCGGGTTGCGGAACTTGCCGCCGAGAGGGAGTTATGTCCTGAATGTGGCAATCAACTCGAGAAAAAGGGAATAGAGGAGAGGAGCGTTCTTGACACACCTTCCACGAAACCTGAAAAAGTCTTGTATAGATTGGCCAGGCGGCATTGTCCGCATTGTCACAAGAACTTCACTCCTCGGGTTCCAGGGGTCCTTCCCAAAAGCCTGTATGGGAATCAGCTGATTGCCAAGGCGATAACGATGTACTATTTGTTAGGTCTTCCGATGGGACGAATCTCCGAACATACCGGTGTTGGGGCCGGCAGCCTGATGGATATCTTTCATCGGGTTGGTCGGATGTTCGAGGATGTCCCCAACAGACTGATACAGGAATATAGATCTGCTCCTGTGAAACAGGCCGATGAGACGAGTTGGCGCACTGATGGAAAGAACGGCTATGTTTGGCTTTTCGCTACCCCACGGTTGAGCATTTTTCAGTTCGGTAAGAACCGTTCTTCCAAGGTCCCTCACTCAGTGTTTGGAAATGATCCTTTGCCTGGGGTGCTCGTTGTGGATCGGTATGGAGGTTACAACAAAGCTCCGTGCCGGATTCAATACTGTTATGCTCATCTGTTCCGTACGGTTCAGGATTTGGAGAAGGAGTTTCCGGAGGAAAATGAGATCTCAACGTTTGTCTCTGTTGTAGCTCCAATGCTTGCTCTGGCCATGGGACTGCGAGGCCAACCGATAACCTACGAAGAGTTCTATCGTGAGGCCTCTAAGCTTGAGTCTGAAGTCAAATCCGCGATGGAGCAACCCGCTAAGCATTTAGGCATTCGTCGAATTCAAGAGATATTCAGAGAAAACGAATCCAGATTATACCACTGGGCGGAGAACCGGGCGGTTCCGGCGGACAACAACTTGGCTGAAAGAGACCTCCGACCCACTGTTGTGGCGCGGAAGGTTAGCTTTGGATCTATAACAGATAACGGGGCCAAGACAAGAAGTATCCTGACCACTGTGGTGACTTCCATGAGAAAGAGCGACGCTGATGTGGAGGATCGGATGAAAAACGCCCTTTATCAGCTAGCCTATAATATGAATCAGGATCCATATAATCTTCTGTTTTTGACCCAAGACCCTTAAAAAAACCCGACCCCCTATCATTCATAAATGTTGTTACGAATGCCTCTGCGAATGTCCTACTCCAGAGGAGTGATACGTTTGGTCTTAGCCGCGCGAAACTGAATGGATACAGCTTAACAGGAAACTAGACTGGCAATTTTTGTGATATTAAATTTGCCTTTGGGTCAGACTAGTTGGAACGTGGGAATTGTGATGTCAATCACTACAACCGCTTCACCGAAGTCCGCCTGGACGTGACCTGGCGGGCGGACTAGGGGAAAAACACTTTACGCGAACGCAGAGTCTGTTCCCTGACATATTCTTTCACAATGGTGTAGCCGCCGCAAAAACCATATTGTTCTCGAAGGCGTTCCAAAATACGTTTTGCCGTATGCATATGATGTTTGTTCTTGGGCCAGAGCCTGTCATCAGCCAAAATAGCGTCAATGATACCCTTAAAATTTTCAAGCTTAGGGTATTTAATAGGCTGTGATCGTTGTTTGATGTACCATTGCCTCCAAAGTTTTTGTAAACTGTTGACGAATAAAGAGGAGTAAAAAAGATGAATGATGTGAAAGTTATTCAAAAAGAGAACGAGAAATGGGAGCCTCATCCCCAGTTGCCCAACGTCGAGGTCTCTTACCTGGTATCCCACCGGGACGAAAATATGGACCTCACCTGTATGCTAGTCCATATTCCGCCCGGTGTCGACGCGCCGAAGCATACCCACGAGTGCGACGATATAGTTTATGTCCTCAAAGGAAAAGCCAAAATCTGGGTCGAAGGTATTGGCGAAGTATCGGCGGCCCCGGGCACTTTTGTAAGAATTCCCAAGGGGGTGTTGCATCAACCTCACGATGTAGAGGAAGATCTTATCGTCTACGATGTCTTCTACCCTTTTCTGGCGTGATCCAGATATTCGGTCGGATGCTGATGGAGGCAAGTTGCTGTCCCTACAAATATAACAAAAAAGTCCTGGAGTCTTGCAATTAAGGTGAAACTTTTGAAAGGTTTATCCGCTCCGGTTGTGAGGATGGAAATGTACGAAAAAGTCACTACAAAGATAGATTTAGATTTATGCATTGGCTGCAGACTGTGTATCCAGGTGTGCCCCGCCGGAACTCTTTCAATGAGCGACGGAAAGGCTCAAGTAACAGGCACCAGATCGTTAAACTGCGGGCACTGCCAGGCTATTTGTCCTGTGGGAGCAATTACCGTTGGCGCCATAGATGAAACTATGTCGGAATTCTTCAATTTCCAGCTTGATAGGAATTGGCTTCACCCTGGAGATTTCGACACTGCACAGCTAGTGAGACTAATGGCCTCCAGACGTTCATGTCGGAATTTTCTGGCTAAGCCTGTCGATCGTTCGATCCTGGAAGATCTAGTAAAAATCGGATGTACAGCTCCTTCAGGAACGAATTGCCAATTGTGGACCTTTACGATATTGCCGACTCGAGAAGCAGTCATGGCGCTCGGCAAGGGAATGCGAAGCTTCTATGTGAAATTGAATACTATGGCACAGAACCGTTTGCTGCGACTATTCCTGAAGTTAATTGGAAAACCGGAGCTAGACACTTACTACCGGGAATATTACGAGAGTGTAAAAGAGGGGCTGGAGGAATTTGATCTCAGTGGCGTTGACCGCATGTTTTACGGAGCTCCCGCAGTTATTGTGGTGGGGTGTAAGACCCGCGCCACTTTACCGACAGAAGACGCCTTACTGGCGTCTCAAAACATACTCTTGGCTGCTCATAGCATGGGTCTGGGAAGCTGCCTTATCGGTATGGCCGTTGAACCCATGAAAAGGGACCCCAATCTCCAGAATGCGATTGGTGTCCCAGATGATGAGAAGGTTTATACTGTGATTGCCTTGGGTTATCCTGCTGAAAACTACCAAAAGCAGGCTGGGAGAAAAAAAGCCGTTGTGAGGTCTTTTGAACCGTAGTTAATGATTTGCGATTGTCTGGCACATTTTTAGGGATGACGATAATAGACAATATTGTATCGCTGCATATGATGATAAGGTATTCGAGAAGGTTGATGCAAGTGAGGATGTATGCATGTTTGATTTGGACCTAATCGGTAAGAAATGCGGCCCCGTCCCATTCAATTACACATGGAAAGATGTTGTGTTATATGCGCTGAGTATCGGGGCGCAGACAGACGAACTCCAGTTTATTTATGAGAATGCCGAAGGAGGATTAAAGGTCTTCCCGAGCTTTGCCACTGTCATGGGAACTTATGTGCTTGCTGAACTCTTCAAGGAGGTCAATGTTGACCTTTCAAGATTTATACATGGGGAAGAAGCGATAAAACTCCATCGCGCGATCCCACCTGAAGGGAAAGCCTTTGTTGAAGGAGAAATCACGAATATTTACGACAAAGTCAAGGGAGCCTTGATTGTCTGGAGACTAAAGGTCATGGATGGAACGGATGAGCTTTTGGCCGAAGCCGAGCATGGAGTTTATTACGTTGGAGCTGGAGGTTTCGGTGGGGACTCAGGCCCCAAAGCCGAAGCGCTTGAACCTCCTGAAGGAGTCCAGCCGAATTTTGCAATCTCATATTACATCCCCGAGAACCAAGCCGCCCTCTATCGCCTGAATGGCGACTTCAACCCTCTGCACCTTGACCCAAATTTTGCCAAAAAGGGAGGTTTTCCCCAACCCATTCTGAATGGCCTCTGCACCTACGGCTATGCAGCCCGAGCGATTCTCTTCGGTGCCTGCGATGGAGATGTTACTCGCTTTAAGGAGTTCAAGGCCCGTTTCTCAGGAGTGGTCTATCCCGGCGACACCCTCGTTACGGAGGGATGGGAGGATAAAGGTGGCGGTTACCTTATCCGTTCCCGCACCCACCGCGGGGTAGTGCTTGGCCATGCCTATGCGAGGGCTGACTAAAAAAAAGCAGCAATGGTCTCAATTAGTTGAACAGTTTCTCAGGGACAAAATCTGTCGCTCTGGTTTCCTTCATGCTTATAGCGCCCGTAGGGCATGTGACCTGACACAGTCCGCATCCCATGCATTTCTCGGTATTTACGGTGGCGGTACCATCTTCCGCTGCCACTATTGCCCCAAAGTAACATCGGTCAAGACATGTGCCGCAGGCCGAGCATAGATCCCGGTCAACGCATGCGGCAAACCTGCTTGGTTCTATTACGCTGATATTGTGCTTTATGAGTATCGGCATGGTCTGACAACAGCAGGGGCAGCAGTTGCAGATAAACTGGTCAACGTTCTGTTTGTTCATGACGACATGGATTAGTCCGTCTTCCTCAGCCTTGCGTACTATCTCAAGGGCCTCTTCTTTTGTGAGTCGTCGTCCTGTCCCGCGGGCCAGATTATATTCCGCGCCACGGTTTATCTGTAGACAGGCCTCCAATGTACGATCGCATTTGCGAGCCGTCAAACGGCAAGTACATTTCGTGACTGATATTACGTTAGCTTTTTCGATGATTTCTCTGACGTCTTCGAAGGCGAGAACATGCGTCTTTGCCTCAATTGTTACACCGACCGGAATTACCCTTGTAAACGGGCGTGGGAATATTTTGTTAAAATTCTTTGCAATTTCCGGCCATTCATATTCCATGAACTCCTGCCAGACATCTAGGAACTCTCTTGGGGCGTCAGGCCACAAGATGGACGCGTCATGGAATTGCACAAGGTCCCGGCACATCTTGTACTTAGGCGGATCAGACTTTGAAGAGGGAAACACTAAGCCTTTTACGAAGAGACTGTGTAACATTGAGGACACTTCAGGTTCAGTAAGGTTTAGATTTTTTGCCAAGTCAGGCGCTGTTCCGGGTAACTTCAGCAGTAATTGAGCTTCACGGAGATCGGCTATGTACTCGAAAAGGTTAGCAATCCTCTCGGATTGCCCCAGGCCGATTCTAGTCGCCAGTTCAGTATACATGGGTTCCATCTATGTCCTCCTTGTCAGCGTTCCCATTAGCTGCGAATATGGACAAATTTAAACTAATCCAGAACCTCGCCATTAGGCTCGTATCCATTTGCAATTCTTATAACAGATTCGTATTGCGGACCATATAGCCGGTTTGCCCTTTCCAAAATCTTGGCAGGGCTTAGTCTAACATAAAAAAGGTGATTTAGCTCAAAAGAATCAGGATTCTGGAGTATGGCTTTTGAGACCTCTTTCGCCTGCCGCCATGATTTTTGGTTCTTTTTTTGAAACTTGTTCACGTAGACGTTGAACAGTCTCCCGATGCACAAGGCCGAAAAAATATTTGCGTGTTCACCCTTGAAAACGTAAAACCGACCTCCATCAGAATCGAAAGCATAGCTCACCGATAGGCCACTATTTGCAATTGTTCGATCCACAACGTCCTTGTTAAAACCTCCGGTTGATATCCCGGCTATGCTGACATTTGATCCCCTGTTCAGGCCATCCTCCAATGACTGTCTGGCCAGAGCGACCTTAGCCACTAATCGGCTTAGTGGGCCCGGGTATTCGGAACAATTGAACCTGGATGTCAGATAGTTTAGGTATGTCTCAAAATATTCTTGATGAGTTGTCGCTGAACAAAGTGTGGGGATTATTAGCAGAATAAGAACTATTATTACTCGCATAAGGCTCCAATCTGTTTTTAGTAAGGCCTCGCATGAAAGGTCTGTTCCTTTCAGAGGTTAAAGTCTTTCTTGAGTTTGTTCTCATATCTTAGAAACGCCCTCAAGAAGGGAAATCTTTTAACCGCAATGAATCCTTATGTCAAGGATTAAGGATTTGATCCGTTTTCTTGTTCCGACGACTTTTGGGTGGTATGGTATGCGAGATGATTAAGTAACTAATTGAATTTACGACATCCATTGAAGTTTCTCGGGCTTGCGCATGAGGCTTCTTAGTCAGACCTTGAGTATGGGATTGGCGTCGGTAATGTTTGCTGTTAATATGGGTCCCAAAAACATCACCCCTGATTTGTACCCAATATTTATAAAGAGTGTCGATACCGCCTTTGTCTTGTTCCGTGTAATATGCGCTCTAGGCATCTATCCTTCGATGGCCCGCGGGAAAATTCTGTCATAAGTGGACACATAAAATCGAATTTTCGCAAAAATGTGAGGAAACAACGAAAAATGTTTCATCGAGTAAGCTTACAAACGCGAATTCTATTAATCCTTGGATCACTAATGTTTATAACAGCATCGGGCACCATCATATCCATTTATCACACTTATATTGTTGATGGATACATGAACAGGTTTCTGGCTACAGATATTCAGGCCATTCAAGCCTCCCAGGAATTGGAAAACGCTCTTGTTATGCAAAAAGGCTATGTTACTTACTATTTTCAAGACAGGGACCCAATTTGGCTCGAAGAGCTTGAAAAACACGACGTTTCTTTCGAAAAATGGCTGAAACGGGCCAGGCAATTGTCGAAAACTCAGAAAGAACGGGAAATACTAAACGAAATTGATTCCTATTATGTTCGCTATAGTTCCCTGCGAGATTCGGTCGTGGATCTCTATAAACAGGGTAAGGTAGATCAGGGATTCGATCTTCACAAAACTGCACGCAATCAGTTTTTTAAAATAATTGATCTGTGCAAAAAATTTGACACTGTCTACGTGGACAGGATTACTGAGGCCCAGGAAACGATACGAGACAGAGCGGTTCTAATTAACTCTATGGTCATAGGAGGCTTGGTCCTGGTTTTGTTTCTGGGGTTGATTCTTGCCTACATATTGCACAGCCAGATTCTCGGACCGATTAGACGCCTCGCTGTTGACGCTGATGAAAAGAAGGACCTCGGTGTCGAACATGACGAAGTTAAGGCGTTAAGCCGCCGCTTCGAAAATCTAATTCAGGATGTCGATCAGACTCGATCCAAACTGGAGTTGAGTCAGGAACATTTGCAACAAGCGGAAAAGATGGCCCTTGTAGGAAAACTGGCGGCCGGGGTCGCTCATAGTGTAAGGAATCCATTAACGTCTGTTAAAATGAGGCTGTTCTCCATGGAACGCTCATTAGCCCTTTCGACCAGCCAAAAAGAAGATTTTGAAGTGATATCAGAGGAGATTGGGCATATTGACACCATTGTTGCGAATTTTCTGGAGTTCTCAAGGCCGCCAAAGCTGAAAATGCAGAAAATCAGTCCATCTGATTCTGTGGATATGGCGTTGCAATTGCTCAAACATAGACTTGAGTCCTACGATGTAAAGGTAGAGTTGATCCGGGAAAATCGACTTCCAGAAATTCAGGCCGATCCTGATCAACTCAAAGAAGTTCTGGTTAATCTCATGGTCAATGCTTGTGACGCAATGGTTAATGGTGGCCATGTTACTATCCGAGAGACCATACAAATTCTCGAGCAGGAAGGCATTGTCCTGATTATAGAGCTGATCGACAATGGTCCGGGTGTCCCGCAATCAATACAGGGAAAGCTGTTTCAGCCGTTTTTCAGTACAAAAGAAGAAGGGACAGGGCTAGGTTTAAGCATAGCTCAACGGATAGTTGAAGAACACGGTGGTTGGCTTGAACTCAATTCTATTGAGGGCAAAGGAGCGACTTTTCGAATCAACCTCCCCTCATCTGGAGATGTGTCGTGGGAAAAATACTCATAGTCGATGATGACGCGCAGTTGCGCCTGAGTTTTGAAAAGATACTGACCGTGGAAGGACACAAAGTGCAGATGTCCGCGACTGGGGAGGCCGGTCTGGAAATCGTAGGAACTGATCCACCTGATGTAGTAATCATGGATGTCAGGTTACCGGGCATGGACGGGCTTGAAACATTTAAGGCCATGCATGAGATGGATTCCAAGTTGCCCGTCATAATTATGACCGCGTACGGGACGACGGACACGGCTATTGAAGCTACCAAATTGGGAGCTTTTGATTACTTGCTTAAGCCTTTCGACATACCCGAGATGCTGTTGAATATTGACAAAGCCCTTGAAGCGTCACGATTCATGCGTTCGAGAGTGGAAATCGACCCAGTTTCTGATGGGGATTCCACGGAAGTAATCTTCGGACGTAGTAAGTCAATGCAGGAGGTTTACAAGCAAATAGGCCGGGTAGCCCCTACAGGGGCCACAATTCTTATCCGTGGCGAATCCGGCACAGGAAAAGAACTGGTCGCTAGGGCGATTTATCAGCACAGCGAGCGCCGAAACAAGCCTTTTCTAGTCATAAATTGTGTCGCTATCCCTGAAACGCTTTTAGAAAGTGAATTGTTCGGTTACGAAAAAGGAGCCTTCACTGGGGCCGCAAACAGGCGTATTGGAAAGATCGAGCAGGCTGATGGAGGGACGGTATTCCTCGATGAAATAGGGGATATGCCATTTAGCATACAGGCAAAAATCCTGAGACTCTTGCAAGAAAGGAGTATAGAACGGTTGGGAGGCCGTTCGCCGATTCCAGTTGATGTTAGAGTTATAGCGGCCACTAATCGTGATCTTGAAGCCGCTTTGACCGAAAGCCGTTTCCGTGAAGACCTATATTATAGGCTCAAGGTTGTTACCATGTTTCTCCCGCCTTTGCGTGAGAGGACAGGCGATGCCGCAATACTTGCAGACCATTTCCTGAAGAGGTTTTCTCGTGAAATGAGGGTAGATCATCCTGGAATCTCAGAGGATGCCAAGGTAGTTATGGAATCTTATTCATGGCCTGGAAATGTGAGAGAATTGGCCAACGCGATTCAAAAGGCCTTGATATTTAGTCGGGGCGCTCCAATAAGTTCTGATGAAATATCGGAAGTTATAATGGTTGAAACCGATACTGGGCAGACATCGGAACAATTTCAACCAGATTCCATTCAGGAATGGGCAAGAGCTGGGCTCAGCCGAAAAGGAGACAACCTTTTTAACGCCATGGTCGATGAATTTTCAAGAATACTTTTGACGGAGGCCTTATCCGTGACATCCGGGAACCGGTCCCAGGCGGCCAATTTGCTGGGACTCTCAAGGCCAACCTTGCTTGCCAAAATAGAAAAGTACGGTATCAAAATTGAAACCTCCGTAAAACGATTATGAAAACTCATGAACTGTTCTGATAATATGGCTTCGCTCCATCGATTAGTTGTATTCTTAGGATGGATTTGTTGAAAATTGGCCTAATTTTTGGATACAGTGGCTAAATGCAGGAATCAATAGGGAACAAATTAAGCTCTCAAAATCTTAAGGATCCGTTTCTGGAATATCCAGAACCAGTTAGGTCAGCGCTATGGGAAACGGGGGTCCTACGCGACTTTGGTAAAGGAGATTGCATAGTATCAGCGGGCGATTTGGGGGACAATGTCCGTTTCTTGGTTTCTGGAAGCGCCCAAATTCTTGTTCATGAACAGGGTGGTCCTGATATACCTGTCGACCGGCTTTCAGCCGGCGACCTAATAGGTGAAATCAGCTTTCTCACTGGCCTCCCAAACCCCACCAATTCTGAAGTGATCGCCGAGGAAAACTCTACCGTCCTTGAGATCCCCGCTGCCGGTTTTGAAAGCGTTTTGAAATCTAATCCTGATTTTATGATCTCAGTGTTGAAGAACCTTGCTCGTAAAGTCATCAGGCTTGATCAGAACGTCTACAAAAACGCCCGAAAAAAAAGGGCCCTTCAAAATATTATCAGTCGGGAAGACCATCTCTTTCCCGATTATTTTGTAGGAGAAACAGTCAGGAAACGTGTGGGCCGTCAACTTGAGGAGTTGGCAGGGTCCGTTTGGCCGGTGCTTATTACTGGCGAAACCGGCGTAGGCAAGGAATTTCTTGCTCATGCCATGTATAAGATGTCCCCACACCACCAACGGGTTTTCCTCTTTCTGGATCTGTTGCGGCCTATGATCCCTGAGGATAACTCCATGAACTATTGTGAACTTCCTGAAGAAACCGCTGATCCAACTGAACAACAAATGAGGCTTTTCTTCGGTTCAGAAACGCGCGGTGAAGGACAAAGCAGAATTGAAACACCGGGGTATCTGGAACTTACAGAAGAAGGGACTCTGCTTGTTCGTGGAATAGAACATCTGACTCTGCTCATGCAGAACCGGTTGCTGTTTACCCTTAAGAATGGAAAATTCAAAAAAGTTGGAGCGGTTAGTTACCAAAACTGTGACACTCGAATAATTGGAACTACGAATCTGGACGCGTCCGAGATATCGGCCGACAAACAACCATTACTACACTGGATGCTGGAACATTCTCTGCATGTGCCGCCTTTACGCCACAGAAGGAAAGAAATTCCTATACTTGTCCAGCATTACGTAGGAAAATACAGTCAGGAACTTCACAAAGAAGTCAACAAGTTACCAAAAGAAACTATCAAAACCCTGGTTGGATATTCCTGGCCTGGCAACGACAGAGAACTGGCGACTACCCTTAAAAGAGCGGTCCTGCTCTCAGCCGATGGAATCCTCAGGCCTCAAGACATATATTTTGACCTAAGGAGAATTGAGGCTGACGGCAAGATCAACTTATTGAGTTCTCCTACCATAACGAGAGCTGTAAGGAGCCCTTTATTCCCGGTCATATTTCAGAGTGCGGCGACCCCATTCTTTTTTATACTTCTCGTCCTGTTGTTTCTTGGTCCTGTAACTCCGTCATCGAATATCGGAGCTTTATTCAGTTGGGCGGTTGGATGGCCTACCATGATTTTTGGGGCCTTCATTTGGGCTAGATTCTGGTGTTCTCTGTGTCCCATGGGGGCAATTGGTCACCTGGCTAAGAAACTAATTTCTCTGGATATCCCATTCCCTGCTTTCCTGAAACAAAAGAGTGATCTTATTATAGCCACGTCCGCCATGTTCATTGTTTGGCTGGAGATTGCGACGGACCTTCGATCTTCTCCTTTCAATACTGGTCTTCTGCTACTGAGCATTATGTTTTTTGCTGTATTTTTCTCCGTTGTTTTTGAACGACAATCATGGTGCCGGTACCTGTGTCCTTTGGGTGGAATGATGGGAGTCCTCGCCAAGGTTTCTCCATTTGAACTTAGGGCTGATCGAAACGTATGCGCAAGTCAATGCTCTTCGAACGAATGTTTTGTTGGGACACCCTCGCATGAGGGATGCCCTTTCGGCCAAATGGCTCCTTCCCTGAGAAGCAACCGTTTCTGCAAGCTTTGCGGAAATTGTGTAAAGAATTGTCCACATGGGGCGATAAATCTGAATCTGCGCATCCCCGGCAGAGAGATTTGGGAAATGCGTCAGGTGGGAGCTGTTACCTCATTTCTTGTAATCAGCATGTATGGTGGACTGATGAGCGAATTACTCGAAACCGGCCCCATATATGATCGCTTTTATCATTTGTTTTTTGACTGGCCTTATATCGTTGTTTTCACTGTTTTTTTTACAGTGGCTATTCTTTGCGCTAATACTCTCACCTTTGTCGCCGCCACCATCTCTTCACAAGTTTCAGGAGAAACCACAAAAGAGAATTTCGCGCGTTATGGGCTTGCTTTACTTCCCTTAGTCATGACAGGGTTCATGGCGTATCATCTTTATTACTTAATCAATATGGGGGTTTATTTCCCGATAGTTTTGTGGCAGACCTTTCACTTCAGCATTTTTGAACGAATGGTCATAACAGTTCCACCTTCATGGACGTTGTTCGCTCAGCAGGTCCTGATTTTCATAGGCGCTCTAGGAACAATTGTTATCAGCTATCGATTGAGCAGAGGGAAAAACGCCAATCTGACGTCAGGAAGATTGATGGAGGTCTTGCCACATCTTGTGGTGGCTATAATCTTAACCGTGTTTCTCCTTCACGGTATTCAATCCTTCTTTTACTGATGCCTCAGATAGATATTTGCAAGATTCTACCTGAACCTTTCATCGGACTTCTTAACCCTGGCTTCAAGTTGCTTATCTGATAACCAGCCATTTCTGGTGTCATAGCGATTGTCGAAATCGGAGACAAATGGTTTGATGTCGAGAAGAGGAGTCTTGTCTACAATATCAACATCCTCAATTTCAAGTCTATTTTCTTTCACCGCCACCAGTCTAACCACAGAGAATCCAATTGGATTTGGACGCTTAGGCGCCCTTGTTGAAAAGACCCCACGCAATTTGTCGTCCAGGAACGGTCTTACGAGTAAATCGCTGCTTTTCGACATATGGAAGTGGTAAATCAAAATAAGATGTGAATAGCCATCAATGTCCTGAAGACCTTTTGCATATTCCGGGAATAACTCTACAATTCCTTTGGCGCCCTGTGCCCCGAGAGGCTGTATGGGCATTCCTTCAATATCCTGGAAGCTGCTTCGTATTATTCCTATTGGTTTGAAAACTATTTCGTCCATGATTTGTTTACCCACGAAAGATCCATAATAGAAGAGGCGTCGTCAAGACGCCTCTTCGTGATCAAGGATCACTTGACGATACCCGGGTCACGCTTTAGTCGTTTGTCAGTAACTTTTCCACTCTAATTGGCAAAAAAAGCCTTTTATCCGGTTTAGAGAGTGCCAGAAATAACGAGCCGCTGAATTTCGTTTGTGCCCTCATAGATTTGCGTAATCTTGGCGTCTCGCATCATACGCTCAACAGGATATTCGGTGCTGTAACCAAAACCACCAAGGACCTGGACAGCTTCCACTGTGGTCCACATGGCCACGTCAGAGCAAAAGGCCTTTGACATGGATGAATGTCTGATGGTCTCCGGTGGGATTTTGGACAGGTCCTTGGAAACCTTGTCCAGCAGCGAACAGGTTTTCCAGAGGAGCATTCTCGCCGCTGTGGTCTTCATCGCCATATCTGCAAGTTTAAAAGCAATAGCCTGATGTTTGATGATCGGTTTTCCGAATGCGACCCGTTCCTTAGCGTATTGAGTAGCATATTCAAAAGCGCCCGTGGCTATACCCAACGCCTGAGCAGCTACTGAAGGCCGACTGAAGTCGAGGGTTTTCATCATGATATGGAAACCCA
Organism: uncultured delta proteobacterium; assembly: GCA_963798475.1. Lineage (GTDB taxonomy): Bacteria > Desulfobacterota > Desulfomonilia > Desulfomonilales > Desulfomonilaceae > CAJBEZ01. The sequence continues at coordinate 350,541 of CAWCTI010000013.1, forward strand.
TGCCTTCCTCACCCAAGAGGTTTTCTACAGGGACTTCGACATCCTCAAAGACCAATTCTCTGGTGTCTGAAGAGCGGATCCCAAGCTTGCTTTCTTTCTTTCCAATCGAGAACCCGGGCCAGCCTTTCTCTACGATAAAAACACTAGCCCCTTTATAAGACGGCACATCGGGGTCTGTGATAGCGTAGACGCTGAAAGTATCGGCGATGCCACCATTGGTGATCCACATCTTGGAGCCATTCAGGATATATTTGTCGCCCTTTTTAACAGCCCTGGTTTTAAGAGCAGCCACGTCCGAACCACCTTTCGACTCGGTGAGGCCAAACGCTGCGGTTGTCTCCCCTGAAGAAAGAGGAGTGAGATATTTTTCCTTTTGTTCGTGATTACCGGCAAGAATTATCGGAAGACTGCCAAGCTCCTGGACCGATGGGATTAGCGCCACCGAAGCGTCGGCTTTCGCAAGTTCTTCAACGACTATACAGTGGGCCAGCATCCCTGCTTCCATCCCGCCATAGGCTTCCGGAAAGTCTACACCCATAAGCCCGTTTTCTTTCATGAGTTCCAGCATGTCACGTGGATAATCGCCCTTTTTATCTCGTTCTTCGGCGGCAGGAGCCACTTTCTCTTTAGCCAGCCGCCGGACCATGTCCTGAAGCATCTGTTCTTCTTCGGTAAGTCCGAAGCGATCCATTTTTTCCATGTCGTCCTCCAAAAACAACTTTTTTCAATTATGAATAATCATAAAATCCCTTGCCGCTTTTTCTACCCAATCGGCCGGCTCGTACCATTTTCTTTAGTAATCCCGGTGGCCTATATTTTGGGTCCCCGAATTCTTCATAAAGATGTTGCTGGACACTTAGTAAAGTGTCCAAACCAACCAGATCAGCAAGCGCTAAAGGACCCATGGGGTGGTTGGCTCCCAGCTTCATGCCCTCATCAATTTCAGTCGCGCTCGCCAGCCCTTCCTGAAGCACATAAATAGCTTCGATAACCATTGGGACAAGGATCCTGTTGACTACGAATCCCGGCGCTTCCAAGACCTCGATGGCGGTCTTCCGCATTTTATTTGCGACGTCCTTTGTTATCTTAACAGTCTCATCCGATGTCCCGTAACCTCTAATAAGTTCAACGAGTTTCATTACTGGAACGGGGTTAAAAAAATGCATGCCTATAAATTTGTTAGGTCTGTTTGTTGCGCCGGCCATCTCGGTTATGCTCAATGCGGAAGTGTTTGATGCAAAAATTACATTAGGAGCTGCAATCGTATCGAGTTCCCTGTAGACCTTCTTTTTTAGATCGAGGTTCTCTATAACCGCTTCAATTGTCATGTCCACGTCCCGCGCCAATTCAGTCAGGCTGATGCACGTGGTTATACGGCCCCGAATAGTGGCGGATTCGTCAGCTTGAAGAACGCCTTTGTCCACCTGACGTTTAAGGTTCTTTTCAATCGTAGCAACGCCTTTGGCGATGAATCTCTCCTCGACATCCATAAGATTTACCTGGAAGCCGCTCTGAGCCGCTACTTGAGCGATACCGCCACCCATAAGCCCTGCGCCTATTACGCCAATTCTTTTAATTTCCATCCACAATTCTCCCTTCTAAATGGGAACTAATAGACCCTAAATTATAGAATATGAAAACAGATATGTTTTGCCGATCTTTTCTGATTTATCAGAGAGTGAAGCTTTGATCAAGAGTTTCCGACAAAAAATAACCCGGTGAAACCCGGCCAATGGCATTGCTCTTGTGCCAGGCGTGTGGTAACATAAAAAAAATTTATTAGTGAGTGAAGGTTCCTGAACGAGGAGGATCGGATGCCAAAGGTTGGGGTCATAGCGGTTGGACAAAGCGCATTTGTTCGCGCGTATCCTGGGTCAATTCGCGAACTCGCTTTCGAAGCGTTTAAAGATGCGCTCAAGGGATCGGGAATTAAAACCGAGCAAGTCGACGCTTCCGTAATTTGCTCGGCCCCCGAATATGATAAACAACGAACCCCCGCAGGGTTGGTCGCCGAATATTTGGGCCTGAATCCTCAGCCGACATTTTACGTGGAGAGCGTATGTTCGTCGAGTTCGAGTGGATTGAGGACTGCGTACGCTCTCATAGCGTCGGGTCTTCATGATGTCGTAATGGTGCTTGGATTTCAGAAAATGTCTGAGATTTCTTCTGCGGAGTCCCAGGAGAGAATGGGGAGAGGCGCCGACATCCAATGGGAGGCCCCATTCGGAACCATGATGCCTGCTTATTACGCAATGTATGCTAGAGGCCATTTCGAAAAATATGGAACAACAGAAGAGGATCTGGGTTTGATTCGTCTCAAGTCATCAACTTACGGCGTAATCAATGAGAAGGCGGTGTTCCGGAAATCGCTTACACTCGACAAGATAATGGAACCGAAATATATAGCCACTCCACTTAAAATGATGGATTGTTGCGCAAATGCCGACGGGTCGTCATGTGTTATTCTTGCATCTGAACAGAAGGCCAAAGAGCTTTCTAAAAAACCCGTATGGATTCGTGGGTTGGGCATGGCGACGGCACCGATAAATATGGCTGGCAGAGACACGTTCAGCGGCCTTAAATGCGCTCAGTTGGCGGCTCGTAGAGCTTATGACATGGCTGGTTTAGCCCCAAAAGACATTGATGTCGCTGAAGTTCACGATTGTTTTACAATAGCGGAAATGATGGCTTATGAGGACCTTGGATTTGCAGAACCCGGAAAAGGAAAAGAACTGATTAGGCATAAAGAAACTTACAGAGAAGGACGCATTCCCGTCAACGTAGACGGAGGTCTGCTTTCCAAAGGGCATCCTATCGGAGCGACTGGCGGTTCTCAAATCAGGACCATAGTTCTTCAACTTCGTGGGGAAGCAGGGCCCATGCAGGTCCCTAACGCAAAGGTCGGACTTGTCCACAATATCGGCGGAGTGGGTATTTACGGCAATGTGAGCATATTCGGCGTAGATTGATCGTTAAATGCCCGAATCCTGATCATGATGAGTTTATAGAGGATGCCGTGCGAGACAACCCGGACACAGTGAAAATGAAAGAATCCGAAGACGCTGAGCCGAACCAGACAGAGATAGAACCCAAGCCCGCCTGTCACAAGGTTTTCTCCGGCATCAAGGAATCACCTTATTCAAAATGGACCGTCGAATTTTCCAGGAGATTCGGCCCTGGCTGAAGCTGACTCGATGACGCAGGATGCGCCTCGAACAAAAACAATAATGATTACTGATCAGCTGAAAATATCGGAGGAGCATATGGGTTTTGAACAATTTGGCATCGTAAGTTTTACATCAACAACCAAGGCTGAAAAATTCGTTGACCTTCTCAAAGAAGGAAGGGTTTGTGGGACAACTTGCAAATCATGTGGCACAAAATTCTTTCCACCCCGTAGCGATTGCAATGTATGCCTGAGTGACGAAATGGAATGGTTCGCTGTCCAAGGTGTTGGTGATTTGATCACATTTACTCAGGCTATGTACGCCCCTGCGGGTTTTGAAAATGACGTTCCCTACATTCTCGGTGTGGCTCAATTTGACGATGGCGTTAAAGTTTTCGGACGTCTCGATAAATCTATCAAAGAGGAAAACATAAAATCCGGCATGAAGATAAAGTTAAAAGTCGTCGACCTGGAGAACGACCGCTTGAGCTATGTGTTGACGCAGGCTTAACCGATCAGTCATACATAACTTGCCTAGTTGTCATTTGTAAGAACAGAGAGACGGAGGATATCAGTCCATATTCACACACATCCGAAATGGAGGCATGAGAGATGAAGGCCCGTTTTTTTTTATTCCCTACGATTTTGGTGCTGCTTTTTACCTGTTTCGCTGCTATTGACGTAAGTTCCGCCACTGCAGCGAGCACAAACACTCTGAGCGGCGAAATTCCGATTGGGGCAGTCTGGTCGATGACCGGAGCCGCCGCAGTTTACGGCTCATCCCAGAAAAACGCCTCAGAGCTCGCTGTCGAACAAATAAATAAGTCCGGAATACTTGGAGCAGCCAAGATCAAACTGATTACCGAGGATGATCGCTCCACTAAAGAAGGCGCCATCACCGCGTTTGACAAACTTATCAAAGAATATAAGGTGGTCGCCATTCTGGGCCCAACGCTGTCAAACTCGGCTAAGGCCTCCGATCCTATTGCACAAGCGGCAAAAGTGCCGGTCTTAGCGGTATCCAATACTGCCGGTGGTATCGTCGAGATGGGTGATTTCATTTTCCGTGACAGCCTTCCAGAAATGTTAGTCCAACCCAATACCATCAAAGAGACAAAAAACAAGCTGGGATACAAGAAAGTGGCCATACTTTATGGGAATGACGATGTTTTTACTAAAGGTGGCTACGACGCTTTTAAAAAGGCGCTAAATGATCAAGGCATCCAGATCCTGGCCACTGAAACATTTAACAAGAACGATAGTGATTTTTCCGCTCAGCTAACTAAAATCAAGGGGCTCAAACCTGACGCTATCATCGTCTCCGCTTTGGCTGAAGAAGCGGCTGGCATTATGAGCCAGGGACGGCAGCTTGGTATTCCAGAGTCTGTCCCATTCATCGGTGGTAATGGCTTCAATTCCCCGAAATTGGCTCAGCTTGCCGGACCGGCGGCTGAAGGCGCAATTACCGGCGCAGCCTGGTTGATCAGTAATGATACGCCCGGTAACAAAGCTTTTGTTGAAGCCTATCACAAAAAATACGGCGCCAATCCTGACCAGTTCGCCGCACAGGCGTACACCGGGGTTTATATCCTAGCCAACGCCATCAAAACCGCAGGTTCAAGCAATCCAACCGCGATCCGGGACGCTATGGCCAAAATCAAGGATATGGATACGGTCTTGGGAAAGTTCTCATTCGACGCTCGCCGTGAACCCGTACATGCGCCTGTGGTACAGATCATAAAAAACGGAAAGTTTGTGCTCTATAAATAGGAGCTAACTCCTACGAAACGAAGAGCCGGACTTATCTCCGACTCTTCGCTCCACTGACGGTTCGTGTATGTCAGAACTTCCTCAGCAACTGATTAATGGCTTGTGGCAAGGGGCGGCTCTCGCCCTTTTTGCTATGGGATACACTCTTGTATTTGGCGTCCTTGATATCATTAATCTGGCGCAAGGGGCCACATTCATGTGGGGTGCGTTTTTTGCGTTTTTATGTGTCACGAAACTAGGTTGGTCACTCTGGTATTCAATTCCGGTCGCAATGGCTGGAGCTGGAATGCTAGCTGTATTGCTGGATCGACTCGCTTTTAAGCCCCTGAGATCTTTAACATCCGGTGGTCTGGTCTTATGGGGCGGTTTTATTTTACTACTGGTAGGAACGGTTGGTATATGGGCGTTTCCTGTCAAGACCGGGATTACAATCGCAGGGGCAGCGGTCATGTTGGTGGGGTTTGTCCTTGATTATCGCAGTATGCGGCCGCTGCGCATCCGGGAGGTCCCTCACCTGGCACCGATCATCTCATCAATTGGGGCCACGTTCATCCTTGTCAGCCTTGCCATAAACGAATTCGGCGCACAGGTTTCTCGGTTTCCACCTAATCTGTTCCCAATTAAACCATACCATATCACTGCGGAAGCTGTTATATCGCCAATCCAGACTCTGGTCTTAATTCTCTCTCTGGCCCTCATGCTGGCCTTAAGCTTGCTCATCAACCGGACACAAATGGGCCGAGCTATTCGTGCGATTGCCTGGAGCGAACGAACTTCCCGTCTGCTCGGCATAAATGTGGATTACGTGATTGCCCAGACATTTTTCATTTCGGGCGCGCTTGCTGGGACTGCAGGCGTGCTCCTTGGGCTTGCCTTCAACCGCTTGGAACCGACCATGGGCGGTGAGGTCGAATTGGCAGGTCTCACCGTAATAATTGTAGGAGGTATGGGGAGCATCGGAGGTGCCGCCATGGCGGCTTTTCTCGTCGGGATGATCCGAGTCCTCAGCGTTGCGTATATTGACAGCAGTTTTCGTGATGCTTTTGTTTTCGCTCTGCTGATTCTGGTCCTGCTCATACGGCCTAGTGGCATCTTTGGACGCAGCAAAGCCGTACGAGCCTAAAACACAAGTATCATCAACAGATAATAAAGATAATGCTCGAATTTGTCAGCAACAATATTTCGACAATTAATTTTATCCTGATCAACATCGCGTTAGGGCTTAGCATCTACATTACTCTTGCCACCGGCCTTCTCTCGCTGTCAAACGCCGGATTTATGGCGATAGGAGCGTATACTGTCGCAATCATTTCAAGCCAGTCGAATATTCCTTTTAGCGTCGGTCTTGTGGTGGCCATAGCGCTTGGAGTGGCTTTGGCGCTACCAATTGGAATGATTGTGCTGGGTCTGCGTGACATATATCTGGCAATTGCGACGCTTGGTTTTGGTGAGATTGTACGGATCATCGCTCTTAATGGTGACAAGGTCGTCCACCTTTTTAGCCAAAATAAGGAACTAATAATCTTTAATGGCGCTGAAGGAATCACGCTGACTTACAAGACACCGACGCTAATATTGGGCCTACCTGACACTACGTGGCCTATCCTGATTTACGTGATGGTTGTTATATACATACTCGCTACCTTATATAGCTCCCGCTTTGGTCGGATTCTTGCCTCAATCAGGCAGGACGAAACAGCGGCATCAACGCTAGGCGTCGACGTAGTGCATTATAAACTTCTCGCGTTCGTGCTCGGCTCGGCAATTGCGGCTGGAACCGGGGCTCTCAGCGCTCCGATCGTCCGTGTGATCGATCCCAATAATTACGTTTTTAGCCGTGGTGTAGATATTCTGGCTTATGCTGTGCTGGGAGGCATGACGCATTGGGTTGGACCCATCCTCGGCGCTACCGTCCTCACATCTTTGCCGGAGGCCCTGAGATTTCTCAAGGATCAACGTGATATCGTCAATGGGTTGATAATAATGCTGTCGATCATCTACCTACCGGCAGGGCTTGCGGATCCACATATCTGGGGTCTTTTTAAGAGATTGGTCTCGTTTCCGAAACGTGAGCAAGTGTCATGATACCTGAACTATCCAAGCCTTTGCTGGAAATTAGGAATGTCACCCGGGTATTCGGTGGTTTAAAGGCGCTTGAGAATGTTTCATTCAATGTGCCTAGAGGCGCTATTTGTGGCCTGATTGGTCCCAATGGAGCTGGCAAGACCACTCTGATAAATATGATAAGCGGCTTGGGCCCACTGTCTGATGGCGCCATTCTACTCGATGGACAGTTGATCAGTGGTCTACCGCCGCATAAAATCGCCGAGCGAGGTGTGGGCCGCACATTCCAGAATATTCGTCTTTTTGGAGACCTGTCTGTGCTTGAGAATGTCATTCTCGGACATCACCTTAGACAACGTGGGACCCTGATTGAAACTCTGCTTCGTCTTCCTCGCAGCCGGTCAAGTGAGAGGGATTCACGCACTGCGGCGCTTAAACTCCTGACAACTTTGGGTATGGAACATCTTTCTAAAGTTCAGGCCCGGGCGCTTTCCTACGGTGATCAAAGACGGGTCGAGATCGCGCGAGCACTGGCATTGGAGCCGAGTCTCCTGCTATTAGACGAACCCGCGGCCGGTATGAATAGCACAGAAACTGAAGGGCTTTGTGAATTTCTAATTGGCCTTAGAGACAGTTCTTTAACTATCCTGATCATAGAACACGACATGGATATGATTATGCGCATGAGTGATTCGGTCGTTGTTCTGAATTTTGGGGTAAAGATGGCGGAGGGGCCTCCAGACTTTGTCCGAAATGAGCCTCACGTCATAGAGGCTTATCTTGGCAGAGATCAATAGGCGCAACTTGTTGATTTGTGACGGAGCCAAGCAGGAGATCATGTTTTATGCTCAAAGTGCTGGATCTTTATAGCTCCTATGGAGCTATCGTGGCGCTGAAAGGTGTCAGCTTTGAGGTGCCTCACGCAAGTGTTGTGGCCTTGGTGGGCGCAAATGGCGCCGGTAAATCGACAACGCTAAACACTGTCAGCGGTTTGCTGAGACCAGATAGTGGGTCTATAAGGTTCGAGGATCGTGACATCGCCGGTTGGCGCGCCGATAAAGTTGCTGCGCTAGGGCTTGTACAGGTACCGGAAGGAAGACAGATTTTGGGCGGATTAACGGTGGAAGAGAATCTGCTCCTTGGCGCTTACACTCGCAAAGATTCGGAAATCGGTAGAGATCTTGACGAAATTTATTTACGTTTCCCTGTCCTAAAGAATCGTTATCAGCAGATCGCCGATTTGCTTTCCGGGGGCGAACAGCAGATGCTGGCGATCGGACGGGCCCTGATGTCTCGTCCTAAGCTGCTGATGCTTGATGAACCGTCACTTGGCTTGGCGCCTTTTATTGTCCAGGAAGTCTTCCGTATTATAAGTGAACTAAAGGAGCGGACCACGATCCTACTGGTGGAGCAAAACGCAAGGAAGGCGTTGGGAATAGCCGATTACGCATATGTTCTCGAAGGAGGTCGTGTGGCGCAGGAGGGACCGGCTGCCAAACTACAGGGCGATTCTCGCATTGTTGAGGCCTATCTGGGACGAAAACATTAATTCGCTACTGATACAACGGACTCATACTTTTCCGATCTCTAGCCCACTCATTACAGGGTCCAGTTCCTTGAGCTGGCTACGAATTCCTACCGCTGAACCTCTGCGACACCGGAACGGGAAGTCTATCCAACCGGCCTTTCCCGGCGATCCTGCTTAAGACTGGCCACAAAATTCTTGAAGTCCTTTGCGCCACGGAAAACACTGACTGTTTATTTGTCACGACGCCGTACATTGCCATGGCCGCTCGTTCGGTAAACGGCGTCAGCCCTTTATTCACACGTTCTTCGCGTAACATGGTCAACAGCTTAACCAACGGCACTCTTACGGGGCAAACTTCAACACACGCTCCGCAGAGCGTCGTGGCGTCAATCAAGGGGTGGATTTTGTCCATACCTTCGAGCAGCGAGGTTAAGACAACGCCCATCGGACCAGGATAGGTTACGCCGTAAGCGTGACCGCCAATGGCTCTGTATACCGGACATACATTGAAGCATGCGCTACATCGGATACACTTGAGAATTTCTCTATACTCGCTCTTCAGAATTTCCGATCGTCCGTTGTCCAGCAGTACAATATGAATTTCCCGTGGTTCCGCTGAATCTCCCTGTTTCCTGGACCCTGTTATGATGGAAAGGTAGCTCGACAAGATCTGTCCGGTAGCGCTTCGGGGGAGCAGCCTAACAAATAGAGACAAATCTTTCAGAGTAGGGATGATTTTTTCAATCGACAGAGCCGCAATATGCAATGGCGGCAACGTAGTAACCATCCGCCCGTTTCCCTCGTTGGTAAAAATGGCTAAGCTGCCTGTACTGGCTACCGCGAAATTGGCCCCTGAAATCCCCGCGTCGGCAGTCAAGAAATCTTGCCTGAGGACATTTCTTGCTATCTTGGTGAGGACGGTGGGGTCGTCAGAATAGGGCACATTGAGCTTTTCCGAAAATAGCTTTCCCACCTGGCTTCGGGTTTTGTGGATTGCGGGCGCAAGAATATGAGAAGGCTTTTCACCGGCTATTTGGACAATGTATTCTCCCAGGTCGGTTTCTACGACCTGGAAGTCTTGATCCTCCAGATATTCATTTAGGTGGATCTCTTCCGTGATCATCGACTTGGCTTTAACAATCTTTCTCGCTTTGCGATCCCGGAGAATGTGAAAGATAAGCTCCCGGGCGGCTTTCGCGTCCCGTGCCCGATGTATGATGGCCCCGGCCTGTGTCGCATGGAAGGAAAACCTTTCAACATACTCCGATAGATGATCCAGAACATCGAGCCGTATTTCCGATGCTTGGTCTCTCCATGTTTCGATAGGCACATCAGCCATACCCTGGCCCCTTTTGGTAATGAACACGTCGGTGGCCGTTCGCATAGCGTTACGAAGAGACCTGTTTTTAACCGCTAGGGCGGAATTCTTTCTAAAATCTAAAGGTGACATCGTTTCACTCATATAAAACTCCGCAGTCCTCATTGTCTTAACTCAGATTGGCAATTTCCCACGTCAAAAGCCTTGTTGTCAACCTCATGGAACTTTTAAATTTCCTGTAATGAAATGTTTGACGCATTCAATCTATATCTAAATCAATTTGCTCGTAAAAATCAAAATCATTTCTTCCTATCCAGCGTTGTTGGGATACTGGTTTTCTGTTCAAGTGTGAGGCTGGATTGTCAATCGCCGTTTCTGTCGTAACTTTTCGCGACCAATGTTGTCCTATGTAATTGTTCCAAAAACTGCGCCTCTGTCTCGTGGCCAATCCTGCCGCCCTGTTTTTTGTCGCGCAAAAGGAACTTGCCACATTAAGATGAAGTCGGCTCAGGGCTATCCAGCGTTCTCTAGATGTAGTATGGACGATATCAAAATGGGCGGGCATGAGGGGATATTATCATAGAATGTTAGAAATTAAGCAGCACGCCGAATGGAGAGACAAGTTTTCTCTCTCTTTCTGGCGAAGGTTCTGGAGTCTTGCCGGACCGTACTGGTCATCAGAAGAAAAATGGAGTGGAATTTTACTCCTTACAGCCATCATGGCTATGAACCTGGGCACTGTTTACATTACGGTGTTGATAAACACCTGGACCAAAGATTTTTACAATGCCCTGCAAGAAGCCAACAAGGCGGCGTTCTTGTCGGATTTAGTGCGGTTTGCCGAACTTGCCGCGGCATATATTATTCAGACCGTTTATATGCTCTATCTTCAGCAGATGCTTCAAATCCGTTGGCGCCGCTGGATGACCAAGAGCTACCTGTCCAGATGGCTCGGTCGGCAATCGTATTATCGTATGCAGTTTCTGGACCAACCAACAGACAACCCTGATCAGCGAATTAGTCAAGATATCGAGTCATTCATCGATCTCACCCTGAGCCTAAGCATTCAGTTGTTGAATTCAGTCGCCACACTTGTTTCGTTCATTGCCATATTATGGGAACTCTCCGGTACTCTCAGTTTTCCTGTCGGTTCGTTGGGAACAGTGAGCATCCCAGGGTACATGGTATGGGCGGCCATTGGCTATTCCGCCATAGGGACCTGGCTCACAATGAAAGTCGGAAACCCATTGGTGAAATTGAATTTTAATCAACAACGGTACGAAGCGGATTTTCGTTTCAGTATGGTTCGCTTGCGAGAAAATAGTGAGTGTGTCGCTCTTTATCGCGGCGAACCGGATGAACAAGCCAACTTTCTGTCGCGATTTACAGCCGTTGTAAACAATTATTGGAAAATAATGAAGCGTCAGAAGAAGGTAAATTCATTGACCGGTGGATATAATCAGTTGGCCGTCATATTCCCCATTCTGATGGCGGCCCCCCGCTTTTTTGCCGGGCAGATGCAGCTAGGGGGGTTGATGCAGACTGCCTCTGCTTTTCGCTCGGTGCATGAGGCCCTCTCGTTTCTGGTTAATAGTTACACCACAATTGCCGGGTGGAACGCAATAATGGATCGTCTCTCCGGATTTACGGATGCCATTGATCAGGTCAAGACGGTCAAGGAACACGAGGAACTCAAGCGATTCAACGCTTCTGATTCATCTTTAAGCGTGCAATCTCTCAGTGTGGTTCTACCTGACAAACGAGTATTGTTAAAAGGGTTGGACTTTCGGCTGGAACCAGGGAGTTCCCTGCTAATTACCGGCCAGTCCGGTTCGGGGAAGAGCACTCTGATACGTACTCTCGCGGGGATCTGGCCTTTCGCTAGCGGCGCTATCTTTCTGCCAGATAAAGCGAAGACCATGTTCTTACCGCAGAAGCCATATCTGCCCCTTGGGACTTTACGAGGCGCTCTTTATTATCCATCCGAACCAAAAGACGCGGAACGACGGTTGCTCAAAATACTTGATCTCTGCTACCTAGGACATTTAACAATGGCGCTCGATCAGAGTGACAACTGGGCCCAGTCGCTGTCATTGGGAGAGCAACAGCGTATTGCATTTGCCAGGATCCTGCTCCAGCGCCCTGATTATGTGTTCCTGGATGAAGCGACAGCGTCAATCGATGAAAAAATGGAAAAGACTCTTTATCAACTGATCAGATCGCAGTTAAGCGCCGCTACCGTAATCAGCGTAGGTCACCGCAGTAGTTTAGCCGCTTGGCATGATTTACAATTGACACTCATGGGTGATGGCAAGTGGACTATATCGGTTCTGTAGAACTCTTGCAGATGGATCCTCCGGTAATATTTGGGGCTGGATTACTGTCAAATTTATTTGAGGGGATTTGACTATGAAACTTTCTGATATCAAACGCGTTCTTATCTTGGGCTCAGGTACTATGGGACAGCAGATCGGCCTTCTCTGTGCTTCCCACGGCTACAAAGTTGTGCTGTATGATCTTTCAACGGAGATCCTCAATAATGCCCTAAGACGTATAGAAAGCATGGGGTCATGGTTTGTTTCAACCGGGCGCATGAACGCTGAGGAACTTCCCAAGGCAATGACAAACATTGAGCTTGCTTCGGATCCCAAAGAAGCGGCAGCGGATGTGGACTTGATAAGCGAGTCGCTGCCTGAGAACCCCGAAATTAAGGCCCGAGCTTTTGCCATGTTTAATTGAACTTTGCCCAACGAGAGCTGTCTTTACTACTAACAACTCCACGCTTGTTCCGTCTACGTTCGCGGACAAAACAGGCAGGCCGGAAAAATTCGCTGCCATGCATTTTCATGATGTGCGTACTTGCAACGTTGTGGATGTTATGCCACACCCCGGGACGGTGCCGGATGTGGTAGAACTCGTTCATGATTTTGCGGAGAGTCTAGGTCAAATCGTGATAATGCTCAGGAGTGAAAACAGCGGCTATGTTTTTAATACGATGCTGTCTTCCCTTCTAAATTCAGCTCTGGCGCAAGTAGCGAACGGTGTCGCGTCAATCGAAGATGTGGATCGTTCCTGGATGGGAGTAATGAGAATGAGTATAGGACCTTTCGGGATAATGGATCAGATCGGGCTGTCAACCGTCTGGACGGTTACCGAATACCGTGCGAGCCAAACCGGTGATCTTCAGACTCAGAAGAGCGCCGCTTTTGTGAAACAGTATGTGGACAGAGGCGCACTGGGTTTCAAAAACATGCGGGGATTTTACTCGTATCCCAATCCAGCATATTCATCGCCAGACTTTATTTCAGGACAAAAGCAAAAGGTAAAATAGATTTAATCTTTTGGATCGAATTACGGCAAACACTAGGAGATCAAATATGGGTGTTCCAGCGCCGACGGAATTACTGTTAATTCTCGCAATTGTGCTCCTGGTTTTCGGGTCAAAGCGAATTCCAGAAATCATGAGTGGGTTCGGGCAGGGAATTAAGGAGTTTAAGAAAAATCTTGAGTCGGATGAGCCCCAAAAACCGGTTCAGCATACCGAAACAAGTCAGCAGTCATCGTCTCAAGAAAATGTGAACGTTCAACCAACTGACAAACAGCCGTAGGTTCAATAGCGAAAAAGTATACCGTTTTGTAATCAACTGAACTTGATTTCTAAGATCTATTTTTAAATCCTTCATCTGGCTGAAGGGAACCAAATGGCGTGATTGAATTTGTCCAGGGTTGGATTACTGCTTACGGATATGCCGCTTTGTTCGGCATATTGATGTTCGGCATTGTTGGAGTTCCTTTTCCGGACGATCTAACGCTTGCCTTTTCCGGGTATCTGGTGTCCGCTGGTTACCTCAATCCCTATCTTACGCTAATTTCGGCTTTCTTTGGGAGTGTATGCGGAATCACCGTCAGTTATGGACTGGGACACTTTCTCGGGACATCAATTGTTGAAAAATACGGCCGAATCTTTCATGTCACTCCTGCGAAATTGAAAACACTGAATGATTGGTATGTACGATTTGGGAAGTGGAGCTTGCTTGTAGGGTACTTTGTCGCTGGAGTAAGACACTTCAACGCCTTATTTGCAGGGGCCGCAAAGCTCCAATTTTCGGTGTTTGCGTTGTTTGCATATTTAGGGGCTTTCCTCTGGTCTTTGACCTTGATTTCGACAGGATACGTCTTGGGCAAGGAATGGGGACGAATATCGGAATATACTGGCGCTAAAAACTTAATCGTTGCTGTGGTCATGTCATTGCTGGCGGTATTGTATATTTTTGGTAAGAAACGGTACAATTCATGATTAGTTGAATTTGAGAAATCAACTCATGTCTGAATCAAAACAGCCATTTTTGGCGGAAACGGATTCATCGCGCCGGAACGTCAGCTAATTTTAACTTCGATCTTTAGTGGTTCCGACGCGAACACCTTTGTTACGGACACCTATCATTGGCGAGATGCGTCGATACCCGTTTCAATAGATTCAACTTCGAACATGGACTCTGGGTCTTAGTCGCTGAAAAATGAGGTTGTTGGGCTCACGTTTATTTTAATTTCTTTTACTCCGGATATTTTGCTCGCTTTAGCTTTTAATTCTTCACCAAGCGGCTCAGCTATCGCGGGCCCAGCTTTAGTATCTATATATACGATCCCATCTTCTGCGCAAACCTGGACATTTGGGCAACTACTCACTAATTCAGCCTTTACACGGGCGGCCAGGACCAAATCATCCAGAGCTTTCTGTGACTTCGGCGTTGTTTTGAATTGTTGCGAACCAACAGAGTTGCAAATTATGTCTGCAGCGTTATCAACCGTCAGCTTATGGATGTGAATCACCAAGTCATATAGGCTCGGGTCCCATGTATCTATTCCAAATATCCGTATACTCCATTGCCTGCGTTCTTGATCATCTTTTTTCAGGATGTAACGAGCTTGGTCAGCAGAAATTTTTTCGCGTTCCATTTCCAGACGGACACGATCTTCCATGTCTGAGAGTATTCGAATCTTCAAAACATGGCTGATACCTTTTAGAAAATAATGTCCCGCCAAACCATGATAAACAACGTTGTCTTTTTGCACGTGTTCCAGAAAGACGGACTCCAGAAACGTCAAATACCTTTCTTTCCCATATGTGAACCTTTCCAGGACCGAGGGAGCATCATGTAAAGCCCTTACCAGCTTTATTTCAGGTATGTTGAAATGTTCCGACGTTTCTAAAAGCACCTCACGCGCAATACATTCATATCCAAGCCTTTGCGCTACCTTTTCAGCAACTTCTTTGCCTTTACTGTAAGACCCTCGGCTTATCGTAACTATCGACATGATTGAACTCCTTTCCTTAAGAGTAACCTTTATGACAAGATGAAATAGACCATTCATAGTTTTATACACTCTTTGAATTTGTCAGAGAAGCTCAATAATAACTTGTGGGAAAAATCAATATTTTCTAAGTCAATTGTTTGACCAATTTGCAACAATCAGGGGTTAGCGTACGTAAAAACCCAACCGATCGATTTATGGGCAAACAGCAAAATCTTTATCTGAAGTATATCGAACTGTAGTTATTCCGAATCGCGCAAGTCTCGTAAAACGGATGTTCGCGTTTTTGGGCCCGGCCTATCTTATCAGCGTAGGGTATATGGACCCAGGTAACTGGGCGACCGATCTGGAAGGGGGTTCCCGCTTCGGCTACAAACTTATATGGGTGCTGTTGATGTCGAACGTGATGGCGGTCATTCTTGAGGTCTTATCAGCTCGACTTGGGATAGTCACAGGTCGAGACCTCGCTCAAGCTTGTCGAGACAATTTCCCTAGATCCGTGACATACATGCTTTGGATTCTAGCTGAAATTGCGATTGTGGCCTGCGATCTCGCTGAAGTTTTGGGTACTGTAATCGGCCTAAACCTGTTACTAAAAATCCCTCTTATGTGGGGAGTTGGCATAGCGGCGCTCGATACCTTCGTATTTCTTGCCATCCAGAATTTTGGAGTCCGAAGGTTCGAGTCGGTGATAATGTTCTTGATCACCGCGATCGGACTCTGTTTCATTTTTGAGATAGTCAAATTAAATCCGGATTGGTCTGAAGTTATAACGGGTTTTGTGCCCAGGCTTCCCGACGGGGCGCTTTACGTGGCGATTGGCATCATCGGAGCTACTGTAATGCCCCACAACCTCTATTTGCATTCGGCCCTGGTTCAAGGCAGGGCCTATGATCCATCTGCAGAGGACAAACGCCAGGCCTGCCGGTTCAACTTTCTTGATACTGTTCTGGCGCTCAATTTTGCCTTCATAGTCAATGCGGCGATCCTAATCGTCGCTGCGGCGACTTTCTTTAAACACGGAGTAATCGTGACCGAGCTACAACAGGCCCACAGCATGCTGGCACCGTTATTGGGCACTGTGCTTGCTGGAATAGCGTTCGCATTTGCTCTGGTGTGCGCTGGTCAGGCGTCAACAATTACCGGCACATTGGCAGGACAAATCGTAATGGAGGGCTTCCTGCGCTTCAAGATCCGCCCGGTGTTACGAAGATTCATCACCAGAACCCTGGCGGTTGGCCCCGCTGCCTTTACGATTGCTGTGACGGGTGAACAGGGAACTTATAACCTGCTCATATTGAGCCAGGTCATCCTGAGCCTTCAGCTTCCATTTGCGGTAATCCCTCTAATTCACTTCACGAGTGATCGATCCACCATGGGTGAGTTCGTAAACAACAGGCCTACAAAATTCTTGGCCTGGATCGTAGCCACTATTATTGTCGGTTTAAACGCCAAATTGATTATCGATCAGATTCATGACTGGGTCGTATCGGTCAGTGACCCAATGTTGATCTACGGTACAGTTGTGCCGATATGTGTGGCTCTGGTGATTCTGCTGCTCTATGTTTCAATCAAGCCGTTTGTTCACTTGCCGCCTAGGGAGACTATTCCGGCATGGAAAAAACTGAGTCATTTTATCAGAGCGGATGAAGATCATCTGGATCTCGAGACTCCCGGCTACAAAAAGATTGGGGTGGCCCTGGCTTTCACTGACGATGATAAGAAAGTGTTAAGCCACGCATTGCCTTTAGCTCGACAATATGACGCTGTTTTGCGCCTTTTCCATGTTGTTGAAGGAGCCGGAGGTTCTATTTATGGCCCTGAGACATTCGATGCCGAAGCTCGTGAAGATGAGGAGTATTTAAACAAACTGGCAGTGGCTTTGGCGCATAGGGGAGTGGAAGTGGAAATGTTTCTCGGAATGGGAGTGTTCCCGGTGAGTTGATAAGATTGTCAGAAGAACAAAAAATCGATGCTCTGGTAATGGGAGGACATGGGCATAGAGGTATAAGCGACATCGTTTTCGGCAGCACCGTCCCGCCAGTACGACATAGACTGAATATCCCTGTACTAATTGTTAGATGATTTTCTTGGGGAGCTTTGGTATGGTGAAAGATTGCACATCAGTCGGGATCGTTTTTCTGAAATGGACGGAAAGAACTCATGAACACACCGCAGCATAGGGATTTCAATCTAAAGATATTATTGATATTATCATTGGGACATTTAATCACAGACATTTATCAGGGAGCTTTACCTGCGATACTTCCTTTCTTGAAAACAAAACTTTCCATTTCATATGCGCTAACTGGAGCAATTATGATGTCTGCCAACGTCGCCTCGTCAGTTGTTCAGCCATTGTTTGGCTATTGGTCTGATAAGGAGGCTAAAGCCTTTTTACTGCCGTTAGGATGTGTCGTGGCTGGAGTCGGATTATCGCTCGTTCCATTAACATTTCATTACAGCCTTGTATTGGTTTTGGTAGTGATAAGTGGGCTTGGAGTGGCGTCGTTTCATCCCGAGGGATATAAAACCGCCCGTTTTTTCACTGGAGATAAGATGGCGACCGGGATGTCAGTTTTTTCCGTTGGGGGAAACCTCGGATTTGCGCTTGGTCCCATAATAGCCGTTTATGTGATAATGCATTTAGGATTCAATTACTTACCAGTAATGGCTTTGCTTTCGATAATTTTCCTGTTTTTTCTCATGTTTGCATGGAAACCCATTGAGCGGGTGAAAGCCCTTCATGAAGGCCCCAAAATGGTTTCTAAAAGTTCACAACGTGGAGCTTATGTCGCTCTGTTCCTGCTGATCGGCACCGTTGTCATGAGATCCTGGACTCAACTCGGGTTAATGGCCTATATACCATTTTATTATATGGATCACGTAGGTGGAGACGCTCTGTATGCTGGAAAGCTAGTTTCCGCTTTATTGCTTGGTGGAGTATTCGGGACGATTGGAGGTTCATTGATCGCTGATCGGTGTGGACATAAACTTTACCTCATAATATCCATGGCAATTTCCAGTTTACTTTTTCCGCTTATTTTCATGACCTCCGGAGCGCTCCTGTTTCTTGTACTTGGAGTGTTTGGAATGGTCCTGATTTCCACATTCACAGTGACCATAGTAATGGCTCAGCAACTTCTTCCAGGAAACCTTGGGATAGCGTCCGGTCTCATGGTTGGTTTTGCAATTGGCACTGGTGGTCTTGGTGTAACTCTATTAGGGGTCCTCGCCGACCATTACGGAGTAGCTACTGCTCTGGAGTCAATAGTGGTGTTGCCGATTGCCGGGTTGTTATTGGCATTCTTTATCAAGTATCCGGCGCCTGAAGCGCAACAGGACGTTACACAAATAAAGCCAGCTCAAGCGTAATTTAAATAAGCTCGACTATTAACACAACGGCATTTCTGACAGTATTGCCTTAAACCGGAAGCGCCGAAAATTTGCCGGGCGCTCATAGTCTAATTCTCTTTCACAACCACCAGTAGCATTTTGAATCGCTGAGTGGCATGGACGGAATGGGGTACGTTTGCGGGCATGACAATCACTTGCCCAGTTCTAACCACGTTTTCCTTAAATACGGCGGAATTAGGATGCTATTTCACATTCTGTCGGTCGACATGTCTTTTTTGCCTCT
Organism: uncultured delta proteobacterium; assembly: GCA_963798475.1. GTDB lineage: Bacteria > Desulfobacterota > Desulfomonilia > Desulfomonilales > Desulfomonilaceae > CAJBEZ01. The sequence continues at coordinate 369,340 of CAWCTI010000013.1, forward strand.
GAAAGCATTCGGACGTGGTCCATCTCCTGGCAAATGAGTTTATCAAGTTCGCTGACGTAATTCGGATCGGAATTCATATCTTTCATGCCTAACAGGAAATGCACTGAATCCTTTTCAAATTCAATCGCGATCTCGAGCGCTTCTAAAGGAGTATGCACTTTCTTCAATCGCTCCGCCGCTATTTCAGGAGTAAAAACCTCACCATCCGCTGCGGCTTCGAGGTAACTCTTGGCTAAACCTTCCGGGTCCCACACCGATTCCTCCGGGAAATATCCAGGTAGATCGCTTCTGATGACTTTAAAACACTCAGCCTGGGTTTCTTCAAGGCTGGCAAGGTCCTCAAAGAGCTTTTGCATCACGGGGTCTTCGCCTATTTTTTTGGTAGCGAGCTGGTAAAATGCCTTTCCGTTTTCTTTTATTCGAATCGCCATGGCGAAGACGTCGTCCGGTGTGCCAAAAATTAACATCATAGTTCTCCTTTTCTATATCTTTGAAGCTTGACTCCTAAGATGTATATCCTAATTTAATCAATATAACTTATGGCCTCAATATGTTATTTGCTCATGAACTCGAATTTTGGCCGAATTGACTAAGGTTCCAATATTTGAGATGTTTTTCTGGAGTTGTGGCATAATCATGATGACGGCGTTTTTCCCAATTTAGTAAAGGAGACGAATATGGTCAAAGTACTGATAGTTTACGCAAGCGATCATGGCAGCGTAGAAAAGATGGCCAAAGCGTTGGCCGACGGTGTGAGGACTGTTCCTGACTGTGAAGCCGTAATAAAAAAGGCCGAAGACGCAAAGATGGATGATCTCGTTTCGTGCGACGCCCTGGTCTTAGGATCACCAGTACATATGGGCAGTATTGACTGGCGGGTGAAAAAGTTCATAGACACCGTGTGTAGTGGGGCGTGGATGCAGGACAAAATTGTAGGGAAGGTGGGGGCTGTGTTCGCATCAGGCGCTGGCTACGGAGGTGGCGGTGGAGGTTGCGAATTGACGATGCTCGCGCTGCTGAACAACATTGCCGAACTTGGACTGATAATTGTTCCACTGCCCAAGAGCACACCAGGCTATTCTTTGGCCGGCTTACAGTGGGGTCCTTACGGTCGAGCGCATGCTGAGGACCTCAGTCCTAAAGGCCTGTCTGATGACCAGGTCGTCTCTTCGCAGCATCATGGCAAACATATAGCCCGGGCCGCCAAGGCACTAAAAGGAGCTGCAATTTTCGGCTAACATGTCGTGAATAGGACAGGTAATATGCCCATTATAATATGAATTTTCCGATCCCGCCAAAAGCATGAACAATCCTAACAGGCTGGATTGAAGCAATTACTTACCGGGGGCTTTTTCAGGAGTCCCCGACCCCAACCTAAAAAAATCCTGTAACGTGTAAATTCCATTTCCTTTTGCTTTGTCATTGTAACTTATTAGCAGTTTTTGTTGTTATTCCAAGAGTAACCGAACAGCTGTAACTACAAGAATTGGGTTTGTTCCCAAAGCCTTGCCATGTTAATCTAATATGAGTTTAAACTTAAGGAGGGAATGTGGTACGGGCCATTTTGCTCGTCGCAGGCGCCTTGCTGGCTGGTCTTCTATGGGCAGAGAACACTGGAAATCATTGGCTTGTCTTGCTGTTCAAGACACCCCTTTCTTGCATGTTCGTGCTTGTCGCGTTGCTTCAAACCCATCCGATGGCAGGTTATTACCGTCTCGTGCTCACAGGGCTAATCCTCGGCCTTGTGGGGGATGTCTGTCTTGCGCTCCCAGAGGAGACGGCTTTTCAGGCCGGTTTGGTCGCGTTTCTCAGTGGTCATGTCCTGTATTCGATGGCCTTTGCAAAACTTACCCGAAGGACTGATTGGGTTCATCCTTTGAACCTCCTAATCCTTGCCGTCAGCGGGTATGTCTTTTGGTGGTTAATGCCACACCTTGGGGAAATGTTGATTCCCGTCTCCATTTACATTGTGATTATTAGCGTGATGGTATTGGGAGCTTGCGCCGTTTTCCGCAATTCAGACACCAAAAGGGCAGGAGCGTGGGCAATATTGTTAGGGGCGCTACTGTTTTACGCGTCAGATATCTTCGTCGCCCGGGATAAATTTATTGCAAACGAGTTTTTAAACAGCCTGCTCGGTCTGCCTCTATACTACGGCGGCCAGTTTCTCCTGGCCTTTTCAGTCGGCCTGGTGAGGTCGGTCCCCGGGACTCTTTCGCATAAGGGCCTAAAGATGTACGGGGCTCAACGAGCGCCGGTCAACGTTCCGAAAACCAAAGCCCTAAAGTTTACTGCCTTAAGTGCGCTCAGAGAATCGATAAAGTGATTCCGGTTTTGCCGGGTTTCCGGGGGATGGCGATGGCCTTCCAGTTTATGTTTTGACAAATGAGCCTCTTGCAAAAGTGACAAGGCGGCCCCCTTTTCTGAAGTGTCTTCAGGTCCAATCAGATTTAGCAATTATCCTATGAATATGTTCTCATAGCCTGAATCATTACCGTATATGATTGGGTCACGCAATTACAATTGGCAAAATTGCTTTTCGACAGAATCGCGTTAATATTTTAAGATGACATATTGACGTAAAGGAGAACTATATGAAGACTCAAGAGCTTACTGGTCTTTTTATCGGCGCCATTATCTTACTGACAACCGTTGTTGCCTTCGCCAGTGGTGACAGTTGGGTCGTGATCAAGGACAAAGACAATGTCTGCAAGGTCGTCAAGACTCAAGAAAAGGTAGCCAACACAATAGCCGGACCGTTTACTGCCAAAGAACAGGCGGAAGAAGCGCTAGCCAAAGCCTGCCCTAAAAGCACACTAGAAAAGATAAGGGAAAAAGCCGCTGAAGGAATCGAAAAGGCGAAAGCTGAGGCGGAAAAACTGAAAGAAAAAGCCTCGCCAGGCCTGGAAAAGGCCAAAGGCGAGGCTGAGAAATTAAAGGAGAAGGCTGAGGAAGGCATCAATAAAGCAAGAGAAATGATAAATGACCGCCTTCCAAAAAAATAGAATCTATTTGGTAGGAATGATGTCCCTGTGTCCTATTTTTCTGGAATCGAGAGGAGCCTCATAACCCGCTTAACCTTTTCATCGAGTTCGGCCTGTCTGCCTATCATGATTCTTTGAGCGGCCGGCGGGCCTGCTCCGTGCATGGATTCCACGAGATAACCTACAGCTCCTGCTCCAATTGTGAGATTCTCGATCAGTCTAAGAACTTTCATGCGATCTATTACCTGATAGTCCGGGTTGGCCGCAAGATACTTCTCGATGTACGGCCCGACCTCAGGATCGCTTAGGTCCGCGGCGGAAGGCATTGTTCCCAGCAAACCACCGGCAATATCGGTTGCAAGGCGAGCGATTTCGTATGGAAATCGGGTGACGTTGAGCTTGCAAACATTTGCCAGTAGCAGATCAACCTGATAATTACCGGCGGGGGTAGGGCGCCCCTGGCTTGAACAAGCCAGACCACAGCAATACAGGGTCTCGTTCAGGTGGATCATTTCCACAATTTTTTCCCTTACATGGGTGGCTTTTTCTACCCCATTCATGCGAGCGATCAGTTCTGTGGCTCCAATAAGCACATCTCCGACACCTACCTTGCAACCGCCATAGCTTTGTCGGTGATACGACGCGAAACGCTCCACCAACGTGCCGGTGAAGTCAACCTGGCTATCCAGGAATATACGTTCTTCGGGAACGAAAACATCCTCGAAAACCGTTATGACCTCTTGGCCGCCGAAAATGGGATTGCCGACATCAAGCTTGTCCTTCTCGAGTTTTCGAGTATCACTGGCCTGTCTGCCATAGATGTAGCGCACGCCTGGAGCGTCTATTGGCACGGCGCAACAGATTGCCCACGGTTCCTCGCCGGGTCGCATACTCATGGTGGGCATGATAAGGATTTCGTGGGAATTCAGCATGCCGGTCTGGTGGAGCTTGGCACCGCTAATTACTACCCCTCCAGGTTTTCGATCCTTCACTCGCAGAAAAAGATCAGGGTCTAGCTGGTCCTTGGGCCGCCTACTTCGATCGCCTTTCGGATCGGTCATTGCTCCATCTACTACGAGGTCTTCTGTCTGGATCCAACTCCAATAATCACGGAAGCGATCATGAAAGTGAGTTTTGTGTTTCCTGTCACAATCGAAAGTCGTGCTGTAAATAGCGTTGGCAGCATCCAGACCCACGCAGCGTTGGAAACAACAGCCTGTCATGGCTCCGCAGTAACGTTGCATTTTTATTTTGTTAACAAGATCTTCGACTCCTTGATGCAGATGAGTGAAGCGGTTAACCTCGTTGTTACACAGGTGAGAAACAACCCGAAGCATTTCCCTGCTCTCCGGTCTGTGCGCAGCGTCATAGGTAAAAGCCACGGCCTGCCGGGAAGGTATTACCAGCCCATGATGTCCTAGTTCGCCGGTTTTTTCCCCCATTACGTGAGCTTCAATTTTAAGCGCCTCCAAGGATTTAAGATACTGATCCCCTGTTTTTATCGCCATTTCGTTCCTCTTATTCTCTCAAACTAATAGTTAACACTTTGCCAGCCTTGGTGTTTCAGAAGGAGACCCACCCCACAAACAGGGTAAGTAAAGCAAGGTCAAGAATGACGTTTTATTGGGCTCCCAAACCCAGACTTCATCTTCTAGTCCCAAGGTTAAACTTTCCGAGTGGCCAAATTCTGAGAGCATTCTTCGGTTGTCTCCTCCGAAGGTATAATAGTTGTTTCTTGCTAGACCCGGCAATGGTACCTCTCGGGCCCTTCGGGCCACTGTTTCTAGTGTAGTCGTCCGATGCTCTTGTTGCAGACAGGTTCAATGCCGGTCTGCAACAAAGAAGGGTGCAATCAGTGATCCCGAGACCGCCATGAAATCAGACGCTCAGCCTCAGACATTAAAATCCTTCGGGGCAAGTGGCTTCTTCTTAGAGTCTGTCTGCTCCCAGTAACCGGGATCATGCGAAGGGACCACTTCAGCACCTAAATATTTCATAGCCTTGAACACGTACAGTTCCTGCATAGCTACAGGAATGTCCATCGCCAGACCGGGAGGTATGGCTTCCTGCATATTTTCCAGGGTATACATGGCATCTGCGGCAAGAACCAGGGGTTTCCCGATGGTCCGTTTCACAAGCAGGGACTGATGTCCCCCGGTGTGCCCAGGGGTCGGAAAAGTAACCACAGTCTGGTCCCCGAACAAGTCGAACACCCCGTCAACAGTCTTGATATTCAGTTCATTCATAACCTTGAAGTCTGCAGGGATATAGGCCGTCCTCTCACCGGATGCCACAGCCTTGTTGATTATCTCCAATTCTTTTTTCTGCAGGTAAATAGGAACATCCGTGCCTTTAAAGTTATCAATGGCTCCAGCGTGATCCAGATGTCCGTGACTAAGAATCACTGCCTTCAAGTCCTTAGGTTTGAGTCCCATTTTGCCGATCTGAACCTGAAATTCCTCATAGTCCTTCATAACGGGGTAATATGCGTCTGTGACAGCTTTGCCCCAATAACCGACCGGATCTTTTGCGCACATCGCGTTGTTGCCGGTGTCGAAGGCGACCCAATCCTTCCCGTGGTTGATCAGGAAGAATGTGACGGGGATGTTCATTGGAGTCCCTATACGGGTATCCTTTAGCATGTACTGGGTCTGGGTTTTTAAAATCCCGCAAAGGAACGCCATAGCCTTGACGTCCGACGCAGGAACCGAAGCCGGTTTCTGGGATTGGCCAAATAGATCCGAAGTCATACTGAGAGCGCCAACAGACAGAGCGGTCGCTCCAGCATACTTAAAAAAGGATCTCCGAGAAAATTCATTTGCCATTGCCGTTTTTCCTTCCTTTTATTTTTTTGGTGAAAATTCAGAAACCAACGCTGGACTATTTCTATTCCAAATTGCTGCCTTTTGTTATGAACCTCCATTTCCGGCAGCGGCAAGCTGAATAGGAACCTGAATTGTCGGGCCTCGCAAGCCATAGATGTTTGAGAAGTCCTCTCTAAGCTCATTCCGAAACTGCGGATCAGCTATGGCAATGAGGGCCTCCGCACGTTGACGAATAGTTTTGCCCTTGAGTGAAGCTATACCGTGTTCAGTGACAACGTACGCCACATCGTTTCGAGATGTCGTGACCGCCTGGCCTCTATCCAGTGCAGCGACAATCCGGGATGCCTTGCCCTTCGCCGCAGTGGATGGCATGGCTATGATGCTGCGGCCTCCTTTCGAATGGTTTGCGCCTCTGACAAAATCAACCTGTCCACCAACACCACTAAATTGTTTTGGACCAAGCGTATCCGCTGCCACTTGACCCTGAAGGTCTACGGAGATTGCCGAGTTGATCGATACCATGTTGTCGTTCCGGGCAATGACAAGCGGATCGTTGGTGAAATCTACAGGATGAGATTCAATTATGGCATTATTATCGAGCCATTGATAAAACTTGCGGGTCCCCATTGCAAAGGTAATAACTGCCTTCCTGGGCCTGAATGTCTTTTTCTTGCAAGTTATAACTCCGGCTTCGACCAGACTCATGACGCCGTCGGAAATCATTTCAGAATGGATACCGAGATGTTTTTTCTCACCAAGAAAGCTAAGCACGGCATCGGGAATCGCTCCGATCCCGAGCTGCAAACAGTCCCCATCTCGTATAAGGCTCGCCACATTGCCGCCTATGGCTCTTTCCAATTCTCCGAGGACAGGTGGCTTCAATTCGATAAGTGGTTCTTCAGTGGGAACGAAATAATCGATGTCCGTTACGTGTAGGTAAGAATCCCCCGCAATCCTTGGCATATTGGGGTTAACCGCCGCAATCACCGTCTTGGCGCTTAGTGCCGCCTGTTTTGTGTAGTCGACCGAAATGCCAAGACAAACAAACCCTGATTTGTCCGGAGGCGATACTGCAATAAGGGCAACATCTACAGGCAAGAGATTGCTTCTAAATAGTTGCGGGATCTCGGAAAAATAGCAGCACGTGTAGTCGCCTCGTCCTTCGTTTATCGCCTGCCTGCTCGTGCTGCCTACGAACAGCGAGTTGTGCCTGAACGATCTGGTGTATTCAGGCTGACAATACGTGGCTTTACCCATGGACACCATATGGACAATCTCCACTCCTTCGAGTTCCTCTGCACGATTGACCATCGCTTCTATAAGACACGTTGGTTCACCACACGCATGTCCGTGAACGACCCTGTCTCGTGATCGTATTGTCTTCACCGCCTCCTGTGCGGGGAGCGTGTGCTGCTCATAGTAGTAATTCCAATTCATGAGGATTCTCCTAGCCGCGAAAAAAATGGTTCTTGCAGTCTTTCCGCAACAACCGTGGGGAATGGGGAAAAACTCCAATTGCACCCCTACTACACGGCCAAATATTTCTTTTGTATTGAATCCTGGTCCTTAAATGCTTGTATCGTGTCAGCGTACACGACGTGCCCTTTATCAATTATTACGACACGGTCCGACACTGTAGTAGCGAAACGGATATTCTGTTCTGAAAGCAGGATGGTGGTGTCAGACTGCTTCAGCCCCATTATGAGTTCCTTCAAAACAGCTACAATGACTGGGGCAAGTCCTTCAGTGGGTTCGTCTAAAACGAGCAGGTCGGGATTTCCCATCAGTGCCCTGGCTATCGTCAACATCTGCTGCTCCCCACCGGAAAGAGACCCTCCAAATCGGTCCTTGCAACGCTCTAGTGTTGGAAACCGCTCGAGGACCGTATCCATGGCCCAGCGCCCACTTCTACCGGCTATCTTTCCCAACTCCAGGTTTTCCTGGACCGTTAAAGGGCCAAAAATACGGCGATCCTCCGGAACGAAACCCATTCCCATACGCGCCATTTTGTAGGACGGTATTCTGGCGCAGTTTCTGCCTTTGAAAATTACGCTGCCACTTCTCGGGGGCGTTAGCCCCATTAGTGAGCGAAACGTCGTAGTTTTTCCCGCCCCATTCCTGCCCATGAGACACACTGTCTCACCTGGAGACACGGATAGACTGATTTCAAACAGGATATGGCTACGTCCGTAGAATGAATTCATACCATCGACTTCCAGGATATAGTTCACAGGACCTCCTCGCCGAGATACGCTGTGATAACCTCTGGGTTGTTGCGTATTTCTTCTGGTGCTCCCGCAGCTAGCAATCTTCCCGTTTGAAGCACTCTGACCGTCTGAGCGATACCGAAGACTGTGTCCATATCGTGCTCGATAAACAGCAGGGTGAGATTAAATTCTTTCCAAAGCTTTTGGATCAAATTGCGAGTGAGCAGTCTTTCTTCGGGGGACATGCCCGCTGTGGGCTCGTCTAAGAGCAACATTTTAGGTTGAATTCCGAGAGCGATCCCTATATCCAGCAGTTTTTGATCGCCATGAGCCAACTCAAAAGCACGCCGCTCAGCCTGTTTGCCAAGACCTAGGCTTTCTAGGATGCTAAGTGCTCTATCTGTCGCGTCAGTGAATCGGGAAACACTTTGCATCGTTTTACGAGTAATGTTCAATCGAGACAGGCAAGCCACACGAATATTGTCCAGCACGGTCTCTTCGGGGAAAAATGATGTTACCTGAAATGCCCGTCCCATGCCACGCGCCACAATTTCACGCGTGCTGAGATTGGTTGTGTCGTCTCCGTCAAAAATTATCCTGCCGCTATCCGGTTTAATGTAGCCCGTTATTTCATTAAACAATGACGTCTTCCCGGCCCCGTTTGGGCCGATTATTGCGGATATGCTTCCGCGCTCCACTGTAAAACTTACCCCTGAAGTGACCCTCAGACCACCGAACGATTTGGTTACGGCATCAAGCTCCAAAATAGCGTCCATTCTAACCCCGGCTCCTCTCGTCAGACATGAGACGTATTCGTAAAGAATGAATCTCGCCTACCAGGCCCCGAGGAAAAAGGAGGACCATTGTCATCATGACCAAACCTATTATCAGTGACCAATATTCGGTACGTGCCCCGACATAATCCTGGATTATTATTATCACGGCCGCTCCTATGAATGGACCAAAGAATTGGCCTATACCACCTATGACCGCCATGAGAATGACTTCTCCCGAAGTTGTCCAGTAAAGCATGTCAGGGTGTATTGAATTGTCAGCGCCTGCCATAAGGCCGCCGGCCAATGCGGCGAAAAAAGACGAAATAACGTAAATACGAAGCTGATTACGTCGGACTCGTCGTCCAAGGAATCGCACTCTTTCGGGGTTTTGTCGAATGCATCGTAGAGTGAGTCCAAGGGGGGAATTGACTACACGTTTTAAAACCCAGATTGAAAGAGCCACCACGAACAAGGTAAACCAATAGTAAACATAGCGATTTTCAAGTATGCCAGGTGGTATAATACTCTGGATGCCGTCGTCTCCGCCGGTAAAATGGTACCATTTAAGTATAATCTGCCAGGCCAACTGTCCAAAGGCTAGGGTAAGGACTGTAAAATAGACCCCACTGACACGAATGACCAAAAGTCCTAACAGGATGGAAACCACTACAGTTCCCAAAAGCCCTAGAATCATTGCGGGCAGGAACCATGTGGCGCCCAGATCTTTTACCATAAGGCCGACCGAATACGCCCCTAGGCCATAGTAAAGGGCCTGGCCGAAAGACAGCATGCCCGTGACACCGAATAACATGTTGAAAGCCACAGCGAACAAGCCCCAGATCAAAATATGGTTGGCGAGCATGAGATGGTATTCGGAACTGTCTAGCACTGGGGTTAGTCCGAAGATTAGAAAAAAGAGAGTCCAAAAACCTAATTCTTTGATTCTTTCGGGATTCTTCATGGGCCGCTACACTTTCCTGATCTTGCGGGAGGCAAAAAGACCTTCGGGTTTGAAAATCAGGGTCAGAGCCATGACGAGGTAGCTGAACAGGGAAGCCCAGTCGGGAACGGTAGCCACAGCGAACGAATTAACTTCACCCAGGATGAGGGCCCCGAGCCAGGCACCCCAGAAATTGCCCATCCCGCCTATCACGACCACAATCAGGGAGTCGATTATAACTTCAATGCCCGCTCCAGGAGACACGGAACGTAAAGGCGCCGCAAGCGCTCCTGCAAACCCGCCCATTGCGGTTGCGATTCCAAAGACCATTGTCATGGTGAGAGGAACATTGATCCCCATGGAGCCTAGCATTTCACGATCAAGAGCTGCCGCCCTGGCTATCCTTCCCGGACGCGTCCGGGAAAGAATGAGCCATGCCATGATGACAACAACAATCCCTATCCCAATGATGGCAAGATTGTAAGCTGGAATAGTCAGACCAAAAATGTCCACGGCTCCTTTGAATCCTTCCGGTCGCTGTAAGGATTTGTACTCTGTGCCCCATATCAATTTGACGAGGTCATCGATGATAAGGATAAAGGAATAGGTCAGAAGGATCTGAAATCCACCCTCTTGGGCGCGCCCATAGATCCTGCGAAGAAATATGGCCTCTGCGAGCATGCCTAAAATCCCCGTGCCCAGGGCTGCTACAAGGACGGATATCCAAAAGTTGGCATGATAGCTGGAAACAACCTGATAGGCCAAATAGGCCCCAATCATGTAAAAGGAGCCGTGGGCAAAGTTGAAAACATTGCCCACACCGAAAATCAGAGTGAGTCCGCTGGCAACCAGAAAAAGCAGTGTCGCCATCATCAACCCACTCAGAAATTGCATTAATATAAACGAAAGGTCCATTGGAAAAGCACTCGCTGAAATCGTACAGGACAAAAAGGCGTCCTGTACCCCTTGTCAGACGATATATGATTCTATTTCTTTTTGAGTTGCTGAATATAATCGGCTGGTGGGAGCAAATCTTCGGCTTTGTACACTTTCCATTTTCCCAGCATTAGTTTTGCTGGTGGAAACTTGTCATTAGGCTCGGTTACTCCGATAGCCTGGTCCTGGACAATCTGATGGGATTTGGGATCGATATAGGAAGTGAAGCCGTCGGGGTCCTCGGGAAGTTTAATTTTCAAGCCCTCAAATGCCTTTACCAATGCTTCAGTGTCATTGGGATTACCAACCTTTTTCACCGCTTCGGCGATAGCATAGATCCCCGTGTATGCGCCTTCCGCTGCATAGGTCGGGTAACGGCCGGTACGTTTGAAAAACTTGTTCACATATTCCCGGTTGAGTTCAGTGTCAGGCCAGTTGTTGTGATGTCGGCCGCTTAGTACGAGGCCCTCTGGAAGGTCTGCGCCCATGGCGCTCATAAGTTCGTAGTTACCTCCGCCATCGGGAGAAAAGTATAACGTCTTCGAGAACAACCCATAGGGTTGAGCCTGTTTTATGAACGCGACAGTGTCACCACCCCAGAAACCGGCTACCAGAATGTCCGGTTTGTCGTTTATTATGGAGCTGATAAAAGCGGTGTAGTCCGGGGCGAACAGTTTCGGCCAGTATTCACCGACAACCTTATATTTGACTCCGTAACGGTCGAGGTTATATTTGAGTTCATTCCATTGATCATGTCCATAGGCATAGTCTGGACCAATGTAGGCGATGGTCACCCAGGGCTTCGTCTCATTTAATTCTTTGAGATACTTCGCTCCTGCGGCCATTGACTGGAAAGTATTGTTAGAAACCCTGAAATAATACGGCTGGAGCTTGTCGGTGGTAAGTTGAGTCGAGGCGTGATCGGTGCCGACAAAGATCTTTTTGTGTTGCTTGGATACTTCGGTGACAGCCAAACCAACGGCGGAACTGACAACACCGAAAAGAAAATGGACTTTGTCCTGAGTTATGTAACGCTTGGCCACCATGACGGAATAATCCGGTTTGGCCTTGCTGTCAGTGTTAATTAGTTCGAGTTTGTAGCCATTGACGCCTCCTTTGGAATTGATTTCCTCTATGGCCATTTCTGCGGCGTCGACGGAGTCCAGTCCATAAATGCCCGGTCTTCCGGTCATAGGGTATAGGGAGCCGATTTTAATTATCTTTTCCTCGGCGCCTACAGGGAAGGACAGAACCAGAGAGAGTAACAGGGCTAATGTTACCCACAGACAGGATTTTCGAGTTAGCATGGACCTACCTCCTGAGTCTTTAGATTGTTTTGAACTATCGTTCGTAGAGCAACAAATATGCCACAGTCGAGTCAATAGTAGCTACAGTAAAATTCATGAAATTGAAGGACTTTGGTATTGACTAGGAAATATTTCAGTAATGCAATATTATCCAGGTGGTCAAGGGTATATTGAACCAAATGAGGCTATCAGAATTGATCTATAGTCAGTCATTGCCCAACTGCAATATCATCGCGCTGTTGCAATAGCCTTCGATATCCCAAATTTTATCATCTTTCGCCAAAGTGTTGTCGGATGGATACCCAACGAACGTGCGGCTTGCGAAAGGGTCTTGTGAAGAACTAACGCCCGGACGATGACACGGCTTTCGAATTGTTCCATGGCCTCGGCCAATTTGGTTCCCTCTTCAAACATATTAATGTCTGTGCGTGACTGTTCTCGGAGTTCCACAGGAAGATCGGAAATTGAAATCAAATTACCGTCGCTCATTATCATCATACGTTCCATAATATTTATGAGTTCACGAACGTTTCCAGGGTAATTGTAGTGCATGAGCCTATCCATCACGGCCTGGTCAAGGCGTTTGGCGCAACCTGACACCTTGTTGAATTTCTCGAGTCTGTTCAACGCCAATGCGGCAATGTCATCACGTCGCTCTCGCAGCGGGGGAATATGGATAGGAATCACGTTGAGCCTGTAATATAGATCTTCCCGGAAACGTCCTTGCTGGACGAGGTCTTTCAGGTTGTGATTGGTAGCCGCAATAATTCGAACATCAACAGAGATTGGCTTCGTGCCGCCAAGACGTGTGAACACTTTTTCTTCAATCACCTGTAACAGCTTTACTTGCATGGCCAATGTCAATTCACCGACTTCATCAAGGAATACCGTCCCGGTGTGGGAGACTTCAATCAGGCCGGCTTTACCCTCAGGCGCTGCGCCGGTAAAAGCTCCTCTTGCATAACCAAAAAGTTCACTCTCGATCAAAGATTCCGGTATGGCTCCACAGTTGATCTTTATAAAGGGCATCTCCTTTCTAGGACTAATAATGTGAATGATTCGAGCCAGCATGCTTTTACCTGCCCCAGACTCTCCGTAAAGTAAGACAGATGCGTCGGCTGCCGCTACCTTAATCGCTCTTTGTACCGTCTGAATCATAGAGCTACTTTTCACCACCATGTTCCGAATGGCGTGCCGGAATGTTTCTTGTTCGACTAACGCCTGGTAGTAGCGCGAACTTAAACGGCGGCTCTCCTCGAGTTGCGCTTTTACTTCGTTAAGTAGCGTCATGTCTCTTACATTGGTTACCACCGCTGCTACCCTGTTTTCATCGTCAAAAATAGGTGTCCCTGTAACCAGCAGGTGTTTGTCGCCTTTGATATTTTGCATGATCGTCACTTGGCCTCGACGCTCCAGGACGTCAAGCGTTACTGAATGGTCTAAGACCCCGTCCTTTACCAGGTCCATCATGTTTCGACCGATCAGGTTTTCGCGTTTTAACCCGGTGATCCGTTCGTAGGCGCTGTTGACGCGAATCGTATTTGCTTTGCCGTCTGTAATGTACAGACCGTCAAATGACGATTCGAAAATAGCTTCCAGTTGGCGATGGAGTTTCCTGTAGCCTTGAAGACTCGAAATAATTGCCTCGTATTCCGAAATATCCTGAAATATGCTAATGGCGCCAACAACTTTTCCGTTGATAACTATGGGGTTCCGGTTAGCGATTATGGTGGTTTGCGGAAGCGCTATTTTTTTCCCGACCTGAGATTCTCCAGTTTCCAGAATACTTTTTAGATCCGACCAGGTTTCTGGTCGAATTTCTGAGAAATGGCACCCTACGAGGGAATGATTCCCATCTTCAAGCATACGCCTAGCGGCCTTATTGTACAAGAGTATGACGCCATCACGATTAATTATAACTATTCCATTATGAGAAGCGTCAAAGATGTCGGACCATGATAGCGGAACGTCGAATAGATTCATTTCGGTCAAATTTTCCATAGTCTCACACGTATCATTTTTAGATTGGGCTTTTACGGGGATTCATCAGACGATAATAAATTGTAAACCTCTATGAAGACAATAGCCGAATTCATTAATGAATGACCGTCAAGTACCTAATTTGTGAACCGGATATGCGTGGGTGATCTCTGGCAAGTGATTAGATGCTTGTGGTTCAGAATATTGCAGTCCGCGGAAGTTTGTATTGACAGCCCAACATTGATGAAGTTAATGTGAGCGGGCGCTCGGAAGGTGAGCAAACGTTCGGTTATAATCCGTTTTTGGGTAAAAGCTTGAACACTATTCATACAAACGTGAAAAACCCCGAACTTGTTCATAAACGTCGTGAACAAATTGTTCTCGCCGCTATCAATTTGTTCGCTCAAAAAGGTTTCCATAAAACCACTCTCAGAAATCTCGCCGAACAAACAGGCCTAAGTCAGGCCAGCATTTATGATTATGTCGGATCCAAGGAGGACATATTCTTCCTGATCCACGAATTTGCCGCCAGTTCCGCCATGGAGGCCATGAAAAGGTCACTGGAACAGGTTTCAGATCCTCTTGAGAAGCTTAGACGCATGATCCGTGCCGAATTCAGCACCATGGACAAACTGGCTGATGCCATCATGCTGATTTATCAGGAAGGGCACATACTTACCAAGCCTCTTTTGAAAACCCTTCTAAAAAAGGAACGGGCTCATCTAGAGGTCATAGAGTCAATTCTCGATGAATGTGTAAGCAAGGGAAGGCTTCGCTCATGCAATGTTCGTGTAGTGGCCAACCTCGTCAAATCCATGGTTGACGCCTGGGTCCTTAAGAGATGGGACCTCCGTGGGTACGCCAGCGCTCTGGACGTGGAAAAATCCATTATAGATCTGCTTCTTCAGGGTCTAATCGAGCCAGATTCTTTTCCAGCCCAGAGTCTCCCAGACGGTCACGCCCTCGAAGGAAAGTCAGCTATCGTAGTCAATGGGGGAACGGTGCTTAGCACTGCCATAATATCGTTCCTGCTGTCAAAAGGTGTCATGGTCACCGCTCATATGGATACTGTAAAAAAGGGTAGAGAATACTCGATCATAGACCCGGAAGAATCCGAAAATTTTAAGTGTTACCTCTTGTCGGAATACGGGCCTATGTCACCGGAACTTTACAGGAGAATTGAAGACGAAGTCGGATCTCCAGACATTTACATTCACGACACCGGAATTGGCGTTCTGAAGATGACCAGCAATGGACAGACCAATTCAACAGCAGGTATTAAACTTCGCGAAAACGTCATGTGCGCTCAAAATCTAGCTGGCACGATTCAGGAAAGCATGCGCAATCGGTCATCTGGACGTGTCATCTATTTGGCGCCATGGGCTTGGGACAAATATGTTGATCCTTTGAGTTACGAAACAGGCAGAGCTTCAATAATTGCCATGACGTTAGCTTGCGCCAAGGACGTAGCTCGGTTTCAGGTTAACGTTAATTGTATTGTGCCGGGATTCATAAGGACTATCCGCCCCTCTCCGATTCAGAAGGACCTTTCGGATCAGCTGATGAAAGAAATCCCAGCGTCTCGCATGGGAGAATTATCGGACGTCACCAATGCCGTGTTGTTCCTTGCGGGAGATTCATCCAAATACATTACAGGGCAGGCGCTAAGGTGCAATGGAGGCTTTGACTTGTGAGTCTGTCAGCAGGGGAGAAGCCGTGAAGAGTTTTCGGCAGAACGAGTCTAATCATGGACCACAGCGAAACGTGTTTCTTGAATGCTAAAAAAAGAGAGGAAGGAAACTAAATTACGCTGCTTAAACAGGGCAATTTATTTCTTTGGCAGGAAGTGAGCGTTATGGGATCAATTTACGAAAAAAGGCCTTGGTTAAGTTCTTACCCTGATTGGGTTTCTCATGATCTGGAAATAACATCGGCTACTGCTCGGGATGATTTCATTAAAACTGGCCATTCCATGCCTGACGCTCCCGCGATCTTTTATTTTGACAATGTGATTTCCTACGGGGAAGTCAACCGGCTTTCAGACTCGCTTGCCGTCGCGTTTCAGGACTTCGGACTTGAGAAGGGTGATCGAATCATTCTTCACCTCCAGAATATTCCCCAGTTTTTAATGGCCGTTTATGCCGCTTGGAAAGTGGGTCTTGTAGTCGTCCCGCTGAATCCTATGTATAAGGAACATGAACTCTCGTATTTTTTTCAGGATTCCGGCGCCAGGCTGTTCATTACGCATGACGAAATCGCAAACTCGCTCGATCTCTCTTTCCTAGACCAAACAAAGGTTCAGCGTGTAATCACGACTTCCGCGCTTGATATGCTCCCTTCGGACGTGTCTTTTATTGAGGTTCTCAAAGAAGTGAAGCGCGCAGATGTGATGGGCTGCCTGAAGTTTCTTGATGTTCTGAAAAAATACCAGGGTGGTGTCCCCGACTATTGTGAAATCACCCCGGATACTGTCGCATACCTGACATATACGTCTGGGACCACAGGTTATCCCAAGGGAGCGATGAACACACACGGAAACATAGCGTTCAACGCTCGGGTATACCGGGAAGCCATGCGCATAGGACTGGATGATGTTGTCCTTGGTGTCGCTCCGCTTTTCCATGTCACTGGTGAAGTGGCTCACTCAGCCATTGCGGCTTTGGCAGGGATTCCGGTGGTGCTTTTTTACCGTTTTGATCCGGGAGAGGCGCTTAAGATTATAGAGCGCTGGAAGGTAACCATGACGGTTGCGTCGATTACGGTGTACATCGCGATGATGAATCATCCTGACATCAAGATCAGACGCCTTGACAGTTTTATAAAAGCTTACAGTGGTGGAGCTCCGGTTTCCAAGGCCCTGGTGGATCAGTTTGAACGGCTGACCGGGTTACAGCTTTACAATGTTTATGGAATGACAGAAACAAATTCCCCTTCCCACATTGTGCCTTTGGGACTGCAGGCTCCCGTCGACACTGAGAGCGGAGCGCTTTCGGTCGGGCTTCCTGTCCCTAATTGTGTTTCTAAAATAGTTGATCTCGAAGACGGATCTCGTGAGTTGGAGCCGGGTGAAGTCGGAGAAATCGTTAATCGCGGACCCATGATTGTTCCTGGATATTGGAACAAGCCTCAGGAGACGGCGTACGCCATAAGAGATGGGTGGCTTTTCACCGGAGATGTCGGAAAGATGGATGCTCAGGGATGGTTCTATGTTGTGGATCGCAAAAAGGACCTCATTATTGCCTCGGGATACAAGGTTTGGCCTAGAGATGTGGAGGATGTGCTATATCAGCATCCCGCCGTGCGAGAATCTGCAGTTATCGGCGTGCCTGACCCATACAGGGGAGAAACAGTTAAAGCGTTCGTGGCTTTAAAGGAAGGCGCAGAAGGGTCTGTAACCGTTGATGAAATCATATCATTCTGCAAGAGCCGCATGGCTGCTTACAAGTATCCAAGGCAGGTAGAATTTGTGACAGCGATTCCCAAGACCCTGACAGGAAAGTTCCTGAGAAAAGATCTCCGGGAAAAAAAGGAAACCTAAAAGGAGAATACTGCCATGACAATGATGACAGGGAGAGAATACATTGAGTCCTTAAGAGAATTACGACCCGATGTCCACTTCATGGGGGAAAGAATCAGCAACGTGGTCGATGAGCCTATGTTTGCTCCTCATATAAACACTGCGGCAATGACTTACGAACTTGCTCACGATCCCCAATATGCTGAGATAATGACTGCTACGTCCCATCTGAACGGTAAAAAGATTAATCGTTTCACCCACATTCACCATAGCATCGACGATCTGGTAAACAAGGTCCGGATGATGCGGTTACTGGGGCAGAAAACAGGCACTTGTTTTCAACGTTGTGTGGGCCTTGATGGTCTGAATGCGCTTTATGCCATCACATTTGCTATGGATGCCAAGCTGGGAACTACTTACCATAAACGATTCAAAGATTTTCTGGGATTTGTTCAGGAAAATGACCTAATGTCGGCAGGCGCCATGACTGACGCGCGTGGCGACAGGAGCCTTAGACCTCACCAGCAAAAAAATCCCGACATGTACCTGCACATAACTGAAAGAAATAGCGAGGGCATAATTATTAATGGCGCCAAGCTCCATATAACCGGCGTCATCAATTCGCATGAAATTGTTGCAATGCCTACCAGAGCTATGGGCGAGGAAGACAAGGATTTCGCAGTGGCTTTTGCAACCCCGGTTAATACCAAAGGAATCACGTTGGTTTTTGCTCGCCAGACCAACGATACCCGCCGTCTTGATGGTAGCCTGGACACTGGGAACCCCAAGTACGCCAATGTCGGTGGAGAAGCCCTCATAATTTTTAAAGACGTGTTTATTCCTTGGGAAAGGGTTTTCATGGCGGGTGAGTATCAATTCGCGGGCCAGTTGGTTGAGATATTCGCTGGACATCACCGAGCCAATTACGGCGGGTGCAAGGTAGGCCTTGCGGATGTTGTAGCTGGCGCGTCATATTGGTTGGCGGACGCTCACGGTGTCGGCAAATCGTCGCACATCGTTGATAAACTAACCGAAATGGTTGCTATGGCGGAGACTTGTTGGTCTTGTTCACTTGCCTGCTCTTACGAA
Organism: uncultured delta proteobacterium; assembly: GCA_963798475.1. Taxonomy (GTDB): domain Bacteria; phylum Desulfobacterota; class Desulfomonilia; order Desulfomonilales; family Desulfomonilaceae; genus CAJBEZ01. Next base: position 387,901 of record CAWCTI010000013.1, read on the forward strand.
GGGCGCAAGACACCGTCTGGGGCCTATAACATCAATCCTCTACTGGCCAGTGTCACCAAGCTGAATATTACAAGAATGGTCTATGAGTGGATGCGACTTGCACAGGATATCGCGGGGGGGAAAATCATCACGCTTCCTTCCGAAGATGATTTGAGCAGCAAGGAAATGGGCGAGATCATAACTGGTTATTTTGCTGGTAGAGACGGTGTGGATGTGAGGGACATATTAAAAATGCTGAGGCTCATTGAAAGCATGTCTGTTGGCGCCGGCCTACCGGAAGCTATGCATGGAGCAGGGTCTCCGGCAGCGCAGAAAATAATTATAGCTCGCCGTGGAGCAATAGAAGAAAAGGGCTCACTTGCCGAGACGATTCTTGGAATACGGCGAGACGGGCCTTTTGAAAGCATAGTGGGAAAACCTGAAAAGGACTATATGGACGAGGTGGCCGAAAAGCTTAGGGGCCAAAAGGTGAAAATCTGTCGTTCTATTGCTCCGTAGGTTTCGCTATGGTGTTGGTGGCGAGAGCGCTGCTGTTTTTTTTCACAAATAATGACAAGGGTGAATTCGTATGTATCGGGATTTGTTTGATCTGACGAACCGGGTAGCTGTTGTAACTGGCGCATCGAAGGGTCTTGGAAAGGCGATTGCAATGGCCTTGGCCGGAGCTGGAGCGGATGTGGCTCTTTACGCGCGTAACCGAGACGATCTGGAAGCTGTGAAGACTTCTATAGTTTCCTTGGGCCGTAGAGCCGAAGTGTTTTGTGTCGATGTTCTCGATAAGAGGATCGTGGATGAGGCTGTAAAGGCCACGTTAGAAACTTTTGGGCACATAGACATCCTGATGAACAACGCTGGCGTAAACATAAGAAAGCCTGTACTCGAATTAGCTCCCGAGGAATGGGACCTTGTAATGGATACTAATCTGAAAGGCTATTTCCTCATGGCCCAAGCGGTGGTTCCGCATATGCTCTCAAGGTCCTGTGGCAAAGTGATTAACATGGCCTCCATCTTGGGCACAGTTGCGCTCCCTTCACAGTTGGCTTACGCGTCCAGCAAGGGCGGGGTAGTGCAAATGACAAAAGTAATGGCCCTTGAATGGGCGAAACAGGGTATTCAGGTTAACGCAATTGGTCCTACCTATTTTGAAACGCCGTTAGTGGCGCAGCTAAGAAATGATTCGGAACGGTACGGATTTATTGTTGACCGGACCCCCATGGGACGTTGGGGACAGCCGGACGAAATTGCGGGAATTGCTATTTTCCTTGCCTCTCGAGCCTCGGATTTCATTACAGGTCAGACCATCTTTATTGATGGAGGTTGGACGATCTGGTGAAAAGTCGTCTTGGCGTCGAGATGGTGTCCAAGCAAAGAGTCCTAAGCCTATGGCCGCAAGGCTGAATTTCATGAGGCCCAGTTTTGGCCGAAAAGAAAGGAATGGAAATATGGATCAGCATGGAACGACGCGTAGGGATTTTCTGAAGGCGGGGTTGGTAACCGCAGCCGCAACCGCATTGGGATCCGGAATCGTGAAGCCCGTAGGTATGTGGGCGGCGACGCCAACCATCAAGGGACCGATCAAGATTGGCTACCTGACGGTTCTCTCCGGCACACTAGCAGGGTATGGAGAGTTTCACAAAATGGGGGCCTTGATGGGTGTAGAGGAGATTAACGCCGCTGGCGGGATCGCAGGGAACAAAGTGGAACTTGAGATTCGTGACTCCACACTGGCCGCTCCCGCTTGTATCCAGAACGCCCGCTATTTTGTCGATAGCTGGAGCGCGGATTTCCTTGCCGGAGTTGACTCGTCGGGACAGGCTTTGGCTCTGGCACCCGTGGTAGCGGAGCTTGATCGAGTCCTAATGGTTACTCACGCGGCGACAGAAAAACTAACAGAAGATGAAGTTTTCAAAAAAGGTATCAACCAGGTTTTTCGTATCTGTACTCCTACATATCAGGACGGGAATGCGGCGGCGTTTGTGGCGAAAGATTTGCCGGTCACCACGTGGGCTACTATAAATCCAAAGTATGAATATGGATACACTACGTGGAACATGTTCAAAGACACTCTCGGGAAACTCAAACCAGATGTCAAGTTTACCGCTGAGTCCTGGGCTCCGTTCGGAACCACAGACTTTAGGCCCCACATAAACACTATCTTGGACGCCAAACCAGAGGGGTTATACTCTGTAGTATGGGCCGGTGAATTGATCACCCTCATAAAACAGGCCAAGCAGGCCGGATTATTCGACAAAATCAAGCACGTCATGCTCCCGGTGGGAGCGGCGATGGACGTACTCGAAGGACTAGGTTCTGAGATGCCGGATAATATTTGGATCTCCGGCAGATATTTTTTCCTCTATCCAGAAACTGACCGGAATAAGGAATTTGTCGCGAATTTCCATAAACGATGGAATCACTATCCCGCTTATGTTTCAGAAACCGGTTATTCCGCAATGTATGCGTTCAAGAAAGCGGTAGAGGCGGCAGGGTCCAAGGAGACAGGCAAAGTTGTTGAGGCCCTGGCTGGTATGGAGCTTGATTCTCCGGCGGGTCATCGTGTTTTCCGAAAAGAGGATCACCAGGCAATGTATGAGGTCCCATGGGGACTTACAAAAGCTGGCCCCAAGTATCCCTTTAAGATCATGGGCAAACAGATCGTAATTCCGGCAAAAGAATTTTTCAACCGACCACCATTCGAAGGGCCCGGGACTCATCCGCCATTCAAGGATTCAAAGTAGACATGCAAAAGCGAGGTGAGGCTAGCAGAGCGTCTCACCTTGCTGCCCCTAGATTAGCTAGTGAAAATGTTCAAGTCATGGAGTAGACGCTTATGTTGCAATCGCTCGTCCATGTCTGCCTTGCCGGGATTTCCACCGGTATGTTTATTTGGCTGGTAGCAAGTGGCCTAACCCTAGTCTTTGGTGTTCTTCGAGTTTTGAACTTTGCGCACGGAAGCTTCTATATGTTGGGGGCTTATTTATGTTTCGCTGTCCTCAAGGCGATGGGTGGCAATTTCTGGCTTGGCCTTCTACTGGGCCCACTGGTTGTAAGCGTGGTTGGATATGTCATGGAGAGGTATCTTCTAAGGCTCGTTTATCACCTGGAACTGCCGTACCAATTACTGCTCACTTTTGCAATGGTGTTGATATTCGATGATCTTGTTAAAATGATTTGGGGGGCCGGATCCATAGGATCACCAGCCGTTCCTGGTCTTTCCGGGTCAGTTTCCATCGCAGGCCGTGAATTTCCGGTTTACAATCTTTTTATCATCGCTGTCGGTCCCCTTGTAGCGCTTGGACTCTATGGTCTGTTGGAAAAGACCTGGTGGGGAAGGATCGTCCGAGCTTCTGCTTCTGACCGCGAAATGGCCCTATCTATAGGTGTCAACGTTCCTCTGCTGTACACGGGTGTGTTCATGTTTGGAGCGTGGCTTTCGGCTATTGGGGGTGCCTTAGCGGTCCCTTACGTTGGATTACTTACTACAGGGATGGGTGAGGCGATCATCATTTCAGCGTTTATTGTTGTGGTTATCGGAGGTTTAGGCAGCTTAAAAGGGGCGTTCTTTGGGTCTTTGATTGTGGGCCTCCTCAGTTCTTTCGGCACGAGATTCATGCCTATGCTTGACATGTTCCTCACGTTTGGACTTATGGCCGCTGTTTTACTATGGCGTCCGCAAGGTTTTTTCGCAGAAGGCTGACAGATGAACCAATACTGGAAATATTTCCTGACGTTAGGTTGCCTTGGATCCTTGGTTGGAATTGGTTTCGTTAGCGGTCCATTTGTTCTGTATCTTGCAACACGAATTATGATTCTTTCAATTTTTGCGCTTGGATACAATCTGCTATTGGGACGAACCGGACTACTGTCATTCGGCCATGCGGCTTTCTTTGCAACCGGCGCTTACGGGCTAGCTATAACATCAATACATATAAGCGCTCATCCTCTTTTAGGAATTCTTGTCGGTGTAATCGGTGCAACGGTTCTCTCACTGTGCATCGGCTTTTTCTGTGTTAGACATACAGAAATATATTTTGCAATGCTTACCCTCGCGTTCGGAATGATGGTCTTTGCCCTTATATGGAACCTTAGAAGTATAACGGGTGGTGACGATGGGCTTTACGGAATTTCACGCACGGCCATTTCATTGGGTATTGTGAAGATACCCATCAGAAAGGACTACCAATTCTATTTCTTCGTTCTCCTTTTCTTTGTGGCTAGTGTCTTCTTAATCCATCGTATCTACTCATCACCGTTTGGACTGGCGCTTGCCGGAATTCGAGAAAACCATATTCGGGCTGAATTCGCCGGTCTGTCGGTAAAAGCGTATCGCCTTGGAGTATTCACTGTCTCCGGGGCTTTTGCTGGGCTGGCAGGATCACTGTCTGCACTGCTAGAGAGTAATGTCGCTCCATTTTCCGCGCACTGGAGTCATTCGGCTGAGCCAGTATTGGTTAGTCTTATTGGAGGGTTACATACTTTTTCAGGACCTATCGTGGGCAGTATTATTTTTGTTGTGCTCCGAGAGATCCTTCAGCGGTTCACTTATAACTGGATGTTGTGGTTCGGGGTACTCTTGCTGGCAATTATCATTGGCTTCCGAGGTGGTGTCGTTGGGTCGATTTCAGAAGCTTTTAGGAGATATTCACGGCCATGAAAAGAGCATAAGGTGAACTGCGGCTGACTGTCATAGCATTGGCCTATTGAAGTAGCATGATGTCAAGGTCCCTTTGGCTGCGCTGATGAGGAAAGGATAACATGGGTGAGATTCTGTTAGACGTTAGAATGCTAAACAAGGCCTTCGGGACAGTAGTCACGGCAAAGGATCTAAATTTCTCCCTTTATCTAGGGGTTATCACTTCCATTATAGGTCCCAATGGCGCAGGTAAATCCACATTGATCAATGTGTTAACCGGATTACTAGCCGCGGACTCAGGAGAAATTTGGTTTCAGGGACGGGAAGTTTCAAACGAACCAATTCATCGCCGTGTCAAACAGGGATTGGGTCGTTCATTTCAGGTCGTAAATGTGTTTGGGAATCTTACGTTGTTTGAAAATCTGGCTATCCCTGTCCTTGCTCTCCAGCGGAAAGCCAAAGGTATGATCAAGTCTATAGCTCGCCTCAAAGAAGTTCGAGAACATGTGGAAATGGTCCTGACACAAGTAGGGCTTCTTGATGAGGCGTACATGGTTGCGCGATCGCTTTCGCATGGGGATCAACGACTACTTGAGGTGGCCATAGCTCTTGCCGCCAAACCTAGACTTCTCTTCCTTGATGAGCCTACGGCAGGTATGAACCCAGTCGAGAGATCTAGAATCCTGGAAACCATCCGACAGCTTTCACAAACCGGCGAGGTTACCTTTGTAATCGTTGAGCACGATATGGATATAGTTTTTTCATTATCCGATCGCGTCATCGCTTTGCATAGAGGAAAAATAATAGGAGATGGTTCGCCGGAGCAAATCAAGATGAATCCTCGAGTGCGAGAGGTTTATCTTGGGGAAGAGGTTGCGTAATGGTGTTGCGGGTAGATCAGATTGACGTCCACTACGGTACGGCTCATGTGTTACAAAACATATCCTTTGAAGTGAAACAGGGCGAGACAGTGGCTCTACTGGGGCGGAACGGCATGGGAAAGACCACTACCCTGCGTTCGATAATGGGTTTAAATCCTCCCACAAATGGATCGATCCGTTTCGAAGGTGAGGAAATCTGTAAACTAGCTCCAAATGTTATCGCCAAGCGTGGAGTTAGCTACATTCCCGATGATTTAAGGATTTTTCCTGACCTTACGTGCGAAGAAAACCTGGAAATCGCCGTCAGAGTCTCAAAGCGGTCAGGATACTGGTCAAAGGAGAGGGTTGAGACCCTTTTCCCTTTGTTGGGGGATCGCCGAAAGCAAAAGGGTTCAAGTTTTTCGGGCGGAGAGAAAAAAATCCTTAGTTTAGGCCGAGCCCTCATGATGAACCCGACCTTGATTCTATTGGATGAGCCATCAGAAGGTCTTGCGCCCATGATTGTCCGTACACTCCTCGAAACTATCAAAAAGATAAAAGGACATGGTGTCACAATACTGTTGGCCGACCAGAACTTACGCTTTTGTAACGAGGTGTGTGACCGAGGCTATATACTGGAGAAAGGGACTGTAGTTCATGGAGGAAGTATGAAGGAGATCTGGGATAATGAAGATGTTGTAAGACGTTATCTTGTTCTCTAAGGCTTTGGACTCCAGGGGAGGTAATTTATGAAAATTCTTGTAGGCTATGACGGCTCTAATCAGGCCAAGGAAGCCCTCAACCTAGCCACTAAGCACGCTAAGGCGTTTAACGCGACTGTTTACGTGGTTTGCTCGATGAAAAAGGAATCGCAGAATATACGAGGCGAGATCGAACAAGCGCAGGAATCGCTGGAATATACGAAGCAATTTCTCTCGGATAACGGAATCCCGGTAGAAACTCATCTTCTTGTTCGCGGATTTACCCCTGGGGAAGACCTCGTTGAATTTGCTAAGGAACACGACATTGACGAGATCATTGTCGGAATCAGAAAAACCTCTCCTGTCGGGAAGATTGTTTTCGGTTCCAATGCCAGGTATGTGATTCTAAACGCTCATTGCCCGGTGGTCACGGTGAAATAAAAATGAAATCAGCCCCATGCCACCAGATTCATGGATAGAGGATTGAATAAGTATGGATGAAAGGGAAGCACTCGTAAATAGTAGGCGTAGACTCCAGTTTCTTCGCAGTGAATTACGCCCTTAAAGCGCCACACACCAGCGGCTATTTGTTCATCGCCGACCATCGCCGTAATGTTTCTATTGGTTAAACGTTCGGAATTTTCATCCTGGCCGACTGTGCCGTGGCAAAGATCCACAATAACTTCTTCGTCACGCAGTATTCCGAGTTGAATCGAAGCGGTTACTTCAAACGTTTGGCCAAGTGATACCCGTTCGCCCGCCGGCGAGGACACGTCGAGGATCTTCACATCTTTCCATGCCGAGCGGACCCGGCTTTTCCATTCACTCAGTTCGATTGACCGTGTCAGCTTGTTTTCTCCAAGTATTTGGTGAGCGAGACCAGCTTGCAGGTAATACTCCTCCATGTATTGTTCGATCATACGATGCGAATTAAAATACCCGGAAATCTTTGCCATGCTGTTTTTCATTTTCTCAATCCAGGCATGGGGAAGTCCATCGGGGCCGCGATCGAAAAACAGGGGGATGATTTCGTATTCAAGCAAGTCAAATACCTGTTCCGCGTCACGTTTATCCTGAACTTCAGAATCCGGAGATTCTTCATTTCCACCGATTGCCCACCCATTGGTTCCGTCGAAGGCTTCGGGCCACCAGCCATCTAAAATGCTAAGATTCAGGACTCCATTAGCCGCTGCTTTCATGCCGGACGTGCCACAAGCTTCTTTTGGTCTTTTAGGTGTATTCAACCAAACATCACAACCCTGTAAAAGATAACGAGCTACGTTTATGTCATAATCCTCGATGAAAACCAAATTTCTGTAAAGTCCCTCGGACCTCGATTGATGGACCACCTTCTTGATTATTTCCTTACCTATCATATCCTTCGGATGCGCCTTGCCGGAAAATATGAATTGAACAGGTCGCCTCTTGTCGGACATGATTCTGAGTAGCCTGTCAGGATCTGACAACACCAGGTCAGCCCTCTTGTATGGGGCGAACCTTCGAGCAAATCCTATGGTGAGGGCCTCAGGGTTGAGGTATTCGCGGACCCGCTTTCGGTCGATCGTGGAACCACCGCTCGTTGCCATCTGCTTCATGAGTCTACGGCGACAAAAATTTACAAGCCTTTCCCTACGAGTTTCATGCGCTGTCCAGATTTGTTCGTACGGGATGTTGTAAACTCGTGACCAAATTTTCGTATTGTCCGGTTCTTCTATCCACCCTTCTCCGAGATACCTGTCGAACAGGTCGGACATTTCCTTGGACAGATAAGAAGGGATATGCACGCCATTGGTAACATAACCAATTGGGATATCTTCTTCTTCAACTTTGGGCCATAGGAACCGCCACATCTTTTTGGAAACATCTCGATGCAATTTGCTCACTGCGTTGACACCGCGTGAAAGTCTTAAAGCCAAAACCGCCATGGAAAATGGTGAAGATCGGTCGTCAGGGTTGGCGCAACCTAAATCGAGCAGGTCCTTTACCGTCATTCCCATCGATCCCATGTAATTTCTAAAGTATTTATCGATCAATTCCTGAGGGAACAGGTCGATGCCGGCCGGCACAGGTGTATGTGTTGTAAACACGGTTGACGCTGTTACAGCCTCCATCGCAACTTCAAACGAGGTTTTGTATGTGATCATGGTCTGGCGAATGCGCTCCAACGCGGCGAAAGCCGCATGCCCTTCATTCAAATGGTAAACGAATGGCCAGAGCCCCAGAAGGTGAAGAGCGCGAGCGCCACCAACCCCCAAAACAATTTCCTGTTTCATTCGCATATCGAGGTCGCCGCCGTAAAGTTCGGCCGTGATGCGTCTTGCCGCTTCCGGGTTGGATGGGTGTGATGAATCCATAAGATACAAAGGGATACGTCCCACCTGAATCTTCCAGATAAGAATCTTTACTGCTGTCCCATCCAGTTTCAGATCAAAAGACAGTTGTCCCCCGGTCCCATCACCCACAGGTGAGATCGGCATATTATAGAAATCATTGTCCAGATAGGATTCCTGCTGCCAGCCGTCTATATTCAGATATTGCCTGAAATATCCTTTCTGGTATAACAGGCCAAGTCCTATTAATGGGAAGCAGAGGTTTGAAGCGCTCTTAAGGTGGTCACCGGCCAATATGCCGAGCCCTCCTGAATAGATCGGCAGGCATTCGGCAATTCCATATTCCATGCTGAAATAGGCTATTCTATAATCGATAGGTCTTTCGAGGTTGAAAGAATAATTCTCGATGTTGCTCACATAATTGTCGAACAGTCTTTCAACTTGCCTGATTCTATCTATAAGAAGATTGTCTTCAAGGATCTCCCGTATACGAGACGCTTTCAATGTCGAGAGAAGCATGATGGGATTGTGTCCACATGTTTCCCAAATCTCTGGGTCAAGCGCCTGAAACAGACGATTGGCTTCTGGATTCCATGTGAACCACGTGTTCATGCCAATAATTCGGAGCGGTTGTAACTCATCCGGCAGATCGGGTTTAACGATCAGGTGACGGAGTTTCATTGTCTCACCTCGCGAAAATACGGGAAATACTGTAGCGGAAGTGAATGTCAGGACGATGACACTCCAAAATTCTTATCAAGAAGACTTTCTATGTGTCAAGTTGATTGGGAACGGTCAAAAAAGTTGCGGCCCATCGATCGACTGACTAAAATACATACTTTGTAAAGCGCCGCCTTGAATTGGAGCCGCCTATGGAATTGAAACCCATGAAAAACTGGACCCCGAACGAGCGCATATCGGCAGTAAAAAACATTTTCAATACTATCACACCTCATTACGATTTACTAAACCGGATTATGTCGGGACGACGGGATGTAACGTGGAGAAAATTTGTCGTAAAACGTATTCCTATTGACGCCAAAGATGTTTTAGACGTTGCGACGGGCACAGGTGACCTTGCGATTGCAATTGCTGAAGGGGTGCCTGGAGTCCATGTAACCGGGGCCGACTTGGTGGAAAAGATGATGAGACTGGCTCAATCCAAAACTCAAAACCTAGGAATCACTTCAAAGATTGACTATGTGTCTGCTGACGCAACAAAACTCCCATTCAAAACTTGTGAATTCGATGCGGCGGCCATTGCCTTCGGGCTGCGTAACATTCCTGATAGATTGGCGGCCTTACGTGAAATGGGACGCGTTGTTAAGCCTGGCGGCAAAGTCATAACTCTTGAGATGACGTTCCCCAAAAACCTTCGATTAAGGAGTTTTTTCAAGTGGTACCTAAACCACATGATTCCTATTGTCGGAGGATTAATATCCGGCAACAGGGCGGCTTATAGATACCTACCGGATTCAATTCAGGATTTCCTCACGCCCGACCAGTTGAGCGGACTGTTTGAGTCGGCGGGTTTCAAATCCATCAGGACTTTTCCCCTGACTTTTGGGTTGACCTATTTACATGAGGGCATAGTCGTATAAGCGCAAGATTCCAGAAAGACCAGTCTCTCACGGGTCTCGTTTCCCAATTTTGACCACTGGCCTCGCTCAACATCAATGAAATCATCAGAATCCTTCTTCAGATCGAGCGCCATCCTTTTGTCTCTTTTGGCTTTCGTCCCATTTCGTCCGTGCTTCGGTTGGTGGAGGGATCATATTAGATAATGTTTCCAGACTTGGCAGATTCCTTTGGACCCAGCCCGTTTTTTCGCTTTCGTAGCCTGCCGGCCGTATGGCGGAAGTTTGCGTTGATGAGCAGGATGACAAAATAAGGCAGTGTAGTGCGATCCCCAAAATAATCCATGAAAAATATTTCATATAAAATCACCCGCTTTGACAATAGGTTGATACGCTCAAACCTCTTAAAGCGGAGCTTATATATATTATTATGCGTAATATCAATACTTATTAATATTATTTATAAAAAATATTACATAATAGTGTGTTGCAAAATATAATTTAAATATTAATGAGGGTTAGCGTCGTTGTATTCTCTTCTCCATCAGAATGGCGTCATCGCCGGTTTCCTGATAAAATCTTTTCCTAAGCCCGACCTTAACGAATCCGCAGTTATTGTATAGCGCTATGGCTACATAATTTGTTTCAGCCACTTCGAGAGCAATTTTGGATATGTCCATTTCCATACAGGTTTGTTCAAGGCACCGCATCAGGAAACGCCCCAAACCTTTGCCTCTAAAATCGGAGCGCAGGGTCAGGTTTAGCAAATGCGCCTCGTTAAGAACCTTCCAGAAGCAGAAGTAAGCAATTAGCTGATTTTCCAATCTGAACGTCTTTAGTCCGGGATTTCTGGCTTCAATTTCCTTTTGGAACATTTCCCGGGACCATGGGCTGTAGATTGTGGTCTGCTCGATTTTCACCGCTTCAGGTAAATCAGTCATAGACATTGAAGAGAGAACAATTCTGTTCTCCCATTTCGAAGTCTCATCGCTTAATCTTTGATTATTCATGGAATATTGATGTCTTCCAGGGACAGGTTACAGAAAGCAGGATCAGAGAAACATGTACCAACAAATTGTTGAGGCAAAACCTATAAGAAAAAGAACCAAGGAGGATTTTTCAAAGTTTCCGGCCAACATGTCTAAGGATCCTATAGCCGGGATCGTAAAGTACGCGAACTTGAGAGCCTCATTAAGATTCTCGGGCCAAACTTCAATTATGTGTCGTAACACGATTGTTCCAAGGATTATGATTGGAACCTGCGCCACCATACAAATTGCAAAACCGAGAACTAGAGAAGTAATAAACAATGAAGCGATCTTTGGGCTGTCCCGTTGCACAATGGCCTGCTCCGCCGGGATTGAAAGCTTCCCTATGCACAATCTCAAGAGCAGGTCAAGCTTGCTACCCAAGAACGATAGCGGCATAAATAGCATGAAGCTTAACAAGGCCAGGGCAACTACGTCAAAATAATGCTGGTTTCTGACAATTACGGCTACGGCCGTGGCCACGGCGCTTGAGAAAGTCACGTCAGGGGCTATGAAACCACCTATAGGTGGGCGTCTCAGCCAAAGAACTTCGAAGAGAACTCCTATTGCCAAACCTAAAGAGAAGTCGCCCAAGGCGCCTCCAATAACCGGGCCTACCACTATCGGTCTAGAGATCATTAATTGGCCGATCTGATATCGGTCCAGCCATAGCAGGCCGCCAATGGTGGCAGCGCAAAAAGCCTCTTTTATCATCTATGCCCTGCGGATCTTTAGATACCTGGGATGTCTTGGGGAGACGGACAAAATGTGGAACCATTGCACAAGTCACAGAAATTTATAGGTTTCTCAAAAGGCACGCTTTGAACATTGACATCAACACCGCTTTTAAGAATTTCACGTAGCGCTGTTAGCGATTCTTCGCCTACCGCCACGGACCGGGTGAGCACCTTTAGATTCCCGTTTCCGGACATATTACCCAAATTGAGACGATTAAATTTCACTCCCGCTCTTATCAAGCGAAGCGCGTCGACCGGCGTGTCAACTATAACCATCCGCCGGACGTCGGTGATGTCTTCGTCCTTCAACAGGTTTGCAATACGGTCTATCGTGTCTATTACGATTTTTACGGTGTATGGAATAGCGCACTCCATTATCATTTTTTGCACATCGTCCACGGCCAGGACGTCGTTGGCTATGTATAGCTCCTGAGCGCGAGTGGAGGGAAGCCAGCCCTGTAAAATCTGACCATGAACAAATCTATCATCAACCCTGAGGAGCACAATAGGCATGGATCAATACCGTCCGTATTTCCTCGAAATCCCATTCATCAATATATTAGGCGTCACGCTTCCGCCTTTGTTTTAAGACATCGGACGCTCTGTAAATGTTTTCTTTTCCCGCGTCCGCCGCAACTTGAGCAAGTCCGGTCAAGTCATAGTCATTCCGGGAATTGACCGACTTGATCAGCATTGGTAAATTTAATCCCGTCACCACTTCAACTTTTCCTTCTTCCAAAAAGGACAATGACACGTTTGTTGGAGTTCCTCCAAAGAGGTCTGTCAATATAAGAATCCCAGAACCGGAGTTTATTTTCGCTATGGCTTTTGCAACCTGTTCTCGAAGAGTGTCTGGTGAACTGTTTGGATCTATGGACAAAGCAGTGACCCCTTCGTCGGATGTTAAACCGATCAGACGGGCGGTGTCGAGAAACTTAATTCCCAGCTCCCCATGGGTCAACACGATAATTCCGATCATAGTAAAGATCTTTCTGTGAGTTGACAGGAACTCCATCTATAAGACAAGGATCCTTTATCTCTCACGCCCCTGAGAAAACTATCTTTGAAACTCATAACCTTAAATTCACAATTCAACTTCCGCAGCTTTTACACGCGATTCAACCCCTAGTTCGCGTAATTTGAGACGCACGTTGTGGTAACCTTGGGATACGAGCCTATTCGCCAACAAAGATGCGATTACTACAGATCTGTGGCGACCACCCGTACAGCCAACCGAGACAGTAAGGTACTGTTTTCCCTCTTTAATGTAAAGGGGTAAAAGAAAATTTAACAGGTCATAAATTTTGTCAATAAAGACGCCTGTCAATGGTTTTTCCAATATCCATTCAATGACCTCGCTGTTTCTACCATCTTTTTCTTTAAGTTGCTCCACGAAAAATGGGTTGGGTAGAAATCGAACGTCAAAAACAAGGTCTGATTCCAGCGGTATTCCTTTGCCAAAACCAAATGCGTTCACCTGTATTTGGAGTTCCCCGGACCGTACATCACCGTAGATTTTCTTGATATCATCCCGAAGTTCATGGACTGTTATGTCAGATGTGTCGATAATTCTGTAAGCTCTATCCCTGATCTCTTTCAGTTCTGCCCGTTCTTTCTTTATACCCTCGATTATATCCCCGTCGATTGCTAGAGGGTGCTGCCTCCTGGTTTCACTGAAGCGTCGAATTAAGATCCCATCTCTGGCGTCGAGGAACAAAATTTCCAGTGATGTGTCTCGTAATTCCAGTGAGTCGAGTATGGCTGAATACCGAGGGAAAAACCTTCTCTGCCTCAGGTCGATAATCAGGGCTATCTTTTGGAGTTCGGTTCCTCCGGCGTCCATCAATTCTATGAGCTTGGGCACCAGATCAACCGGTAAATTGTCCACACAAAAATATCCAAGGTCTTCAAGCGTTCGGGCTACTGTTGATTTTCCCGACCCTGACAATCCTGTAACAATGACTATTTTACGCTTGCTCAAATTTGCTCCATCATTTTCGGGTTCGGACAATCAACTCCACCAACAAGCCAGGGTCCATGCCGGCTGGTAGTGGAACCAATATTTTTTCAAGGAAGCAGTCCATTATACCCGTTTGAGTTGTCTGAGGCCGAATACGTCCTGCGTCTCTCTCCGGGAGGTAAGATGTGAGTTCAACCATAATATCGATTGGAGAGGAAACTTCGACAGCGTTTTCAAAAAGGGACTGCGCCTCAAATATTCCCAAACCACGGACTTCGATCCTAACACTTTCTTCAAGGGCCTTACCAACGAGTTTTCCAGGTTCCTGTTTCGATATAGCCAGTAGATCATCAGCGATGAGTTTATGTCCTGACCTCATAAGGTTGATAGCTGCCAATGATTTTCCGATCCCGGGTTGTCCGACGATAAGGACTCCAATTCCATGGACATTGACCAGCGTTCCCTGAAAAATGACTCGTTCGCTCATACCATAATATAACATGACATGGCTGTATGGACAAAGAAGAGAAGTGATCGTCCATGAATCAAAAAAAGGATTGACATCACCCAACCTATATTATAAATTGAATATTCAAATGTTACATACAAATGGAGGACCGATGACCCGTCCGCTTCGCTATTCTATTATGATCATAACCTTACTCTCGCTGATTGCTTTTATAATTCCAATCGCCGTTTCATACGGTTCTGACCCGCTGACTCAAGCAAACATCTACCTCTATCCGAAACCTCACAAAGTTTCAGATCTTGTTCTAAAGACTCCTACAGGTCAGACTGTGACACTCAATGATTACAGAGGCAAGGTTGTATTGCTGCATTTCTGGTCCATTACTTGTCCAGCGTGCAAAATGGAGGAGCCGCTCCTTGAAAATCTCAAACGTGCTTACAGCGGAGCCGGGCTTGAAATACTGGGTGTCAACCTTGTAGATCCGCCATCTTCCATACAAAAGTATGCCGCCACAACCAGGACCCCGTTTTCTATCCTTTTTGACGGTGGACGTGGTTTTAGCCTTCGAGTGGTTGAAATGGCCGGGAAAAGGACATCATTTCTGGTTAATCCCAAACAGGAAGCCATATTGGAAGTACCGGGTTTCCCAACCACCTATATTGTAGATTGTAGAGGTTCCGCAGTCGGTTACAGTGTTGGTCCGGCCAGGTGGGACGATTCTTCAGCTCAAGCTATGTTGCAGAAACTAATAGTTGAAGGCCGCACATGTGTTTCCAAGAAAAACGCGGCTACTGACGGTAGATATTCAATGAGATAACGTTCGATTGGCATCGTGGCGAGTTTTAACTTGACAACAGGCGTCGCCCTTGTTAATCGTTACCGATACATTTAGGCGCGTAGCTCAGGGGGAGAGCATCACCTTGACGCGGTGAGGGTCTGGGGTTCAAATCCCCACGCGCCTACCACTAGAACGAAATTGGATCAATAGGAGGCAAGCTCGGTAGATGTTATCAACCCTTCGGGAATGGACGATTATAGCGCTAGAGCATTCCCAAGCATGAATCCCCCCATAGAAATTCTTGTCCAAGACACTGCTAAGACATATGGTCCAGGAATTACTGCCGCTGAAATCTTGAAAGATGTTTGTCCATCTAACAGGTCTGAGGTTTTGGCTGCGGAAATAAATGGGAAACAGATTGATCTCCACTCTCCGATCATGGAGTCGGGCAAACTGGATTTTGTATCCGTCAACACTCCCAAGGGCCTTGAGATCTTAAGACACTCTACTGCCCATATTATGGCGCAAGCCGTTAAGGAACTATTTCCCGAAGTAAAAGTTACCATAGGACCAGCCATAGCAGACGGATTTTATTACGATTTTGATTCCCCAAGACCTTTTATTCCTGAAGATCTCCAAAAAATTGAAGTCCGTATGAAAGAAATCATCAAGAGTAAACTTCCTTTTAGGAAAGTAGTCCTGCCTAAAGAAGAGGCGATTCAGTTTTTCCGGGAGCTTGGTGAAAATTACAAAGTTGAATTGATTGAAGGCATAGAAGCGGATGAAGTGAATTTATATTCGCAGGGGAATTTTACCGATTTGTGTAGAGGACCGCATATACCTAGTTCTGGCTCTGTAAAGGCCTTTAAGCTTACCAAGGTGGCCGGCGCTTATTGGCGAGGTGACGAGCATAACAGGATGCTTCAGAGAATTTACGGCACGTCCTTCCCTTCAAAAGAAGAGCTGAAGCGCTACCTCGAGTTACTGGAAGAAGCTAAACGCCGAGATCACAGGAAGCTGGGAAAAGAGCTGGATCTCTTCTCCATCTCCGAGGACGCAGGTCCGGGTATGGTCATTTGGCACCCCAAAGGCGCTATGTTGCGATATCTAATAGAGGAGTTCGAAAGAAAGGAACATCTCAAAAGAGGTTACCAAATGGTCGTTGGCCCGCAAATCCTTAAAAGGGAATTATGGGAAAAGTCGGGTCACTTCGATAACTACCGGGAAAACATGTATTTTACCACCGTAGACGAGATCGACTACGGCATCAAGCCGATGAATTGCCTTTCGCACATGATTATTTATAAATCCAAGATTCGTTCTTACCGCGACCTGCCTATTCGGTATTTCGAGCTTGGCACAGTTCACAGACATGAAAAGAGCGGGGTGCTTCATGGCTTACTCAGAGTCAGACAATTTACTCAGGATGACGCTCATATACTTTGCACTCCCGATCAACTTAATAGTGAAATTCTTGGGATTATAAATTTTGTAAAAGATGTCATGGGAATATTCGGGTTCAGTTACACGATGGAATTGAGCACTCGGCCGGAAAAGTCTATTGGCTCCGACGAGGATTGGGAGCGGGCTACCACGGCTCTGGAGAAAGCTCTGCAAGCGCTGGAACTACCATATGAAGTCAATGAAGGGGACGGGGCCTTTTATGGGCCAAAGATCGATATCAAGCTTACTGACGCTCTTGCCAGATCGTGGCAATGCGCTACGATTCAATGCGATTTTACGTTACCCGAACGTTTCGGGTTGACATATGTGGACGCTGACGGGTCTCGAAAGAGACCTGTCATGATTCATAGAGTGGTACTCGGCGCTATAGAACGTTTTCTTGGGGTATTGATCGAACATTATTCAGGAGCCTTTCCTCTTTGGTTGGCTCCGGTCCAGGTCACGGTCCTTACAATCACTGACAGGACCGACAGTTATGCTGTTGAGATCGCTGAAACTCTTAAGGAACAGGACATTCGTGTTGAGATTGACCTAAGGAATGAAAAAATTGGGTTTAAGATTCGAGAGGCTCGTAATCAAAAAATTCCCTACATGGTCATACTAGGTGACAAGGAATTGGAAAACCGTAATATCGCTGTAAGGAAACGTGGGCAAGATTCTACAATTACGGTAGACCTTGCGGAATTGATCAATTCATTGAAACAACAAATTGAGTTGCGCTCTTTCTGAGTTCAGAAAGGGAAAATTAATGACTTCTTTTTCAGTTACAAGGGGGCATTGCGCATGAAAGGAAGACCAAGAGGCTCCGTTGTTGCGGAACCCAAGGTCAGGGTGAACCAAAAGATTCGCGCCGCACAGGTGCGAGCGATATCGCCTGAAGGTGAACAACTCGGTATTTTGGACGTCGCTGAAGCGCTACGGAGGGCCGAGGAATATGGGCTTGATCTCGTTGAGGTTGCGTCCAATGTCGATCCGCCCGTGTGCAAGATCATGGATTATGGCAAGTTTAGGTTTGAAGAAACCAAAAAGGACCACGAGCGCAAGAAAAAACAGGCGACGGTTGTCCTCAAGGAAGTTAAGCTTCGGCCAAAAACTGAGGAACATGATCTTGAACACAAAGTCAAACAGATCAAGCGTTTCGTCTCAGAATCCTGCAAAGTCAAAGTGACAATCATGTTTCGGGGCCGGGAGATTACACATCCTGAATTAGCGAGCACGCTAATGAACAAGCTGAGAGAACTCATCAGCGACAGCGTTGAGATAGAGCAACCGCCAAAACTTGAAGGTCGAAATATGACAATGGTTCTAGCTCCGAAATAGGAACTTATTCGATCTCCTCGAGTGGAGCGATAATCCGCCGATCGCGAAATAGGACTGGACTATACCCGTAGCATGAATTACGGGTATAGCCTATCCAGTAGCCTGGGGAAGGCTATAGTCTCTCTTACGTGGTGTATTCCGGCTATCCAGGCCAGGGCTCTTTCAATTCCCATTCCGAAGCCGGCGTGAGGCACGGAGCCATATCTTCTTAGATCGAAGTACCACTCTAGGGGTTCCTTATCCAGGCCGTGTTCATCGATACGATGTTCCAAAGCCTCAAGCGAATCCTCACGTTGTCCCCCACCAATAATCTCTCCATACCCTTCGGGCGCAAGTAGGTCTACGGCAAGAGCTAGTTTGTTATCGGTTGAATCTCTTTTCATGTAAAAAGCTTTAATGTCAGCGGGATAATGAGTGACAAACACCGGTTTGTCAAAGGCTTCTGATAGCACGGATTCTTCGTCGCCTCCAAGGTCTGCGCCCCACCCTATGTCCATGCCTTTTTGTTTCAATATGTCTATGGCTTCAGTGTATGTGAGCCGGGGGAAAGGCGGCTTGACAAGTTCGAGTCTGGATATGTCTCTTTCAAGAATTTTCAACTGTGTAGCGCATTCGTGAAGTACATCGGAGACTATTTTGCAGATGAGTCCTTCAGCAAGGTCTATTGCCTCAGGTAACGCCCAAAAAGCCATCTCAGGTTCTATCATCCAGAATTCGGTCAGATGCCGTCGTGTTTTTGATTTCTCAGCCCTGAAGGTTGGGCCGTAAACATATATTTTCCCGAGAGCTATAGCCGCCGCTTCACCATACAACTGACCTGATTGAGTCAGGTATGCGGATCGATCGAAGTAGGCTACCTCGAACAGGGAAGTTGTCCCCTCGCACGCTGTTGGGGTGAGGATAGGAGCTTCAACCGAGATAAAACCCAGTTCGTCAAAATAGGATCGCGCTGATCGGGTCAAGACCGAGCGTATCTTCATGAGCGCATTTTGTCTCGAGGATCTTAACCACAAGTGGCGGTGATCCATCAGGAACGCGACCCCATGGTCCTTTTTCGAGATAGGGTAGGGTAATGCCTCCGAAATCACCTCGATGTTGTCGACCGCAATCTCAAAACCGACAGGTGATCTGGGGTCTTTTTGGACTTGGCCAGTCACGATCACAGATGATTCGTAAGGAATGCGGTTCGCCAAATCGAAAACTTCCGGGCTTACTCTATCAGCCATGACGACACACTGGATAACACCGGTCCCATCACGAAGTTGTATAAATCGAATCTTACCTGATGATCGGCGGTTCGCGACCCATCCAAAAAGTTTTGATGTTTTGCCCAGACAGTTAGAAATTCTATCTATTGATTCACTATCATTACGCATATGAAGACAATCCTCAATCAATACCCACAAGGTGTTTTTGTCATAGCCTGACTAAGTGTAATGCGGTATATGCCACCTCATCCAAAATATGGCACGAGACATCCTAGGGTTACCTGAAATAAACCAAAGGTCAACACATATTCACTTTGCAAACACTCTACGAGAGTTCCTGATAGTAAATTCCCTCACTTCCTTCAACGGGAGACGCATTGGATGAAAAGTCTATTTATATTTCACCTCGTTGCACCAAACTGAACTTCCAGGACCGGTAACACACGGACCGGTTTTAGTGGGGCAGTTGTCATAGGCTTCTATGCTGGTAACGTTTGGATTTTGAAGTAATGTGGGCAGTTCAGTGGTCCAGAGCACACTGCCGGGATTGTTTTTCGGATCGTTTCCACATCTGACAAAGATCAAAACGTCGCCTTCGGCTGCCCTGGCATACGCAGCGGATTGGCATTTGTCCATAGGCTGAATATTTGTATAGTAATTGCTACCGCCACCAATTTGTGGGTTTGTGAGCCAAGCCGCATCGTACGAATTTACCCATTGGCCGCCTGGAGTGTCCGACACTAGGAGGCGACCTTGGGCAGTGCATTCGGCTGACGCTATAGGAAAGCCGGTATAAAAACAAGACTTGCTATATCCGACGCTAAACTGGGAGTCGTCCGGCAATCCCTCACATTTGGTGTTGGCAATCACCGCAGACGGTTTAACCCAGTTTCTCTTGGCTGGTTGCGAGGCCAACTGCCTCAAATGTCGAGGGCTCTTGAATATTGGTTCCGTTTTGGTAAACGGGCTTTCACCTTTGACAATGTTTTCAGCCTGGAATCCGATGTTAACATATGCGCCGATCTGTCCATATTGGCCTATAAGTCGATCATTGCCGTATTCAGCGGAAACCTTGAACACTCCATCGGCTGTTGTGACATCGGCGCCTGTGCGTAGGCCATGAACTTTCGAGTTTCCGAGGTCATACCGATAACCGGCCAACTTTACCCTGAGATCATATGCGTGATTGAAAAACGGCTGAGACACCCCGGCTTCTAAGTCGTAGTTTCCTTCCCCATGAGCGATCGCGCCAAAAAGGTTATAAGTCGGGAAAACGCTTCCACGAGAATCGAAACCGACATAAGCATCGGAATAGTAATTAATATTAAGGTCTACTGCGGAATCGCCGGGCCCATTAGCCGCAGCCTGCGCCCCTATACTTCCAGCGGACCTCCACGAACCTGACAACCGCGTAGAATCATAAAACCCGTAAACTCCTAACAGCGCGTTGTTGCCGAACAGCTTGCGATATCCCAGGCCAAAAGAAAGATCGATTCGGTTCTGGAGCCCAGCCGGTCCCTGCTGCCAGAAATTGTTCAGGAAAGGAAAACCACCTGTAGAGGCTGAATTCGCAGAATCAACGTGCGCTTCACCAAAAACTATGTCACTTCTTGTCAAATTCAACGGCAGGACATAGTCCGCAGTCCACCAAGACTGGCTGAGATTTCTTCCAAACAGATAATTGAAGCCAAATTGCAGGTTGGGAATGATAGGCAGCCAGTTCCTTACCATTTCACTTGAAAACGGAACAAGGTAGGAAGATCCACCAAACTGAGGCCCTGATGTTCCAGGTGGCGCATATGGTTTGGATGGCGCTAAATCGGCAGGAAGCGCAACTGACTGTAATCCTCGGCCGGCAAAAGTAGAACCCTGAGCGCCGACTAAGGAGCAAGATAAAATCACCAACAACAAGACAAGACAATATATGAAAACATTGCCAAATCTCGGAAACACCAACCCCGCAAATCCTTGCCTTCCGGAATTCATTTTATCCCTACCCACCATTTTGGCGATTTTCGTATCGTAACTATAAATGGCAATCAAAGGGGAAGGTCAAGGGGAAAATGGTTTAGTATAGACAAGAATGGTGTTGGTTTTCAGCGTAAGATCTCAACTTCGCAATGACGAACGTCAAAAGACGCAATTTTAAAAAACGACATTATTTGTTGAAGTTGTTTTTGTATGGACTTGTAACAGTCGGTAATTTGGCTTGTGGTGGCAAACAGGCTTCCCAGAGCATTGTGTTCCTAATCTTGTCCACTGATGCGTAAATCCACTTATCGCCTCGAAATCTATTGACCAGGAGCCCGCACATTATCAAGACGGATGTGGCCATACACCACCAAATACCCGTGGGACTAATCTTTAGGGCATAGATTGCGAACAGAATGAAAGGAATCCTGAACAACCACATGCTGGCAAATATTATTCGCATTGTGCCATATGTGTCTCCAGCCCCCTGCAAGGCTCCTGCGAGTGATATTCCCAGCGCTAAAAACGGCTCGGCTAACATGTTTATGCGCAAGTAACTGGTCATTTCCACCATCACGGTAGCATCAGTGGTCAGTAAACCGGAAATCTTGGGAGCAAACATAAATATAGCCGCAGTGGGAACCAGAATGATCGAAACGCACAAAAAGGCGGTCACTTTCGCACTTGCCCTTGCCGCCGAAAAATCCCTTGCGCCTAGTCTGTTCCCGGTAACTACGGCGGCTGCCATGTTAAATGCGAAGATGGGCAAAAAGATGATAGCTTCTACGCGGACACCTGCCGTCAGGGCCGCGAGGGCCGTGACCTGGGAACCCTCCAGTCTGGTGATCAGGAAATAAACAACCAAGGTCCCGGCGTTCCACGCCGTTTGCTGAAGGGCTGTAGGAACCCCTAATCTTATGAGATTCTTTAAACATTTCCGCACGGGCCTACGGATCGAAGCCATGGTGATCCCAAACGGACCTGTGAAAATGACCGAAAGATTTAAAAACATCCCCATTGTTGTGGCGCAAGCTGTAGACCATGCTATTCCCTGATATCCCAATGGCGGTATAGGCCCCCAACCGAAAACGAGAACAAAATCACCGAAAACGTTCACGAGTGAGGCGACGCAACTAAATATCATGGCGATTTTTACCCGACCAGAAGCCCTCAGAATCCCACTGGTTATTATCATCAAATATGTGGGCATTAGGACGAGAGAAAAGATTTTTATAAATTTTTCAGCGATTCCCTGTATGGAGTCGGGCATGCCGGAGAGACTTACAATTTCCCTGGCATAGACCAATGATAAGGCTGTTATTGCGCCTGATACCGCGAATCCCAAGGTCATTGAGTTGGCCGAAATATAACCTACCCCGATCCTCGAGTTTGCTCCATAAGCTTGGGACACCATGGAAACAGTCCCTACTGATATGGCGTTGGCAAATATCATTAATGTCCAATACAATTGACCTACGTATCCCACTGAAGCCAATATGTCAGCGCCAAGCAGTCCGGCCACATATACATCGGCTATGCCTATTGAAAACTGAAAAAACATGACCAGCATCATTGGCCAGCCAATGGCCCATGATTCTTTCAAGTGCAGCCTGACTTCGCCGAAATCAAAAATCGACATTTGTTGTCCTGAAAACTAGAACTCCTTCTGCAAGGAGTTAGTCTTGAATTTTTGAGCTAACAGCCATATAGTTTATAGGATTTATATCATGTTCTCAAAATCTTGATTCATTAATACATAAAGTGGCGGAAGAGAATATTTATGCCTAAAAGAAAAGACATTAAGTCAATTATGCTCATAGGCTCAGGGCCTATAATTATAGGCCAGGCCTGTGAGTTTGACTACTCAGGAACTCAAGCGTTGAAAGCCCTGAAGGAAGAGGGCTTTAGAGTTATACTGGTAAATTCGAACCCTGCGACTATTATGACCGACCCTGAATTTTCGGACGCTACATATATAGAACCATTGAAAATCGATGTTCTGGCTAACATTATCGCAAAGGAGAGACCCGATGCCCTTTTACCTACGTTAGGCGGCCAGACCGCGCTAAATCGCGCAGTTGAACTCCATGAAGCTGGTGTCCTGAAGAAGTTCGGAGTTGAGCTTATAGGCGCTGGGATAGAGGCCATAAACAAGGCTGAAGACCGCGATCAGTTTAAAATTGCCATGGGTAACATCGGCCTGGATCTTCCCAGGAGCGGTTACGCTGAATCTTTAAGTCATGCGTGGAAAATAGCCAAAGAAATCGGCTTCCCCAATGTTATCAGACCTTCTTACACACTTGGAGGGACCGGTGGCAGCATAGCTTTTACTGAGGAGAGTTTCGAGCGTCTTGCTCTATGGGGTCTGGAAGCGTCACCGGTAGGACGCGTTCTTATTGAAGAATCGGTCCTTGGATGGAAAGAATTTGAACTGGAAGTGATGAGAGACGTTGGCGATAATGTTGTCATTATTTGCTCGATCGAAAATTTCGATCCTATGGGAGTTCATACTGGAGACTCGATTACCGTGGCTCCAGCACAGACACTGACGGACAAGGAATATCAAAGACTACGCGACCAGTCCGTAGCGATCATCAGGGAAATAGGAGTCGACACCGGTGGCTCGAACATCCAGTTTGCCGTGCACCCGGAAAATGGGCGTGTGGTGGTAATTGAAATGAATCCTCGGGTTAGCAGATCCAGCGCGCTCGCATCAAAGGCCACAGGCTTTCCAATCGCTAAGATCGCTGCTAAACTTGCGGTAGGTTACACGCTGGACGAAATCGCAAATGATATAACCCTAAAAACACCGGCCTCGTTTGAGCCGACAATTGATTATGTTGTGACGAAAATTCCCCGTTTTACATTCGAGAAATTCCCCGGCGCTGATGACACCCTCGGCACTCAAATGAAATCGGTCGGCGAGGTTATGGCCATAGGTCGTACTTTCAAGGAGTCTCTGCAAAAAGCCATTCGTTCACTTGAAACAGATGTCTATGGTTTTGAACCAAGACTACCCGCAGGCTTGAAAACGGACGAGATCCTGAAAAGGCTGAGGCGGCCGACTCCTGATAGGTTATGGCAAATTGGTGACGCCTTACGCTCGGGCGTAAGCATTCCTGAATTGTATTCAGAGTCTAAGATTGATCCGTGGTTTTTGGATCAGATCCGTCAGATAATTGAAATGGAGTCTCAAATTCAGAAACCAGGGTGGATTGATGGGCCATCATGCCGTGACAATCTTGTCAAAGCCAAATCAATGGGTTTTTCGGACATACGTTTGGCTGAAATACTGAATTCTCGCGAAGACGAGATCCGAAACCTGAGGATCAAGAATAATGTTCGACCTGTTTTTAAGCGAGTAGATACGTGCGCAGCGGAATTTGAGGCGCATACTCCCTATCTGTATTCGTCTTATGAAGATGAAGATGAATCAGGTGTGACTGACAGGAAGAAGATCATGATTCTAGGTGGTGGCCCAAACAGAATAGGGCAGGGGATCGAGTTCGATTACTGCTGTGTCCACGGCGCATTCGCACTAGAAGAGGATGGATTCGAGACTATAATGGTCAACTGCAATCCGGAAACGGTTAGCACTGACTATGACACTTCGGATCGTCTATATTTCGAGCCACTGACTCTGGAGGATGTCCTCGAGATCGTTGAATGTGAAAAGCCTCATGGGGTGATCGTACAGTTCGGTGGCCAAACTCCACTGAAGCTTGCTATTCCCCTTTGGAAAGCGGGTGTTCCGATAATCGGCACTTCTCCGGACGCTATAGATCGCGCTGAAGACCGAAAGCGTTTCAAGGACGTGATCCTTGCCCTAGGCTTAAACCAGCCGCCTAATGACATTGCCCACTCTTATGACGAAGTTATGGAAGTGGCCAAACGAATTGGCTATCCACTAGTTGTTAGGCCATCATATGTACTTGGTGGACGCGCAATGCAAATTGTACACAATGAAGAAGATTTAAGGGAATATCTTACCTCAGTAGTCAAAGCTTCTCCAGACCATCCCATTCTAGTGGATGGTTACCTGACCGGCGCTGTCGAAATCGATGTGGACGCCGTTGCAGACGGAAAGACTGTGGTTATCGGCGGAATCATGGAACACATAGAGGAGGCCGGTGTGCACTCCGGCGATTCTTCCTGCTCTTTGCCACCGTATAGCCTTGGTAGATACCACCTCGACGAGATACGCAGGATCACCCGTATGTTGGCAAATGAACTAGAGGTTAAAGGGTTGATGAACCTTCAGCTGGCGCTCAAGGATGGCGAAATATATGTTCTCGAAGTGAATCCCAGGGCATCGAGGACGATTCCATTTGTCTCCAAAGCCATTGGGGTCCCATTAGCCAAGATCGGCGCTCGCGTGATGGCAGGCAAGACGCTAGAAGAACTGGGATTTACAAACGAAATAATCCCTGACCACGTCAGTGTTAAAGAAGCGGTTTTTCCATTCATCAAATTTTCCGGGGTTGATGTTGTGCTAGGGCCTGAGATGAAATCAACGGGCGAAGTCATGGGAATAGACATGGAGTTTGGTCAGGCCTTTTTAAAAGCCCAATATAGCACTGATTTCCCTATACCTTCGGGTGGGAAAGTTTTCTTGAGTGTGGCCGGTCGTGACAAAGCCACTGCTGTAATAGTGGCCAGAAGAATGAGCCAGTGCGGGTTTACTTTCGTTTGTACAGACGGCACAGCCGCCGCATTAGAGGCGGCGGGCATACCCAGCCTCGTAGTGGCCAAGGTCCATGAAGAAGGTCAATTGGATGTGATTGATCTGATCAAGAAGAATGAGATCGTTCTTGTAATTAACACCGCTGCTGACAAAAAGTCGTTCAAAGACTCTCTGGATATTCGCTTGGCGGCATTAAACCGTAATGTTCCATATTTTACGACGCTGGCAGGGGCCAACGCTCTATCTTTAGGCCTGAAGAGCGTGTCTCGAGGTGATGAATTTAAAGTAATGTCCTTGCAGGAGTATCATAGACTGTCTTTAAACTCCAGACTGGTGAATTGTTATTCACGTAATTTCTAGGTTTCTTGGAATTGGTTTGAAAAATAATCGTAGCAGGACCCTTTAACCGGGATTAATCCAAAGAGGTGTTCAAATGAGCGTCAGAAGAAGGATGTTGCCGGTAGGTTGGTACCCGGGAACGGCTAGAGAATGTGAAAAGGACATTTCCGACTTTCTGAAAGGTTTTGATTTACCTGAAGGCAAGTGGATTGCCGGAGTGGCACCTCATGCGGGTTGGGGATTTTCTGGCAGGGCAGCGACTAGGGTCATTAAGACTTTATCTTCGGGGGGACCGGTAGAGAGGGTCGTAATCTTCGGAGGTCACCTGCCGGGAGGATATAATCCAGTCGCATATATGGAAGAAACGTGGGAAACTCCTTTTGGCCCACAGGATTTGGATACGGACTTTATCTACATATTGGTTAACGCTGGACACGCTTCTCCTGCGAACCAAGGTTTCTCTGACAACACGATAGAAATCCAGGTGCCGCTAGTCCGATACTTTTTCCCGGGTTCAAAGATAATAGCTCTGCATTCCCCCTCTTCTGAAAAGGCGATTGCCCTATCCCGGACCATTAAGACTCTGCTGGATGAGAATGGATTAAATGCGGTGTTTCTGGGTTCGGCCGATTTAACACATTATGGTCCAAATTATGGTTTTTCTCCTAAAGGGAGTGGTGCTTCATCTTTGAAATGGGTAAAGGAAGAAAATGACAGGGCGTTGATAGACAAGGCAGTAAATATGGAAGCTATTGATCTCGTGAGAGAGGCCCCGATAAGACAAAACACTTGTTCAGCGGGACCAATCGCTTCAGTGATCGAAATGGCTCGATTGCATGGAATAAATCGAGGGCGGCTTTTGGAATATTACACCAGCTATGACGTTTTGCCGGGCCCCAGTTTTGTTGGTTATGCGGCTATAGTATATTGACCGCTATGTTAGTTATTCGGTGAATTTAATAGGTTAAAGTGTTTTCAGGAAGGTCCAGCTATGGCGCTTAAGCGTGGGTGGCCTTTACAAGGCTAACTCCTCCTTTTATGGACGATCCGGACCTAAGAAGAATCCCTTTTTACAGATGCATAATCGATTTCATACAGCTTCTTCTGGTCCATGACCCCCTTCAGGCAAACTTCGAACTCCCTATTGGCGACAAACCTGTCCTTTACCAATTCATAAGTTGATTCAGAAATGACGACTTTTCCAGGACTTGCCGTAGCCTGGATCCTGTCGGTTAGATTGACATCCGCTCCCACTATACCATATTTAGCCCTCGTTTTTGCTCCTATGTTACCAATTACAACTTCACCTGTATTGATGCCAATGCCCATAGAAAGCTCAGGGAAACCCTTCGCCACGCTTTCTTTGACGAAAACCTGCATCTCGTCCTGCATTTCCAATGCGCACCACAGAGCGTCGTATGCCCGTTTTTTAGTGTCAGCGTCTACACCATTGAAAAAAACAAGTATTGAATCACCGTAAAAATCAACAATGATTCCTCGATATCTTTCTATTATGGATATCATTGTTGAGAAATAGCTATTTAATACCGTAATTACAATTTCAGGATTCAGCTTCTCTGATATGACCGTGAAATTACGCAGATCAGACATCATTATTGAGACTACACCTTTTTCACCTCCAAGTTTCAACGCTTCGGGACGATTCATCAAATCCTGTGCGACCTTTTTGTCTACATATCTTCCGAATGTTTGTTCAACAAGGTCCCGTTGCTTCAGACCTTCGACCATTTGATTGAAACTTCGATTGAGTTGGCCTATTTCATCTTTTCTAGCCTCAGGTAATTTTAGAGAATAGTCGCCTTCCTGTATTCGAACAGCAGCGTCGGATATTTCGGATATTGAATTGACAACAGAGCGAGTGACAACTCGAATCAAAGATAAGATTATTGTCAGGGCCAAGAGCCCCGCTATAGTGTAGTAGAAGCGAAACTGTATTATTGGTTCGAGCATGATCCGTCCTTGCGAAATCAGCACCATGTACCAATTGACAGAGGGGATCTTATAAAACCCTGCGACAACTCCTGCGGGATATCCTGGACCAAAAACGTGGCCGTATGGTTTCTTTCTAATTTCCTCCAGAATTGTTTTTTCCAAGGGATCGCCGTTATCTCCTATTCTTTTCCTGTCAGCATAAGACTTGTCTGTAACAGCAAGAAACTGGCCGGTGCTGGTTACTAGCCATGCCGAGCCTCCATCAAGTAGGTTCATTTTTTTTATCGGTTCCAGAAATGAGTCAAAGCCGATTCTTACAAGTAGCTTACGTGACTCTTCAGTTAACTCTGGGTCTTCCAGGTTCCTTATGATCCTGAGCGTTTTATCCGGAGAGTTTGGGTCCATTACAGGGGCGCAGAACCCAAAATCCCCGCATATCTCCATGGTATAAAAAAGACCCTTGAGCGAGTCCTTGTTAAGTTCGTTTAGTTCAGACTTAGTTCCTTTGGTTTCATAGGATTTTGGAGTTTTTACTATGTCGACGAAACGAACACCTGGCTTTTCAGTAAGTTCCTGAATCAGGAAAGCCTGAGTGATGCCTCTATCTGGGGTATTTTCCGCTTTGGCGATCAGGTTGATCAGTTCGAGTTTTTCGTTAAGCCTCATACTAATTTCATGGGCTGCTCTCTCCAGTTGAAGATTAATAGATATTAGCCACTGATCAAGCAGATAACTTCGGGCAAAGACAAACCCCCAGTATCCAAAAGCAGCGACCATGACCGCAACTGGAACCAGTAAGAATACAAAAAAGCGTCGTTCGAGGGACATTCAATCTTCCGGGCAAATTTGAGGCATACGGTCTGCTCACAGATGCTCTGAGGAAAGCGGGTTCAACTTGAGGAAACCCGCTTCCTGTGTTTTCATATCGATTCCTTTAGCATTACTAATGTTTCATTTTTAGCGTCTTTTTTTTCGGACCCACATCTTGGAGAGATACCTGTGGAAAAGCAAGGACCTTTTTGTCTTTGGCTCCTGCCATAAATTTCTCAGCGGCTGCCTTGTTCGAAAAGGCTTCCATTTCCCGTCCCATCATCTGGGCCATTTCTGGACCAAGCACGTATACACCATCTTTAGCTTCGATGAATTTCTTGGAATCATGATCCAATACGAACGCTTTCTTAAGATCCTTTGGGGTGAACCCGAACGTATCGGGTGACAACAAATAGCGAAAGAGTTCTGAAATATTATCAAAAGGGACTACTTTTCCATTGGCAAAAACTAGCGCCCCAAGAACCCCCGTGCTGGCTTCAATCCTCATTTCACAAACCGGGCACGAAACCGGAAGTTGAATTTTGGAACCATCTGGAAGTTCTACATTTTGGGTCGCCTTGGAGTAAACGGGCGCTGAAAGCATTACAACTAGAACGCCAATCACCAAAACGAACTTTCTACAAGTCTTTTGCATGATGAATTCTCCTTTCATTTCTTCGTCATTAAATCATTTTCTGAACTGAATCTCTTTGACAAGACAATATATGTTCGGGACAACAAATATGGTAATTATATCAATACACATCCCACCAAAACTTGGAAGAGCCATCGGGACCATTACGTCCGCGCCTTTTCCCTGGGAAGTGAGGACCGGTATCAATGCGAGTATAGTTGTCGCTGTGGTCATCAGAGCAGGCCGAACTCGTCTCATGCCTGCCTCAACGGTCGCTTCTCTAATTTCGTGAATGGAATGAAACGAATGCCTTGCAAACACCTGATCCAGATAAGTTGAATAAATGACCCCGTCATTTGTGGCTATTCCGAAAAGAGCAAGGAACCCAACCCACACCGCCACGCTCAAGTTGTAGGGATGTACCTGAAACAGTTCCCTCATATTGACCCCGAACATGCTGAAATCAAGGAACCAGGGTTGAGAGTAAAGCCACAGCATCATGAACCCGCCGGACCAGGCAACAAATATGCCGGAAAAGACATTAAGAGAAGTCGGAATGGAATGGAACTGCAAATAGAGAACCGTAAAAATGAGGCAGAGAGCTATTGGTATTACAATTCTCAATGTTTGTTCCGAACGGACCTGGTTTTCATATGACCCCGAGAAAGTTATTGAAGACCCCGGAGGAAGTCTTAATTCGCCAGTCTTTATTTTGTATTTAAGGAAACTGTCAGCGGCTTCAACAATGTTAACTTCGGCAAATCCCGGTTTCTTATCAAATAGAACATAACTCGTGAGAAAAGTGTCTTCCGATTTTATAGACATTGGACCAGGAGTGTAGTTGATTGTAGCTACCTCAGACAATGGAACTTGAATTCCCTCCTTGTTGGTCACCAGGATTTTCTTAAGCGACTCCAGTGAATCTCTAAGTTCTCTCTGATATCTTACCCGCACCGGATATCGTTCCCGTCCTTCAACAGTTGTAGTGATTTTCTTGCCGCCGATAGCAGTTTCTATAATATCCTGAACATCCTTTATCGCTAAACCATATCTGGCGATGGCCTTTCTATCGATAGCTATTTCAAGGTATGGGTTTCCTACAACCCGATCGGCTACCACCGTGGATGGATCTATCGACGGGACCTCTTTAAGATATTTCTCGATCTCGAACCCCAGTTTCTCAATTTCATGAATATCCTTCCCCTTTATCTTAACGCCCATAGCTGCCCTCATACCACTCTGAAGCATAACTATTCGAGCCGCTATAGGTTGAAGTTTGGGCGCCGATGTAACTCCAGGGACTTTAGATACTTTGATAATTTGTTTCCAGATGTCATCAGGGGTTTTGATTTCAGGTCGCCAGTTTCGGATCGGTTTGCCTGTTTTCGGGTCAATCTCATGTTGTCCAGTCGCAGGATCGATTTTATATTCCGACAAATAGGTGATAACAGTTTCAATCATAGAAACCGGCGCTGGGTCCAATGCGCTTTCTACTCTGCCGATTTTCCCAACAACCGACTCAACTTCCGGGATGGATCGAATAGCGACGTCCTGTTTCTGGAGGATATTGAGAGCTTCACCGATCGATGCGTGTGGCATCATTGTCGGCATATAGAGAAAAGACCCTTCATCAAGGTCAGGCATGAACTCCTTTCCCAATCCTGGAAACCTGTGCGCCAGGCTTGACCACAGCCGCGTGGACCTGATCAGACTTTCCTTGTTGAAATCAGGGTTAGGCTCCGCGACCGAGTTGACCGAAAATGTCGAAACAGCCTTGTCCACCGTCCATGGAATAAATCCGAATACTTTGTCGAATCCGAGCCAGATCACACATCCAAAAATTACTAGTGATATTGGTAGGGACAAGAACAGCGGTTTATGGTTCAGACTCCACGATAGTATGACCCTGTAGTTAGCGGTAAAAATTTTTCGCACTGCTAACAGGCCGAAGATTATTCCAGAAGCGAATATGAAGTTTCGGACAAGCCCTTTCTCCAGTCCCAATGGTAACCAATGCGCCGTTAACAGATAAGTTACGAAAATCAGAGCGATTATGTTGAATAGGATTGGAACCTTGATTTGAATCCTTTCAGGTAGGGTTGGTGAGATGATTTTCACAATTGAAACAAATATAAGTGGCACGCCTATAAGCCATGAAACCGATAGCCCCAGCCATATTCCCACTGAACCAACAAGCAAATAGGTAGCAGATCGTATATGTTTGCTCACGTTTCTTCGAGCAAACGCTATATGAGCCAGAGGCGGAACCAGAGCCAGGGCCAGGATTAACGCCGCCGCTACAGCAAAAGTCTTGGTGTAGGCTACAGGCCCGAATAGTTTACCTTCGGGCCCTGTTAATGTGAAAACGGGCAAGAACGAAATTATCGTTGTCAGAGAGGATGTTACAACGGCGCCCCCGACTTCTACCGCCGAGGCGTGAACAATATCAAACATACTTGAATCACTGGGGGCTTCTTCTATACGTCTTAGGATGTTCTCACACAGGATTATTCCCATATCAACCATCACACCAATTGCGATGGCAATACCGGACAGGGCCATGATGTTGGCATCCACTCCCACGAATTTCATGATAACGAATGTTAAAAGAACCGCTAGAGGTAGCACCGAGGATATTAACAATGAACCTACAATATTGTTCATCATTACGACGACAACGATTATACACACCAGAATTTCTTCGTGCAGAGCTCGATTAAGCGTGTCCAGTGTTTCGTAGATCAGGTTGGTTCGGTCGTAGAACGGAACAATTTTAACCTGGGATATTCTACCGTCAGCAAGCTTTTTTGTTGGAAGGCCCGGGCCAATTTCTGCGATTTTCTTCTTTACATTCTTGATCACCTGCAGAGGGTTTTCAGAAAATCTGACGACAACCACACCACCCACAGCTTCAGCGCCTTCTTTGTCCAGTGCCCCGCGCCTCATCGCAGGGCCTAGGGAAACCGTTGCCACGTCTTTTATGAACAAAGGAACGTTGTTGTTGACCTTAACAACACTGTTTTCAAGGTCTTGAACCGATTTTATGAATCCAAGTCCTCGAATACTGTATTCCGCCCCATTTACCTCAATGACCCCAGCGCCAACGTCGATATTCGACATTTGTACCGCTGAATAGACTTCCGGTAAGGTTACGTTGTGAGCCCGCATTGCGTCCGGGTTCACGTCAACCTGGTACTCTTTGACGTATCCCCCAACAGAAGCGACTTCACTTACCCCACCTGCGGATTGAAGGGAATATTTGACGTAGTAATCCTGAATGGTCCGCAACTCGTCCAGCCCGAAGCCTTCGCCTTCCAAAGTGTACCAAAAAACCTGACCGAGAGCGGTTGCGTCAGGACCCAAAACTGGTTGGACCCCCTCAGGTAATGTGCCGGGCTGCAGAGAATTCAATTTCTCAAGAATTCTGGACCTTGACCAGTAGAAGTCTATGTTCTCTTTGAAGATTATGTAAATCGTGGAAAATCCGAAGAAAGAATCGCTTCTGATTACCTTGACACCGGGCACACCTAGTAAAGCGACAGTCAACGGGTAGGTTATCTGGTCCTCAATGTCTTTCGGAGACCTTCCTTCCCATGTGGTAAATACTATCTGCTGGTTTTCTCCAATGTCCGGAATTGCGTCTACCGGGACAGGGAACCTTGGCAGCCATGAAATATTCCAGTCAAATGGCGCGACCGAAATCCCGCCAAGAAGGGTGAAGCCCAGGACCAAAGCCATAAATAGCTTATTTTCTATCCAGAAACGCATGAATTTGGAGAAAAGCCCCTCGCGTTTTTTATGCTGGTTTTCAGATCTTGATGTAATCGAATCCATGTTTCACCGCCATACGCTTCAAGGCTTGTCAGGAGGAATCTTTTCGACCACTTCGGTGCAATTATTAGTTTTTTCTTCGGTCTCAGCGGTCGTTTCAGAAACCGGATTTGTATCGTCTGTTCCTTTGCCGATCCAGTAAAACCCTTCGCCATCAAAGGCTTTTGGGCAATAAAAAACGGTCAAATCGGAGTCTGTCATTTGGCCGAAAGTCATCAAAGTCTTAACCGCCGCCTCAGAAAGAGAATTGAAAAACCGGCGCTGGTCAATTGGGTCCCGAGCATTTGTGATTTTGGCGCCCGCAGCCAAAATGCCGTTTGATAGCTGATTCCATTTCTTCTTTTGTTTTGCGTCAAGCAGTGAGCTATCAAGATTTTTGAGGTCCTTTATCAAATCTGTCCCAGACAATATTACAGCGTCGGGTTTTTTCTCCTTAATAGCGTCCTTTATCTTGAGATAATCGTTATAAACGGGATTCAACCCGGAGATAAAACCCTTGGGAGCGGTTAGTTTTTCGACAGTCTCTTCACCTGATTTTTCTTCAGTCTTTTGGTCAAGCGGTGGTTTGTTTTCCACAGAAGCCATATTTTCCATGGGGGCCATCATGCTAGCTTTCCCCAGGATCTGCATCGTGCTGTCAATCTTGAACGCCCCTTTGGTCACAACCCGCTCGCCTTCCTTGAGCCCCTTGTCCACGATGTAATTGTCCCCAACGCGCGGCCCCAGCGTAACTTCACGCAACTCATAAGTAGGGCTGGAAGCCCCTGGGACCTCCACGTAGACTATCGAGCGTTTTCCGGTGATAAGGGGCGCAGTGTTAGGAATGAGCAAGGGTGGTCTTGAATCCTTATCATCGGCATAACCATAGGATGAAGAGGGTCTCAATGGCATTTTACTGTCCGGACATACTCCGGGAGTAGAACTGGCTCCGTCTCTGGGGTGAACAGGGCAAATATATTTTCCGGCCCACTCCGGCTTGACGACCCTGCCTTGATCATCCAGTTCAGCTTCCAGTTCTGCGCTGACGAACATTCCAGGTTTCAAAAGATAGTCAGGGTTGGGGGCGTCAACCCTAATTTTTACTGACCGAGTCTTCTTATCCAGAGTCGGATCGATGAAGAGCACCTTGCCTCTAAATGTCTTGCCGGGGACGGAGGGAGTAGTGAATGTGATGTCCTGACCGTACCGTATCCAGGGAAGATCGGTTTCGTACGCGTCCATTTTGACCCATACGTTAGAAAGGTCATCAATGACAAACATTTCGGTTCCTTCTTTTACAAACTGTCCAAGGAGAGCGTTCTTTTTTATGACAATACCGCTGATTGGGGCTTTGAGCGTGACATAAAGGGTAGGACGCTTTTGAGCCTCAATCCTGTCGATTTGTTCACGATCCAATCCATATTGTATCAACTTTTCTTCCGCTCCCTTGATAAGCGACGTGTCATTTGGATCACTTCTTATTGTCTCAAACAATTCGACTTGACCTTTGATCAGGATGGGACTCCATATTTTGACCAGAGGATCACCCTGGTTAACCTTTTCGCCTGTATAGTCGACGTAAACGGCGTCAAGCCTCCCATCGATGCGTGACGTTATTACGGCGGAGCGAGTTTCATCCTCAAAGACCATTCCGACCATTGATACTAGCGCTTTAGCCCTGCCCCTTTTCACTTCCGTGGTTTCGATTTCCGCGAGTTTCTTCGCGGTCTCGGATAGCGTCAGAGATGTGAGGTTCGATCCATTCGCCGATTCTGAATTGTCGTCTTCAACTGGGATTAGGTCCATGCCGCAAATAGGGCACTTGCCGGGACCTGGCATACGAATCTGAGGATGCATCGAGCATGTCCACACCGTGCCTTGATCGTGGTTATGGGAATGTTGTCTATTCGTCGGGGTCCCCTCACGGTCAACTCGAACGTCGTGGCTTACCGGTGTGTTGGCAGTATTTACAGGCGTCGAAATCCTGGAATAGAAATGTCCGATCAGGAAAGACACCAAAATTAGTCCTATTGCCAACAATGCTTTCTTCATTTTCTGACTGGTTTTCGAATCCACCGGGTTCATAGGCCCTCCGTGCTATACAGCCAGTTTGATGGGAGCTTCTAAGGTTTTAAGGTGTCCATCCGCCACTTCTACTATTCTGTGAGCGTATTCAGCGTTGGTCCTGCTGTGAGTCACCATTACTATTGTCTGTCCTTCGGAATTCAGCTTCATCAAAAGCTTCATTACTTCTTCCGAATTTCTTGAATCAAGGTTGCCTGTGGGTTCATCAGCGAAAAGTATCGGTGGTTCGTTAACTACAGCTCGCGCTATGGCGACCCTTTCTTGCTCACCACCGGAAATCTGGTTTGGAAGCCTGAACGCTTTGTCTTTTAAGCCTATCCTTTCCAACGCCGAAAGAGCCAATCTCTTTTTCTCTTTTTCAGAGTGATGTGTGACTGCTAGAGGCAATTGGACATTTTCAATTACATTCAAGTAAGGAACAAGTTGAAAAGATTGAAAAATGAACCCCATGAATTCACGCCTGAAATCGGCCAGCTTGTTTCGTTTCAACGAGTAGATATTGATTTCTTCAATCTTTATGAATCCACCGGTTGGACTTAGTAATCCTCCTAACATAGACAATAACGTGCTTTTTCCGGATCCTGATTCACCCATAATTGAAATAAATTCACCCTGCTTAATTGACAGATCAATAGAGCTTACAGCCACAACTTTGGCGTCGCCGTCTCCGAATTCTTTTCTAACGTTTATTGCTTGTATATAACTCATTTTTGTCTCCTATAAGGTGCGCAACGCTTCACTCGGATCCATTGCCGCCGCCGATCGAGCCGGGTAGAAAGAGGCCAGTAAGCCCACTACAACTGCTAAGAAAACGGACCCAACGGCCATGGTGTAATCAACTGTCAGATGAGGAGCGCCCTCTGAAGTAGCGCTCAAGATGCCGTAGGTCACACCGATACCGACCAGATAGCCCAGGAGGCCGGCTGAAAAGGAAACCACAAAAGCCTCGAGCAATATTATTTTTATTATGTGAGAGCTACGGAAACCGATTGCGCTGAAGATACCGATTTCACGGGTCCTTTCATTAACGCTTCCCATCATGGTTACAAAAACGACCATGGCGCCGACGAACAACACAAGGCCTGATATTCCAAGCGAGAACTTTTGAAAACTGTGCAAGGTATCCATTCTGCCGGCTACCACCTGTTGAACCGCTGTCACTTTACCCGTAGGAATAATGGCTGAGATTTGGTTCACAATGTCAGAGATCGGGCAGTTTTTACACAATGCCGCAATTTCAACCATTGAAATTTTGCCTTCCTTCCCGAAGATCTTCTGGGAGACCAGGAGCGGCATAAAAACCAGACTGTCATCCTGCGATCCTGTAGTATCCAGGACGCCCGAAATCCATAATTCGGAACCTTTTATATCCAATTTTGAACCGACGTTCACTCCAAGTTTTACGGCGGCGTCACGGCCCAAAACAACTTCGGAATCTGACTTCGGGGTGGTTCCATTAATTACCCACCACTTTTTCAGAGCAAGTTCAGAGGGAAAGTCAACACCAACCGCGAGGGCTTTTTGTCCATTCATTTCAAAAACATCAAGGACCTTCGGACTGACCAATCTTATGTTGGCCGCATTTTCTATAGTTTTTATCTTAGCCAGGTCTTCCTGCGAGATTTCCTTTTGATCAAAAGACAAACCTCCAAGATCAAGCCCTCCATAGTTCAGCGCAAGTCCTTCAGATTTAGGTGTAATAAGAATATTTGCGCCGAACTCATCCATCTTGTGAATCATATCTTCAGCCAAAGATTGCGTTGTAGACAATAGAGCTACAACAGCAGCGACACCGACTAGTAGCCCTATTACAAGAAAACATACTTTGGCTTTCCTACGTCTGAGATTGTTTATTGCTATGTTATGGAGTTTCATTTAAGCAGCCTTTCTATTTGAAATATTTTGCGCCGGTTAAAACGTCTTGCTGAGTGATCGAGACCTTCCCGTCTTTTATGGTCCGTTTGAGCGCGGAAGGATTACATCCGCCTGTTACTTCGTTGACTTTGTCACTTCTGAATTTCTGCCCACAGTTGATGCAGATCATATTGTTCCCTTGTTGCACGTAGCCCTTTTGGGCTCTATAGCAAACTTCGCACGCGTCAAATGCCGCCCTGATAACGCCATCGGAACTCTTGATCACAAAAAAGCGAATCGATTGGTTTGGAGATGCCTTGTAACTGAAATGTCTCGCCCGGCCATCTTGAAATTCCGATGCGGGGAAAGAAAAGACGCCGTTGCTTGGTTGGATATCCATAGCTGGGACTGTGAAATTTCCGGCGACCGCGTTTGTTTCCGTGATTAGAGGAACAACAACTAAACCGATTAGCATGAAAACTATGGACATTGTCGCGATTTTAACTAATGCTCTGATTCTTTTCATTATGGATTTACCCTTCTTAAAAAAATATTTTAATATTAGAATGTTAATTCGACTGAGTTACAAGACGCTTAAGGTCAGTATCTGACGCTATCATGCGTGGCCAAAACAATTTCCAGTCATCTTGTCCTGCAATCGCATGGACTTTCTCACGGACATTTGGGTCAAAAATTGTTACGTTCGCGTTTTTGAAAAGACCGCCGATTAATTCAAAGACCTTTTGACGTCGCTGCGCAGGGTCCTGGACTTCTTCCGGAATTTTTTCTTCGAACAGTTTTCGAATCCCAAGGCGTTGTCCAACCACTTGAGTGAACTTCTCAAAAGAACCGAACTGTTCTTTGACTTTCTGTTTGAACTGGTCTTCGGTCATGGCCTGACGTTCCATTATATTTTGTATGTCGGTTTCCACTTCCTGGGGCTGAATAACCACGTTCTCCTTGTCCGCCTCCTGCAATAGGATTTCTTTTCCAACTATTGAGAAAAAGATTGAAGGGAAATCGGAGGATTTAGGTGGATTGAAATCAACATCAAGAGGAATCTTTAGGTCGGTCATCAAGATGGGTCTGCCGTTTACGCCTGCGACTACCACGTCGTTTTTACCAACGGAAGCAGGTTTAAAAAGACCGTCCGATTTCACAGGATACCCAGCTTTCTCTATCACCTTTTCGATTTGTTCGGGAGACGTCTTCTTGTCATAAAATTGTACGGTAATTTCTCGACCGGCGAGACTTATGTCCGTGCCAACTACTCCAGGCGCTTTTTCAGTCGCTTCTTTAATCGTCAAGACACAAGCAGGGCAAGTCATATTATTCACAGTAAAACGAGACGCTACGATGTCACCGGAAAGCATTCGATAAACGAAATATCCGCCTGTGGCGGCAACTACCAAGACGGCAAATCCTACAAGAACTTTCCTTAGTTTTACGGTGGTTACCTTCTTCTCTTTGTCTTTTAGAGCATCGAGGGTAATCTTCTTCATTTGTCTTTCGTCAGACATGTTTTGACTCCTTGGCAGATACTAATCTTTGATAAAACTGACCGAGATCTTTTTACGAACTCTTGTTCAGTTAAACAAATTGTGTATAATTAATATGTTACAGTAGAGATGTAGAAGACGGACCTATGGAATCAAATACGAAGAGAACAATGCAGTATGAAAGTTTGATCGGAGGGTGAAATGGCTGGTTCTTCAAAAGAACGCTGAACCTGGTTCCTTGTAATCGAGACTGAGTCAATGAGAACGCAGGAAGCCCAGTCAGCCTTGTCAACGCGACCCGATTTGACATTCTCGGATATACCAACCAATTGGAGATGTTTCAGACACGAACAATGG
Organism: uncultured delta proteobacterium; assembly: GCA_963798475.1. Taxonomy (GTDB): domain Bacteria; phylum Desulfobacterota; class Desulfomonilia; order Desulfomonilales; family Desulfomonilaceae; genus CAJBEZ01. Next base: position 426,962 of record CAWCTI010000013.1, read on the forward strand.
CCACAATCCAAATTTGTCGTCTTTGTGAAAGCGTGGGTCGGTTCATTTGAAGGATGGCGCATGCCGCAGCAGCTTTGCGCTTCAGCCTTTTTGTTTGAACAACATGAGTCCATTTGAAGCGGGGAATGATCCGCTTCCAGGGCGTCTCCCAGGCAGGAATGAGCCCTGGTTTTGCAACAGCAGGGGATAGCGGCAGAAGGCGACACCGTCATGCCAACGAATGACACACAGTAAAAAATAACAAGAATTTTTTGTAACGCCTTCATTTGGAGCCTTTTTGCATTCTTTACTAACTTAATTTAGTTGCAAATATCTTTTTGTCAAGCGGTTTGTCTGTTTGGCTGTAAATATTCCAGGCTTTGTTGACAGTCCAGGAAAAGCCGAGACATTCCTTGGATGATTACAATTCACTTTCTTACATATTACCGACCAGAAGTCGAAATCTCGCGCGAACCGGAAAGTTTTTTTAAATGAATTCTTGCTCGATTAACCCGTTACAGGATAAATTGGAGAATGAAGCCACAAATAATGACAGAGGGTTTGAAATATGGGTTGCGCATCCCCTAATCCTTTTCACTGGGAAGATCTAGCCAGTCAGCCGTTTGAGAAAGTTTCCGGACAACCGGGAGTTAAATCTGCCACTGATGGTCGGTCGTACGACATTCAATTTTTAAACGCAATTTATCGTGTTGATCCTATAAATCATCAAATTGTGGAGTTAAGCCCGAACCCGTTAAGGCCTCTTTCCGAGGAGTTTCAGATCCTATTGATACGATATCTGGTCGCGAACAATGGTGGACCGGTTACTGGTCAGGAGATAAGTGAAAAAGACTTACCGGGAGGCGTCACATTCTTTCAGGGACCGCATGCCTTGTACGTTGAGCCCATAATCAAACTATTTGGATCGGCGCCTGAGGAATTCGAGAAGCGTGCCAGAGAACTTGGAGGGGTACCAGCCACCTACGGCGACAGAGGCATGAAGTTTTTCCCATTTCGTGAGATCCCAGTAACTTATGTGCTATGGACAGAGGATAATGAGTTCCCGGCGTCGGTCAATATCATGTTCGATAAATCTATAGAGAAGTGGTTTTCATTGGATATGATATTTCTAGTGGTGCTCATTTTGACCGACCGGATAGTCAATATTGTTTAACGAGATGGGAAACATGCAAACCTACTACTATCAAAAATGTTTCACAATTTGTTTGATTTGGAGTTTACTTGTCGTTTCTTGGGCTGGATCGGCCAATGGAAAGGAATATTTAGGCCGGTTAGTCGGAATGCCTGTGGACTCCACGTCAGTATCAGAAAGCCTGAATTTTAGTACGACGTTTATTTGTGACAGCGGTCATCCTGCGATTTACGTCGGTTACATGGGTAAGAACAATGGGATACGCGCCGGTTACACCGGTCTTGTGTTGCCTGGAACGTGTGTTTCCTCGTATTTTGTTTATAATCTGGACGGAATAGTGTTAGCGGCTACAGCGCCTGTTAATGTTGGCAAGTCACTCTCCATGCGTCTAGCTGGATCGTATCTCGTCGCCATGAAAAGTAACGCGGAACAGGAAATTACTTAGCTCACTTTCCCACCAGGTATTCGGCATTGGGATTGGACCCGTAGTTCCCTGTGTGGATTGGGAGCCGAAGCAGCCTATTCCATGGGACAAGGTTATTCGTTTCTAGCTGGATTTCGCTGGGAATCATTGACCACGAATTTTGGGGACCCTAACCCTGATTACTATTTTAAGGCTTCCGGTATGGAGTCGGCCTTGTCCGCACAGAATTATCAACCATTTATTGGCGTTCGGGTTGAACAAGGATTTGGAAACAGCAGCCTTTTGCTCAAATTGATTGGGTTCCCGGTTGTGTTGGCTTCGATTCAACACTTCAATACCTGCAACAGTAAAGGCGTGCCTTTCGCCTACGTTGGCAGCGCAAATATCAATAATGGTTATTTTGTTGAGGCTACGGGAGAAATTCGTTTTATAAGATCAACCGCATGTGAATTGGCCGGATTCCTAAGCTGGGAATTGGTTCGAGGGACCTGTTTGATGAACTTGGAACGACGCGACTCTGGCCCACCAGAAACTGTAACTGCTGCCACTGTGGACTTTTTGTATGACCGTTCCAGTTTGATCTTAGGAGGTAAGATTTCCATTCCATTCGCCGCTGTCTATTGACCTGACAGATGATCCGTCACAGGATGATTCTATTTTATAGTGACAGGAGGTTTGAAAGATGCCGCACATTATTATTAAGCTATATCCAGGGAGGACTGAAGAGCAAAAAATTAGTCTTGCGAAACAAATTACAAGGGATGTCGTGACCATAGCCAAATGTCAGGAAGAAGCAGTGTCTGTGGCCATAGAAGAAGTCGACCCTGAAAGATGGAACAAGGAAGTTTACGAGCCGTACATTTTGAATAATGAATCGAACCTATACAAGAAGTCCGCTAAGACCTTGACCAAATAGATTTATGAATTGAGCTGTGATTCTTCGGGGAAATGCTACTCATAGGCTGGGTTCCAGGATTGACCGGAAAGCCTCCAATACGGCGTCAATGTCCTCCTGCGTATTTAATGGTCCCAGGCTGAATCGCACACCGCCGTTGGGACTCGTGCCCAAATCCTGATGTACGAGTGGGGCGCAATGCAGGCCGGTGCGAACAGCGATATTGAAATCGCCGTCCAGAATGGCGCCTAGATCAGCAGGGTTGATGCCATCGATGTTTAGTGTGAGAAGCGGAAGATGGTTATTCATGCTGTTGGCGCAATAAAGCCGTACACGTTTGAAGGAAGCGAGTCCATCACGTAGCCTCCTAAAAACATCCATTTCATGTTTATAAATATTTTCAATCCCCATTTCGGTGATATAACGCATGCCGGTGGAGAGCCCAATGACGCCGAGCATGTTGATGGTGCCGGGTTCCAGATGTTGGGGATATTCTCGAGTTTGCGCCAGACTGTCTGAATCGACGCCGGTTCCTCCGAAACGGGTAGCGCGAACATCCAAACCGTCGCGAAGAACCAACCCCCCTATGCCCGTAGGGCCTAATAAAGATTTGTGCCCTGTAAACGCAATAGCGTCCAAATGCCATGCCATCATATCTATAGGCGCCACACCCGCGCTTTGAGACACATCGATAACCAATGGAACGTTTCTTTCGTAGCAAATGCGCCCGATTTCCTCAATAGGTTGAATCGTTCCAAGGACATTTGAAGCGTGGGTGAGCATTACCAGTCCAGTTTCAGGTCTGAGCGCTTTTGCCACGTCCTGTGGGTCGATGAAACCCTCAGAATCGAAGGGAACCAGATCTAAAATTATCAGTCTCTTTTCTCGTAGGAAGTGAAGAGGTCTAAGAACGGAATTGTGTTCCAGTCTAGAACTGACTACGTGACAACCGTCCCTAACCAGGCCAAAGATGATATTATTAAGAGCGTCTGTGGCGTTGTAAGAAAAGACAACCCTATTTGGATCATGACTGCCAAAAAAATCGCTGATCTGTCGCCTTACCCCGGTGAGGAATTCTTCAGCTCGAACAGCCAGATCGTAACCACCTCGTCCTGGTGAGACACCCAAACACTTATAACCCTCTAGCATCGAACTAATGACATCGGGAGGTTTTGGGAACGTGGTGGCTGCGTTATCCAAATAAATTGTCTTGGGACAAGATGACATGATCCTAGCAGTTCTTGGGGTTCGGCAATCCCGCTATGCGACGAGCGCCGAACTTAATGCCTTTCGGGAAAATCCTTTCTATTTGCGTCAGGCTCAAACCAGCGCCCTTTCTAAGTTCATTGTTCAGAGGAGCTTTTCCTCTCGACAAGTAGAATTCCCTAAGAAAACGAATTATCTTCCAATGAAGCTCATTTAGCTCGGACAACCCTTGCTCCCGAGCGATGTTTCCCGCCATCGTTTCGTCCCATGCGTCAGGGTCTATTAAAAAACCTTCTTCATCAAACAATGCGGTATTGCCTACGACAACAGTCGCATCGTTATCTGTTGTATTGACAATTGACATTTCGTGATGGTCCAAGAATGGTGCCATCTAACTCCCAGAGGATTTTATGGATTGCAATACCCGTTCCGGTGTAGCTGGTAAATCATGGATGCGGGCCCCTCCGGTAGCATTCTGTATGGCCGTAATTATAGCCGCGGCGGTAGGCAACAGAACGAACTCTCCTACACCTACAGCTCCCAACGTGCCCCTCTTTCGAGGGGTCTGAAGCAATATTACATCTATATCAAATGCGGTCTTCATGGTTGGAAATTTTAGAGTGACCCAGTCGCGGGTTTCGCCGTGGACGTAATGTTCGCGAAGAGCCATCCCTGCTCCCATATCGACACCGCCTTCAATCTGCCCTTCGACGATCATTGGGTTAATGATGGTTCCGGGGTCGACGACAGCGGTTATCTTTTGAATCTTGACCGTTCCTGTCTCGGTATCTACCTCAACTTCGGCCATCTGTGCGCCATGCACTCGAGACTCAAAGGGTGCTCCCTGGCCTGTCTTAGTGTCTAAAAACGTTGTTTCCGCTATTCGCGAAGCGAGGAATCGAGTCGGCTTACCGGCAGACACCAACTCGTTGTACGATGTGGCTCCGACTTCAGCCATTGTGGACTTTAATAACTCTATAGCCTTGACCATCGCTCCGCCGCTCATGTATGTTACTCGACTACCCGACGCAGAACTGGAATCAGGTGTCCTGTCAGTGTCACAAATAATCAGCCGAATTTTCTGGGGGGGAATGCCTGTGAGGTGGGAGGCTATCTGGGTCAGCATGGCGTCGTTGCCTTCTCCAGGATCTGCGATAGAACCATATACTGTTAGCCCGCCATCAGGTGTAAGTTCTACCGCCACATTTGATCGATCCGGCCCTCCTCTGCCAATACCAAAGCTTCCCCCGGCAATTCCAACACCACGCCGGAACCTGCCATTCTTGTTTGATCTCGCATCCCGAATGGCTCTTTGATAATGGGGCCTAAGAGCTTCCAGGCATCCAGGGTACGGCCACTCATCGATAACCTGACCAGTAGAGATTGATCCACCAGGCTTGAGAGAGTTTAAGACACGGAATTCCAGAGGATCCATTCCCAATTTGGCGGCCAAAAGCTCCATGGCTGATTCCAGGGCAAAGTTAACTTGAGGTGGCCCGGCGCCTCTGGCAGCTCCGCCCCAGGCATTATTAGTGTAGACCAACTGACCTTTGGCTCGGACATTCGGAATATTGTATGATCCGCTAAGCATATATAAAGCACGATTTAATACGGATTTGCCTGCGGATGTATATGCTCCGTTTTCAACTACGAAGTCTATTGTATATGCGGTCAGTTTGCCTTTGTCGTCCGCTCCGAGCCGAGTCTTCATTTCGAATGGGTGTCTTTTTGTGGTTATCTGCATAGACTCGGTAAGACTGCAAACGTAGCGTGCTGGACGCCGAAAATGAAGGGCAGCGGCGGCTGCCATTCCTTCAGCGGTAATATCCATCTTCATACCAAATTGACCGCCGATGAAAGCCTGTTCGTAACGTATATTGTTCCAGCCGAGCGCCTCCTGCAAGACCATTAAATGGTAGTGGATATAGATGCTTCGACCGATTACCACGAGTTTCGTATTGTCCTGTTCCTCATCCTGCTCCATGTATGCGACGGAGGCTTCAGGTTCCAATGCGGCCTGGTGAATCAGTTGAGTTGAGAATTTTGCTTCCACGATGGTCGCTGCGGAATTCATTGCAGTTTGGGCGTCGCCCTTAATCTGAGGATGTTCGTAACATAAATTGGGAGAGTTTTCGTGAACCCGCGGGCTATTTTCAGTCAAGGCTTCCTTTGTGGTCATTACGGAAGGAAGGATTTCATATTCTACCTTAACCGCCTCAACTGCAGCCAGCGCCTCAGCTTTGGACTCTGCCGCTACTATGGCTATAGCGTCACCAAAGACGTGAACTTTTTTGTCACACAAAAGGGGCTGGTCATCCTTCAGGAGGTTGGACCCTTTTATATCCTTTGCGGTCAAGACGCCTACCACACCAGACATTGTTAGCGCTTGTGTGGTGTCAACAGATTTAATCAGGGCGTGAGGGTAGGGGCTGCGAACGATAGCCAACTCGAGCATTCCATCCATTCGGATGTCCGCAGAGAATTTTGCGGTCCCGCAGGCCAGCATCAGAGAGTGGGGCCTTGGCCGGGAAACGCCTATCAGGCCGAGTTGGGGATCGTGCCGCAATTGTTCGGGATTTGTTTCGCCACGCAAAAAGCTCGCAGCCAGTTTGACAGCGTCGATGATCTTCTTATACCCGGTGCAGCGACAAAGGTTTCCACGTAGGGTCCTTTTAATCAACTCGGCATCAGGGTCGGGATTGCTGTCCAGGAGTGCCTTAGTGGCCATTATCATGCCGGGTGTGCAAAAACCGCATTGAACGGTGCCTGCAATTGCAAAAGCCTCTTGAATCAGATGCGGATTTTCCGGTGTGCCAAGCCCTTCTATGGAAATAACATTGGCCCCATCAAGATCAGCTACTTTTACAAGGCATGAATGTACCGCCTTGGTGTTCACTATTACTGTGCACGAACCGCATTGTCCTTTTCGATCACAAGATTGTTTGGTCCCTGTTAGGAAAAGTTTGTCACGTAATAGATCCAGCAGGACTAGCTGGCCATCTGTGTCCAAGGTGTGCGGGACCCCGTTAATGGTTAGGTTAACCTTTTTCATGACAATTCCCTAATCAACGGATTGTTTGAAGACTTACGACCCGGAGTTGATGCTCTTCACGGGCAATTTTTCTACCGGTTTCTGTTATGAACCATCCATCTATTTGTTGGCCCAGCCAGTGTATATGCGCCGCAGGATCGATTCTAAAGCGCTCAGGATCTATTTTGAACGCCTCTTTAGAAAAACGCCACAGCTTGTCAGCGTCTTTAACAATAGCGTCATTGAGGGACAGCGGATCTTTACGCGAATCATGTCCCAAGATGATCTCAACTATTTCGTCTACCAATGATTCATCGTATTCCAGCTTTTCCAGGATTTCGCGAGCTATTCTTGCTCCCTCGACCTCGTGAATTCTGTTGGTTTCCATATCCTTGGCGTGAGGACCGAATGCCTGAAGGTGTAATTCTTCCGACACCATTTTCCATCCCACGTCATGAAGTATTATGGCAGGAAGGACCACAGTCTCATCGCCTCGCTCCGAATCCAGCAATCTCACAGCGAAACCTTTGGAAACTTCCATATGGATTCGATTGTTTCGTGTGTCAAGGAATGATTTAGCCATTTCGATTATTTCACGGAACCGTGCCCGCATTTTGGCGCCTCGTATTGCCTTAAAATGTTAGAATATTCTAAGCAGGATCGGCTCGGAGCTAGCCGTGATCTCATACGATTTTAAGACTGGTTCACCGTTGTACATCTCCTTAAATATCGCAACGAGCTTTTCGTAATCACCACTCTTCTCGTAGGCGTCAACATCAGCCTTTGTGTCCCAAGCCGTAATTGAAATGCCATCGTTAACGCTATCCATGCACTCGAGCAGATGGACAAACCGGATCCCTTTATGGTCTTTGTGGGCGGATATGACCTGTTTGTTGTAGAGGTTTCGTAGGTCATCCATTTTCCCTTCTTTGACACGGAAGAAGGTCATTCTGACGTACATAGTGGAGCTCCTTTCGTGAACTCTGCTTTTTTTGAAACTGGTTTGCGCAATTGACGAAATCAGCTTCACGTTAGACAAACTATTACTTTTAGAACGCTGTGAGCGACCCGAAACAACTTCTTACAAAATTTCCCAATCGTTGATGTGGCTCAAAAGCCTTTCATCATGTTTTGCAGAAGTGACGGAATCTCTATCCTTCCTGTTGGAGCAAGTATTCTACTACTGTAATCCGTTGCAAAATGTTTCTTCAGCCGCCGGACCAATTGACGAAACACAGAAGAGTCAATACATTTGCCGATTCCAGCCATATCACGGGATGTACATTCCGCAAGGATCCTTGGGCCTTCTCCTATCACCATGCGCCAGGCTCCTGTAACAGGGACCCCCAACTCTTTCATGCCCGGCATGCATTCGTCCTTAACAAAACGATAGTGTTCAGTTTCTTTACCTGGGATAATGTTATAATACTGGTTGAATTTCCATGCGCCGGTTTGAATACTATACGGTCCCTGAGTTACTCTACCGCTGGACACATAGAGTTTACTTGAGTACTTACATATTCGTTCGAAGAGCCCTTCCATGACAATCCTGTATTCTTCTTTGGCCAGGATGCGGCGCAGGTAGTCCTGTTCTTCAACAGTGCCTACAACTATTATCCGTGGTCCCTCGCCGACAGCAACGTAGAAACCGCCAAGAAGCTTAAGGCCCAGTCTTTCCAACGTTGGTATGTACTCTTTGGTTATAAATGAGGAGGTACTCGTCAAATTTTCCGGGGATTACGTCCCAATACTGAGTGAAAAGGCTGGTCATAGATGTCCTCCGCCAAATGTTGTTTGGCTCAATTACATTCTAAAAATACGAGACATAAGGTCCGCCAGGTATTGTGAGTCGTCCTGCTTTACCTTGCTATATTTAGCTGGTCGAGCTTGTACCCAATACAGGTTTGCAGGAAAAGGTTGGTCTCGATCAATGACCCATTCCATGTCCTGGGGCACATTAAAGTATGTTTCAACGTCAGTGGCGATTCTTACGATCTCCGAAAGTTCATCCGGATTCAAACAGGGCGCACATTTCAATTCGTCAGGAACTCGTGTTACTCGTGTTCCTACTGTCCCATAGCAGACCATTTTGGTCTTTTGGCTAATTGTGGTCTCACAAGTTCCACAAGTTTTATCCACGATGAACTGATCAGGAGTGATTTCGCCACTAACAACACTTTCCCCCAGTCCCCAGTTGCCTTCCACCACCACCTTGCTCATATCTCCAGTAGTCGGTAGCACTGTCAGGACTACTCCAGCGCATTTAGCGTTGACCATCTTGAGCACGGCCACACCAATGGGGGCCTTTGCTATATCCATCTTTTTTTCAAGCCGAAAAGCGATTGCACGTGCGGTGAATGCGCTGGCCCAAACCTGTGTAACTTTTCTCTCAAGTTCGCCTTTGCCTCGCACATTGAGATAGGTCTCCATCTGACCGGGCATGCTGACGGCCCCACTGGACCGCACAGCCACTGCCAGATCAGGAATTCCTACCTGATGACAAAGGGTCTCGTAGCTGTGACAGAGTTTTTGGGCCATTTCCTTAGGCAAGCTCTTTGACTCAATTATTCGGCGTATTTCACGGCTTGCTTCGACTTGTTTGCCAACCAGAGACATCATGGCCTTATTTTCATGGAAGTAGCTTTGAATTTCTTTCCCAGCGCCACTCTCTTCCATAAACTGCTCGTAACCATCCACGGATATGGCAAAGCCTGGAGGTACTTTCATGCCAAGCTTTGTCATCTCTCCAAGGTTAGCGCACTTTTTCCCAACTAGGTCGTTAAAATCGGAGCCGAGTTCGTCGAACCAGTAGATCCATTTCTTGGCCATTTCAATCCGATCCTTTCCGGAGAGAGCAGGTGCGGGCACAAAAACTACCCGAGTCAATAGTTAAACTTTTGATCCTGCAGGCCTTAAATTATTTGTCGAGTATGTAAACAGCGCCCAGGTTAGCGTCGACCCTGATGCGTTGACCTGATTGAATCTTAGCGGTACCCTCAAACACGTTCATAACGACTGGAATTCCATATTCCCGGCCAACAATAGCAGCGTGTGAAAGGCTTGCTCCGCGGTCGACCACAACCCCACTGATCATTGAAAATACAGGGGTCCAGCTCGGTGAGGTGCTTACCGCCACAAGGATGTCCCCTTCTTTGATAAGGTGGAGTTCATCCTCAGTTACGATAACCCTTGCCGTTCCTTCAGCCACACCCGGTGATCCGCACGTCCCGTACAGGTCGGCCTTCAGTTCAGGCCTTACTTGAGGCATTGAACCTACAACTACCTTAAGGGCAATAGGGTCATTTGATTTGACCAGGACTCCCATCGCTTGGTCCAAATCGAATCCCTCAGCTAAAATAGCCGGTGGATTAGGAGTTTTTTGCCATTCCAACCATTCGGCGCGTCGCCTGTCTACTATGTAACGGAGGTCGAACTGACCAGGATTAATTCCAGCCCGACGAACTTCATCGGGGATAAGAAAAAAGATGTCTTCGTGATCATCAATTGCGCCAGCTTTGACAAATCGTCTGCCGAGTCCAAGAGCGCTTCGGCGCATCATCGCATGTGTGTATAAATCAAGATAATGATCATGCTCCTCACTAAATATACCGCTTTTTTGAGCGAGACGCATGAGAGGTTCAAACCAAGCTCGTTGCTCGGAAGGAACCTTGGCAAGAATTTCTTTCTCTGTTTCGGCTCTTTCGACGCTTATTTTCTTTCGCTCTTCGTCGAGATTAAATGATCCCCCTTTTTGGATAAATTGTTTCACCATAGAAAGGGCCGGGGTAGGATCTTCCACCCAGGTGGGCAAGTTGATTTCGGACATTCGTTGCATACGCCAACCGTCTTCGTTAAGGAACTCTCTAAATTGTTTGAGGAAATTGTGCCCGCTATCTGATTCTTCTAGTTTCTCGCGAATGTCAACTTCTTCATTCTTTAGGAAGACGTCTTCAAGGCCCATGTCGGACGCGATCTTGGAAAACTCCCAGAGACGACGGTCAACCTGAAATACCTTGTTGTCGAAACCAGACACTATGCGATGAAATGACGGGGATGTGTCGTCTATTCCAACAAGTTCACGACACATATTTTCAAAAAGGATGTAGGCGGTATAAGTCCCGTACATCATATACATGTGTATTTCCCACATTCGCCTACAAGTATTGATAGTCTCCTCGAAGTTATCCAGAAGTTCGATATTTGAAGCGGTATCTACGTCCAACTCTTTTAGCTTTTCATAACGTCCAAGAACTTCTTTTACGAAACCATTCCAAATCCCATCGTAGTCTTTGATTAACGGGAGAATGGCCTTTCGAAACTCCACTTCTCGTCGCTGTTTTTCTTCTTCGCTCTTAACTAAGAGCAGAGTCAGATAACCACCTCCGTTCATGAAACGCCAATCCCATCCATGGACAGTAGGTAGAGACAGCTTCTCAGCGCCGTATTGCATGCCGTGACGACAAAAGTTAATCCAAAACCAGCCAAACATCGGGGTCCAAGGTGGGACAGAATGGGTAGCGTCTAAGAACCATGCTGGGGATTGCGCCAGATCGCGCTCCGCGTCGAATTCCAAGCCAGGTACAACATCGTAAACTTTCATGGGTTCTCTCTCTTCCTTTAAGGATTTTGAAACGGTTAATAGAACACTGTGAAATGACGACTGACCCTGCTATATGTGTCGACACTCGTCGGAGGGATCCACGAATACAATTCGGTAGAAGGAGTAGGGGGAATCAAATTAAGTTTTCCCCACAAGCAGCACGAAACTGTACGCAAATAACAATATAAGGAAGAGTATAACCCAGCTCCGACGTCGGTGTTATTACATAACTAGTGCATAGCCCTCCCTCCATCGACCAAAATTGTCTGGCCTGTTATAAAATTACTGTCATCGGATGCTAGAAAGGCAACTACTCCAACGAGGTCCTCAGGAGTTTCCAGCCTTTTCAGAGGTGTTTTACTGGTATCATATTTACTGACGTCTGCAATTGTCCGGCTCGCCTCGGTATCCGTGTATCCTGGGGCTACAGCGTTCACGCATATTCCATAGGGGCCAAGCTCTACGGCCAAAGCTCGCGTCAGCCCCACAACTCCTCCTTTAGAAGTTACATAATGGATGAACCCATGTGACCCTGTGAAAAAGACTTCCGACGTCAAATTGATTATTTTCCCTCGACCTTGGGCTTTCATTGTTTCGAAAACTGCTTTGGCGCATATCCACGGGCCTTTGACATTGACAGCCATCATCTTATCCCACTCGTCAGAGCTTATCTCAGTGAATGGTTTCCTTTTTACTCCATAATAGTATGCGGCATTGTTGACGAGAATATCTACACGACTGAACTTCTCGATGGCTTCTTGCGCCATTCTAGTGGTGTCAGCTTCGTTTGTGACATCAACCTGGCTTATTAAAGCTTGTTTTCCTAGGTCTTTTACCATCTTTTCAGTTTGTTTTAGACCTTGTATGTCGGTTCGGGTAACAGCTACTATGTCGGCGCCTTCCGCCGCCAATTTTACACAAAAAGCCTGTCCTAAGCCTTTCCCAGCGCCTGTTACAATCGCCACTCGGCCATCGAGTCTTCCCATGGATTCCTCCTGCTAGTAAGGTCTGCCTTTTTGCTCCCAAATTTTAGGGAGACCGAAGTCTTCCGCAATGACCTTGAAGCAGTTGTAAGCGCTGCCTCTGCCAATTCCAGGACCTGAGTGAGCGGCAGCAGACGCAAGATACAAGTTCTTAACAGGTAACCGATAAAACGCCAGTTCTGGGAAGGGTCTCATACGGCCCATCTGCGAAGCGATCATGTCTTCGCCTGTCCAGCCACCTTGAGGCATGTTAATGTTTCGCATTTGAACGTCCATGGGCGTGGTTATATGTGTAGCTATAACGTTGTCTTTTGTCATATTGGGGGCGTACCATGACCACTGCTCCCTCATTATCTCTACTATGTCTCTTTTCATCCGCAACCAATCTTTATCACTAAAGAACCTATAAGGAGCGGTAAACTGTTCGATCAGGATTGTATGCTTTCCGTCTGGCGCACGACCTTTGTCCCAGATGCTATCCGGAGCCACGATGGCGACAAGCTTGTTCGGAATACCTTTGACAAACAACTCCGCCTGATGTCTTGTAGCGAAATAGTCAGCGTCCTTGGGCCCCCAGTTTAGACGCGGACACATTCCTATTTCAGGGTTGTCCTTGGCTACCGTATATTCAGGCAGTTCATGAAGGGCGAAATTGCCCCAAAATAGTTGCGCTCTGTCCCTAAGTATATTCTTTGCCCTATGAGCTATTTTTTCTGGGACATGTTCCTCACCGATCAGTTGCAAAATTGTTTGAGTAGTGTTCATATCGCTGACTATAGCATGTCTTGCGGCGATTTCCCTTCCATCCTTTAACAGCACGCCCACGGCACGGCCGTTTTCAATAATGGCCCTTTCTACGCCGGTTTCGACGACAAATTCACCACCCATGGAACTGAAAGCTCGCTGGAGAGCATGAGTGATCGCGTGGGTCCCGCCGATGGCTATGGAAGCAGGCTCCCACGAAAGGATTAGTCCGAGAGTATGCAAAATTTTATAAATCCCGATGCCATCGTTAGGGAAAACCCCGCTTGATGTCATGCATGAACGCATGAACAGAGTGCGAAGATAGTCGCTTTCAAAGAGATCAAACGCGACTTGCTGCGACGTGTAAAACTGATATTCCGGTGGTATAGGGGCATCTTTGTCGCCTATTAAACGTTCGAATGCGTCATTGATTCCCCAGGGGGTTGGAGGATTGTATCTCCATTCGTGGAAAGCGGCTCGCCACTTTTTCCGGTATTTTTCAAGCAGATCATAAGCTGTATCAGCGTCTCTTTTGGAGAATCTAGCGATCTGATCAATGGTCTTTTGAGCGTTTAACTCGCTAAATTCCGCCCTACCGGTATTTTCATCGGCTACTTTCCATGCCGTGTAGCCCATGAAATGCATTCCATCGTCGTAAATCATGCCTTCGCTATGGTCCGGGAACACATATGACAAGCCGAGGTTTCTGAGTTTGAAATCATCATATGCCGGATGGCCGTAAAATCTGGTCCAGTGAGCGCAAGGGTTTTGAAGGAAGCCGGGTAGGGGTAATTCCTCACCACAGGCCCCGCCTCCCAATTCGTGTTGCCTTTCATATACAACCGTCTTCATGCCGGCGTGTTGTAAATAACAAGCTATAATAGTTCCCTGATGTCCACCGCCGACCACTATCGCGTCGTAAGTCTTATCTGGCATGGGGAGGCTCCTTTATCTTTGCGAAGATTGGACGAAAACTCTGCCTAATTGGATTCCGGTGGCGCGAGCTTCTTCCCGAAAATTAGTAGCTTTAATACAGAGAAAAGGTTCGATGGCTTTAGCATCATCCGGGCGAACGCTCTAAGGTCGTCTCCTCCAACAGTAGCTTTTATAGACCAATGCACAGGTTCCGTAGCTTCTATGCTGAGTCTCATCGCTGGGGCTGAATCACCGTTAACTTTTTCAAGGTTGGCAAAATGGGCCACCATGGTAGTTTTTCCTAATCCAGTCGAATTAACCTTCATTTTTACCTCCTACAACGTACCTTTTGCCCTTGCCTTTTTCACACACTCTGGTTCACCCCACCATTTGTCGATTCCCAAGTCTTCGGCAATTTTATTGGCAGCGTTGTATCCGGGGCCGAATGTTATAAGTCCGCCGGGGAATGTGCTGGCGCCGCAGACATAAAGATTCTTCACAGGGGTCGCATATTGGGAACATTCCTCGTTTGGGCGAAGATATCCCATTTGGAGCGGAAGGTAAGCCCCCTGCTTGTAAGATCCTTTGACCATATCCGCGAACTTGTTTCCTATGTCCAAAGGACTCGTTATGTATCGCCATATAATGTTATCACCAGAAATATTGGGAGCGTATTGTCTTAACATCTCGACGCATCTATCTGCTTCCTGTTCGCGAATGCGATACCATTTCTCTGCGCCTCCATCTTTGAGATCATGTGGCGCATGCAATGAAATCAACGCTGTATGCTTTCCGGGAGGCGCCTGCTTGGGGTCGTGCATTGACGGGAAACAGCAATTGAAACCACCAGGAAACAGTTCTCCCTTGTGTATGGCGTCGTAATGTTTGGTAAGATTTTCGAGATTCTCATAACCCAAAACTGTGATGAAAGCGTTATTCAGATCCGAGTTCTGCTCGGCGGCTTTGAACTTTGGGGCCTCATTTAGGGCAAGATGCACGTGAAACAGGCTGGATTTTTCCCATTGCCAGTCCTTGGTCCTTGTTACAAAGGACGATTCGAGGTTATCTTCCCCAACATACTTGAAGAAAGTCTGGAATGGGTCAAGACTACTGGCGACGAATTTCCTGGCCTTGTATTGTATACCATCTTCAAGTTCTACGCCCGTGGCCGCGCCGTTTTCGATGATAATTCGCTTTACCGCGACGGGAGAAATGATCATCCCGCCATTTCGGTAAAGAACTTTTGTGAACAAATGGGCCAGATGATGTGAGCCACCAACGACCAATCTGTAATTTGTGGCCCTGTTGAACAACAAAGGAACCAGGTAACTGACCCCCTCCAGGTCGTAATGCAGTCCCCACATACAGGACAAATAAAGAAACAACGTCCTGACGCGGTCATTCTCAAACAATTCGTTGACAATATCCTTAGGGGTCTTTTCAGTATATGCTGTAATTTCTCTACCGACGTCGGTAGAATGTAACTTGATCATCTGCTCGAACGCCGGTTTGGCCATCTCATAAGTGGCCGGCCCAAGGAAATCTTCTGTAAGCTCTCTGAATCTGTTTTGAATATTGTTGTAGGTTTCGGCGTCCTTTTCCGAAAATTGAGCAATAGATTGACATGTTTTTTCAACATCCTGGTAGAGTCGTAGTGAGGTCCCGTCCGCAAATGGCATGGCCATCACGAGCGACGGAAACACAAATTGCAGATCATAATCCTTTGTCAAGTAATCGTCGAAGTCTCTTAATGGAGGAGCATAATCAACCATCGGCATGTATACCGCGTGCGTGTTATGCAGGAAACCCGGCAAAGTTACTTGTTCTGTAGCCAGTCCTCCTCCAGCTTCGAAACGTTTTTCCAATAGAAGAATCTTCAGGCCGGCTCTGGCGAGATATGCCGCTACAGTCAAACCATTTGGGCCGGCGCCGAGGATAATCCCGTCGTACTCTTCAGCCATTTCCGGTTCCTCCTTGTTGAGGGTTAAGTTGGGCCGTGGAGTGTTTGGATCCATACAAGTGTTGTTGCGCCAAGCCCTAAAAAGGATAAGCGCAACCTTTGTTACGGTCAGATCGTGTTGAATATCAGGATCACAGTATTTTGCTTGACATGTCAAATCACTAAATTTTATGTTCTCATAAGAAAAACTTATATCTTATACGGTTGGATATGGGAATAGATCTTAATCTTAACCAATTTAGGGCATTCTACCTCGCCGCTAGTTGCGGAAGCGTTTCACTCGCTGCCGAAAAACTCTTCATCAGCCAGCCTGCTGTAAGTATGCAGATCAAGGCTATGGAGGAACAATATGGCGTACGCCTTTTAATCAGAAAGAAAAGGGGACTCGAATTAACAGAAACCGGCAAAAAAGTTTACAAGATTGCTGAGAGAATGTTTGAGCTTGTTGCAGAAGTGGACGGCATCTTAAAGAGTGACGCAGAGACGTCGAGCCCAATACTTAAGATTGGGAGCACCAAGACTCTGGTGAGATATCTTATGAGTCGCTATATCGCAACGTTTCGGGAAGCCTACCCGACAGTTCAGATTCAGATTGATGAAGGCAGTTCAGAAGAGATGATTCGAAGTGTTTTAGAAGATCGCAACGATTTGGCAATAGTTGGGCGGTTAAGATATGACGAAAGATTGAAGGTTATTCCATTCAGTCGGGACGAAATTGTACTCATAACCGCGCCTGGCCACATTTTTTGCTCTCAATCGGCTATCTCGATTCAGGATTTGCGTCAGGGAAATCTCATTCTTAGAGAAAAAGGATCAGGAACGAGGAGACTGGTTGAAGAAATTTTTGAAGCCCAGGGTTTTGCTCCCTCAGCATTTATTGAGACAGGGAACGTTGATTTTATAAAAGAACTTGTAGAAATGGGAAAAGGCATGGCTATGTTGGCGCGGATGGGCGTTGAGCCAGACCTTCAAGAAGGACGATTAGTTGCGATTCCTCTGTTAGAAGGGCCTTTTATATTGGCTATCGATGTGATTGTGAAGAACCAACGCACGCTATCCAAGGCTGATGTCGCCTTCCTTGAGTTCCTGCTCCCCGCGCAACCTCCATTGGAACAAAGTCCGGTTCTCTGAAAGGCCTACAACAATGAAAACCCATCTCTAATGTATGACATAATTCTGCGTACGGTTGCCGATGGCCTAATCATTTCTTCTCGCGCCTTCTCCCGGGATCTCCTTAACGTATCTCCGGCCAACTAATGAAATGGACCAGTGGGTTTCTAAAGTTCCTGAACTCGTAATGTCTGTTCTTGGTGCGCTATTTTTTTACCGGTTTCTGTCAAGAGCCATCCGTCTATTTGTAGAGCCAGCCATTGGATATGGACCTTTGGATCGATGTTGAATCTCTTCGGATCTATTTCCGAGGCTTCTTTTGAAAAGCGCCACAGTTTGTCCGAGTCTTTTACAATAGCATCGTTAAGGGATAATGCCGTCTCTCGTGAATCATGACCACCGATGATCTCCACTATTTCAGCGATTAAAGCAGGGTCGTATCCCACCTTTTCGAGAATTTCACCAGCTACTATGGCGCCTTCAACTTCATGTATCCGGTTAATTGCCCGATCATAATCATGGGGACCAAACGCCTTGAGGTGCAATTCTTCAGGTACCATTTTCCAACCAACATCATGAAGTGTTATTGCGGGTAAGACCACTTTCGGTTCGCCACCTTCCTCCTGCAACAATCTCGCAGCAAAGGCCCTGGAAACTTCCATGTGGATTCTGTTGTTCCTTGTGTCAAGGTATGGTAAAGCCAATTCATATATTTCCGAAAAAGGTTCAAACATATTAGACGCTCCCTCCGTGCGGAACATTAACAGAGATCTTGAGAACCATATAAATTTCGAACCCCGTGGCATGGCCTTCCCTATGTATGCACCCGAAAAAACGTCCGTCAATCATCATTATTTCGCCTATCCCTTTAATTCCAGTATATTAAAGCCATTATCCGTCAAGTTCTTGCTCAAAATTCCAGAGTCTCTACATTCCGTGCGTAGCACAACGCGGGCTATGCCGTTCTTGCCTTCCGGCACGGTAAAGACGGCCCGGATTGTGCAATCACTATCCTCCACAATTTTCAGAATCTTCGCCAAGGTTCCTTCCTGAAGGTGTACATCAGCAAGCGTAATACGAGTGCATTCCAGCCCTACCTCCAAGAGTTTGAAAAGCATCACAAAAATCTCTCGGTCGGAAAGCACCCCCACCACTTTGTCTCCGTCCATTACAGGAAAAGTACTCATTGTTCGTTCTCGACCCTTCATGAGCACGTCTTCAACACTGTCATCGACGGAGACAGTCACAGGCATGCGGACCATGACATCCTTTACCTTGAGCTTGTTGCAGAAGTAGTTCATTTCACATGTGTTACCACTTTCACTTACACAGGTCGCCGCCTCGCTGAGGTCTCTCCTGTGGACAACCCCCCTTAATCGGCCGTTATCAACCACCGGAAGCATTTTCAGGTTATTCTGTGAAATTAGGGTAACAGCTTCTGTCGCCAAAGCGTCACTTGAGATTGACAATTCTTGAGGATGCATCCAGTTTCTAACGAACATTATGGTCTCCTGAATAGGTTGCAGGCAGTAATTCCTAGTTATCGAATTCAAGCCGCGGTTGTTGCAGTTGACAGTTTCCCGGAAACTAAAATCAGAGTTCTAATCTTTTTGTGATTTCAAACTGTTGGGGAAGATATCCAAACAAGCGGACGCTACGGCGTCAGCAAAAGTCTGTTCCTCCAGATTGGCATCTACCTCTCTGATGGTGACATTGTCGGATGAAAGAGCCCCTTTAAGAGTCATCAGAAACAACCTGTCCTGATCTCTATCAAACATATGTCCTGTTGGCGGGTCGACGGCGGACCAACCTTGCGTGGGAAAGAGAAAAATGGTAGGCCCTTTTGCTTGATTGAGCTTCTCAGCAAAAACCCTGGCCACTCCGACAATTTCGTCGTCAGAGACTCTCAAGAACGTCCGGAGTTCATCTAGTTCGAATTTTCTGCGTTCATGATGCTCTGGTTTGTAATGGGATTTTCGTGGGCTGGTAAGATTGACCCCCCCTGGCGTGATTACTTGAGGAATGCCCATTTTAGCTGCGCTGGTAAGGCGATTTGCGCCAGCGGCTCTCATGGCGCCAAGATATTCTTCTCCTACTCCGCCTGGGGCTAATTCCACGACACCGTCAAAGAAACCTTCCGAAATCATTTGTTCCATGGCCCTGTCACAAACTCCAGCGGCCGAGAATCCGATTACCTGATATCCTTTCGATTCAAGACTTTGTCTCACGGAATGAGAGCAGCGTTCTGTGGGACCGAACATGGACATTGCCACCAGAGGACTGCCACTATCCCGCGATGATTCTACGGTAAGTGAATCAACCATGGCCATTCCAGTGATTGCCGCCGCCGCCCTATCGAGGAGATTCATTAGAGGTTTAGACAAACCGGCAATCTCTACCACAGTGTGCAGCACTGCGATATCTCCAGTTCCTATGTATCGCGTAGCCAGGCCCGGCAGAGCGGCGGTGGAGCTGACCATGAATTTTGGAACCCCAAATGGCAAGGCTCTCATGACATCAGTCGCCATCAGGCTACCGGTAGAACCTCCCAGACCTATTACACCAGCTAGACGCCCTGACTTGAAGAAATCGGTCACTATTTTGATTGCGCCTTCAATCATTTGCCTGGTTATTTTCTTTCTCTCTTTGGAAACCCGAATGTCCTCAATATCTGCTCCTGCGGCACGAGCGGTCTCGGAGGAGGATATATCGGCGCCGGGAAATTCTCCGGACATACTCATGTCTAGGATGGAGCACGTGCCGCCCTTACTTTTAATAGAATCTCTAAGATAAAAGGTTTCGAGACCCTTTGTGTCCAGTGTCGACAAGAGCAGCACTACTCGTTCCATCAAGATTTGCCCTCCGCTTCGACCTTTTCCCTGATATCTTTTTTCAGAGCCTCTTTGTTAACCTTTCCCGAATCACCCACAGTGGGAAACTCGGAAACCAGTTCCAGTCGCTCCGGGAGTTTGAACATTGCGATATTCCTAGATTTCAAAAACTCCGCCATTTCCTTGAAGGTGAATTGGTCGCCGGCTTTGGGGATTACGTATGCGCATGCTCGTTCTCCCATTTCCCTGTCCGGGTATCCGACAACCGCAACCGATGCCACCTTGGGATGATCGTTCAATAGGCCCTCGATTTCAGCCGGATAGATATTCTGTCCTCCCCGGATGATCATGTCCTTGGCCCTTCCAAGTATCCACAGGCACTCCTGGTCGAACTTGACGATATCGCCGGTGGTGGTCCATCCGTTCGGATCGAAGACCGTGGCCGTAAGTTCTTCGTCGCGGTAGTAACCGGCCGGCGCATGGGGACCCCTGAAATAAAGGACACCGGGTTCTCCGTCTGGAACTTCGTTCTTGTTTTCCTCGTCCATGAGGCGGACCTGGTTTCCCGGAAGCATTCGCCCCACTGTCCGACGTCGTAAATCTCTTGAATCCTCAACGCGGCATCCAGATACCGATCCCATGTCCTGTGTGCCAAGATCGCTAGTGATGGATGCGCCGAAAGCCCGCTCGGCTTCCTCGGCAACCTGTGGAGACAGATAGCCTCCAGCCGAACGGATAAAACGGAGCGAGCTCAGATCATACTTGGACGTATCCGTATCTAGCATTCTCACCAAGTGAGTGGGCACGACACCGATGGCAGTCGCCTTTTCCTTTTCAATAAGCGCCAAGGCCCCGTCCGGAGAAAATTCCTCCAACATGACAGTCTTTGCCCCGACAAGTGGCGCTGCAAAATATGTGAGTGTACCAGCCGCTCCACCGGCATGAGGAGCGATGGCCATGGTAATGTCGTCCTTGTTCAGTCTCCAGATATCCACGCGGCCCTTGGACGTACAAAGCCGCGGGGCTATGGGCCATTCCACAAGTTTAGGGATTCCGGTAGTTCCCGATGTCGTGGTCAGTAGCGCCACATTCCATATGGGATCGAGTCTTCTTTCCGCAAGGATGGATTCGTCCACGGGCTTTTGGGCACGTTCATTTACGATGCGGGTAAGCGAAAATGTTCCTTCGGGAGCGGAATTCGGTACTTCGTTGTCAAACAGAAATATATTCTTCAAATGCGGAAACTGCTTTTGCAGTCCTTTATACATTTCCAGGTAATTGAATTTGTTGTAAATGTTTAGGATGATAACGGCCGATGCCTCTGTCCGCTCAACCATGTATTCAAGTTCTCTTTGACGAAGGTATGGATAAACCGTCAATGAGATGAGGCCGGCTCTTTCACAAGCGATCCTGGACAAAAAACCGTAAACGCTGTTGGGGGACTGAATGATAATGCGGGAATGCTTCGGAATTCCCATGTCGACCCATGACATAGCCATTGCGTCCACAAGATGCTTAGCCTCGGCCCACGTCAACCGGTATTTGGAATCGACCAGGGCCTCTCTTTCTCCATATTCACGGGCGTTTCTGTCCCAGAAATCATAAAAGGTCTCTTGAGTCCAGTATCCGTCCTTTATGAATTCATCGACCATTTCCTGTTTATAACGAATCGGTTTCATCCAGTCCTCCTCGATAGACCGAGCTGATTAGCGTTTTCTGTTTAGCGATCTCCAATTCACAGTCCCAGTTCGGACCACCGTCCCTTAACTCTTTCCACCATTTTTGCATCGAGTTCGATGGGTATCGGCTTGTCTTTCCAGTCATAAGGTATAGTAGCATCCAGGAGGAGACGGCCAGTTATGTCTCTGGCGTCGATTGGCAGTGAGGGATCCAACGGTGTTGATCTTCCCCGCTTGATGACCTGAGAACGGTTGGGTTGAAACCTGAAGCTGAGAGCGTACATCACCCGTGGAATATCCCATGGATCGATGTCTTCATCTACAACGATCACTGTTTTTAGACCATAAGCGCCCATCTCCGTAGAGATGGCCGCTGTCAGCACTTGGTCCGCATGGCCTGGATACATCTGTTTCACGGAGATGATAGCAAGGAATCTGCCCGACCCTTCGGGGGGACAGTAAACGGCTTTCAAACCTGGAATCTTCATGGCCAGGAGTTGCTGCCAGAGAGTCGCTCCGTAGGAAAGAGCCATAGTCATGTGGGTGTCGGTGACTGCCCGACCAACAGTAGTCCCCCACAGAATGGGATTATTTCGGTGAGTGACGCATTTCACATCCATGAAATTTCGTGGATCAGTACCCACACCAGAGTAATAACCGGTGTACTCGCCAAACGGTCCTTCTTCCATGAATTTGTCGGCGTCTACCTCGCCTTCCAGAACGATTTCCGCATGGGCCGGGATGGGCAGATCAACCGTTTCACCCTTTACTACTTCAACGGAGGTTCCTCTGAGGGCTCCGGCCACGTCATATTCTGACACGGAAGCGGAAATTCGGGCCGCACCCATGATGAAAAGCAAAGGATCACATCCGATTACCGAGGCCACAGGCATTGGTTTGCCCAATGCCTTATACTTCTTCAGCATGATGTCAGCGTGTTTGCCTTTGATGAACTGGGTTCCGATCTTGTCCTTGCCCAGCAGTTGGGCGCGGTAAGTACCCAGGTTGACCCAGCCTGTTTCAGGGTCTTTGGTAATGAAAAAGTGGGCAGTGCCGATATAGCGCCCCCCATCCAGCGGGTACCATCGGGGAACCGGGAATTTGTACAGATCAATCTGATCTCCGGTGAGTATGTTTTCCTTGCATGGCGCTGCAGCCTTGTCAACATACTTGGGCGGAAGCAGATTTTCGCCCAACCGCGCCCATGCGTCATAAAGATTCACCAAGGTTGAGCCGAGCGGTTGCCCCATGATCAGGGACAGTCGTTCCGTCGTAGTGCACACGCTGGTGATGACCGGTGTGTGATAACCCTTTACATTTTCGAACAACAGCGCAGGACCGCTTTGTTCCTCGTTGAGTTTAGCGATATGTGACAGTTCGAGGTCCCAGTCGACTTCCGCCTTAATCCTTTTGCAGAGTCCTTTAGCTTCAGCTTCCTTGACAAAATCTCTCATGTCTTTCATACGAATCCACATCTCCTTATCTTTAGATTATTTGGCGCTCATGTAATGGTTCGTCCCTTGATCAGTCCAGCGATTATTTGTTCAATCGCAGAAGACTTGGGCTCTACTAATGGTTTAGCCTCCTTTTGGCTCCAAACGGTTTCAGGGCGGCTCTGAAGAATAAAAATTTCTCCCTTGTAAGGCAGTCCCTTTTCTGTGGCCCATTCTATATCCATAGGACGCCCGTAATGTTGCTCAATAATTTTCCCGACTTTAGCAAGCTGAATTATCTCTTCGTCCAGAAGACTCTGTTGTGTCTGTCGTTCCGGATGTAAATCCAGTTTTAGAACTTCATCGGACTCCGGGTCTGTAGTGTAATAAATCTTCTTCTCTGAAACGGTCTTCTTTACAACATCCATAGTAATCTTGTTCACGTGAAACTGGTCAGGCGTCACTTCTCCCGACACTACGCTTTCTCCATATCCGAAGTTAGAATCTATAACTACAGTAGCCCTGTCACCCGTGGCCGGGTTCAGTGTAAACATAACTCCTGCCGTAAATGATCTAACCATTTTCTGGATCGCAACGCTAATGAGGACAATCGAATGTTCGAATCCCATTTTTATCCTGTAGGCGATTGCTCTGGCAGTGAACAGGCTGGACCAGCATCTTTTTGTTCTATCGAGCAACTGATCCACACCCCTTATCCATAAGAAAGTATCTTGCTGTCCGGCAAAGCTCGCGCCGGGGAGATCTTCTGCCGTCGCCGAGGATCGAACCGCAACCGGCAGGGCTGGTATTCGGGAACGGCGTGCCAAGAGCCGATAGTGCGAGGCGATGATGTCTTCCAGTGTTTCGCTTATGGTTCCAGCCTCGATCCAACTTCGGATATCTTTCGACGCTTCTTCCAGTTTAGAAAGGTCCTCATCATTTAGGTAGACCAAACGATTGGCAATCCTGTTCTTCAGGTCATTGTCATCAAGGAATTGTTCGTATGCGGCGGTCGTGATTGCAAAGCCCGGGGGAACTGGGATTCTTGCCTTCATTAGTTCCCCCAGACTGGCGCATTTTCCTCCAACAATACCAACCATGCTATTATCGCAATTTTCAAAAGGGATCACATACCCTGATGTGTCCATCACGGACTCCTATTGTTTTAGGACAGATGTCTAATCGATTATGTTGATTTCACCTTTGGAACCGTCAAGCCTTATTCTTTGGCCTGTTTTCAGCCTCGATGTCGCTGACCCGGTTCCCACGATGGCCGGAAGACCATATTCACGACACACGATAGCCGCGTGGCACATAACCCCCCCAACATCGGTAATGGCAGCTTTGATTTTCTGGAAAGCCGGCGCCCAACTAGGAGAAGTCGTGGGGGCCACAAGTATTTCTCCTTCTTGGAGTTCTCCCACCTCTTTGACTGTACGGCATACGCGAACTTTACCTTCGACAATCCCCGGGGAACCAGGAAACCCGATGATCTTGGTCAGATCACCTTCAGCTACGGCTTTTAATTTTGCCCAATGAGACATGGATTCGGAGGTGATACCCCACAGGACTATCGTGAATGGTTCAGATATGGTCTCCGGTATGGTGCCCATAGCGTCGGGAGGCGTCCACTGACGGAATTTGTCCATGACTCCCTTACGCCAAGCCACTTCTGTGGGCCATACGAGGGGTCCTCTTGGCTTACTTCCTGTCGCCCAGCTCGTAACTACGTCCCAAAGAGCGTCCTTAATTTCGGATCTTTTCAAGTACCAGATATCTTCCACATCCTCGATCAATTTGTAATCAACCAGGATTTTCCCGACCTCACGTATTTTGTTCCAGAAAAGACTGTGGAACCAGTGCTCGACGTAGAAAAGATGATTCTCGACATATGGGAAAACTGTTCTCGCTGTCCCGAGTAGCTGATCATAAGTCTGTCTGTCGGCGTCCGTATTGAGTAAAGCCCTGTATTCCGTAGCGAGCCTTTCTCTTTCTGCAATAATGCTCTTGGTTGGCCGATCTATATTGTCCCCTTTCCTAATTTTTTCTATATAAATCCCCATTGCCGACAGTGGAATGTCCAGGTCGTCATTCCAGCATTTGTCGTGATGATACCAACCGGTTCCTGTGGACACATAGAACCAGGGTTCTCTCGCTGCATGGAAGGCCTCCAGCCACTTCTTGCCGTTCTCGCTCGCCTGCATGCCTTCCAATACTTCAATCTCTTTGCCTATTAGCGCGATGTCATCCACTCCGAGATCAATCGCTAACTTGGCCAATTTTTTTAACTCTTCGTCCGGTCGATAAATTATCACATCGATACCACCGACCATTTGCGTGATTTTTTGAAGAGGAATATCAGGAAAGGCTTTTTGACAGAAATCAACGAAAACCACGTAGGCGGCGTACCCTAAATTCAGAAACTCGAAGTGATACTGCCAAGTGAGTATGCCAAGATCGATAAGTTTGTCATATGCTTTGAGCAGTGTATACCCGGTAGATGTGCCAAGACCTTCGGTGACCACGGACTCGTCTTCCATTTCAGGGAGGGTAGGGATTTCAAGCTTCGAGACCTGATCAATAACGTCTCGCATTTTTCCTTCCCACTGGTCATGGAGGCGATCCCAGTTCTGATAATAATACCCCGCTCTTTTCATAAACAATTCTGCCCTTTTTGGAATCTCGCTTGGGTCAGAAACGGGTAATGGAGTGATATAAATGTAGCCGTTATGAATACGGTGATCGATACCCATTGCAGGAGGAACGATGAAGATCCTGGAATTGAACTGAGAAAGGGCCAAATACCACGCCTCATCCCAAATGATATCAAAGGGATACATCGGTTCTGGATAGTGCAGTCCATCGTAAAACCAGAACATGTCCTCCTCATATTTCTTGCGTTCCGGATTTTCAGGTACCTGTACTGATAATTGTAGGGATACATGCGTTCCCAACCCTCGGTCCCGGGAATAGTTTCCGCTTCGTGCGGATTTGGGAATTTCATCTCGGCCATGTTTCTTCCTCCTGTCTCTTGTTACTTACCTTTGACACGTCGACCGTTTCAGGAAACGATCATGAGTTTGGACCATTTCTTGGAGTTAGGCTGGAACAGGGGAACCAACCGCTACTCCATCGTGTATGGTCAGTTTCCATCTGACGCCTAATCCGATTGAATTATCCAAGTATAATATATTACCAGGGCGGAAAATATACAGAGCTACTTTGCTCATTTTCCCTTTAAGTTCATCGGACAAAGAGGAACCTTTACTAAAAAATTCTCGAACAAATGGATACCTTCTGAAGTACGTGACAGTGGCTTTTGCGATTGCAGGTATCTTGGTTATAATTTCGACATGGCCTTCCATTTGTAATCCTTTGATATTTCGCCAGTTGTCGCATTCTGCATGAACCGACGCCGCGGCTCGTCGATTTTCCTTGAATACGGCAGAATGTCTGGAGTCTTTTGACGAAAAGAAAACAAGATCAAATCCCTGACGAGCGTAAAACACCGGGCAAATCCATGGTTCATTCGATAAAGTGCAGCTTAATGTCATTGTTGTAGATGAGTCCAGTAAGTTGACAATTATTTTCTCAAGCTCTTCTTTTTTCATCCTCCTGACCAGCGTCGGAACAGATGATGGTCAATGTCCAATTGATCTAAAGCTTTGCCTATCGTCTGATCAATAATATCCTCTATTGTCTTTGGCTTGTGGTAAAAAGATGGGACAGGTGGCAATATTATCGCGCCCATCTCTGTCACAGCGGTCATCTGGCGCAGATGGCCGAGATGGAGAGGGGTTTCCCGGACAATCAAAATAAGTTTTCTTCTTTCCTTTAATGTTACATCGGCTGATCGAATCAAAAGGTTGTCATCTATAGAGTTGGCGATCATAGATAGGCTTTTCATTGAGCAAGGAGCTACTACCATACCGTGAGTCTTGAAAGATCCACTTGAAACACAAGCAGCGAGATTGTCAGGGGAGTGCGATACATGAGCTAGTTTTTCCAGGGCTTCTGGTCTAATCGAAGTCTCATGTTCCATTGTAACCCTTGCTCCCCGCGAAAGAATCAAATGAGTCTCGATACCATCAAGTTGATTTAAAACTTCTAGCAAACGAACCCCGTAGATGGTTCCACTTGCTCCGCTTATGCCGACAACAATTCTCTTCACTACATGCCTTTCCAGCAATCAGATCGAATCAGGTTTGTTAATATGGTCTGTCTACGTTGAGAATGTGCTGCTGATGCTTCATCGCAGCATTGTTCACCCGACAAAAACAATAATGAACCGACAGACTAAAGGTTCGCCAATTTTGGTTCTCATGCTTTCCGTCATGAGTCGTTGGGAAGTGTAAAATCAAGATCGCAAGCCATAGACAATCTCATAAAAATGGCATGAATCACCATCGGAGGAAACAATAAAACTTATAACCCAGACGTCTATGACGTAACCAGGGATTTCAGATCTCGTTCCATTTCCGCGAGCGCCTTACATAACCAAAATTATCAACTTTTTGTGGCGATCAAGTCAAGACAGAAAAAGTTATATGTTTATAAGTCTGTCTTATACTATACTCTGGCAAAGCGGGGTTCCGGCATGGCAATCAATCTGAAACACCTGGAAACATTTTATCATTTCTGCCTCTTTCATAGCATGACTCGCGCTGCTGAAATTATGAACGTCAGTCAATCAGCGATCTCACAACAAATTCTACGGTTCCAGGAAGAATGCGCAGTAAAATTGTTCTATCGGGAAGGAAACCAATACAAGCTTACAGACGTTGGGGAATCAATATTTTTGTTGAGCAAGGTTATATTTGCTCGGTTAGGGCAAATTGAGTCTCTTCTTGATGAATCGAGGCAACCAAGTTCTGGTGTTTTGAGAATTGGAACAACCAAAGATTATGCGGTAACACTAATGCCGGAACTGGTCTCAAAGTTTCAGGATCAGTTTCCCGAAATTCTGGTGAAATTGAATGAGGGAAACTCGTTTGACTTGTTGGCCCGTTTGAGGAATCGAAAAGAAGATTTGGTTGTTGTCGCGAGAACTAATTATGAGGCTTGCTTTAAGTCGTTTCCCTTTGCAATTGTTGAATTGGCGTTAGTAGCCAGGCCTGACCACCCGTTTTCCCAACGGGGCAGAGTTTCCATTAGGAACCTGTCCGAAGCCTTGCTGATAATACGTGAAAAAGGTTCAGGTTCTCGTGACGCCATCCTGAAGAAACTAGCGGAACACGATGTTAAACCTTCCGCTATCATAGAGTCAGGCAGTTTAAGTTTTATGCTGGCTTATGTGGAACGCCGTATGGGGATTTCTTTTGTCATGGCCAACGAGGTGGCTGAAGAGCTTGCCAAAGGCGCCTTGAAAAAGATTGACCTTGTTGAAGGCAACATTCAGTTCCCAGCGGACATTGTAGTCCTTCGAGAAAAACCCATGATGGCGCCAGTCCGAAAGTTCTTAAGAATAGCTATCAGGAAGCGAGAAGAGAATTCTCTAGACGAAATTCTCAAACAGTGAGAACTAAAAACACGGATTTAGCACCCGTCTGGCTAACAATCCTTATGCGTGAGGTTTCAATGAACCCAATCGTAGCAATAGTCGGAACATTGGACACAAAAGGAGAAGAGGTGGAGTTCATGAGGGATGAACTCTCGCGTCACGCGTGTCGCACGATAGTGATCGACGTTGGAACGCTTTGTCCTCCAATGTTTTCATCTGACATTTCACGCACAGACGTCGCTCTGGCGGCTGGCACTACCATAGAGGAGATATATCGAAGGGGCGACAGGAGGTTCGCTGTAGAAAACATGATCCTCGGAGCGGCCTCAATAGTTAAAAAGCTCCATAATGCCGGTAGGTTGTCTGGAATTTTGTCCGTTGGAGGAGGAACTGGGACCCACATCGGGACAGGAG
Organism: uncultured delta proteobacterium; assembly: GCA_963798475.1. Taxonomy (GTDB): domain Bacteria; phylum Desulfobacterota; class Desulfomonilia; order Desulfomonilales; family Desulfomonilaceae; genus CAJBEZ01. Next base: position 455,819 of record CAWCTI010000013.1, read on the forward strand.
TAATGAGAAGTCTACCGCTTGGTGTCCCGAAGCTTATGGTGTCTACGGTCGCATCCCGAGACATGAGCAAACTAATTGGAACCAAGGATATCACGGTAATGCACTCCGTTGTTGATATTCTCGGTCTCAATCCCATTAGCAGGAAGATATTTTCCAATGCGGTTGCAGCCATGGCGGGCATGGCTTTCGATTCCCGAAAGATTGAATCTGAAAAACCCATTGTAGGGTTGACATCTTTTGGCTTCATCACAGAGGGAGCCATGCATGTCAAAGCCAAGCTTGAACAAAAAGGCTACGAAGTTGCCCCATTCCACGCCAATGGCACAGGCGGTATGGCCATGGAGGACTTAATAGAACAGGGAATTGTCAATGCGGTTGTGGACTTAGCGCTTCATGAATTCTCCGACTATTTGTATGGGGGTTATTGCGGAGACATTGGACCGAGCCGACTAGAAACCGCCGGGCGCTTAGGCTTGCCTCAAGTGGTGGTCCCCGGCGGTCTTGATTGTATAGTATTGGAATTTAACTCAAGAGAAACGATGCCGACTCATCTCCGTGATCGCGCTGTTTTTTGGTACGATTTCAGGTCCGGTGTCAGGACGTCGGCTGAAGACATGGTTAAACTTGCGGCAATAATTTCGGAAAAGTTAAACCGGTCGCAGGGTCCTACCAAGGTGGTTATTCCGATGGGGGGCTTCTCGGAAGCAGACGCTACAGGGGCTCCTTTGCATGATAAGAATGCAGATCAGATATTTGTTTCGGAGCTTAAAACTAGACTCGATCCACGAGTCGAGGTCATTGAAATTGAGGCGCATATCAATGACGAGAATTTTGCTGAAGATGTTGTAAGCAGCTTGGACTCAATGGTTAGATAACTCGTCTCGGTTATGTGACGTAGGCGCTCGGAGTTTTTCATAATAAAGCTTTGTCGCGATGCTTTGAACCGAACTCTTTTCACTTTCCTGGACAACAAAGACAAAAAGGGCCATAAAGAGAGAAGACGAGAGCGCCACGTGTGGTTTTAGAAAAAATAAGTACCCTTGCAGGGAGCCGCCTGAAATGTATTGGAAATGTCCGAAATGTGGAAATGATAAGATAGTTGAGGTTTGCAACGGGGCCAAAGTTTCTTCCGAAATAGTTTTTCTAGGTGATGAAATAGGACATGGAAACATTCGAATCGAGGATTGCGACTTTGTAGGATACGAGTGTGGAAAATGTGGTTATCGGTTACCCGCAACCTGTGAATCTGGATTGTTGGATTACCTCGAATATCAGAGAATTTGCGACATCATTCAGTGACAACAGTTGGAAACGGGGATATACTGACTAATGGAGCCATTTCAAATGACCGTCAACGAAAAAGTTCTATTCGACGCGCTAACGCAGACGCTTGGATTAATCAAGAATATTTTGGAAGCTGGGGACGCTGGAGCGTATGTCTCAGCCAATCTTGATTACATAGATATAGTGAATTCTGACGCAATTGATGCTCTATCAACTGTGGATCCAACCATTACCGGAACATGTGAGGGTAATTCCTGCAGATTTTCGATTTCTTGAAATTATTGGCCAACTTTAATGACATCTTCTATGGCTTACGAGCGATTATCAATATGTCCGATGCCAACCGGGGATTACGATGGGCAAATCGTTTCGTTATTTCCCGATACCAACCCAAATTCTCAAATTCACGCATTAGGCGGATACGATTCCGAAAAATCCGGAACCCTGTTATCTCAAGGATCTTGAATCCCGCATCTTGAATTTCCTTAACCAAAGAATCAAAAGAATAAAAATTTATTCTGGAAGCTCTCGAAGACTTTTTCCAATCGTATTCGCAATCAAAGGCCACGGCTTCATCGGATTTGTGGATCCGTCTACCAATCTTTTTGAGTTTGGAGAGCAGGGTAGGCACTGTGTAAATTGGGTTGTAAACGTATAACATGCCTGAAGGTTTGATAACATGAAACAACTCGACCAAAAGTTCCGGCGAGTTTTCCAGGTACATAAGGATTTCGTTAAGTATAATCGCGTCAACGGCGCGTTTTTTGAGGGGCAATCGCTGAACGAGATTTGCCTGAACCAGTCCCTTGTAAGCGGTAGTATCAGCGGCTTGTCTCAATTCATTCGGCCATAGTTCCAGCCCGAACCATTCCATGGCAGGGGCATCGTCGCAGAACAGGGCCATATTTCCAGGACCACAGGCAAGATCTATCACTTTGATTTGTGATCCAGGGCTTGCCGCTGCAACCTGCTGAAGAGATTCCCGAATTTTTGAGAAATGGGCATACTTGAGCTTGGTTTCAAATCTGTTCTTGATTTCTATGGATGGCAGAGGGTACTCCTTGAATAAACAAATACGCTCTGTTTCGATGGAATGGGATATCGATTGAAGTTCTTCATGCAGTATTGTATGCGTATCACGCACACGAATCAAACTTATTAAAGGCAGATGATAAATTTATAAGTTAATTAATTATGACATTTAATTGTAATCAAATATGAATCAGGCATATTGGTATCAAGAGAAGTATTTATAAATGGACTCAGCTGCGCATCGAGCAACCCAGAAGCGTCTGTTTTAGATACAATAATGCCGCGTTGGGCAAATTCCAGGCCTAGCGACTGGATAAGTGTGTTGTATAGTTTGATCTTTACAACGCCTTCTTTGATTGGAGATATAGAAATCTGCTCAATATGGCTTACCGTAGAACGCATGGAACTGTAATAACCTCCCCGACGCATGGCTGCGCCTACGAACCCAGGCATGGCCCCTGAAAGCGCCAGTTCACAATTGTCTGTTACAATAGCGCTATCAATATTATCAACAGCTTTTCCATTCAGAAAAACGGTGGAAATTTTGAGATCCACAAAATCTCCGGACAGTTTGAATTGGTCCTCAAGTAGTCGTTTAACGCTTACGCCGGTTAAAACTTTTACACAAAAACCTTTTTGAAGAATGGGGAACAGGATTTGAATAATCTTATCACTGTCAATCATGATTAGCTCGAAGCAAAAGGCGAATCCTCTTTATTGATTATGGATTCGCCTTCGACGTGAAGATTGGACTTTTAAATTAGCCCCTATTTCTCTTGAAAACAAATTGTTTCTAAAAGTTAAACACCTGGTCTAGTTCCGCGTCGGTGACCTTGAATTTGATGTTATGAGGCGGCAACGCGTCACGAGTAAAGAAAGCCGGTAAACGATCGTGGGCCGAAGTGAATCCAGCTTTTATGTTGAATTCCCGCTCGTTCTTAAGCACACTCTTTCCCAGTGCCGCGACATCGTCAGCAGTCAGACTGAGACCGTAGAATGCGTTGATCATGTCAATTAGCGCCTGAAAAGTCTCTGGTTGGTCTAATACCGCAAAAGCGATAAAAAGGCACATGCCAGTGGAATCTACCGCTGCTGTCGCGATCTGCAGATTTCGGGACAGTTCAACCTGTCCTACAGGTGAAAGAGCGTCCGTTTTTCCGCCAACTCCCAGAATGTTTGATCCTACGGCGTAACCTGCTGTATGGTCTGCTCCCATGGGGCTTGTAGCATAAGTGACACCCATCCCTTGAACGGCCCTGGGGTCATAGGCGGGAAGGGCCTGGTTCTTGACAACGGGCACACGCTCGACCCCGAATACCTTTCCCGTCACAGCGGCCCCACTCCCAAGAATACGGCCTAGGTCAGTGCCTTTTCCAACTTGATTGACGAAATTTATGGCAGCATCACCATCTCCAAATTTGGCTAGGCCCGCCTCCATAGCGACCCCGATAGTTGCTCCCATCTCTATGGTGTCAACACCGTAATCGTCATCAAGGCGATCCAGCATAGCGATTGTGTCGAGATCGTCAATGCCGCAGTTGCCGCCATGTGCCCACACGGTCTCATATTCAGGCTGCTTCGTCAGATATTGACCATATTTATCCATATAAATGCCTGAACAACGCATTACGCACCCGCGATGGCAGCCATGTGTGGGGTTGCCACCACGTTCCGTTTCCAGAGCGGCCTGGGTTTCTCCACTTATTTTTGTGTGACCTTCGAAGCGGCCCCATGTGAAGTTGTGTGTTGGGTAGCCACCTGCTTCATTAAGCACATTGGTGAGCACGTTAGTTCCGTACGCCGCTAGGCCTTCCCCTGTGACGGGGTGCTTTTTAAGGCCATCGACCCATTTTTTGTTGGATTCTTTGAATTTTTCTGCGTCCTTCGGTTGCCTCATTGTTAGACCGGTGTCGTCAAGGATGATCGCCTTTACGCCTTTTGAGCCCATGACCGCTCCGGTTCCACCTCGCCCAGCATGACGGGTAGGCCGACACTCCATGTCAGTACATGCGATGGAAGCAGCGGCCAATTTCATTTCACCTGCCGGCCCGATTGACATGTAACTGACCTTGTCACCGTATTTTGCTTTCAGTTTTTCGATGAGCGCGTAATTGCCTAATCCCTTCAAGCTGTTATCAATCTCTATTTTTACGCCATCCTTGTTAATGAAGATTGTGTAAATATCATCTGTCTTCGGTATGCTTTCCAGAACAACCGCCGCGTAACCAAGTTTGGCAAGAGTCTGGGAAGCCATGCCCCCTGCGTTGGATTCCTTGATTCCTCCCGTAAGAGGACTCTTACATCCAACGGACAAACGACCTGAATTGGCTGCGATTGACCCACTTAACAAGCCGGGGGCAATGATTAGCTTGTTTTCGGCGCCTAGGGCATGGCACAGCGGTGGGACTTCCTTGGCTACGATAGCGGATGTCAAAGCTCTACCGCCAAGGCCAGCATAAGCGCCTACCGGGACTAAGGTGGCCTGAGGGCCTCCTTGGGCTCCCATGTCAACACGTAAAATTTTTTCCATGGGTGATCCTCCATTCAATCAGGCAAAACGATGAGGAATAAAAAGATTAGTAGCGATATAGCGCCGTAAGACTCATAAAGAACACTATACGATATTGATGATATGATTTGAATGAGGGGCAGTCAAGAAGAAATGACTAAAAAAGCTAATAATATATATATGTTATGCCTATTGTGACATAATAGAGGCGCTGTGGAATAAAGCGTTCCTTCCCTTGCAGAACACGATGTCATCCTCCAGCTATGGTAGGAAATATGGCCAGCCGATCATTTTCGTGCAGCTCCTGACTCTTGATTCCTGACCTGCCATTGATCAACAGAATTAGTGACATGTCGACGGGTAAGCCCATTTGTTGCAACACATCATTTATGGAAGTCTTTGGCTGGATCTCCAACTGGATCGGGTCTCCAGCCACGGATCCTGAAACGAACCGGGTCAAGGACACGTACAGGATGAGGTCGATTTTCATTTTCTTCCTCCTTGTTATTGCCCGTTATGGTTTGCCGCGAAGCTTCCGGTATTGCCGAATTTAGCTTTTCCCGCTTATCCAAGTGACTGAAATATTCTGATGGGCCTGGTTTGATGTTTCGATATGAAATCGCATCCGGAAACCATTATCCTGATATTTCCAGTTCCAGAAAGCTTGTTGTGATGCCTTAGGGTGTTAAGGAGCTGGGTTGCCTCTGGTAGAGATGTACCCATTTATTGTGCTCCGCAAGATTGTTTGAGAATTGGTGACTACCATCATTTTTTGCGACAAAATATAGGTAGTCTACAGCGGCCGGCATTGCCGCTGCGATTAGAGATTCTTTGCCTGGATTGGCAATTGGACCAGGTGGAAGTCCTGCATTTTGATAAGTATTATATGGTTGTTTTCGGTCAAGGTCGGCCCGTGTAATTTTTGCTCCCATCGGCTTGATACCGTATATTACGGTTGGGTCGCACTGGAGTTTCATATTCTGTCTCAGGCGGTTATGAAAGACCGCTGAAACCAGAGAGTGTTCATTAGGTTTGGCCTCTTTCTCAATAAGTGAGGCAAGGGTAACGACCTGTAGGGGGCTCCATCCAAATTTCTCCGCTGTTTCCCGGACATATTTGTCATAAACCGATTTGAATCTAGACACCATTTTCTTTGCGATCAGTTTCACATTGGACCTTTCGGACGGTCTCAGAAAATATGTGTCGGGGAAAAGAAAGCCTTCAAGTGTTTCGCCTTCAATACCCAATTCAAGAAGAAACGCCGGGTCCGAAGCAATAGCCAGAAAGTCCTTTTTGGACGCAATACCTTTTTGCTCAAACAAGTCGGCAATCTGAAAAATGTTGTATCCTTCAGGAATTGTAATGGTAAATACGAGAGTCTTGCCGGAAATAAGGAGGTCCAGGACATTTCCAGGATCACTTCCAGTCTTTAGGAGGTAGTCTCCAGCTTTCACATGGCGCTGTTCACCCCGAATAAAAGCGACAATCTTGAAAACCAGTTTACTGCTAATAACACCCTCTTCCTGAAGTATGCTCCCAACCTCTGACAGCGAAGCGCCTTTGGGAATAGTTACGACAACGTCATGGCTAGGAGTTGTCTTCTCCGATCCAGAAGCAAGCAAATGGCGCACCATTTCCGGAAAGTTAGAATAGAGAAAATGTCCCGCAACAGCTAGGATAATTAGTAGAGCAATTGCAGAAGCGGTCTTAACTATTGAGAAAACAGGAACTTTCATGACTCAAAAAAGGCCTCATTACGACGGCGATCAAGATGACCTTGCAGGATCAAAGCTGCTGCTACCTTATCAATAACCTTTCTACGTTTGGCTCTGCTCATGTCAGCTTCCAACAGGGCGCGTTCCGCCATTACCGTTGTCAGCCGTTCGTCCCATTCAAAAACCGGCACTGAGACATTTCCGGATATTAGTTCTTTAAACTTTCGGACTTTTTCTACCTGCTGACCTTCAGAACCGTCCATGTTGTAAGGTACGCCAATCACAATCTCTGTCACATCATAATCGCGAACGATTTGAAGCACTCGACAAAGGTCTCTTTGCGGATTGGTGGAGGCTATGGTTTCCAAGGCTTGAGCAATAATTCCGGATTGGTCGCTGAGAGCCACCCCAATCCTCTTTGAACCTATGTCCAGTCCTAAAGCTCGCAATTGTGTCACCCCTTGTGCCCGCGGTAAAAAGGCTGCCCTATTACATTTAAGACAGCACATTTATTTGATTGTTGCCGGGGTGTCAAGTTTTTAGGTTTGAGGGATTGACACTAGGGCTCGGAAAGTAGTTCCCAAGCCCCAGTCATATGATCTGATCAAGCCCGGTCATCGATGGCGAGGTTTCGAAGTGGTTTGGCATCTGGCGAAGAGGTTCCTTGTAATTCACAATAGCTTGAGCTACCTCAAGAATATAAGCGATATCATCACGAGCAGAGTATGGGATACATTTCTCGGCGTCTATTGGCAGGGTCGCGCCAATAAGACGAGCTGGAACCCTTGTGATTTTTACGCCTCGGAGCAAACGGTCCGGCAATTTTGCTAGGGCCTCATTTGATATCAATACCAAGTTTTCGTCATCCGATACCCTCGCGAGCCCTGGGATAGACCTGTTTTTCCGACCAACCACACTTTTCAGCCCTTCCTTGAGCTGTTGAGTCAGGAAAGTCAAGTTGCCCCAAATTTCGGCTATCGCTGTGATGCCCTCAATTGCTTGACGCCTTTGGATTGTGTCGCCTATAATGAGGGCCTCTTCGAAGCTGTCGAGGGCTTCAGGTAGGAATTTTCGAGAGAGATTGGCTCGGGCTTCTATGAGCATATTACGGGCTTCCGGTTCATCCAGCGCCTCAGGATCAAAGGCTTGGCTGTAGCACTCTACGGCGGACGCAATATTGCCCCGTTCCAACAGCTCCCGGCCTTTTACTACATACGAAAAATCGTCAGAATTGGTGTTGCTATGCATTTTGGGGACACTCGCGATATTTGGTTTATTGTTTAGGGGAAAGCCCTGGTTTAAAAAAGGAAAATGGATAGAGTAAATTCAATCCTTCTTGTTGCTTACACCTAAAGCAGAGTCGACGAAATGCGCACTGCTTTCATTTATAATAGATTCCGGGAGACTGGAAGTGTTCCTGTGTCAATTGAACCTGCCCGGACATTCATGACCAAAGCTCTGCAAGGGTAAACTATATATAATAACTTTTAATTAAACGAAGCATTATCTCCATTTAATAAAGCGATGCATAACATATGATGATTAACTTTACAACAAAATAAGTGATTCAATCACGGTCTTGGCTAGCATTTTGACGAAAACATTCCCAGCGACAATTGATTGTGATAGTTGTTGAAGCCAAGCCATTAAAATGATAGGAGTGCTAAGAAAAGAAATCCTCGGCTAATAAATTGAAGTCCTATCAGAAAAATGCCAGATAATAGACTGGTGATTGTTTCACGAATTCACTTCTTTCATTGAGCGAAGTCCTGGACTATGAAAATCAAAGACTTGATGCGATATCTCCCGGTTTTGTCCATTGTGCTTGTAGCTGGAACCTTGCTCGTCATTGTTGTTATTTTTACGATTAGGAATATCAACGCGCAGAACCAGAGGATGGAGGAATTTACTCTAAGACAGGGGATTTCCGTAATACGTACACTTGAAGCCGGAACCCGAACCGGTTTCATGGAGGGAGACTGGGGGATAGAATATTTACAGATGCTCATAGAACAAGCGGCCAAAGATCCTGATGTCGCATGGGTAGGGCTTATAAATAGTGACGGGATGATAGTGGCCCACAGCGAACCGGCGAAGATCGGCCTTCGTTTGCTCATGGGGAAGGAGCTTCAGACGGTCCGTACTGTTATCAGGACTGGTGAGCCTCTTTCATTCAAGCGCGAATTGCCGGATGGGCGAACAATTTTTGAAATTTGGAAACCCTTCACGCCCTTTCCGGATCAACTGGCGGAGAGTGAAATCGCTGCGAAGCACACGCGCATCGGTCAGGAACTACTGGATCTGTTTGATCGTGAGCAGAAGCAGGTTCTTTTTCTTGGCCTGAAGATGGACCGTTTTAAGGAAATTCGGCGACAGGAGATTGTGTTCGCCGTATTTATGGGGGCAGTCCTTTTTATTGTTGGTTCGGCAAGTGTCTATTTCGTCTTTGTGGTTCAGAACGCCTACCTGGTCAGGCGTACACTCGACGAAATGCGGACATACACGAGAAATGTCCTGGAGAGCATGGCAAACGGCTTGATCACTGTGGACCGTTCACTACGTGTTGCGACCTACAATCCTAACGCTCTGGAAATTCTGAGAAAGATGAAGGAAGACCTAGATGGGAAGTTAATTTCCGAGATCTTGCCAGTAGAAGATGAGATAAGGAAAGTCCTTTCAGACCCCGATTCAATGTTGGAAAAAGAGGTCAAAGTTAACGGGGATGGGAAAGGTAAGAATTTCCTTGCATTGACTGTTTCCCCATTAAAGGATCAGGAGTCTCACAGGCCCCGTGGCGCAGTCGTTATCCTGCGTGATATGACCTTAATTCGTGAACTTGAGCAAAAGATCATCGTGAGTGAAAAATTTGCGGCCCTCGGACGTTTGTCCGCGGGGGTAGCTCACGAGATTCGCAATCCGCTAAACTCCATTCGTGGTTTTATTCAGTATTTCCAAAAAAAGCTTTCGATGGAACCCGAAGACTATCGCTACACTGAGTTGATGTTGACTGAAGTAGACCGTCTGAATCGGGTAATATCGAAACTCTTGGCCTATTCGAAACCTCGTGAACCCCGGTTGACCATAAGGTCTGCGGAAGAAATTGTTGATCATTGCGTGAGAGTCGTTGAGCGCGAAGCTTTTGAGGCAGGAGTGAATATAGTGGTTGCTACCACTGAGAAGGACCTGCCTTTGGTGCTTGTTGATTCGGATCAGATGACTCAAGTATTTCTAAACATACTTATCAATGCAATTGAAGCCACTGGAAAGGGTGGACAAGTCACAATAAAGTTGCTCACGGACACACATGGAAGATTACAGGTTGTCACTGAGGACACAGGTGAGGGAATTCCACGAGAAAATATTGACAAGCTTTTTGACCCATTTTTCTCTACCAAGAAAAAGGGTACGGGACTTGGACTAGCTATTGTAAAAAGCATCATTGAGGGCCATGGGGGTGAGATCGAGGTTGAATCGGACAACAATGGCACAAGATTTATTGTGATATTAAATCCTTATGAATCGCCGCAAGAAGTGTCATTAGAACAACCTGAGGCTGACATTAACAGGGCTTCGGCCATTTCATAATTAATTACCTCGGACATTAGGGATTTTGGAAGAATCATGCCATGATTAGGGCAAATATCCGCATTTGTCTTTTCTTTTCTAGGTAAACGGATCTCTTATGAATGCAAGACAAGCGAAAATTCTCGTAGTTGATGATGAGCCATCCCAAAGGAAGATGCTAAAGGCCAACCTTTCTCTGGATGGTTACCAAGTTTTCGAGGCTGAAGATGGTAAAGACGCAATAGAGCGGGTGTCAGATGAATTTTACGATCTAATTCTCATGGACAATAGAATGTCCAATGTAGACGGCATAGAAGCTTTGCGTGAAATCAAGAAAATCTCGCCGGGAATCCCAGTTATCATAATCACGGCATACGCCTCAGTGGAGACAGCGATTGAAGCATTGCAGGCTGGAGCTCATGATTATTTGACTAAACCTTTAGATATAGAAGAATTAAGAATTAAAGTTCAACAAACACTGGAGTTCTGGCGACTAAAAGAAGAGAACATTCTCCAAAAAAGACGCATAGAGAACTTATTCGACGCGTCGCAAATTGTGGGTCGCTCCCAGAAGATGAGACGGGTTCTCGAGACTGTAGCGATGGTAGCGCCTACTGAGGCTTCAGTACTTATTCTTGGTGAATCGGGCACTGGCAAGGAATTGATTGCAAACGCTTTACACCAAGGATCGACCAGATCGGACAAAAGATTCATCAAGATCAACTGCGCTGCGCTCCCCGAAACACTTCTGGAAAGTGAACTTTTCGGTCACGAGCGAGGCGCTTTTACAGGTGCCGTTGGAAGAAGGCCAGGTCGATTTGAACTTGCTGATGGAGGCACAATATTTCTCGATGAAATTGGTGAGATGACGCCTTCTACCCAGTCTAAACTCCTGCGTGTGCTACAGGAACGTGAGTTTGAACCGCTAGGATCCACCAAGACGGTGAAAGTCGATATAAGAATATTGAGCGCCACAAACAAGGACCTTAAGGAGGAAGTCAAGCGAGGGACGTTTCGTGAAGACCTGTTTTATCGGCTCAATGTAGTACCCATTCAGTTACCGCCACTCAGAGAACGTAAGGAAGATATTCCACTACTCACTGAACATTTTCTCAAAATTTACAATGAAAAGAATGGACGTCATCTAAAGGGCTTTCATCCGCGGGCTCTCGACGCGATGATGCGCTATTCCTGGCCCGGAAACATCAGAGAGCTCGAAAATGTGGTGGAGCGCGCCGTAATCTTGACTCGTGATGAGTACGTTTCCGTCCCTGAGTTGCCCGAATCGATCGCTCGGGCAGTTGAAACCCCAACTCCCAGTATGAACAGCGAAGGGATCAGACCCGGAACGACAATACGTGAAGTTGAAAAAGAACTTATTCTTATAACATTGGAACACAATGATGGTAACAGGACTAGAAGCGCCGCCGAGCTTGGAATTACACGTCGAACGTTGCAAAACAAGCTGAAGGAATATGGCCTTGATCACCATGCGGCGGATAGCCACTTGGAGTGATCTGAATGCATGGCGGTTGTTCAGCCTTTGTTTCAAACCATGATCAAGCAAAAATTCATGGCTGTTCTTGTTCCAACCAGTAAATAGCCCCCGCTGTATGGGAAAGGGCCTCCTTTACTAAAGGCGACGAGGAACTGTCGAGTTTTCGTTCGTGCAATTCCATCCCAAGTTGTTTTCAGTTAAACTAAATAGTTTCAGATAGGTAGATAAGTAAAAAAGAAGAATTGGGGGAACGCCTCGTTTTCCGAAACGGACCCCCAAAAAGAGGAGGTACGATTAACGTGAGATCAATAAGGCATCTTAACTAGACGCCGGTTGGTTAGCAAATGGTCAGCCTCCACCTGGAGCAGAGGTGGGGAAGACCGCCGGGGTTGCCGAAGTTGTTGGAGCAGACTGAGTTGTTGTCGGCTGAGCCATTTCTGGCTGGGTCGTGGTTTCAGGTTGTATTGAAAGACCTGGAAGTGTCGGAGCCTCCTCTGTTGTGCTGTCCGGTGTTCCAGACGAGGTGGTTTCCACTGTGGGAGCTTCGCTGTAAGGGCAGCTTGATGTCATCGTAGTCGTTGTGGTTGAAGATGATGGCGAACTGGATGTCATTGATTCCTGAGGGGTCGGACTCAAGGCGCTGGAACTATTCGCCGCCAATGAACTGGAACTGGTCGGGTCCGTCTCTCCTGTGACCTGCTGATAAGTTTGCCTCATCCGGTTGAGCATGTCGGAGGTTTGTGACAATTGATTTTCTATACTGCTGAGTGAATCACTTGAAATGCTGGAGAGATCATTCTGCATGTTGGTTACGGTCTGATTGGCCAGGTCTTTTTGCTGCTGGAGCTGATCTCTGAGCTGCTGGAGCTGTTCCATCTGAATTGACAGATCTTCCTCGGACTTTTGAATTTGTTGGCCAATCCTTAATCGGGCAAGTTCAATCTGGCTGTCCGAGGATGCGCGTGCAGCTTTTATTTGCTCAATTTGTGTCTCTATCGAGGTCTTCAAATTGTTGATCTGCGTTGACAGGCTGGTAATGGTCTGAGCGTCCGCCAACGAGGTTCCAAGGCAGATTCCGAGCAGAATTGTGAACGCTTTGGCTAATGGTTTCATAAGCATTCTTCCGATCAAAGACTTCAGTATAATCCTGAAAATAATATATCATTTATTACAGACTATTGCAATATATAATTAAAGTGAAATATCATGTCATGACGCCATCAACTCTGCGAGCTCAATTGAATTCATATTAATTGCGTATAGATCAAGATTGGTTGGAGCAATATCAGGGAATCTGTTCAGATCGAAAAGGCTGGGGCCAAAATGTGTTCTTCCAACACAGAATAATAAACCTCGAATTCAGGATAGTTGAGGAGATTTCTAGATATGTTTGTTGCTGTTCTCGAGATTGAGGACAAATATCTTTTACAACCCCTGGCTGAAACCTGATAGCCAAATGTTCCAAGGGCCTTAATATTTCTCTGTAACGACATGATGTCAAATATTCTTCGGAAATGATCGTAGTCTCGGTCCGTTAGGTAGTCCGCATTCTCAAGATAATGGCCAATTAATTGTCTCACGAGATCTTCGGGCAATGAAAGATACGAATCTCTGAGCAAGGATGCAAGATCATATTGTGCAGGGCCCATCCTGGCGTCCTGAAAATCGATCATATAGAGACGTTCATTCTTGACCATGAGATTTCGGGAATGGTAGTCCCTGTGAGTCAAGAATCTTGGTTCAGCCGCCAACTCCCGACAAATCTTCTGAAAAAAGGAATATATTTCGTCAATAGCCGCCGATGACGGTCTTTTCGCCGCCCAACCCCTGACAAAATTGGCCAAGAAAAATTCCATTTCCTGCATCAATTTCGTTTCATCAAATGCAAGGTCAAAAGCGCCACAGCGCGATGAGCTTCCTAATGAGGCTTTTTGGAAATGAACAAGTGTGTCTATCGCAAGTATGTAAAGCTTTTGTAATTCTTCCACATCTGCTTGAATCGCCAGGCTTTCCAGAAGATCGTCTCCCAAATCTTCTATAATGATCACCCCTGACTCCGGATCATGGAAGAAGATTTTCGGCACTAGCGCCCCTAGATTTTCCAAATAGCTCTGAATTTCCACAAATGCTTTTTCTTCATCAGACCCAGGTTCCTGTGAGACCATCGATATCGCCGATTCGGCATCCCTAAAAATAACTCTGAAATATATGCGCGTTGAAGCATCTCCCGCCAGTCGATTAAACGACACTGGGTTACCAATGTTGGATGCGGCCTTGCTAATTCTTTCCAGAAGAGTGTTGGTTTCAACCAAGCGGAAGTTCTCCATTTAAAGTAATCACTCTATTTTCAAGATCCCCATTGAGACAGACGCCCCTTCCTACGATACAATGTCTAATCCTAGAGCCCCGACTCACTCTGCAATCTTCCCACAATATTGAATCCCGAATTTCACAATTTTCTTCGATTACGGACCTTTCCCCGATTGAAACATATGGCCCGATTCTTTCTGGTTCCGGAACTACGACTCCATTTCCTATTATGCGATATGGACTAGTACTCAAATATTCAAAGACTTCTTTTTGGGTGGCAAGATAACGGGCCGGCGTGCCCAAATCATTCCAGTATCCGTTAACGGGGTAACCACATATCTTTAGGCCTTTTATTATGGAGGGTTCGTATACATCAGCCACTATCTCTGAAAAGCCATTTGGTTCGATGAGTCCAAAAATGTCCCTGGATAAAACGGTTATGCCAGTGAAAACATATGCCTGGTCATCCTGTTCAAAAGGTCCTCCAGTTCTGGGGAACGAGTGAATCAGATAACTGGAATCGATTTTTATCGGGGTATGTAGATAGGGGCGAGCTTGAGGCCATAGAGCCAATGTCGCCAGAGAGTTGTTCCGAACATGAAAATCAATCACTTCCGTTATATCAAATTCGAAAAATATGTCACCGTTGACCATAATAAAAGTCTCATCAGTCAAAAATGATTCATTTGCCTTAAGTCCACCTGCTGTTCCCAGTATTTCAGGTTCATAAGAGAACGAAACGTCGCGAATTTCCTCCCTAACCAAATCGAAACTTCGTTTAATGGTTTCAGGTAGGGTGTGCAGATTAAGCCTAAACTCTTTAATCCCAAGAGTTCTGAGCTTTTCCAAGATAGTTAGGATCAAAGGTTTCCCCAGCAAAGGGATGGCGGGTTTAGCCCTTTCCAGCGTTAGAGGCTTTAGACGTGTGCCTCGTCCAGCAGTTAGAACCATTGCCTTCATTTGGTCTATCTATCTGTCAGAATGGCGTTTTTGTCTTGGTGCCGCTCCAGCGCCAAGGAAATAAGCTTGTCGATCAATTGATTGTACGCCAAGCCGGACGACTCCCATAGTTTGGGATACATGCTGATGGACGTGAATCCTGGTAATGTGTTGATCTCATTAACTACAACTCCATCGTTTGGTTTCAGAAACATATCAACACGAGCCAAGCCGCTTCCATCAACAGCGCGATAAGCCTTTAAAGCGGCTTGCTGAGCTATGGCGATTTCATGAGTGGTCAATTTAGCAGGGATAGCCAATTCTGCAGTATCGTGCAAATATTTCTCTTCATAATTGTAAAATACCGCGTGAGAAACTATTTCACCAGGAAGGGATGCTACAGCGTCTTCATTTCCCAAAACACTTACTTCGAGTTCTCTGCCCGGGATTCCATCTTCAACCAGTATCTTCCTATCATATTTTGCAGCTTGATCAATAGCGTCTTCCAATTCCGAGAAGTCGGAGACTTTCGAGATTCCAACTGAAGACCCAAGATTGGCCGGTTTTATAAACAGAGGTAGTGGCCGGTTTCTTAATTCATTAACAATGCTTTCTGGGTCCCTCTTCCATTCCAGGCGATAGAACCATGAGAACGGTCCTACGTTTAGACCACTCTCCCTGAAAACCGCTTTCATAAGGATTTTATCCATGCCTACAGCTGATGCCAGTGTTCCACATCCTACATAGGGCATATCGGCCAAATCCAGCAACCCCTGTAAGGTCCCGTCCTCACCAAAAGTCCCATGAAGAACAGGGAAAATCACATCGATTGGAAACCGTTCAAAGCAATTATGTCCTGTCAACTTTATGAATCCACCATATTCAGGATCAGGCGCCAGAATCAATCGTTGCGTATCGAGGAGATGTTCCGGGGGACTAAAAGAGCTTAAAGCCTCTTTCCTGGCGTACCACGCGCCATCTTTGGTTATAAAGACTGGGGTAACGGAGTATTTATCGCTGTCCATAGCTGCGAAAACCGAGGCGGCTGATCTAATAGAAACTTCATGTTCGGCTGATCTTCCACCGTAAAGTATCGCTATCTTAAGTTTAGGTCCTGTCATCCGACCTCCGTGATCACATCTGGCAATAACGGGTCAATAACACAAACCTGCTCGCTAAGAAACCATTTTGAAGCGCCAATCCTTCGCAGGTTCGGCGAGATTTTACTGATTGAATTCGAAAAGACCGCTAGACGTCGGTTGCAACATAATTGCAATTGTGACAATAATCTAAGTGCAATAGACTTCACCCCGATTAAATTTTATAAATTATTATGTTCAGGATTAATTTGAGAGGCCTATATGCCGCTTCATGTAAGATCAAAAATTTGGATTGAAAACGACAATGGGAAGCTTGTCATTGGAACTGGTCGTTTGTTGATTCTCGAAGCTATCATGGAATTGGGTTCTATGAACAAGGCGGCCCAGAAACTCAAACAACCATTCAGGGCCGTATGGGGAAAGATACGCGCAACCGAAGAGCGCTGTGGATTCAAACTAGTTAATGCCACGAAAGATGGTACCAGATTGACCAGTGAGGGGCTCCAACTCTTGTGGGCCTATACTAGACTTAGAAACAGGTGCGAAAAATTTACCGACGCGCAGTTCAAAGAGCTTTTTAACGATTTCTAGCAGGCGATCTAAAGAAATGGTTCTAGAGATGGGTGAGGCGATTTTGAGCAAAGAGATTGGCGATGATCAGTCCAATGGTTCCGAAACAATAGGTCAGACAAAAGATTCGGAATTGACTCAACAGTTTCAGGTGACGCGATTTTCAAACGGGACGTTTTCCAATCTTTTAATTGCTCTTGCTAAGGAAACTCCATATACCCTGTTTGTCAATGATGAGGAAATACTTTCGATCTCAACTTTGCCGACCAATTTGGTGGAGCTCTTCGTAGGTTTCCTGGTTTCGGAAGGGGTCTTAACTGATCCATCAGAAATTTTGGAAACCAGGGTCGATCGATCGAGCAGGATAGTCTCAATCGAGGTGGATTTGTCCGAAGATCGGCTAGGCAAACTCAAGAAGAAGGGTATGTTAACGTCAGGCTGCGCCGGAGGCATTGTATTTTCCGTTGAGATGGCCATACAAACCAAACCCGAAAGTCGTCCCCGCCCAACATTCTCTGCGGATCTAATATTGAAGAGAATGAAAGAATTGGACACCTTCAAAGGAATTTATAATTTGACGAGGGGGACCCATGCGGCTGCAGTAGCTTCAGTAGCTCAATCTATTGTAATACTCGAAGATATTGGGCGGCACAACGCTATCGACAAGATAATCGGGTATTGTTTTCTGAGGGGAATTGATCCTTCTGACAAAATCCTGCTGACCACGGGTAGGATCACTTCGGAAGCCACTACTAAGGCGTCCCGGTTCAAGTTTCCCATTATTGTCTCTCGTTCAAGCGCCAGCTCAACCGCTGTTAATATAGCCCGTCAGATAGGTCTGGATGTTGTCACTTACGCAAGGGCCGGTAGATTCAATTTTTTCAGCCATGGCGCTGTACACATTGTTCCCGAACTGGAGCAAAAGCAAAATTCCCTATACTAATCGATATGTTAATTTAATTGAGGTCCTGAATGAATCGACCAGGAGAGGATACGTCGTGAAAGATCTCTCCCAGTCGTCGTTCATGTCAGCGTATGAGGAAGCCATCTATGCGTTTGCGGCGGTTTTTAGCTCTGATGGGTATGATTCGTCGAGTTTCTCAACCCTAACAGCGCACACCTTGTATTCAGGTATCTTACATATTGGATCAAGAGCTGGATTGGTAAGCACGTTCGCATTGGCTTCCATAAAATGAAAGCTCATAAAAATAGTTCCTGGTTCTACAATGTCAGTTACTACAGCTTTTGTGATCACCTCGCCGCGACGGGAAACAATTTTACAATTTTCACCACTGGTTAATCCGATATCTTTGGCGTCATATGGATGAACTTCAATGTATCCCTCTGACATTTCATTTTCCAGTGTAATGGAGTTATGCGTCATAGTCCCAGTGTGGTAATGCGGGAAAAATCTGCCTGTGGTCAACAATATGGGGAATTCTTCATCAGCGAGTTCTTCCGGTGGGCGATATTCCAAGGCGTGAAATAGACCTTTGCCGCGTGTGAACCTGTCCTTGTGAAGTATTGGAGTGCCAGGATGGTCTTTGGTCGGACATGGCCAAGGTATTGGGCCGTTTTCTAAGCGAGCGTAACTTAGACCAGCGTAACTTGGCGTCACTAGAGCGATCTCCTCAAAAATTTTTTTGGGAGACTCATATGCCATGGGTAAGCCGAACCGTGTTGAGATGTCACAAATTATCTGCCAGTCAGGCCTTGATTCACCAGGAGGGCTGACGGCCTTCCTGATTCTGAGCACATTTCGTTCGGTGTTTGAAAAAGTTCCATCCTTTTCCGCAAATGAGGCGCCGGGAAATACAACATCCGCAATCTTTGCCGTATCGGTTAAGAAAATGTCAATAACCGCCAAGAATTCAGCTTCCTCAAGCGCATGTTTAACATGTTTTACATCCGGATCGCTACCCGCCGGGTTTTCGCCAAGGATTACCATGCCCTTAATTGACCCATCTTCGAGCCCATGCATCATCTCCATTATGGTAAAACCAACCTTCGAAGATAGCTGGGCGTTCCAAAACTGTTCAAACTTTTTACGATTATTTTCGTCCGTGACAACCTGATAAGCCGGGTAAACATTTGGGAGCCCTCCCATGTCGCACGCTCCCTGAACGTTGTTCTGTCCGCGTAGTGGATTAACACCACAGGAGGGTTTGCCGATCTTTCCGGTCAACATGGAAAGATTTGCCAATGACTTCACGTTATCAACGCCATGTGAGTGCTGAGTAATGCCCATAGCGTACAAAATTGTCGATTTGTCCGCTGTTGCGAAGGTAATTGCGATTTTTTCGATATCCTCAGTGGACACACCCGATATTTCGGATGCCTTTTCAGGTGGATAATTCTTCAGTGTTTCTTCAAGTTTTTCAAAACCTTCAGTGCGCTCCTCAATAAACGCCTTGTCATGAAGGCCCTTGGAAAGAATTATATTCATAATGCCATTGATCAGGGCGACATCCGACCCCAGTTTTTGTCTGACATGAATGTCAGCGACAGAGGTGACATGAATTCTCCTAGGGTCCGCTACAATGATTTTTGCGCCTTTTGCTTTAGCTTTGTAAATTCGACTGGCTATAAGTGGATGGGCAACAGAGGTATTCGATCCGATAATGAATATACAATCGGCATTTTCAATCTCAGGGATCGAGTTTGTCATGGCTCCACTTCCGAAAGCGGCGGCAAGACCTGCCACCGTTGAAGAGTGTCAAAGCCGTGCGCAGTGATCTACATTGTTTGTTCCAAATCCTACTCTGCAAAACTTCTGAAAAAGATAATTTTCCTCATTGCTACATTTCGCGGATGAAAGGAAAGCCATACTGTCTCCACCGTACTTTGCCTTTATATCCTGTAGGCGAGATGCCGTGAAATCCAGCGCCTCCTCCCAGGAAACTTCCTGAAGGACCCCATCCTTTTTCAATAATGGCTTTGTCAATCTCTCAGGACTCTGGACAAATTCGTGGACATTCCATCCCTTGATGCAAAGTTTGCCCTGATTCATCGGATTCGTCTTGGAAGGCAGAGTTTGAGTTATTCTACCGTCCACTGTCTCCAAAAGCATCTCGCATCCACACCCACAATAGGGGCATGTTGTTCTTATATACTCGATTTCCATAATGCCGCCTCCTCAAACGAGATCACGCTCAACCCACCAAACTGGTAACGAACTAACCATAGTTTCTATCTAACGGAATTGAAACCGCAAATGAAATAAATCAAAGAGTTCTTTTTCAAATAGGGGCCAATACAAAAACGCATTCATGTCACAATTTATCACCAGCGACCATTGTAATCAAGTGACTTTGAGGCCTCATGGGAATACGTCAACAAGTAGCACAAAAAAATGGCCGAGCTTTTCGTCGGCTCGGCTTTTTAAGAGGTAACGAAGCGTTGAGGCTCGAAATGATAATGCTTCGCTTTAATTTATAACGGTATTATACTAATCTTGCATTATAATGTCAAACGGTAATTGCTAGATCATATAACGCAACCGACGGAAATGATACCAAATTTGCTCCCCAACCACCTACTGGTCCTGATGCTGCCAATGAACTCAAAAAAGGCTAACATTAATGAGGCTTAGTTCTTTCAGATCTGCCAATATTGGATTTTGGAGCTGAACGCGACCCTATAAGCCACCCGAGAACTATCACGTTCATAGCGAGACTTCCTATCTCAAAAAATTGTGTGAGCGCTGAATCCAGGTAACCTTCATCCGCCATCCTTAACACGTGGAAACCCAGGATCGGCGTGTCGATCACCAGATAAACAATACCAACAATCAGTGCGGTGGCCTTTTCATTCCAGAATGCCACTCCCAGTAGAAACGCCGGTATTAATGCTATTGCGAAATAGAAGATTTCAAATTTGACAGCGACCGAATATGGAGTAGGGTCCAACCCCAACATATACAAGTAACAAAAGTACAAGAAGCTTTTCAGATAGAACCATAGCCCCGCAAGCCAGAAAATGAGAGAAAAATCGGCATCGAACCGTCTCTCAGGAAACAGTCTAATATTACGCCAAATTCCTGCTCCAGCCATCTCAAACTCCACCTTTCCCGTTCATATAAAGGGGAAATTTGACACACAATTCTCTGACATTTTCCCCGATCCTACGGATGACGGACTCGTTAGTCCTATTCTCGATCGCTTCAAATATCCACGAAGCGATTATGCGGATTTCGTCGGTTCCCATTCGTCTGGTTGTGATCGCAGGGGTTCCTATCCTTATACCGGAAGGTTTTCCAGGAGGTAGGGGGTCGAAGGGGATAGCGTTCTTGTTTACCGTTATACCTGCAGTTTCCAGGATGTCCTGGGCCTGTGCGCCGTTGACATTTTTATTAGTGAGGTCGACGAGCACCAAATGGTTGTCGGTTCCACCGGACACAATCTTAAAACCGTAATTCATCAATTCTTCAGCAAGAGTCTTGGCGTTCTTAACGACTCTGGATTGGTATTCTCTGAATTGCGGCATTGCAGCTTCTTTTAGAGCTACCGCCTTGGCTGCGATGACATGCATAAGGGGTCCACCCTGCATTCCGGGAAAGATGCACGAATCAAGAACAGGCGCCCATTTCTTTTTGCACATCACTATCCCACCTCTCGGACCGCGAAGTGTTTTGTGAGTGGTTGTGGTGACAAAGTCGGCGTCTTTAGCTGGGGAAGGATGCAAGCCAGTCACGACGAGTCCGGCTATGTGGGCGACATCGGCCATCAGAACAGCGTCTACCTCGCGGGCTATTTCGCCAAAAATAGAGTAATCGATAATTCTCGGATAGGCGCTTGCCCCAGCAATGATCATCCTGGGGCGGTGTTTTATTGCAAGCGCCCGAACCATATCGTAATCGATAAGGTGATCTTCCCGTCTGACCGAATAAGGCACTACCCGATAAATCTTTCCTGAAAAATTCTTTGGGTGCCCCATAGAAAGATGGCCGCCATGAGTAAGGTCCATACCTAGATAGGTAGCGCCAGGTTCCATCACAGAGAAGAAAACGGCCATGTTTGCCTGAGTTCCAGAGTGCGGCTGAACATTAACATGGTCGACCCCGAAAATCTTAGCGGCTCTGGTCCTGGCAATTTCTTCTATAATATCAACGTTTGAACAACCACCGTAGTATCGATGTCCCGGGTATCCCTCAGCATACTTGTTTGTAAGGATACTGCCTTGAGCCTCCATCACCGCCGAGGATGTAAAATTTTCCGACGCTATCATTTCCAATCGATATTCCTGGCGCAATTTTTCCTGCACGATTATGTCATATATCTCAGGGTCAGTTTCTTGAAGTTGATTCATGTTGTTCCTCTATTTGATGTCTCAAGGGACTCATATCCGGTCGTTTTGGGAATTTTGTATCCACACAGGCATAGCAATATTTGTAGAATTTTTGGATTTCATAACGATGAAAAATTGGTTGACCGGTCTACGATGAGAAAGAATCAAAATGATTCGATGATATCTATTCGTCTCTTGTGACGTCCAGCTTCGAATTCAGTTATTAGCCATACCTCCAGAATCGACAGGGCCAAGTCCTGTCCAAGGACCCTGGAACCTAAGCAAAGGACATTAGAGTCATTATGGGCCCTGCTCATACGTGCCTGATACTCGTTTGCGCATAGAGCGGCCCTTATGCCTCTGGCCCTATTGGCCGCCATAGACATGCCGATACCAGTCCCGCATATCAAAACCCCTTTCGGGGCCTTACCTTCATGGATTTGTTTGCACAAATCACCGGCAAATACAGGATAATCGCAAGACGTTACCGAGAAACAACCTACGTCGATGACCTCGTACCCTTTTCGAACAAGCTCTTGCTTTATTATTTCCTTCAAACTGAACCCGGCATGGTCGGAGCCGATTAGAACACTCGCCATTTTACTAACTTCTCCTGAACAAAAGGGACACGTTTTGCCCGCCAAATGCGAAGCTATTCGATATAGCATATTCGACGCTACGTTCTATCATCACATTGGGAGTGTAATTAAGATCACACTCTGGATCGGGGGAGTCAAGGTTTAATGTTGGAGGTATTATACAGCGCTCCAAAGTCAGAGCGGTAAATATCGCCTCTATGGCGCCCGCTGCGCCCAAAGCGTGGCCAGTCATGGACTTGGTTGAACTGATGGACATTTCATAGGCCGACTTCCCAAATAAACGCTTTATGGCCAAGGTTTCCGTCCTGTCATTCAAGTCGGTGGATGTGCCGTGAGCATTTATATATTCGACTTGTTCTGGTTCTATGCCTGCGTCTTCAATGGCCAAACGCATAGCCTGGTAGGCACCGGCCCCATCAGGATCTGGCATCACGACATGATAAGCGTCAGATGTTGCACCATAGCCAACTATTTCGGCATGAACTGTTGCGCCTCTATTTTTCGCATGCTCGAAGGATTCCAATGTCAACATACCAGCGCCCTCGGCCAGCACAAAGCCGTCTCTGTCCCGGTCGAACGGTCTAGAAGCTCTTGTCGGTTCCTCGTTCCTGGTTGACAGCGCCCTCAACGCATTGAAAGCGGAGATGGCGAACTCGCCCACTACGGCTTCAGCGCCCCCTGTGACTGCCATGTCCGCTGATCCTAAAGCTATGAGCCTGTATGCTTCACCTATTGCTGAGGCGCTTGAGGCGCAGGCGTTTACTATCCCAAAATTGGGTCCCTTGAGTCCGAATCTCATTGCGACCAATCCAGGCAACAAGTTGACCACTGCCATTGGGATCATCATCGGAGGCATCCTTTTTGGGCCCTTTTCCCTCAATACCTCATATCCAGATTCGATGGTCGAAAGACCACCGATCCCTGACCCTATTACAACAGCGTAACGATATGGATCGTCGGGAGGGGGGGTGACAATCCCGGAGGCTTCAACGGCCTGACAGGCCGCAACCAGGCCTATTTGTTGATGTCGGTCGAGGCGACGCAACTCTTTGACAGGAACGTATTGCAATGGGTCGAATTCAGACGGAACTTCCCCTGCAATTCTGGTCTGACACCTTTTAGGATCAAAAAGGGTGATTGCGCGAATGCCCGAATGACCTCTAGTGAGATGATTCCAGTTTTCATCAACACCCGTGCCTAGACAGGTGACCAAACCCATTCCAGTGATTGCAACCCTACGCCGCAAGCGTTCCTCCCGACTTTTTACGAATAAAAAGAATAGCTAAGACTTTTTTTGACTGGCCTTGATGAAATCAGCCACATCCTGAACCGTTCGGATCTTTTCGACTTCTTCATCGCCGATTTCCATCCCAAATTCATCTTCCAACAAAGCGATCATGTCGTAAATGTCCAAAGATTCGGCGCCCAGATCCTCGACAATCTTAGAATCTAACCGAATGTTTTCTTTGTTAACGTCCACCAGTACTTCAGCTACAAGGTCAACGATTTTTTTCTCAATATCGTCCATACCGGATCTCCTTGAAATTTTTTCACTATGCGCTGATACGAATAAAGTCCCTAATCAAAGGAAAAACAACTTCACGATTCTGTCCATCAAATTGGCGCTACATATAAAGTCCGCCATTAATTCTAAAGACTTGACCAGTAATGTAATTAGCCATATCCGAGCAAAGAAATACAACGGACTCCGCTATATCTTCGGGTGTCCCAAGCCTGCCTAATGGAACATGCTTCAAAATCATATTGAGCTGTTCCGGGTTCAGTTGATCTGACATTCCTCCAGCTATCATTCCAGGAGCCACACAGTTTACCAATATGTTGCGAGGAGCCAATTCTCTAGCCAGCGCCTTGGTTAAACCAATTAGCCCCGCTTTTGAGGCTGAATAATTTACCTGGCCTGCGTTTCCCAGTTCTCCCGCCGTAGATGATACATTTATGATTCTACCGTAACGCTTCCGAATCATACTTTTGGCCAACGACCTACACATGTTGAAAGCTCCGGTCAGGTTTGTATCCAGAACATCATTCCAATCCACATCCTTCATCCGTCCCAAGAGTCCGTCTCTGGTGATTCCAGCGTTGTTAACAAGAATTTCTATTGATTTGTGTTCCTCAATAGCCGCATTCACGTTTCTGTCTACTTGGTAAGAATCAGAAACGTCGAATTTTAGCATGGTCCCTTGCCCTCCCACTTTGACTATGCCTCGAAGGGTTTCTGCGGCTGCGTCGTCGTCTGACCTGTAATTGATTATCACAAAAGCGCCACTCTGTGCCAAATCAATGGCAATCTGACGTCCGATTCCACGCGCTCCTCCGGTAACCAAAGCTGTCTTACCCGAAAAATTCATTCCCACAGTGGAGCAGTTCATACAAAAGCTCCCTTGAAATCCTTGATTGTCCTAATGTCTGACAGAGAAGTGACCGAGATGGTGCGATCAATTTTCCGCATCAAACCAGACAGAACTTTTCCTGGCCCAATTTCCAGGAATCGTGACGCCTTTAAAGAGATCATTTTCCTGACGCACGATTCCCAGAGAACAGGAGACACGAGTTGCTGCAGCAAAAGAGCTTTCACATCCAGCGGGACTTCGGGATAGGGTTCAGCGTTGACGTTGGCGATTACGTGGAATTTTGCCGGAGAAAGAACGATTTCGTCGAGCATGGATTTCAGGCTTTCCAGTGCGGAATCCATAAGACGAGTGTGAAATGCGGACGAAACTGGTAAACTGACAACTCGTGACCGCCTTTCCTTACTCAAGAGGTCAGTTGCCCGGTCTATAGCGTCACGCGTTCCGGATATCACAAACTGGTCTGGTGAGTTGTAGTTGACTATGTCGAGGACGGATCCCTGTTTTGCGGATTCGACAATCTCATGAATTCTGTCAACCGGGACCCCCATAACAGCTGCCATACCGCAGGACCCGACGGATTGAGCTTTGTTCATTGCTTCAGCCCTTGTCTGAACAAGTCTTAGAGCGTCTTCGAAAGTTAGCACGCCTGCGGCGCATAATGCGCTATACTCGCCAAGAGAGTGTCCTGCCGCAACCATTGGTTTCAGACCAGGCTGCTTTTCCAATAAACGCCATACCAGCATGGAATGGACAAATATGGCGGGCTGAGTATGAACTGTTTGGTTAAGTTCATCCCCGATTTTGCCTTCCATAATGCGGCTCAATGGATAGCATAGGATTTCGTCGGCTAAAGCTAGCGTCTCGCGCGAATCACTGTTCTCATGGATAATGTCTAAAGCCATTCCTGGAAACTGCGACCCTTGTCCGGGAAACATCAAAGCCACGGAATAGTCGCCGGAGGGTACAGGTTCGGTGGCCATTGTTTCTGTCAAGACTCGCTAGTCAACGTTGAGAACTGTCCGGTCTTTGTAGAATCCGCAACTCGGACACACTCTGTGGGGGGCTACCGGTTGAGAACATTCTGGGCATTTTGAGAGATTTACCGGCGTCAACTTCTTATGAGTGCGCCTTTTATCACGTCTTGTACCAGATACCCGTTTCTTGGGGACTGGCATTTTAGATCCTTCTCACATCAATTGTTAAGTCGCGACTTCAATATTACGAGCTTTTCCCAGCGGGGATCCACCGAGTCACCCGGAGAACAGGAGCAGCCATCGGGTCCCATGGCACCGCCGCACAGGGAGCAAAGCCCGGGACAATCGTCTTTACACAATGGTTTCAAAGGAATGTCCAGAAAAATTTCCTGGACGATCAACTCGCCAAGGTCGATTTCTTCATTATGAATAAGGACTTCGTTGAAATCTAACTCGGAGTCAGTCTCATATTCACTATCTTGTCCAACCTGCCGTCGCGCTGTCAGTAGGAGGTTGATGGGAATTGAAGACTCGAATTGGCATAGGCATCTAGAGCACTTCATGGTCATGTTGACTTCTACCGCGCCGGAAATCAATATTTCTTCACGATCTTGCGTAATCGCCACATGACCTCTGATCTTGGGGTCAATGATAACATCCGGCGGTAAACTTACGCATGAAAGCGCTTCGCTCAAAACATTTTTTGATTCATCGAACTGAATTTCCAAACCAGCGGGCGATATGTCTTCAACCGGAATTTTCATTTTGGTGGCACCGCGTGAAATGCTTTTGTCAAGTACAAACTGTAAAAATATAGAGATTTATTAATATAAGTCAAGCTAAAAAGCTAATTTACAAATATCGTAAAGCTTTTTAGATATGTTATCTCGATGCTCCTTTTTGTTGATGAGAAGCGACGCAATCCCATCGAGCTAACCAACTCTCAATTGTTGGGAAAACTTCCTCACGCGCTCTTGTGCCTAGCAAGAGATCCACGTGACCATAATCTTGTTCTAGCCCTGTTTGTTTGCCTAAGACTAGGGTTTTTCTGAGGCAATCGTCGCCGCAGGCTTCGCAAACCGTTGAAACTGATTTCGGAGGCGCCATGATATCTTTTGCTCCAGAAATCGCAAACAGTGGGGTCTTTGATTCCTTGATGTCCTCCAGGTAGGGTCTCCCAGAAGGATCGGCGAATTTGCCTTCTGTTAAAAATCGCGCCATGTCTAACCATAAGACGCTCGAACATACTAGTTCAGTCCCTATAGCTGAAATCTTGCGAACAACCCACCATTCAATATTTTTATTGGAAATGAATACAGAAAGGAGACCTGGAGAGAGTCTCAAAACCGGAATAAAACACTTGATCAATAGCAGCAGAGGATTGAAAGGGACTATTTTTAATATTGTTCTCATCTTCAGGACATGTCTGAACTGATGGATTTTCATTCCTGAAAAATCTGTTGGAGACCCCAATGCTACGGCAGAAGCTACATTTGTTGGTTTTTTCCGTGAAATGTAGGCTTCGATCAGCATACCACCCATGCTGTGTCCGACCCAATGGACGGAGTCCTGTCCCGTTTCATTGATCACGTTCCTAATAATCGCTTCTACATCATAATTGAGGTGATCGTCAAAACTCCAATTTAGAGGGTAGTCAGACAAAAGCAGTCCTGGACGTCCACTGAAGCCTGACCCTCTGAGTTCCGCCACCCATACATCCCGATTTTGGCTTCTCAGGTAATCGGCAAGAGAAGCGGCGTTGTTCAGGTCAAATATGAATCTGTTGCCCGCGATACCGTGACAAAGTATTACAGGTTTACCGACTTTTGGGCCTAGTGGCGCATAATTGTGAAGGGCTATCCGCCAGCCATCATCAGTCAATGCAAAAACAGTTCGGTCCTGTTTTGTCTCAGCTGATTCCAGATACGACCACAAAGCCGGCAAAATATATAAAAGGACGCATCCGATAGCGCAGGCCATGGTCACATCCAATATAAAGTTAAGCATGACATCCTCATATAATTTGAAATACAAACGCGATACTGAAACTTTAGATTATACTTATTTCAGCATAATTGTTGACAATAGGGGCATCCTCTGCTAATTGCAAGCAAATCAGAAGGTGGTCATTATTTTG
Organism: uncultured delta proteobacterium; assembly: GCA_963798475.1. GTDB lineage: Bacteria > Desulfobacterota > Desulfomonilia > Desulfomonilales > Desulfomonilaceae > CAJBEZ01. The sequence goes on from CAWCTI010000013.1 coordinate 483,708, forward strand.
TGGCCACAGGCTCTCTCAGGAGCGATCAATGCGAGCTGCCCGGCGTTTTTTAGGCCATTTAATCATAATCCTTCCTTTAATCATTTTTTCAACCTTCTTGGGTCGAGAGGCCTTTGGTGATGACTGTCGAAAGGTGCTCAACATTCTCGTCCTGTTTGATGCCTCGGGTTTCATGAAAGAGAAGGATCACTACCAAATTCTTCTAAGACAAATGGATTTTTTTGAAAAAGCCATGCCCTTGACCGCAGATGGTTTTTTTAACATAGGTCTTAGACACTACGGATTAAAGGTAGGGATGGGTTGCAACAGCACAGAAAGTATTCTGGCTATTCAGCCGTGGGATCCGGAGAGATTCATCAATTCATTTCCCAAGACGGTATCCTACGGAACAAGCGCAATAGCGGCCGGACTGCGCTCTGCCGGTGACGAGATAGCGTCAGCGAAGGGCAAGAGCATTATATTGTTAATTGGTGGTGGTATCGATTCATGCAAAGCGGACCCCATTAAAACGGCCGAGCAAATCTGTAGGAACAATCCAGATGTTGAGATACACACGTTCCAGATAGGAAACTCTCAGGACGGTACCTATTTTCTAAAAGGGATTGCTCAGGTAGGAAAAGGTGAGTACCACAACGTTGCTGAATTTGTCTCACCAGCAGGTTGGCATGCATGGATGCTGAAATATTGGGTCAAGCCGTGTGGGGGTGGTGCGCCGACACCCGCGGCGACCGGTTTCAAGCCTATCTTGTTTGATTTTAACAGTTTCTCGGTTGCATCCAAAGACCCTACCGCAAATGCCGCCAACAGATCCGCTCTCGACGCCCTTGCTACGGCGTTGCGACAAAATCCCAATTCCAGGGTTACACTCAAAGGTTATTCCGACGGACGAGGCAAACCGGAACAGAATCTTGTCATTGCGCGTAAACGCGCCGAAAGTGTAGCTCAATTTCTGGCTACCGTGTATGGTATCCCGAGATCAAGGATTCGTGTTCAGGCCATGGCCGCTGGTCAGCCGCTAGCGGGTAGCCCATACGCCCAAGATGATCGCGAAAGTCGTAGAGTCGAAATCGAGTTGACCCAGTAATGGGCAAAGTGGTTGAATTTAGGGGAATTCCCTTTGGTTCCCTCAGAAACATTGTCACTTTCCATGAGAGTTCATCAGCGCAATCGCCTCATAAAATCCCCGTCTCCAAGTATTACCTCTTTATCGTGGAATTACTCTCATAAGACCAAGCGTCACGCACAAAACCAGGAAAGGCCTTTGGTTGCTTGTTAGATTTACGAGATTTGTTTAAATTGCGAAATGGAACAACGCCGCATCGTAAGGAGAACAACATTTTGCAAAAATATTCGTTAGCTGCTTTTTTTTCTGCTATCATTGCGGCTTTATGGGCTGGCGAGTCCTTGTGCCAAAACAATGGCGCGCAAGATTTTCAGGTGCTACGATTGTTGAGCGTGGGAAAATCCCTGATACAGAGGATACATTACCTCGAGGCTTTTGATCTGTTGGAAGAGGCTAGGGATTCTTTGGATGTTTCAGGATCTGATCGGCCAGAATTGTATGCTGACATCCTTTATGAACTAGCTCGAGCCAAAATAAAGGCTAGATTATATCAAAACTTTCCAGCCTACTATGTGAAAACCGCCCTTGACGACATTCAGGCTTCCAATAGAATTCGGGAACGTTCTGATAAAGCCGCGCCGCAAAAACTTGCGGATGGATATTATCTTGAGGGTTTTATTCACAAAAAGTTTTTCATGCGTAGAGAGTTAGCTGAAAAGAATTTCCTGAAGGCGCTAAAGATAGATCCCGGATCTGTGGCTGCAAAACGTGAGTTGAGTGAGCTGATTGCAAATGATGATAAAGAGATCAAATAATGCCGCTCCTCATGCTTGGTCGACCTTGACCACAAAATTACGGATTATGAGGAATCAATGTCACTAGATACTAAAGAATCAATCGAAGCTGAAAATTTTGATGTCGGTTTAGAGAGGCTGAAGATAATCATAGAAAAAATGGAGAGTGGAGGCCTTGGTCTGCAGGAGAGTCTGAAGTTGTTTGAAGAAGGGGTGGGTGTTTCGCGAACATTGTTCGAAATATTGAGTCAGTCGGAAGGTAGAGTTGAAGAACTTTTGGCAGATCTGGACCGGATTTCTTTCAGCCGTGGAGAAGGTTAGTTTATTGGACCCGATTCTTGAAGAATTTATTTCTCAAAACCGAGACCTTGTGGATGAGGCTCTTGACAAATTTGTCCCGAGTGTCGAACTGGAACCTCATGATCTACATGAGGCCATGCGATATAGCCTTTTCGCAGGTGGCAAACGTATCAGACCAATACTTTCAATAGCCGCTGCGGAAATTATCGGCGCCGATAAATCAGACATAATGCCTTTAGCCGTTGCTCTGGAATGTGTCCATACGTATTCTCTTATACATGACGATTTGCCGGCCATGGATAATGATGATCTTCGTAGAGGCAAACCAACTTGTCACAAGGTTTTCGGGGAAGCCACCGCAATTCTGGCGGGTGACGCTTTAGTTACTCTTGCTTTTGAAATTCTTAGCTCCGTAGAACTATCACGAATATTTCCATGTCATCGTGTCCTTGCGGTCATCCGTGATGTCGCCGAAGCCTGCGGCTCGAGAGGATTGATAGCAGGTCAGGCATTGGACATGTGTTTCGAGGGCAAGGTCGCGGATGACTTAATGGTAGAAAAGATAATGCTTAAAAAAACAGCGGCCCTGATACGGACCGCTGTTACGAGTGGAGCGAGGCTGGCTGGGGCAGATGGCGCTCAGATAAATATCTTCTACAAATTTGGGAAAAAGCTAGGGATGATTTTTCAGATAAGGGATGATTTGCTGGACCTCGAAGGTGATCCCAAAAAACTCGGCAAGGCTGTGAACAAAGATGGGGAACGGGGTAAGGCCACATATCCTTCTTTGCATGGAGTGGATGAGTCAAGGCGATTAATCCTACAACTGCTATCTGAGACTAAAGAATTAATTGAACATTTTGGCAAAAGAGCGCACTCTTTAGTCTTGCTCGCGGAATTTGTCGCGCGGCGAGTTAGCTGATTTGTTTCGGATGGGAAATGGAAGAGCATCACATTAGAAATATGGAATATTCGATACTCAATCAGATTCAGTCTCCAGAAGACATCAAAAAATTGCCTTTCGAATCGCTAAAGACACTAAGCGATGAGGTCAGAGATCTCATAATTGGGACCGTCTCAGAGAGAGGCGGCCATTTGGCGTCCAGTCTTGGTGTTGTCGAGTTGACAATCGCTCTGCTAAGGGTTTTTTCTCCGCCGGATGATAGGGTTGTTTTTGATGTAGGACATCAGGCATATGCCTACAAGATACTAACGGGCCGACGTGACAGGTTCCATTCTTTAAGGTCAAGAGGAGGAATCGCCGGATTCCCCAAGAGAAAAGAAAGCGAGTATGATTTTTTCGATACAGGTCACGCCGGCAATGCCATCAGCGTGGCCGCCGGGCTTGCCCAGGCCCGCTGTTTGAGTGGCGAGGACCACAAGGTCATTGCCTTGGTTGGTGATGGATCTCTCACGTGTGGAGTTTCTTACGAAGGGTTAAATCAGGCGGGCGCTGCTGAAAAGGACCTCATTATAATCTTGAACGACAACGAAATGTCCATTTCACCGAATGTGGGTGCCATGGCCGCTTACTTGAACCGTATCATGACCGGTCAACTTGTCACCCGTTTCAGGAACGAAATCAAGAGCATATTGAAGAATATCCCCGGAGTTATGGGCCGGTCAATTTACGGTGTTGCCCGTCAATTCGAGGATGCTTTAAAGGGTTTCATTACGCCGGGACGTCTTTTTGAAGACCTTGGTTTCAAATATGTGGGTCCAATCGATGGTCATCATTTACGACATTTGATTGAGACGCTTACCAATGTGAAGAGATTTCGAAAGCCTGTGCTTTTGCACACGATAACTTGCAAAGGGAAAGGTTATTGTTGCGCTGAAGAAGACCCAAGCCTGTTTCATGGCGTGGGCCCGTTTGAAATAGAAACAGGCAAGGTAAGAGCGTCTGACGGCGCTCCAACGTATACGACCGTGTTTGGGCAAACCATGGTAAAACTTGCCGAAAGAGACCCGAAAATCATGGCAATAACAGCAGCCATGGAATATGGCACAGGATTGGCCGAATTTGCTGAAATCTTTCCTAAGAGATTCTTTGACGTCGGCATCGCTGAGCAGCACGGTGTAATTTTTGCCGCCGGCCTCGCTTGCGATGGTTATAAACCTGTTGTGGCAATATATTCCACTTTTTCCCAGCGTGGATATGATCACATAATTCACGATGTGTGCATGCAGAATCTGCCGGTAATTTTCGCCATGGACAGGGCTGGCATTGTGGGCGAGGATGGTCCGACCCATCATGGAGTCTTTGATGTGGCCTTTACGAGGAATGTGCCGAATCTTGTGGTAATGGCTCCGTCCTCCGAAGATGAACTGGCCGATATGCTATACACCGCTATTGAATTGAGATCGCCTTGCGCTTTACGCTATCCTCGAGCAAAAGGCGCCGGGGGTCCAATTAAGGATTTCCCTGAGATCATACCATTGGGTAAAGGGGTCATTGCTCGGCATGGGAGTGATCTTGTAATAATGGCGCTGGGGGCGATGTTGTATCCTGCTTTGCAAGCGGCTGAGATTCTTGACACTTTAGGGATTTCTGCCTGTGTAGCCAATCCAAGATTCATAAAACCCCTTGATCGTGAGTTGATTATGAGATTGGCGCGGGCCACGAGTCATGTAATAACTGTCGAGGAGGGGATACTAGCCGGCGGATTTGGCAGTGCAGTTCTAGAGCTGCTGGCTGATGAAGGATTAGCTGAAGTTAAGGTTACACGGCTTGGTATTCCGGATGTATTTGTTGATCACGGGACTCGACATGAACTCCTTGAGGATTACGGATTGACGCCTCAGGGTATAGCCAATGCCGCTTACACTTTTTATAAAACCAATACCATATTGAACGGGACTTGCCTGAATGAATCGCTTGGTGCAGGCCCTCACTGAACACCTGAATTGGGTCTATCCAGCAGGTGCCTGGAATGGTGAAATTTTGTTTTCGCTCCCGCCGCCTTGGCGGTCTATCCTGGACTAAATTCGACGATAATCTTACTTTGGATATTTTCTGGAGATAACCCTTTTGTGAGTTCAACCAATCAGGAAAGCGGAAGTTCAGAGTTCGTCGAAGGTGGCTCTCCTACCAGGAAAGTGGATGATTGTTCCAACGAAGTTTATCGTCTTACGCCTGTGCGAATGGACCTGCTTCTCAATGCGGCCAAAGCGCTGGCATCTACGACCGATATAAATTATCTGCTTCAGACTATTGTTGGCGAAGTCCAAACAGTCATTGACTGTGAAGGAGCGGGGGTACTCCTTTACGATGAAGATAAGGATGATTTTTATTGGAAAATTGTTCAGGATAGGCACAGTTTCCTGTCTTCAGCCAGCCAGCAAATTCGAATACCTAAAAATGATGGTGTGTGCGGGTGGGTTTTCAACACCGGTCAACCTGCGCTTGTTCATGACGCTGCCAATGACCCACGTTTGTACCGTGCGGTTGACGCGACATCGGGGTTTCAGACGAGGAATATGATCTGTGTCCCGTTACAGGCTCGTGAAAAACGCTTGGGAGTATTATACGCATTAAACAAAACCAGTGGTTCCTTTAGTAACGAAGATGTGGACGTCATGTCGGCCCTTGCGAGCAATGTGGCTTTGGCCCTGGAGAACGCCTCTTACTATTCCCGTCTTGTCGGTTCCTACAAAGAACTGGAACGGTTGAATCGGGCAAAAGGCAAGATGATCCACCATCTTTCACACGAACTTAAAACCCCGCTGGCGATAATAGAAGCGTCACTGGTGATAGTGAAGAAAAAAGTTGGAGCTAGTGGCCTTGAAATATTGGGTCCTCCGTTTGAAAGGATTGAACGGAATCTTGATCGGCTCAAGACGGTAGAAAGGCAAGCAAGCCACATCGTCGAAGACAAGGAAGCGCCTGAGAAACCTACTTATTTGGATTTATTGGATAAACTCGAGGATTTGATTGAAATAGAAATGGATGATAGGCCATGGCTTAGGGATCCGTTGGAATTCATCAGGGAACGCATAAAAGGAATATTCCCTGACAGAAAAGCAGAACCTTTCGGAGTTTCGATCGACAGAGTATTTGAGATAGAACGTGATCATGCGGCATTGATGATGCGCGATCGTAAGCTGGAAATAATTTTCGAAAAACCTGATCAAGTTGTTCTCAAGATTCAGCCGCATGTACTCCAGTCAACATTAAGGGGCCTTGTCAGAAACGCTATTGAAAACACCCCTGATCATGGGAAAATTGAAATAGCAGGATATAGCGCTGAACTTGGCTACGCCATATCTATAAAAGATTATGGAGTAGGCATACCAGAGGCAGAGCAGCCGAACATCTTTGAGGGATTCTATCCCGTCCAGGATACTGACATCTACTCTTCAGGAAGGCCATATGCGTTTAACGCGGGGGGAACCGGGACTGATTTGTTGAAGATGAAAATATTTGCTCAAAGGATAGGCTACACTATCCGTTTAAGAAGCTCGCGATGTTCACGTGTTCCAACTAGCCGTGACCTATGTCCCGGTGATATCGGAAAGTGCTCATGTTGCTCCTCTATGGATGATTGCCTATCGAACGGTGGGACAGAGTTCCTTATTGAATTCCCATCTGAACTCCTTGCGTAAGTAGTCATAAATATGTCAATCCAGCTCAATTTACCAGTTCTGGGACTGGTTGCTGGCTGGCATGAGATGAATTTGGCCAATGGTTATGGCGTCACTTTAGTCACAAACCTCCACTGAAAGCCGCTGCATTTGCTACCGCAGTAGCTACCGCGGGGCACACGTCCTTGTTGAAAATCCCCGGGATGATGTTTTGATCGGCGAGTTCGTCTTCAGGGATTAAGCCAGCGATTGCGGCGGAGGCTGCCAGTCGCATCTCCCGTGTGATCTTCCTTGCCCGTACACTTAGAGCTCCCTTGAAAATTCCAGGAAAGACGAGCGCGTTATTAATCTGGTTAGGGAAGTCACTTCGCCCTGTTGCGACTATTTGCGCATAATCTAGCGCCTCCCATGGGTTGACTTCAGGTATAGGATTGGCAAGGGCGAAAACGATGGATTTGGGGGCCATGACTTCAAGATCTTTTGGCTCGAGCAGGTTTCCTGCTGATAGCCCAATAAATACATCGACTCCAACCAGCGCTTCCTTGAGTGAACTCTGGATCCCTTCAGAATTAGTGAGCTGGGCAATTTCTTCCTTGATTGGATTCATACCTTCAACTCGACCAGGATATAAGGCCCCTAAGCGGTCGCAACAGAGTATCTGGCGCGCCCCGGCTTCGAGAAGGGTGTTGATACATGCCACGCCAGCGGCGCCTGTCCCGGACACAAGAATCTTAACGTCACTCAATCTTTTTCCCACCCTCTTAAGAGCGTTCCTTAACGCCGCCAGGACGGCAATTGACGTACCATGCTGATCATCATGGAAGACAGGGATGTCCAATTCGTCAGTTAATCGCTTTTCCACCTCAAAACACCGTGGAGCTGAGATGTCTTCGAGATTTATTGCGGCAAAGACAGGGCTGATGGCTTTGACTGTCGAGACAATTTCATCAGCGGTAGATACATTTAAGCAAATGGGAAATGCGTTGACTCCGGCAAATTCCTTGAACAGCATCGACTTACCTTCCATTACCGGCAAAGCGCCAAGTGGTCCGATGTTGCCCAACCCAAGCACAGCTGACCCATCAGTCACAATTGCCACTGTATTTCCCTTTATAGTGTACTTGTAGGCTTCCTCGGCGTTTTTGGCTATGGCCATAGAAATGCGACCGACACCAGGGGTGTAGGCCATCGACAGATCTTCTCGGCCTGCCAGCCGTTTTGTCGGGGTTATCTCTATCTTTCCACCCTTGTGATATTGAAACGTCCGGTCCGTAACGGCGATTACTTCCACTTGAGGCATAGCCCTAAGGGTATCAACTATTCTTTGCTCGTGATTTTCATCACTGGCGTAAATATCAAAATCCCTAATAACATGTTCTTTTTGAATTTTTACTATAGGAATCGAGCCGACGAGAGCGTCCATTTCACCTATTGTTGTGGCTATTTTGGCCAGCGCTCCGGGGCGTCTTTCAAATCTGACTCTGATGGTAAGGCTATGGCTGGGACTTGATTGAATGAGCATTGTTCCTCCTACTGAACAAAAAACCGTGAATGACGAGCATGATCATACAAGATGTCAATGCGATTTGGTATTCTTTTAAAGCCACATTGTTAATTGTATCACACCCTTTCCCTCTCGAGAAAATAAGTTCAGTATGCAAACCCTAATCTCATGAATTCGACGTTGGGAACCAATCACCGCTTTCTATCCTATATGTTTCTTCATTTGTCACAATAGTTGCAAAAAAGTGTTGGTTATCGATTTTTCAGACCCGATTCATCAGCTTTATATTAGTGGACAGAATTTGCAACCATCAAGCGATGATATACTATAAAATGAAATATTGAGATCGGGTATAAGGAAATCAGATCAGGGTGAAAACATGGCGCTTCCGCTCAACAAAACCAAAATTGTCTGCACAATCGGCCCCGCTTCCAGATCACCTGAGATCATCGAACAGATGATGCTGGCAGGCATGAACGTGGCCAGGATTAATTTTTCTCACGGGGATTTTGCAGATCACGATGAAGTTATAAGAAACATACGCGATGTTTCCGCTCGACAGGGTCGAGATGTGGCTATTATGGCCGACCTGCCGGGTCCAAAAATTCGGATAGGAAAACTTAAAGAAGAACCCGTGGAATTGAAGACAGGAAATCAATTTTCCCTTACCGTTGACGAAATTCAAGGTGATAGAAATCGTGTTTCCGTGAATCTGCCCAATCTTCCACAAGCGGTTAAGAAAGGTGATCAGATATTCTTGAACGATGGCCTCATCGAACTCGAGGTAGTTGGCATTACGGGCCACGATGTAAATTGCGTGGTTCGGGTAGGGGCGGAGCTACGATCCAGAAAGGGTTTGAACCTCCCTGGGATATCCTTGGGTATGGGAGTTTTTACAGACCGAGATTATGAATGTCTTCGATTTGCCTTGGATCATCAGGTGGATGCGGTAAGCCAGTCATTCGTCGAGTCAGCTTCCGATATAACTTCTCTACGGGACGCAGCGTCGGTACTTGGATCCAGCCCATTTGTGATAGCCAAGATCGAGAGATCACTAGCGCTAGACAATATCGATGAAATCCTTACCGCTGCTGATGGCATAATGATTGCGCGCGGTGATCTCGGGGTTGAGACCCCCATAGAGCGAATCGCGCTTGTTCAAAAGGAGATCATGGCAAAGGCGAATACACTTGGTAAACCTGTCATAACAGCAACTCAGATGCTGGAATCAATGACCAGCAATAGAAGACCTACTCGGGCCGAATCAACCGATGTGGCGAACGCGATTCTCGATGGAACCGACTGCGTAATGCTCTCTGCCGAATCCGCTACTGGCCAGTACCCTATAGACGCTGTGGTCACACTCACGCGGATTGCTTCGGCCACTGAAGCCTACCGATGCGGTCGTCCGATTGGACATTTTCTGGCAATGCCGGAAATCGATGAGAAACTCAACATCCGGGACTTGATAGCTGTGAGCGTAAAAAACGCAGTGGAGCATATACAACCTGCAGTGATTTTTGCTCCGACTCGTTCAGGGGCCTCAGCTAGGAGCATGAGTAGATTTAAGCTCCCTGTCTGGGTTATCGCTGTGAGTTCTCTACAGACCACGTGCAGGAGGCTCCAATTCTCTTATGGAGTTATTCCTGAGCTTGTTGATGAAGATCCGGACGACTGGCGAGCCTTTACGGGCGAGTGGCTAACCCGGCATGACATTAATGGAAAACTCGTTGTTCTTACTCAGGGCCCGTCAGCCAAGCATCCGGAAACTAATAACCGTATGGAGATCGTAGATCTTGCAAGGGTATTCTAATTGTTCATCGAAGCCACAGGGAATGCTACATTATCAAATCAAAGCCTCATTGTTAGTGTGTCTACACTGAGGCTTTGCGTTCGGGATAGTGCAAGGAGGAAACTACCCGATATCCATTAATGGGGTAATTAAAGTATATGAATATTGATATCATATTGATTATGAATTGCAAAACGTTTTTTCAATTCAAACCAGCGAGGGCATCTATAAATCGAGATGTCTAACGTGAATATTTTGGTAGCGCGGTAAAACTATAACTCTCTTATAATTACGACTGGAATTCGATTAAAATGTAGAAAGTTATGACGCGACCCTGAATGATTCTTTTTAAACCATCGGGGATTGTCCTATATGGTGCCTGTCTTACTCGCTTTTCTGGCCGCAAGCGCAATAAACAGGTAAGACCAACCGTTTGTGATAAGTTCTACAGCGATAAAAAGGCCTATGACAAAAAGACCGGATAGTGGCCAATGTGTCAGGATAACGCCTCCCAAAATTATCGAGATCACACCCCCAACCAACGGCACAAACCAGCTTCCCATTCGTCGCATCTGCAAGGCCATGACTACGCGGACTATGCCGATGCAGATGAGCGCAGCCCCCAACACCCATGTCAGGAGCATCTTAGCCGCAAAGGGTTCTTGAATGACAAAAACACCTGAAATTATATAAAGAGCGGCGATCAGAACGTGGTATATGACGCTTTTCCATCCCAGACATTTCAGGGCTTCGATCAACTGCGCCACCCCTCCGACGACAAAAAGTATTCCGAAAAACAAGGTGCCAGCCAAAGAAAGAACAAAAAGTCTTCCAAGACCTATTAACCCCAGGATGATAAAAAGGACCCCCATACCGAAGAGCCATCCCCAGTTTTTGCCTAAATCGCCTAAAATGGCATCCGAAGCGTTTGCCGAAGATTTGTCAACTTGACTTGCCATTACAAAATCTCCTTTGTTTTACAGTGATTACAAGCCCATGTGATTAGTTTACACCAACCCTCATTGAATTCCCAGAAATTTGCTAAAACAAGGTTTTTTACTTTTTTTGATGCGCGATTAACGGTTCCACTTCACGGTAATCGGAGTATTCTCACTCATGATCGATTTAGCTACCGACTCTCCATGTTCATTGCGGACCTGTCGTGTGACGTGGAAAACTTCATTCCCACGATCTTTGCCTACGTGATTTTCGGCGCTCTTTTAATCGGTATGCAGTAAACGCCAAATGTCGTAGGCAAAAAAAAGGATGAGGACAAAATAATAACAGACTGAGAGGTCAACAGCGCTTGCCTGCCAAATGTTTGAGGAACAACACCCTTTGCTTTTTGGACAAAGAGGGGATGTCGAGACATTTGGTTTGAAATAGCCAGTTCTCAATCGGTACCATGATTACTCCGCTGCAAATATGCCACTATTGCAAGACATCATGCTACATAGAACGGCATGAAATTACGGAAAGCGTAGCGCCAGGCAGCCCAAAACGGCCAAGCGCCTACAGTGCAAACTCCAGGTTCTACGGGTTGACTTCGGCAAAACGCTCGGAGTTCCAATCACAGGGCGCAGGCCTTTTTGGGCTTGACTGCGACGAACTTGTAGACCATTCTTCAGAAAAACAGAAAAAATTGAAGTCAACGAGGTTGGTCCAAATGATTGGAAGCAAAATTAGCGAGCTTTCAGGCGCTTTTTCGGCTTTGCTCGCTACCGTTGTGGTAGCAGCGGTCATGGTCGGTCCTGTTTGCGCTGGCCCCGTGCTGGACGCTGTCAAAACTCGGGGCCTGCTTTACTGCGGTGTGGGCGAGGCCATACCAGGCTTTTCTGAAAGGGATGCCACCGGCAAGTGGCGTGGGTTCGACGTCGATTTTTGTCATGCCGTAGCCGCTGCTGTGCTGGGAGATAGTGACAAGGTAAAGTTCGTTCCTCTCACCGCATCCATGCGATTTCCGGCCCTCCAGTTGGGCAATATCGATCTGCTAATGCGTAACACGAGCTGGACACTCACACGCGAGGCGGTCTTGAAGGTACAATTTCCAGCGGTGTTGCTCTACGATAGCCAGGTGTTCCTTGTTCAGACCAAATCGGGCATAACCAAGATCGCAGAGCTTAACGGCGCAACCGTGTGCGTGGAAAAAGGTGCCAGGAGCGTTCTAAACATGAAGGACTACTTCGCCGCACATGGACTTTCGGTGAATCCACTCATGCTCGACTCACCGGCCGAGATCGCTGCCGCTCTTTTCGACGGGCGCTGCGCTGCATGCACCGGTGACGCGTCACATCTGACTGGAATGCGCTTGCAGGCTCCAGGGGGAGAATCCGCATTCAAAATGTTGCCGGATAGCATTTCCAACGAGCCACTTTGTCCAGTCGTGTGGGGCGGTGACCCGGAATGGGTTACGGTTGTCCGATGGGTACTGTACGCTCTGATTCTGGCAGAGGAGATTGGCGTGACCCGCGACAACCTCCATTCCACCATCCCAGAGAAAAATGTCAGGGTCTGGCGGATGCTGAGAGGAGAGGAAGGCAAGGTTGCAAAGGCAATGGGTGTTCGAACCGACTGGGCCGTTCTCGCTGTGAAGGCTGTAGGTAACTATGGGGAGATGTACGAGCGCAACCTCGGACTCGGCAGTTCCCTTAAAATCGACCGTGGTCTGAACCGGCTTTGGACCGAGGGCGGACTAATGTATGCGCCCCCGATTGAATAAAAGGACAATGACATGTCAGACCTACAGATCTATCTGACTCTGATAACTTTTGCGGCAGTGATCGTACTTATCGCCTTCGACTTAATCGACATGGCGGTAGCGGGCTTGCTCGGCGTGTGCATCCTTCTGGTCTTAGGGATATTAGAGGATGATGATCTGGTGGCGGCATTCCGAACTGCTGGTGCCCCGGTCGCCCTTTTGTTCAGTGGCATGGTCGTGGCACGTGTTCTTGCCAAAACCGGCATATTCGAACATGTGGGCAACTTGTATCTGCGCGCGACTCGCGGCAGTGGAAAGCGTTTCCTATTGTTACTAGTGCTGATGGTTGCTGTGACATGCTCAGTGTTGCCCAACGCCACAACTGTGATTCTTCTTGCCCCGGTGATTATTCGTGTAGCGAAGGAGCTCAAATTAGATTTTGTCGGTCCGATGATACTTACGGCAATCGTTAGTAATTCTGCAGGCATGCTCACACTAGTTGGCGATCCCGCGACATTCCTGGTTGGCAGTTCAATCGGCATGACTTTCGGCCATTATCTGCAAAAAGTCAGTCTTGGTGGTTTGCTCGCAGTAATGATGGTCATACCGCTACTCCCAGGTACCTGATGCCCCAGATCTGGCGTGCCCGCTGTACCCTTCCAACCGAGAAGGTTAAGGTTTCCCTCGAGCACCCCTGGTTCGTCGCTATCGCATTGTCAGTCCTCGGGCTGATGATAGTTCTGTTCTTCATCGGCGAGCGCTTGCCCACCCCGATCGTGCCTCCTGCCGCGGCTATTATAGGAGCCACGCTCGCTCTTCTCGTTATTTACGAAGTGCGTATCGAGCCCCTGGATAACGTCGTCCGAGACGTTGACTGGAAGACTCTGATCTTCCTCAGTGCGATTTTCTGTCTGGTCCAGGCATTCTCCAAGACCGGGCTGCTTCAAGGCATGGCTATCAACTTTTACAACTGGCTTGGCGCCAACTTTGTTCTTGTGGCGCTTGGTTTGCTGGGAGGTATTGGCGCAATGTCGTGCCTGCTCGCCAACATTCCGGTTGTCGCCGCTTCGCTGGTGATGACCAAAGGTTACTTTGTAGTAGCAGGAGCAGTACCCGATGCAGCGCTTGCCGCTGGCTTCACGGATTGGCCGGCCGCGACGCTGCCAGTATTCGTCGCCATGATGTTTGGCGGAACTTTAGGCGGCAACGCCACTTTGATCGGCGCTTCGGCGAACATCGTCAGCGTTGGCATATGTGAAAAACACAATCAGCATGTGAGTTTTGGGCGATTTGTTCGTTATGGCCTGCCGATCACCCTAGCGCAGCTCGTGATGTCCGCGATCTACGTGACCGGGCTTGGATGGCTCAGTCTTTAGTGGCACCGCTAGAAAAAAGGGGGTGCCGTTAAATCGTACGGAAAAGTCCTTTACGGTTATCTGATTGACTGGATTCTGCGTGATGAACCCGAAAACAATTCCACCGCGCATTCATGTTTTGGCGAAGCCGACTGGTTCGGTTTGCAACCTCAATTGCTCCTATTGCTTCTATCTCAAGAAGGAACTTCTCTACCCCGGCAGTCGCTTTCGCATGACCGATGAGGTGCTGGAGAACTACATATGTCAGCTAATTCAGTCCCATCAAACCGACAAAGTGACGGTCGCCTGGCAGGGCGGCGAGCCGACCCTCATGGGCGTCGACTTCTACCGAAGGGCCATCGAGCGACAGGGAAAGTACCGCAGACCAGGCATGACTTTCGAGAACACTCTTCAAACAAATGGTACCCTGCTGAACGACAAATGGTGCGAGTTCTTTCGTGAGAACGACTTTCTCATCGGTATCAGCATCGACGGTCCTCGCGATCTGCACGATGCATGCCGGGTGGACAAGAGAGGGAGGCCAACCTTTGACAGGGTGATGATGGGCCTCCGGCTGTTGCAGAAGCATGGGGTCGAATACAACGTTTTAGTCACCATCAATCGTGTAAACGCGAGCCACCCTCTCGAGGTTTATCGGTTTTTGCGTGACGAGGTGGGTACCAGTTGGATGCAGTTCATTCCGGCGATCGAGCGTCTGAGCGAAGCGTCTGTCACCCCATGCCAGCAGGGGACAACCGTCTCAGGTCGCACGGTGGAGTCGGAACAGTGGGGCAATTTCCTGATTGCTGTCTTCGATGAATGGATTGGGCGCGACGTAGGCAAGATATTCGTACAAACGTTCGAAGCCGCGGTTCGCAACTGGTTGGGTACGGGCTCATCCGGCATGTGCGTTTTCAATCCACTGTGCGGTCACGGGCTCGCCCTCGAGCATAACGGCGATCTCTACTCTTGCGACCACTTTGTGGAGCCTGGGTATTTGTTGGGTAACATTCTCCAAGAGCACATGATCGACTTGGTTGGGTCCAAGCAGCAAAGAAGGTTTGGCCAAGACAAGCTGGATGCGCTTCCTCGTTCCTGTCGACAATGCGAGGTGCGCTTTGCCTGCCATGGTGAATGTCCTAAGAACCGATTTCTAGCCACAACGGATGGCGAATCCGGGCTGAACTACCTTTGTGCGGGATACAAAGCGTTTTTTGAACACATCGACAGACCGCTAAAGATCATGGCTGAGCTTATTCGCAGGGGATTCCCGGCTGCCAAGGTCATGCAGGTCCTGGCTCAGAAACATGGTCAACAGACAGAGGCTTTCCCAAAAGTTGGTCGCAATGAGCCATGCCCATGCGGTAGTGGTCTAAAGTTTAAGAAATGCCATGGCCAGAATGGTAGCTGAAAATTCGGACAATCTAGGCCCCAGCCAGTCGGTTAATACTAATCGTTGGCTGTGTAAGGCAAGTTAATGGGAACCAACAACATTGGAGAGCTCTAGAGGGCCTTACGAGTGATGTTAATTTAAGCAAACAAGGAGGCAATATATGGCGCAACCGAAAAAACCAAACATTCTTGTCATCTGGGGTGACGACATCGGCATCACCAACCTCAGTTGCTACTCCGACGGATTGATGGGGTACCGCACGCCCAACATAGATCGTCTCGCAAGGGAGGGCATCCGTTTCACCGATTATTATGGAGAACAGAGCTGCACGGCGGGTCGGGCAGCTTTCATTACCGGCCAAAGCCCCTTTCGCACCGGCTTGACAAAAGTGGGTTTTCCAGGCGCCGATTTAGGACTGCATGGCTCTGACCCCACTATTGCTGAACTACTGAAGCCGCTGGGCTATGCCACCGGCCAGTTCGGCAAGAACCACTTTGGCGACAAAGACGAGTTCCTACCCACCAACCACGGCTTCGACGAGTTCTTCGGCAACCTCTATCACCTGAACGCTGAAGAAGAGCCTGAGCATCGCGACTATCCACCTGAAAAAGATTTTCCGAACTTTCGCAAGAATTTTGGTCCACGAGGGGTAATCCGGAGCCATGCTGATGGGCGGATTGAGGATACCGGTCCGCTGACCAAGAAGCGCATGGAGACTGTCGACGCGGAATTTCTAGCGACCGCTTGCGACTTCATTGACCGACAACATAAGGCCGACAGGCCGTTTTTCGTTTGGTTCAACACCACTTGGATGCACTTTCGGGTACGCCCGCCGAAGGAGATACTCTGTCAGTCCGGGCGCTGGCAGTCGGAGTACCACGACGTGATGATCGAGCACGACAAGCATGTTGGCGCACTTCTGAACAAGCTGGACGAACTTGGAATTGCCGAGGATACGATAGTCTTGTATAGCACAGACAACGGCGTACACATGAATACCTGGCCGGACGGCGGCATGACGCTGTTCCGCAACGAAAAGAACTCGAACTGGGAGGGAGCTTACAGGGTACCTTCTTTGGCGCGTTGGCCGGGAAAGTTTTCAGCAGGTATAGTCTCCAACGAAATCATGAGTCACATGGACTGGTTGCCCACCCTATTGGCGGCAGCCGGTGAACCGGACATCATAGAAAAGCTCAAAGCAGGCCATCAGGCGGGTGAAAAGATTTTCAAGGTGCATCTAGACGGCCACAACTTTCTGCCCTACCTGACTGGTGAAGAAGAAAAGGGTCCGAGAGAGGGATTTTTCTACTTTTCGGACGATGGCGATCTGACGGCATGCCGCTACGACAACTGGAAACTCATTTTCAAGGAGCAGCGTATGGCAGGCACATGCCAGATCTGGGCGGAGCCCTACGTGACGTTGCGGATACCAAAGGTCTTCAACCTACGCACGGACCCCTTTGAGCGGGCCGACATCACCTCAAACACCTACTGGGATTGGATGATCGATCACGCGTTCTTGTTGATACCCGCTCAGAAAATTGTGGGTGATTTCCTAGTGACATTCGCGGAGTTCCCACCGCGCCAGAAGGCGGCCAGTTTCACCGTTGACCAGGTGATGGAGAAGCTTCTGACAAGTATCGGGAACTGAACGGCTATTGATCGCAAGCTATCCGGGCCGTACGCCGCTCTGGCGGTCGGTCCGGATAGCTTCAATCGCCCATCCGAGGCTTCTTTACTTTAACCTTATACATTCACATAGATCAGAGAACATCAGGCCTCGGAGAATAAATCATATTTACAGCTAGTCGCCAAAACTTAAGAAGCGCCTTGCCCTTAGCAGTATCAGGTGAGAGACGTGAGTGAATAACTGAAAATGCTTTGGGTCTGCAGAGGATTAAATTAAAAGGTGTTTGCACAGGAAGAATTACATTCTTCTGAGAATGTGGGGGATTGGAAATATGGATGACCCCATCCTACTCAAGTTCGTCACCGTGACAATTTTCAGCCTCATGCTTGCCATCGGGGTTAATCATTCTTTTAGGCAACTTACATTCCTGTTGCGTCGGCCTCAATTATTGCTCCGCTCCCTTCTTGCTGTAATCGTGCTGGTCCCTCTGGTGGTCGGCCTATTGTTGTGGGTGTTAGATTTATCACCCGCAATAGCCGCTGGCCTCGCTGTGTTGGCTGCCGCGCCTGGCGCTCCGCTCACTACTAAAAGGACCGAAATGGCAGGAGGAGAACCTACCTACTCGACCAGCCTGCAGTTGACACTGGCCTTGTTGGCTGTCGTGATTACACCGCTCCTTCTGGCTATCTTTAACGCCCTGTTTGAACTTGCGGACCTAGATCTAACTCCTTTCGATGTGGCCCGCCAAGTCGCCCGGGTCACATTCTTGCCAGTGATCATCGGTCTGCTCATCCAGCGCTTCGCTCCCAAGGTCGCCGAGTTGATGGGCAAACCTTTGCGAATGCTTGCCAACGTCCTTTTCATCATGTTCTTTGTCGTGCTGATCATTCTGCTTGTTTTGGCGCCTGATTTGCGGCTGATGCTGAATCTAGGTAGCCTGTCTACTGCTGCGATCATCATAATGCTGGGGAGTTCCCTGGCCATCGGCCACCTATTGGGAGGACCATCCCGGGAGCAGCGTTCCGTCCTCGCTATCGCCAGCATTGCGCGCAATGTCGGACTCGCCATGTTCATCGCGGACCTGTCGGATTACGGGCAGAACTTCATTCCTACGCTCTTTACCTACATGATTTTGGGCGCTTTTGTGGCCGTGCCTTACTCAGTCTGGAGTAAACGCCGAATAACGTGTGCGAAAAACGGGTGAAGGCAAAACTACAACAGCTTAAGAGTTCTCTTTTGAAACAAAATACGCGATAATCATTAACGTTTTCGCTTAAGAGAGTAATGATTACTCCAAGGAGCCAGGATTGGAATGCGTTGGGGGGCTGTGCAGAACAAAAAAGGCTTGACCGTTTTGTTGAAGCACGCATTAGAACAATAGGTATTGGACTGAGAAAATCATTTATCTTTACGGAGGTATAGATGAAAACTCTGCTTGCTATTGTTACAACTGTGATAATTCTCTGTTCTGGGTTAGGTTGGGCGGTTGGGGATGCGTCTTCAATGTCTGCAGACGAAGCCATAACCCTGCTCAAGGACGGCAATGCACGTTATGTTTCTTCTCAGGCACAGCATCCAAACCAGGGTTTGGATAGGCGAAGTTCCACTGCAGCCAAGGGTCAGCAGCCTTTCGCGACAATACTCTCTTGCTCGGATTCCAGAGTGCCCCCGGAAGTTCTCTTTGACAGGGGAGTTGGGGATCTATTCGTGGTCCGAGTTGCCGGCAACGTGGCGAACGTGGATCAAACGGGTTCAATTGAATTCGCCGTGGACCATCTGGGCACGCCGGTATTGGTAGTTTTGGGACACACAAAGTGCGGCGCAGTAGCAGCAGTAGCGCAAGGAGCGGACCTTCACGGCAACATAATTCCCATAACCAAAGCTATCTGCCCCGCAGTTGCCACGGCTAGGAAGAACAACCCGTCAGCGACCGGAGAAACGCTGGTCAACGAAGCCATCAAAGCAAACGTATGGCAGGCTATTGAAGACGTTTTCCGCACCAGCCCCATAACTGTCGATAGAGTCAAGTCAGGTAAGCTCAAGGTGGAAGGAGCGCTCTATGACATAGACTCCGGTTCGGTGACTTGGATGGGCCCGCATCCGAAGCAGGACAAATTGGTGTCTGATAAAGCGCATTAGCCTTTACATAAGAGTGCCACTGCAGCGGAAGTACTCCCCTACAGAGTTTCTATGCGGCGGCTGTCCTGTCTGCTTTTCCTGGCCGCAGGAGCGATGAAGATGTAAGACCACCCGTCTGTGATAAGTCCTCCTGCAATACCAGGCCTATGACAAAGAGACCGGACAGTGTCCAATGGGTAAGAATAATTGCTCCCGAAATGATCGAGATGACGCCTCCCAGCAAGGGCACAAACCAGCCTCCTGTAGCCCTCATCTGCAGGGCCATGGCACCTCGGACGGACGAACCCCACGCATATGAGCGCTACCCCCAGAACCCACGTCAGAAGCATCTTAGCCGCCAAGGGCTCCTGAATCACAAAAACGCCTACGAAGACATAAAGCACAGCGATTAGAACATGATAAGCGACCCCTTTCCATCCCTTGCATTTTAGTGCTTCGATCAACTGTGCCACCCCTCCGATGACAATGAGCACTCCAAAAAAACAAGTTTCCAGCCATCGACAAGGCAAAAAGTCTTCCCAGACCTACGACCCCCGGGATGATGAAAAGGACTCCCATACCAAAGAGCCATCCCTCGTACTCCTTCAGTTCGCCGAAAATGGCTTCCGAATGACCTGTCACTGATGAAACAGAGTGCCCTGTCATGACAAATTCCTCCCTTCTTAATTGGTTACCTACTGCCAAAAGAGGTAACTTCTCAATAAGCTCGGGCAGTTTCCCAGAATAGCTGGGTACTGAGTTGCCATCGATTCCCTGGATGAGGGTGGTGGCAGAGTTTTTATCGAGTTGTCCGTAGACGCCTGGAGTTTGTTATATTAGGGACATGGGGACTCTCAGCCTCATGAGATCGGGGAGGCTAGAGATGAGGTTCTTCCCGGACACCCTGTCTTCGAGAAAGCGCCAGAAACCTATGCCCAGCTTTCGGCAGGTCTTCTTCAAGCTGGCAAAGGTGTCACGGCAGCGGCGTCCCAGATCGCTGCGGGTCGATCCGCTGATCTTGCGCTTTGTCACGTATTCACGAATATCAGTATCACTCGCATTGTTGTGCAAGGGCAGGTCAGGTCGGTCCAGTACCAACAGGAGTTCAGGCTTGTTCTTGCGGATCCTCTTTAAGGACTGATTCAATCTCTCATAGCACGTTTGTGTGGTGAATATCTGATCAAAACGCTCTTGAAGATCTGTTTTCTTTTCAGGGGCAGGAGTCTGCTTGTAAGCTTTGAGCGCGGCGTAGAACTCCCAAATCTGGGTTCTCATCTGTGCCAGAGACTCACGCTGTGCGTCGTTGTATCCCACGAGCCTGTTTATGGACCGCTCCGCATGTATCCAGCACAGGGCGTGACGCAAGACCTCAAACTGCCCCGCATCATCACTGAGGATGACCAGATCCGGATTGATGAACTCGTTTTTCTGGATGCTCCCCAGTAAAGCCCCTTCCGTGGCGATGCGGATATGCCTATCCTTAGTAAGCCCCAAAGACTCAAGAGCCACTTTCCACTCCGTATAGTTGTCAAAGACGGTTTGCCCACAATTGGTCAGTAGTTCCATCTGAGCCACCAGGAGTTTCTGTATTTTCATGTAATCAAAGGCGGTGGGATTGAGCGCATAGTCCTTATTACCCGCACGCAACATTCCCAGGAAGTTTAATCTACTCTTGCCGTGACTGGTTTCAAACCACGAAGGCAGATCATTCCCGATATGCGTGCAATAACCATTCTTAACCTTATGACGTGCGCCGGTGCCGTCGACATTGACGTAAGATGAGATTTCAAGACCCACTTCAAGAATACCGTCCTTTTCCATGTGGAAGCATTCTTTACCTTCGGTGATGATCCTATTCACCTGACCGGTGGAAATGTCGAACCCAAGTTCCCACAGTTGTTCCCAAATCAAAGACTGCGTCACATGACAATGGTAGTATTGGTAGAGAATAAAGCTTTGCATCGAAGAGTCAAAATGGCTGCCCACTGTCTTGATCTCATCCGGAAGGGACGCCACAATTGATGCGCCTTCCGGAGTTTGCCATCGCTCCCTGCGGTAGAGCGTATTATGTGGCTGAAAGACCAAACCCTGCACTGTAAATTTTTCATAACCCTTGAAGACACTCCCTGGTGGAACGTTGTCCGCCTTCACAATAACCGTCTCATGGATCTCGAGTTTAACGGTTTTTTCTCTTTTGGTGGAGCCATGACGCTTTTTGAATTCCTTTTTGGCCTCCTTGTTCTCGAAATACTTTTCAAGGACGGAAGGTTTAATCTTGGGTTTGGGCTTCTGACCCTTCAACCTGGCTATCTCGTCTCGTAGCTCCCGAATCTGTTCCTGCTGGATCCGGATAATCTCCACAAGAGCCGTCACCAAGGGTGTAAGCTCCTCTTCACGAATCTCGGGAATCTTTGGGGCTGTTTTCATGCCCCCTGTAAAGCATATTTCTTTAATCTTGTCGCGTTCTTTTTTGAGGCGACACGCAAAAACTTGGTTCCGCGCTTATTGCCTTAAAGACAAACGATTGAGCACGGTCCCAAAGCCCTTGCCTATTCAATACACTGCTAAGAAGTGTGGCTCTCCCGGGGTTTTTGAGAAGTTACCAAAAGAGAGGCTAACCCAATGCAATCTTATTGAATTCCTGGGACTCTGAAAAGGACTTTCTGCCAACATTTAGGCGGCTATTAGAACCTTCGGAATTGAGGCGCATTTAATGTCCGCCGAATGCAAGGTTTTCCGCCCATAACTCTCGGGTCAAATAATATCCTCTCAAACGTCCTCATGAACAAGAACCTTCTGTCCGCTGTTCTTAGCTTGATTATAGCCCCATATAGGCGCCCAATGTCTCGAGCGTTTAGAGCTATGGAAAGAAGCGCCAGTTTAAATATCCACAGAGTCACCTTTGTGTTGAACGCCGTCCCCTGATTGTTTCTGTTTCTCCTTGTCATTTTTGCCGTTTCTTATAGCCTAATCAAGTTCGAGCGGCTAATGCGCTTAAGCCAGTTTCCCTTTTTCTAGATGTACTAAATTAATTCACTTCTCTGTTTAGCTCTAGTATAGTTGTAGCATATCATGCTGAGGTGCCAGGGCCGCAATGGAAACACTGACGTGTCAAAGTTCCGGCTGTGCCCGAGGAGATAATTGTGTATCTCGATGTTGCTGCCGTGGCAAGGTGTTTGCTGAGTGTAAATGTTGATCAAAGGATAAAAGGGTGACTGTGCCCTGCATCTTTCCAAGTTTGTTTCGGTGGTCTTTCTCTGACGCTATTCGGCTTTGTGTGTAATTGGAACTGAGAATGGATGTTTCCAGTCTTGTAAAACAATTTGAAAGAATCATTGGCTACTTTCTTATGGCCATGATGGGGATTGTTCTAATATTGGCGACGCTCGATATTGGTTGGCTGATAATAAAGGACATATTTACACCTCCGTTACTAATTCTCGATGTTAACAAGCTTCTTTATTTATTTGGGAAGTTTTTGTTGGTGTTAATTGGCCTGGAACTATTGGAGACTATCTCCATATTTCACAAGGACCGGATTGTTAGCGCGGAAATCATATTGGTCGTGGCTTTAATCGCCATTTCGAGAAAGGTAATAATCCTTGATGAGAGCAAACTCTCAAATTTGACTTTTTTTGACATTGGCGTTCTGGTTTTGACATTGGCGGTGGCATACTTTATGTTGAAGTTAGGACAAAAAAATAACGTCGCCCATGGGACCCAAAAAACTAATCTCTCGGATGAGTAAATTCTACGGGTACAGGGCATGGCTTTGCTATAGTGCCTGTGTTCCGACTATTTTGACGGTCAAGCATCAATCTCACAAAATGGCAGTTTCTCTTTTTGCGTCTCCCATTTTCCTGCTGTCACAATTGAAGGCTTTGTCGTAGAACGGCCCACCTGCTAATCCTAGAATCTGAGTCGTCCTCCAAGTTCGAAAGCAGGCGAAGCAGATAAGCTGGTTAGCCTATCACGAACGATATAGCCCCACAAACGTCACAACGCATAGATTACGAAATTAGGTTTCCGTGCGTTGGTTTCATGATCAAGAAAGTTGTTTGGGAGTAAGGAGGATTAAGAGGTAAAGGCTTGGCCCCCTTGGAGGCTAAGGCAAGCCACTTGCTCTGCACGTGAATATTTAGTTCCAAGAGTTCCGGGGACTCTCCTTCAACTTTTTGTGACATGAATCTCAGGCCTTCTGGAATGGGCGAAGGAAAACCGGACTCGTCCCAGTCCTCGCGGCTCAGACCCATAACTGGCAATTTACCACCCCGAGGCGCAACCAGTATTAGCAAAAGGACCGCCGCGACGGCCGTGGCCATTGCTATGGCGGGAATCCTTGAGAATGACCCAGGGGATTTCCGAACTGCGGAAACGGCTTTCTTCACAACGATCCATCCATCCTCAACTTTTGCCCTTGACAACAATTCCACATGTCTTCTGTCAAACAGTCTCGTCTCGCTCATGATGGAGAGTATCAATCAAACCGTCAATTCTCCGGGACCGCGATTCGTTTAACTCGCATGTCGTCTTGAAATAGATCAGATCTGCTGCACACAGTGTCAATTCAAGTTTATGAGCCACCTCTGCGTGTTCATCGAGTTTATCCATGTAATTTGAGAACAGTGTCGAATTTTTACATTCCTTAAGCGATGGTAGTCTGAAAGTTTCAACTCCAAAATGGGCGCTCACGTCAGAATCAACGGGTATTTTATCGACAAGCCGTAAGGGACAAAATGGACTATTGACCTGTTGCGCTCGAAGCCGATATTCCCGGACAACTGACGTTTCCATTTTCCCCAGCAGATTCGTAAACTCTCTGCCTTTGCGACGAAGTGGTCCTGATTTGGTGAAAAGGGCCTCAAATTCATCGATGAGTTTTTGAATGTCCGAGTCTCTCGACGGCTCAAAACCAAGAATTTCAGACGCTTTTCGCAGCGGGTCCGGTCTTGTTTCTTCCGCGGGCGCATCCCCTCCGTCAAGCGTCTTGGCGGGCATGTCAATTCCATCGTCCTGTATACATTTGAGACACGGCAAGTGGGCATGGCCCCGTAGACCATCATGTGTCAGAACGCCTAGACTTTCGAGGTCGTGGTAAGCCCTCGTTATGGCGTGGACAGTTCCAGCGACCGCCTGATTATACAGGTACATGGTGTCATCTTCCATTTGCAGCCCGGTTAAGTACCATTTCCAGAAGTTCTCTCCGGCCTTGTATAGCTCACTCCAGGTCGAAGAAGTTGATCTACTCACTGTCTCTGCAGTCTTTACGCTCAATTGGTAAACGAAAGATTCGACATCGAATCGTCCTATGAGCTTACCCTTTGATGCAGTAAGTTCTGGGCTAAAAGGTTCTTTGCTCATGATTTTAGAAATTAGCGCAAGGTTTAGGTCTATTTGTCGGGTGTAAACTCTGGACTGAACATAATTTTCCCAGGCCTGATGCCCGAATCCTAGGGCAGGTCTGACATGTTGAGGCGAGCAAGCGTCAGCGATTGCGTGAAAAACCGGCCCGAGAAGCTGAAGACCGACCAGGTGTGAATTTGGTCCTCTGACCTCTAGTGGTTCATTTTGATCAAAAAGAAAGTAGGAGTAGTAGAATTTGACGAGCACGCTCCAGGGAACGAAAGTAGTGTTAACAATTTCTCGTTCGAAATTGTCCCTCCACTCCGAAACACCTTTGATCCAAGCTGGTCTAACCCGATCAAGGACCAGTGAATTATCTTTATCCACTAGGCCTCTAAGATAGACAGATATTCCCTTTACGACGAAGGCGTCAAAACCCTTCATTGAAGAAGAGTTGTAAGAATAACCACTGCCGGTTGACCACTGTTTGGTGACATCCGGATGCGGGTTTATGAAATGATTGAAGGCTGTAAACGTGTGGCCGAAAAGTCCGGTCACATTTCGTTTGGTTTTCCAAAGAAATCCAGGGACTCGCAGAGACAAGTCACCAAATTTGTCTGTGTGCCAGGATTCAAAACCGGCTAATCTCTCCATTGCGCTCTGAGAAGCTGGAATTTCCTCGATTGATTTCCGTTGGCCATAAGCTAATTCGAAAGACTGCAGGGCCCTCTTCTGTAGAGGTGTGCCATAGTTCTTTATGTAGGCCACTGCGTCACAAACTATCCAGTAGTGTACTTTCCCATTCATAGAGGCCTCTCCCAATATTGTGAACGGAAAATTTCCTTTTGAAAAATGCTTCAATTGAAGTTCAGACTACAAACTGAACCAGTCGGCTTCGCCAAGACATGAATCCATGTTACTGTCATGGACAATGTCCACTTACCTCGTCCACAGGAAAATAATTTTCAGTCTTGGGCGAAACTTTGACAAGAAGGCGCGTGTCCGATGATTTGTAGTTCATACTATTTATCCAGAGATTCAACAACCGATTTGTATTTTTCGTGAATCATGTTTCTGTCAAATTCCCAGAATTCTTCGAGCATAGTTTTTTGTTCGGCATCCGGAAGGTATTTCATCATCAAGGGAAAGAAGACTTTGTCTTCCTTTTCAATATGTTTCGGATAAAAATCAGCCAAAAATCGTAGCTTGTCAGTAATCACCTTCAATGCGGAATCGTCGCCTCCTCGGTAACGGTTGTTCGCGTCGATCAACTCCGCTGTTACCAATCTTCCTGTGGCGTGTTCTCCGATCAACTCCTCCATGATTGTCTTGTCCACATCTGACATCTGTTTCTGACCAAGTTCACGGAAAAGTATGAGTTCTTCTTTCCCGTGATGGGTCCTGTCACCATATGTGCGAAAGAAATCTACCGCTGTATCTACAAACACAGGATCAGCTTTACCGGTAATGGAAATCCTTTCGAGTTCCGCCCTGAAATGAACAAGCATTCTTTCAATAAGTCGGTGTTCAATCATCAGTGGACCGCGGGGCTGCATTGCAACATCCTCCTTGCCTCGTTTGAGATATAATATAGCATCAGTGATGACCTTCTTCAAATTCTGTGTTTGTCGAAAGACGCTCATCGCTTGCCTTACATCAGTCTTTGATATAAATAGAAACCAGGTTTTTGACTCGCGCCTCCAATCCAGATAATAACCATGATTCTTCTGATTACACGGAGGAGCGGACATTACATACCAATTCCTGGAGAGGCGCAATCTTCAAGTTTCTAAAATCTACGCTTAAGGATCTATTTTATCTGATATTCCTGATGGTAGCCGTAATAGCTCTGTTTGTAGTTGTCGAGCGCCTTTCAAAATTCGCTTTGAGTAAGTCCTTTTTTGCACAAATTTATCCCCAGGATTTTGATATGGTTCGTAAGGACGCTATCCACCCGGTAACCCATTATGATTACGATTTCGTGCCTGGGGCCTGCTTGGAATACAACATCATTAGGGGAAACCGCTACGAATACGCCAACAACGCCGGTTTTAGAGACCCCCGTGAAATTCCTATGGAAAAACCTGCTGATGAATTCCGCATTTTTTTAACGGGTGGTTCAACAGCTTATGGGTTGGGTCCTATCGGACAGGCGGCCTCTGCTATGGATTACTACACCATAGAGTTCAGGGAAACCATAGCTCACTATTTGGAGATGATCCTCAACAGTAGTCCGCCGATTGAAGGTAAAAAAATAAGAGTATACAACACGGCGGTTTGGGGGCACGCTTTTCAGCATCTCCTGATAAGGTATCCTGTCAAACTGCGTAACTACAAACCCGATATGGTGATTTCGCTTGACGGCGCGAATGAGTTGCCGCTCATAAGCAATCTTGATGAAGACTGGAACTATTTTCACGAGGGTCAGTACAACAATATTTTGAGGGACATTTTTTCCTATAGCGCTTCAGGTCTTTCTTCCTATTTGACCTTGTGGTTGAAAAACAACACATATCTAATGACTTACCTATGGTCAGGCCAGGATATTTTCCAGGAAATGAATGTCAGGACGCACAAAGGTGTTGTGGATTCAAAAAAAGTTTCCGGAGTAGCTGAAGAAAATAGTGATCAATCTTTTGACGACAATTCAGCTGGGCTGGATCGTCACGTTGCGACAGTAGTCAAGACAGTAGAAGATTACAGCGCCTTGCTCAAAAACGATGAAGTTCCTCATGTTCTGGCATTACAGCCGTGGTTTTATCTAAGCAAAAAACCCATAAACCAAAAAGAAAAGGTTATTAGCGAGCTAGAAGGTTATCGAGAGTACTATGGGATCTCATCTGAAAAGGTTTACAAACTGTTAATAGACAGATTGGTTGATAGCGCTAGGAAGAAAGGATATTTCCTAGTAGATTTCTCTGGATATTTTGATGATGTTTCGGAATGGGTTTTCACGGATTGGTGTCACTTGACAGGTGGCGCCAATTACTTAATAGCTAAGAAGTTGTCTAACATCGTAAATGAGCATTTTCTTGGTAAAGCATTAGGTCCGGGAGATTTAACGGATAACAAGGATAGTTTCTTTGTTGAACTCGTTGGCCACAGTAGTGTTATCAAAGCGCCTCCCGCAATAGATACCGGGTCTGGCATAGAGAAATTCCAAAAGGGTTATCCTGGACAGGAGGCCTATGTCTCCACTAAACTTTCTGCAACAGAAATTCCGGAGATTGTGCTTGATTTAAAACAAACCCATCCGGTCAGCCGACTAAGAATTGTTTGGGGAGATGAACAATCCACTCCGGAAGAATGGGTAATTGAAGTCTCTACCGATAGCAAGGAATGGAAGCCTTTTTGCTCGGGTTCCAAAAAGACTGTTGACTATTATTCCTGGTGGCCGGGATATGAATATTATAGCTCTAAACCGGTCCTGGCAAGATTTGTACGATACAGACAGACGAAGATGTCCGAACCAGTTATAAAACTAAGGGTGTGGAATTTATTCAGGTAGGTCCAAATGAATATTCTTGGTATTTCTGCTTATTACCATGACAGCGCCGCATGTCTGGTTCAAGATGGAACAATATTGGCTGCGGCCCAGCAAGAGCGGTTTTCCCGCGTTAAACACGACCATCGCTTTCCTTACGATTCAATCAATTACTGTCTCGATTATGCGAAAATAACTGCCAACGATTTAGACTACGTTGTCTTCTATGACAAGCCGTTTATAAAGTTCGAAAGACTTCTGGAAACTTATCTCGCTTTTGCCCCAAGGGGCTGGGCGTCTTTCCTTATGGCGATGCCGCTATGGCTGAAGCAGAAACTGCATCTACCATCTCTCATCAAAAGGAGTCTGGGCTATGAAGGCAAGATTCTGTTCCCTGAGCATCACGAATCCCATGCCGCAAGCGCATTCTTCCCTTCTCCATATAAAAGGGCGGCTTTTTTGACGATGGATGGGGTGGGAGAGTGGACTACGACAAGTTTCGGAGTAGGGTCTGACAACAAAATCAGCATTGATTACGAAATAAAATTCCCTCATTCCTTGGGCTTACTCTATTCGGCTTTTACATATTTCACAGGATTTAAGGTTAACTCCGGTGAATACAAGGTCATGGGGTTGGCCCCATACGGTGAACCGAAGTATTTAGATGTCATCCTTAAGGAACTTATAGATATTAAAGAAGATGGGTCTTTCAAACTCAACATGGACTACTTTACATATCCTTATGGGCTTACCATGACAGGTTCGGTATTTGAGAAACTCTTCGGCGGACCGGCTCGTAAACCCGAAAGCAAACTAACTCAGCGAGAGATGGATATAGCCAAGTCTGTTCAAGTGGTCACTGAGGAGGTGATGCTCCGAACAGCCAGGCACATCCACAAGATCACCGGTGAGAAGTACCTCTGCATGGCTGGTGGGGTCGCTCTTAACTGTGTAGGTAATGGGAGGATATTGAGAGAGGGCCCATTTGAGGACATATGGATTCAGCCTGCATCCGGGGACGCAGGCGGAGCCTTGGGGGCAGCGCTGTTCACATGGTATCAATTGCTTGGAAATGAAAGAGTCTCTGACAATGTTCATGATTTACAATTTGGGTCGTATCTGGGGCCGGAATATTCGGATTCGGAGATAAAACAATATCTTGAGGAAAAGAGCTATCCACATAAATTCATTGGAAATGGATCAGCTTCTGCCACGATTGCCGATTTGATAGAGGAGGGCAAAGTCGTTGGCTGGTTTAACGGTCGGATGGAGTTTGGCCCACGCGCGCTAGGAGGGCGTTCTATAATAGGGGACGCGCGAAATCCCAAGATGCAAAGTCAGATGAATCTTAAAATCAAATATCGGGAGAGCTTCAGACCGTTCGCACCGTCAGTTCTAATGGAACAGGTAAACAACTTCTTTGAACTTGACAAACCTTCTCCCTACATGTTGCTGGTGGCGGATGTAGACAAGAAACTCCGGCGAAAGATGACCGAGGATCAGGAGAAATTGTGGGGTATCGACAAACTTAACGTTTCGCGGTCCGACATACCGGCTGTTACCCATGTTGATTATTCGGCAAGAATTCAGACTGTCCATAAAGAAACGAACCCTCGGTACCATGATGTTATATCGGCGTTTTTTGAAAAGACTGGTTGTCCCGTGATTGTGAATACTTCATTCAATGTCCGCGGTGAGCCGATCGTTATGAGCCCGGAACACGCATACCTGTGCTTCATGCGCACGGAGATGGATTACCTTGTCCTTGGTAATTATCTGTTGGACAAAAAGTCGCAACCCCAGTTGAAAGATGACGCTGACTGGCGCTCCCAATATGAGCTTGACTAGCGGCCGTTGGTCGTCTTAATGAAAGTACCGTCCGGCGAGGTCTAGAGAATAGATGAGCATAATTAAAGATATTGGAGATGAAATCAAGGCGGCTTACCGTGAGCCCACCAAAAAGGACCTGAATGTACTAGCGCTGCTGTTTTTGGTATTACCTGCGGCAATCGGCGCTCACCTTCTGTACTGGAAAGGGTCTTCTAACGGATACATATGGATTGCGATTGGACTGGCCCTGTTCATTGCACGCTTTATTCCACCCTTGTTTAGAAAAATATATTCCGGTTGGGTATCGTTTTCGATCGTTATCGGTTACTTCGTGTCCAGGGTGTTGCTAACATTCATATTTTTTATTGTGATGGCTCCCACGGGCGTATTGATGAGAGTTTTCGGCAAAGATCCAATGGACAGAAAGCCGGATCCCAATGCCAAATCTTACTGGCAAAAAAGGGAACCGGCGGAAAACAACAGTGTCGAGAGATATGAGAAGCAGTTTTAATTTGTTTTTTATCTGTGATAGGAATGCTATTCGAATCGAATACGAGACAACCTATGTTCTAATAAAAATTGACCGTTTCTCGGGAGAGAGTTAAGGAGGAAATAATCATGTCGTTGATAAAAGAATTTTGGGATTTTATGAAGGTCAGGAAGAAATTCTGGCTTGCTCCTATCTTAATAGTCCTGGTGATTCTCTCGGGATTTATAATTCTTGCTTCCCTTTCGCCCGCAGCGGCGCCTTTTATTTACACTCTTTTCTAAAAGGCGTGATGGCGATAAATATACCCGATGTAGATCGGCCGAATCAAAATGGGTTTGATAATTGCTCTATATTCGGGTGCTTAACCTAAGAGGCGTTCTGGATTCTTTCTTCTTTGAGTTTCCAAGAACGCCTCGAAAACATCCTATTTAAATGCGAGACAGAAAATTGAGCGCCACAGAAGAGAAGAAATCTAGAGGCTTTTTTAAAAAACTTGTTTTTTTTACTCTATACATAACTTTCATCTTAGCAATTGTTGTCGGGGCTTTGGCTGGACTGGATTATTACGCTTACCTCAAGGTCAAGGCGTCGCCACTTGGGCAAGCCTACAAGGGTAGAGATATGGACCTCGCCAGACGAAGTTCCCAAACTGTCTCTCCGCAATGCGGATACGAGCCCACCCCGGGGTTTGCGGCAGTCAGGAATACCCGTCTAGGCAATTCCTTTGAATATATCAATGATGAAAGTTTTAAGGATTTTGAAAACATTCCCACTCAAAAGCCTAAAGATGAATATCGGGTAATAGTGACAGGGGGATCTGTAGTTTACGGCAGAGGTCCAGTGCCTCCTTCGGATGCCATATGTGACAATTATGAAGTTACTTTCCGTTGGACGATTCCTCATATTATTCAGGAATTAATGAACGCTGATCCTGACATCAGACAAAAAATTGGCAAAAAAAGGGTTAGAGTTATAAATGCGGGAGTTGCGGGCTATGTTTATCAAAATAGCCTCATGCGTTATTTGTCCAAGCTTCGTCTTTACAATCCTGATCTTGTCATATCTCTGGATGGCGCAAATGAAGTGCATACGGTCGCCAGGCCATTGAAGGACTGGAATTATTTCACCGAAGGTCCGTATTATGAGGTAATCAGCGAAGTCATGGACATGGGTCCAAAGGGGCTATTGAATTACGCGACCTTATGGTTGAAACGCAACACTTACTTCTTCACATGGCTGGCGATGAACAAAGGGGAGGGGCCTGGCATATTGATGGAAGACAGGGGTTTCGCCGCGCATCCCCAAGATCCCACACCGGAAATGATGCAATGTCTGAAAAACAATATTCGTCAGGTTGCGGACGTAATGGCCATATACCATACCACACTGTCATCTGATCGTGTTCCGCACGTGTTCGCTCTTCAGCCCATGTTCCGAAATTGTAAAAAGGAACGCACCCCAATTGAGCAGGAAATAGAAAAGGTCACTGGTATGGAAAAGATCGGTTTCTACGATTCTCGAAAGACCTACGATGAACTCGTGGAGCAGATCAAAAAACGGGCTAAAGACGATAATTTTGAGGTTGTTGACCTGACTGGAATTTTTGATAATACGCATAAGTGGGTTTTTACTGATTGGTGTCACGTCACAAACGGGGCAAATTATGTGATTGCGAAGGACCTTGTAGACGAAGTTAAGCAGCGGATTTTTCATTTGCCTCTTAATGAGTCTAACAAGCTGCAGAATCCGCCTGACTCCTATTTTGTCGATTACTCGAAGGAAGCAAAAGTTCTGGTCGATGACAAAGCTCGTGATGATGGCCTGGGCATCTTGAAGGGTTATCCTGGCCCAAAGGGGCTCGAGGTCCCGGCTGGGAATAAATCCGGGGTAATATTGGACCTGGAAAAGGTCGTTCCTGTTTCAAGGCTTCGGATTGTATGGGGAAATAAAGCTACAGTCCCCAAAAACTGGAAGATAGATATTTCCGAAGATGGTCTGAATTGGAAGAACTGGCTGACCGTGGATGGTGCCAAAACCGATAAGTATGATCAATGGCCTGGATTTGAATATTATGCGGATAAGGAATCCCCCGCGAGGTACTTGAGATATACGCAAGAAGCAGGAGGAAAGGAGATTTATTTACGTCAACTAAGCGTTTTCAGATAATATTTTACGACTCTTGACGAATTTGGACTTGGAACTCCAATGCCCCAGCCCGCTCAAATGGTTACATAGGATTGGGTTTCGGTGAAAAAGAAACCCGCTTCTTTTACCGGCTCGCCAGTCATTTGCCGCCATGCTTGAACGTAATGCTTAAGTTGAGGTTCATATAGCTGGGTAAGCTTGTCCTGATTTTGTTTAGCGGCTTTATCCGTCTTGTAATCTACTATGACCCATCCGTCTGGCTCTCGAAATACCAGGTCTATAACACCCCTCATTACCGTAGCTTCCTTTGGCTCCTGTTCATCTTGAGAGTAGGCGCTAAAGGGGATCTCGACATATCTGGCCGAGGAGGACGCTGCCCTACGCCATATGGGCGATCTGAGGACTTTCTCCGCAATCTCAATTGTCTCGCTCAGGATAAATTCTGAGAGATCCACGTGTTCGAGCGCGGTCGTAACGGTCTGTCGAACCGGAAATTGAAGGCCTTTCATTATGTGTTCAAGAGCAATGTGAATTGCTTCGCCCCGAGTGAATAACGCTTCATCACCAACGTCCGTAACCTCGACAGCATATGACCCAAGAGCAGCCGATTTTGCCGCAGTGGACGCGTAGGTCGGTGTGGTCGCATTGATCCATCGCTGTCGTATTATTGATTTTGCATTTCTGACATCTTCGGAGGTCAGTATTAGCGTTTCCTTTTTGCGCATGGATGTTCTCAATGGGGTTGGAAGGTTGGGGGCGTCTTTCATGTAAGGCTCGAAGAACGCCCACGGGTTTTTGTTCTTTCCTTTTTCCGGAGGGATTGAAATAATGACTTGCTCCCCAGCTCTGGTGGCGGCCACGTACAGGAGTCTTAAATCTTCGGCGGCCTTAAACTTTCGCTCTATGGATTCATGTGTTTGCCAATTGAGGGGCTGAGCTAGGGTCCTTTTTTGGAACCCGCCTGGGAGGGGTTGATCTATCAAAAGATATCCAAAGCTCCTGGGGCCGGACCGGTCTATTCTTATTGTCGGAGAATGGTCCTGTCTCCCACTCGGGTCGGCTAGAAACACAACCCTCGCCTCAAGTCCTTTGGCCTTGTGTAGATTCATTACACGAACCACGGGATTTGCGTCAGGTTTTGCCGGAACAGCGTCATGTTTTTCTTCCGAATTAACGATTTTCCCGAGGTACTCCAGAATATCGTAGAGGGACCATGCTTCCTCAAGGCGCTTTCGGATCAAATCAATCGCCTTGAAAAGGCTGCCTGAGTTAGCGTTTCCTCCGGGTTGGGCGGCGCACAAAGCCGCCAACCCCAAATCGGAAATCATATATTCGATCCCTGAAATGATGTTACCGTGTCTTAGTTTGATTTCGTAGGAGCGAAAACGCGAAAAGGTGTCTTGGAACATTCGATTCACATCAGGAGAGAGGTTCGCAGGAATCACACTGTGGTAATCAAACAGCCCGCCAAGTCTCTTAAACTCGTATAAACCAACATCACTGAAACCAAAAGCTTCGCTGCGAAGGGCGGCTACCAGGGAAACAGCGTTTTGAGGTTCAAGAACAGCCCGAAGACAAATGTAGAGAAGTTTAAGTTCCCGAACCTGATTCAGAGCGCTTCCTCCAGTGACCGAGTGAGGGATGTCATACTTTGACAATTTATCAGCATAAACCGAAAGGTTGGCCATCCGGAATGTCAGTATCATGAAATCTTGTGGTTGAAATTCATTTCTAGGCGCGGTTTGGGAAACTGCGACCTGTGTTTCCTTTGTCGACAGTTCCAAAAGATTGGCAATGGTTTTTGCGATTACTTCAGATTCAAAATCAGTTATCTGGCTATTTTTAGATAGATCATCAGGAATGGGCAATCGCTGAACAAAAGGAGAGCCATCATCAGCAGCCGAGGGTACCTCCTTGAGAAGTGGAACATAATTCGGCGAACTCTCCTCAGAATGTTTAGAGAACTCGTTTTCAAAGCATAAATTAATCCAGTTAACCAGTTTCACCGAAGATCTAAAGTTGGTAGCAAGACTAACTATTCGTCCAGAATTTTGCTTAATTATCGATTTCACTTGGTTATAAGTCACAATGTCTGCTCGGCGAAACCTGTATATCGACTGTTTGGGGTCACCTACGACAAAAAGCGCGCCGGCTCTGGGCTTGCACTTTCTCCAGTCTGTTTCATAGATGCTGTCCGCTGCCAGCAGCATGATCACTTCGGCTTGAATAGGATCGGTGTCCTGAAATTCATCGACTAGTATATGAGAGAATTTCTTTCGAAAGTGTTTTCTGATAGTCGGTTTGTCTCTGAGAAGTTCCGCAGCCTTCATGAGAAGGTCCTGAAAATTTAGCTTGCCCTGTACTCTCCGAATTTCATCATAAGTTTCTATGGCTCCTGTAATTGCTCTCATAACTGTCTCGTATCTGTGTTCTCGCCACTTCTGGGTCATAGGTTCAGCAAAATTTGATCTGAATCTATCCCACTGCTCGCATACATCTTCAGCTTGTTTAGCTCCGCCTGGCCAATATTTCTTGACAGGCTTCAGGTTGGCTTTTACATCTTCAAGAATTCCGAATAGCTCGTGTAATTTGTTCGTTGGCAATGCCTGACGAAACATCCGGCTGATTCTTTGCAATTGAGGAATGAGTTTGTCACTTCCATAATGTGACGGGAACTCGTCAATAATTGGGTAAAGAGGACTCAGGAAGTCGACCAGGGCATTTCGTACAAGTTCAAAATCCGGCGCAGGCGTCTCTTCACAAGGCCATTCATCGACATCAGGATGCGAAACTCGCGATTTAAAACCTTCGTGGAGATCCTTAATTTCCAACCCCAAATCTTCCAATTCTGAGAGAATAGGATGATCGTAAGCGTAAAGCTTTGAAACATGGCGCTCCCATGCTTCATCAAGCAAGTCGCTATCTTCCGATTCTTCAATCTCACGAAAGTCAATGTTCACCTTCGCTTCAACGGGGCGTTCCCTTAAGAGTCGACTGCAAAATGAATGTATTGTCCCTATGAAACATGAGTCGATGTTTTCAACGGCCTTCTCCAAGTCTTTTCGCAACGGGAAACTACTGTTTTTAAGTTCTTTCTCTAAACCAACCTGAAACCGTGAACGGAGTTCAGACGCTGTTTTCCTCGTAAATGTAACTGCCGCCATAGACTTGATTGAGCACTTGTTCGTTGCTATCAGTCTGATCATCCTTCCTACCATGCTGGTAGTTTTGCCTGTGCCGGCAGCGGCTTCAACCAAAATGGAGGAACTTAGATCATTGAGGATAATGTCTCGCTGGGATTGATCAGGAAGGATAATTTCGGTTTTCATTTTTTGCGAAGGCTCCTAAGAGGTTCAAGAGAAGTGTTTTTTAGGTTTTGGAGCTTAGTATGGGACGACTCGGTAAGTGTTTTAGCTTCACCGCATATGAGAAGATAGTCGCAAAAAACACAGTCGCTGGCGTCGTCTGTGGCGATAAACGCCGCGTTTGTCATGAGTTGACATAGGTTTGCCATGACTCCCAGGCCGGAATCCTTTTGCGCGGGGATGTGGATTCGTAAGCCACGATTTTTTATACTCGGAAAGAAATAAACAAAGTCGTCGATTATTGAGGAAAACATTTTATCTCTGCCAAGATAGCTCTTTGCCATCATTCTGTAGATCATAGGTTGAACAATAGATCCTCTGGTGAAGTTCTTGTCTTTTTGATACTTGTTAGGACTTCCCATTTTGTAATCAATAATTCTATATATGGTTTTTTTTCCAGTTTCGCATCTGTCTATCCGGTCTATTGCGCCTTTTACCTGGAACGAACGTCCATCCGGTAAGCTCATACTGATCGGTTCGGGATGAGATGATGAATCCGTTGAACTTTCTGCATTACCAATACAAGCTTCAAGCACAAACGGTTCCCATGTTTCACGGGCCGTCACCTCTTCCACGAGGAACACTCTCATCGCTGCTTCAAGTTCAATGACCTGCCTTCGAAAAGCGCTATCGTTAGGTGGAGGGACGAGGTTTTCGTAGCGTTCCAGATAAATGTTTAAAGTCTCTAGTAGTTGACGCAGGTCCGTCTCGAATTCAGGCTTTCGCTGAGCAGTCATCATTTCTAAAACGAAAGCATGGAATACCTCATGCGCAAGTTTCCCGAGCTGAGAGTGGTCTAGCCAGCGGCTGGGATCTATGGTCGGTTCATCCGGAGTTTTGAGACCCAGAACGTGACGGAAGAAGTATCTAAGTGGACAAGTTCCGAGGGTTTCCAATGCGGACGCTGACATGACCTTGCTGCTTGAGCGGGTAGGATCGGTGTCTTTTTTAAACTGCTCGATGTTTCCGTCATATTCGGTGAAAGTATCGGAACATCGATTTTTATATGCCACCATGCCAGTTTCAAGATTGGGGAAATTCTGTAAAACAATATCCTGGGCGTTGTTGTAATCATTGGAACATAGCGTAGAAATCCACCATTCGATGTTGTCCGTGCCGCCTTCAGGTAACGCTGGCGCTATTGCCGCTGGCGCTCCCAAAGCTTTGTACATCGTCTCCTGGTCGGCGTCGTGTTGATTCGACAAAATACGAAAGGCTGAAAACAGCACGGAACTTGGGAAAAGCTCACGATCCGCAAGTGGATCATATGATGTGAACCCGAGAGTTATGGTGCCTTCCAGGCGGGCAAACAGATTCGCCAGTTTGATCACATTTTGTTTTGGCGCGCTGGAAGCCAAGACTAATTCGGATGAAACGAGTTCTTTCTCATGGTCGAGAAACGCTGGATCCTGAACAGCCGATCCTGGGAAAAGTGTGTCGTCAAGTCCCATTATGATGGTGTGTTTCCTGCCTGAATAGCCACCGGTAATTACATTTGCGACGTGGATTTTCCCTGGCTGAGGACCACTTCCCATAACCCTTGTCTCGTTGGTTAGACTCGATAACCAATCAAATATGTTCAATCCTCCGGCGCTATCCTCGGAAACGATCCACTCCAGCATCTCCTGAATATCAGATTTCAAGGCGAGTTTTGCGTAGTTGTCGAACTCATTGGATGATCGAACAAAATTCTCCAAAAACGCTAAAGCCGAACGCAAAATGGTTAGTTTATCGGTTGGCCTGGAAATTTCCAGCATCCCGTTTACGAGTTCCAAAAGTTCCCGGTAAAGGGAAATGGGGTGCCATTCTCTAGAATCTACATTGCCGCCTGTTTCTCCAGACCCTTTGGACGCCATCTCTTGTTGATTTTTTGTCTCCTGTTCCATGTCTTCGATTTTCTGCTCTATCCTGATTTGATAATTGTCCGGCCCTTGACCTATTGGTATGGCACGAAGTAATGCCGCAACGCGGGAGAAGCTTATCTCGTCAGTTAGCGACTCAGAAAGCAATAGACCATCCTGAATCATTTTAGTCAGGGTAAGCTGCGGATAACCGTCTCTCATCCATGACAACCAGGCGATCAGAGCTCTTCCGGGTCTGGATTGGCGAGTAGGTACGCCGTCGGCAAAAGTCACCAGGTCAAACGGCGTGTTTCTTTCAAGTGACATGGACGCATGCGCAAAGAGATCAAAAATGATTGGAACGTAAATGCGTTGGTCGGTGTAAAGGAGTTCGACTTCGTCAAGTCGATATTTAGGATCAGTGGAGAATGGTTGTTTAGGGAACAGCACACGTCGAAGAGCCTCACGAACCTCGTTGCTGTGACCAACGGCGTGGAAGATTGTGACTGATCCGTCGGATTTGCCTAATGGAGCGTTTGAAGGGTCAAGTATCCAGCGCAGTGGCTGCTCGTTCGGCTGGTCATTGGCTTCGATCCCTAATGCCGGGCAATCTACCGGTAACAACATGAAACGGTTTTCCCCTAAGGAATCTGCCAAATGTCTTTCCAGCGGAGCGAGGTCAATATCCTCGGGGGCTAGGACAAAATATTCCGGAGGGAGTTGGGGACCATCCAGGAGATCCTTTTGAGTCACCATGGTCAAGACTTCAGCATAGTCGACAAGCCTCCCCGTTCTCAGACAGGATAAATATTCTGTAAGTAGCCATACTATATCGCGGGCCTTTTCCGGCGATTCGAAGGCTGACGGCATGATATCATCAGGTTTTATCCCGGAAATCCTAATGGCGCTTATTGTCTTGGACAGGCTTTTTGACAAGGCGTCCAGCCCTGAAACCGCAGAAAAATAACTATCCCCCGATGCAATCAACCGGTCTAATAATCTTGATACAATTATACGGTTCCCGATTTCAGAGATGGATCTTTGTCCGTTTACGTTTAAAATTGGGCTAGCCAGTGTAAAGACGAACCCTTTAAATGTTTGACCTCGGAGGTTTATGACCGAGATCCTGTTACGAGTGAGAGTTTCTACCCATTGACGAACAACCCTGAGTGAAGGCCCTATTAGTATTTTGGGGTCAAATTTGTGCTTGTCACAAAATGAGGCCAGGGACCTCAGAAATTTATTCAATGGTTACTCCTCGTTTTAGATGCGCTCCATTGGGATTAATCATTTAATTTTAGAAGTGTCAAATGGTTGTAAAAGCATCGAGATCGGGACTTGGATGAAAAAAGTAGACCATCTTTTCAGAGCATTTCATGGTGAGAGTTGTAATCGTGACCCTTTAGGGTCTAAGATTCTTCAATGATAGGGGAATTTAATTGAATCTTATAGATATTCACATACATGTCGCAAAACGCGAACATCTGACGGATGTCTTTTTGAATTACTTCGTTCGTGAATTCGGAGAAGGTGCCCTTAAAGCCATTGAACATATGACCCCGAATAACTTCACAAAATTCCTTGAGGTGGAAGGAGTGGACAAGGGAGTGCTGCTCTCGGAATATTCTCCCCAGGTTACAGGTGTAGTGCCAAATGAGTTCACTGCCGAGTTTGCCGGAGGGAGTGACAGGCTGATACCATTTGCTTCGATTGATATTAATTCCTCAACTGATACCGGGGTTCAGGCTGAGTATGCGCTGAAGGACCTTGGGTGCAAGGGCCTAAAACTTCTGCCGTCTTATGGTTATTACTTTCCCAACGATCCTCGCATGTATGCCGCATACGAAGTGGCCCAAAGCTATAGCGCCACAGTAATGTTTCACACAGGCACGTCGTTATTTCCTAAGACTCGAGTCCGATTTGCTGATCCTCTTTTGCTCGATGATGTCGCAGTGGATTTTCCAAAGCTGAAGATTGTAATGTGCCATGGTGGCAGGCCATTTTGGTATCAGGAATCTGAATGGATGCTCAGACGACATCCCAATCTGTTCATAGACATTTCAGGTATTCCGCCCTTCCAGTTACCAAGAAATTTCCCCAAATTAGAAAAGCTTTATGATCGTTTCATTTTTGGGAGTGACTGGCCAAACGTTGTTTCCATAAAGAGTCAGGCCGACCAGGTGCGAAAGCTTCTGTACAAACCAGAAATTGTGGAGTCCATTTTGTGGAAAAACGCCGCGCGAATTTTAAATATCGACGAATAAATCATTATGATATCGTTATTAAAAATCGAATTTGGAAAGCTGTTTATCCCACTTCAAGCGCTTTAAGGTTAATGTCCAGATATCTCGCCGGTGTAGTTTCCCTTATAGCTTGTTTCATGGTTTCGATATCAAAAGGGATCGCTCCTTCGCGGGTCAGTCTCCCCAAAAGGATGACGTTGGCGCTTTCCGATAACCCCAACTCTTTAGCTTTTAAGCTCGCGTCTACCGGAATAACCATATCGGTAACTTTTTCTAGCTCAGCCTTTATATTGTCCATGGTAGGGTACTGAGCTGATCCAAGTCTGACTGAAAGCGGCTGAAATCTCTGGGTGTTATAAATTATCACACCCTGATGTTTCAGATAGGGCATGGCACGTAGGGCTTCAAGGGGTTCAAGAGTAATCACGATATCGGCTGACCCTTTTATAATTAGAGGGCTGCCGGTAATGTCTTTTCCAATTTGAAGTGTTGAAATGACTACTCCACCCCGTTGAGCCAATCCGTGAGTTTCCGATCCGATAGCCTTCATCCCTTTAATTTGAGCTGCTGATGACAGAATTCGAATGACAGACCCGATTCCGAAACCGCCAACTCCACTAACATAAATGCTCAGAGTAGAGTCGTTCATTTGTTAAACCCTCTTGAAATCATCAATTCTTTTCATAGGCTTTTCTTTTAATGGGCAAGTTTGAACGCAACTTGCGCATCCTATACATAAGTCCTTGTTTATGAATACTTTATCGTCTTCTGATCGCTCGATTGCCGGGCAAGAAAAGTTCTTCAGACAATTTTGGATATTGCGGCAAACATCAAGATCTATTCTCAATGGATTGGGTAATGTCCCTGCTTTGCGTTCCATGCGAGATTTTCGGAGTGCACATGGTTCTTCCTGGATGACTACGGCGACTCCACCGTCAGGGGATTTTGTGAATTCAAAAGCCCTCTTTAAGGCGTCTTCGACCTTTGCGCACTCATAAGACGGCACTCGTTCGATGAAGCGGATTCCAAATGCCTTGAGTATGTCATCAATTAATATGCGCGGCGCAGGTCCGTTGGCCCCGAAACCACTGTTTGGATTTGGTTGGTGGCCCGTCATGGCTGTGATGCCATTATCCATGACCATGATAACCTGACGATGTTTATTATAGACAGCGTTTACTATGCCCGGCATGGCCGCATGAAAAAATGTGGAATCTCCTACGAAGCTAATGACATTCTCTGAAGGAAACGCTTTGGAGACCGCGCTCGCCGCAGGCACCCCTGACCCCATACAATACAGAAGGTTCCCAAGAATATAGGGAGGGAGGAAACCGAGTGAGTAGCACCCTATGTCGGCCATGGAGAAAGCTTCCTTGTCTTTTCCTAATGCCTTCTTAACGGCGTAAAAAGCGGTTCTATGGCCGCAACCAGGGCAAAGTTGAGGGGATCGAACGGGAACTGGGATCGAGCTTTCAGAATGATTCAAGGCCGTTTCAATCCCAAGCCTGTTAGCCAGAAGGTTTACTAGTCTCGTAGGATCATATTCGCCTATCTTCAATTCAAGCTCGTCCGATAAGCCTAACTTCCCAACTATCTTTGTTGTTATTCCATGGTCGTAGCAAAAGGCTTTTATTTCATTCTCAATGATTGGGTCTAGTTCTTCCAGGATGTGGACTTCATTTACGGACTGAAGAAAGTTGGAGATAGTGGCTTTTGGCAGCGGGTGAGTGAGTCCTAGTTTTAGTATCTCCGCGCTTACTCCGAGGCAATTTAATGCGCTCACTGTAGATTGAAAAGTGTGGCCATAGGTAATTATGTTTATTTTTGGCTTGTCATTTCCTACTCGGACTTCTGTGTTTAGGCCCAGCTCTTGAAATTCGTTACCAATATCGTCAAGATTTTGCAACGCCTTACGTTTCATAGGAAGGAAAGTTCCAGGTAAAGGAATATAACCTCCGTCCCGACGCACGGTTTCGTTATCCCATTTAATTTCTACCGGAGAGATAGTTCTAGCGCCAAAAGTTACTGGTCCAATCTGATGACAGTTTCGAGTCGTAGCCCTAATAAAGATGGGCGCCTGATATTTTTGTGACACCTTCATAGCGGTAACGACAAAGTCTTTGACTTCTTGAGGATCTGACGGCTCAATGAAAGGCAAATACGCAAGTCGACCGTAGTGGCGATTATCCTGTTCATTTTGGGAACTCAAATATCCAGGGTCATCACCAAGGATGACTACAAGGCCCCCGGGCATGGTTAAGTAGGAGAGTTGAACAGCGGTGTCGGCGGCCACGTTCAAGCCGACGGACTTCATCCAGCAAACAGAGGGGCGGCCCATGATTGCCGAAGTAGCCGCCACTTCGAGAGCCACTTTCTCGTTTGTGGAAATCTCAAAATATATACCGGCCTTTTCTGAAATCTCCAGTAGGGCGTTAGCCATCTCGGCTGTAGGACTGCCAGGATAGCATGTCGCTACTTGAACTCCACTTTCGATCATTCCCCTGACAAAAGCGTAATTTCCAAGAAGATTAGCTTTTGTCCCCGACTCTCCGAGAAGAATATCGTATTCCGACATTTTGTCCCTGAACCATCCTTTTCTATGGTTACATATACAAAATCATATGCAAAGTATTGTGCTGGAATATTCTGATGTCAAGGAAGCTAGTCTAGCAAAGCTGACATCCTGGGGCCTATACAACTTGTTCAAATACATTTAGCATTTCCAACGCAGCCTTTCTCCACGAGAACTGTTGCGCTCTTTCGAATCCCTTTCTGACGAAAGATTGTCTCAAAGATTCATCATTATTGAGTCTCAATATTGCGTCTGAGATTTCACCAACGCTTTCCGGATTTACAATCAATGCCGCGTTCCCTGCGACCTGCCCAAGGGACCCTCTGGTAGATGTTATTACCGGACATCCGCAAGCCATAGCCTCCAATACCGGAAGCCCGAACCCCTCAAACAACGATGGGAACAGGAGGGCTTTAGCTGTTTGGAATAGAGTGACCACGTCTTCATCATCTACTGAACCCAAACATTTGATTCGCTCTTCAGCGTTGGAGCCTGCGACGAGCGCCTGGATGGTAGGGGTAAATACGCTCTTGCGGCCTACGATGGCCAAACAAAGGTCTGAATCAACAGTAGCCCTTAGGAATGCTTTAATGACCCTGGGAGTATTTTTATAGGGTTTCCCATTGGTAACATGCAAAAGAAACCTTGTTGGATTTAACCCAAACCTGCGGATCCTGTCATTGTTTGAAGATTCAGGATTGGCAGGCGCAAACTTGGGGTCTGCGCCGTAAAGCACTACAGCACAATCCTGAATGCGGGTGGGCCAAAACCTCGAAATATCCTTATAGGTTGATTCTGATGGAACGATTATCTTTTTGGCGTTACGTACTGAGATTTCTACCAAACTTCGGAAATAGACCTTGCCCGCAAGCATTCTAAATGGCCTGCCTTGTGCCTGTGTCGAAGTGTTGTCAAACCACATTGTGTCATTCACAGTTATAACACTGGGTGTTTTCATAAAAATTGGCTGAAGCATGTGCGGACTAAAAAAAGGTCAGCACCCATCTTGTCCACAACATTTCCCAATTTGAGCGCCGTATATGGGTGGATGTGACGGTAGGGTATACTTACAATTTCGACAGTTCTGGGTAGCCTGTCCCTGCTTTTGTTGGAAAGATCAGACCTAATTAGAACGGTAAGAGAAAGATCGGCCTTGGTCTCGGAAAGCGCCTCTATGATGTTAATAGCTACTCGACCGGTTCCGTCGAGTTGGTTTGGAATACATCTGCCATCAACTGTAATTTTCATGTTTATTGGTGGGCCGTCGGGGGCTCGAACCCCAAACCTGCTGACTAAGGGTCATGTGATCCATACTGAAATCATTGAAGAAATTCGACCTAGTGGGCATTTGGTGGGCACGACAAAGACCTCCCTTATTTCACCATGTTACGAATCGGGTTCATCTTCTCGGCTATCGTTTTGAAGTGATCTGTAAATACATGGATGTATCTGCTTGAAGTAGTTAACATGCTCTGAAGATACCTATGAAGTCGATCGAATGTGGACATCTCGCTGAGGAAAGGGCAGCTCGATTCCATTTTTCTGGCATTCCTCGTAAATAGCCATGTTTAATTGAGAGATGGCATTTGCCTTAATCTCGGGTCGCACGATCCAGACCAACAGTTCAAACTGGAGGGAAGAGTCGCCAAACTCAACAAATCTCACTGAGGGCTCTGGGGCAGCAGCGAGGAATTCGCTCTTCTTGGCCGCGCATAGCAATGTTTGTTCTACCGCCTTTGCATCCGAACCGTAACCAACTCCTACAGGTATATTGATTCGAGACTCAGAAACCGGAGCGCTCTCGTTGGTGATCTCCATGTCGGCAACTTTTGAGTTTGGAACTGAGACCAATAGCCCGTTGAGAGTGAGAATACGTGTGCTGCGAAGGCCTATTTCCTTTACTGAACCCTGCACTCCGTTGCCCAAAACTATATAGTCAGCTAGTTTAAAGGGACGATCCAAGAGAATTATGACTGTTCCAATCAAATTCGACAACGCCTGCTGACCCGC
Source organism: uncultured delta proteobacterium (assembly GCA_963798475.1). Lineage (GTDB taxonomy): Bacteria > Desulfobacterota > Desulfomonilia > Desulfomonilales > Desulfomonilaceae > CAJBEZ01. Next base: position 528,262 of record CAWCTI010000013.1, read on the forward strand.
TAACGCTATGGCGATGCCGCCAATCCCTAATCCAGTAACCATAGGAATAGGTAGGAATCCCCAAACTGGCGCCTAAATGCAGAATCGTGACGCCAATTATAATGAACGTGACCAGTTGAAAACTGAAACGGATCAACTGAGTGTCTATGCTGCCGCGGATGAATCCACCCATCGCAATCACCGCTGCCGCGATTCGATTCAGGATTGAGCCAATCAACCACAGTATGCCGATGTAGAGTACCGACAAGAAAGCAAACGCTATGGGCAGATAAACGTCCACATTAAAAAAGCGCAAACCATACGTCACAAACCATACGCCGATCTTCGCGAAAAAGATCAAAGTTATGGGCAGGACAAGGCCACCCAGCGTGTGTCTGGAAGTTAGGGCAAACTTAGAGTCCAAGGCTTCGAGAGCGTACCAGGAGATCTTACAGGTCAGCATGACCGCTCCTGCTCCAACCACCAGATACAAAACAAGTCCGATCCATTGCCAGACGGCTTGCCCTAGAAGGCGCTCAAACGCCCATTTTGGCAAGTGACCGAAGATGAGGTTAGGGATGATCAGGCCTCCCGATGAACTAAGTTGATCATACAGGGTCCCTCTCTCCAACCCGTCTTTTAATGGAAGATTTTTAACCTTATCGTAGAACGTCTCAGAACTTCTGACCGTACTATTTGTGAAGAAGAAATCTCCTTCAAGACCTGGCTTTGATTCAACAGCTATTTTGATCTCTGTGTAGGGCAGTGTCCAACTTGAGATCTTTTTAGCTTGAACTTCCTCCGCATCCGGAATTTGGTCATAAGGAGGAATTTCAATACGGTCCAGCGTTTCCTTTAGATAAAGAGCGGCGTGGACGCCCAGCGGTTTCCTTATTGCCGGGGGCTCCGCCGAAAGATCCAGACACCTGACGGCACGAAATACATGAGCGACCACCTGATCCCTGTGGCCCTCATTGTAGGCTTGTACAGCCTGATTCATGTCATCAAGGAATGTCTTTAGGGTTGCGCTTGGGCTTGACCTGTCTAGCGGCTGAAGTGGATGCAGCGACCGGTCAGCGCCCGCGAGGTGTCCAAACATTCCTAGAAAAGCGGCGCAAAGAAGCAGTATTATGCAAAACCTTAACAATCTGGGTTTACTCCATAGGCGTATCCAGGACAGGCGGCAATTCTAGACAAGATTGCCGCCTCAGCATCGTAAGCGCATGGCCATTATGAGTCGATCCTCTCTCTGGCAGCCAAAGTAAAATCCTGCTATGGCTTGTAGTTGTACGACTTCTCTTTGCCTTCTTCAAAGCATGCGTTGTAGGTACCCTCCAAGTTGTCCTGGACAATCCGCGCTACACCGTTGATAGCGTGGATCGTGAGATCCTTGTCTAACACCTTTACACGGTATTTCCACCTCGGAGGGAGCTTGAGCTTTTTGTCGAGCGTCTTGAGATCCTCATAAGTGAGATTCGGGTCGACGATGTGACAATAGGCCTGCATGACCCACGGTGTGCCTTTAGGGTCGTCAAGAATGAAGACCATCTGGCCTTTCCGGTAGCCCTGCGTGGACGCACGCTTGACTGTCGTCGGTTTGTAAAAGGTAGCCCCCTTCTTCCCGAAATCATCGGGTAAATTCACGTGGGCCATCCACCGTGCCTGTAGACCTTCGAAGTCGCGTTGCTTCCCAACCGGTAACTCTATCCAATCGTACATCCAATAACGGGGGCCGTTCCTGAACACTCCCAACACATCATACTGTTTCTTGAGCGCCTCGGGATTGATTTTGGCCCACATTGCGCTCGGGCAGGTGTCGTGGACATTCGCCTTATTGTTCAGGCCCGTCGTGTTGTAGACCATCCCTGAGAGGTTCTTGGTCGCTCCGTCTCTATAAATCAGAAAGATCTCGCAGTAGCACGAGTCATTGAGATTGTTGAAGCGCATCACCTTGGTATCCTTGCCGTCGCCCATAAAAGTCGCGTCAGCCGCAAAAAGCGAACCAGCAACCAAGAGGAATCCCAAGGTCATCAAAATTGAGTTTATGGTTTTTCCAACGGATTTCATGTGTCACTCCTTCTTGTTACAAAAACGACTTGCCTTTGCGGCGCCGGGTCTCCAATCGGAGGCCTTTCGTCCAAATCACATCATTCACTTCATGCTCTGCATCAGCTCCATGAGCGCCTTGTCCGCGGCATCGACCCGGATTAACCCTAGACGCGGGTACTCTAAATCGAGAATGACATAGATGGTAGCTGCGGTAATGGCTGCAAATCCGATTATGTGGATCCAACTTTGCGTCTTCTTGCTTGTCATACCATCCCCGGCAATCAGGGCGCTGATCAGGGCGAGTATGCAAAGCATGGCGAAGATGATGAAAGGAGGGTGGATCTCTACGGCCATTTTCCGCGTTGCGGTGATGTCTATCATCTGATTCAGGGCAGGCAAGAGAAGCATGTTCGCCGATTGAGAACCCCCTTCCCGACAGGCGGAGACAGCCTGATTCCAGATTTCTCCCTGAATCGCCGTGGCCTTATCCCACTCCCGTTTGGCCCCCTCAATATCTGGAAGCTTTCGATAGACTTCCAGGCGAGTCTTCACATACCGCTTGAAGTCCTGACGCAGTCGATCTCTAGCCTGTTCCTTGAGCAAATCGAGCCGTAGATAGGCCGTGCCTATTGCGTTGGATTCTTCGACAATTAACTGTCTCCGGGTATCAAATCTAGAAGCCGCTCCCGAGAAGGTGAACGCTATGAGCAAGCCCAGCAGGGCAAATACCGCTCCATCAAGAGCGCCCACTCCAGTGCTAGCTCCAGTCGGGTCTATCGCCCTCCTGCGGATTCCGACCCGCCGACCGACCTCAAGGAAGAGCAACATTCCGAAAAACAGGCCAATGGCAAAAAGCGATATATTTACTGCGAAATTCATTTAGAATTCTCTTTGCGCAAGCGATTAATTTCCCCGGGTAAGTCTCGCCGGGACCCTGTTTTTCAGGCTGTTTCAGTCGTACCATCAACCATTTTTGGGTTATGTCTTTTCCAAAATGCACAAGCGCTTCCGTCTGATCCTGGGTCAGGTTGTATATGCCCGTTTCCATGACGATATCATTGTTCTTTCCGTCTGAGAATGTCCAGGCCGCCCGTTGCGACTGCTTATCCACACTGCCTGTCACTTCGCTCGATGTATCCGTGCTCGAATTGTAGTACGTCCCGACTATTCTACCCTCTTTGTCCACGGCAAGTTGCACAAACATGTTGGACGCTGTCAAACCCTGTTTGCTGAGAGCAAAAACCCCCAGAGACAGGAGGTCTTTCGAAGGTTCTTCAGGGTCCGGTGGTTTTGAAGCGATCTCTTTTGCTTGCTGGTAGTATTCTTGAGTCGAGGCCACTGCTTGACCTTCACTGTAGACGGTATCCCCGTCGTAATATATTCCCGATCCATAATCGTAGTACTGGGGGGTTGACCAGGACGACCCGCCTGCAACCCATCCGGCCAGGGCTCCCCACGCCGCAGCCCTCCACCAGTGATTCCACGGGTATGGATGCCCGTCATCGTTGCGCCAATACTGGCGAGCCAGGTTAGGATGATCCCTCCACCATTGTGGAGTAAAAACATGTTTCGAATTATTTTCAAAGTTGTTGCGAATTTGGTCCGCGTTGGGGATCCTGTCGCCTCTTTGCGCGTTACCGGCAATTTGTCTATGGCCAGCTTCAGTCCGCTCCGATGCGCCTCGTCTACCATCAATAGCTGGGCTGTCCCCTTCTCTCAACTTTCCTGGGCCTGATCCCTCAAGTGCTCCCCTTTTAACAATACCTGATGCAACCGAGTCTTTCTGTATCGGCATATTGAGAAACTTTTCAAGTTCACTGCGACTTGGGGCAGCCTCGGCGGGCATGCGCATTAATTCTGGAGATTGACGTCGGCTAATCCTTTCAGGATTGGATCTGGTGGTGAAGTTGTCATTCCTGCGCCAATTCTCATGTCGGCTAGTATTAAATTCATCGCCGCTCCATGAACTCGAGCGATCAAACGTATCTCCGCGACTCCAATCATTCCCGAAACCTCCCCCGCCCCATGAACCACCGCCTCTGAAATCACTAGCCCCGAAACTTCGACCACCGCCGAAACCTCTGGGTAACGCTTCGTGGACCGAAAACAAGCCAATCACAAACAATATTGTGAGAGGAATAAAAGCTTTTTTCACGGTGCGCCTCACTTATTTCTTCAGGTTGTTGTTACTTTTATTATCGGCCTTACGCACTATGGTTATCTCGCCAATATCGGGAAGTATTTTACCCGCGAGCTCCCTACCTGTAGATTTCCATATAACCTTTTCGGGTCCGTCAGGTCTGTAAATGTTAATGGCGGACGCCCTTTGACCGTCAGGGAGAGTTGTCACCATGGAAACCTCCCAGGAATCGCCGACCTTGGACCAAATACCCTCCCCGATACCGGCTTTAGAATCAAACATCCATGATTTGATTTTCCCTGACAAGGGATCCCATCCAATAACTTGAAAACCTTCAAGCTCCTCAGCGTCTTTAGAAATTACCTTAAACGAGCAATAAATAAAGCTCCTGTTATCGGTCCACTTAAAACTGGTCTCGACGTTTGCCACCGGGCCTTCATCCACCCAGTCGCCTATGAGCCAGGCTAGATTCTCCAAGTGTTCGTAAGTTGGAAGCGACGCTATGGCTTTTTCTTCCACCTCCGCAATTTTCCAAGTCCCTGTTTCTTTTGTAAAGACACATGTATATTCATCAAATTGATTAGGCTTGTCCTTAATCTTAGTGGTTATTACTCCTCGTTGGACCGCCTTTGCTTGTGAGATAAACAGGGTTACCTTGGGAGTGACTTTGAGCTCAGCCCCTTTGTTTTCTTCAAAGAACTTCTCAAGCCCTTTGAGAATGTTTGCCCTACCCTTGATCCTGTCGCCTTCAGACGGAATATATTGAGCGTTTTGACTCCAATACCCCGTAGCGGCTCCAGCGTCACCCTTGTTGAAAGCAGCTACGTAGGAATTTACCAAATCATTGATGGCTGGCGCCTGGTCCATTGGACCGGCGCAGTTTCCAACTAGGCTCAGCGTCACCATAATTATAGTTGCCAAAACAATAAAGGTTCTGGAGTTCATTAAATCGGACCTTTCTCTTAGGGAAACATTACATGTTTTCAGTTCGGTCGAGTTTGAAACATTGTCGACATCATAACAGCGACGTTCTGGTCCATGTGGTTTCGGGCGACCCTTGGTGAGCCGCCCGATTCCTTCATCAAACTCTATTGCCGGTCGGCGGCTTTCTCGGCGGCCTCCTTGAGCCGCTTCTCATCATGTGGTGTAAGTTTTGGCGGGTCGATCGCAATGGTCAGCTTATCAATCTTGCCCGTGAATTTGAAAGGTACCTGATAGTCGCGGTCGTCAACCGGGGTGCCCGTGTCCGAGCCTATGTCGAAAGTTTCATCCCACGGCAACGTCAAGGGAACCGTGTGGTCAAGTTTATGCGTGGCGATTGTCTTCCCGTCTACCTTGAAGGTTCCGGCACCCGAGCGACCAAGTCCACTGATGTTGTTGAAGGCCAGCGTTTCTAAGCCAAGCCCGTCGTACTTGAAATCAAACTCTAGCCTGTGCTTACCAGGCGAGAGCGCCTCTTTTCCATCCCATCTCACCCTCTTCAGGTCGAGCAGATTCCACAGGAACACAGGCTTGCCCTTCAAGAGATACATACCATAGCCTCCAAAACGGCCGCCGTCGGTAACTACCATACCTTCGGCTCCTCCCTGCGGCACATCGATCTCAGCGGTTATCGTGTAGGACGTGTCCAGAACATTAGGCGCTGTGCCTCGGGGTATGCCGGTGATCGGCTTACCGGAATATGTGTACACCAACCGGCCCGACGCGAGTGAGGGGCGTGGAGTGATCATGCGAGTCGCCACCGAGGCGTCTAGCGGCAGTACCTGGTATTTCCCGAATTCCGCGAACATCAGGTCTCGCATTTCACTCATCTTGACTGGATTGGCAGCAGAAACGTCGGTGAACTGAGTCCAGTCTTTGCGTACGTCGTAAAGCTCGAACTTAAAGGCGCTGGCTGGATCCTGGATGGCGGTTCCGAGAAGCTGCCAGGGCGGACGAATCGGGACTGCGCTTAGCATCCAGCCATCATTGTACAAGCCCTGCACACCCATCATTTCGAAATACTGGGTCTTGTGTGTAGTCGGCGCATTGGCGTTGGCTTTGTCAAATGTGTAGGCCATACTCACACCTTCAATAGGCTTCTGGGCGACTCCGTCCACCATCACCGGAGCAGGAATTCCGGTGACTTCAAGAATCGTCGGCACGATGTCAATGACGTGGTGAAACTGCCAACGGACACCACCCTTGTCCTTGATCCCCTTTGGCCAGGAGATCGCCATGCCCTGTCGCGTGCCGCCGAAGAAAGACGGAATCTGTTTAGTCCATTTGAACGGCGTGTCAAAAGCCCAGGCCCATGGAACCGCCATGTGGTTATAGGTCTTGTCGGAACCCCAGACGTCGTACCATTTCATCTGTTCAGCTACCGGCAGTTCGATCCCATTGAACTGAAGCACCTCGCTAGGGGTGCCGTTGGGTGAGCCTTCTGCGCTCGCTCCGTTGTCACCGCTAATATAGATGATCAACGTGTTGTCGAGCTTGCCCATGTCTTCTACCGCCTGGATCACACGACCAATCTCATGATCTGTGTAAGCGAGAAAGGCTCCGTAGACATCCACTTGGCGAATGAACAGCTTCTTCTCTTCGGCAGTTAATGAATCCCACTTTTTTAGAAGCTTGTCCGGCCACGGAGTCAACTTGGCGTCCTGAGGGATAACGCCGAGCTTCTTCTGGTTCGCGAAGATCTGTTCGCGCAGGGCGTTCCAGCCTTTGTCAAACAGATGCATGTCGCTGATCTTCTTGATCCACTCCGGTGTCGCGTGATGTGGGGCGTGGGTGCCACCGGGAACGTAGTAGAGGAAAAACGGCATCGACGGATCGATGTCATTAAGTTCATTCATCCAGCGGATGGCGTCATCGGCCATCGCAGTGGTCAGATTCCATTTCGGGGCACCGACATACGGATAGATAGCCGTGGTATTCCTGAAGAGGTTCGGTTGCCACTGGCTGGTATCACCCCCCACGAATCCATAGAAGTACTCGAAGCCCATTCCGGTCGGCCACTGATCAAACGGCCCGGCCTGACTCGCATTCCATTCCGGAGTGTTGTGGTCCTTGCCAAACCAGGAGGTCCGATAGCCGTTGTCCAATAGGATACGCCCAATCGTTGAGTTGTCCTTACCAATCACGCTGTTGTAGCCCGGGAAGGCGGTTGCCGCCTCTGAGACAACACCGAATCCCACCGAGTGGTGGTTACGCCCCGTGATTAGCGCCGCTCTTGTGGGCGAACACAGCGATGTGGAATGGAAGTTCAAGTAGCGCAGTCCAGCGTTTGAGATCCTATCGAGCGCCGGAGTCGGAATTACTCCGCCGAAGGTGCTTGGCGCCGCAAAACCCACATCATCGGTCATGATCAACAGAATATTCGGCGCTCCCTTGGGTGGAACCACACGCGGGGGCCACCAAGGCTTAGACTGGGATGCGTTTAGGTTGATTTCACCACCGAATTTCGGAGGAGGGTTCGGAAGGTACCTTCCATCAATCGTCATGGTCGCGGAAGGTGAACCTGGAGTCCCTGTGGTCTGTTGGGCCATCGCAAGCGACACTATTAGAGCGACAGCGGTAGCCAGGGCCATCACCGTCAGAACAACTTTTGTTTTCATTTTTGTTCTCCCGTGGAAAAGAAAGATGAGTTTCCGCTGTACTTTGTTAACATCAAGTCGAAAAAGTCAGGTTTATGCTGGGCCAAGAAATGCGCCCTGTAATCCAGACGGTCCTCTTGAAAAACTATCAGAATGCCAGAGCGAAGGTGGCTCCACCCGCTAGACCGTATTGAGTGTTTGAGATATTCACATCCCTGTACGCGGCTATCACAGGAGCCGTAAATTGCAAGTCAGAACTGCCTTGAATGTTCACGTACGTGCCCAAAAACCAACAACTGAGAATCACAGGGGGTTGGAACACAAAATCGTACTCCGCGTTCAAGGCAAAGAAATTACCCGGCTGGTTTAACGAATAGCTCAAGTCAGCCTGTTCCGGAGATGTCGTGTTCAGGGAAAGCGTTCCTGATGACGTAGCCCAGGGGCTGTACATAAAAGCGCCGCGATAAACGCCTTTCTCAAGCACTTGAATCCCCATGAACGGAACCCCAATGTTCATCGAGACGTCACCCGTCAGGGTTTGGTTTGGGAGAGGAATGGCGCCTACTCGGGGATTGGAAAATGTCGCTGCTGTGTGTGACCAGATATAACCGGCAAGAACAGAAAGGTCTCCAGCGATTGCGTACCCAGCTCCGCATTGAGCTGTCCAGAAATTGAGATTGGAACCGGTAAAGATGACGTTCGGAGCGACAGAACCCACATCGTTCTCAATCGGAATCGTGCCTTGCATCTGAAAAAGATGGGGAGAATATCCTCCTATTGATCCAAATAAGGTGAGCTTATCGGCTATTACGTTGAGTCCTGCCGTCCCATACCAAAAATTAAAATCCTGCAGAGTCACATCCATCGTGCCGATGAAAAGCTGATTAGGCCCCCGGGGTACAGCGGACGCGGGAAGGGTCATGTTTGTTCCGAGGTGCTGGTAACCCACCTGCACTGAAGGGTTAAGTAGAATTTGTCTGGCTTTCAGGCCCTTGACGAGTGGTAAGTTCGAGAAGAAACTCCCTCCATCAGTGTCCTGACTCATCGACGGCATGGCAGGTAAACCCGTTGGAATCAGATTAGATGAAAGAGATTGGGCAAAGAGAACCGCAGGAAAGAGAATAGTCAGACATAAGAAAAGCGGCAGAACTCTTTTCATGTTCAGTGACCCCCAAGCAAAATGAATTGGAACCCTGACAACCCACTAAGACAACACAAGAATGTAATTACTAACAATCTTGCGTTGACGAAATATGTTGTATTCGGATCCACAATGTTGACAAATTTAACCGAGTTATTTTGTCGCTTAAACAGTCAACCCCGTCAAGAAGAAAAATCATTTGTGTACAGCAGCAAATAAAATGTCCCATCAATGGAATTCCGATGAAGGCGACAGCTGCACCGGACAGAGGTGTTAGAGCTGGTTTCAAAAATCATAGCAACCTTATGGAAATTAGGAAACAGGCGATATGAAAGAATGCCGTGTATACGCAGACATGATATTCATATCTTACTACAAGAAGCCGGAAGGAACCGAACCAGGCGAATGATTAGGGGTCTAGAAAAAAAGGACAGTGGCTTAAATTCATTAACTACGGCAAATTAATCAAAATGAAAGGACTGGTGGAGATCTGAGGCAGAAATTGATTACCGATTCGGCAAAGTCCATTCAAATGATATGTCACCGCACAAATAAACTGTGACGTGGGCATCTCATTACAACAGATCGATATTACAAAAATCGTCACTAGAAGTGTTTAGAAGATCAATAGATTGAGATTTTTCATTCATATAGGAAAACCGGCTACAGAAGGGGCCGTAAAAAACGGGGGAAAGGTTTGGGGCAAAATGGGCGGTGTCATCTGTAACCCACTGAAATCTTTGGCAACCCCGACCGGTTTCGGACCGGTGTCTCCGTTGTGAGACATAGGACTGACCTATAGTAATATCAAGCAGTTAATCGTATTTACCGAAAGCTAGGGCCCTCAACGACCCTTGGTGTAATTCAATAACACTCAATATTCTAGCAAAACGGGGGACAGGCAAAATGGGAGGTGACCAAGGCACCGGATTGAAGTATACAAAACAGCTTTTCTTAGCAATTTTCTTATAGAATCGAGTTAGCCTGTTTAAAATATGGTTGTGTGTATCTGGGGCGGTCCCTGTTTCTTTGGACACGGAATTGGGGAGGAAATTTTGGCCTTGATAGGATATCGATTTATCAGATGATTTCCAAACGGAGAGCGACCACGGGTTCGCGTTCGGGCACTCAGAAACACAGTAATTATAAAAAACCTATACCACTCTAAGCGTACAAAAGCGTTCAGCCCTGTTCTGTCTTGTCGACAGGAAGAATCGTGTAACAAGTCTGACTGGCAATCTGGATATTCACGGCCTCGGAGACATCAAAGAAGGTCTAGGTGTTGAAGATCGTTTGCCTTTTTTGCGCTGGGTCTTGGCAGAAGACAGGGAAATTATGCCTAAATGGAACATCTTGAAAAATCCCGGTTTTCCAAGGTACTTAATGGTGCTTCCCTCCAATTATTAAGGACAACTGACTAACGATCAGTTGTTTCATCTGCTAAAAGCCTTGTCCAGAGCGGTCTTGCGAGAATTTGTTGAAATATATTCTTGCATATTTTAACATGCTAGAATCATTCAACAAATTGATTTGCCGCCCCAAGTCTAGAGGTGCGAAAACAAGCTATAAAGGTGGTAAGTTATTGATATTATTGGTGGGCCGTCGGGGGCTCGAACCCCAAACCTACTGATTAAGAGTCAGTTGCTCTACCAATTGAGCTAACGGCCCGCTTGAACTTCCAAAACTACCGTTTGAAACAATGCTTGTCAAGAAATATCCCACGCTCAAAAACAGCGTGAGACACTGGAAATAAATCCTTGACTACTAACGGAGCTTGTCTTCAAACCAAATAATGGTTACAAAATAGAGCAGTCATTCCACTATGAGAAGGTAAAGATGGCCAAAAAAGCCTTGGTAGCAGTTACAAAAACAAAGCCTGAAACTGTGATCGAAGACATCAAACTCACCATGGAACGGGCGCGTTTCACCGAGTTCCTCGATCCGTCAAGGACCGTAATTCTTAAGGATAATATTTCTTGGCACTTTCCGTTCTTGAGCGCAAATACCACTCCGTGGCAACTCGAAGGCGTAATTCTTACCCTGAAAGAAGCCGGATATAAAGATATAGTTTGTGTTCAAAACGAAACAGTCGTAACTGACGCGTTTAAGGGAGAGAAGCTAAACAAATACCTCCCCATATTCCGAAGGCATAACATTCCGGTCCTCTATAACTTCCGTGAGTCCGACATCAAATGGGTAAAATATCAGCCCAAAGCCAAAATGAGGGTCTTAAACAGTATATTTACCGACGGAATAACAATCCCTGAATATTTTATAGGCAAGAATATCGTCCATTTACCCACAGTAAAGTGCCATATATATACAGGGACTACAGGTTCCATGAAAAACGCTTTTGGGGGCCTGTTGAACACTAAGAGACATTATACTCACTCCGTCATTCACGCTACTCTAAACGATCTTCTGGACATTCAGAAGGAAATACATTCCGGAATATTTTCCGTCATGGACGGGACCCTAGCGGGTTGCGGTCCTGGACCGAGAACGATGACTCCTATCGAAAAAGACCTGATGCTTGCATCCGGCGATTGCGTAGCCATTGACGCGGTCGCTGCCAAACTAATGGGATTCAACCCCGTGAGCCTGGATTTCATACGCATCGCTCATGAATCCGGTCTTGGAATCGGCGACATGGATCAAATCGAAGTCGTTGGAGACGACATTTCGCAGGAAAACTGGCGTTTTTCGGTTGGGAACAACGCGGCGTCGACAATTGGAAACTTCATTTGGTTTGGTCCTCTAAGACCGCTCCAGAAGTTATTTTTTAGGACGCCCCTGGTCTATCTGTTCGTCTTTGGGTCGTTCTTTTACCACGATTATATCTACTGGCCGTTTAAGGCTCGTCCACAAATCGAGGCGTTTAAGAAGATATCAAAATGGGGAAAGTTGTTTGATTCATATCCGGAGTAGTGACGTTACTTGAATTCATTAGAAAAACACAAGCAGGCAAATAGAAAATCATGTTGATGAAAACCTGATGGCCGCGCGAGAACAGGCGTTGGCTCTTAAATATCCAACGCCGTCCACACGGAAGGTGACGCGTTATTGTAGAAACAGCTATAGGACAGTGTTAACTGAATCTACTTTCGCTTTTCATGAAAGAATTTAGATTTCAGATGCTGATTGAGTTCGATTCTAACTTCAGCTCTAACAGTTTTTAGAGCTTCCTTCCATGTCTCAATCTTTTCAAGCGCTTCAGTTTCCCATGGAAGGCGATCCTCTGGCCTTTTCGCAAGAATGTCGCTTTCGAGTTGCGCCGGCACAGGCGGTTCAAGCAATGATTCGCAGCGAGCTTTTATGCGTTTGATGAGTTTTAGAAGGCGGAGAAGATCTTCTCGGGAAAGATTCTTAGGAGGCTTTTCGGAGAAATTCTTGGGAATTAAGTTTAATTGGTCGAGTGCAACTCCATTCTTGATAGCAGTGTTAATGGTTCTTTTTAGATGCCGGTAGTTGCTTTCGAAGTCACCGGGAGGTTCGGGAACTCCAATCGCCGCATCGGAATAAGGGAACAACATATCCATACCTCCTACTGGAAAAATAAACTCCGAAAGGCGTCCGATTTCCGCCTCCCAGAAAATACAGCGGAGATAACACGGCCTGGTGACTTAGTCAACAAATAGTTTATGTTATTTTCTTATAATGTTGACTAAAAAGGATAAAGCTAAGATGTGGTCAATAAATACCAATATAATTACATACACTTGGCTAAAAGCTCGTTAAGTAGATTATGCAGACTTTTTTTCAGGTTCATCTATAATATGAATCTGACGCGCATAAAATTTAAGGGAAAAGGCGTTTAGAGTTACGGGATTTAGTATGGCATCCAAGACAATAGTGATTCGCGGGGCGCGCGAACATAATCTAAAAAATATTAATATTGACATCCCACGCGATAAACTGGTGGTCATTACCGGTCTGTCGGGTTCCGGGAAGTCAACTCTAGCGTTCGATACAATCTACGCAGAAGGACAGAGACGCTATGTGGAGTCTTTGTCCGCGTATGCAAGGCAGTTCCTTGAGATGATGGACAAGCCTGACGTAGATTTGATTGAAGGGCTATCCCCGGCCATTAGTATCGAGCAAAAAACCACATCCAAAAACCCCAGATCAACGGTAGGAACGATTACGGAAATTTATGACTACCTCAGGTTACTTTATGCTCGAGTTGGAATTCCCCATTGCTGGGAATGTGGTAAGCCCATAAGTTCCATGACGATCCAGCAAATGGTTGATCAAGTCATGAATTTCCCTCCCAACACCAGAGTGCTGGTCATGGGGCCTATTGTGAAAGGTCGTAAAGGCGAATATCGGTCCGAAATCGCGAAACTGATTCGAGATGGATTCGTTCGGGCAAAGATTGATGGAAATCTGACTGATCTGTCACCGGATATTCACTTGGAGAAAAACAGGAAACATGACATTGAGGTGATCGTTGACAGACTTGTAATCAAATCCGGAGTGGAGAGACGTCTCGCTGATTCCCTGGAAATTGCCGCGCATCTTGGACAAGGTGTTGTAATCATAGAAAATCAAGACGGTAAGACTTATCTTTTCAGTGAAAACCTCGCCTGTCCGGAACACGGTGTTTCCATAGGCGAGATATCTCCGAGACTATTTTCGTTTAACAATCCATACGGAGCTTGTGAAACATGTGGAGGGTTGGGTGTAAAAACGCGCTTTGATCCAGACTTGATTGTTCCAGATCCCGACCTCTCTTTGATGCATGGAGCTATCGCTCCTTGGAAAAAGAAAAATTCGATATTTCTCAATCAGACTATCCAGTCTCTTTCGGCACATTTCAAATTCGGTCCTGATCTCCCATTCAGCAAGTTGCCCGCGAAGATCCAGGACGTGATTTTATACGGATCAGGATCAGAAGAAGTCGATTTTAATTATGAACGGGATGGAAGACGACACTACTTTCGCAAGTCCTTTGAAGGGGTTATCCCAAACATGGAACGCCGACAAATGGAAACCGACAGTGAAGAAATCCTGGCTGAATTCAACTCCTTTATGAGCGAGATACCTTGTCCGTCATGTCATGGGTCCCGGTTGAAACGTGAGGCGAGAAGTGTACTTGTAGGTAATACCCAAATTAATGAAGTGACAGCCATGTCAGTCCGTCAGGTCACCAGATTCATGGAAGAGCTAGAATTGACCGCTAGGAGTATGGAGATAGCCGGGAGAGTAGTAAAGGAGATAAGAAACAGGTTAGGTTTTCTCAATAGGGTAGGGCTGAGTTACCTGACTCTGGATCGAAGTTCAGCGTCTCTTTCAGGAGGAGAGTCTCAGCGGATAAGACTTGCGACCCAGGTTGGGTCTTCGCTCGTCGGAGTGCTTTATATCCTTGACGAGCCCAGCGTAGGACTTCATCAGCGAGACAATCAGAGGTTGCTTTCCACTCTTATTGATTTGAGAGATCAGGGCAATACTGTTCTGGTAGTTGAACACGACGCCGAAACAATACTGAGTTCGGATTTTGTAGTGGACATGGGACCGGGCGCAGGCTTACTCGGAGGAGAAGTTATCTTCGCAGGGCCACCTGAACAGTTGCTGGAATCTGACGCTTCAATCACAGGTAAATTCCTGTCCGGAAAAGAAATAATTCCCGTTCCGGTTAAACGAAGGAAACTGAACCGTGAAAAAATTGTGGTTAGAGGTGCAAAGGCGAATAACCTTAAGAATATTGACGTAACCATTCCCCTAGGGGTGTTTACGTGCGTGACGGGCGTTTCCGGTTCTGGGAAAAGCACCCTTGTTATAGAAGTCCTGCGAAAAGCTCTTCAGGCACGTACCCGGAAAAGTCTCGAGAAACTGAGTTTTGTGAATAAGATTGAAGGGTTATGGCAGATCGACAAGGTCATCGAGATCGATCAGGCTCCGATCGGGAGGACTCCACGGTCCAATCCTGCCACCTATACAGGTGTCTTTGGATATATTCGTGAGCTGTTCGCCAATATTCCAGAATCCAAGATGAGGGGCTATAGGCCTGGCCGCTACAGTTTCAACGTCAAGGGTGGTAGATGCGAAGCATGTCACGGGGATGGAGTCATTAAAATCGAGATGCATTTCCTGCCCGATGTCTATGTAAAATGCGACGTATGTCAAGGCAAGCGATACAACAGAGAAACCCTGGAGATTAAATTTAAGGGCAATAACATCACCGATGTCCTCGATATGACTGTCAATCAGGGCGCTGAACTTATGGAAAACATACCGCCCATATACAACAAACTCAGGACGTTGCAAGATGTAGGTTTGGGTTATATCAAACTCGGGCAACCTGCCACGACTCTTTCAGGTGGTGAAGCCCAACGAATCAAACTTTCTAAAGAGTTGTCACGCCGTGGCACAGGTAAGACGCTTTATATTTTGGATGAACCTACAACTGGGCTTCACTTCGCGGATGTCAGGAAATTACTCGATGTGCTTAAAAGCCTGGTTGATGGGGGAAATACCGTACTCGTAATTGAACACAACATGGACGTAATAAAAGTGGCTGATTACATAATTGACCTTGGACCCGAGGGCGGGGACCAAGGTGGCGAGGTTGTAGCGCAAGGATCCCCTGAAAAGATCGCCGAGACTCCTGGTTCCTACACAGGGGCCTTTCTGAAAGAAGTTTTGGGAAACCAGAAAGGTTACAAGTCTCTTATGGCAGGAGCGGCATGACTCTGTTTCAATGATTGTCGGCAAAGATGGCGTTTTCGTCAGTATGAACTGAAATGCCATCTTTGGGGGATTAGCTGGATTTATTACTGGTTAAGCGGGCCTTGATGATTGTCGGGAGTTCTAATTCGGCTTTTTTGCCGATTGTTCCTGATCTATTCTTTTTAATTCTTTCCGAAGAATTTTACCTACAGCGCTTTTGGGCAATTCACTTACGAACTCCACATATTTTGGAACTTTATATTTCACCAGGTTTTCCTTGCAATAATCAATAATTTCAATAGGTGTGGCCGTCTCACCCGGTTTAAGGACGACATAGGCCTTAATCCTCTCACCGGAATAGGTGTCAGGCACTCCAATTGCGCACGCTTCTACAATCTTTGGATGAGCGAATAGCACCTCATCGACATCCCTCGGGTAGATGTTGAAACCGCCGGATATAATCATGTCCTTTTTCCTGTCAACAATACTGAAATAACCTTCATCATCCATTACGGCGATATCTCCTGTAAGGAGCCAGCCATCCCGAAGTGCGATCTCAGTCTCTTCCGGCCTGTTTATGTATCCCTTCATAACCTGAGGACCCTTAATGCACAGCTCTCCCGGTTGATTCACTTCTGTTATTTCTTTATGGTAATCGTCTACATCAACCAGTTTGGCCTCAGTGTTCGGTATGGGGAGTCCTATAGAACCAGGTTTCCTCTTGCCTCCGAGGGGGTTGATGGTTGCTACAGGAGTGGTTTCTGTCAAGCCGAAACCTTCACAAATTTGAGCGCCAGTAAGTTCTTCGAATCTACGAATTGTTTCCAGTGGCAATGGTGCGCCGCCGGAAAAACATCCTCTAATTGTGGAGATATCATATTTCTTCAGATCTGGAAAATTGATCATTCCATTATAAAGTGTAGGCACTGCTGGTATATAGGTGGCTTTGAACTTTTGGATCGCTTCCAGAATGGCTTTGGGTTCCGGTTTTGGTATCAGGATGTTCGTGTATGCATAATATATCGCTATGTTCATGGCAGTCGTAAGCCCGAAAGAATGGAAGAAAGGAAGGCAGCCTACTACCGTTTCGCCTCCGTCGTTAAAAGCATGGAACCAAGCCCTGCACTGTTGGACATTACTGGAAAGATTTGAGTTCGTTAACTGGACTCCCTTTGAAACGCCGGTAGTCCCACCTGTGTACAGTAGCAAAGCAGTATCTTCCCAATTTGACCTGTATGGATTTTTGATTGGGGGATATTTCTTGATCAGATCAGTGAACTCTAAGATGTCCCTTTCATTCGGTGTCTTAAGATGCATGCCCTTTTTTACGTAAGGGAACAGTTGCTTAAGCGGAAAGGGGAGGTAATCTCTTATGTGGCAGGAGATTATTTCAATAATTTTAGTCTTCTGCCGGAGGGCAGCCATCCTTGGGACAAGCACATCTAAACAAACAAGCAGCTTAGATCCAGAGTCATTGTATTGGTGTGCAAGTTCCCTGTCGGTATAGAGAGGGTTGTTAAGAGCCACGAGTGCCCCGGCCCGCAAAGCGCCGTATATGGCTACAACCATCTGAACGATATTAGGCAGAAGCGTGGCTACGGTTTCTCCGGGTTTGACGCCAAGATCAACTAGAGCGGCTGCGAATCTGGATACCATGTCATCGAGTTTTCTGAAGCTGATCTTTGTGCCTTGAAATATTAACGCAGTGTTATCAGGGAATCGCTTTGCTGTCCTTGCCAAGGCCTCAGGAGGGATGATTTTTTCAATATCAATACAGGCAGGGACCTCCGGAGCATATGATTTCAGCCAGATCTTATCCATGAAATCCTCCTGGACATTTAGAATCTTGAGATGGAAATGATTTATCAAAATTAGGTTGCGAAAGCGAAATGGAAAATAAGTATAACTGATTGCAGTGAAGCCCACAAATAAAAAAGGGTACCGGGGCCAACGGAATGGTCAAAAAGAGTCAGGATAGTGCTATAATAGTTTACATGATGGGAATTATTATTCGTGAAATCGCTATCCTGGTCCTTTCGATATCTATATTTCCTCTGGCGTTTCTGTTCCTTCTCCTGCGTGGTGACATCAGCGAATATGGTTTGAAATTAATTTATCAGGAGCTTGTCAGCGCCGGAACTTCCAGCATAGAGTCTGCGTTGCTACTTTTGTCAAGGGTTTTAGCTCCCTATCTGGTTGTCCAGGCATTTCGCGCCTACTGGTGGTCGAAAACTGGTGAATTTGCAAAAAGGTGGGCAAGCCTCTACTTTGCCTTGCTGGGATGCGTCGCTGCGCTATGGTTTGCCGGCGAGTCTTTCGACTTATTTTATTTCATGTTTGAACTTGGAGACATTCCTGGTGAACTGGGACAGTTCTTCCAATTGGAATATGCGCATTTGCTCGGCGCTTTGGTAGGGTTTTATATTTTTGGTAGGTACTTTAGTCTGTTTCTTGCCCCTCATAAGGATAAACACAAGGGCTAAAGCACGCCGAGTCTGTCATTGATCATACGCAGCATCGCTATATTATCAGAGTGGCCCGTTTGTTTCGCAATAACCTTACCCACTATAGGTCTACCAAGCAGATAAAAATCCCCCAGAATGTCAAGTATCTTGTGCCTGACAAATTCATTTTGAAAACGTAGTGGTGGGTTTACTACTTTATCTTCATCGAGTAAGATCAGATTGGACAGTTTGCCGCCACCTGCTAATCCCATCTCGTCCATTATTCTCATATCCTTAACAAATCCAAAAGTCCTGGCTGGCGCAATCTCGGACTTAAAATCCAAGACCGAAGAGAGCCGGAAAGTCATGCGCATTTTTCCTATAGGGCGTGGGTAGTCCATATGATATTCGATTTCCAGGGCGTCAGACGGTTCGATCCTCATGCTTTTAGAACTTCCCGAAGTCATTGAGAGTTCAAGAGGTTCCGAGATTCTGATTTCTTCTACAATTTCATCCTGAGTGATTATTTCCGCGCTTTCAACAAGGTTGCAAAATTCTAGTGCGGACCCATCCATTATCGGGACCTCGCCAGAAATCTTCACAAGCAGGTTTGTCAATCCGTAGACATGAAATACAGCCATTAGATGTTCTATTGTTCTGGCGAGTGATTCATTTCCACGAAGGCTTGTGCTGAAATCCGTTGATTCGACGAACGTCAGCAATGCCGGAACAGTACCACCGGATGTTATATGACCGAAATTGATTCCCGATGATGGAGGTAGAGGAGAAATTGTTAATCCGGTCTTCTGTCCTGAGTGTAATCCTTGACCGTATATCACTACTTTGCCGCGCAAAGTTTTTTGTTTCCTCAGGGGGTCTTTCCGCATAGAGTCAGTAGTTATAACGGTGTCTCCTGATATGTGACGATCTCTCGCAGAATGCAAAGTCTCGATTTTTTCTCCAGCGCTCTTGTAGGTGGAATCCTGAATTGATTTGCCGTTGTGAACGACTGAAATTGCCGGTAATAACAACTCGTTTATTGTCATCATCCGCCCTGAAGTATTCATGACGGTATGTTCCACTAGTATTTTTAATTCCTTGATGTTTCCAGGCCAAGTGTGTTCAAGCAATCTTCCTAGCGCCTCTTCTTCGATATCTAAAATCTCCTTGTCAAATTCCCTACACGCCTCGGCCAGAAAGTGTCTTACCAGCAAAGCGATGTCTTCATGCCGTTCCCGTAGCGCAGGGACTCGGATCACACGTTGTGTGAAAGACTTTATAGCGTCACTATCATATCGTGCTGCCAGCATTTCGTCCGGCGACTTTTTTGATGTGAAAAGTAATCTCACGTGACTGGAGACGGTGGAGTTTCCTTTGCCGAGAATCCCAGCCTCACTTAGAATTTTCTTGACTAATGATTCCAATCCTGGCTTGAGCCGGTCAACTCCCACAAAGAGAAGGGTACCTCCAGAGGCGAGAGTGATCTTTCCCTGTTTTGTTATGTCGCGATCACCGACCTTGCCCAGCAGAACGTCTCGTATATTGTCCACAGTCAACTCATCACAAACGATCTTTATGAGTTTATGCCTGTCTCTGCCGGATATGAAATGAACCATGCGAGCAAGGAATTCTTTGCCTGACCCCTTTTCGCCGTATATCCAGACCGAACCACTCTCATGCGCGGCATTCTCAACGGACCTGCGTGTATTCGCCGCAAGTCGGGATGATCCTATTAAGGGGCCAGGATTTCCATGTGCAAAATCAGCCACTTCGGATCGATCGCCTTTTGACGATATTGCTTTCTCAACCAAGTGAAGGGTATCTTCCAAATTAAGCGGTTTCTCGAGATAATCTTCAGCTCCGAGCTTGATAGCTTTTACAGCTGTTTCAATCGTGCCATGGCCGCTCATCATTATAACATGGCATCTCGGGGAAATTCGCTTTATTGCTTTCAGCGTCTGCATACCGTCAATACCCGGTATCCATATATCCAGGAAAACTATATCAGGAGAGTCACTTTGCACTGCGTGCAAGGCCTCTTGTCCGTCACGGGCTTTTAAAACATCATGGCCTTCGTCTGCCAATATGGCGCCAAGAGAGGTAAGTATCTCCTCCTGGTCATCAACAATCAATACGCGTCCTTTTTCCATATGTTTGGAACTCACCATGCATGTTCGAATTGTGTTAAAATGGTCATAAATTTGCCGCTAGCGAATATAGCCGCTTGTAATAATATAATCAACCCGCAATATCGAATTTTGGGGGGTTAAACAAAATCTGTTTTGCGAGAAGAACTCGTAAAGATTGATGATCAGAATCTTGGTAAGGAGACGGGAAAGCAACGATAGAGCTTATATATTGGACCTCACTTCAACTGGAAAAAATGGCCGGGAATATCATTCTCCCTTGACGCGTCCGCTAAGCTCCTTATAAGTGCGTTGCGTATCAATGTTGGTCTTTGAGGATTTCAACAAGTTCTCGCTATTTTTCATGGACAGAGTCGCCTTTAAAGGTAGATCAGCGCTCTGGCTCTTTTGTGGAGCAATTCCTGAACATGAAGGAGAATCCTCAAGAATATGACAGACCTGCTGATTGGCAATAATGGATGAGGTTTGTTCTGCTGAGAAAGTAGGTCCTGTAGAATAAATTATAATAGCAAGTAAACCAATAAACATAATAAAGAACTTCATACCATGACTCCTTAAATGCCCAAACCCAAAGATGGTTATCCCATCAAACAAAATATAAATGTTACATATCACATTCTGAGTAATACTTAAAGAAAAATATTATGATTTCAGATCTTAAAAAACCGGATCGGGATTATTTTCAGCTAACGGCCCCACACTCCGATGGTATTCAGCGTGGATACTGTCGATAGCTTCTATAAGTTCGGGATAGTTTATGGGTTTGGAAATATAGTCATCCATTCCCGCTTCCAGACAACGTTCGCGATCCCCTTTCATAGCATGTGCAGTGAGAGCGATTATAGGGATGTGTAAGTCAGATTGTTTCTCAAGTTCTCGAATCAGACGCGTTGCCTCAAGACCATCCATGACCGGCATCTGGACATCCATGAGTATGAAATCAAACTGGCCATTTTTAGCGTTTTCGACCGCTTCTTTGCCATTGGATGCGAGAGTAACTTCATGGCCTAGATTCGTGAGCATATACTTGGCCAATTTCTGGTTGATCAGGTTGTCTTCCGCTATAAGTATTTTGAGCCCCTGTCGCGATTCTTGCGGTTTGCACGTTTCAACTGGCTCAGTCTTTGTTGAATCTTCAAGTCCTCTCACGTCTAATGTTTTAAGTAGTGCTGAAACAAGTTCAGTGGGACCTATCGGTTTTGATATGCAGCTCATAGGCTCAGTCTGATCACATAAATTCGTATCCAAAGAATAGCCTTTAGGCAGGAGCAGGATCAATCTTGAGCTAGGTGCCAGATCTCTATGATGAACATCATTGATCAATTCCAACCCGGTCATATCCGGTAATGTCATATCAGACAAAATGAAGTTGAAGGAGCGATTATCTTGTTTAGCCGCTAAAAGTTCAGAAATGGCCTCACTAGCGTTTTCTGCCGTTTCGACTTTAAGCCCGGATTTGGAAAGTGTGCGGGAATATAACATCCGGTTTGTCGCATTGTCTTCAACCAGCAATACAGAAAGGCCCGAGAGAGAGTGGGTTGCGCTTGTCACTGGCATTTCCAAATCGTGATTCCCTAGTTCCATCTTAACCGTGAAATAAAAGACGCTCCCTTTTTCCAACTCGCTTTCAACCCAAATGTCCCCTCCCATCATATGACAAAGTTGGGAAGAAACAGCCAAGCCTAAACCCGTACCGCCGAATTGGCGTGTAGATGATGAATCAACCTGTTCGAATGCCTGAAAGATCGTGTCTAGTTTCTCACTAGGTATCCCGACTCCCGTGTCCCGAACCGCAACGTAAAATTTGAGTGTGGCCCCGGACAGGAGTTCGGCCTTTACGGAAACATAAATTTCTCCGTGTTCAGTAAACTTGATAGCGTTACCGATAAGATTGATGAGAATTTGTCTAAATCTGCCGGCATCTCCGATCACTCGGTCCGGCGCGTCGTCCTGCACGTCATAAATCAATTCTAAGCCTTTGGTATGAGCTTGAAGGGCCAGGTTCGATACAACGGTTGATAGGAATTCCCTCAAACTGAACAGCGCAGGGAACAAGGACAGTTTTCCGGCCTCAATTTTCGAGAAATCCAGTATGTCATTAATTATATTGATTAGATCCTGGGAAGACGTCCTTATGGCCTCTATGTATTCCCTTTGGTGATCGTTCAGACTAGTATTGAGGGCCAATTGGGCCATCCCCACTATTCCATTGAGAGGGGTCCTAATCTCATGACTCATGTTGGCAAGAAATTGGCCTTTTGCTCGATTCGCCTGCTTAGTTTGCTCCTGCGCCCGAACAAAATCGCTTACATCTATGACACTCAATATAACGCCTTTGTAAATTTCATTTTCAAAGATAGGTTGGACCCTCATCGAAAGGTCTCGGCCCAAAAGTTTACGATCCAGCGAAACTCGCTCATGCGAAAGGCCTTTCTTAAATGCGGATATAATTTCTCGGATGTGTCCCAGCGAAGGGTTATCTTGATGAACATTCCAAATCGTTTCTCCAAGGGTGTCGGATCGTTTTGTTTCAAATAATTCACCGAATCGACTGTTAATTTCCGTAATAATGTCCTTATCGTCGGCAAAGACGATCCCAGCGTCTAGGCACTCAATCAAAGTTCGAAGTTTATTGGCTTCAGCGGAAACTAATTCATTGGCTCGAATAAGTTCTTCATTACTTGTTTCAAGATCATGATAATTTTGAACCGCCGTTTCGTAAGATGAAAGAAGTAAATCAAAGATTTGGATACGATCCGCTTCGAGGAAGTGTTTTCGACCCGCGAAAAAGATTTCAATACCTATTCCTGAGGTGGACTTAGCTCTAAGTTCTCTGTTTACAATTATGTACTGAATTCGTGAAACAAGAAGTTTTTCCTGATATGGTTTGGTAATGAAGTTATCTGCGCCGACTTCCAAACCTTTTATGATGTCTTCCGGATCTGAAAGGGATGTCAAAAGAATTACGGGAATATCTTTAAGTCCTTCATCCGACTTGATACGTTTACAAAGTTCGTAGCCGTCCATTTCGGGCATAATAACGTCGCTAATCACTATTGAAGGGCGATCGTGTTCGAGGTGCTCAAGCGCGGCCTTGCCGTTAAATGCTACGGCGACGTCGAACCCTCTTGTCTCAAGTATGTGTTGAAGGCGAATGGCCTGGGTTGGGCTGTCTTCTACCACCAGGATCTTCGTGTTTGAGTTCTCCTCCATGTCCGAAGCGTCATGAAACGATTCAGTTTTCATTTCTTCCCGCCTTCACCCACTAGTCGTAAAAGCAAGTCGGCAATTTTGTGGGACGGAGCTACATGAGATGCGCCCCCGATCTTTATGGCTTCCCCTGGCATACCGTGAACGACTGACGTTTCTTTGTCTTGAGCGATAGTCATAGCGCCCTTATCCTTGAGTATTTTCAACTCATTGGCGCCATCTCTACCCATACCGGTGAGAAGTATCCCAACTGCCCGATTTCCAAAGACGTTAGCAATGGATCGAAAAAGATAGGATACAGAGGGTCTCAAGCCATTTTCCGGTGGGTCATTAGTTAGAACAACATGACTGGAGAGATCCACTTTCATCTGCAATCCATCTGGGGCAACATGGACTACGCCTGGTTCCAATCGGTCGGCATGCTTTGCGACCTTTACTCTTAACGGTGTAGATTGATCAAGCCATTCCGCGAAACCTGTGGTGAAATTTCTAGCAATGTGTTGAACAATAACAATTGGGGCGGGAAAACCCGACGGTAGTGCCGCCAGTAATTCTTTGATGACTGGTGGTCCACCCGTTGAGGCCCCAATGGCCACTATTCCATATTGCCGTAAAAAATGTTCGGGTTGAATCTTAGTCAAGAGGTCGGACGGGGTATCATGAACCTTCTTCTGCGCCCATCTACGAATGACTTTAACCTGTGCCATTAGTTTAACGGTATCTACTATATTTCTAGAACTTTCGTAATCTTCCTTTGTCGAGTATCTTGGTTTTTCAATCGCTGTGACAGCTCCCGCCTCCATTGCCCGCCACATTTTCCCGACATCATTAGGGTCCCAGCTCGCAGTGACTATTACTATCGGAACAGGGTTTGTTTCCATGATTTGGCGGGTGGCTTCAAACCCGTTGAGTCGAGGCATATTTATGTCCATTGTGACGACATCGGGCTTATTTTTAGCTACTAATTCAACCGCTTCCAGTCCGTCTTTCGCTTCTCCAATCACGACTAGTTCGGAGTCCAAGCTAAAAATATGTTTCAGAAGGTCCCGCGCAACCGCTGAATCGTCCACGACAAGCACTCTAATCACATTACTCGCCCCTACCTAAACAAGCCTTTTCACGACCGATAAAAGGTTATTTTGCTCAAAACCGCTCTTGATGATATAGGCGTTTGCGCCCACATCGATGCCTCTTTCTCTGTCCTCTCTCGATTCAAGAGAGGTTACTACCACGACTGGAATATTTTTAAGAGTCTCATCTCCTCGAATCTTTGCGGTAAGCTCAAATCCATCCATTCGGGGCATTTCTATGTCGGAAACCACGACATCAAAATTTCCTGTTTTCAGTAACGCCCATGCGTCTGCTCCGTCCACGGCAGTTTGAACATCATAGCTGGCTGATTCTAGAATATTCTTCAGCAGCATTCTAGATGTTATAGAGTCTTCTACCACAAGAATCGACTTTCTTTTTAATACTTCTTGAGGTTTCTTGGTGTGAGCAAACAGACTTTCGCTGGTGATTCGCATGGCGGACCTAATAAGGTCTGAAACGTTTAGAATAAGAGCAACCTGGCCTGAACCTAGCACAGTTCCTGCGGAAACATTACGGACTCGAGACAATTGACGTCCGAGACTTTTTACAAGCACTTCCTGTTCATTTAAGATAGCATCAACACTGAACGCAATTTTTTGCTCGGCTGCGCCCAGGATCACTATAGTCACAAACTGCGACTCTTGATCCTGTTCAGGTCCGGGTTCAATCTCCAAAATGTCTGCCATCCGGACCAAAGATAATATACGACCATTCATAGTTATTGTGTCACGATTCTCTACAGTGCGGATTGAGTCTCGCCTTACCCGGCCAGCACGGATCACGTTAACAGTTGGGATTACAAAGAGTTCCGATCCTACTTTCGCCAGTGTGCCTCTAAAAGTAGCTAGCGTAACAGGTAGTTGGATACGAAACACAGTTCCCGAGCCTGTCTTTGATTCGACAATGACTGTTCCGCCGAGTTTTTCCACTTTTTCCCGTACTATTGCCAGACCCAAACCTCTGCCTGACAAATCTGTTATTATAGGGCTTGTGGAAACTTCAGATTTGAATATCAGGTAGATCGCTTCCTCATTACTGAGGTTAAGCAATTCCTGCTCAGTGATGATGTTCCTCCTGAGAGCCGCGAGCTTAACTTTTTCGGGGTCTATTCCTGAGCCATTATCGGCGACGACTATCTCAGCTTTTTTTGTTCCAAGTTGAGAAATTGAAATAGACAGTGATCCTTCTTCAGTCTTACCTTTACGAGTTCGAGAGTCGGGTCCCTCCAAACCGTGGTCAATCGCGTTTCTGACCAGATGGATCAAAGGGTCCTTCATTTCTTCGAGAATTCTCCTGTCAATTTCTATGTCCCCACCATCAACCGTGAGTCTGATCCTTTTTTTCTGAGTTCCAGCCAGGTCCCTCACGAGTCGAGGGAACATTTCCAGAAGAGTTGAAGCAGGTAGCATCAAAACACTCTTCATATCTTCAAGGAGGTCGTCAACCATAGAAGAGGCTTGTCTAGAATCATTTTCGGCCATTGATGTGAGGGTTTTTAGTCGCCCTTCAATTGTTTTCAATGTGGCCTCGTTTGACTCTAGAAAATCAATGATTTTGAGTAATTGTGGCCTGGAATTTTCAGTTGCGGCGTAAGATTCCGGATTTTGAACGATTCCTTTTAAAATTCTGACTTCAGGATATACTTTGGCCCAATGTTTTCCATGCAAGTCCAGGTTTAATTTAATGTTTTTCAAGTCTGAAACACGTTGATTGACGGCCATCTTAACAGCCACCATTTCCTCCACTTGATAGAGAAGGGAGTCAAGTTTAGATGATTGTATCCTTATGGTCTCTGCATGAAAGGAACGATTCGAATCGGTCTGGATTTTTCGCGATGAAGTTTCGTTCGGTCCCATTGAAGCGGATGGTTGTCCCGAAGTTAGCCCCGAGAGTCCAGTGGTTTCCTCTATTCTTTGGGGTTTGGTTTGAACCATTGACGAAGATTGAACTTCGAGTGGGGGCTTTGTTACGGGTTGTTCTTGATCAGACCCGATTTCAGCTATGTATCGAGAGGCTTTTGAGGTTAGGGCCTCCGAAGTCGAGGGGGGCTGAACTGAAAGCTCATGAGCGTCGCAATCATCGGGTTTTGGCGGTTTATCATTTGAAACAATTGACGCCGACCTTTCTTGGAGCAGTGAGGACCGATCTGCGAAGGCAGCCGTTTCAGAAGTTATATTGGAGAGACGTTGAACCAATTCTCCAATAGGGAAAACTTCATCTGTCGATATTAGCTTAGCTACGCTCTCAACAGAATCGAGTAGAGTTTCAAGGACTTGAGAAGACGTTTGTAATTCCTCTTTTTTGAGAAGAGAAAGAACGGTTTCCATGGCTTGACAGATTTTTTCAACATCCCGAAGGTTTACCGCTCTGGCCGCCCCCTTCAAGCTATGAGCTTCACGATAGATTATCTCCAGTATTCGGTTTTTTCCCTCAGGGTTAGAGGTGTTTTCAAGGTCCAATAGCCCCGAAGAGATGGTCTGAACGTGCTCATCAGCCTCGATTTTAAATGTGGCTTTAAGCCTTTTGAGAAATTCCTCTTCTCTCGTGTCCATCACAGGTTTCCTCAGACTTTGAATCTGTTTACAAAGTCTTTGAGTCTTTGTCCAAGTTGTTCCAGATTTCTAGCCGAAGTTTCCAGTTGTCTCGTTCCTTCGACGTTCTGGCGCATCGCCTGATCAATACTGTCCATAGCGCTCGAGACTTGCTCAACGCCGACAGACTGCTGCTCGCTTGAAGCGACCACGACGGTCAAGGCTTGCGCGGCTTCATGCACGCTCTTGGTTACTTCATCGATAGCGGTCCCGGCTTCACGAGATTGTTTGGACCCTGCGTCTACAGCCTTGTTGCCTTGTTCTGTAGCCATGACCACAGCGCTGATTGAACTACGAATATCCTCCAGGATCGTGCGAACCTGATCCGTGGCCTGCCGCGACTGATCTGCGAGTGTCTTGATTTCCTGCGCCACCACGGCGAACCCTTTTCCCTGTTCGCCGGCACGGGCAGCTTCAATAGAAGCGTTTACCGCGAGAAGTTTGGATTGTTCAGCTAAATCTTTTACAGCCGCAACTATTTCTTCAATCGAGAGGCTTTGCTCGCTTAAACGTACAACGGTTTCGCCGATTGACTCCATTTGGCCCTTGATAAGGTTCATGCGACTGACAGTTTCCTCGGTAGCTCTCTTTCCTCCCTGCGCCACTTGAAATGTCATCTGGGAACGATCGGAAACCGATTTAGCTTTTTCACTCGAAAGGTTGACGGTCTGTTTCAGCTCTTCCACCGTTGTTGTAGTTTCACTTACCGCTGATGATGTTTCAGACGCGCTGGCCGCAAGTTCAGAGGTAGTGGCGGAAATCTCCGTAGAGGACGACATAAGGATATTTACACCATCCAGGATTTCTCGAGTCTGTTGCCTCAAATTTTCTACCATCGAGTGAAATGATCTTGTGAGTTGACCAATCTCGTCTTTTCGATTTTCTATGGTTACTTCAATGGTAAGGTCGCCGTCACTAATCTTGGATGCCTGGTCGGACATTCTTCTGATGGGCTTGGATACCCCTCTAGCTGCGAGAAAAGCTAAAATAGCGACAATTGCCGCTATGATGAGAGCTATGAAAAAGATACGCCATACAAGATCTACCGTGCTAGCTTGCGCTTCTTTTACATCTATGTCTGATATAATGGCCCATTCAAAATTCGCTCCCAACTTTTCGTCCTTGCTAATCCCTGCCGGCATATAAAAAACTAGTGACGGCTCTCCTTTTATGTCTTCCCCGAAAACCCCGCCAGATTCTCCTTTAAGAGCCAGAGCAGCAGGTTTCATTTCATCCCTTTTTTTCAAGAAAGCGTCTGAGCCTGAACTAGCGTCGGACCTCATTAAGTGGTCTTGTCCTACCAGTCTGGTTTCACCCGTCTCGCCCACACCAATGGTTGTTTTCATGATACTGATAATCCTAAGAGGCTTAATTCCTATAGCCAGAGTGAAACTAGAGGTACCATCCGCTTCAGGCGCATAGGGAGAGGCTATGAACATTTCTGGAACGCCCACAGGCGCATAGAAAGAAAAATCCACGGTGGCGGGTTTTTGCGTTCGAGAAACTTGGTCACAAACTTTGGCTAGCCCCGATTCCCGCAGAGGCCCATTCTTTAGATTGGTTCCAATGTCCTCTATCCTCTTAAAACTATACAGGACGACACCGGATTTAGAGTCAACTATGTAGATGTTGTCGTACCCGCTTGACTCAGTTCCCATGAATTCCATGAATCCTTTTAATAGTGAGTCCAATTCCTTACAAACGGCTGCGTAATCTCCGGCGCCTACCTCAGGATGCCCTTCAGTCGCATTTTTAGATTTTTCTCCGAATACTACCCTCAATTGTTTTGAAGAACTCACCAGAGTGTCCAAGGAGGCGAGGAACCTGATATCCATCATCGTTTGGTCTAGATAAGCCAGAATTTGCGATTTGCGAACATCAGCGGCCTCTTCAAGGTTGGTGTATTGGATTTTTTGGAAGGCGCTCATGGCGCTCCAGTAAGATAGGGCACCGACTAACGCGATTGGGATCAAAGACACGGCTAGAAAAAGCCCGATCATTTTTGCTAGAAGGCTACGAGCGAAGAATTTGATCATTCCCGTTTCTCCTCATCAACTCACTATCTAAATCTTGAAGTTTCTTTAAATCAGGGCCCAACCGTCTCTTGAATCACTATCGATTCATCTGTCAGTAAAGTTTCCACATTAATTATTGTTAAACGTTCGGGGGTGATTCCATAGAGATACTTTTCCTGAATTCCACTAAGTGTTGGTAGTTCTTGTTGTATCTCGGAAACCGGGATTTGCTTGACCCCGGTTACATCATCCGCCTGTATTCCTACCTCCATGTCGTTGAACCCGACAATTATGACCTTGCTCTGATCGGAAGTCTCGCCTTGCGGAAGGCCAAACAACCGTTTCAGATCTATAACCGAGAACATTTTTCCACGAAGGTTCACAATTCCTAATACGAAAGGCGGGACGCATGGGACGCGCGTTATCTGTTTTAGGGGACATACTTCCCTGACCGTTTCAGAGCCGACGGCATATTTTTCTTCCCCTAGAGCGAACACGAGTACCTCAATAGTCTGAAATTCTTGAATTATATCCAGAGGCCTTTTCGCAAGGGTCAGCGCCCTATCCCGGAGGATACGGGCTTTGTCGGCTGAGTGTTTGATTTTCGATGAGTCTGCATTCGTGCCAGGAATATTCATTGCTCTTTAAATCTCCCGCCAAATAGGTCAATTCCTGTGGAAATAATAACTATAGCTCATTCTTCTCAACCACAACCAACATGGCTGACTTTACCATTTCCCTTAGATGCGCCGCTGTAGCTCCATCTGAATCGGGCACTATCTCTTGGGGTGACAAGCCGTCGAGAAGTGTCATTGCGTTTCGAATGTGCCGCACGGCTTTATTCTTGTTGTTCAGTTTTGTCGCAATTGTTGCCAGGGAGACGTTGGCCATGATGTGATCAGGATCTAGAAAGAGAATTCTTTCGAGTCTTCTCGACGCCTCCTCGGGCATTTCTTTCGCCTGTAGAATTGAAGCATATATGTGATGATAGGCTATGTTCAATTTATCCACGTTCAGAGCTAGTTCGATTGAGTCCTGGGCTTCTTTCAGCATTCCGAGATTGGCGTACGCTTTAGCTAGTAGGTAACAGGAGGATCCAAGAAGGGCCGGTTCTGTTTGAATGTTTAAGGGGAAATTCTTTAGTATGTTTATAGTTTCGTTGTAATTGGCGAGTTCAAACTCTTTGCGAGCTTTCTCCAATTCTTGTTCGATCCTGAGATTTCCAAGGGGTTTCTGTTCCTGGGATGGCGCACGTTCTCGAACAGGGCCTTTTATTATAGGCGTCTTTACCTTTTGCAGTTCATCAATAATCCACCAATCTTTTTTTGTGTCGGGTTTAATCGTGTGGATAGTTTTAGGTTCAAGGGACTGAAACGACCTGTGAATATCTTCTGTCCCTGACTTTCTACGGAAGAAAATAGCCCCAGGCAATGTCATAAGTGTTAGCTTTCTATGAGCTACATGAGGGACTTCGCTTGCGCCTAGTATGAGCCATCCCCCGACATTTAGCCATAACAACAGGTTTTCAATTATTTTCTTACGAACCTCTGCCGTAAAATACATGATGGTGTTTCTGCAAAGGATCAAATCCACTGGTCCAAAATCATTAAGGATCGAAGAATAATCGAATGAAACCAGATTTAGCCGACGAAATTGGACCATTGACCTAATTGTCGAATCGAGTTCATAGCCGCCAGAAACTTTAGTGAAGTAGTCTTTCTTGAGCCATGGTGGTGCTCCTCGAAAGGACCACTCTTTGTAAAATCCAATCTTAGCCTTTTTGAGAGATTCCTTATTAATGTCGGTTGCCAAGATTTGGGTTTGGAAATTTGAAGCCGGCAAAAGTGTCCTCCCGCAAAGAATCGCCAGGGAGTAAGGTTCTTCACCAGTGGAACAACCAGCGCTCCAAATTCGGAATGTTTTTTGAGTCTCGGATTTAGACCTGATCACGTCAGGGATGATGAAGTGTTCAATACCATCAAAAGTCTTTAAATCTCGAAAAAAGAATGTTTCGCCAATAGCTAGAAGGCTCGCCAAGATATCTACCCTCTTCTCATAATCCGAAGTTTCGGTAATCCACTTGACAAATTCGGCCACGGATATGAAACCATTCGACGCGGCCCCTCTGGACAAGGTTCGCCTCAAAGAACCCCAGTTCTTCTGAGGAAAATCCAGACCTACCTGGTCCCGAACGAAATCACAAAATTTTAATAGTTCCGAATCAGTCACGATTAAAATTCATCTTGTCAGTTATTCTTCAGGTCTTAATTCTTAAAATTGCTCCATCAATGAAACGAGTTTTTCGAGATTAATCAAAAGCACAAGAGAATCTCCAAACTTTGCCGCTGAATCAATGAAAGTGGCTGGTTTTGAATGGTGTTTCGCTACGGAAATACTCTGAAGGGGAAGGTCCGAGACGCCCAATACGGAGTCTACAACCAGGATAGCGGTTTTCCCGGAGACTTTAACAATTATGAATTGATCAGAAAGTTCAGTCTCTCTTTCAAGGAGCCCCAACAGTTTTCTTGTGTTGACGGCCTGAATGACGTCGCCCTGAACATCAACTATCCCTAAAATATATTTATCGCAGGAAGGGACTTGGGTAATTTCTACCGCTCGTACGACTCGTTCAATATCATTGAGATTTATAGCGAAGTTTTGATCATCAATTTGAAAAAGGAGAAAATGATTCATCGATGTTTCCATACATCGTCTTTGTCGATATAGTTATCTTGGTGACATAATCACATTAGTATGTAGTGTAATTGTAACATAAAATAGACTAAATATCAAATATTATAGAAGGAAATGATCTTAATACGCCATTTTAACGAATGTTTGTATCATTTTTGTTTTGACCTCAGACGAGAAAGTTTTAGCTTGCAAAGCATGGGAACTAGGGTTAAATTTAATCTAACCGCCTGTTATTCCTTTATGCTCTTTACCTAGCTTAGTGGTTGAAGTTTGCGTCGGGAGTCTTCTCAAGTGATGCCGACCGTAAAGTCAAAAAAACAACGGGGGCAGGTCTACAATGAATCTGCATGAATTCCAGTCAAAAAGTATCTTAATGGAGAAGGGTGTAGTTGTACCGCGAGGATTGGTGGTATACGACGCTCTGGAGGCCTTGGTGGTGGCCAGAAGCCTCAAGGCTGACAAAATTGTGCTGAAAGCTCAGGCTCATTCTGGAGGCAGGGGGAAGGCTGGGGGAATCGCCGTCATGTCAATTGATGACGATATCAGGTCTGAAGCCAATCGGATCTTGCGAATGAATTTGGTCACCAGTCAGACCGGCCCTCAGGGAAAACCCGTCAGCGCTCTTCTGGTGGAGGAGGCGCCTCAAATCGATGAGGAGCTATACTTGGGAGTTGTCCTTGATAGAAATGATGGTCATGTTACAGTAATGGCCAGTCCTGCAGGAGGAATGGACATTGAAACAATAGCCAAAGAGGCTCCTGAAAAGATTTACTTGGTGAAGGTGGACCCGCTGCGAGGTCTGTGTCCGTTCCAGTCCAGAGGTCTAGCATACAAACTTGCGAGTAAGAATTTTATAGCGAATCAGATCGCAAAAGCCGTTACCGCTCTTTATGAGATTTTTGTTTCTTATGATTGCACCTTGGCAGAGATCAACCCTTTGATTGTCTCCGGGGAAAAGGTATTAGCCCTGGACGCCAAGATCAATCTTGATGACCACGCCCTGTTCAGGAGACCTGAAATGTCCAGATTGAGGGACAGGTCCCAAGAGGATCCCGTGGAGCTTTCCGCTCGCCAGGCAGGTCTCAGTTACATAAAATTGGATGGTGACATTGGTTGCATGGTTAATGGAGCGGGCCTTGCCATGGCTACGCTTGACCTGATCTCAATTCACGGCGGGGTGCCAGCCAATTTTCTGGATGTTGGCGGTGGCGCAAGTGAACAGGTCGTGGCGGACGCTATGAACATTCTCCTTGACGACACGAGAGTCAAGGTTGTCTTTATAAATATATTTGGTGGAATATTGAGATGTGACGTTCTTGCCAGAGGTGTGATCAGGGCGATAAAGGAGCGTGGTCTCCAATTGCCGGTAATCGCTCGAATAGAAGGCACAAACATTGAATTAGGCCGCATGCTGTTTGCCGATTCCGGACTTCAGATACAAATGATTCCATCGTTGGATGAGGCGGCTGGATTGGTAGTGGCTAAGGCGAAAGAACTCGGAGTAAGCTAATTAATGGAGCAGTAATATGGCTATTCTTGTAAATAGAGAGTCACGCGTTATCTGTCAGGGTATTACCGGGCGTAACGGAACATTTCATTCCATAGCATGCAGAGACTACGGAACGAATATGGTTGGAGGGGTCACACCCGGGAAAAAGGGAACTTTTGTCGATGGTATTCCTGTTTTTAACACAGTCGAAGAAGCAGTCCTGGAAACCGGCGCTAATGTATCTTTGATCTTCATCCCAGCGGCCTATGCCAAAGACCCCATACTCGAAGCTGTTGACGCCGGCATAAAGGTCATAGTCTGTATTACCGAAGGCATACCACCACTAGACACCGCTTCAGCCCTTTACACCGTGAAACAAAAGGGTAGCGTGCTTATTGGCCCAAACACTCCGGGAATTATTTCGCCACTTGAAAAGTGTAAAGTCGGTATAATGCCTGGATATATTCATACGCCGGGACCCGTTGGTGTTATTTCTCGCTCAGGGACACTGACTTATGAAGTTGTAGATCAGCTTACCAAAGCGGGAATGGGACAAAGCACGTGTTTGGGGTTGGGTGGCGATCCAGTCGTAGGACTGAGTTTCGTGGATTGTCTTAAAATGTTTAAGGATGATCCTAAAACTCAAGCAGTTGTTCTTATAGGTGAAATAGGAGGTTCTGCAGAAGAACAAGCCTCGGAATATATAAAAAATGAATTCGGCAAACCTGTCGTCGCTTACGTTGCGGGCAAATTAGCGCCTCCAGGAAAGAGAATGGGTCACGCTGGGGCAATAATATCCGGAGGGTCCGGTACCGCTCAGGGGAAAATTAAGGCCCTGACCGAAGCTGGGGTAACTGTAGTCGAAAATCTTACTATGGTTGGCAAGGCTGTCAGAGATATTCTTTTGTGATTTTATAAAGCTGGAAGGTTAGAGGAGTTATAGATGTCTATTTTAGATCATAAATTTCAGGAGCTTGAAAGAAGACTCGAACAAGCTGACCAGGCCGGAGGCCCCAAAAAGATAGATAAACATCACCAAGCTGGCAAGATGACTGCTAGAGAAAGGATACTTCAACTTGTGGACAAAGGTTCTTTCGAAGAAATTGACAAGTTTGTGGTCCACCGTTGTGTCGATTTTGGAATGGGAAAGACACACATTCCAGGAGAAGGTGTAGTTACTGGATTTGGTAGAATAAACGGACGGGGTGTTTACCTATTTGCACAGGATTTTACGGTTTTTGGCGGAAGCTTATCACTTACCCACGCCCAGAAAATTTGTAAGGTTATGGACCTGGCTTATCGAAACGGCTGTCCGTTGATTGGAATAAACGATTCCGGAGGGGCCAGAATCCAAGAGGGTGTGGAAAGTCTCGGAGGTTACGGCGAAGTATTTTACAGGAACGTTAGAGCTTCCGGCGTGATTCCACAAATATCTATAATTATGGGTCCTTGCGCAGGAGGAGCGGTTTATTCCCCTGCCGTTACAGACTTCATTTTTATGACGGAAAAGACGAGCTACATGTTTATTACTGGGCCACAGGTAATCAAACAGGTTACCAGTGAAGAAATCGATTCGGAAAGTCTCGGGGGCGCAAAGGTCCACGGAAGGGTTTCTGGGGTGTGCCACTTTCATTATCCTACCGAGACGGAGACACTCGCCAAGGTCCGGGAACTTCACTCTTTTATCCCCGATAGCAATCGAGTTTGTCCGCCGTTCGTTAAATCGGATGATCCTCCCGACCGTAAGACCCCGGAACTTGATTCAGTCATACCGGAGAGTTCTAGACGGCCCTATGACATGAAAAAAATCATAGTTCCCACTCTCGATGATAAGAAGTTTTTCGAAGTCCACGCCAATTACGCCCGGAACCTTATAACTGGATTCGGTAGACTTAATGGAAAAACTATTGGAATTGTTGCAAACCAGCCCAATTGGCTGGCTGGATGTCTCGACACTGAAGCCTCAGTAAAATGTTCCAGGTTTGTTCGTTTTTGTGATTCTTTCAATATACCGCTTTGGACATTGCTAGATGTTCCTGGCTATCTGCCAGGCACCCAACAGGAGCATGGAGGTATAATCAAACACGGCGCCAAAATATTGTACGCTTACGCTGAAGCCACTGTGCCAAAGGTTACCCTTATAACCAGAAAGGCTTATGGGGGCGCGTATGTTGTCATGTCCAGCAAACATTTGCGAGCGGATATTAATTTGGCATACCCAACGGCTGAAATAGCGGTCATGGGACCAGAAGGCGCTATTCAAATTCTTTTTCGTAAAGAAATTGAAGAAGCTCCGGATCCTGCGGCGAGGCGGAGCCAACTGATACAGGAATACATTGACAAATTTGCTAGCCCGTACCGCGCTGCTGAACTCGGTTTTGTGGATCGGGTGATTTTCCCCAGAGAGACAAGGGCTGTCTTAATCAACGCGTTTGCGCAACTAGAAAACAAGGTGGATGAGAAACCGAGGCGAAAACACGGAAATATTCCATTGTAATTGCTTGAGTATCCTAGAGGTGCACAGATGGATAGAAAGATCAGAGTTGTCGTAGCAAAGCCGGGTCTGGACGGACATGACCGAGGGGCGAAAGTTGTCGCAAGGGCTCTTAGAGACGCAGGTATGGAAGTCATCTATACTGGTCTACGTCAAACCCCGGAAGCGATTTTTCAGACTTGCGTTCAAGAGGACGCTGACGCTTTGTGTTTAAGCTCCCTGTCTGGGGCCCATGATTATCTGTTTCCACGTGTTGCCAAACTGTTCAAAGAGAGGCAGGTTGAAGATGTTTTAATTATCGGTGGCGGCATTGTTCCTGAAGAAGACATCTCGGCGCTGAAAGAGGCAGGCGTAGGGGAAATTTTTGGGCCTGGGACGAGAACCGACGACATTGTAGACTATATAAGAACGCATTTGAAAAAATAGTATTTGTTAATCACTTGGTTCATTGAAGATTGGACTCGAGAACATTTTTGATCCCTCGATTGGGCGGAAAAATTATCTTTGCCAGGAGACAGTTAAATGACTTTGCGTGAAATTAGGGAAAGGGCTAGAGACCTGAGAATAAAAAATTATAAGAAATTTAAGAAAGATGGTTTGATACGTCAGATTCAACAGGTCGAAGGCAACTCACCGTGCTTTAAGGGTATCGAGAACTGCGGTGAACTGAATTGTGCGTGGCGAGATGATTGCCAGGCATAAGTTCAGTCAATTTGTGGACTATTGGAAAAAACGAAGCGAGCCATACGGAATATCCTATATGGATTTCAGGTTCACCTGCATAAAATTGGTTTGGAGCCGGAGGCGAAATGGCTAAAATTACGATTCACACTCTGAGGGAGAAAAAGGCCAAAGGAGAAAAGATCGCCTTTCTAACTGGCTATGACTATCCTTTTGCAATACTGGAACAAAAAGCAGGAATCGACGTGATTCTGGTCGGGGACTCCATGGGCATGGTAGTGCTGGGTTACAACTCCACACTTCCCGTGACAATGGACGTGATGATGCCGCATGTCAAAGCGGTCCGACTGGGCGCACCTGACGCTTACCTTGTTGGTGATATGCCATATATGAGCTACCAGATTTCAAAATCTGAGGCGATAAGGAATGCTGGTCGGTTCATGGCAGAAGGGGCTTGCGACGCTGTGAAGCTAGAAGGTGGGAGGGAAATGGCCGAAACCGTAAGAGCCCTTACTGACGCTACGATTCCGGTGATGGCCCATATTGGTCTTACACCTCAGGCTGCCGCTCAACTTGGCGGATTCAAGGCCCAAGGTAGAGATATCAAGACAGCTCAAAGGCTGATTGAAGATGCGGAAATCCTGGAACAGGCGGGTGTTTCAAGTATCCTGATGGAAGGGGTCCCTGCCGAACTCGCTGAAATAATCACTAGACGATCGTCAGTTCCTACATTTGGCATTGGGGCCGGGCCTCATTGCGATGGCCAGGTTCTTGTTATCCACGATATGATAGGGATGTTTGATCGCTACACGCCGAAGTTTGTGAAAAAATACCGTGAGATTGGAAACCAGATCGTAGAGGCGCTTGAAGAGTTCAAGAAGGACGTCAAAGAAGGAAATTTTCCAGCCAGGGAGCATTGTTATTCGATGCCAGCCGAAGTTGCAGCGGAGCTGAAACGCATTTACAAATGAGTCCACATTAGCTTGTTCCGCCTCCATGGGGTATGCGACCAAAACACGTTGGTATGGCGTGTTACTCGGATTCTTAGAACCGGATTTCTGGGATGGGACTGTTTTAATGAAAATCGCAATAATAGGCGTTGGAGCTCTAGGGTCAGTAATTGGTTCGCTGCTCTGGGAAGCTGGGGTTGATCCCATACTTGTAGAACGCAACGCTGAAGAGGTCAACTATGTCAAGACCAATGGGCTCTGGGTCGAAGGGGTATCGGGTGATCGCTATGTTAGGCCTGGAATTTATAACAATCTGTCAGGTTTTGAGAAGGCAGAGTTGGTTATCGTACTAGTAAAATCCTATGACACTAAAGCAGCGTGCGATACCATCCAGGAAATAATCTCCGATCAGGGACTGATTCTAACGGTGCAAAACGGGATCGGGAATTTTGATATCCTTAATGCCGCATTTCCAGGTAGGGTCTTGATTGGTGTCACTACCATGGGGGCAATGACCCTCGGAATGGGCAGAGTGCGGCATACCGGCTTTGGCCCTACGCTCTTGGGAGAGGTAGGTGGTGAAATCACTCAAAGAGCGGTAGCAATTAGAGATGTGCTGCGATCAATGAATGGAGGCCCAGTTGACGTTGTTGACAACGCAATAGGTTCAGTCTGGTCAAAGTTGATAGTAAACGCGGGGATAAACGCTCCTGCGACGCTCCTGCGGCTTCGTAACGGTGATTTGCCCAAGTGTGAATCCGGGCGTGAGCTGATCCGTAATATTGTCAAGGAATGCCTTGCCATTGTAAAAACTAGGGGTATCAAGTTGATGTTCGATGATCCTGAGGCCCATGTCGTAAAAGTATGTGCGGGTACTTCAGGCAACCTCAATTCGATGTTTCAAGACATAATCGCAGGTAGAAGAACAGAGATAGACTTCATAAATGGGGCGATAGCGACCCAAGCTAAATCCATTGGTCTGGAGGCCCCAGTAAACGAGACTCTTGCGCTGTTAATAAGGTCTTTGGAAGACACGTCGACACTAAGAGTGTCAAACTGAAATCGTCAACCCTTGAGGTTTGAAAAAAGAAAAGGACGTAGCCCTTTGCAACGTCCTTTTCTTTTTGTGCCCAAAGGGCCGAAACCTAGAATAGTGAACTTACAAAAGCAAACGGCATGCCGATTATTTCCGCGGCGGTTGAAAGCAGATCGGAATCGGATGAGTCATCCCTCTGATCGCTTTCATATGGCAGCGGGGCAGTAACAGGGGCGGTAGCCGGAGCCAGCTTTATTGTAACACCATCGCGGACAATCCTGTCACCTAAATTCCGAGCCCCAAAGACGGGCCGGGGATCCGACGTCGCGTAACTCGGTGTGGCCATACGATTTTGGGTTATGTTAGGAACACCAAAGCTAGATGGCGCGCAGGCGGCTTGGGTTTGCGGGAAAGGACGGTTTTCGTAAGCGCCTGCAGGAAATTGCCATGAATTCTGAGAGACAGGATGGACTTTGTGTATTGGTTTCGGTGAGCCTGCGTATTGGGGTACAGGATGGACTTTGTGTATTGGTTTCGGTGAGCCTGCGTATTGGGGTACAGGATGGACTTTCGTTACCCTTTTAGCGGTTGGCTTCTTGGTAGTCTTCTTTGTTGAAGCCGCGACCGCTGATTTTTCCGGCGCTGGCTTTGATTCGGTAACAACCGGTTTGGCGGGGATTTCCGTGGTCTCTTCAGCTTTTTGAGGTGGTGGCGAAAGCACGAGATCTTTCTCCAGGTCCCCTTCGAGATCAAGAGTGTCTTGCTTGGCTTCAGCTACTAGTCCTGCCTGGCCATGACCAACCGATTCCACTCGGGGAGGTGGGGCCATCATCCCACTGGGCCGGGGTTTGAACGCAATCGCTGGACGGGCCATTACTTTTTGGTCCGCTGAAGCTGCGACACGTTCCGGTTGAACGGCGGTCGCCGAAATGTTTTCATCGGCTGTAGCTGTAAGTCCTGATTTGTATTCTGCTTTAACGAGCGCGCCAGGGTTTACGTAAAGTGGTGTCGGCGCCTGACTCGCCGCTGCATTAGCAAGCGCCCCGAGATTCCCGGCGGAAACCCACGACGCCGTCAATACCAGGATGGCTGCGGTAAATGACAATTTTCTCAACATAGAATGTCTCCTTTCGCCAGACTTCCCCATGGAAGAACCTTTTGAAAAATTGGATTTGACGGGTGGGTTGAATACTCCCTCCTTCCCGATCGTTAAATGCGACATAACATCAAAAATGTTCTTTGTCAACGTAAGTTTATATAAAATAATTAAAGTTATTTATTATATAAAATCGATGTTGTGTATGAAATAACTATGATTATTTAGTATGTGCCATATTAGTCTCGTCTCGGTGCCATCTTTAGACATCCCTGTCCAGTAACCAGTTCGCTCATGATTTATGTCATACGGATAATGCTCTGTAATATAACAATATTATTGTGATATTACCTGGAGCTAGTTTTGTGTGGACGAGCGCCTTTGAATGCAAATAGACAGATCGAAAGCCTAACGAACTCGATATTTGTTGCCTGGTTACAAAAATATGTTATCTGAAACAACGCATGATATCAAGCTAATAGCCATATTAGATTAACTTAATTACAGAAAAAAATATTGTCTGGAATTTCGACAACCTAGCTCATGTCGCCCATATCTTTTCGATTTTGTTCTTGACACACTATATGTTGTGGTAATAAGAGTTAGCTCCACAAAATAATCCGTTTTTGAGGACGGATGTGGCTTGGGCTTGTAGATTATTTTCAGGATGTTCGGCCAATTGTATTAGGCTGCTGTCACATTTAATCGTATTCTGACCGGAAACATAAGAGTAGGTAGGCGTTCTAGATTAAGACCTTGTTCTAGCTTGTTATATGAATGACAGATATGGGGTACTATTAAATTAAGGTAACTAATTGTTGTTTACTATAATTTATTACATTTAGCTTTTGAAAGGGGAAGCTCATGGCTAGCGTAGCAGAATTGAACGATTTCAGAAAAGACCAGCATAAAAGACACGAAACAACTGACATGGCGTTGTTTGTACGAACATCCAGTGAAGCTATGGACGGATGGGACCCGAGCCGGATTGTTGACGCCCTTTTGCGTGAAACCTTCATAGATGAGGGTACTGCTGAAAATATCAGTTTGGAGGTGGAGAACGACATTAAAAGGAGTGGAATTGCCGTGATAACTGCTCCGCTGGTTCGTGAGATGGTGAACGCGAAACTGTTGGAACGTGGACTGGAGTCCGCTCGAAGATTACATACCAGATTGGGGTCTCCCCTGTATGATGTTGATCAGCTCATTACACGGCCGAACAAGGAAAACGCTAATGTGCCGCATGGCCCAGAGGCCACAAACCTGACCTTGGCCGAGAACATAAAGAAGGAATATGCGCTCCTGACTATTTTCGACCAAACAGTAGGAGACGCCCACATGCGTGGTGATATTCATCTTCATGACCTGGGGTTTATTGATCGTCCTTATTGTTCGGGACAGTCTTTGGAGTACATAAAGAAATTCGGCCTTGACCTACCAAATTCTCTTGCTATGGCAAAACCAGCCAAGCATCCTGAAGTCCTACTTGCTCACATGGTCAAGTTTGCCGCCGCCCTTCAAAGTCATTTCGCGGGAGCCATCGGTTGGGACGCTGTGAACCTCTTTTTTGCTCCATATCTGAGAGGACTTACCGATAGTGAAATTCGTCAACTGGCTCAGATGTTGATCTTTGAATTCTCGCAGCAGGCAGTCGCAAGGGGTGGTCAGGCAATTTTCACGGACATCAACCTGTACTGGGAAATTCCGAAACATTTTGAGAATGTCCCCGCTATTGGACCTGGCGGCCAGTTTACTGGTCTTACATATTCTGATTATCTGCCTGAAGCCCAGAAATTTGTGTGGACGCTATTCGATGTTTATCGGGAGGGTGACGGAGCTGGACGGCCATTCTTTTTCCCGAAGCCTCTGGTGCACATCACTGAGAAATTTTTCACAACTCCAGGACATGAGGCGTTTCTGCGTCACATCTGCGACATAGCCTCCGAAAAGGGAAACACATATTTTGTTTTTGACCGCGGCGAGACGGCCAAGATTTCCGAGTGCTGCCGTTTGTCCTTTAAACTGGAAAAGAGTGATCTTGAGGACGCGAATCAACCTTGGAAAATGCGGTATTCCGCGATGCAAAACGTTACGGTGAATCTTCCAAGAATCGCTTACGAGGCTAAAGGCGATGACTCGAAACTATTTTCAATCTTGGCTGAAAGGATTTCTATAGCTACTGAAGCACACATTGAGAAAAAGCGTTTCATTGAACGCCTACTGGCTCTTGGAGAAACCGGGCCCCTTGCCCTGCTTACTATGGATCGCGACGAGGAGCCTTATTTACGTATGCGTAGGGTAACTTACCTGATCGGTATGGTAGGTTTGAACGAAATGGTTCAGTTTCATACTGGTGAAGAACTGCATGAAAGTGATGAGGCCGTCAAATTTGGTCTAAAGGTCATAGCTCATATGAATTTGACCGCCGCCAGGCTAGGGCGCAAACACAACATGCGATTCGTGCTTGAGCAAACCCCGGCTGAAAGCACGGCTTACAGATTCGCTAAGCTTGATATGAAACAATTCCGCGAGGCCGAATCCGTAGTTAAAGGAAATTTGAAGACTGAGGAGATCTACTACACGAATTCGACCCTGTTTAATGTCTCGGCCCCTCTGGACGCCATAGCCAGAGTCAAGAGGGAAGGCCTCTTCCACCCATTGATTGAAGCTGGATCCCTGACACACATCTGGTTGGGAGAAAGCAGGCCTAATCCTGATTCACTGGCGAATTTCGTAATAAAGATTTTTAGGAATACCCAAAATGATCAGGTTGCTTTCTCACCGGAACTGACGACGTGTGTTTCCTGTGGAAGGACCGCTAGGGGCTTGCATGAGCGCTGCCAGTACTGTCAATCCGACAAGGTGGAACAGATAACACGTATAACGGGATATTTCACAAAGGTTTCGAGTTGGAACAAAGGCAAAAGAGGTGAACTTAGGGACAGATATCGTAACAATCTTTCCAAATAGGCCGTTGCGCTGGATGACAAACAGGTCAAATTTGTATCACTATCTTGTCCACATAATTAAGTCGAACCTGTTAGAGGTGTGGACAGTTTTCTTGGAATCAGGAGGCTTATTTTGACATACCTTTTTACAAAAAATGGATGTGGGAAATGTGATTGGGTTAAAAACCAGGTTGATCTTGACGGAATGCCGGAAGTCAAAGTCATGCAGTTAGATACGGAAAATTCCGAGGCCCTTGCGCTGTTGGCCTATTACGAATGTGTGGCCCTTTCCGAAAAGAAGCTTCCAATTCTGGTTTCTGACCAAATGGAGATCATCACCGGTGTAGGAGATATAAGAAATTATTTGATCAATCTAAACCAGTGAGATGGTCATGTTTCAGTTAGAATTGGCTGGAGTAAGGCTCAAAGAATTTGGAATCTGGCGCTCCATTGTAATTGTTATTTTATAGGCATGTTTGTGAGGTAACGATCTAAAGATGAATATTCCAAGGATCAAGGGTTTTTTACCATTGTCTATGCTGGATTGGCCAGAGAAAGTCACGTCGGTGATTTTTCTTGGTGGCTGTTCTTTTAGATGCCCAGCCTGTCACAATCATGGGCTGGTGTTGGCGCCTGAAAGCTATGATGACCAGCCTCTGGAGCAGGTAATTGGTTTTTTGCGGGAAAGAACCAAGTGGATTGATGGCGTTACGATCACCGGTGGTGAGCCGACATGCCACAAAGGAACCCCTGAACTTATATCGAAGTTCAAGGATTTGGGTTTAAGAGTTAAGCTGGACACTAATGGGGCTAACCCGATAATGCTTGAAGAACTGATTCAGCGTCGTCTTATA
Source organism: uncultured delta proteobacterium (assembly GCA_963798475.1). Lineage (GTDB taxonomy): Bacteria > Desulfobacterota > Desulfomonilia > Desulfomonilales > Desulfomonilaceae > CAJBEZ01. The sequence continues at coordinate 571,559 of CAWCTI010000013.1, forward strand.
GACGCGGTATCCATGGACATTAAGGCCCCACTCGAAACTGGATTGTACTCAAAACTCGCAGGAGTTTCAGTCAATCTTTCGAATATAAAGAGGAGCATTCAACTTCTAAAATCATCCGCACTATCAATATTTTTTAGAACTACGGTAATTCCAGGATTTATTGGAGAAAATGAACTTGATAGGATAAAAGACGAGCTGGGAAATGTTCGTAGATATTCTGTCCAAAGATTCAGAAATATCGACACACTGGACCCGGAATTTGGACAAATCCCGGACCTTGATCTTGAGAGCTTTGAGGCCTTGCAAATGAGATTTGAACAGCCTAGATTGGGATGCCGGACATACTGCATGAATTGAAAAACCACTCCCCTATCGGACCGGCGCTTTATTCATTATATAATTGATGCTGAATTTTGACCTGGGGATGGAATCCCACACAAATACGTAGAATTGCCGAGTCACATTCCCCAGCCTCCAGTAACCTCCATTACCGCTCCGGTAATATAACTTGCTTCGTCAGACAGCAAGAAAGAGATTGGGGCGGCAATTTCGTCCGGATCCGCCAATCGCCCCAAGGGAGTGTCTCTAACGAATGCCTCTTTATATTTTGGGTTCATCATCTCCCTGATCGCAGGAGTTGCTGTTAGGCCAGGCATTATTACGTTGACTCTTACGCCCTTGGACGAGAACTCCCGTGCTAGTGATTTGGTAAACCCTACAAGGCCTGATTTTGCGGAGCAATAAGCGGATTCGCCTTTCGCTCCAACTTTACCATAAATAGAAGACACGTTGACAATACGACCGTCTCCTTGAGCTATCATAAGGGGAGCGCAAGCCATGCTGCAATTTACGGCGCCTAGAACATGCACGTTGAACACTTCGACAAAGTTCATGCTGGTCAGTTTTAGAAAACCTCCCGGACGATCAAAACCAGCGTTGTTTACTAAAAGGTCAACACGCCCACAAGTAGATTTAAGCTTTTCCACGCATTCCGTTACCTGATCTTGCTTGGAAACGTCGGCTTGAAGTCTAATGGCGGAACCTCCGTGCCCTTTGATAATATCGACGGTGTCTCCTGCAGAAGCGGCCTTCCAGTCTAAAACACCAACAAATGCCCCCTCTGCAGCCAACCTGATGGCGACTGCGCGGCCTATCCCCTGACCTGCTCCGGTTACCAATCCGACCTTACCTGAAAATCTATTAGCATAATTAGAGGTTACGTTTTGATTTTGCATGTCCTTCCATCCTTGATGTTGAACTATCTCTCAGAGACTGTGTTATATTTAATAAGCTCGACTTAGAGGGGCCTGTCAAGCGGTCGCTGGTGGGGCATTGCATTACCGTGAACTGATATGGAACTGTTTAACATAGGAGCCTCCTGCAAAAGTCACAATAAATGACGAGTTGGTCTTGTCCGTCGGACCTTCTTGAGGCTATTTGTGAAATTGGACCTATCGTTTATCCATGTTTATCGAGTTTTACGATATTTCTCCACTCTTTGGGCGCAATTATAGTGTTGATCGACTATAATGTAATTTTTGGGGAGATCAGGTCGCCAACTTAAGCAAATGATCAGCAAAGATTGCCATCACTCCGAACATTAGATGCATCTTTACCTTCTGGGCTCCTCGAACCATGATATTGCGCCCGCCGAATTCCTCTTTTAATCTACTATTGAAACGCTCCACGACTGATCTTTCCTTATACCTGCTCGTTTCATCCGGAGCCATGGGAATAATGTCTTTGCCACGCGAATTCTTGTCTATTATAGGCACATGTCCCAGACTCCTGCTAAGTTCGTAGATAGGCCCAGCGTCATAGGCCGAATCCATAACATCATAGAAATAGATTACTCTGGAGGTGCTTATCTTCATGAGTGGTATGGCAACCTGACTGTCGTGTAATGATGCTGAGGTCATCGCGACACTTATTGGCAAGCCCACATCGTTGACATCGGCATGAAACTTATAGCCAATCCAACTCACTTTGTATCCTTTGGAGTTCTTCTTAGTACCGACATCGCAGACCACAGGTAATTCATTTAACGCCTGCTCCGCCGATTGATGGAGCCGCCGCTCCAAACGTTTTGCTTCATTGTGTTGGTGTTCCCCCTTGGCCCGACGCCCCTTTTTTTTAGGAGAAGGTTTTTGCTTTGGCGGTTTCTTTACTGGTTTCTCGCGAGCCTCTATCGCAGTAGCGTCCCTCGATATGTGGCCTACCAGTTCCGTTTTCAAAGATCGGTCAACCAAAGCCTCATGGACCCTCTCGCCAAGACCACTATCAGCAAACTCGGCAAAAGCCCTGGAGAAGGTAGACTCGGAAGGAATGAGTGAAGCCTTCCCAAAACCACAGATCTTACGCAAACTCTGCGTGGTCTTAAGCGCCTCAATCAATGCGCTTGTGAAAGGATATCCGCAAACAGACTTCGCAACAAAAGACCGTGCTATCGATTCACGCTCACGAAGCTTTCTACCCATCCACTGAGTATCAGAGCTTTTGGGAATGAATCTCTCAACCTGAACCAACTCCAAGATCGACACAAGCTGTTTCTCTTTTTCAGTTAAAGGGCCATTCCAAGACTCTTCCAATTTAGGAAACAGACTTCGTTGCAGGGTTCCCATCAACCATGATATTCTCTTTCTAAGCTTCACTGGTGGCTCCTGTGACAAAGCGTCTTTCTGTTAAAAACACTATACCACGGGACTGCCCGTGAAGCTCATTTATTACAGATGCTTAACCCCCAAAAAAACACTTTTGCAAGAGGCTCATAGGTTTATGTGTTGTATCCGGAGTTAGTTTTGGCCTTGGAAAGTCTGTGTTGTAGGATATTCAGTTTTTTGTTTCTTGACAATATCACGCTGGAATGTTTCAATAATTTGCTTTTTAAGAGTGTTCCAGGATGGAGAGTTAATGAATATTCGGGAAATGATCGACGTGCTTCAAGGTAAGATCCTTGTGCAAAATCACGACCCGAATGAAGAATTGCCTTTAGGTGGCGCCGCCGACCTTATGAGCGATGTCCTTGCCTTTGGCTCGGAAGGGATGGCTTTGCTTACCGGGTTAACTAATCCTCAGGTTGTCAGAACGGCTGAGATGGCTGGGATTAATGTCATAGTAATCGTGCGTGACAAGACCCCTCCACCGGAGACACTCCAATTGGCGCGTGATTCAGGGATAACCCTGATTCGAACCGGATATACGATGTATGAAGCTTGCGGGAGACTTTACAAGGCGGGCCTTCCCGGTCTTGGACCGGTTAAAATGGTAAACGATTCCTGGTGACATGTTCAATCAAGAAATCACAAAAGTCCAAGAACTGATCTATACCACGCGTGTAGAATCAGTAATGGCTTCGGATGTTATCGTAATTGATCCTTGCATGACGATGTCCCAAGTGAAAAATTTCATGCGAGACAATCGTATTTCCGGCGCGCCTGTCGTGGCTGAGTGCAAAGTCATCGGCATTGTGACAATGAAAGATGTGATCCGTTCAATGGAAGAGGGTAAGTTGGATTCTCCTGTGACCGAGATCATGACAACCGATGTTCGCACAGTTCTTGTGGACGCTATGGTGGCTGAGGTTGTGAACAATCTGGGGAGGAAAGGGTTTAGTAGGCTACCTGTGGTAGACCACGATGGTAAATTGCTCGGAATTGTTACTACCGGCACTCTAATACGATCTTTGCTTCTACAGATGGACAAGAGCTTTCAGAAAAACGAGGCGGAGAAGCTTTATACATATAGGGCGAGCCATATATTCCAGGACATTTCGTCGGATGACACGGGATTGACGCTCCGATATTTTGTAAACGAGCGTGATTTTGACAACGCGGGGAAAGCTTCGAGTCTTATCAAACGATCATTGCAACGTCTGGTAGTTCGGCCGCAGATAGTCCGCCGTGTTGGTGTGGCCGTTTATGAAGCGGAGATGAATCTTGTGATTCACACTGATATTGGTGGTGAAATAGTCGTGGAAGTGAGGAAGGATAGGGTGAATATTTCAACAGTGGACCATGGCCCAGGAATAGCAGACCTGAAACAGGTGCTTCAGCCCGGGTTCTCTACAGCTCCTGAATGGATCAGAGACATGGGATTTGGCGCAGGAATGGGGCTGGCTAACATAAAGAGAGTGTCTGATGTCATGAAACTTACTTCTGATCCCGGTCATTGGACTAGACTCGAAATGGTTTTCAATTTTGGTCCGGACACTTTACTCCCAAAAGCGGAATTAGAAAAAAGCTTGACTAGATGATCCCAATAATTTACAGTTCAGGCGTTAAACTTCTGGTTCATTAAGAATCAAAAAAAAGTCAAAATAGGCTGATAAGCTCAGAAAATTTTGTATACTCCGCATGGGGGAATCGGCTTTGAACGGAGAAGTCGGATGATTGAGAGTTACGTTCCAATTCTTGTAATCCTTTTAGTTTCCGTATTCATCGGTTCAGCTATCATAGTTCTTTCGACCCTGCTAGCCAAACGCACACCTACGCCAATTAAGCTTATGCCCTACGAGTGCGGTATGGATCCGATTGGCGGGGCGAGACGCCGATTCTCCGTACGTTTCTTCATAATGGGCATGCTTTTCATTGTTTTTGACATCGAGTTAATATTCTTATTCCCGTGGGCAAAAATCTTCGATAAACTTATGTTTTTTGGTTTTGTTGAGATGCTTTTCTTCGTTTTAATTCTCTTGGTTGGTCTAGTTTACGTCTGGAAAAAGGGTGCTCTTGAATGGGAATAACAAATCACCTCAATGATACTGTTCATGTAACCAATCTCGAGTGGTTTGTGAACTGGGCTAGAAAGTCATCCATGTGGCCACTTGGATTTGGTCTGGCATGCTGTGCTCTGGAAATGATAGCTACTTTTGTTAGCCGTTACGATCTGGCGCGATTTGGCATGGAGGTCGCCCGTCCTTCACCACGGCACGCCGACCTCATGATAGTGTCCGGTACAGCTTCAAAGAAAATGTTGCCCGCAGTCTTGCGTATCTATGAACAAATGGCAGAGCCAAAATGGGTCATAGCCATGGGCGCATGCGCTTGTTCCGGAGGGATATATAAGAACTATTCGGTTGTTCAGGGAATTGATCGGCATTTACCGGTAGATGTTTATATCCCGGGTTGTCCGCCCAGGCCGGAAGCTCTGCTTGATGGAATTCTCCAGCTTCACGCCAAAGTGATGAGAGAACAGTCAATTAGAAACCCCCGAGTGGGCAGGATTAAGGTGGCTGGACGATGAACCAGGATCGTATCAAGGAAAAGCTCAGCGAAGAATTCGGCGCCGATGCCTTGCAATTCGAAATGTCCTCGGACCAGATGAGCATCCAGGTCCCATCTGAGAAAATCCTGGATGTATGCCGTTACTTACGGGAGGATCCCGAACTCAAGTTCGATTTTCTGACCTTCGTCGGGGGAGTGGATTATTATCCGGCTAGACCCCGTTTCGAACTGGTATACCAGATTTATTCCGTGTCCAATACTCATAGACTCAGGTTGAAATCTAGGGTTGACGAGACGGAGGCTGAGCCAGCCTGCATCGAATCAGTTTCAAAAATCTGGATGACCGCTGATTGGCACGAAAGAGAGACGGCGGAAATGTTCGGGATTGTATTTAAGAACCACCCTGATCCAAGAAAGCTGCTCCTACCTGATGAATGGCGGGTGCACCCTCTTAGAAAAGATTTTCCATTGCTAGGAACTGAAGAGGACACCCCTGATTTGCCCTCTTAGATCAAATTTCTTGAGGTAACTAGGTCATGGCGCGAGAGTTGAGCCAACGGGCCGATATCAGAAGCGAAATAATGGAGATAAATCTGGGGCCACATCACCCCAGTACACACGGTGTTTTTCGGGCAATTGTGGAGCTAGATGGGGAAATAGTGCTTAGTTGCACACCGTATCTCGGTTATCTCCACCGCGGATATGAAAAGACCTGTGAAAACAAAAAATATCATCAAGTGATTCCTTTAACGGAACGGTGTGATTATATGGGGGCGTCTAGCAATTCCCTTGCTTACTGCCTCACCGTAGAAAAAATGCTAGAGGTCGAAATACCTGAGAGAGCTCAGGTCATCCGCGTGATAATGGCTGAACTTTCCCGCATTTTTAGTCACCTCTTCTGGCTTGGCACACACGGTCATGATGTCGGCGCAATGACTCCTCTGTTTTATATGCTGCGTGAACGAGAAGAGATCATGAATCTGTTCGAGCTCACGGCAGGCGGACGCCTCATGCCGAATTATATTAGAATCGGCGGTGTAGCCAAGGACCTCGAAGAGGGATTTGTTGACAGATTACGAGCGTTCACTAACCATTTTGACACACGCGTCGATGAATATGAGACCCTGTTAACAAAGAACGTAATCTACATGGACAGGACAAAAGGCATAGGCTTGCTATCTCTTGAGAAAGCCATCTCACTCGGTGTTAGTGGCCCTATGATTAGGGCTTCAGGAAAGGCATGGGATATACGAAAGTCGGAGCCCTACTGTGGGTATGAAAGATACGATTTTGATATTCCGGTAGAATATGGATGTGACGTTTATTCGAGGTACCTGGTTAGGGTTGAAGAAATGCGTCAGAGCAACAGGATTTTGAAACAGGCAATACAACAGTTGCCTGAAGGTCCGGTTATAGCTTCGGCCCCTGGTAAGATATTTCCACCCCAACAAGACATTTACACAAAAATGGAAGCACTAATACACCATTTCATGTTGGTTGTGGAAGGAGTCAGGCTTCCTGTTAGTGACTGCTATCAATCGATTGAATCTCCGCGCGGCGAGCTGGGGTGTTACATAGTGAGCGATGGTGGAACAAACCCGTACAGATTAAAGTGGAGAGCGCCGGCATTTGTGAATCTCCAGGCGTTGCCGGAAATGAGTAGGGGTTGTTTCTTTGCGGATCTAATAGCGATATTGTCCAGCATTGATATAGTTTTGGCTGAAGTAGACCGGTAAGAAGGCTGATCATGGCTCAAATGACATTGGCTGACCTTGTGCGTGAGCTTGACCTTACGGTCGCCGTGGGCGAGCAGGACCTTGGAAGAGAAATCACCGGGGGCTACGTCAGTGACCTTCTCAGTGACGTTATTGCGAATGCTAAAGAAGGAGATGTCTGGATTACCCTGCAACTGCATCAAAACATTATAGCGGTGGCTTTTCTGAACAATCTGGCCGGCATAATAATAGTGAACGGCAGGCAACCGGAAGAAGCCACAATAAATAAGGCTCAAGAACAGGGTGTGGTTGTGCTTTGTAGTTCTTTGCCGGCCTACGAGGTTGCGGGTCGCTTGTATCAGTTAGGCATTCGAAGAAAACCCTAGGACGTTTTACCGAAAATCCCAACGCTGTTTTCGGGACCGTTCGGTTGCGTTTGATCGGCCGACTGGATGTGTTCACTAAAGACATTCAGACTTGATTTGCACATCCACACTACGCTGTCTCCTTGTACCGAACTTGGAGAGATGACCCCAAGGGTAATAGTGAAAGCCGCTGTTAAAAAGGGTCTTGATATGATAGCCATTTGCGATCACAATTCATCCAGGAACGCTGCAGCCACGATTCGAGCCGCACATGGCTCTTCCGTAAAAGTGATTCCAGGCCTTGAAATTACCTCCAATGAGGAAGTGCATGTGCTTGGGTTGTTTCCCTCTGTAGATGAAGCGCAATTGGCGCAAGAGGAAGTTTATGCCAGGCTCGCAGGGGTCAATGACGAACAGGCCATCGGTTATCAGGTGGTGGTTGACGAGTTTGATATGGTCGAGGATATGGAAAAGGCGATGCTAATTGGAGCGACAACGCTTAACATCTACAAGGTGGTGGATTTGATCCATAAACTGGGCGGGTTGGCGATCGCTTCACACATTGACAGACCGGGGTTCGGTATATTGAGCCAGCTGGGTTTTATCCCTGACGATTTAAAGTTTGACGCATTAGAAATTTCCAGGCATTCGGACATAGAGACGGCCGGCAAGAAATTAGCGCAATCACAGGATTGTCCCCTAGTGACATCCTCTGACGCCCATTATATTGCAGACGTTGGAGCGGTCTATACAGAAGCCCGGATGTTGGAAACGTCATTCGATGAATTGAAATCCGCTTTTCTCGGAATCGGGGGACGGAAGATAGTCAGGCATTGCAGGCCGGTATGAAGATTGTGGCGCCAAATTATGGAGGATTTATCACTTCATGTCCTTGATGTGGCTGAAAATGGAATATCAGCTGGAGCCTCAGTTATAAGAATTTCGATTGAGGAGAATCTTGACGCTGATTTGTTGACGATAGTCATTGAAGACAATGGAAAGGGAATGAGCCCTGAGTTTTTGGACAGAGTTTTGGACCCGTTTGTTACTACACGTTCTACTCGTAGAGTAGGACTTGGTTTATCGCTTTTCGAACAGTCAGCTATGGAAGCCGATGGATCCCTTACTATTGAGTCGACAATCGGGATCGGAACTAAGATCGTCGCTACAATGAGGCACGGACACATTGATAGAAAGCCGATGGGGGATATGGCGTCCACTATTCTCACTCTCATTGAAGGCAATCCTTCAGTAGACTTTGTTTATAATCACAGGAAAAACGGTAACGCATATGTTCTGGATACAAGGGAGATTCGGTCGGCGTTAGGGGATGTTCCATTGAATCACCCACAAGTGGTGTCACTTATAAAAGATAACCTTTTGGAAGGGCTTGGCCAAATCCAATGAGCCCTATACCAAATATTTAACGGGGTATTTCAAAAGTGCAAGAAAGAGACGCTTTATTAAAGAAAAAAGTTGAGGATAACGCGGATCTCATCCCGCCTGAAAAGCTTATGCTCTTAGAACCGATAATAGAAAAATATCAGGGGTCTACAAGTTATCTGATTCCAGCCTTGAAAGAAGCGCAAGAAATGTTTGGATATCTCCCTATGGAAGTACAGCGTAAGCTCTCCATGGGGCTGAATATTCCTGCGCCTCATGTATATGGAGTGGTGACGTTCTACTCTTTTTTCACGATTACTCCTAGAGGACGTCATACCATACGGCTTTGTCTGGGGACCGCCTGTTACGTGAAGGGTTCAAAGGAAATTCTGGAAGTTATCACTCGGGAGGTCGGAATTAGCGTGGGAGAAACGTCCAAAGATGGACGCTTCACCTTAGAGGCGGTACGATGCCTGGGCGCCTGCGGGTTGGCCCCGGTTATGATGATAGGTGAAGACACCCACGGGAACATAATTCCTTCGGCGACGCTGGGTATTCTCGAGGGTTACCAATAGCGGGCAATGGTCCTGAGAGGAGAATTGGTTCTTCATTTTCGGAACAAATTCCATGATTGCCTGAAGGGTGGCGCTGTGAATCTTTAAAGAGACAGGAGGCAACGAGGTGCCCAAAATTTCGATAGAAGATCTTAAAAGGATCAAGGAAGAACAAATCGGAAAGATGGTTCTTCGTGGGGGCCAGCATCGAGCAAAAGTGACCGTTCACATGGGCACTTGTGGTATAGCCGCTGGGGCGCGCGACGTTATGAGTTTGTTTCGGGAACTAATAGCGGAAAAAGAAATGAAGGACGTTATCCTTACTAACTCGGGTTGCGCCGGGCTATGCGCGAAAGAACCAATGATCACGGTCGAAGTTGTCGACTCTGCCCCAGTAAAATATGTTTTGGTTGATAGAGAAAAGGCGAAGAGAATTTTTGAGGAACATGTCATAGGTGGACGCGTGGTAGAAGATTACGCTTTGGCCATTGGAAGTGAGACAATGGCTGTATGATTTTGAAATCCGGATCTGATTCATGATGCGTCCGGTACGATTTCCCAGAATCGCCTTTTTTGGAGAATAGGTAATGTGTGCGAGCCCTTATTATAGAATGCAGATAATGATGTGCGCCGGCACCGGGTGCATAGCAAGTGGTTCCCTGGATGTGAAGAACGCTTTGGAACGTGAATTGGCCAAGCGCAATCTCCAGAATGAAGTTCAGATAGTTATGACCGGATGTAACGGTTTTTGCGCTATGGGGCCTTTGGTCGTCATTTATCCTGACGGTATTTTTTATAACCAGGTGAAGCCCGAACATGCTCCCGTGATTGTTGAAGAGCACATTTTAAAAGGGCGAGTTGTTGAAAAGCTGTTGTTCAAGGACGAGACCGTTAAAGGTCGAGTTCCGCTTATGAAAGACATCGGTTTTTTTGGCCTTCAAAGACTCATTGTATTGAGAAATCGAGGGTTGATCGACGCCGAGAATATCGATGAGTATATAGCCCGTGACGGGTATGCGGCGTTGGGCAAAGCTATAACGGAAATGACACCGGAACAGGTTATTGAAGAAGTTAAGATGTCCGGTCTTCGAGGTCGAGGTGGAGGTGGCTTCCCAACCGGTCTAAAATGGGAAGAATGTCGTAGGTATGACAATTTTCCCAAGTATACAATTTGTAATGGAGATGAGGGCGATCCGGGGGCGTTCATGGATCGGTCGGTAATGGAAGGCGATCCACATTCGGTCCTTGAAGGAATGGCGATCTCGGGTTACGCTATAGGCGCTGAACACGGCTACATTTACGTTCGCGCGGAGTATCCTCTCGCTATTCAGCGGTTGCAAAAAGCAATTGAAGATGCAAGGTCTTATGGTTTGTTGGGGAAAAACATACTTGGTAAAGGCTTTGATTTTGACATAGCCATAGCCCCTGGAGCTGGCGCATTTGTCTGCGGCGAGTCTACCGCCCTCATGTATTCAATCGAGGGTAAACGTGGCATGCCGAGGATAAAACCCCCTCGAAGCGCTGAAGCAGGTCTGTGGAATCAGCCCACCAATCTGAATAACGTCGAAACATTCGCGAATCTCAATCCTATAATATTAAACGGGGCTGACTGGTTCGCATCGATTGGGACGGAAAACAGCAAGGGCACCAAAGTGTTCGCACTGACTGGCGCCGTTATCAATGTGGGCTTGGTGGAAGTCCCGATGGGGACAAGTCTTAAAACCCTGATTTTTGATATTGGGGGAGGGATCCCCAAAAAGCGGAAATTCAAGGCAGCCCAGATAGGTGGTCCTTCCGGCGGCTGTATACCGCTCGGGATGGAAGACGTGCAGATTGATTATGAGTCTTTGCAGGGCGTTGGTGCCATGATGGGATCCGGCGGCGTGGTTGTCATGGATGATGCGACATGCATGGTTGACACGGCGAGGTTCTTCACCAATTTCTCTGTTGATGAGTCTTGCGGCAAATGCACCCCATGCCGTGAAGGCTTGAAAGTCATGTTCGACAAACTGACCGATATCGTTGAAGGCAGAGGTCAGGAAGGGGATGTAGAGTTTCTTATCGAACTGGGCCATCACATCAACAACACATCTCACTGCGGTCTTGGGAAAAGCGCCGCAAATCCGGTGTTATCGACTATTAGATACTTCAGAAATGAATATGACGCTCATATAAGGGACAAGCATTGTCCTGCGCTGGTTTGTCCCGATCTCATAGATTTCGAGGTCATTGAGGAAAAATGTAAAATGTGTGGCATGTGCTTTAAGAATTGTCCATCTAACGCGATCGTCTGGGAAAAGAAGAAAATCGCGTGGATAGATCGTTCCAAATGCACAAAGTGCAGGACCTGTATCACGAACTGTAAATTTGGGGCGATTCGTTAACCGTTACGAGCAAAACCATTGGAACCGTTCCGGTCCTATCTGGGGCAGATTCCGATTCTCAACATCTAATTGCGAGTAAGATTATATGGTTACTCTGACCATCGATGGCGTTAAGGTTACAGTGAAGAAGGGCAGCTCCATTCTGGAGGCTGCTCAACATGCCGGCATTCGGATCCCAACCCTTTGTCATGACAAACGGCTTATACCGTATGGATCATGTCGTTTGTGTATTGTTGAGGTCACTAGCAGAGGGCGAACTAGAACTATGCCTTCTTGTTTTAACCCTGCTCGAGATGGGATGGAGGTCGCTACAAACACACCAAAGCTCTGGGATAGCCGAAGATTGCAGCTAATGCTCCTGTTAAGATCACATCCTTTGCTTTGTCCGAGTTGTGATGCGGGTGGGGATTGTCAGCTACAGAACCTGGTATTTGAGTATGAAGTCCCGGAGCTCACATTTGGCAGGCAGTCAAGATATTTTCATGTGGATAACGATTCACATTTTATACGGTTCAACATGAATCTTTGCATTCGATGCGGGATGTGCGTACGTGTGTGCGAGGAAGTCCAGGGGCAGAGCGAACTAAGTTTTGTGAATAGAGGAATAGAATCGGAAGTATCCACAGATTTTAATCGTACCCTGGATTGTGAATTCTGTGGACAATGCGCATCGATTTGTCCGGTAGGGGCAATATCCTCTAAGTGGTTGGTCGGAACTGGGAGACGGTTTGAATTACAGGACACTTCTACCGTCTGTGCTTTCTGCAGCCTGGGATGTTCGTTGACGCTGGGTGAAAAAGACGGAAAAACCGCCTATGTTACGTCGTCCCCTGACAGCGCTAATGAAGGTAGCCTTTGTGTGAAAGGTAGATATGGATGGCCGTTTGCGTATTCAGATGAACGGCTAACTAAACCGTTGATTCGAAAGAATGGCTCTTTGGTGGAGGCCACGTGGGACGAGGCGCTTCAGACTGTCGCAGATAAATTTGGTTCAATAAAAGGGAAGTCTGGCCCTGAAAGCCTTGCGGCTATTGGATCGCAGAGATTGACCAATGAAGAAGCATATGTCTTCAACAGGTTCATACGAACAGTATTGGGAACCAACAATATTGATCACGCCGCCGGTCTTGGCTACAGGACGCTCAAAGACGGGCTCGCCCCAATGTTGGGCTATGCGGCGTCTACAAACTCAATTCGCGAGATTCGAGGGGCCACGGCCGTTTTGCTGCTGGGAGCGGATCTCACGGAAACTCACCCGGTCGCCAAGAATGAAATCATTCTTGCTAGTGCGAGGAAAAAGGCCAAAGTGATAGTGGTAGATTCGATTAGGACAAAATTGACCGATCGAGACGGGCTGTTTATTAATGTTCCTCAGGGCGCTGAAGTATTCATCGTTAATGCGATGATCAAGTTCATAATGGATGAAGGGCTATTTGACAGCGCCGCTCTAGATCTCACGACGGAAGGTCTTGAAGTCCTTGAAGAATCGTTGAAGTCCTACGATGTAGATTCGGTTGGAACGGCTTTTGGAATAGATCCTGAATTGATTAGGAATGGAGCCAGATTTTTCGCTCAGGCCGAATCGGGAGTTGTAATACTAACTGAAGGGCTCAATCGATCGGCTGACAATATCGCTCTCGGACAAGCCGCTGTAAATCTTGCCCTTATTACAGGGCATATCGGAAAAGAATCAAGTGGAGTGTTTGTTTTCGGTGAGAAAGCCAATGCGCAAGGCGCAATGGATATGGGGCTCATGCCAGACATGTTGCCAGGTTACCAATCAATCGCAGATGATGGCGCACGCTCGAAATTTGAGACTATCTGGAATTCTCCAATTGCGACCCAACAGGGGTTGGGCGCTCGTGATATCATGAATGCTGCGGCGAATGGGACAATCAAAGGACTTTATGTGGTAGGGGAGAACCCAGTTGACACATACCCGAATCGCCAACAGATTCTGGATGCTCTTGGAAAGTTGGAATTTTTGGTCGTTCAGGACATGTTCATGTCTTCCACGGCAAAAATGGCTCATGTTGTCCTGCCTGTCGCCGCGCCTTATGAAAAATCGGGAACATTCACTAGCGCGGAACGAAGGATTCAAATGCTTAATCCAAGCAGCAAACAAAGCTGCGGGAAACCCGATTTGGAAATATTTATGACCTTGGCATCCCGGATGGGTAAGGCGGACCTTAATTATAATGGTTATGCCGAAGTAATGAATGAAATCGCCAGTTCTGTTCCGATGTACGCAGGGGTGTCCTACGAACGTTTAGGGATAGAAGGGGTGGTGTGGCCTTGTGTTGACGCTGAAGATTCAGGTCGGCTTACTTTATACGAAGGTGGTTTTCCGGTCGGCAAGGCAAAACTTGCGGCGGCTGAACCTTTTGGGACGGTTTTGACTAGGGCGGATTCATTCAGATTGATTCCGTGTGTTCAAAAATTTCATTCGGGGTCTTTGTCCGAATGGAGCCCGTCACTAATGGAAGTTTGTCCGAGCGGTTTCGCTGAGATGAACGGCGCTGATATGGCTAATCTGGGAGTTGTCGAGGGTGCCAATATTAAGGTTACCGGGAGTGGCGAGACGATAATTCTTAAGGTAAAGCAATCTCGTCGACCGCTGAAAGGGACGATCCTGGTCCCGTATCACTTTTCAAGCAACAAGTTAAATTCTTTCACTGACTGGGGATCCACTGAAATCCTGATTAAGGTGGAAAAGGCATAAAAATCGAGAGGGGTTGATTTATGGAATCCGCCTTCCCTGTGCTCTTGGTATTGATAAAGACGCTTTTGGTTATAGTGGCAGTGCTCACGTTTGTGGCTTACCTAACGCTTTTGGAACGAAAAGTGCTCGGCTGGATTCAGGTGAGAATCGGTCCGAACCGTGTAGGTCCATGGGGACTGCTACAACCTCTAGCAGACGGTGCAAAGTTGCTTCTTAAAGAAGAAATAACGGTATCAGCCGCGAACACAGTGGTGTACATAGTTGCTCCGCTGATAGTTGTTGTTTGCGCCCTCATCCCTTTTGGAGTCATACCGTTCGCCAAGGGGTTGGGACTAGAGAATATTTTGGGGCCTGTAGCTAACAAGTTCGATTTGAACACAGGGGTCGTCGCTGACATAAATCTTGGCATCCTTTTAATTTTCGGAATCTCGTCGCTTGGGGTTTATGGCGTAATCCTGGGCGGTTGGGCGTCTAACAGCAAGTATTCTCTGTTAGGGTCCATAAGAGCAGCCGCTCAGATGATATCCTACGAGCTTGGACTTAGTTTATCGGTAATTGGTGTATTAATGCTGGCTGGGTCTTTGAGCCTTGTAAATATCGTAGAAGCTCAGGATTCGGTTTGGAAATGGTTCGTTTTCAGGCAACCGTTGGGTTTCATTCTTTTTCTGATAGCCGGCAGCGCAGAAATAGCCAGGACTCCATTTGACCTGATGGAATGTGAAAATGAACTAGTGGCTGGTTATCAAACAGAATACAGCTCCATGAAATTTGGATTGTTTTACCTCGGAGAGTACGCCCATCTGCTTTTTTTAAGTGCACTAATGACGACATTGTTCTTTGGTGGATGGCAAGGCCCAATATTACCGCCGATATTCTGGTTCCTGGGAAAAACCTTCTTTTTTGTATTCGTGTTCGTTTGGATCAGAGGCACATATCCTAGACTGCGTTATGACCGTGTCATGCAGTTTGGTTGGAAAACCCTACTACCAGTAGGACTATTGAATGTTATGGCAACTGCTTTTGTTTACACATTGTGGCTCAAATACGTGGGGTGACGGTGTGATTAGACCCATACACTTTTCTAGCGAGAGATTCCGTCGGGAGACTTTGCGCTTAAACATCAGTGCGTTCGAGAGGTCAGTACAATGCTAATCCCTCTGCTACAGGGACTTAAACTCACATTTTCGTATCTGTTGAAGAAAAAAGTGACGCTCCAATATCCGGATGAGAAGTGGGATGTTGCTCCTAGATGGAGAGGACGACATGTTTTGACTCGCCATGCTTCAGGCAAGATAAAGTGTGTGGCGTGTATGCTTTGCGCTACTGTGTGTCCAGCTGATTGCATATACATAGAAGCGGCCGCCGAGCCGGATGGTAGACGATATCCCGGACGGTATGAGATAGATCTTACTCGTTGTATATTCTGTGGCTACTGTGTAGAGGCGTGCCCCAAAGAAGCTATCGAGATGTCAACAGCTTACGAGATCTCCGAATATTCCAGAGGAGACCTGCTCTATGTCAAGGAACGTCTTCTGGAACCCCCTATCCCTAGGTATGAATTGAAGAAAAAGGCTGGATGATGATATCGGCCTGTGGGTTAGGTTGAACTAATAGTGAAAAGTGAACTGGCCGAGCTGACGACGGCTTAATTAAGGTTTTATGGTTGTGGGCCTCTGGTAACTAACTGGAATTTGGGTAGCCGTCCCTCTATATCGGTAGTGAGAGCGCAACCCTTAGTATTTTTGTATTGGATGTAATTTGGAGGTTTTTGGCGCTTATGGAAACCATCCTCTTCTATGTTTTGGCTGCTGTGACGTTGCTTTCCGCAATATGTGTGGTTTTCTTGCGGAGACCGCTTCACAATGTTTTATTTATGATCCTGACCATGATAGGGCTGGCGACACTGTTTATACTTTTGCACGCTGAATTCCTGGCTATGGTCCAGATCATTGTTTATGCAGGCGCTGTAATGGTTTTGTTCTTGTTCGTCATTATGTTGTTGAACTTGGAAGAGATTAGTTTGCCGAAAGAACCTCGCCCGTTACGTTGGGGGTTTGGCGTAATACTGGCACT
Organism: uncultured delta proteobacterium; assembly: GCA_963798475.1. Taxonomy (GTDB): domain Bacteria; phylum Desulfobacterota; class Desulfomonilia; order Desulfomonilales; family Desulfomonilaceae; genus CAJBEZ01. The sequence goes on from CAWCTI010000013.1 coordinate 587,977, forward strand.
GGCTCTAGTAGTGGTCCTACTTCCGATTTTCAGTCATTTTGCGCCGTCGATCATGGGCAGATCCATGCCAGGGGTCGTCGGCAGTGCGTCAAATATAGAACTGATCGGTACGGAACTGTTTACTACATATCTGTTACCGTTCGAGGTAGCTTCTGTATTACTGCTTGCCGCAATAATCGGCACAGTTATTATCGGGCGTAAGTTGAAGGATTAAACCACTTATTGTGGTGTTGGCGTTTAAATTCCTCGTAGCAGGTAATAAAGAATGGTCACTTTGGAACATTATTTGGTGCTGTCTGCGCTCCTGTTTAGTCTCGGCATGGTAGGAGTAATGTTTCGGCGCAATTTGATCGTGATCCTCATGAGCCTGGAACTCATGTTGAATGCGGTTAACCTAACGTTTGTAGCTTTTAGCCGTTATTTGGGATCTATAGAAGGACAGATTTTCGTCCTGTTTGTAATGGTGGTCGCCGCTGCGGAAGTGGCAGTCGGGTTGGCCATAGCTGTCGCTGTATTCAGACAACGCGGAACAATAAATATCAATGATATCAGCTTATTGAAGTGGTAAGATTCGATCTGAATTAACATCTTGAACAGTTCGGTTTGGGCTGATTATTTTCTAACACAGATCCGGGAGCCTGGTATGATTGAACTAGTCTGGTTGATACCCATCTTTCCTCTGATAGGATTTCTGATAAACGGTCTTTTTGGAAGACGTTTTTCGGAGAAAACAATTGGTTGGATCGGAGCGGGATCGGTTGGGGCCTCTTTTGTGGTGGCCGTATCGATTTTCCTTGAGCTTCTGAACATGGCTCCAGGTACGCGATCGGTTCAAAAGATAGTTTATTCCTGGATATGGTCAGGCGACTTGAATGTTCCGATCGGGTTCCTTGTTGATCCTCTGAGCATAGTAATGATCATGGTTGTGAGTGGTGTTGGGTGCATCATTCACGTCTATTCCATTGGATACATGCATGGTGAGATCGGGTTCCGGAGATATTTCTCCTATTTGAACCTTTTTGTTTTCAATATGCTGATCCTTGTTTCGGCCAACAATTTCCTGTTGATGTTTGTGGGTTGGGAAGGCGTGGGTCTATGCTCTTATCTGCTCATTGGGTATTACTACGAGAAAAGGTCAGCGTCTGACGCCGGCAAGAAAGCCTTTGTCGTAAACAGGATAGGAGACTTTGGTTTTTTGCTTGGCATGTTTCTGATATTCACTGTCTTCGGCACGTTTAATTATGTTGATGTTTTTGCTGCTGCGCCTGAGAGATTAACCCAAGGGGGTAATCTTGTAACTTTAATAACACTTCTCCTTTTTGTTGGCGCTACCGGCAAATCAGCGCAGATTCCTCTCTATACCTGGTTGCCCGACGCCATGGAAGGTCCGACCCCTGTCAGCGCCTTGATTCATGCTGCTACAATGGTTACTGCGGGTGTTTACATGGTTTCCCGATGCAGCGTCATGTTTGCGATGGCCCCTGTGTCCCTGACCGTGGTTGCCATAATTGGTGGACTAACGGCTCTCTTCGCTGCTACAATCGGCATTACGCAATTCGACATCAAACGGGTCCTCGCGTATTCGACAATAAGCCAATTAGGTTACATGTTCATGGCGTGTGGGGTTGGAGCTTTCTCGACCGGGATCTTTCACCTGATGACACATGCTTTTTTCAAAGCCCTCCTGTTCATGGCTGCTGGTAGTGTAATGCATGCGATGTCCGGTGAGCTCGACATGCGCAAAATGGGGAATTTGCGAAAGAAGCTTCCGTATACTCATTGGACATACTTGTTTGGGACGCTTGCAATTGCCGGAATATTCCCGTTTGCAGGTTTTTTCAGCAAGGATGAGATCCTCTACTACGCTTTGCAGAAGAATATGGTTTTCTGGATAATGGGTGCCGTTGCAGCGGTTATGACATCCTTTTATATGTTCAGGTCCGTGTTTATGACATTTTACGGAAAGTCACGGGTAGAACCTGATGTTGCTCATCATTTACATGAATCTCCACCATTGATGACAGTGCCGTTGATGATTTTGGCTTTTCTTTCACTGGTTGGCGGGTTTATCGGAATACCAATTATTGAAGGCGCACAGAGATTTGCGACTTTTCTGAGCCCTGTTTTTGCGCCTGCTAAAGCCATAATTGAACATGGAGCGCATCACGCAGGGCATCACAGCGTAACCGCCGAACTGGTTTTGATGGGCGTTTCGCTGGCTATAGCCTTATTCGGTCTGTTGGTTGCCAGATACATGTATATTACCAGTCCGGAAACGCCTGGTAGGATTGTTGAACGTTTTTCGGGACTGTATAGGCTTGTTTTTAACAAATATTGGATTGACGAACTCTATGATTTTCTATTCGTGAATTCAATCGTAGAATTTTCGCGGTTTCTGTGGAAGAAGTTTGACGAAGCTGTTGTTGACGGCGTTGTAAATGGGGTGGCCGCTGTTGTGCGGGCTTTTGGGAGCGTCCTGAGGCTGCTTCAAACCGGTCTTGTGAAGGACTATGCCCTGTCGGTCCTTGTAGGGGCAATGGTCGTAATCGGTTATCTGCTACTCAGATAGGACACGGAGGCGTGCCGTTCATGGAAAATGTTTCTCATTTATTGAGTCTTATAACTTTTATTCCTCTGTTGGGAGCGGTAATTATTTTGTTTATCAACAGAGAATGCCCCGAAACACTTAGATGGGTCACTATCGTATGTATGCTGATAGACTTTGTGTTGAGTCTGTTCGTTTACTTTGGTTTTGATTCTTCGATCGCGACCATGCAGTTTGTAGAATATTTCCCGTGGATTCCGCAGTGGGGAATATCTTATAAGGTCGGGATAGACGGTATAAGTCTCCTATTGTTGATGCTGACTACATTCTTGGGTCCGATTGTGGTTTTAGCCTGCTGGAAGGACATAACCGTTCGTGTAAAGGAATTCATGATCTGCCTGTTGTTTCTCCAGGTTGGTATGATAGGAGTGTTTGTGTCTCTCGATCTGTTCCTTTTCTATGTGTTTTGGGAAATCATGCTTATCCCCATGTATCTTCTGATCGGGGTATGGGGTAATCCTGCAAGACGCTTGTATGCGGCGATCAAATTCGTTTTGTACACCATAGTTGGCAGCTTGTTGATGTTGGTAGCGATTTTGGTTCTATATTTCATGGCAGGAAAAAGTACAGGGATCTACACTTTTGATCTTCTTAAACTATATGATTTCGCTGTGCCGGTTCAGGCGCAATTCTGGCTTTTCCTAGCGTTTTTCCTAGCTTTTGCAATCAAAGTTCCAATGTTTCCGTTCCATACGTGGTTACCTGACGCCCATACCGAAGCGCCCACAGTCGGCAGTGTTGTCCTTGCCGCTGTGTTATTGAAGATGGGAACTTATGGCTTCATAAGATTCGCGATCCCACTGTTTCCAAACGCCGCGGTTGACGCCGCGTGGTGGGTTGTCCTCCTAGCAGTCATAGGCATAATATATGGGGCCTGGGTTGCGATGGTCCAGGTAGACATGAAGAGGTTGGTGGCGTTTTCCAGTGTCAGTCACCTTGGGTTCGTGATGCTGGGTATGTTCGCTCTTACCACCCAGGGTGTTGAGGGTAGCGTCATTCAGATGATCAACCATGGGTTGAGCACAGGCGCTCTCTTCTTGATAGTCGGAATGATCTATGAACGGAGGCATACGAGACTTATCTCCGAATTCGGTGGGCTGTCTAAAGTAATGCCACTTTTTGCCGTTTTCTTCATGATTTTCACGCTTTCATCGATTGGGTTACCTGGATTGAACGGTTTTATTGGTGAATTTCTGATTCTACTCGGTTCCTTTGGAAAGTTTACGTGGTATACTGTTTTTGCCGCCTCCGGGGTAATCTTCGCAGCGGTATACATGCTGTGGATGTTCCAGAGAGTCATGTTTGGCGAAGTTTCCAATCCCAAGAATCTGAATCTTAAAGACATTGATATGAGGGAAGTTGCAGTTCTCGTGCCTCTACTGATTTTTGTAGTCTGGATCGGAGTATATCCGAATACGTTTCTGAAACCGATGGAACCGTCCGTGAAGAATTTCATTCAGCATGTGGAAAAGAAGCGTGCGGCGGTTACCGCCATGGAAGAATCAACAGAGCAACATCTTCCGAACGTTGAACGAATCAGTCTGGTTTCCTCCGTCACGAAAATCCGTGCGGAGCGATGATAATTACAATTGGGAGCGATCGGGATGATCCCTGTGCCTGAAGTTAATCTTGGAGGCGTCCTGCCGGCGCTTGTTATAAGTGTCGCTGGTTTATTGGCTATGCTATTGGGCTTGTTTGTCCGAAAGGGCGCAGTTGCTGTCGGCGCTGTGATCGGCCTTTTAGGTGTCCTAATTGCGTTAATGGTCAATGCTCCATTGCGTCTCATGAACACAACGGCGTTCAGTGGTATGATTGCTCTGGACACATATACATGGTTTTTCAACATGTTGATCCTTATTTCAGTTGGGCTGACCATCTTGATTTCCATGAAATACCTGGTTGACCAGGGCTTGGCTCTGTACGAATACTTCGCCATACTTTTATTTTCCGCTGTCGGAATGATGTTCATGGTTTCTGGGACCCACTTGTTGATGATCTTTGTGGGGTTAGAAACTCTCTCCATAGCGGTATATGTTCTTACCGGGTTGCTACCTGGAAACACGAAATCATCAGAAGCGAGCCTCAAATACCTTCTCCTTGGTGCCTTCTCAAGCGGCCTCTTTCTCTATGGCGCCGCTCTTTTGTATGGGGCCTCCGGTTCTCTGGGACTTGCCGGTTTGGCCAAGTATTTCAACTCAGGGTCAGTTAGCCTCATGGCCCTTGTAGGCATGGGATTGTTGATGGTTGGATTTTCCTTCAAAGTCGCTGCTGTTCCATTCCACATGTGGACCCCCGATGTATATGATGGAGCGCCCTCGCCAATAACGGGATTCATGTCGGTTGGAGTTAAAGCGGCGGCGTTTGCGGTATTCGTAAGAGTTTTCTTCGAATGTTTCAACTCGGCTCAAGTTACGTGGAGTCACATCATATGGGTGCTTGCCGCTCTTACCATGATACTGGGCAATCTTGCCGCCATAGTGCAGACTAACATCAAGAGGATGCTGGCATACTCCAGTATCGCCCATGCTGGTTATATTCTTGTTGGCATGGTAGCAGGTACACCTAGTGGCGCTGCTGGGGTCCTTTATTATCTGCTGGCGTACATCTTTACCAACCTTGGAGCCTTCGCTGTGGTGACCATGGTTGGGCGACGAGGCGAGGCGAATATTAATTTGGACGACTACAGGGGATTGGGGAAAGCCCATCCTACGCTAGCTCTGGCTATGTCGATATTTCTCTTCTCTCTCGCCGGAATTCCCCCTACAGCGGGTTTCATAGGAAAGTTTACAATATTTAGCGCAGCTATTAATGCGGGATACATCTGGCTAGTTATTATTGGTGTTTTGACCAGCGCAGCGTCGGTCTTCTATTACTTTAGAGTGATCATGAAAATGTATATGGAAGCGCCTGATGTTGAACCAGAGAGTCTTCAATTTAGCCCTTCAATAGCGTTTGCTCTTAGTATAACGGTCATGGCGGTTCTGTACATTGGGATTTTCCCCACAACTTATTTGAATTTGGCGACGGAATCGGTTAAGACGTTATTCTAAGATTCAAACTTTATTGAATGCAAAGGATCAGGATGGTTTTGAATGCGCTGGTGGTTACCGGCCATGGAATTAACTGCGAAATAGAGACTAAACATGCCCTTGGGATTGCAGGTTTTAGGAAAATTGATCTTGCGCATTTAAATTTCATAGTCGGCGGTGAAGTCGATTTAAGATCTTACCAATTCATTGTTTTTCCTGGGGGATTTCTGGATGGTGATGACTTGGGAGCGGCACAAGCTTGCGCAAACAGGATCCGTTATTCAAAACTGGAAGGAAGGAACCTGATAGACGATCTGCTCGAGTTTGTAACTCGAGGTGGGTTGATCCTTGGAATATGCAACGGATTTCAGCTCCTGGCAAAACTGGGACTGGTACCCGCGTTTAATCGCGCCTACCTGCAACGGGATGTTTCTCTAACTGGCAATGAAAGTGGGCGGTTTGAGGATCGTTGGGTAAACCTTGTTGTGGATCGGGATTCGCCGTGCGTGTTTACCCGTGATCTCGACAAGCTCTATTTGCCTGTAAGGCATGGGGAAGGAAAGATTGTGGGTAGGGACCCAGGGGTTATAGACCGGCTGATAGGTTCTCATCAAGCTGTATTGTTTTACTCGAACCCGGCAGGTGCCACTCCGACTATGGATTATCCTTTTAATCCAAACGGGTCATCTAAAGGAATTGCCGGGATTTGCGACCCGAGTGGCCGCATTTTTGGGCTGATGCCGCATCCAGAATGCTATCTCGATAGGACCAATCACCCACGGTGGACACGCGAACAGCTGCCGGAAGAGGGTATTGGTTTAAAGATATTTAGTAACGCAAAGCGCTATATATTGGAATCTTGAGCGTCCTGGTTAATCAAAGGTCGCAATTTCTTTTCAATCTGGCATTTCGTTTCAGCGTCATGAATACGCTGAATAGACACACAGGAGGTTTCGATGGCATTGTTGGATCCGACCAAAATGGCTGACTGGCAGGTAGCTGAAGCAGCCGAGAAATCAATGAAGACCGTTTACCAGCTAAGAGATGAATTGGGACTGGCAGAGGAGGAACTCCTTCCGCATGGCCATTACGTAGGTAAGGTAGATTTCGCAAAAGCCCTTAAGAGGCTAAAAGACAAACCAGATGGAAAATACATAGACGTGACTGCTATTACCCCCACGCCTCTTGGTGAAGGCAAATCCACTAGCTCCATGGGATTGGTGGAAGGGCTTGGCAAACGAGGCAAGAAGGTAGTGGCCGCGATACGGCAGCCCTCAGGCGGACCTACCATGAACATCAAAGGTTCTGCCGCTGGCGGCGGCTTGGCTCAATGTATTCCTCTGACACCATTCTCTCTGGGCTTGACTGGTGACATCAACGCAATCATGAACGCCCACAACCTGGCGATGGTGGCATTGACCGCTAGAATGCAGCATGAATTCAATTATAACGATGAGGAACTTTCCAAGAGAAATCTCAAGCGCCTCGACATAGACCCACGTAACGTTGAATTCGGCTGGATCATTGACTTCTGCGCGCAAGCTCTTCGAAATATGATCATCGGGATCGGCGGCAAAATGGATGGTTTCATGATGAAATCGCATTTTGCCATTGCTGTTTCGTCAGAGATCATGGCCATCCTGGCTGTATCCACGGATCTCAAAGATATGCGCGAAAGAATGGGTAGGATCGTTGTCGCTTACAACAAAAAGGGGGAGCCTGTAACAACGAAAGACCTCGAGGTCGACGGAGCGATGACGGCCTGGATGGTAGAAGCCCTTAATCCGAACTTGCTGCAGTCAATCGAAGGCCAGCCTGTTTTTGTTCACGCGGGACCTTTTGCAAACATCGCTATTGGACAGAGTTCAATCATTGCTGACAGGATCGGTCTGAAACTGGCTGATTATCATATCACAGAATCCGGGTTCGGCGCTGATATCGGTTTCGAAAAATTCTGGAACCTAAAATGCCGTTTCTCTGGTCTGAAGCCGAATTGCGCTGTTGTTGTTGCAACCATCAGAGCGTTGAAATGTCATGGAGGCGCTCCTGTTCCAAGACCGGGTCTGCCCATGCCCAAAGAATACGAAGGAGAAAACGTCGGTTGGGTTGAAGAAGGCTGCAAGAACCTGATCCATCACATCCAGACGGTGAAAAAGGCCGGCATTAATCCGGTCGTCTGTATTAACTCCTTCTATACCGATACCAAGGACGAAATAGCTGTTGTAAAAAGACTTTCAGAGGCGGCAGGCGCCAGAGCGGCGGTTTCTCAGCATTGGCTCAAAGGTGGCGACGGCGCGCTTGAATTTGCCGATGCGGTTGTCGACGCGTGTGAAGAAAAGAATGAGTTCAAACTGCTCTATGAATTGAGCCTTCCGCTACGTCAACGCATTGAGTTGATTGCTAAAGAAGTTTATGGAGCTGATGGGGTGTCCTTTACTCCGGAAGCGGAAGCCAAAGCCAAAAAGATGGAAGCCGACCCAGAATTGGCGAAGCTTGGCACCTGTATGGTGAAAACCCACTTGAGCCTCTCTCACGACCCGAACCTCAAAGGCACGCCAAAAGGCTGGGTGCTTCCCATTAGGGACGTCCTCACATACAAGGGCGCAGGATTTGTTGTGCCAGTAGCCGGCGCTATTTCACTCATGCCTGGCACTAGCTCCAACCCTGCCTTTAGAAGGGTTGACGTGGATGTCGAGACAGGAAAAGTGAAGGGAGTTTTCTAAATATCACCCCGTGGGCTCCCGAGTCGGAAGAGCTGTTTCGCCTAAAGGTGATGTGCAAATAGAAAACGGTAGAAATTGGGAATTACTCACTGGTTAAGTTTTTGAAAAACTTTTAATGATGTCCAGCCGCAGATATATTGATCTGCGGCTTTTTATCATTTCTTCCTGCTAGGAAGGTTTCTCTTGTAGAGTATTTTTAGCCCATCCATTGTAAGATCGTCCTCAACATCTTCGACTAGTTTGGTGTGAGCCGAAATGACTCTGGCGAGACCTCCCGTGGCGACCACTTTGGGTCGGGACTTTAGCTCATCAAACATTCGACTGAGGATTCCATCAACAAGCGCGGCATAACCGAAGACGATTCCAGATTGAATCGCAGAAGCGGTGTCTTTTGCGATTACTTTTGGCGGGGCAGTCAGTTCCACTCTGAATAGCTTGGAAGCGTTGTGAAACAGGGCTTCGGCGGAGATTTTGACCCCTGGGGCTATAGATCCACCCTCATATTCTCCTGATGCGTTGATATAATCAAACGTGGTCGCCGTTCCAAAATCTACTGCGATGAGTTCCCTGTGGTATTTCTCATAAGCGGCTACCGCATTGACGATTCTGTCAGCGCCGACCTCACGTGGATTATCATACCTTATGGGCATACCTGTCTTGATCCCCGGCCCAACAAAGAGAGGAGAAATTCCCAGGAAAACTTGGGATAATTCGTCGAAGGCGGCTTTCAATGGTGGAACTACGCAGGCGATTATCACTCCACTAATTTCTTTTGTCTCCAATTCCTGCCAGAAACATTAGGTTCTTTAACACCACCCACAGTTCATCGGCAGTAACATCTTCATTCGTACGGATCCTCCAAGACCCAAGTTTGTCATCTTCTTTGTAAAGGCCAATAACGATGTTCGTGTTGCCGACATCAATAGCTAGCAACATTTTATGTTCCTTTCCTCATCACAGGCGATTGATTCATACGCTAAACCAAGAATAGAAGTTTAGTTGACACAAGTGAAGAGAAACTTTTTCTCAGGTTCGTAGAAGTGGACGCTGTTCGCCCAAACAATCGCCAGCGCGGGATGTGTCCTTAAAATCATTGACTGAACCCAAAGCCGATGTTAGGCTTAGTTAGCGAAGAAATCGGTCCGTTCTGGCCTTGTTGAATATTGGGCCTGCCGCTTTCGCGCGCTTTCAACGCCAACATTCGGCGGTATACATGATGAAACCCACAGGATTGGTCCGGAACGACATTTATCTAAAACATGACATGGGCATGTATCATCCCGAGAGTCCGGAGAGGCTCGAAGTTTTATACCGCATGCTCGATGAATTTGGCACTGCGCTAAACCTGGCCTATGTTGAGGCCCGGAACGCTACTGTGGGAGAACTATGCGCAAACCACGATCCTCGATATGTAAACCGGATCATGGAAACCTCCGGATGCGAGAATGTCTTCCTTGATCCGGACACTTCGGTCTGTTGCAGTTCCTGGGATGCCGCAATAGCTGCTGTTGGAGGATTACTGAGTCTTGTAGACGGAGTTATGGAAGGCAGACTTAGAAACGGTTTTGCCTTGGTTAGACCACCTGGACATCATGCCGAAAATCGTCGCGCCATGGGCTTCTGTCTTTTTAACAACGTGGCATTGGCTGCTCACTATGCCTTGAACGTGTATCACCTTGAAAGGATAGCGATAGTAGACTGGGATTTACATCACGGGAACGGTACTCAGAGCGCGTTCTATGAGGACCCGCGTGTTTTGTTCATTTCCACACATCAATATCCCCATTATCCCGGGACAGGGGGAATTCGCGAAGTAGGACATGGAGTCGGAGAAGGTTATACAATCAATGTGCCTTTGGCGTCCGGTTGTGGCGACGCCGAGTACAGCGCTGTTTTTCATAACCTTGTTTCTCCTTTGCTGGAGGCTTATCGACCGCAATTGATTCTTGTTTCCGCCGGATTTGACGCTCATGAGAAGGACCCGCTAGGCGGCATGAACCTGACAGAAGATGGGTATGAATATATGGTTAAGGTCCTCATGCGATCCGCTTGGCTCACTTGCGCAGAACGTTTGATTCTGGTGCTGGAAGGTGGTTATCACCTCGGCGCTTTAAGAAATTCCGTAAAACGAATTCTCTATTGCCTGTCCTCTCATGATCCTTCTGTTGAATCTCTTATCGGGTCACCGGAACTCACTACCCTAACATACACATTCAGGGCGCGACTAAGGGATGTTTTGGCTTTTGCCGGCCGATATTGGCCGTCATTGCCCCAGTTGTGATATAGATTCATGAAATCCTGAGGTAATTTGAGGATCGACGCGCCGCAAATTAGGAGCGCCAACTTTCTGTGACTCATGGCCTTTTATTGATCGATAAGCCTGAAGGGCTAACGTCCAATGGTGTGGTCGGAATAGTTCGCAGATGTTTGGGCCGCTCAGTAAAAGTCGGACACACCGGCACACTCGATCCCGCTGCTACAGGTCTGCTAGTAATTCTGCTTGGAGCTGCAACCAGGGCCCTGAACTTTTTGGACGAGGCTCAGAAACATTATCAAGTTGAAGTCAGATTGGGTGAGGAAAGTGATACTTGCGACAGGGAAGGGAAGACCACCGTTACTGGAGATCCAGGAATTCTGACTCCAGATGATATAGAATTGTGTTTAAAAGGTTTTATTGGAAAATCGGATCAAGTCCCTCCACATTTCTCCGCCATCAAAAAAGACGGAGTTCCACTATACAAACTGGCCAGAAGGGGAATTTTCCCAGCTCTTGAAATCAGAAAGATTGAGGTATTCGAACTCTCAATACTGGATTGGTGTCCGCCGAACCTAAAGATTGACCTCATATGTTCAAAGGGCGCGTATGCAAGGTCTCTTGCTCGGGATATAGGGGCACGTCTGGGAGTTGGGGGTAGGGTGGACACGCTAAGGCGAATAGGTTCAGGAAAGTTCAATATAGAAACAGCGCATGATTTGGAATTTATCCGGAACGCGTCGATCCAGGACATACAAAGGTCGCTTATCCCTCTTCGTCAAGCTCTGGAGCACATTCCTGAGATAAAAGTGTCCAGCGCGGGTCTTCGCAAATTGGCTTTTGGGGTTTATCTGGAAAGCGTGACGGGCGAAATCATTAGTGAACTGGAGTTGGATTGTAAGGCAAATATGATCTATCGAGTTCAGGACGCCAATGACCGTATAATGATCCTCGTACGGAGCGAACAAAGCGATATCGGGCCAGTAGTATTCAGACCGATCAGAGTCTTCAACCTTCTTTCAAATACATTTCTTGAAGATGGATGGGAATAGTAGTAAAGTATATTATAGCTATTGCTATGAGCGTCAATTAATAGTAATATTTAACAGTCTTTAATTATTAAGATAAAATACCACATAGCGTAGAGATCACTATTAGATTTCTAATCCGGAATAACTTATGCTCCTGTTATTCCACAATAAACATTGAGAGAATGCTTTTATGAAGAAATTTCTATCTTTTCTAATAGCGTTAAGTTTGATCGTGTGGCTTGGGTATGTGAAAAGCGACGCCGCCGAAACGACTCAGGAGGGCGCACCGATCCGGGATTCTCAACAAGCCGAAGTTGTAGAGCCTTCTTCGCTTTGGATCGTAGTGAACATGTTTACGGGTCGGACATCCAAACAGGCTGTAATTGTTCAGGAAACGCTGGAACGTCTCGGAGCCGAAGGTAGAGGGATAATTCTGCCCTATGCGGAAATAACCGTTGAGAACATGAAAAAGTTGAGGCCCAGCTTTCTGGCTTTGAGTCCGAACGGGATTCCGTGGTGTAAATATAGGGGAAAGAACGGTCAGGATCTTGACAATTTTTTTAAGGCATTGCGGGTAATTGTTGAAGACATACAGATTCCGGTAGTTGGAATTTGTGGAGGCCATCAGGCGCTGGCGTTGGCTTTCGGCGGTAAGGTGGGGCCTATTAGGGGAGGAGAAGACGATTGTTTTCCTTATGGCCATAATCCGACTGAAAAGGGGCGACGTGACGTTTATGTTCTCCATAGGGACCCACTATTTCTGGGTATGGACAAGTCCCTGAATCTCGTTGAGAGCCATTACGATGAGGTGAAAAGACTGCCAAAAGGTTTTATTGCGCTTGCGGAAAACAAGATGTGTCCGTATCAAATAATTAGGCATCCGGCAAGACCAGCGTATGGTGTCCAGGCTCACACTGAGTATTATATGAACTCCCGACCTGATGGCGGAATATTACTTAGGAATTTTCTGGATATAGTGAGGACTCACAACCGAATAGCCCGGAATCCCAATGGTGCTCCGACGCCGGTTTCCCAGGCAAGAGACAGCGGTGCCGTAAAGACCAGGAAAGTCATGTGGTAACCACTGGTTTTCCGTAGCCGATGGCATAATGTTCGAATAAGTTCGGGGGTTGAATAAACGTTGAAAGAGCATAAACCAACCATTGATCGAAAGGCCGAACCGGTAAGGTATTCGGTGGAAGTTGTGGGAGGCGATCCATTCTCGCGTATGCTTGGTATAGTCGTTGAAGAAGCTCGGGATTCGTATTCAAAAGTCAGCCTTAAACTAAAGCCTGAATATTGCAATTCGGAAGCGAGGACTCACGGAGGAGTTATTTTCTCTCTCGCTGATCAAGCTTTTGCAATTGCATGTAATTCCAGAGGTTACATGGCATTTGCAGCGGAGATGAAAATTAACTACTTCGAGGCCACCAAAGCTGGGGACACTGTCACTGCAGAAGCTAAACCTATAGATATCCGGAAGAGGATTAGCCTTTGGAACATTGAAGTTCGCAATCAGGATTTTACCCTGGTAGCTACGGCTCACGGACTGGCCTACCATTTTGTCAAGTGATGCGCCATGAATAACGATTCTAACCTTGGACACGTCCTAGTCGTTGAGGATGACCCATTTAACGGTCCGTTTACGAGAGAACTTTTAATGGGTTCGGGTTTCAGGGCGGCTTTGGTGGAGTCTGCTGAGGGGGCGCTTAAATTTCTTGAAAATGTTGATGATTCGGGGCCTGATTTAATTTTACTCGATGTTAATCTGCCAGGAATGGATGGACTTGAGATGGCGTCAAAACTCAAGGCGCATCCCGAATTCCAGTACATTCCCATAATAATATTTACTGTTCACGATACCCTGGAATTTAAAATACAGGGCTTGAATAGCGGAGGCGATGATTACCTGACAAAACCATTCGAGCCTGATGAGCTTATCGCGCGCGTAAACGCTATGATGCGCATCAGACGACTTTATCAAAACCTCAAGCACGAGCGTCGTGAGAATCGTCGACTGACCCAAACGTTGGCTCAGAAACTTGAGAACCTTCTTGGCCATTCTCAAAAGATGAGGGACATTTGTGATCTCATCCTCGACATATCAGGCTCCGACTCGAATGTCCTTATACAAGGGGAATCCGGAACTGGTAAAGAAGTTGTAGCAAAAGCCATCCATGAACAAAGTCTTCGCAAAGAAGGGCCTTTTGTTGTCGTAAATTGCGCCGCATATGCGGAGACACTCTTACAGTCAGAGTTGTTCGGCCATGAAAAGGGCGCTTTTACAGGAGCCATAAGAGCGAAAAAGGGTAGGTTCGAGCAGGCTGACGGAGGCGGTATTTTCCTTGACGAGATTGGCGAAGTCAGTTTGCCTACGCAAGTTGTGTTGTTAAGAGTCATACAGGAAAAACGTTTTGAACGCGTCGGGGGTGAGAACACAATATCCACCGATGCCAGGATTATCGCCGCGACAAACAAGGACCTAAAAAAGTGCATGGCTCAAGGTACATTCAGAGAGGACCTCTATTGGCGACTGAATGTTATAAACATTCATATTCCTCCGTTGCGAGAGAGGAAGGAAGACATTCCGCAGTTGGTTAACAATTTCATCGATGTTTTCAACCGGAGGTTGGGTAAGAACGTGCACGGATTTTGCGAGGAGGCTATGGACCTTATATCTCAATATCATTGGCCAGGAAACGTCCGCCAACTTGAGAATGCTGTTGAACGCTCCGTAGTTCTCTGTAAAGCGGATATGATAAGGCCGGATGATCTACCTCAGGAACTTCGAACGAATGATTCTTCACCAGTGGGGTTTGCTAGTTCCAAAACAAACCTTGAAATTCTTGAACGGGAACACATCAAGTCGATTCTTGAACAGTGCAACTGGAACAAATTTAGGGCTGCCCAATTGATGGGGATAAGCCGAAGCACGCTTTACAGCAAAATAAAAAAACATGAATTGGCAGAATCCGTGTGAGTTGGAAACAACAATCGTCCAATTCTACGAAGGGATATTGAAGAGTTTTAAGTGCGGTTCAGCGCCTATTGTCTGGGCTGAATCGTGTTCCGGGAATAGAGTTGTAATAGATTCAAAGATTAGGGGTCTTGAAGACTCTGAGATGGTCCAAATAGGGGCAAAAGAGCTTGTCACAGCAGTGGATTTAGACGGCCTTGATGTTGACGATGCGATTTATATGATTGATGCGATTCTGAAAGGCAAATATTATTCGAGGCCTGGCGTTAAAGGTAAACTGGATGCGGCGTTGTATCTGTTGGTGAATGAGGCGGTTAACGAATTATCGAGACCTGTTGAAGATTGATCCTTGTAACCCCTCAGTTAGGGGTGGCAGCCAACAAAGTTACTTTTTCCTCGCGATTTGTGCAGAGATGGATTAGAGGATTGAGCCAAGTTGATGGTCCTCAAAGGGTGTGATACCATTTCGCTATTTAACTTAGAAAGTTGAGATATTCGAAGTTGGTCATTGAGCGAAGCTTTTCTGGATTGTCATGCAATTTGCATAATCCGTCGCAAAGAGCACGCTCTACCGCATCAAGGGACCGAAAGACCTTGTTGGGAAGATGCTTTTCTCGCAACTCCTCCCACACATGTTCCGCTGGATTGAGCTCCGGACCGTGCGAAGGTTGATATATGAGCCTTATGTTTTCAGGGATTTTGAGTCCTCCGAGCGTGTCCGATAATTTGTGTAAGAAGTCGTTCGTGATATTCTGTCGAAATTATAGGAGGTCACGGACATGGCTATTAGGGAAGAGATATTGAACGAGTTACTGGCGGGCTATTCGAAGCCGGAGGACTTACTGGGCGCTGATGGTATCATTCAGCAGCTGAAAAAGGCGTTGGTCGAGAAGGCTCTTTCAGCAGAACTAACCAACCATCTTGGATATGATAAGGGGGACACGGCTGGACGAGGCACGGGTAACTCGCGCAATGGTCACAGTCGTAAAACGGTTAAGACCGATACCAGCGCAATGGAACTCAATATTCCCAGAGACAGAAACTCGACTTTTGAACCTCTGTTAATTAAAAAGGGGCAGACAAGGTTTGATGGATTTGATGACAAGATCATTTCCATGTATGCCAGAGGGATGACCGTCAGAAACATTCAGGCCCATCTTAAAGAGCTTTACGCTGTAGACGTTTCTCCAGATTTGATATCACAAGTCACTGACGCTGTTGTCCAGGAAGTACGCGAATGGCAGAACAGGCCAATTGATCCTGTTTATCCTATAATTATCTTTGACGCTCTTCGTGTGAAGATACGAGATGAAGGAGTTGTAAAAACCAAGTCTGTTTATTTGGCCCTGGCTTTTACTATGGAAGGGCAAAAGGATGTTCTAGGTCTGTGGATTGAGCAAACCGAAGGGGCCAAGTTCTGGCTTAAGATTATGAATGAGCTTAAAAACCGTGGGGTTCAAGATGTCCTTATAGCGGTAGTGGACGGTTTAAAGGGATTTCCTGACGCAATTAACACGGTGTTTCCCAAGACCCAGGTCCAGACTTGTATTGTGCATTTGGTCAGATACTCCCTGAACTTTGTTTGCTGGCGAGATCGAAAGGATGTGGCCAAGGACTTAAAACTCATTTATAGAGCGGAGACTGAGGAAATGGCCGAAGCCAATTTATCTGAATTTGAGGCCAAATGGGACTCTAAATACCCCCCCATTAGTCAATCATGGAGAAGAAACTGGGAACGGGTCATACCTTTTTTCATATATCCCCATGAAATACGGAAAATTATCTACACGACGAACGCTATCGAAAGCC
>CAWCTI010000014.1:0-28005 GCA_963798475.1 uncultured delta proteobacterium
GTCGCTGACTGATTGTCATCTCGAGCCAGCGCAGCGACGAGAGATCTTGACCCCCTTCATAGCCCTGGCAGGGCGGCGTCATAATAGCCCATAGCGCCACTATGGGACGACCGGCGTTCGAAATGACATGTCTCCCCTGAATATATTCCCCTTAGGCCCTTGCGGAAAACATTGATGAGACCACCAACTGCCACGGGAATTACGGGCAAGGACGCCCGACGCTACTGGGCGACAAATATGCGAACTAAGATAGAGCTGGACGTAATTCAAAAGATCGTGGGTTTGAATCCAGGTTCGTTCATCACATCCATTAACTCGTCGCCCACGGCAAGGACAATAATTCCTTTGCGGGAAGCACGCTTCACCAGGCTCTCATCAACGTATAGTGTAGCCAAAGAGCCAATCATTTTTCTTTCCGCATATTCAGGGAAATATTCCCGGACTTCCTCGATGGTGTGCCTGAGTTTATTGATGTCAGCAGGCGAAAGATTGCTCTTCGTTTCATTGACCAGAACGTAGTCGCCACACTCGGCGATTAAATCGAATTCCTTAACCCGGCTTCTATCTTTGGGATGAACCCTGCGTGGCCTCACCAAAAAACCACAACCAAGATTAGGAGGGCAATTCACAACTTCCTGAAGGATGCGGCAAACACTCGGGGCCACGAAATCTTCCGCCATTCGGCCCTGCTTGTTGGCGATTTCCCCAAGCTGTTTGTTTAAATTGCGGTGTTCCCGACGAGTTTCGTCCTTAAATTGACGCATTTCTTCCTTGAAATCTTGGATCCCGTCTTTGAAGCCGCGCATCTCTATTGATGTTTGCGCTGCTGTAGCTATCAGGTCGGCCATCATCTCTTCCAGGCTTCTGATTCTTGATTCCAATAGTGGGATGTTCATAAACTACCTCCTTGCCCCCTTGATCCTATATAATCAGTTTGAATCACTTTTAATTTATGGTCAAGAAATTATGTCACATTTCAGCGCCATACGTACGACAATTGTCATTTCGACAACTATAGGGAGGAGAAATCTTTCTCCCCCTCTGCGATGTCATCTCGAGCGAGCGCAGCGACGAGAGATCTTGATCCTTCATAGCCCTGGCAGGCCGACGTCCGAAATGACATGTCTCCCCTGAATATATTCCCTCTTAGGCACTTGCGGCAAACATTTGCGGGGTCCAAAAGCTGTCGTTGTGGCAAATATCTGCTCACTTATACTATTCAGGCGTAATAACGTGTATAATTGTTATATCACGTTTATGCTAATTAAACAGTCGGGCCGAAATGATTATTTCAGTTGTAACGCCTTCTTACAATCAGGGCATCTTCATCGAAAGAACGATAAGGTCTGTTTTGGACCAATCCGGCGATTTCTCCATTGAATATTTCATAGCGGATGGCGGATCAACTGACGACACAATTCAAATAATCAAAGATTATGAGTTTCGAGTTAGAGAAGGGGTTTATCCGATAAGATGCCAAGGTGTGAAATTTGGGTGGGTTTCCGAGAAGGACAGTGGGCAAGCGGATGCTGTCAACAAGGGGATTTACGCTACCTCGGGTGAGATCATTGCATGGATCAATTCGGACGACATCTATTATGCTGATGCCTTTTCAACCATTGCCACATTTTTTCAAGACAACCCATCTGTGCTCGTAGCCTATGGTCCCTGTGATCACATTGATGAAAACGATCGTGTTATCGGACCATATCCGACGGAGCCTTGGGATTACGCCAGATTGTTTGAAACATGTTTCCTGTGCCAGCCGGGGGCCTTTTTCCGCAGGGCGCTTGTAAATCAGGCTGGGGCGCTTGACGCTGACCTGCAGCTTTGCATGGATTACGAACTCTGGCTTCGATACGGTGGTTTCACGGACTTTCACTATCTCCAGGAAACCCTTGCAGGGTCCAGGCTGTACGACAGCACGAAGACATTGGGGCAAGTGGTTGCGGTTCATAATGAGATCAACTATATGTTCAAAACAAAATTTGGATACGTGCCCAGGAGATGGATATACACATTTGCACGTATGGTATCTCAAGATCTCGAAAAAACTAATAGTTCAACAAAAGGCAACCTTAATGCAGTCCGGGAGATAGCTCAGGACGCATTCCTCAAATGGTGGGGATACATTCCTTCAGATGAACTTGATTACATGGATACGTTTCTTAGTGACCCGAATACCTCACAATGGCAGGTGAAAAGGAACCTTCAAGGGTTGCGAGGACTAAGAATAGGACTTGATCTCGGGGATCTTCGATTAGATGCGCCCGTAACAGAGCAACCGGGAGCCAGGATTGTCGATTTGCTGGCTGACAGGAATCCAGATGACCAGTTCCTGGTTTATCATCGGATATCCCGAGATGCCGTTGATACTGACTTCAAGAAAAACATTTTCAAAAAGGGTTTAAAAAATGTCCACCTTGTTCCGGTCTTGAGCGTTGATCAACATGACGCCAATTTCAATTGTCCTGAAACTGGCAACCTCACTGCAAGTCTTGGTTTTCCTGACATCTTGAATACTGACAACTTTGAATTAATTGATCTGCTGGACGTTAAGATAATTTTTTTGACTACCGATCAGACGTTTACTGATGAATCTGAAAACGATCCAACGACACAATCTCGATGCTGCTCCGGAATTATGGATAAAGTTTTCTATCTTGCCGACATGGTCCTGGTGCGCACGGAGATTGAAAGGAAAAAATTTCTCGAGAGGTACCCAGAATTTCCCGGCAACCGGATAAGGGCGCTTAATTTAAACGCTTATTTCGAGGATAAAGCCGAAGAATTGGCAGAAAAATTGTTGGGAGTCTACGAAGAAGTCGCCAGCATCCCAAAAAGATCAAACGTAACCGCTGGAGAAGGAATCTCGGGCCCAATAACCGGCCCCAATAATCTGATTTACAGGTCACAAAAAGAAACCAGCCTTACGAACCAATATTTAGCGTGGCTCATAAGGCTGGTTGAGAAAAATGCGACTACTAAAAATAGATTGAAGAACGTCAGCTTTCTAAAGAAATTAATAAAATTTATTCGCCCCAGATTTGCGAGGAAATTTCCGAAGTGGGTTTAGGTTGGTTACTCTGCCTCGGTGAAAGGTCGCCAATTGGAGTTACAACTCAAAATGCCTCTTTGCATTCCTGGAAAAATTGTAGCAGGCTCCTACCCCGAAACCTATTTGTTCCATCTGTAACCCCCTTAATAAATGAGCTATTACCCATCAATTATCTCACTAATCTCTTCAATTGACTTCAGAAACCTAATATTAGAGTAGCCATCGAAGACAGAAAGTGCTGTAAGTCTGCTCAAAAAAACCTCTTCCGAAAAAGGCAATAGATGAAGTAAACTCAAAGCTCTTAAATTTGATCTAAGTATAGAAGCGCTCGCTACCCCAACAACAAAGTCAAACTTCTCGTCGATACACTCAATGGGAAAATGTGCCGGTATTACTTCAGATCCTGGATAAACAAAGCCGAGACGCGAGTCTTTATAAGGATGATCTTTTATATAAATGCGATAACCTTTCCGCTCAACAAAACTACAAACTTCTGAATACAATTTAATTTGAACCTCATCATCTATGGGTTCTCTTGCGCAGGCTATCAAAACTTTATATGTTTTCTGGCTTTCCTTATGTTGGTGCGGTTTTGAAACCCCAAATTGCTTATCATCTAATTTCTCAATGAATGAGAATAAATCGGTTCTTAGTGACTGACATTGATAAAATCCTTTTCCTCCATCTAAAACAGCTTCATAAACGTCGAACCACCTTCTGATTAGAGTAGTAATACCGGAACGAAATGGCCGGATTTTATGTTGATTTGAATAATAGAATTTCATCTGAGCTAGGAAAGACAACTCCTCTGGTGCAACTAGCCGAAAACTTTTCATTGAACTCTGAGGAAACCAGACAGCTTTCCGTCGAGTAATAATTAATGCTAAGTCAAATAAAGGCCAACAGCATTCATGGGAAAAATATACTTTCTTACAGTTTAAGATATGACGGAAAATAGATAAAAAATGCTCAATTTTGCCTTTTGGTAATGCTTCAATTTCTAGATCTCTATGTGTCTTCCTAATGAACATATAGGATTCGACAAGGTCTCTGGTGGCGCAAACAACCTTTTTAATTTCCAATCTGGTAGCATGTTCGCGTATGAATGCTGCAGGCAAGGTAGATGCTACAAAAGCGATATTCATTTAATTGCCTTCAAATTGAGGCTCACATCAAATGAACGAAGCCCTTTGTATATACTTCGATTTGACCAATCACCAAGATCTTTACCGAAGTCTTTTTCAGTTTTCCATTCGATCACTTGCGAGAAGCCTGCTCTATGCAGCAAGAACATGAGAAGCTTCTTGTCAAATACGCTTTTATGAAAATTCTCCTGATAATTCTGCTCACCCATGAGAGCTGCTCTGATTAATGTTAAGTCCCGATTTGTCTCCAAATAAGCCTTTACGAGAAGTTCAAAGTCTGGAACCGATAATCTGAGAATACCGGCAGGCATAAGTTTTGAGTAATATGTCTTGAGAAGATTGTCTACATCGTAAAAAGAAAAATGTTCCAAGACATGGCATAGATATATTTCCTGGATTGTTTCATCTGAAAATTCTTTGAGGTTTATCAAGCTAGTCACAATGTGCACGTGTGAAAAAGGCCTAGCGTCAACATTTATCCATCCTGGTGTCTCTATCTCGCCACAACCAATATGAATTCTAGGACCACACATTTTATCGAAATAAAGACGTTCGTTTTTTTTTAGGACCAAAAAACGTTTCCTAATTCTGGAGAAAAAGAAGCTAATTCGTTTTTTCATCAAGCAGTGGATCACCTGTCAAAAGATTCATTGAGAAGAAATCGCAATTCCAGTTCCGAAAGCAGTTACCCGATCAATTCCCATTGCATTGGAGTGCCACGGCGTACGCCACAATTCACTCGCTTTCCCAACAATGTCTCAAGGTATTTAGGTGGCAAACCGTACCCCGGCCTAATGGCCCTGAGGTTGTCTTCGGTCAACACATCACCAGCCTTCATGTCTTCGGTTATATATAGGGAGCGCCGAAAAACCAGCGAGTCTTTTTCAGAGTCAGTGGGACCATAGCTAACTCGTCCTAACGCTTGCCAGGCTCGTTCAGTTTCAATCACTAATGATATCATCTCTGCCGGTTCGATGGAAAAATTACTGTCCACGCTTCCATCGGCACGGTTCAATGTGAAGTGTTTTTCAATCACAGTGGCCCCCATTGCAATGGCCGCAACCGCCACCCCAGTGCCCATGGTGTGATCCGAAATACCTACCTCGCAATCAAACAACTCTCTCATGTGGGGGATAGTGCGTAAATTAGAATTTTCCGGAGACGCCGGATATTTGCTGGTGCATTTGAGAAGTATCAGGTCATCGCAACCAGCGGCACTGGCCGCTCGGACAGTCTCGTCCAACTCTGCGATAGTAGCCATTCCGGTAGAGATAATCATCGGCTTCCCTGTGGCCGCCACCCGCTTAATAAGGGGACTATCAGTATTCTCAAACGAGGCTATTTTATAGCATGGCACATCAAGTGATTCCAGAAAATCGACCGCTGTCTCATCAAATGGAGTGCTAAAACAAATCAAACCCAATTGCTTTGCTAGTTCCATTATGGGTTTGTGCCACTCCCAGGGGGTATAAGCCTGCTGGTACAACTTGTATAGAGGATTGCCATGCCACAATGAATTCGGGTCATTGATGAAAAACTCCCCCTCATCGATGTCCAAGGTCATAGTGTCAGCGGTATAGGTTTGCAACTTTAGTGCGTGAGCTCCGGATTTGGCTGTAGCTTCGACTATTGCCAGCGCTCGTTCCAGAGACTGGTTGTGGTTGCCCGACATTTCGGCAATCACAAAAGGTTTGTGAGCGACCCCTATTTCGAAACTATCTATTCGCATGTTTTCATTAACGCCACATTAAGCTTTGGATTAAGTATGACAAGAGGTAACGTCCTTGATCCATGTCATGGAAACACCATACGGATGAAAACCTGCTGACGCGAAAGCACGTTTAGAGGCTTTATTCCTGTCAACAATTGTCGCTTTGACCTCAATCACATTCGGAAGATTTCGCAAAATCCATTTATGTCCAGCCTTTAACAAGGCGGTTCCTAGCCCAAGTCCGCGCATATAGGGGTCTAAATACACTGAAATTTCCGCCTCGTGTTCTCCAACCAAATCGTAACGCAAAACGCCAATCTCCGTTTGCCCACAGTTGCCTATAAGTATAACTTGGTTTTGGTCGGACAAGCTTTGTGCCCACCATGCCATATGAGTCTCGAATGAAATAGGTGAGGGATTTGTTGAATAGAGTCGAGTATCTGGGTGATTTCTCCAGAGCCATACCTTTTTGGCATCTTTCAGCTCAACACGACGAAGCTGAACAGGCTCTATAGAAATTGACAGTTTCACCCGCTCCGAACCCCGTCCATCTAGCAAATTAAGACATATGGCCTGCATTTGTGTTATTTTTTCAGGTGTCAAACTGATGATTGCCGATAGGTAATCTTGGACACCTACTCGAGCGCTTGTTCCTAAATTAATGACAGCTCCTCTACCAGTTATATTTGAGGTAGGCTTTGCCTGATTGTCAGCAGTGATCGTTACCACTGTGGGTAATCCCAAACAGCACCTTTCCCAGGATGCAGTTCCTCCTGCCCCTATCGCCAAATCTGCGGCTGCCATCAATTCAGCCATATTAGATATTTGCTGGTGAAACGTAACATTATCCATGCCTCGACAGATCGCTTCAATTTTCTCGCCGTTGGGGTTGTTGCTACCGACGACAACATCCACAGCTACGTCTGGTCTACCCAACATCTTTAACGCTTCCAAAGCCTTTTCTGTTTCACCTGCAGGGTCAATTCCTCCAAAAAAAACCAGTATTCGCCGAATTATTCCATCTCTCTCTCGCAACGCTTCTCTAGCTTTACGGAATTCCGGCCTTAATAATGCGAATCTTGGTCCCAACAGTTTTCGACAATG
This sequence comes from uncultured delta proteobacterium, assembly GCA_963798475.1. Taxonomy (GTDB): domain Bacteria; phylum Desulfobacterota; class Desulfomonilia; order Desulfomonilales; family Desulfomonilaceae; genus CAJBEZ01. Next base: position 7,019 of record CAWCTI010000014.1, read on the forward strand.
GTAGGGAACCAGTCCTCGGTAAGCCTTCTCCAGATTATCCAGAAGGTTCTGATTTAATAAAACCTCACAGTCATGGCGGCGATTAGCAAGGTCATCTATGACAAAGATCTTGTCGACATGTCCCCTGAGTGTCTTTTCCCATGACTCATCCAGTCCGTAATGATCCACCACAAGCCAATCAGGTTTAAAATCCGCTAACGCCTCTATGGTTTGTTCCGCGTCTTCAGATTGTTCTACCCCTAACCACGCTGAATAGTCAGGCTTATCAGGCTGAACAAAATTCAAAGAATCGGGAGGAGGCAACACGGTTACGGAGTAACAGTCTGCCCTAAGTAGGAGAAGCAAATTGCCCGGATGATCCCTGCAAATAAAGCGCACTTCTGAGCCTCGTTTACGCAGTTCGTCGGCGAGCGTTTTGCAACGCATGACGTGGCCGGAACCGATTAGAAGAGAAGAGTCAGTGCGAATGCCGACTTTCATGGATCATCTGACCTTGAACAGAGGAACTAGGGGTTCACATCTCAGGTTTTCTTTCAAGGTTCCGTTGTCAATCGAGCCTTTAATCAATTGAAAAACGTCTCCATATTTTCTCAGTAGGGTTTCGATATCGTTGTCACTGTGAGCGAAACTAAGGTTGTGTGTTCCTAAGGTATAAATGCCCCTTTCGAACATCTCTTGCATGAACAGGGTCTTGATCTCCCATGCTGAATAAGGAGAGAAATCTTTGAATAACAAGAACGACCAGGCAGGATGACCACTTATATTTAAAACCTGTTCCAATTCGTTGTCACTGATAATCCGATTTACGGTATCTATGATCTTCTGGCCTTGTGCTTTGAGTGTGGCGATCACGGGTTCCTGTCGTAACTTCGTCAATACTGCCTTGGCTGCCGCCAGTGATAAAGTTTCCCCTCCAAAAGTGCCTGAGAAGAAGATTTTGTCAACAACATCCATGTATTGAGCTTTACCCACCAGCGCTGACAGAGGATATCCGTTAGCCATACCTTTACCGAATGTGGCTACGTCAGGTGTGACACCAAATTCTTCCTGAGCACCTCCTTTTGCGTACCGGAAACCAGTGATCGTTTCGTCGAAAATCAACAATGCCCCGTGCTGGTGAGTGATAGCCTTTACATCGTCTAGAAACCCATCTTTAGGATATGCCACGTTCATGGGTTCAAGAATGACAGCAGCAAATTCGTCCTTATGTTCTTCAAACAACCTAATCAGAGAGTCTATATTGTTGTAAATGAAAACATGAGTGAGTTCTTTTACAGATTTAGGCACGCCGAGATCTCGTGTGGTGCTACCAATATACCAGTCCTGCCATCCATGGTAACCGCATACAGCCACACGATCGCGTCCCTTATAGGCCCGTGCCACTCTAATTGCGCCGGACGTGGCGTCTGTGCCATTTTTTGCAAACCGAACCTTTTCGGCGCAGGGGATCATTTCCACGAGTAACTCCGCAACTTCCATTTCCAGTTTGTGAGGCAGTGAAAAAGTAACTCCACTCTTCATCTGATTTCGTACAGCCATATCAACGTCTGGATCACAGTAACCCAGAGTCACGCAGGCCAATCCATTTACAAAATCTATGTATTCATTCCCATCCACATCCCAGAAATGACTGCCTTTGGCGTGGTCCACGAAATAAGGCGATACTCCGAAAGGAAGTTGAGTTTTGCTTTTGCTAAAGGTTTGCGAGCCCAAGGGAATGGTCCTGAGTGCGCGTTCAAGCAACTCTTCTGAAGTCTTATAACGTATTGACATCGTTAACTCTATTAAGGCAATCTGCTTCAACTTCTAAAGACTTTTTTAGACCTTCATTTCGTTCGAATCCTGAATTGATTGCCTGTAAATCCGGGCATTTTGTAACTAGATCAAGGATATCTGCGGTCGTGAAGTTTGGCTTTGTCGGATAGAGTTTTTCATAGACGGATCGAACGAATTCCAAATCTTCCGGTTCATCCACGGTCCACCGCAAGTGAGACAAATCAAGCTCATTGACAAAGTTGCCGACCCGAAACTTTTCTGGATGGTAATAAATCCAAGCTGGATGGTAATAAATCCAAGCAGGAAACCGCTCGTGATTTGATGGAAGCCTAGTTTCGCGATGAGCCTGTTCCAAACAAGAGAAACGTATGACTTCAACATCCAGACCGTCTGGGAATGTCGGCGGATTACAATTGGAAAAATAGTCATAGTTTCCTACATAGAAATAATTTATTACTTGGTCTATTAGCACATGGTCAGCCAGTGGACAGTCGCCAGTTAGACGGACAACCGCTTCGGGGCGATAAGGCCTTGCGGCCCTGACAATTCGATCCAAAAGATTGTTGAGGCTGCCCCTAAAGCATTCTATACCGTAGTTCTCGCATATAGTGGCTAACCCATCGTCTGATGGATCGTCGCTAGTTGCCACAATTAGTTCGTCGTATCCTGAACCTCGCTTTAGCCGCTCGATTTGTCGTAACAACATCGGTTTCCCAAGTATTGGTAAGAGCACCTTACCGGGTAACCGTGTGGAAGAAATTCTGGCCTGTAGAATTGCCAGCGTTTTCATATCAACTCCAGATAATCATTGTCGGCTTTCTTGTACAGAACCCAAAACGCTATACGCTCATTAGGGTCATGGTGAAAAGCTTGTCAATAAATCGCCCGTTGGAACAACCAATCTCATTTACTTTATGGTCTTGCCGGATATGGGCGGCGAACATTTTTGCGGATGACTCCAAAGCTGGGTCCAGTGACTCTGAATTACATTTAAAGTAGTCATCTGCAGCGCCCGCCATTTTCCCATGCGGAAGCGTTACAGCCTATTTCTTCGGTAATTTGTGCCACCTAGAGGGATCAATAACCTTTTGATCGTCGATTGCGTATGGCTCGAGATCTAAAAAAGGATGACACGAATGTGCTGAATTACTGAGAACTTCGGAGAGTTGCCCAAGTGTTTCGCAACCAATGAAGATTTTGTCAATATATGGTTGATTAAGACAAAAAATAAGGCATCCCTCAATCAGGGTCAGTCCGGAATCACTCAATTGTTTGTGCAATTTTGCCTGGTGATCGCGAATAAGTTCGAATTGGGCTGGCAATTGATCTGGTTTCATTAACAACAATCCCTGCAAGAATACACTTCGGGAGTGAATCTCGATTCCTTTATGTTTGAGTTTCTGAAATATGCCCTCACGAGCAAAGCGTTGGTCGTAGATGTTGAAAGGTATCTGAACTACATCAATTTCGTAGCGGTTTATAATCTCTTCTAGTTGCCGTGGACGGTAAACTGATACCCCAATTTTCTTAACTCGTTTTTCATTCTTGAAAACCTGAAGTGTCTTCCAAAAGTGATCACCTCCACGAGATAGCAGATTGTCCGCGTTATGGACCAACAGTCCATAAACTGTGTCTGATTTCAATCTATCCAGTGATTCAAAGAACGCTGTAGATAACTGCTCAATCTCTTTCTTTGATATTACCCGACTGGATATTGGAATAGTTTTTGTCACAACATCGAAACCATTGAGAATGGCTCCCTGTTCGCCTAATATTATTTCAGCTTCACCATAAGTATATGCTGTATCAAGAATTGTGATGCCTTGCGATTTAGCGTGGTCTAGCATCTTACCAATTTCGAAATAGTCTGGTTGACCGCTTCGGTTGGAGATACCATAGGGCATTCCCCATTGTGCAGTGCCCAACCCGATTTTCTTAAATAAATTCAATTAGTCCTATCCTTTTGGCCTGTGACTGTAAATTTTTGCGAACGAACTCCGGTAACTCTAGTAAGCAGTTAGAATATTGTATAAATTCAATGCGTTTTTTGGTTTCTTCATCAAAGAACCTCAAACTTTTTTGGAAAGACGTCTGCCACTGTTTCCCCGATTTTTTTCGGGGGATTTTGCATATTGAAATACTGTGCCCGGTTGTTTTCATTAAAAGTCCTATCCGTACTTTGTAATACTCTTGCAGCTTTTTCTCGGGGGCCGATCTCGTGCCTGAATACCGAATCGGTCAATTGCCAGGTTCCTCCAGCGGTTTTTTCCCAAATTCGCATATCACGAAGGGGATCGACCATCTTGTAAAATTCCTCGACTGTGATCCCCATAAAATTGCAATACATCGGAAGAGTCCGCGGTTCCCTAGAGTCGTATCTCTTAACCTGCTCCATTCCTTCTTCTCGGCTCATACGGCCGTGCCGAATTTCAGTACTTGCATCATCCGTAGCTCTTCCATACCCAAATTTAAGGAATTTAAGATAATCATGAACATCGTTTGCATGATCTTCAATCTTGGCATAGAGGTTGAAAGTACGATCCCGTTCGTAGCTTACTGGAGAAAAACCCCATTCTCTAATCATGGTCTCTGCTTGTACCTTTGCATCCCATCGGAAGAAATTGCTCATGTATATTCCACGTACTCCGGTTTTCTCAATCTGTTCATCTGAGGGGAATATCAGTGGAGCAATGTCTTGAGCCGTGATATCGTCACATCCGATTAGTTCTTCCGCCTCTATTCCTCGCATATCGTGTTCTTTGCGAGTCCATTTTTTAAACTCAACAAAATCCTCTAATGTAAACATCCCTGTCAACTCAGCATAACCTTCTTCGCCCCAAACAACGAGGGGTATATTTTTTTCCACAGCTACACGGAAAGGGATGGTCATAATTCCTGCATGATAGTGCCAAGTCAGGTCACCGACCCTTCGGAGCATGTAACGGGACAGTTTTCTAACAGAATCTGTTCCAGATGTATAACGAATATGATCGAAACCCGATCGTTCCACCAGGTTGGATAAGTTACGATTTCCAATCGGTGAATTGAAGATATGGTTGTATGAAACTAGTAGCGGATGCATGCCATAAAATTCTTTCAATATCCACACTTGAAAATGTGAGTCCTTACCACCACTCACCGGAACAATACAGTCGTGAAAATTGCCTCGCTCCTTGGCCATTTGTTTTGCTTGTTCACAAATACGTTCGAACATTCTCTTGCGTTCTTCCCAGTCGATATTTGCTAGACGACTTGTTCTGCTTTCGTGATATTTACATCCACTGCATATTCCATCATCTTCATCAAATATTATGGTTGGTTTTGCGTTAGCTGGGTATAAACACCGTGAACAGTATTCCATTTCATCCTCCCCGTATCCAATTAATATTTGATGAATCATATGATCCTTCTTTGCGAACGCTTATGCCTGCTTGATCAAGGAACTGTTTGGCTTTCTTGGTACTGTGTTCGACATAATGAAAAATATTGGCGGCTGCTACAGCATCAGCCCCTGCTGCTATACCTTCAGCAAAGTGCCGCCATTCTAATACTCCACCAAAGGCGATCACAGGTATATGGATTTGGTCACATATTTTGTTCAAAGTATCTAGGTCATATCCACACCGAGCCCCATCATGATCAATGGAGTTAAACAAGATTTCACCAACGCCGAGTTGCTCAGCGTGATGAGCCCAGGCAACAGGACTTTCCCCCGTATCAAATCGTCCGCGATCAACCATAACAGTGGGTTGACCTTCGCTGTTGCGCTTAACATCTATAGAGGCCACTATACATTGAGCGCCGTATCGTGCTGAAAGTCGACTCACTAAAATGGGTTGCTCGTGCAAAGCTGTATTAAGTATCAACTTATCCGCGCCGGAGCGCAGTAGTTCCGCTGCATAGTCTTCATCGCGAACCCACCCTCCAACTGCCATGGGAATAAAGCAATAACGGGAGGCATTTTCTAAGACTTCTCTAAATCTGCTTGCAGTTTCTACCTTACGAGATACGTTCAACAGGACCAACTCATCGACATCCCAGCAACTAAAAGTTTCAACCGCGTGGATTGCATCATAATGGATTACATTTGTGTGTTTGAACCTGATGCTTTGAACGACCTGGCCATCGCGCACAATTATGACAGCTATGAGCCTTTTCTTAAGCATTAGTTCGGACTCCAATTCAAGAAGTTGCTTAGCAGAATCATGCCGACGTTTGAACTTTTTTCAGGATGAAACTGCATTGCTACTATGTTGTTCCTGCCTATCACGCTCGCATACCTCACACCATACTCAGTGCTACCAAGGACTCCCGCATCATGTGTCAGTTTTGCGTAGTAACTGTGAAGGAAATAAACATCGAAACTTTTATTGATCCCTGTAAAAATCTTATGCTCCTGTTCTTGAAGGACCGTATTCCAGCCAATCTGAGGTACGCTCATGTCACCAATAGACGCAAACTTGACAACTTCAAAATCAAGCCATCCAAGGCCTTCATGATGACCTCCTTCATACGAGCAACGACACATTAGTTGCATACCCAGACAAATTCCAAGAATTGGGGCCCCCCTTATTACAAATTCATGAAGAGCTTGGTTCATTCCCTTGGCTTCGAGATTGGCAATTGCTTCCGGAAACGCGCCCACACCAGGCAATATCAGACGATCGTATCGGTCCAAAGTATCAGGAGTATCAATTGCTACTGGTTTACCGCCAACTCGTTCCACTGCGTTACCCACTGATTTCAGGTTACCCATTCCGTAATCTATTATTCCAATTCGGCTCATGCACAACCTTTCCTATTCTGGCGGATTCAGATGATGTAAGCCTACTATGCTCCCTGCTCGCATGTCTTCACGGAAACAATAGTCCGAAAACTTTTCATATTGATCGGGAGCCATACCGAAACCTGGTCTTTTGAAACTTACGTTCACGTCCCTTAGTCGTTGACCTCTAGAGACGGGTTCATCAATATAAACGCTGCGTCTATATTGAATTCGTTTGCGCCGTTCTTCCTCCGTAAGGACACGCAGCGTACTTCCCATAGCAATTTCCACATCCCGAACAACCTGGACGAATCGTCTCATCTCAGGTAATTCTAGGGACATAATATGCTCTACGCTTCTTGTACAACGATTCTCGGAGATAGTCTTTTCTAGCAGATTAGCTCCCATAGCCATAGCCGCAATATCCATGTCCCAACCTGGAGTATGATCCGAAAAGGCTACGGGAAAACCGAAAGATGATTTCAAGGCTGGAATCATTCGTAAGTTGATACTATCAAGACGTGCCGGGTAGCCTGTAGGGCAGTTATGTATGATTATGTTTTCGTTTCCTTCGCGTCTGATAGCGTCTACCGCTTCCTCAATCTCGCCAAAAGTGGCGTTGCCTGTGTCGAGCTGAATGCATAATCCTGTGCTGGCGATACGACGAATAAATGGTAGATGATTAATGTCGGAGGATGCTACCTTAATTGAATGACAACCCAAGGTCTTCACCAATTCAAGTCCTTCCTCATCGCCGATTGTGACAAAGAAAGCCAATCCTTGACTGTCTGCATAAAGTTTCACCTGACCCCATTCATCATCCGACAAATGTCTACGTACGAATATATCGTATAGAGGTTCGGTAATGTCCTCTGTGGCACAGGTTTCCTTGTCCAACAGGACTTTGTAGCTAAACATCAAGTTACGATCAGCTATTAGATTGTCCGGCTTAAAGACTTGAAACTTTATTGCGTCGGCCCCAGCCTCTTTCGCCATCTTTACTAAACGCTTTGCCGATTCTACGCCGTTGTGAGTAGGGCCAGCCTCGAAAGTGATGAAACAGCAATGTCCATCTCCGATGATTTTGTCTACAATTTTGACCACATTTTCCTCGATCATACCAACAAAAATTGATGAAGTGTCTTTATAACATAATCCTGTTCTTCGATTTTAAGTCCATAATAAAGGGGTAATGAGATAGCTTCTTGGGCATGCCGCTCTGCTTCGTGGCATAGATCTCGCCCGAACCCGAGGTTCTGGTAATACGGCTGAAGATGGACAGGCATGTAGTGAAGATTCACACCAACACTCTTCTCCCGAAGAGCTTCAAATACTTCGCGATGTGTCAGACGAATTTGATCCAATTTCAACCGGACCACGTACAAATGAAAGGCTGACCTATTTTCTGGTCGAACAAATGGCAATTGCAGAGGTAAATCGGTAAGCAATTCACTATATCGCCTTGCTAATTGATTGCGTCGCTCGACGAATTCATCAAGCCTGGCTAACTGACTCAGCCCTAGCGCCGCTTGAATATCGGTCATCCTGTAATTATAGCCCAGTTCAAGTTGCTCGTAATACCATGGGCCATCGGATTGCCGAACCATACGTGATTGGTCTCGTGTGATTCCATGTGTTCGCAAAGACGCCATGCGCCAAGCTAGTTCCTGATCATTGGTCACCGTCATGCCACCTTCACCGGTTGTGATGATCTTGACAGGGTGAAAGCTGAACGCAGTAATATGAGACCATTTGCAACTTCCAACCGGCTCACCATTTCTTGAAGCTCCGAGCGAATGGCAGGCATCCTCCAGTATCTTGAAGCCGAATTCCTGTGAAAGCTCCCAAATATACTCCTGATCTGTTGGTTGACCAGCGAAATGAACCGGCACAACCACTTTAGGCAATTTGTTTTGTCGTTTAGCTTCCTCTAGCTTATGTTTTAAAGCTGGTAGACTGATATTCCGGGTATCCGAGTCTATGTCAACGAAGTCCACGTCTGCTCCGCAGTAACGGGCACAGTTTGCTGATGCAACGAAAGTATTCGGCACAGTCCACAACAAATCACAGGGTCCCAAACCTAAAGCCATACATGCGACGTGTAAAGCTGAAGTGCCACTATTTACCGCCACGGCGAATCTTGCGCCACACCTAACTGCCACCGCCTCCTCAAAACGGGGAACCACAGGACCCTGGGTTAGGAAATCAGAAACGCAATACTTCCGCAACGGCGTCTATGTCTGTCTGGCTTATTTCTTGATGACCGTAGGGAATCATGAAATTCCCGCCAGATGATTGAAAGCTTTAATCTCATCTAGTGTCAGGAAATGTTGATTAGTGCCGGAATTGTATTCAAAACCCTGTTCCACTGGTTGGCCTGTTTCTCCGACAGCATTGACCAAATAATCGGGGGTATTGCTACCCCAGAAATTAATCGAAGGTTGTATAACGTAATGGTCATCAAACTCCAATGTCAGGTGGGAATCATCAAGAGGACACATAACTTCATGCAACTTTTCACCTGGGCGAATCCCAATTATTTCTAAAGGAAGGTCTGGAGCCATAGCTTTGGCAAGGTCGACTATCCTAATTGATGGGATCTTTGGAACGAAAATTTCCCCGCCTTTCATTCGTTCAAAATTCTTTAAAACGAAGTCCACTCCCGACTGGAGCGTTATCCAGAACCTGGTCATGCGTTCATCAGTGATGGGAAGACGATCAGACCCTTCGTCAATTAGCTTCTTAAAAAACGGCACTACTGAACCACGAGATCCGACTACGTTGCCGTAACGCACGACGCTAAATCGAGTTGGTCTGTCACTCCCAACAAGGTTGTTGGATGAAACGAATAATTTGTCCGAGCATAGCTTTGTAGCCCCGTACAAATTTATCGGGTTGGCGGCCTTATCTGTAGACAAAGCGATAACCTTTTTGACCTTGCACTCTATGCAAGCCTTTATGACATTTTGGGCTCCCATGATATTTGTCTTAATACATTCCATGGGGTTATATTCTGCGGCCGGAACCTGTTTTAGGGCGGCTGCATGGATGACATAATCAACGCCGCGCATGGCCATTATCAGACGATTTCGGTCACGAACGTCACCTATGAAAAACCGCATGCAATCGTGAGGAAATTCCTGCTGCATGTAGAATTGTTTGAGTTCATCCCGAGAAAATATGATAATCTTGTTTGGTGAGTATCGCATAAGCAACGTTTTCGCGTATTGTTTGCCGAACGACCCCGTTCCACCGGTAATCAAGACATTAGTATTGTTGAACATTTCTTGGGTTTGGTACCGTTTTTAACCTTATTCGCTACAAGCAAGCGTTCATAATTCTGTCATATTCGTGGCAAAAGGTTTGTATGTCTCCCTGCTGCCTAATTCTCGTTCCTGTACCCAGTATATTTGGCAAAGAGTTGGCGTTGATCCAGCAAAGATGATTGGTAACTTGCAACTGTGGATTCTCACCGTCAAATTTCTGGTTTGTTTCAAGACTGGAATCATAATTTATTCTTGTTACAAAAGGGATTCCGCCAAACCAATGATTCCCATAAGTAAAGGCCTGTTTTCCTCTGAGAGCTGCCTCTATGGCAAATGTTCCTGTAATTCCAACCACAAATTCGGCCCTATCTACCAACTCGCCGAAATCAGCAGTGTTAATGCTTAACTTAATCCCCATGCTCACAATATCAGAATAAAAAGATTCACTACGATGATCATCAATTGTAGAATCAAATCCTTCAATTCGAAATAAAAAAATAGAAGGGTGCTCTTTATACACTATTGCCATATCATTTGGAATCTTAGTCCTCAAATGAAGTAACATGAGCCTAACATCTGCGTATCCTTCGGCATCCGGAAGTGTAGGAGCTTCGGGTTGGTAAGGACCCAATACCAACACAAATTTTTTGGGAAGATCTTCTATGGCTAATTTATGATAAACTCTTTTAAGTTTTCCAATTCTCTTTCGACTTCGCCAACACTTTAATGAATAGAAAAAACTATATGATTTATTTAATGGGAATAGACAAATGCCTTGCATTCTATTCCGCTTAATTACGAAGCTAGCCAAAGATTTACACGTTTTTGCCAGTGAATAAGCATTGGCCAATAATTTCATATGCCCGAGAGGGTTCTTTCTTTTGTTATGAATATCAGCTACATACTTTGGTCTGGTAGTTTTTCCCAGAGCATGCTTAACGTAGTTATAAATTTCGGCATGGTCAGTAAACTTATTATCCGTTGACCAAATTTTTCTTTGTAATCCTTCAACGATGTTCACACGATTATTAATGAAAATGTGTGACAAGAAATAGTGTTTAATTCCATAATAAACGGTAGCAATATAAAATAAGTGGTTATATAGATGATGTGGAGAATTTATGCCAGAAAATGCCACTTCTATTTTTTCTTGTTCGAGTTTTTCGCAAAAGAAACAGAAGGTTCTAAAAGTCTGGAAGAAATAATCGTCGTGGTTTTGTTCACCCACAATCCACCTTTGAGAAGACCTGCGAAACCAATCATAATTTTGTCTAAAAAAAGCTAATTTTTGCTCATCGAACACCACAATTGAAAAAGAGAAAAGGTTTTCGACTTCAATAAACGAAGTTTTGACATATTTATAAAGCGGTTCAAAGATTGATTCTGAAATAACAAAAGGACACATGTGGCCTTTTGTCTGTAATTGTTCAATGATTGCTGGACCAAACTCCCCAAAATCTATCAGTGCAAAATTACCCATAATCGATCACTATTCCTCTAGCCTCTTATTGGATTACCACGCGCTTCTTCCCCCATCGGCCGCCAAAATAGCTCCGTTCACATAACTCGACGCTGAACTTAGTAAAAAAATCAATGCTCCTCTATACTCCTTGGGTTGAGCCAATCGGCCAAGTGGGATACGAGAAGAAACTTCCTGGACAAATCCCGGATCTTGATTGTTTTCTACGCCACCAGGGCACAAGGCATTACATCGCACGTTTCGATTGGCCCAGTACGTTGCTAGGTAGCGGGTGAGACCTATTAAGCCAGTTTTCACAACCGAATATGTTACGGGTTTCACTGGCTGTTGATCTTCCGAAAGTCCATCTTTGCGATAAAGTCTCTGATCCGGCGCCACTAGCCCCAAGTCTGATGATATATTTACAATGCTGCCTCCGGTGGGGTTGCTCACCATAGTGGCCCCGTAGTGCTTAGCGCACAGGAAGGCGCCCGTAAGCCCCACGGCCAAATCTGCGTACCATGTCTCCAATGGGAAGTTTTCTAGCCGAGAAAAATTCGTGGAGTCTGAGTCTTCAACCTTAGGATTATTGGCTGCATTATTCACTAAACCGTTTATATGTCCATAGCGGTCCAATAGCGTGGAGCAGTTAGCTGCAATCTCTTCCTCCATGGTGATATCGACGCCCCAGCCACTGGAGTCCAGTCCGAAACAAGTTGAGATTTTCTGGGACAACTCTTCAACCGCTTGGGCCTGTATATCAAGTAAGACAGGAACACCACCAGCACTCGCCACGGCTTGAGCGTGCTGGCGGCCCAGCAACCCCGCAGCTCCTGTGATAACCACGACCTTGCCAGTCAACGAGAACAGACTATTTTTCATGGAACTCTCATTAGTACTAAGAATATCTCACTGTCTGTCCACCGTCCACAACCAGGCAAGCGCCCGTAATGAACTTGGCCCGATCTGAACAGAGAAAAAGAACTGCATCCGCGATTTGATCCGGCGTGCCGAAGCGCCTCATCGGGACAGTCGTCTGGATCAAACGCTCAACGCGGTCACGGTCGGCCTGGATCTTATCGTCCCAACTGCCACCTGGAAAATAAACATTACCTGGAGCGACACAGTTAACCCTAATTCGAGGTGCCAGCTTGCGTGCTAATTGCTTGGATAGCGCAATTAGGGCCGATTTGGCCACGGAGTAGTCTGTTGGAGCACCGATCGCCTCTAAGCCTGCTATCGATGAAACGAATAGGAGGCAGCCACCAGTGGCTGCCAATAGTGGCAGCGTAAAGCGGGCGGTTTGCTCTGCGGTAATGAAGTTGGTTCGCCAGGTCAGAGCAAAACGCTCTTGATCCGGTAACGAGTCCGACACGCTGCGACCGTCGCCCACATTGGCGACCACTATGTCTAAGCCATCCCAAATCAATGTAATGCGATTGATTACTTCAGACCAGGTGCGCGTATCTGCGCAATCGCCCGTAATTTCAGTGACGCGATCCGAACCATGCTCGATGGATAGTTTTGCGGCCACATCTGCCAGATAACGAGCTGTCCTGGCAAGTAATACGACTCTCGCTCCTTCTTTCAGAAACCCTTGGGCTATAGCCAGACCAATACCTCGCGACGCTCCTGTGACTAAAACTCGTTTATTGGAGAGACTTAGATCCAATTTTTATTTCCGTCTAAACTGATACGGCGTAGGCACCTTGGTTTGCTGAATTGATTGCACCTCGACTCCATAGTCTTTTATTTGTCGTTCTATATCTACCCCGACATTTTCCGACCACCGATTCAGTAGCGCTCGAGTAATTGAGCCCATCGCGCCGGAACCTATCTGGGAATGGTTAAGCCCAGTTACCGGTAAAATGCAGAATGGTGTAGCAGTCATAAAAGCTTCGTCGGCGCAATAAACGTCATAAGGCTCAATATTGCGTTCCTTACAACAAAAGCCGAGTTGTGCAGCCAACTCAAAAATGTAGTCCCGACTAATGCCTCTAAGAATGTTCCGTCCTTCTGGGGTGAGAATAACCCCATCTTTCACGATGAAAAAATTGTCACCAGTGCCTTCAGCAACGAAGCCATCAGGGTCAATTAGCAGCGCCCAGTTGTTGGCGCCTTCGTAATTAGAGACTTCAATATTGGCCATTTGGTACCACATTCGGCTTCGATTCTTGATCTTTGGATCCATTAATGTGGCCGGAATAGCTCTCTGAGACGGGATAACAGCATTTATGCCACTGTCAAACAAAAGTCCCATGCCTGCAACCGTCCATTTAAGAGGAAAATCGGCAATCACCACCGTCGGATCCATCCTGCCACCAAAAATTGGGGCGTAAAGGCCGAGAGGGCCGCGGCTAACGTTTATCATCAAACGGTGCTCGTCGTGAGGTTCAAAAAACGGCTCGTTGACTTCGATGGTGGTGTAACAAGCTTGCTCGAGATCTTCTAGAGTCATCTGCAGCGGAATGCGAAGGATTCTTATTCCTGTGAAAAGACGTTCTAGATGGTCTCTGAGCCGGAACTGTTTCTTGTTAAATGACCGTGTCATCTCAAACACCATGTCACCAAACATCAGCGCCGAGTCGTAAATCGAGATCCTAGCTTCTGACTCCGGCACAAAAACATCATTCATATATACAACGCGTCCTGATTCCATGTTTAACTCTCACTTAATGCCACTCTAATTAAATTAGCTCGTAACCAGGAACTCTTTCATCAATGCGGCGCATATCCGCAATGTTTCGGTTGAATCTACTTCAAAAGCCTTCCAGAACTCCATTTCTACTATGCCAATATGCTCCCCAAACCGATTGCCGTAGATCCTAAGAACTTTAGGACTGAACAAATAAAAAGAACCATTTTCTATGTATTGTGGAGGATGATCCTGTCGCCTCTTACGATTACGCCAATCGTAGTTAACGCTTTCAAGTTTTCCGTCCTCATTTCGTTGCCAAAAGTAAAGATCTTCGGCCACACTACATGAGAAAATTGAGTCATATTGGTCCGAAGCAAAGAGGTTTATAGCTAGGTCCAGATCACTAGTCTCGCGCAATGGCGAGGTAGCTTGGGGCGCTACTACAAGATCTACAATTCCCTGTTCGCGTTCGATTACATTCACAGCGTGCAACCATCCAGCCTCTGAGGTTGAAGTGTCGGTAGCCAAATCATCAGGCCTTTGGATTACCCTGGCACCGTTAGAGTGAGCGACTTCAAGGATTTCCGAACTATCTGAACTAACCCATACTGAATTGATATTTTTGCTCGCGATGCATTGTTCCAACGTCCAGGCAAGCAAAGGCTTGCCGCAGAAATCGATCAAATTTTTGCGTGGGAGGCCTTTAGAACCACCGCGGGCTAAAACAATTGCAACTGTATTCATTTTGTCCATTTTGGGAGCCGAGATTTAAACCAGTCTAACTGTTTTTGAAAAATAGCCATTCCTTCATCATCGCGGTAGGCTTGCAATATGAAGGGGCCGACATAATTAAACTTACGCAAGGCGTCGAAGAACTCATCAAACTTTGTGTCCCCTGAACCCAGTTCAACAGGACCACCATTAAGCACACGGTCTTTGATATGGATATCGGATATTCGATCCCCGTAACAGGCCAGCTCCTCGATAGGATCAAAACCAAGAGCGGCGCTGTTGCCAGTGTCGTAATTAACCGTAACTCGCTGACATCCAAAAGCTTGGAGCAGTTCTGTAAAAGACTGAGGGGGTAGGTCAGTCTCCAAAGCGAGGTTTATTGCAAGTGCTTCGGCCTTCTCAACTAATGGAAGCAGGTTGGTAACAAGCCGATGCTGTGTGTTGCGGTCTTGCAAGGATGACTTATCAACACATGGTACCACGACACCAGTTAAACCCAATTTATGTCCGCTATCTAGCAGACGAGACAATATGTTTTGAGCGTAAGCTGCTTTTTTTGGGCAAGGATCATGTAACGGCGCTTCCATAAAAATGTCAGCGCAAACAGTCCGCACAGCTACCCCGCATTGTTCTACTATGCGTAGAATCTCTTCAGGGCCATCTGGTCGTAGTCACTGGATTTTCTTCAACGCCATCAAGATCCAAAATGAATTCTATGCAGTCTAACCCCAACTCAGCGGCTTTAGGAAATTCATTCTGCCAATATTCCAATGGATGTGCTTGGTAACGCCCCCGAAACTTTGGCAAGAGGCGGCCCTGCATTACCCCGACCGGGTTTCGACTAATTTTGGAGTCATTAACTGCCATCTGGTTCTATCAGCAAAATTGATTTGGGACAACTCACCAGGCAAACACTGCGGGGAATCAAACCTTCCAATGCCATTGATCCGAATTGAATGCTTTGTCATCTATAAAGATGTCGGCCTCGGGTTTGCCCATAATTAATATATGATAACAGACATTCCACTCCCGCAACTGCATTTCAGTGATTTTTTTCCAGTTGATGCCGGTGGTTGTTCCGCGTGCAGTGAACAGTTTAATTGTGTGACCAGCGGCATGGAGCGCATTAACAACCGCGATTCTATCAAAGAATGGCTTTGCCTTATCGTAAGCGCCGTCAGTCTTTGTGCACAGGGTTCCATCTATGTCAAAACAGTAAATCATAAAAATTATTTGGAAGAGGCTACCAGTAGCGAAGTTTGCTAGCAACTACCGCTTCGGCTGAAGAAATTTGTTTGACATTGCTACCAACGCATGTCGCTATCTTTCTTATTGACCCCAGCAGACTCACCAAACCCGGAAGCTCAAGTGAAGCCGCCTGGTCACTGCCATACATAGCCCTGTCCAAAGTTATATGACGTTCAATCGCAACCGCTCCGATAACCGCTGCCATTAAAGATGGTGAAACCGAGGGCTCATGCCCACTGTAGCCTACAGGCAAATCGTAACGAGAACGCAGGGTGTGAATTACCCGTAGATTAAGATCCTTTTCAGCTGCCGGGTAAGTTGACACCGTATGCATCAATATAATTGGGCATCCTTTTTCTTTAAGAATCCTGACCGCTTCATCAATATCTTCAAAGTTACACATGCCTGTCGAGAGGAAAGTGGGCTTCCTTTCAGAGGCAACCTCAGATACAAATGGGATGTGCGTAACCATCGCGGAGGCAATTTTGTTATATGGACAATTATATTTGCGCAAAAAATGTAGGCTGGGAATGTCCCAAGCCGAAGCAAACCATTGGATACCGACCTGTTTGCAGTACTCATCTATGATATCATACTCTGGTTCACCGAACTCCAGGCCTTCCTTTTGCTCCCTCTGTGTGGTTCCCCAAGGGCTTTCCCTGGGCTGGTCCAACATTTCTTCAGTATACACGATATTTATGGTACGCTTCTGAAATTTCACGGCGTCACACCCGGCAGCCTTGGCCTGATTGATGAGTTGCTTAGCGATTTCAACGTGGCCGTTGTGATTGATACCGATCTCAGCAATAAAAAAGACCCTACGCGGAATAGGCCATGGATCAGTCTGAATAAGGTCGCTAACAGAATCTAACAGATTATCCATTGGGATGTGACCTCCATCTGTTTGGTCGATTTCTATAACATATTAAGATCTCGTCAAGATGACTCAGAAAACTTTATTCTTTGTTCAAATTTGCCTAAATCCTCTAAAATTTCTGTCCTTATTTACGTACAAATTGTGAGCTTGTCCCAGAATATCAAAGAGTTGCTTCTCATAGTAATTCTTCAAAAGACGGGTGTTCGCATCCAGAAGCGCCTGATGGAATTCATCATCCTTCAAATTCGTAAAGTTTACACTTAATAAGTCAGAATTGACATGCTTATTCTCGTAGAAGTCAGCACAGTCAACCAGCAACCCTTTTTCTATTGCGTAATCATATAGCGGAGACCCTGGGTATGGGGTGACCGGTCGAATAGTTCTACATTGAGAACCATCATCGTATTTTAACAGGAACGCGACACCTTTTTCCAGGGTTTCCCTAGTCTCGCCTATGTTTCCAAATATAATATTGAATCCAGGACTTATCCCCGTGTTTAGTGTGGCTTCAATTCCCTCTCGTATAATACCTGTATTTAAAGACTTATTCATATTCTTCAGTATCTGGTCGTCCATAGCTTCGATACCGTAATTGATAAATACGCAACCCGCTCTTTTCATCAGTTTGAGCACTTCGGGTTTGGCAAAATTTAGGCGCCCGTTGCAATGCCACTTAAACTTAAGATTAGCTTCTAGAAAGGCATTGCATAGTTCTATGGTTCTTTTAATTGATGACATAAAAAGTTCGTCAGCGAATTCAATATAAGTGATGCGGTACCTTTCCTGAAGGAACTTGATTTCTTCTATAATCGCCTGACTTGATCTAGGTCTAAAACCGTCATCCATCCGATAACAGAAATTGCACTTAAATATGCATCCTCGTCCTGAAAGTACCGGCATCACAAAATCAGTAAACGATGCGTGGGGATCTCTCATCAAACGGTAATATTCGATAGGAAATAGTTCGTAGGCAGGCCAAGGAATGGAATCGATGTCCTTTATAAGGGGCCGTCTATCATTTACAACGATCTCATCCCCATTACGAAAGGCAACACCCTGTATACTCTTGATAGAATCATTGGCGGCAACAGCCCCTACAAGTTCTAGAAACAGTAGCTTCTCCTTCTCCCATTACGACAGCATCCGCCAAAGTTTTCTTCAAAAAATATTCAGGTTCAGGTGATGGCCCGTGTCCGCCTATTATATAATATGGCCTGTCCTTCGTATTATTTATTGCTTTGGAAAGACCCAAGAGTTTACGATATTGGTAATATCCTCCCACTACGGACACGCCGATTATATCGTAGTGATTATTATCAAGAAAATGAGTTAAATGATCGTCAGGATAGTGCTCTTTGTCTTGATTGTATATGTCAACCCTATAGCCATGTTCCCGCAGGACTGCAGCGACATAAGCCATACCAACCGGGAAATAGTGTATATAGGATTCGTTATCATAAACAACAAGTAGGATTTTCATTGAAACACCCTTCAGAACTTAAACCTGTCAATTCTCAAACAACAAATTTGAGAGATTCAGATTAATGTACTATCACGCAACAGCCGTAGCCATGTTCCGAAAACTAGGACTCTGTGCCAAGAGTTGGCCGTAAGAGCCCTGAGCCACTATTTTGCCGTTTGCCATTTCAAAAATTATATCACAATTTTGCACAGTGGTAAGTCGATGAGCGACCAGTACTATCGTCAGATCACTGTTCAGATTGTGTATGGCATCCATAACCGCGTGTTCAGTTGAATTGTCAAGGGAACTCGTTGCCTCATCAAAAACAAGCACCGTCGCCCGTTTATACAGGGCTCTCGCCATTCCAATTCTTTGGCGTTGCCCACCGGATAATCGGATGCCGCGTTCACCAACAAACGCGTTATAACTTTGTGGCAGACTTTCTATGAATTCAGATATCTGAGCCTGACGCGCAGCGTAACGAACTCGCTCCATATCAATGGATTCTGGGGGAATCCCCAATGCAATATTCTCCAAAAGCGATGTGTCAGCCAGAAAAATAGCTTGAGGTACGTGAGCTATGTTTTGCTGCCAAGAGCGACGGTGCTCTGCATTTATAGGAAGCCCATCGACCAGGATCTCACCTTCCGTAGGGTCCAGAAGGCCCATTAGGAGATCCATCGTAGTGGTTTTGCCACTACCAGTCGCTCCTACGAAACCAACTGTTGATCCCTTAGGTATTGTAAAATCGACGCCATTCAGAATCCATGGCCCATCTTCTGAATATCGAAATCGTACAGATTCAAAACTGATAGATCCTCGGAATGGCAGGGGCTCTGGTTTAGGATCATTTGATTCCGGGGGTAATGGTTGATCAAGCAGATCGATCACCTCTGCCACAGAATGTTGGTTGCCCGCAATTACCACCCAGCCAAGATATATCTGTTGAAGGATTGGTAATAGGCGCTGTGCGCCTAGAGCAAGCACCCCTAAAACTGGTAAGGCGGTTCCAAGCCCACCGGTCTGTTTGCTAAGAGCATAAGCCATCCCGGCGATCAATACCATGCCCGTGGCCTCCATACCAAAACGAGGGCAAAATTGAATGAAATAGTTACTCCCTCGGGCTCTGAGGTACGGTACATGAGCTTTACCGTAAGTGTCACAGTAAACCTTTTGCGTTCCGTTCAGCAACACATCGCGTATTCCCCCCAGCCCTTCTTGCAAAGCCTTGACCACCTGGGTGCCTTCAGTAGCGATTTCCTGACTGTTGATCCTTAACTTTCGTCGCGTAACCCAAGTAATCAGCCCATAACAAATACCAAACACCGCGGTGGCTACCGAGACAGCGACAGGATCAATGGCTAGGAGGGCTATGATGAGGGTTGCGAAAATGACAACAGAACTCAAAATTGTCAGAAACGCCTGGATAACAGCTAATGTGTTGATAGTTTTGGTGTCAATCGCGCTGATCAACTGACTGCTGTTTCTTGCCACCTGCACTTTGTAAGGTTGATAGAGTGTGCGTCGATATGCCTCTATGCTAAGATCGGCTCCAATGGCATCCGAAAGTCGAGTGTTTACCCAAAGTAATATAAGACGGATTGCACTAGCCGCAAGCGCAGCTATTGCAAAGACTATAGCAAGAGGCAACATGAGCTGGTTAGCCGACGTTAAACCGAGAACTTCAGCCAGATTTCTAAAGATCTGGTATTTGAAAAGTCTATCCGGGGCTGTCAACACTCCTATAAAAGGCAAGACGGCGCCTAGACTAATGATCTCCGAGAAAGCGCTAATAAGCATAAGCAAGACCAAGAGGCCAAGTTGACGTCGTCGCCGTTTCGACAAATGATGCCATAAACGCACCATCAAGTTAGAAAGGCTGGGTTGGGGTTCAGATGAAACTGTATCCTGGCTATCGGGCATAAATTTCCTATCGTTTAATCTTGGGGCTAAACATCCTGGGTGCAACATCTTGCCACAGCTTCGCCCCATAGTTACTAACCTAACTATCTTGAAATACGACGGAATAGTTTAAAACACATTCTGCCAGATCATAAACCTTGCAGAATCTCAACTGACATCCCGTTTCGAAATTTGAAGTAAATCTAAAACTAAAAGTCGATCCTCCTCGACTTTGGTTCGGAGGTCATCATAAACAAGCTGCGGGTCTTCTATGTCTGTAATCAAGACGGCGTCATAGCCAACTAATTCTGCTTCAGCACCGGTTTTCTTAACAACTAGCCCTGAGGCTCGTCCAACCAGAAGGGCTATGTCTGTTAAGTCGCCTTCGCCGACAACAGCCACTTTTGTCCACCCCTTTCTGTTACAAATAGAGAAAAAAGATTCGCATTGTTTTTTGGCGTCTCTAAACAGGGTGAAAGATTTTGAGAGATAGCCTCTAACAATCCTGCTTTTTTCAACGAATCCTTCCGGTGTAACCAGATATGCCAAACGCTTGCCAGAGACCTGCCTTGCCTTGATCCATCCCTTTTTCATGCAGCGTTTCAAATAGGCATTCATCAGCCCCAAAGCGATACCGAGTTCTGAAGCCAAAGCTCGTTGAGAAATGGCCGGTTGACGTTCGATCCTGTTCATCAACGCAAGGAGCTTTTCCTGTTCAACATGTTCTTTTGTGTTCTGAATTGGCGGCATGATTCGGAAAATTGACCACCGATCAAATAAAAATCTAGATGTTCACATCATGAACATACCCTATTGAAGCATGGACAGTCAAGAATTATGATCAGGAAAACAAGGTTCCCTT
>CAWCTI010000015.1:0-98851 GCA_963798475.1 uncultured delta proteobacterium
CTTCAGACGTTTCCGAGGGATAGGCCTTGATGAAGCAGGCGTCACTATGGGGCAGGTCCATAGCGAAAAAATGAGTTTTCTGCTTGACACCACCAATCACGACCACCGCTTCACCGAAGTCCGCCTGGGCGTGACCTGGTGGATGCACTCGGGGAATAAACACTTCACGCGAGCGCAGAGTCTGTTCCCGCACGTAGTCTTTAACAATGGTGTAACCACCGCAAAAACAATATTCTTCTCGAAGGCGTTCCAGAATACGCTTTGCGGTGTGATGTTGCTTCTTGGGCCGCTGCCTATCATCAGCCAAAATGGAGTCAATGACACCTTTAAAATTTTCAAGCTTGGGATATTTGATAGGCTGTGATCGCTGGTACCCCGGCGGGATGGAAAAACTGAGAATCTTCTTCACGGTCTTGCGGTGAATTCCAAACTGCTTTGCCGCTTCCCGGATGCTCATGCCATCTACGTGGCACGCACGACGAATCCGCTGATACATTTCCACGCTATACATCCCTCCGCCTCCCCTCTTGTCCAATACTGGACAGATTAGAGGAAGGCATTAATGCGGTACACTTTTATACCGCCGCAACCGAAAAATTCGGCCGCTTTAGAGGGACACTATTGCACCGGCGTTAAGATGTTTCTGATTTAGCCCGAAGAATGGATAGGGTTAAAGTCTGAGCATCTTGATAATCAAAACTGCCCACGTCGTCCTTATTTGATTGGCTCCAATATGCTCACAGAAGTAGGTCAACAGGCTTGGTCTTAAGAATCCTTTGTGGGAAAAGAATGGATGTGGAATCATTATGCTGGAATTCAGGTAAGGGTCTGTTAGACATCTATGAAAAACACTGGTAGATTCTTCTAAAGCTTCTCTAAGTTCATCATTCTTATCAAAACACTCTCTCAAGAAATTATTTCTCTTGTCCTTTGGGGCTTTTGAATAAAAAGCTCTTAAACTGATATTGGCAAGATAATTATCAGAAGAATCTACTCTGTCATATATACCAGGCTTAATCTCACGAAGTTTAATCCTTCTATCCTTCAGGAAATTCAATATCCAATTTTTAGTAAACTAAAACCTCTTATCTCTAACATCATAGGTTTAAACCCAGATATATTACGTGTGGGTCAAAAACTGTCTTTCTTGTAGATTAATGAAAGGCAGGTTTCTAAATATGAAAAAAGATTTAAGTCATTTGAATGAATCTTATCATTCATTAGAATCAGGGTATGCAGGAGCTTTGACCAACGGGATTTATAGAGCTCGATTGGTCAGTGTTGAAATTACCTCCTCCAAAAATCAAAATGTACAGATCAGATGGCTGTTAGAGGCACCAACTCCGTCAGGAGAAATAGGAACCACTATGAAGTTCTCACCATTGATCGAGAGGTCTATGCCCTACTTGAGAATGGATTTAAGAACACTGGGAATTGTTTTGGATGACCTGAATGAACTTTATGAGATACTCCCACATCTAGTGTGGCGTTCCTTAAATTAATCTGAATACAGATGAACCTACTAGCACTATTATGCGGTGGAAATAATGTCTGGCCAACTTAGGGAACGCAACACTAGTTGGCACAATGATTGAAATCGAAGTAGAAGATAATTTTTCTACGGGATTTCACAAAGTAGATTTCATCAGGAAAATATAACAATCTGATATTTGATTTTTTACATAAACCTATTTATCTCAGCACACCACTACTGAATAGATAGGTTAAGAAGAAGTAAGTTTCTGCACTTCCTGGAACTGCTTTTGGGGTTACAAAAAAAAATTAAAACTGGAGGATAATCGATGAGAAGAGGTGGATATCCTATGGATTTAAAGAAACAACTCAAATTCCGGGTCAATGAGGAAATATATAAAGAAATTTCCCGGCGATCAGAGGATCAGGGGAAAACTCTATCCTGCTTTCTGAGGGACATAATAATTAAAAGCCTTTCAACGACAGTTTCTTCTGAAATGTGATGTGGAGATTCCATTTTATCGAGATTATGTTGCAACGATACTTCAAGCAAAACTACGTAGTGACTCAGGAATAAAACTGCCTCTGTAGCTGGATAACCATACTATGTGGTTATAAATATACCTTAGCCAGCTTAGAATCGAGGCAGGGAGGGGGCCACCTATCCTGAGCCTATAAAAAAGGGCTCTTCGCGAAACTGCGTATTTGGTATATCAACCTATCAATTCGTATCTTGTAGTGTGAAGCGCATAGATACGAAGCATGAAAAAGGCCCTGTCTCTAAATCCGTATGCCTGTCGTTGAAGCGTCTTGATCTTATTGTTTGTCCCTTCGAGTGGACCAGTTGATATGTTGTGGTCATAGTAGGCGATTATTCCACGGCGATGAGTTCGTAGAGTATTGGCAAAGTCCTTGAGTATTTTGATACCCGAGGCCTCGGCCCGGTCGATCCAGTCATGCAAGTGATTTTCCGCTGTGGCTTTGTCTGGCTGAGACCAAAGAAATCTGAGATCTTCCTTCATGTAATATGCCGTCGCCAAGGGTTTGTTTATGCTCAACGCCTCTTCCAGTCGGGCTCTTTCGTTTCTTTTATCACTGAGGTTTTCGGGGTTTTTTAGAAGCAACCATCGAGTTCCCTTTAGGACTTCTTTATGAAGCAGGTCAGTAGCTTCTCTATAGATTTCGCGTCTCAACTCGGTGAGTTTCTCGTTGAAAAGCTTGATCACGTGGAAGTGATCGAACACAATGGTCGAGTTGGGAAGATGTCTTGTCACCGCAGATATGTATGCCTGGGACATGTCCATAGCCACCGCCTGAATGTGGGCTCTGGAGGCTTTGAGTCTTCTCCAGAACGGTTCCAAAGCATCGGCTCCCTTGCCATCGCCAACGAAGACAACCGCCCCATTGTCCAGATTCAGGACCACCGTCAGATAGCGATGTCCGTGACCAACGATGATCTCATCCACGGCGATTCTCTGCAAGCCGCGCAATGGAGGGCTGGAGAACTTGCGCTGAAGATATCTTTTCTGAATATCTTTGACTGGATGCCAACTGATTCCCAAATGATGAGCCACGTCGCTCATGGTCATATGTTTGCACAGATCCAAGACATAACGCTCGAAGCGCTTGGTGTATCTGCGATTGCCTTCAGCAAAACCAATCTTTACCTGTCGCGTGACACTACAGTCCAGACAGAACACCCGTTGAATCGGAAACTCGATAATAGTAGGCCTCAGGCCAATGGGAAGAGTCATGAACCTCCTAAACACTTTTCCCTTCTTGATGACTCTCCGACTCCCGCATATCGAGCATGTAAGAGTAGTAGGATCTTGGCCGATTCGGAATATCGTCCGGCCGTTCTCGAAACGGGAATGAATGTGACGTATTCCTCGTACCGTAATTCCAAAACAGTGATAAAGTATGCTTGTGGACATGACTTCCTCGCCTTCCCATATCTTTTTCAAATCCAAGAAGGCAGAAATCATGTCCGTTTTCATTTTTCAACCAGATACGCACTTACGCGAAGATCCTAAAAAAGCCTACAATCCCTGTCATATTGTTATGTACAGTGGTATCAGTGGTCGTGTTACGATTATGGTGCCCCTCTAGGCTTATATAACCTTTATGCTGGCTACAGGGCACGTGGCGGGGGCTTTTCTGGCAGGCAAGTTTGCGTACAGGGCTTGGGATGTCGGTTCTCAGATTGGGTTTTAAGGGCAGATTTGGGGCATCTCGCTAACTCCCCAATAACCCAAGACTTTCTATTTGTTGCTCTCAAATTATAAGGCTATAATTCTACTCTGTTTTCAAGTAGTTATGTCAACCCACAAGGGTTCTAGGACATGATCTTGAAGGTTTTGGGTTCTGAATCTTTAAAATAAAGAGTGTCGGGAGATATTTCTTATTCCCTGTTCGACATGTAGTTTTTAAAATGTGCGCTGTACTGTAGATGCCAAGCCCCAATATTACAAAGATGGCGTTTTTGCGGGCAGGGCGGCGGCGGTATGCGCTTCAAAATTTCAGGGAAAATCTGGGTGAGTGAAGAAGTGCGCAGACGTTATAGAACCGGTTATCTCTGATGTGAAAGAAGGATGGGCCGTGAACAATGAGCAAAAACTAACAGCTTTCTAACTGGATTCTTCCTAAACAGTGTAAATATACTAATTTCTATTTTATTTCTTTTCTAGAAAATATATTATGGAATTGCTGGGGCAGTTGTAAAGGAGATATTTATGTGGGAACTTGCAAATAAAGCAATTTGGGAAGCGTTGGGTTCCTTTGCATGGAGAGTTATTGCCGCAGCGATTGTGGTTGTTATCGGGATATGGGGGGTCAAACGGATACAAAAAATTGTGAATATCATACTTACGAAGAGAAATGTGGAACCGACCATCGTTCATTTCGTTAACAGCGCTATACAGGTTATCCTTTACGGTCTGGTGTTCATTGAGGCGCTTTACAAGCTGGGAATACAAAGTAGTTCACTTATAGCCTTAGTCGGGGCCGCCGGTTTTGCCATTGGCTTCGCCATAAAGGGGCAGTTGGCAAATGTTTCTGCCGGCTTACTGATAATTCTTTTCAGACCCTTTATTGTGGGCCATTATATTCAATTTGGCAAAACTGAGGGGACCGTTGAGAAAATTGAACTGCTCAGTACTCAGATACGGACGCCTGACAATTTAATTGTAATTGTGCCTAATTCCAAGCTCACGGCTACTCAAATCATTAATTATTCACTTAGGGATACCAGGCGATTAGTAATAGCATTTAGAGTGAGCTATGAGGCGCACATCAACAAGGTTAGGGAGGTTTTGCAAAGTATCATCGATGAGGATGAGAGGATATTGAAAGACCGTAAACCGATAATCGCTATCCAATCACTTGGAGATAATAGCGTTAAAGTGGTCCTAAGACTTTGGGTTAAATCCTCAGACACATGGAAAGTACAATTTGACACGACGGAAAAGATAAAACAGCGTTTCGAATCTGATAGCATTCCTTTTCCATCTCAACAAACCACATCAAAGATTAATGGTCTTGAGAAAACGACACTGAGTTAAGCGTAGAAGCTGCCCTATACACTACTAATCAAAAGAGAAGAAGCGGTTAAAATAGCAAAGAGAGACAGAAAAAACCTCGTGACAGTTTTAAGTTAAGAGTTGTTAATTATTAATTATAATCTGCATTTAATTAAGTCATTGTAATTGTAACCTAAGGATATAAATAGTTGTTTCCGAATTTAGCTCCCAATGCCAACCGTATTCAGCATATGGCTGCTTCATCTCTTCTCGAAGGATCTGTCACGGTTGCCGCACCTGGCCCATGAGCGGGGTCTTCACCGGGGCCGCGACCCCGTAGATGACTGTGAGGCCCGACCCTCCACCCCAGGTCGAGGTGGGAAAGGAAGGATTCTTGTCGGCCATCGCCGCTTCGACAAGATTCCAGTTGTTAGCGGCCCAGACGTTGCCGGCTGGGTCGATCGCCACGTCGGTAATCATCTGGATGCTGCCGCTTTGGAACACGTGAATGACGTCGCCGGTCTTGGTACCGGTAGGATGCCCCTTCGTCCTGTCGCCGGCCATCAGCACAACGGATCGTCCCCACATGTTGCCGAGCCAGACGTCGTCATTGCCGTCGATGTTCACGCCCCACGGTATGCTGATCGCCGGGCCGGTGAAGCCCATCGGAGCGGGTTGGGAGCCATCGGGACGGATCATGTTGACGGCACCGGTGGTTTTAGTGGCGCTGACGAACTTTAGCATTTGTAGGGTGGCGATCCTAAATTGCTCCATGATTGAAACGCCATCGGGGATGACCGGCGGGGGGGTTTTCAGGTCCATGTTGCTCGCCACCCAGAGATTGCCCTTCGAATCCAAGGAGACGGCGCGAACGCCGATCCCGGCCCGGAAGGTTTCCACCTTAGACGGGTCGGCGGCGGGAAACCGCACGACTGTATCCGACTGAGCGTTGCTGACCCAGACACGGTTCTGGGCGTCAATGGCGATTCCGAAGGGAGACTTTAAACCCTCGACTTTTAAGATTCGGCCTTCCTTCACCCGTCCACCTGGGAAGTGCAGCAACTGGTTTTTGGTTCCATCGGCTATCCAGACGTCACCGTTAGCTGCGACGCCTATACCCATCAGGCCGCCAGGTTTCTCGGTGAAGGGGAAATCGGTCTCCTTTCCTATCGGACGACCGTCGAAATCCATCACTCCGATTGACCCATTGAAGCTCGTGACCCAGACTTTGTCAAGCGTCACGGCGGTGCCCCACCCTATGCCGTCGACACCCATGCCGGTAAAACCAGTGATTGGTGGCGAGAGCGCTATTCCATCGGGAGCGAACTTTGCCGTGCCACCGCCGATGTTGTGGATTACCCCAGATTGCGAGCCGGGCATCCAATTCTGCCCACTC
This sequence comes from uncultured delta proteobacterium, assembly GCA_963798475.1. Taxonomy (GTDB): domain Bacteria; phylum Desulfobacterota; class Desulfomonilia; order Desulfomonilales; family Desulfomonilaceae; genus CAJBEZ01. The sequence goes on from CAWCTI010000015.1 coordinate 6,388, forward strand.
CAGAGGTTGCCCTCCGCATCGAATACGAATTTGCCATTGGCGTACACCCCACCGCCAGCGAAGCAAAGCGAGAGGGCGAAGTCGGGCGGGGCGTAGGCGAGATAGGGTAGGAATGGTGCCTTACGCCGGGAGCCGTCCTTCGGCTGCGGGTAGACTTCTTCAAACAATGTGTAGAGCGTCTTTGGCTCGGCCCACGGAGTACGAGCGATGCCCGCCATTGCCTCGATGAGGTTCATAGGCGTTGCTCCCCCGATCGGAGTAGCGGCATTGAGAAAGCGGGAGCGCCAATCGTCGTTCGCCACGGTAAAGAAGGCAGAGATGAGTGAGCCGAGCGTGTTAAGGTTAGCGAGTGTCGTGGTCTGGGTGCTGTTGATCGGATCCAGAAGCACTTTGCCCCACCTCCCGGTCACCGGATCCACTAGGTTTGGGAGGTTCCCGGCAGCGATTCTAAGTCCGAGCGGATTCCCAGAGATAGATTCCCCGTTGATGAATCGTGCGGCGGTGAACGCCGAGGCCACGGTAGTGAGTTCGTTCACGGTGACTGTTTTCGGCACCGAGTTTCCCAGCAGCACCATCAACGCAATGGCATCGTTGGGGCCTTTAGCTACGGTGGCCTTCAATGCGCCACCTTTAGCAACCAGATAAAGCATGCTGCCGCCTGGAGCCTGTTTGGCTACCAGATTGAACGCTCCATTAGCGTCGGTTTTGCCTTGCCCCAATAGCTCTGGAGCACCGGTGCTGGCTGCGTAAAGCGTCACCGTGGAGCCGGCAATTGGACTTCCCGCGACCTGGACGTTGCCCGCCAGATCGGCGGCCCAAGCGTTCAATGCAAATAACAGCGCTGGCAATATTGTCAATAAGATGAGACTCTTAAGTTTCATGATTGCTTCTCCTAACAATTATAGAACTACAAATAACAGAAATCTGTAATGGTTGGAAATATAATTGATGTCGGGCCCCAACTACTCAAATTTTGCTTAACTGGGGCTGAAACATATATAAATAGGTTGTTGAGTTAGAAATCCAACAAGCCCCTCTTTTTACGACACAACTATACTGGTAGCTACAAAATATCTCATGTTATTATCCCCATTATTTTAATAAGCCCATTACGATAGCCCTTACAAGTAAAATTTGTTATAGGTATATTGAGGGAATCGTCGGTAAAATATTTATGCTATCATTGTAGGTTTAACTAACCGTATTTGTTAAAAATATAACATCGCTTATGTGGCCCTGTAATGTACCTCTGTGCCACGCAATTCCATTACCGTACTTTCCCCCCTTCTTCCCATCAGAAACGTACTCCTGCGTGCGTTTCAGGGCCAAAAGCAGAGGGTGTTGTAATCTCAATAGGCTTATCGACTTCGCCGTATGGAAAGAGACCTTCTCTTTTATAATATTTTAGGTATTTGGCTTTATTGGAATTCCCCTTAAAGATTTCGTTTTCAGCCTGTTCAATAGTTTTCCCCTCTTTAATTAGATTGGCAATTGCATAGCGGTATTTGCGAGATGGTAAAAAATGCGGCATTTTTGCCTCCTTATAGTTGGTGTGATCAGGAAAGATATCAAGCGTATCTTCTGGTAATTAATATCAAGTTTACAGGCTTCTTAAAGAAGCTCTCAGAGATGGTCCCAAAAAACTGGACAGTGACATGAGTGATAAGCTGCTCTAAAATTAGACAACACAAAGGAGCAGCAGAAATGTCAAAGAGACCACGACGGAATCATGGATCAGCTTTAAAGGCAAAGGTAGCCCATGAAGCTATCAAGGAGCAGCAAACTCTCGTTGAGCTTGCTGAACGTTTTCAGGTTCATCCTAACCAGATAGTCCAGTGGAAGAAACAACTTCTTGAAAATGCGGAAAACGCTTTTAGTAAAGATAAGGTAGTAGATAACGATTCCACGGTAAAACAGCTTCATGCCAAAATCGGGCAACTGGCGATGGAGAACGATTTTTTGTCAGTAGCGCTCGGTCGCATCGGCGATTCGAGCGCAAAGAAATGATTCAAGAAAAAAGTCCTGTGTCCTTGTCCAGGCAATGTCAGATCCTTGAGATCTCAAGATCAGGAATGTATTACAAACCGGTTCCAGTCAATGAAGCCGACCTTCGGTTGATGAGATTGATCGACAAGATTCATTTGATTCACCCGTATTTTGGAGCTAGAAGGGTATCGGGTAAGCTTTGTGACATGGGTGAAGAAGTAGGCCGAAAACATGTCAGGACTCTAATGAATAAGATGTGTATCACGGCCATTTACAATAAACCGAGGCTTTCAAAGCGAAATCGGAACCATAGAATCTACCCGTATCTTCTCCGGGGAATGCCCATAACTCGGGCTAATCACGTTTGGGCAGCCGATATTACGTATATTCCCATGGCCAGAGGATTCTGCTACCTGGTAGCTATTATGGATTGGGCAAGTCGGAAAATATTATCATGGCGGTTATCAAACACTCAGGACGTTGGGTTTTGCGTGGGGGCTTTGGAAGAAGCCATCGCCAAATTCGGAGTCCCAGAGATTTTCAACACGGATCAGGGATCTCAGTTTACATCTGATTCATTCACTGAGGCCTTGTCAACCAGGGGCGTCAAGATAAGTATGGACGGCAAAGGTAGCTGGAAAGACAATGTTTTTATTGAACGTTTCTGGAAAAGCGTCAAGTACGAAGAAGTTTACCTGAAAGGTTACGAATCTTTGTCAGTCGCTCGAAATGAGCTAAAATCATATCTTGAGTTTTACAACCACGAACGGAGGCATCAAGGGCTTGACTCAAGGACCCCGGATGAGGTCTATTGGAGTACTTTGCCCCAGACCGAAGTAGCAGCATGAAGAGTAGGCTTATCACCTAAAAATCACGTTCAACTGTACAAGAAGGCTAGACCATCTCTCTCCCCAGCTCTTCTGATTTGAACACGTGTTCATTTCCTAGATCAAAAAACATGAAAAAAGAAGTTTAGTGGCGGGGGTATTTGCTGTTTATGGAAATTGTCAGCCGCCGCCCGGTTTGTGCTGATTCGTCCCGGCTGGAGTGGACTAGAAACTCTTGATCAGTCTGGGTTGGATGCGGCCCGGTGTGTGGGAGATGTCGAATAGGTTAGGTTACACGCTAGGATGTCTAAGGGATACGCCAGAGCAGCGTGAAGATCGTGGATCGGGAGTTCCTCGATATTTGCATAAATACTAGGCCTGATGGTATATTCTAAAATAGACATTTATCATCTCTTGCAGCAGAAAAGGAATTATGAATGCGAAAATATCTTATGGAATATTTTAATAAACAGCCTAGGTTAGGGACACTAAGCACGGCGGATATTAAAGGGAACGTTGATTGCGCATATTTTGGGTCACCTCGTATGGTCGATGAAAAGACCATCGTAATGGGCACTGGGAAAAATCGCACGTATTCCAATTTGCTTGAAAATCCTCATGGGGTATTTTTAATTATGGAACCCGGCAAAACCCTCAAAGATTGGAAAGGTGTTCGCATTTATGTGGAACTGAAAGAACATGAAACTTTCGGGCAAGAACTCGATCAAATGCGAGCAGCTATTGCCGAAAAAGTCGGAGCGGAAACAGCGAACAAAATGATACACGCTGCGTTGACTTTTGAAATCAAAGATATCAGGCCGCTTGCAGACTTTGGGCAAGGTTGGGAAAAATCAATTTAGATTTTTGAATGGCGGGGACTTCAACGATCACAAGTGGGACACTAGACCTGAACGTTGAGAAATATATTAGTCAGTCGCACTTTGCGCCCTGAGAGACGTGGCCCGAAGAGTTTCATAGAAGAAGATTATAGTTTATCGCGCAACGTCATGGGAAGGGAGTCGCGGGATAATTAAATTGGTAAAGTCGACGAATGATTGAGACAAAAAACCCGATGGTGGTTATCCCTGAGTTATCCCTTGTGACCTTGACGAGGTCAGCATAACGCTAACCCTTTGATATTATGGTACCCCCGGCAGGAATTGAACCTGCGACCTGCGGATTAGGAATCCGTCGCTCTATCCACTGAGCTACGGGGGCATCAACAACTTACCATCTCAAATATAGCGTTTTAATGTATTTTAGGTTATGCTCTTGTGTCAAATCATTTATTCCAGTTCAAAGACAAACAAGCATTGAAATCTCGTAGTCGGTCAAATGTTTTCAATCGAGGCCACGGTCAAACCATTCAAACTTGATGACGTTAGAGAAGCTCTAGCTGATATAGGCGTTGGAGGCATGACCGTTACTGAAATTCTCCGTCAAGTTGTAGCACAAAAAACAAGTAGGCGATTCAGCGATTCTGAAATGGACCTCGGCGATTTGACCCCTTATGTTCAGGTTCGAGTAGTTGTCTCTGATTGGCTGGTTGAACCCGTTATAGAAGCTCTCTGCATACACGGACCTTCCGGGAAACTTGACGACAGTCTCATTACGGTTAGCCGAGTTGAATCAGTAGTTCGAATCCGAACCGGCGATAAAAATGACGACGCATTGTCTACCTGAAGTTCCTGCATACAGTAAACGTGAATTAGAGGCGCTCCAAATCACATTGATCTTTAAAATGTTCGACGATCTTGTCTGTTAGCAAGTTAAATTCTTCTTCGGTTTCAATCTCAATCACCAGTTCTCCATCGTCAAAAGCCTTGAGCCTTCCATGGGTCTCAAAAAGTTCTATAGCTTCTTTAGGATTAATGGTAATCCACCCCTTCATCCTTCTGAGCAGCTCCGCTCCGGTAAATTCCCGTTCAAGAGTAAGGTCGATTTGACGATTTTTACCAAACCATCCTATGACAGCAGGGGTCACTACACGTGGAGTGACAGGGTCATGCATTGCCGCGCACCGGAACCAAATTCGTGCCCTAATCATATGAAGATACTCCTAAAATGAAGCGTTTTGTATCTGTCTGGCCATTTTTACATGATGCTTGATGTCAGCGATTAAATTATCGCGCGATATTAATGGGTCACACATAATGGCTAAAGCAAAGCTCTTTCAAAAAACGATAAAGTGTGCTATACAATGGCCTATTAAGCAATTAGTTTAATAGGGAAAAAATGTCAAATAACACGTTGTGTAAGCCTGCTGGACTGAAGTATAATTGTTATAATTATAGACTCTATCTAACTGTCTTTATAGCATGTTTTTGCCTGATATTCTTGACTTACACGTCCAATATTTCTGTCGCGGCTGTTAAAACTGCAAAACCAACCCCTGCAGCAAAAAAATCTTTCAAAAAATCTCACCCCAAGATTAAAAAGAAATCTTTAATACGACCTTCGAGAATCAAACGCGTGAAGCCCGTGAACCATAGTGTCCAAGCAAAGGCGGCTTACTGCGTAAACCTGGCGAATAACGAAACGCTGATATCAAAGAATGCCGACGAAAAATTGCCCATAGCCAGCCTAACCAAACTTGTAACAGCGCTAGTGACACTGGACCACATGCCTCTTGACAAGGAAATCACCATCCCGGACTACATCAAGAAAGTTCCCAAATCTGTTGTAGGTTTGAAACCAGGAGACACTTTGTCGGTCCGCGATCTTTTACACGGCATGTTGATCAGCTCCGGTAACGACTGCGCTGAATCCCTGGCATGCGCGTATCCCGGCGGCAAGGATAAATTCATCGAAGCCCTGAATGCAAAGGCTCGAAGCCTGGGCGTTATCAGCACGAAGTTTTTCACCCCAAGTGGCTTGGATAAAAAGATTGGGAATGCGAATTGCGCAGAAAAGGAACAGGAGATAGAAGCAAATGTGTCAACCGCGCGTGAGATAGCCACCATCGCAAGAATCGCTTTTTCCAATAATGTCATCCGATCCATCTGCAGGAAAAAGTCTTATGTGATTGCAAGTAAGTTAAATCCCAAGGGATACCAAATAGGAAACACGAACAAGCTGCTGCGTGACAATTTGCCAGTAATTAGCGGAAAAACCGGTTTCACTGTGCGAGCTGGACATTGTCTGGCTTCCGAGTTTTCGAAGGGAAAGGACCTGTTCGTAATAGTTGTTCTCGGTAGCCCGAACCATTTCAGGGATACGAGGCTGCTGTACCTCAAAGCGCTTAAGCAAACCAGCACGATTAAGAGCGCTGGTTTAGAACAAGCTGCTCACGTAGCCGCCAAATAATCCCCCAAAAACACGTAGACAAGAGAATTTGGTTCCTACTTAATTCATTTACCTCGGGAAAACCTACATCACTTATTTCTTAGGCAGTGTAAAAAGGAAATTCACCCAACTCCCGACCTCAGATTCACACCAGATAGCCCCACCGTGCGCTTCAATGATTCTTCTGATATTATACAGACCTAATCCGGTTCCTCGTTTAGAGCGATTCGCCTCATTTCGGATTCTGTAAAACTTTTCGAATACCTTGTCGCGTTCTTCTGGTTCTATGCCGGGACCTTCGTTCCAAACGTTTAACAGGAATTTGTCTCCTAAGTCAACGACACCGTAGGCTATCTTTCCTCCAGGGACTCCATATTTTAGAGCGTTGCCAAAGAGGTTCCGGTATACTATTTCGAGAAATCTCGGATCTCCATAAATCGGAACTGCCCCCACTCCTCCCATTGTTTCATCATAGTTTTCAAATGAGTTTGGATATCGTTCCTTTAATCCGACCATGGCAGGCAAGATTATTTGTTGGAAAAAATTTTCAATTTCCTCCTTGTATATCTGAAATTCACCCTGCTCCAAGTCTGCCATTGTAAGAAAATCTTTGCTCATAGCTTCCAGGAATGTGGAATGATGATAAATTATCTCAAGTTGCTCCCTTCGTTTTTGGTCCGTTTCAGTGTCAAGCAACCTTTTAACAAAACCGCCAATTACGAGAAGTGAGTTCTTGTTTTCATGGTTTATGAAATGAATGGCTTCACGATAATTTTTGTTGAGCCTTTCAAGTTCCCTTCTAATAGCGTTATCTTGTGCAATATCTCTACTAATCCCAACTGTTCCCAGGATTCGCCCTTCATTGTCCTTAAGCAAGGACAATGTCAAGGATACCTCCACAAGAACGCCATCTTTCCTTTTCAGTTTAGTCTTGTAATTTTTTATCCCACCTGAAGTTAGGACTTCTTCCAGAATGGCTTCGCGTTCGAAGGCGTCTGCCCAGACTTCATTTATCTTATGCCCCTGAATTTCCTCGGCTGCAAAGCCCAACAGATTTTCTCCAGCAGGATTGAACTCCACAATTCGTGATTCAAGGTCGGTAGTTATGATCATATCCGCTGATGATCTGAGTATGCCTTCCAAATAACCGCTCTGGCTAGCCAGAGCTTCTGTCCGCCTCCACATTTCTTGTGACAGGTTTTCGGAAAGTTTCTTATAACGTTCCTCCGAATGTCTTAGCATTAGGTCAAGTTCGTGGACTTCAATCTTTCTACCAATTAACTCAGCGACTTCTTGTAAAAAGTATTCGTCCTCCGGATAGACTATTTCATTCTGGCCATAATTTACGCAGATCCTACCCCGGTCTAGGCTTTCAACCTGAATGTGTTTGACTGTTAAATTACCGGTCGTGGTTTCTGGGAGTTCTCCAAAAATCTTTCCATCAATTTCAATCCAGGCCGAGATACCTGGTCGACTGCCTAATAGCCGCGTCAAATGAGGAATTAAAGACTGGATCTTCTGATCAAAAGGGTCTTTTCCTAGAAGGCCCCTTCCGATAGCAAGCAAGATCCTGAATTTAATCAACAACTGGCTCGTCATCAACCCTGAGGATTCGTTGGAGCCCTTTGGAAAGATTTCCGGCAGATTGGTCATCTTGAATCCCCAATATCGTAGTTTCGGGTTTTAGTCAATGCCTGATATGGCCCTAAATCGCGGGTCAAAAAAAGTGAAAAACCTCATTGTTCTTGATAAATCAATAGGATAGAGTGTTTTTTGAGTAAGGAATCTATCACCAACGAGGTGGGTGGATTATCGCACAAGATATTCTTCCTTTCCAGTATGAAGTTGAGAAGAGAGATGGTGGGATGACGGCTTTGGCTGGGTTGCCGCTCTATGTCGAATTTGCTCATCTGATGGGTGTTCCGCGGTTGATAACGGACCACGTTCGGGCGAGGCGCAGTGATCAGGGTTGGAGTGATGATCAGATGATCATGGCCTTGGTTTTGTTGAATTTGGCGGGAGGAGATTGTGTTGACGATTTGAAGGTACTTGAAGGAGACGAGGGTTTTTGTCGGGTGCTCAGAGATCTTGAGCACTATGGCCGGACCAGATCAGAGCGACGGGCGCTGAAGAGGCGATGGCGCAAGGAGCGAACACGGACGTTGCCTTCTCCCACGGTGATGCGGGATTACTTGGGGCTTTTTCACGACAGGGGCAAGAAGAGTTCAGAAAAGAGCATGAGGCGTTTATTCCTGAGCCTTCTCCGCTCTTGGCTGCTTTGGTACGACTCAACGGGGCGTTTGCAGCTGCGATGCAGCGCAGATCTCCCCGGAAGACAGCAACATTGGATATGGATGCAACGCTGGTGGAGACATACAAAAAGGCAGCTTTATATTGCTACAAGAAATTCAAGGCATATCAGCCTCTCAACGTTTATTGGGCAGAGCAAGGACTTATGCTCTTCAGTGAGTTTCGTGACGGAAACGTTCCGGCTGGCTACGACCTGCTTCGTCCTTTCAAAGAGGCATTGGCATTGGTTCCGGCAGGAGTGAAGAAGCTGTGTCTGCGTTCGGACACAGCTGCATATGTCGTTGAGCTTCTCAAATATTGCGCTGAGGGTAAGAATGAGCGTTTTGGGGTCATTGAGTTTGCCGTAGGCGCGGACGTGACTGAGTCGTTGAAGCTGGCGATACGAGAGGTACCTGAGGCTGATTGGCATAGTTTATCAAGAGTAGTTGACGGCAAGTTGGAGGATACAGGGCAGCAGTGGGCTGAGGTTTGTTTTGTTCCCAACTGGGTGGGGCACAAAAAGAACGGACCGGTATATAGGTATCTGGCCATTCGAGAACCCATAGCGCAGCAAGTTCTTCCCAGTCTAGAGGAACAAATCGGTCTCCCTTTTCCGACTATGAATTTGGGAGCTTCTAAATACAAGATTACTGGGATCGTGACCAATCGGGGGACCCTGGGGATGAACTCATTTGGTCGTATCGAGGGCGCTGTGGGAAGAGTGAAGAAGCACATTGTGTAATGAAGGAAGATCTTGCAGGTGGAAAGCTTCCTTCAGGATTGTTTGGGGCCAATGCGGCATGGTGGCAGATAATGCTTCTCGCGTTCAACGTCAATTCTGCCATGAAGCGGCTGGTTCTGGGAAACAGTTGGGTGAATCGCCGCCTAAAGGCAGTACGTTTCTGGTTGATCAGACTACCTGGCCACGTGCTTGAGCGGGGGAAGACAGTTGTTTGTTCGGCTAGTCGGGGGACACCACTCCAACAACTTACTCTTCGAAGCACGAAGGAGGATGGCATGCCTGTACGACCCGGGATGATGCCGAACACCATGGGAACAAATCAGTGTCTCAATAGAGCTGAACCGAGGCTAGGGGGATAACTCGCTCAAAATAGGCCCCGATTGATGAGGTAACGCCTGGTTTTTTGAGGATGCGGCCCTCTACATCGCTGCTTAGGTCAGTCACTGGTCTAAATTATCCTCCTGAGACCGTCGTTGCCCCCACAATGATGCAATAAAAAAGTTGACCGTGGATTGTGGTGGCCACCGTGCACACTCGATCAAACCATACAGAGAATATGTAACATTAGTTCATACTGGTGAACTTTTAACATCTTATCTGTTTTTGAAATTCCGTTTGATAATAACACAATTTCTAATAAAATTGGGATTGACCCATCGCTTTTTGTTCAGCATAATCTAACAATGATTTATGATGCGGCACGTTGACTGGCGTATGTTCTTCCACCCTTAATGTTTTGATTCTGTAATCCAGTGGGTTTAAGATTTTTCTTTGATAAATCCTATGCGCACATATCATGTCTAAAAAATCGGAGAAACAGGTTATGTCAATTTACGAAGTCTTGAACGAGTTTTCCAATCTCTTTTACACTACAGGTTTGATGTATTTGAGTTGGAAGCTTGTAACAATGTGGATAATCAGTGGTATTTTTCTTTATTTGGCTATTGTAAGAAATTTCGAACCGCTGCTGTTGCTTCCGATAGGCTTTGGCATATTCATTGTAAATTTTCCGTTTGTACCACTCATGGGTTTCTCTGAAGGAAGACCTGAACTGTTAAGAGCTTTCTATCATTACGGCTTGGAGTGGGAGATTATCCCCTGCGTTATATTTTTAGGACTAGGGGCCATGACAGACTTCGGTCCGCTAATCGCTAACCGTAAAACTTTGCTAATCGGGGCTAGCGCTCAATTGGGGGTCTTTGTGGCACTTGGGGGTTGCATATTGGCCGGTTTCACCGTTAAAGAAGCAGCGTCAGTTGGGATCATAGGGGGAGCTGATGGCCCAACAACCATTTATCTCACTCAGGCCCTTGCTCCTCATTTGCTAGGAGCCAACGCGCTTGCGGCCTATTCATATATGGCAATGGTTCCACTTATTCAACCACCGATCATGAAATTATTGACAACTGAGAAAGAACGCGGAATCAGGATGAAGCAACTACGACCAGTTTCCAAAACAGAGAAAATGCTATATCCGCTTATGACATGTGGAATAATTGCGCTGCTTGTGCCGGCTGTTATTCCGTTGATGGGAATGTTCATGTTTGTAAACCTAATGAAGGAAAGTGGAGTTGTAGGAAGGCTCACTGAAACGGCGGAAGGCGCTTTGATGAATATTGTGGTCATTTTCCTGGGATTGTCTGTCGGAGCCACTATGGAAGCTGAGAAATTCTTGAATCCAAAACCTCTGTTCATTTTTGGGCTGGGGCTTGTGGCCTTTGCTTTTTCTACTGTAGGTGGCGTCGTTATCGTGAAAATCATGAACCTATTCTTGAAAGATAAAATAAATCCATTGATTGGCAATGCAGGTGTTTCCGCTGTTCCTATGGCGGCGCGAGCGTCTCAGACTGTAGCAATGCAATATGATAAGGGCAATTATCTGCTGATGCATGCTATGGAGCCTAACCTTGCTGGGGTAATCGGGGCTGGGGCTGCCGCTGGCATGCTTATGGCGCTATATAAATAGCTAACAAAATGGTGGGAGCTAGAATATGAAATTCTTCTGTTTGATTCTTTTCATATTGGTATTCTGCGCTTGTAGTCATGCGGATGAGTTCTTGGGCGCCCGGTCATGAATGGTGGCCAGTTAATAAGAAAGACTGATTCATACCTGGAAAAGGAATATCCCAAGACCTACAAAGATATGATCAGCTATTATGAGGAAGCTTTCAAAAGCATTCCAGATATAAAGTATCGAAATTATCGGAAAGCAACTGACATAGCTGATCTCGGCAAACAACCCTGGGACTCAATTGAGATTTCAGTTGTTGATGAAGGACACACAAAGGTGGTAATATCAAAAAATAGATGGATATGGACACTTAAGAATTTAGTTTTCCCCTTTGTAGGGGTTTTTGTAGTCCTATCTGTTTTGTATTTGGCCACATTTGTTTCTGGGGTGATCTTTTCACGTGCGGCAAATAGACGCTGACAATTGAATGTTTTGACATAGTTCTTTCTATTGTGGTTCGTTGGTTTAGATAGATTGACAATTTTGGGTTCATAGATTCGGACCTCAGGAGATCTCAAATGAAGGGTGTTATCCTAGCGGGCGGTTTAGGCACTCGTTTATACCCATTAACCAAGATTACGAACAAACATCTCCTGCCTGTTTACAGTAAGCCCATGATTACCTATCCTGTTGAATGCCTCGTCAGAGCTGGCATTGATGACATCCTGATCGTTACAGGAGGTAATCACCCTGGGGATTTCCTGAGACTCCTCGGCAATGGCAAAGAATATGGTGTTAATAATATCAGTTACGCCTATCAGGAAGGCGAAGGTGGGATTGCGGACGCCTTGGCCCTAGCCGAAAATCATGCGGCGTGTGGGCCTGTATGTGTTGTTCTCGGTGATAATCTTTTGGAAAAAACTATTCGAGTTGCGGTGGACGAGTATCGTAAGCAGCGCAAGGGCGCTCGAATCCTGCTCAAAGAAGTCGAGGACCCAAAGAGGTTTGGGGTCCCCGTGCTTGAAGGTAATAGGGTTGTAAAAATAATTGAAAAACCGGAAGATCCTCCATCCTGCTTTGCGGTTACAGGAATATACATGTATGACACTCAGGTCTTTGATTTTATCAAGACACTTAATCCGTCGCAACGAGGGGAGCTCGAAATAACCGATGTTAACAACCTTTACATCAACCAGGGAACCATGACATGGTCACTAATAGATGGATGGTGGACCGACGCTGGGACATTTGACTCTCTGTTGAAGGCGTCCAATCTAGTCGCTCACGGAGGAGCTAATAATATTTGAAAATGGTAGTTAGAAATAAGAAATTTAAACAACCTTCCTCAACCCCTATTCACGGGGTCATTGTTCAGTCTTTAAAAGTTGTCCCGGACGAACGTGGCAGACTCATGGAGATCATGAGGAGGGATGATCCTTTTTTCACAGGATTTGGACAAGTTTATCTTTCCACGGTTTATCCGGGCGTTGTAAAAGCATGGCATTATCACAGGATCCAGGACGACAGGTTCACTTGCGTCAGAGGTATGGTAAAAGCCGGTCTTTATGATGATCGCGAGGGATCTTCCACTCGTGGCGCCCTTAACGTGATTTACGTAGGAGAATACAATCCCGCTCTTATCGTCATTCCGGCTGGTGTCTACCATGGCTGGAAATGTGTAAGCGATTATGAGGCCTATGTAATAAATGTCCCTTCAGAACCTTATAACAGGTCTGAACCTGATGAGTTCAGGGTTGACCCCCACGAAGGCCAGATACCTTACGATTGGACTAGAAAAGATGGCTAAATATATTCTTTTCACCAAGATTCCAATTGGCGCTCATGACCTGATCAACCAGATTCAGTGCGTCAGACAACTCTTAATCAGCTTGAGGTAAAATTTGCATGCGTTTACTGGTAACTGGTGGATTGGGTTTTATTGGTTCAAATTTCATTCTCAATATGCTCAAGAGTTACGAGGAGTTGAGCATAATCAATTTGGATCTCATCACTTACGCTGGCAATTTGGAAAACCTTAAAGAGGTTGAGAATTATGGCGACCGATACTATTTTATAAGGGGCGACATTACGGACCGAAATCTGGTTGGCCAGATCGGTTCTATGAAACCGGACGCAATCATAAACTTTGCGGCTGAATCTCATGTAGACCGATCGATACTTGACGCTTCCCAATTTTTAAAAACCAATGTAATTGGGACTCAGATACTACTTGATTGTTGCCGTGAACATAAAATTGATCGATTTGTTCAAATATCGACGGATGAGGTCTATGGTTCCCTCAGCCCGTCTGATCCCCCGTTCACCGAGACCAACACCCTTAGGCCCAACAGCCCCTACTCAGCGTCAAAAGCTTCGGCAGACCTTTTGGCCCGCGCATACTACAAGACCTACGGCATGGATATTGTTATCACAAGATGTTCAAATAATTATGGGCCATTACAGTTTCCTGAGAAACTGATCCCCCTGATGATAACCAATGCTATTCAGGATCAGGAACTACCGGTTTACGGCGATGGGATGAACGTACGCGACTGGATACATGTAATGGATCATTGTAGGGCCATAGACACTGTTATGAGAAAAGGAAAGCCCGGCCAAATCTATAACATAGGTGGATCTTGTGAATATCATAACATTGATATCGTCCGACTCATTGTCAACAAACTTGGGAAACCATCTTCGTTGATCAAATATGTAATGGACAGGCCCGGGCATGACCGACGATACTCAATGAACGCTGACAAGTTGACGGATCACCTCGGCTGGAAACCTTTGATAAATTTTGAAGAAGGAATAGATCAAACCATCAAATGGTACATAGAGAACGAACGTTGGTGGAGAAGAATAAAAACAGGTGAATATCTCACATACTGCGAACAGTGGTATGGAGCGCTTCAGCATAACTAACCCACGCTGATATGAATATCGTAAGACACAAGACAAGGGCGATTCGGTTGGGAAAGCTAACCGTGGGTGGGGAGTCGGAAATTTCGGTCCAATCCATGACCAATACCGACACTCGTGACATCAACAAAACTCTTCGACAAATTAGACTGCTCGAGAAAGCTGGATGTGACATTATCCGAGTTGGCGTGCCTGACATGGAGGCAGCCCGTGGACTGGGGAAAATCAAGGCCGGCATGACAGCTCCTCTCGTGGCGGACATTCATTTTGACCACAAATTGGCGCTGGAAGCTTTAAAGCAAGGGGTAGACGGCTTGCGCCTCAACCCGGGAAATATAGGAACTGCGTCAAAGGTCCGTGAGGTCGCTAGGGTTGCGCTCGAAAGAAGTGTGCCCATACGTATCGGGGTAAATTCCGGATCTATCGAAAAGAAATTATTGGAAAGATATGGTGGAGCCACACCCGAAGCCATGGTTGAGAGCGCTCTCGGTCATATTGCCATTCTTGAAAAGTCTGATTTTAAACTTATCAAAGTTTCTTTGAAGGCTTCAAATGTCACAAGAACTATTGATGCTTACCGGATTCTTTCAGCCAGAGTTGACTACCCTTTGCACGTTGGTGTAACTGAGGCGGGCACCTTGGTTCCAGGTTGTGTAAAGTCTGCCATTGGAATCGGTATTTTGCTTGCCGAGGGTATCGGTGACACGATTAGAGTTTCGCTGTCAGCCCCACCTGAAAGAGAGGTAGAAGCTGGATTCGCGATTCTTCGAAGTCTGGAGTTGCGACAGTGGGGCGTTGATCTCATATCCTGCCCAACATGTTCCCGCACAGCTATAGACCTTCTGGCACTAGCCACAAAAGTTGAAAAGGCCGTCTCCGGCATACGATTCCCTTTAAAAGTCGCCGTCATGGGCTGTGTGGTAAATGGCCCAGGAGAGGCTAAAGAAGCCGATGTTGGTATTGCAGGCGGCAAAGGTCGGGGTATCTTATTCAAGAAGGGGCAGGTTGTTGGGACTTACGAAGAAAAGGATTTGCTAAAAGCGCTTTTGGACGAAATACAAAAGATAACATTAGCCCTATAGTTTTACTTTTTGAGAGTAGCCGAGGCGATTGAAGCGCACTAGTCCGGTTTCTTCAGATATCTCTGGCGCTTCGATACCGCCGTCACTGATCACAGTTTTCTAAATACAGCCGTTTGGATTGCGGAGCATAGCTCAGAAGCATTTCTGACGGGACAGGCGCTGTGAAATCGATTGACATTATCACGCTCAGAATGAATATGGTCAGAATGGAGAAGATAAAAAGCCTTTTGGCCCAGAGCCGCTCATCGGAAGCCTCATAGGCCGACCAGGCCATATACAGCCACAACAGGCCCAACACGATAGCCACTGCAAAGGTAATGTAACCGGTGTACCCCCCGAAGGTCAGCATCAGCGTGGCGGCTGTGAACGCCAAGATATAACCAACAATATGCCTTTTTGCCGAGGCTGTTCCTCGCTTGACTGGCAGCATCGGGATGGCCGCAGCAGTGTAATCATCAAACCGAAAAACCGCTATGGCGTAGCAGTGAGCCATCTGCCATAGGCTGAAGATCGACAACAAAATCAATGCTTCCGTGTCGAAGCGACCGGTTACTGCGCAATATCCCGCGAGGGGTGGTGTGGCTCCCGCCAGACTGCCGATCAACGCGCCATAGACGGAATTACGCTTCATGTACAGGCTGTATACACCCACATAAATCGCTAGGCCCGTCATCACGATGACAACACACAGCAGGTTTGTCGCCACCCAGAGCATCGCTAGGCCCGCAATGCCCAAAATCGTGGCGTAGGATACGGCGATTTTCATTGAGATAAGCCCCTTGGCAAGGGCGCGGTTGCGTGTACGAATCATTTTTCGATCTATTTTTCTATCGACACAGTTGTTGAAAACGCAACCGGAAGCGACAACCAGGGATATGCCGATGAGAGTCGCCGGGAGAGCAAAGCCATCAACCCGCCCTTTGGAGGCAAGAAAAAAGCCGGCTGAAGCGGATATCAGGTTGCCGAAAATGATCCCCGGTTTGGCAACGAGCAAATAGTTTTTTATCCTTTCAGGCATTCTCACATCATTCGATAATACAGGTTATACATGATCCAGATGGTTCCTCCGACAAAGAGAACCATGATCATTAAAGTGAACATTAAGGCCAGCACGTTCCAACGCGCCGCCGATGAAGTGTCCAGATGCAAGAAGTAATGCAAATGCGCCAGAATCTGCACAATGCCCGCACTGAATATGCAGGCTAGGGTAACCGAGGAGGACGAGGCGCCGCTCATCACCAGTGCAAACGAAATGGCGGTCAGAATGAGGGAAATAACGAAGCCGGTGAGGTAAGATTTGAGACTCCCCCTGCTTACGCCGGTGCTGTCGATAAATGCTTGACTCATTTACACAACCCCAGTCAGGTAGACGATACTGAATATGCCGATCCAGATGATGTCCAGAAAATGCCAGAACATACTCAGACGCATCAGCCGTGATTGAACAGGAAAGGTCAACCCTTTGACGGCGACCTGCGCTATCACGACCGCCATCCAGATCAGCCCGAAAGTCACATGGATACCGTGAGTCCCTACCAAGGTGAAGAAACTCGAAAGGAAGGCGCTGCGGTCCGGTCCGTGGCCAGCGGCAATCATGCCGTGGAACTCATTGATTTCCATGGACACAAATCCTAACCCTAGCAGAAATGTAACGGCGAGTCCGATCAGGACCCACTTCTTTTTGCCATCGTGCAAGGCCAGCAGGACCAGACCACAGGTTAAGCTGCTGAACAGCAGGAACAAGGTTTCACCCAACACGTAAGGCAGATCAAACAATTCCTTCCCCATCGGTCCGCCGGCATAGGCGCCGCCCAAGACGGCAAAGGTAGCGAAGAGCGTCGCAAACAGGATGAGGTCGCTCATAAGATAGATCCAGAAACCGAATGTCTGAATCGCGACGGTGTCGGCGTGTTCAACTTCTTCGCGACAAGCGATGTCGATGGTCGAAGCGTCTGTTGTTATCATTTACATCTCCGCTACAGGTTCTGGAATGGTCTGTTGATCTGTGGGACGTCTCTTTGCGATGGATTCCAACTGCCGATAGCGTTCATTTTCGATCCGTTCGACCTCGGCGGCGGGTATGATATAATGGATGTCGTCATCCATAGAGCGGACAATGACCGTAAGAAGTATACCCAGAGCGGCCAGTATGGCCAGCCACCAGACGTGCCAGATCATGGCAAATCCGAACACAAAAGCCAATGCGCCGATGATAAAGCCGTGCGGCGAGTTTCTCGGCATCTCGATATCGTTATATTGATCCGGCTGCCGATATGCGATGCCTTTTTCCTTCATGTCCATAAATGCGTCGACTTCTTCTACGATCGGTATTTTCGGGAAGTTGTATACCGCTGGAGGAGACGATGTCATCCACTCCAACGTGCGGCCGTCCCAAGGGTCGCCGGTCGGGTCGCTGAGGGCGCGATGCTCCTTAATGCTGACGAGCAATTGAATTCCCTGAAAGACGATGCCGAGCAGGATAACGGCCGCGCCAAATGCGGCGATGAGCAGATAGGGATGCCAGGCCGGGTTGACATAATGCGCCATGCGGCGGGGCATGCCCATGAAGCCCAGCACGTACAGGGGAGCAAAAGCGAGATAAAAGCCAATCAACCAGCACCAGAAAGCGCGTTTACCCCAATCTTCCTTCAAACGAAAGCCGATAGCCTTTGGGAACCAATAATAAAAACCTGCAAAAAAGCCGAACAGTGAACCAGGGATCAGCACATTGTGGAAATGAGCGATCAGAAATAGGCTGTTGTGGAGCACGTAATCAGCTGGTGGTATAGACATCATCACGCCTGCAGACCCACCGACGGCGAAGGTCACGATGAATGCCAGGGTCCAGTACATCGGCGTAGCAAATCTTATGCGGCCACGATACATGGTGAAAAGCCAGTTGAAGATCTTCACCCCGGTAGGGACGGCAATCAACATGGTCGCAATCCCGAAAAAGATATTGACGTTCGGGCTGGCGCCCATGGTGAAAAAATGATGCAACCAGACGGAAAAGGACAGGATCGTGATGACCGAAGTGGCATAGACCATTGATGTATAGCCGAACAGCCGTTTTCCGGAAAAAGTGGCGACGATCTCCGAAAAGATCCCAAAAGCCGGCAGGATCACGATATAAACTTCGGGATGCCCCCAGGTCCAGAATAGGTTGACATACATCATCATGTTACCACCGAGCGTGTTGGTGAAAAAATGCATGTCCAGGTAGCGATCCAGCGTTAACAGAGCGAGATCGACCGTCAGAACCGGAAATGCCCAAATTACGAGTAGCATGGTGAAAAAGGTAGTCCAAACAAACAATGGCAATCGCATGGGCTTCATGCCGGGAGCGCGCATTTTGAGGATGGTGACAAGGAAATTAATACCGGTCATGGTCGAGCCTATACCGGCGATCTGGAAGGCCCATATCCAATAGTCCACTCCCACGCCTGGACTGTACTGTTGTTCGGTCAGCGGGGCATACCCCGACCATCCGGCTTTGGAAAACTCACCATAACCCAAAGATACCATGACCAGCAACGCCCCAGCTGTGGTTAACCAGAGACTGAGGGAATTCATAAAGGGAAAGGCTACATCACGTGCGCCGATTTGCTGCGGCACAACTATATTCATCAATCCGACCATAAATGGCATGGCCATGAAGATGATCATGATCGAGCCGTGAGCGCTGAATATCTGATCGAAGTGACCAGGAGTCAGAAAGCCGAGGGAGCCGCCCGCCGCAACAGCCTGCTGAGAGCGCATAAGAATAGCGTCGGCGAATCCGCGCAACAGCATAACCAATGCGAGGACAATGTACATGATACCGATCTTTTTGTGGTCGAGGCTGGTCAGCCATTCTTTGTAGAGGTAGGTCCATTTTCTGTAGTAAGTGATCAAACCCAGGATCGCCAAGCCCAGGAGAACCGCGCCACCTACGGCGGTTATCGTGATTGGATTGTCATATGGAATCGCTGAAAGGCTTAACTTTCCAAACATATCAATTCCCCTCCGAAACATCGGTCCCTGCGTGTGTAGAAACCGATCCTACGCTCATAGGTCCGGAATTTGCGCCCATAGTCGGATTGAATTTGCGCAGGATAGACTCAAACATGTCGGGGTTAACTGAAGAGAAATAGGTCACGGGGTAGTACCCGACGCTCGGCCTCGAGAGCTTCTCATATCGGTCCAGATTAAGTTCTTCCGGAGATTGTCTGATCTTTTGCACCCACGATTGGAACTCTTCACTGGAAACCGCATTCGCTTGGAAATGCATGTCAGCGAAACCGCTACCGGTGAATTGCTGATTTTGACCGGTATAAGTCCCTGGTTTATCAGCCAGGAGGTGCAATCGGGTTTGCATGCCTGCCATGGCGTAAATCTGGCTGCCTAGCTGTGGGATGAAGAAGGAACCCATTACGGTGTCGGAAGTGAGTTTGAAGCTAACCGGGACATTGACGGGAAAAGTGATTTGATTGACAGTCGCGATATTGTGATCCGGGTAGATGAAGAGCCATTTCCAATCCAGGCATACGACTTCGATGTTGATGGGGTTGTGGGCCGAAGGGATAGGCTTGTAAGGATCCAGGGAATGGGTCCTGGTCCAGGTCAGAATCGCAAGAACCGTGACAATAGCAAAGGGAACCCCCCACATGAAAAAATCGATTTTAGCGGAATGACCCCATTTCGGCATATAGGTCGATTCGGTATTGGAAGCTCTGTACTTTAGGGGAAACCAGAAAGCCATGATAAAGACGGGAATGACAACAATCAGCATGAGAGCGATGGCCGCGATAATGACAAACCGCTCCGACTCGCCAATCGGTCCTTTGGGATCGAACAAAAGTATCGTGCTGCAGCCTCCGAGGAAAGTAACAGCACATAGGCATGACAAACCGACAAAAACGAAACATTTCTTTCTCTTCATTTATCCCCCAACATCTCAAGGGTTTTGGCCCGGAATTATATCCCAATCTATTGGTTCTTGGGCGTCTGCCCCGGAATCCGGGCCCCGCAGTGTTCCCCTGACACCGAAAAAGACCCCGGGACTGTCTCTCTGGTGGCAGGAGGACGGCAAAGCCGTCGTCGAGTTTATGAAAATACCTGTAGTTGCCTTTTCTTCAGCGTATCTCAGCCTCCGCCCCTTCATCAATCAGAATTGCCTGGCCTTCATCCAAAAACCGCTTGGTTGGGATCAAGCCACGGGAAAGGCCAATGTCACGTGAACTTTCCACCTCTGACCATGATAAGCTACATTAGCTTTGACCTTAATCAGACGATTGATGAGCCATTCCATTGACCGTTTGACAGAAATGATTGTGGCGGATTTTGCTTAGGCATTAGCGTTCCCCTGTTTGTTGCCAAACCGTCTATGGCAGAAACTCTGATGATCTTCAAGAGATTCATTAATAATTTCAGTCTATTGATACCAAAAGTACAAAACTATAGTTAGCCTATAACGACCCAGACATGTCCGGGATGGATCCAATACGAAAGTAACTACTATTCGACGACTACTTCGTCTCCGGCTTCCAATCCTGACAGAATTTCTATTTTACCATCATCTAGGGTCCTGCCGGTCCTAACATGCCTCGTTTTGATTTCTCCATTATCCAATACACGCACAGATTCGAGCTGGCCCACAATTTTGACCGCGACCGACGGGATTATAATTACTGGCGAAGACATTGTTTTGAAGCTCAACGTGCCATATAACCCTGGTGTCATATTCTCTGTGTCATGTAAAGGCGCTTTAACTGTGATCGTTCTTGTTTTTTCGTCCCGTTGCGGAACTATTTCCCGGATAGAACAGTTTTCCTTAATGTTCAACGATGGCACAGTTACGATGACCGGCGAACCGATAGACAGAAAAGGCGCATATTGTTCACCGGCTGCGGCAACCATTTCAAGACTTTTGGGATTGTAAATTGTCAGCAGGTCCTTACCAACTACGGCTAGATCACCCTGATTGATATTCTTTTCCGAAACAATCCCATCAAAAGGCGCTGTTACGAGTTCGTATGACAGAAATGTCTGGGCTTCTGCCAAAGCTGATTTTGACTTGTTTACCGAAGCTTGCGCCATTTCGAAACGAGCCGAAACGTCATCGTATTCTTTTTTCGCTATAGCCTGTTCCTGGAACAGCACTTTATAGCGCTCGAAATCCTGTTTGGTTTTTTCCATGTCCACCATGGCGCTTTCCAAGGCGGCTTTAGCTTGGGCAGAGCGCTCTTCCAATTCTCTTGCCTCGATTTTCAGCAGAAGGTCCCCCTTCTTCACCGTGCTGCCGGCGTCAACTTTTAGCTCTGTAACATAGCCACCTACACGTGCGGCGATTTTGGCTGTATCCCGAGCTAACACAGTTCCAGAAACGGTCACTTCGCCCGATGTCTCGACCTTTTCGGCCTTGACTGTCTTTACGTTTGTGATCTGTTCCTTGGGGAGCTTTGTCTCGCCTGCAGGAACCTTGTGGTGAAAACCGCCCTGAATCCATACCAGAACCAGTATCAATGCAGTCGCCAAAACAGCGGCGGTAAGTAATTTAATTTTTGTCATCAAATCTCCATTTAGAATTTCCTTAATAGCATTGACCTGCGTCGCGGAGGCTCTGAAAAAAAACCACATCTCTCTAATTCAAGACGTGGAACTAACCAACAACACTTTCGAGCGCCATGAGTAAATATCTCATTAGAATTCTACCCATGGCGCATATGCAAAAGGCTACCTTCAATTGTAGGGTCTACTAATTTTCCGTCATAATGTAGTCATCATATTCGATTTCAAACCTCAGTTTATGTTTAGCCTCTTCTTGCGCCAAAGCCAGAAAGACATTTTCCAAGTTGGAGTCTCCGCAGGTTTCGGCCAAATTAGTATATAGCTTGAACGCTTTTTTTTCTTTTTTCATGGCCAGGATCAAAGCCTGCTGATAGTCCATCTGAGAACCTGGTTCATCAGCTACAAGATAGTCACCTATTTGTAGATCCAGAGCCTTTTTTTCGGATGGACCCCATTTCTTGCCAGCCTTGATATCTTCGAGTTTCTTTTTGTGGCCTAGCTCCTCTTTGGCAAAGTTCTTAAATATTTGGCTCATCCAAGGGCGGTCCATTTTACCTGCTAGACTGTCGTAAAAGTCATGAGCCTGCTGTTCGTTAATGATAGCAAAATCCAGAATCTCACTTACCGAATTCCATTGTTTCATAGCCGACGCCTCCCGAAATGTTTTTACAGCGTTAATCATAAAAATTCCTATTTGACTTTTCTTAAAGCATCAAGGGCCCCGTCGTAATCCGGTTCTTGAGCTACTTCGGGCACAAGTTGAAGATATTGAGTTTTCCCGTTCTTATCAATGATTAACACTGCCCTAGCTAATAACCTAAGTTCCTTGATGAGCAATCCATAAGCAGTACCAAAAGAGGCGTCTCTATGGTCCGACAATGTCACAATGTTCTGCACACCTGCAACCCCGCACCATCTAGCCTGGGCAAAGGGGAGGTCCATGCTGATCGTCAAAATCGTCACGTCGCTACCTAGCGCTGTAGCCTCCTGGTTGAATCGACGCGTGGACATGTCACAAATCGGCGTATCCAGGGAAGGAACCGAGGATATGATTAGAGTTTTACCCTTATAAGATGATAGGCTGGCTGGGGATAGGTCATTAGCAATCACTGTAAAATCGGGAGCCATGTCTCCCACTTTGATCTCGTTTCCGACCAGTGTCAAAGGGTTACCCTTTATAGTCACCAATCCTTTTCGTTCAGTCATGAAAATTCCTTTCATTAATTTAATATGGCTTTAATAAAGCTCGTGGCTTAGTTGACTAATAAGATTCCTTGGAAGACAGCATAGCTTCATCAATTTTTCCACTAAACAGGTGATAAGCCCAAGCCTGGTATGCGATTACGATTGGGACCATAACCAGAGCAACCGCGAGCATAATTTTCAGGGTAAGAGGACTTGAAGACGAATTAAAGGCCGTAAGATTAAGTGTCGGATCAATACTGGACGGGTACATGTTTGGGAAAAGTCCTACAACGCCAAATAGAACTGCCGTTAATATAGTTAAGCTCGACGCCATCCATGCCTTCCAAAATGCGTTCCGAAATATAAATAAACGGGTCGCAAGCAGGGCCATTACCGTAATTAGCGGGAGAATAAACAGGATTGGGTTACTTAGGTAGTTCTTGTATAGATGGGTTGCAAACCATGTATAACCAAGAAACACAACTGCAACAACCAATAGAAAAACCCAGAGTGAGGAGGCGGTAGCCTTGGCCCTGGTGTGAAGATTTCCATACGACTTGATCGCCAACCAAATTGACCCATGAACCAGGAAAAGAGCCACAAACAGAATGCCCCCGAGGAGACCATAAGGGTTGAGCAACGTAAACAGATTCCCCTGAAACATGTAGTTCTTGTCAAAAGGTATGCCCTGGAAGATATTAGCAAATGCCACCCCGAACAATAAAGCAGGTATGAAACTGCCTATGAACAGGCAAGCATCCCAAAAGGACTTCCAGGATTGGCTGGCAATTTTGTTTCTAAACTCAAAAGACACAGCCCGAATTATCAGAGCAAATAGGATCATTAACAACGGAGTATACAATGTGCTGAACATAACAGCGTATGTGGTCGGAAATGCCGCAAAAGTAACTCCTCCTGCTGTTATCAGCCAAACTTCGTTGCCATCCCAAAACGGTCCAATCGCGTTATAAATGACTCTTTTTTCCTTGTCGCTTCGAGTTATAAAGGGTAGTAAAGCGCCTAGACCGAAATCAAACCCGTCAAGCATGAAATAAATTCCCCAAATCAAGCCCCATAACAAGAACCATGTCGTTTCAAGCATTCTCAGCCTGCCTTTCTATGCGATTTGACCACACAAAGTCTCCAACTTGATGGTGATAGGCACTAAAGCAAAAGGCGTCTAAACAGTTTCAGGTCCTTGTTTCGCATGACGAGCCATTAACCAGATAGCCACTGTCCCAAGCAAGGAATATAAAACGATGAATGCCACCAGAGATACAGCCACCTGTGAACCTGCTATCGGAGAAACCGCCGCCTCAGTCCTAAGCACGCCATAAACAATCCATGGCTGACGTCCAACTTCAGTCACAATCCATCCTAACAAGGATGCAATGTAGGGCAAAGGAATCGAAAAGAGCATTATCCTCAAATAGATAGGACTGGATTCCAGCCTATTCCTTTTGAACCAACCAACTATTGTGAGCAAAACAAACAGGAACCCCAAGGCCACCATGATTCTGAAAGATGTAAAAACAAGAGTTACAGGCGGTCTGTCAGTGGGAGGCCAAGATTTGAGACCCCTTATTTCCGCATTCCAATCGCCTTTTGCTAGAAAACTCAAAAATTTAGGGATATTGAATAATTCGACGGCGTTTCGTTCATGTTTTTCGTCAGGAATTAGAAGAAGCGAAAAATCAGCCCCCTTTTGAGTCTCCCACTGAGATTCCACCGCGGCGAGCTTCTCAGGCTGCAATTTGGCCACTTCTTTTCCATTTATGTCACCCATGAAAACTTCGCCAATAGAAAAAATCAGAGAGAACACAAGGGCTATTCTGAATGATTTGGTAAAGAAACTAATTTCATTTTTCTTTAGCAGGTGAAAGGCGCTGATTCCCATGACAAAAAATCCAGCGACTACATAACCGGAAAAAACTGTGTGCAGAAAATTTGTAATTGCGTAAGGTTGAGTGATAACAGCCAAAAAATCAGTTAATTCTGCCCTTCCGCCTCGTATCTCATAGCCAACTGGATGTTGCATCCAAGCGTTCGCGGCAATAATCCAATACGCTGAAAGATTGGATGCGATTGCCACAAGCCACATGCATGCCGCATGTGTCCTGGGTTTCAATTTGTTCCAGCCAAAAAACCATACGCCAATGAAAGTGGATTCCAGAAAGAATGCCGCAGTAGCCTCAATAGCCAATAGTGAGCCGAATATATCACCGACATATTTTGAATATCTCGCCCAGTTTGTTCCAAATTGGAATTCTAATGTTATTCCGGTCACAACCCCTACGACAAAGTTGATCAAAAACATATGTCCCCAAAACTTAGTCATTTTCTTATATTCAGGATTCCTGGTTCGAACATACCTGGTCTCCATGATGGCCACAAGGATAGCCAGCCCTAAAGTCAACGGAACAAAGATGAAGTGAAACAGGGTTGCGACCGCAAACTGCAAACGGGACAAAAATACAGGGTCCACAGGAAACTCCTTTTGCCAACATCAGGAGATAATGGTCTTGGTCACTTCAAACCGATGAAAAGCTGGATTTTCGCACTTCCTATATATTTAGTAATCATTCATTCAAAAGAGAAATAGCCTGAACGGCAAAATCCGAAACTTTGGATTTCCTTAATTCATTATTTAAGAACGTTTGAAACTCGGCGTGATCATGCAAGAGCTCACGCAAATAATCTTTCTCATGTGTCGCTTTCAGGAGCCCTAGGCTCAAAGCGCTTAGGCCCCTAATTGAGGCGTCATTCGAGCTGAGATATTTGTGAAGATGTATGGATGCTAATTTCATAAGATCAGGTCGAGTCATGGCAAGTCTGGAGACACCCCATATAAGACCCTTTTGCAATGGTTCGTATTCCAGGAAGTTTCCCTTTTCATCAAGATATGAAATTAATATCGAATTATATTCTTCCGCAACAGTATTACTTTGAGCCATTATTTCGCTCATTGCCTCTGGAGCGCCCCAGCCTATCCCTCCAGACTCATCGTTCAGGCTCCACATGAGGCGGCGCATGATAATTCGGGCCGCCTCTATGTCAGTTTTTGCCATTAGGGACACAACGGAGCCTATTGCCGTCACAGCCCTCCATTTTATCAATTCGTCATGATCTAGTAAACAGGACAACAATGGGTTGATAACTGTTCGGCATGGTAATTGCCGAAGTTTTTCCAGGCTGGAACTAAAATTTGGGTCTTTGAGTAATTCCAGGACCTTTTTCTTTAGATCTCGTCCCCTCAGTGTGTCCGCCATTATTACCCTGTTCCATAGAGCCTATTATCAATGTTTTATGCCGACACAGAGTCTTTAATTGCCGCGCCTATTTCACGACCAAGATCGACACATGTCTTTAACCCTTCATGATTAGGCACAAATTGGAGATTTATACCGGAGCCAAAGATCTTCATCTTCATCTCTTCCAGGGATTTAATAATTTGTTTGACCGCTTCGCCGCTCCATCCGTAAGAACCAAAAGCTGCTCCGAATTTGTTAATCGGCCTCAATCCTTTCATGTAACAAAGCATGTCGGCCATTCTCGGAAGCATTCCATTATTAAGCGTAGGAGATCCCAAAATGACTGCTTTAGAATCTATCATTTCAGTAATCACGTCGCTTCTATGATCACAAGCCAGGTTCATAAGCTTTACACTTATTCCCGATTCAATCAAACCATCAGCGATGGCTTTGGCCATCATTTCGGTGCTGTGCCACATGGTGTCATAGATGAGTAAGGCCTTACGTTTACATCCCTGTTTACTCCATTTGTCATAGGCTTCAACAATTTGAAGTGGGTTGTCGCGCCATATTAGACCATGATCAGGAGCAATCATGTCTATTTTAAGGTTCATCTTTTTGACTTCAGCAATGAGTTTTTGAACCAGCCCTGAATATGGAAGAAGGATGTTTGCGTAATATTTGACTGCGTGCGCCATGAGTTCAGAACTATCAACCTGGTCGTTGAATCTTTCACTCGTGGCCCAATGCTGACCGAACGCATCGCTCGAAATCAGTAGAGATTCTTCCTTGATATACGAAAACATGCTGTCTGGCCAATGAAGCATTCGCGTTTCCAAGAATGTGATTGTTCTCTTTCCAATAGAAATTTCCTGACCTGATTCGACAACCTCATAGGGCCAGTCATCCCTGTGATAGTGGTCCAATAGAGCCTTCTTGCCTCTAGATGAACAAAATACCTTTTCAGGTTTTACCGCTTCCATGATTTCCGGAATAGATCCGGAATGGTCCGGTTCGACATGGTTTACAACCAGATAATCGATTTTTCCGGGATCGATAACTTTGTAAATATTGTGAAGCATATCACTTTTAAATGGCTTCTTTACAGCGTCGAAAAGTGTCACTTTATCGTCAAGGACGAGATATGAATTGTAAGTGGACCCCTTGTTAACTGAATAACCGTGGAAATCCCTGATATGCCAGTCCACTGCGCCAACCCAGTGTATTCCTTTTTTTATCTCAACAACTGTTCGCAATTTTTCCTCCAAAAATTATTAACATTTCCCGCCCTCTGAAAAAGAACAGCCGACACGACCTCTTGGAAAGAGACAAATGATTGCTTATCGATTCTAAGGACGTTCGGCCGTCTTCTGCTGGATCCTGTATGAGAAAATCCTTCTATTCGGGCGAAAAAGAGTCCTTGTCGGCCCCACACACAGGACAAACCCAATCGACTGGAAGGTCGGCAAACGCTGTTCCGGGGTTTACACCATTGTCCGGGTCTCCAGATGCTGGGTCATAAACGTAGCCACATACCTGACAAACATATTTTTCCATTTTTTTACTCCTTTTTGTAAACTAAAGCTTAATGCTATATCTTCTAGTTTGTATCTAACTCTTCAAAAATCCATGTGATTTTTTTAGCCCTATTTGCCGGTGATTTTTTTGCCAATTTCCCGCCCATAATCTTGGGCCATCCGCATTCCACCCTGTATTGCAGCCGATTTGAGTCTTAACGGGCCTCCTACCATGTCCATCTTAAGAATGTTTTGCATTGTATCGTAAATCCTGTCTGGCGCTTCGCCACTCCAGCCAAATGCGCCGAACGAACCGCCGACTTTCCCATCTACATCCAACTTGGCCACTAAAAATAAAAGCGTTTTCATTGCCTGCATCATTTCGCCGTGATAGGTTGCGGACCCAAATACGTAAGCGTCGTATCCTTCCAGTTCCTCCTGTTTAGTTAGTTGAGTTGCGGATATAACTTTTGCGTCCACTCCAGTAAATCGTATTCCCTCAGCGACCAGGTCCGCTATGGTCTGGGTCTGACCAGACCTCGTGGCAAAAACTATTAGAGCTTTAGACATTTTATGTCTCCTTTAACATTGATTGAAAATATCGAGTAACCGTGGAACAGGTTTGTTGACGCTTCGCACCCGTTATTCATTTGCTTACGTGAAATTTTTCCCCGAGGATAGCAGCTTTACCTAGTTCAAAAGCCTCCTTCAATATATCTGGTCGTTCCGAAATGGCGGTTTTTTTTTCTACTGAGCGAACGAACAACCCACCTTCATAACTTTTATCCAAGGCGTCAAAAAAATATTTGACAACCATTTCTGAACCTTCAAATAAATTGGCCCCCTTAGTGGCCCCCACAGCGATCATATAACCTCGCCCGGAATCGTATTGTCGTTTACGCTCTGGTGGCTTTTCGAGCATTCGTCTGTTCCACAAAGCTTGGCACCTGTCTATCAGCGCTTTTGCGCTAGACGTAATTCCATAAAAGAACATGGGAGTCGCTAAAATTATCACTTCTGATTCTATCAACTGAGAGTAGACGGAATCCATCTCGTCTCTGACCACGCATTTGCCTGTTTTGTCGCAACCTCCACATTCGCGGCATCCACTAATATTCATATCAAAAGAGCGAATGGCGTGTATTTCAGCGCCTAATGATTCGGCGCCCTTTAGCGCTTCATCGAGAAGAAAATCACTGTTACCACCTTTGCGTGGACTGCCGTATATTCCTAAAAGCTTCATAGTGAACTCTATTCCCAAAGTTTCATAAGGTTGATCACGGTGTTGTAATATATTAGAAGGTAATTATTTGATAACCTTCCTTAATATAATTGGCCAAACTGGGATGTTCCGACATTTCGTCTGCTATAGGCAGGCATTCTGCCCTCACTTCTTCCAAAACATTCATTTTTGATGAACAGGCCTTACAAACAGCGAATATAAGACTCTGCTCTTTTATTTTATTATAAAGACCATTGAATGGATTACTCACTTTGACCAAATCAGGAATCAGTTTTGTAGCTGAGCCCTCAATAACTACTCGCACATCGAACCCTTTGCTTTTCATATCGAGAGCGTTCAACAACACATGCACAAAACACGTCTGTTCACCATTAAAGGCGACTAAAGCCACTCGAGCCATCCTATCTACTTCTATAACATCTCTAAATTATGATCCAATTTGGTCAGATGTTTCCCCGACGGTATTAGCCTTTCAATCTGGGATCTTGCCCTGTCCTCCCACATTCCGGGATGTAACAGGTCACATTCACAAACTCACATTTGTCTTTGCAATCCGGACAGGTTTCTGGTGGAACAACACCCGGATCAGCCTCTAAGGTGTAGCCGCATTTTGTACATTTCCATGTTATTTTTTCCATTTTTATCAAACCTCCCTGTATGATTTTTGAAGTCACCTTCTTTTAGAACCGGCCAGAAAGTTCAACCTGTCCAGCATTTCCTGAATAGTTTTTCCCATGAACCACCGCCCCCGATCAAAAACACCATGGTCAGCTCCCAACATAGCTGAAGACAGGCGGGTGGAGTTGGCGTAAAAGAGCCATTCTTCTGTCCATTGCTTTTCAATGGCCTCGTCAAAAGGGTTTGTTTTATCCGCAAGTTTTTGATCCCAGGCCTTCATCAGGATTTTGGTAGCAGAAAGAGTCATTGCGTCCGTTGTTTTTAGGGTATTCTCGAAACGGACCCAATGACCTTGAGCCCAGTCAGGGGTATGACACGACAAACAAATACTTTGTAAAGTTTCTTTCCTGGTTTTCTGTTCTTCAGAACTTATGAGGTACTCGGATGCCGGGACCCCTGAATAAGTAGTGGGCAGGGGTAATCCATCGGCATTTCGAATTATTGACGTGTCCGGAGATTTTGGATGAGCATGCGCATAAATCAATCCAAAGGTTCTCCATGGAAGTCGATCATTCATCTGATGGGTCCTTTTGGCAATGACCGATCGTTCCTGATTTACCAAGAGACTGACATGGCAAGCTGCGCACGTCGGGGCGTTAAAATCTTTTCCCACTGTCCACGGAACAGCCTTAAAGTCCCATTCTTTGTTGAGTGATGAAAACATAACCCCGTGCTTGCTTACCGAATAAATCTTGTATGCCGGCACGTCTGGGCCCTTGTGACACTGTGAACAAGTATAGGGTTTTCTCGCCATCTCAATTGAAAATTGATGACGCGTGTGACAAGCAGAACATGACCCTCGACTCTCGTCAGGATTTAAACGGCCAACTCCGTCATTCGGCCAACCTGATAATTCAACGAATTCCAAATCACCATAGTCAGTTGAACGCACCTTCTTACCAGTTACTTTAAGTTCCGTGCCATGACAGGAGTAACAGGATTCTGAATTCGTCTTTTCATCAGGTTCCTTAATTGTCGTACCCTTTTTACTAAGCTCCTGGGTACCGTTTATTGTCTTCATGAGCATCCCGAACACCGGGTTCTTTGAAAGGTTTGTATGTGCGAAGGCCATAATATTTTTCTGGAACTGCGATTCTTCAACAGGATGGCAGGTAGCGCAATCTTTTGGTGTGACAGTAAGATGGACTTTTTGATCGTTGTGATCAAATGTGTCGGAATGGGCTTCTGAATTAAGCAAGTGACATTCGGCGCAACCAACTACCACATTTTTGAGTTGGTCCGGCAAAGTGTTTGCAGATACACGTCGTTCGAGTTCCGGACTTTCGAGAGCCTTTTTGGGGGTTATTCTAGAATGCGCGCTTCGCCGCCAATCAGTGACAATCGCTGGTGTAACTGAACTGTGGCAAGCGATACAATCTTGTGTCAAATCGCTGATAGGTTGTTCCGCAGCAAAGGACAGGGAACACCAAAAAAACGTACACGATAAAACCACCAAGGAAATGTGTCGTGATGAAAAATCTTCGCTGAATTTAGCCATCGACCCACACCACCTGAAAACAAAAGTCATTGAACAATAAATGGAAGTTTAAAACGGTTTACATTTGCCATAAATGTTTCTGGATCCATTATAATTGAGTTCTGGTGGACCCACGTCTGAATCAAGTCTGGTAAAGTCGTAATTGGCTCCTACAATTTTTCAAGCTCCCTAATAAGGTTTTCGAGCTTTGGCATGGAGTTTATGTCATGGACATCTATGTAACGGATGACACCTTTCTTGTCGATTACAAACAATGCTCGTTCCGACACACCATTTGATCTTAAGATACCATATTTTTTCGCCACTGCCCCGTGAGGCCAAAAATCAGAAACCACTGGGAACCACAAATGGCCCATTTCCTTTGTCCATGAGTACAGAGTCGGGATGTTGTCTACGGAAATCCCAATCAATTGAGTGTCATGCTTGTCGAACAGGTCTTCAGCAATATTGTAACCGGGCCACTGTTGAGAGCATACAGGAGTCCAGGCAGCGGGGACAAATGACAAAACAACATTTTTCTTGTTGAGGTATTGACTCAGTGTAATAGGTTTGCCCGACAATGATGGCACCGAAAAATCAGGGGCGATGTCTCCAACCTTGAGGAGCGTAGAGCTGTCAATTGCCTTCAGTTTCCCGGGATCGTAAATTGACGAATCCGCGGGGACCGAGGCGCCCCAGGAAAACGATAAGGTCAAGAATTGACATAAACCAGTAAAAGCCATGAACACAACAACACTATGTACCTTACGCATAGTGATCAACCTCTACCCGAATTCGACGCAGTCAAAACCTCTTTTAAAAATTCACCCGCGTTCTTTATCGCTCCAACCTTGGTGAAAACTATTTTGAACTTGCCATCCATCATTAATTTTCCAACCAAAAAAGTGGGTGTGCGAATGTTCTCGCTTAGGGCTTTCTGCACAAGGAAATTGTCATCAGCTATAAGTGGGAAAGAAACATTAAACTTTTTTTTGAAAACGCTTACTTCGTACGGGGTGTTGCCTGCCCCAATTCCTAACATTTTAATGTTGTCCCGAAGTTTGGGGACCTTGAGCGCAAGATCGTGTAACTCATTTACCACTGCAGCGTCACCCTGACAAATGGGGCAGTACATACTAAAGATCTCAATGATGATAAATTTTGCCCTTATCTGGGAAAGCTTGAAAGTCGGTCCGTCGTTAAGTCCCAAATACTTTTTATCGGCAAGGTTTTCCGGAGCGTCAAATTTAAGACTCGTCAAAGCATTTGAATTTACGGCTAAATTTTGACAAATAACTAGTTCAGGCACCAGCAACATCAACCCAATAAAAAAGACCATTAAAACATGAGCTTTTTTCATATTCGCCCCAATCAGTGATTCAAAAGATCCAAAAAACTATTTAACCGCCCATTGGTCTGAACATCTTTTTCCCTGCTCCACATATCGGACATTTCCAGTCGTCAGGTAGATTTTCAAAAGCTACCCCTTTAGGAATTTTTCCTTTTCGGTCACCTTTCTCGGGATTGTACATGTAACCGCAATTTGTAGTTTGACATTGATAAATTTTCATACCACCTTCCACAATCACCTCCCAGGTGTTACGCCGGATTGATTCCTTGTTCCGCAATTACTTTAGAGGTCATTCAAACCGGCGTTACATTATTGTAATTACAATGAATCGTTTATGTCACCTTCTATTTTTGCAGCAGGGAACTACGCCGGAACAAGTAACCTAAAAACTTAGGCTTTCCATAGGCCGTGAAGATTACAATACTCACGGGCTGTGAATTCGCCGGAGACAGGGAAAAAGGCTTCAGGCGCCTCTCCCGGTTTCAGGAACTGCCTATAGGCCTTCCCGTCAGCTACAATCTCTATCCATTCAATATAGTGCTTCTCTTCCATTGGGTGGGCAATGCTGCCTACCTTTACCTTCAAGCCACCGTGAATAGACTCTTTTACCGGAACATGTTTTTCCTTTGCAGCGTCTACGGTATTCGCTGAAAAGAGCTTCATAGGCTGACCACAACAGACCAACTCACCCTGACCAGTATGAATCATCTCAATGATGTTTCCACATACCTCACATTTGTAAATCTGCAGTAATTCTGTCATTTTTTAGAAACCTCCACTTGTTTGTTGATTTCGACTCGTTTCAATTTTAAAAAGCAGACCGATTAATAAACGCCAAGACTAGAGCCTAGATGATGAATTACCAATTCT
This sequence comes from uncultured delta proteobacterium, assembly GCA_963798475.1. Classification (GTDB taxonomy): domain Bacteria; phylum Desulfobacterota; class Desulfomonilia; order Desulfomonilales; family Desulfomonilaceae; genus CAJBEZ01. Next base: position 39,596 of record CAWCTI010000015.1, read on the forward strand.
CCGCAAGGACCTCAAAATACGCTATGGGGTGAGCGCAAGCGGGACACGAATCCGGGGCCGCTGTCCCTTCATGCAGATAGCCACAGTTAAGACATCTCCAAACTACCGGTTTATCTTTTTTAAAAACTTTGCCTGACTCAACGTTACTGAGAAGGTCCAGATAACGTTTTTCATGTTGCTTTTCCGCAATGCAAATAGCTTCCCAAACTCGCGCCGCAACTTCAAGACCTTCAGATCTTGCTACCTTAGCGAATCCGGGATACATTTCTGTCCATTCAAAATGCTCACCCGCTGCGGCAGCTCTCAGGTTATCGGCTGTTCCAGCCACGATTCCCGCCGGAAAAGCAGCCTGAACGAGAGTCTCACCACCCTCTAACTGTTTGAAGAAACGCTTTGCGTGCTCTTTTTCCTGGTTAGCTGTTTCGTCAAAAATTTGCGCGATTTGAATCAGACCTTCTTTACGAGCCTGAGAAGAAAAATACGTGTATCTATTTCGCGCCTGAGATTCTCCAGCAAATGAAGTTATCAGGTTTCTTTCTGTTTCCGATCCCCTTAGTGAAGCCATTTAGTCTTTCCTCCCAATATTGTTCCTCTTAATTTTTAGAATCTCTACTTTCCCTTTTCTTGATCTTTGATCGCTACACTCCGGACATAATCCCGCGAATTCCAATCGATGCCACAATACCCTGTAGTCACTAACAGTAGCGGCAGTATCATCAATTGATTCTATTGCAGGTAATTTCAAGTCATCAATTCTTCCGCATTTAACACATCTAATATGATAGTGGTCGTAAATGGTCCCGTCGAAACGCTTTTGAGCGCCGGCCATTTCAAGTTTTTTAATCAAACCTGATTCGGACAACAACTCCAGGTTTCGATAAACAGTGCCTAAACTGATTCTTGGCAAACGCTTTCGTACTATTTCATAGACTTCGTTTGCCGTTGGATGGGTAGTCATTTTGCCCAGTTCTTCCAGTATGACACGTCTTTGCGAAGTCTCTCTCAGGTAGCCAGCCATTTTAGACACATCTACAACTTAATAGTAACTATTACTAATTAGGTCATCCTTTGCATAGTTGTCAAGAGATAACTAATCAAAAAGCTTGCATGTTATAATTAAGCACTGCTATCGTTGTGTCAACAGGACATATTGGAAAAAACTCACCGGCGTGCCACCGTGTCAGGATGTCTTAAATAAAGACATGAACTTGAAGTTAGTCGAGTCAAATAAACCCTGGTCAGTTATTTTTATTTCAGGAATGGGGGTCAAAGCCATGAAAGAGAGTGTAGCAAACGGCGCGTCGAGCGAGCATCCCAAATTTCTAGTGGCGGTTTCACAATTAATAAGCCTTGTTTTAACTTCGCTAATTGCTAGATTAGACATCAAGCCACCAATTTCCAAAGGTAAAGAGGCAAGTACATTTCCGTCGGCCACTACAACTAAACCTCCCTCCATTCCGGAAACGGTCTTAGCAGCGACGAGCATGTCGGAATCGTTTTCGCCTACCACAATAATGTTGTGTGAGTCATGAGCGACAGATGACGCTATTGCCCCCTTTTTAAGTCCAAATCCATTGATAACACCAACCGCGTATGCCCCTGAGCCACGATGTCGCTCTATTACGGCAATTTTCAGCAGGTCTCTTCCAACATCTGAACTGACTATTCCATTCACACTTGGTGTTTTTTCGACGGACCTTTTGGTTATTATTTGCCCAGGAACTACCTTAATCACATTGACATTAGGACCTTCAGCAATTACTTCCAAATCGGGAACACTATCCCATGCGACGTTGAAACTTGGAGGAAGCTTCACATTAATTGAGTCGGACCAATTCCCAATGAACCGCCCTTCTTCAGAAACCTTCAGACCTGCACAATACACGGATTTGACATTAAATTTTTCCAAGTCTTCCAGTATGACAAGGTCAGCTTTATACCCTGGTAAAATGGCCCCGACATTCTTGAGACCAAAATAAGTGGCCGGATTAATTGTAACCATCTGGACAGCCGTGACTGGATCTAGCCCCTTACTTCGCACACGCTGTAACAGATAATTGAGGTGGCCTTTCTCCAGGATGTCGTCCGGATGAAGGTCATCAGCTACGAGCATGATGTTTCTAGAGTTGTATGAATTGGCAAGAGGTATCAACGAATCCAAATTTTTTGCAGCCGACCCTTCTCTAATCATGATTCTCATTCCTATGTCGAGTTTCTCCATTGCTTGTTCCAGGCTGCAGCACTCGTGGTCGGATCCGATCCCCGCGATCCTGTATGCGGTGAGGCCCCTGCCTGATAGGCCGGGGGCATGCCCGTCGATTATTTTATTCTTGAACACCTCGATCTTCTTAAGAATATCCTGATCCATTAGAATCACGCCGGGAAAGTTCATCATTTCAGCCAAACCCAGGATTCGCTCATGGTCCCGGAATTTGACCATGTCTTCCGGTCCCAATATGGCTCCCGATGTTTCAAAAGGTGTCGCCGGGACACAAGAGGGGAACATCACAAAAACGCGCAGAGGAAGCCCCTCGCTTGAATCAAGAATGTACTTTATCCCGGCCAGACCATGAACATTTGCAATTTCGTGTGGATCGGTCACTACAGCGGTAGTACCTAGAGGGACAACGTTGCGGGCCAATTCAGCAATAGTAAGCATGCTGGATTCCAGATGAATGTGGCCATCGATAAAGCCCGGAGCCACAAAAGCGCCATCCAAATCAACCGTGTGTTTAGTTTCATAGTCTCCAAAACCTATTATTATATCCTTGTGTACAGCGACAGACGCGTTATGTATTCGCCCGGAGAAGACATTGACAATATTTGCGTTTTTCAGCAACAAATCAACTGGTTCATTTCCAAGAGCCAGTATGATCTTTTCTTTTATATCCATATTAATTACTCCACATTTCAAAACTCACTTGTAATGAGCCAGTGTTTCCCAATTTAGACGCTCAAACAAGAGCGCCATCCATAGCTTTACGACAGTCGCAGTCTTCAAAATTTATCAAAGGGGCGGCAGTCAAAAATATCTTTTTGACGTTTTCAACGTTGTTTTTCATAGTGGAGGCTATCATTCCCCATGTAACGGCTTCATCAGAATGACGCCAGCAGTCATAATCAGTGCTCATTGCTACGACTGCGTAACAGATCCCGGCTTCACGGGCCAAAGCAGCCTCCGGTGATGTCGACATATTGACTATGTCGGCGCCCAAAGCACGAAACATTTTACTTTCAGCCCTTGTAGAGAATCTAGGTCCTTCAATGGTTACAACAACTCCTTTGGCATGAAATTTTATCGTTTGAGCTGTCGCAGCATCTATCAATAACTTTCGTATATGATCGCAGAAGGGGTCCGCCATGGATACGTGGGCCACCTGGTCTCCCTCGTGAAAAGTTGACTTCCTATTCCTGGTCCAATCAATGAATTGGTCCGGAAAAACCAGATGCCCCGGTTCTATTTCCTCCCGCAAAGAACCACAAGCGGTTGTAGCTATAGCATGGGTAACTCCAAGTTCTTTCATGGCCCAAATATTTGCCCTATAATTTACCTGGGAAGGAGCTATTCTATGGCCCTTTCCATGACGATTTACCGACACAATCTCCGTTGAACCCAGTAATCCAATGACCGGGTCCGATGAAAGATGACCAAAAGGTGTGCCTATCTTAATTGATTTGGCGGACAACAGAAAATCCGGTTCATCGAATCCTGATCCGCCAATGATTCCGATTTTGATCAAAGTCGTCTCCTTTGCTTAGTAACATTTGAGATTGAGCACGAAGATGTATTTGCTTACTCGACTTGTTCTGTTTTCTGAAAAGATTACAATTTTTCAGCACTTATAGATTGACATTACAATATGTTATGCAATAGATTTTGAATTGTAAATGAATTTCAGAAACTATCGATTTATTCTGGAGGTATCAGCACACTGTACTCCGGCAAGTTTACAAGAATTGTCTTATTATTTGTTTTCATGGGAGTTTCATGCTATTGGTCCTCAACTATCAATGCTGAAAACGCACCTATGGGCGCGTGTTCTTTTCTAGGTGTAAAAAAAACAGATAGGGTAGGCAAAACTAAACCGGAGCCGGATGGCATTCCTGACGCTGTATTTTCTCTCACGTTTTCAACGCCACTCGCAGATAAAAGAATTGAAGAAGTTGAAATCATGGCTTCGAATACTTCGAAATCTTGGACCTCACATCTCGGAGGCCACAACTCGGACTATCTCGGGGTAGCGCTGGCAAAAAATCCATCGGACATTTTAAACCGTAACGAAGGGGAGCTTAAATCGCGCCCTCTAACCGATCAGAATTTGCTTCTTTTGGTAACTGACGATGGTCAGTTCTCTAAACACGATCGAAAATATCAAGTTAGAGTAGTGTTCACTGATGGCACAGTCTTTAACAATCAGGTCCAGGAGGAGTCAGGTGTTAGTCCAACGGTAGGGACGCCTGGACAGGCGGTTTATCCTGTCAGGATGTCGGCGTACTCGAAAGGAATTTCAAATTACGACGCAGTTGGATTTGGGAAAAAAATTGAGGGTGACAACAAACCCGACGGCCTTTTCGAACTCAGGCTGGAAACCAAAGACAGAGAAATAAGCGCGATAGAAATCAGAAATACAAATGGTGAGAAGGCGGTATGGGACACAGTTCCAACCAGCCATAATCCTCCTATAGGCGTTTCGTTGAAAAGTGAGCCGACGCGGTTAATCAATGAGCCGGATGGATCGTTGAAGATTCGAGTTAAAGACAAGGTTGACCTCAATCTGTATGTCGCCGATAATGGAGCTATAGAAGGAGACAAAACAGATTTTAGGGTTAATGTGGCATTTTCAGATGGGCAAATCTATTGGACAAAAGTAGAAAAATCACCCCTGACTGAAAAGGAGTCTTCCGAAGAAACCAATACCAAAGAAGGACGAGGAACTCAGGTCAATTTCCTGGGGGAGTGGCTTGGTTTTTTTCCAACTGACGCTGTGGGACCATATCCTGAAATTAAACCGGATGGAAAGCCTGACTCGGTGTTTGGTTTGGATATAGATGTCAACCCAAAGAATACTATTACCGGGATAGAAGTCAACAGTGTGACGGGAGTTGTCAGAAAATGGGGAACTTTCGGGACTGCTGACGGAGCGTGGGGGCTTGCGGTCGCTTATCAGAGGGCCCCCACTGCCCTGTTAAACAAACCTGACGGTTCAATATCTATCCCAATTGAAGGAAGGACACAGTTTTATCTTTACGTATACGATCCTGGAGATCTAGCGCGGACGAACCAAAACTTGAGGATCATTGTCCGCCTCGCTGATGGTTCCTTTTATCAACAAATGGTAAAAAAAGGACTTGCCACAACTTCCACCGTCGCTCCGGAAGTTGAAACGAGTCCAAAGGCCAAAGGCCTCATTACATGCGAATTTAGAGGCTTTCTGGCGGATCTGGTAAACACTAGCACCCGCCCGGGTAAAGACGGGTACCTCGATGGGACTTTCATAATGAAGCTCCAGGTCGAAAACAAAAAACTGCAGCGGGTTGATCTGTTGGGGCCGGATGGAGTGGTCAGATGGTCTAGTGAACCTAAAGCGCCTGAAATGTTTTTAGGAGTAGCCCTGTATCCAAAAATCTACCAATTGATTAATACCAAGGGAGGGCAGCTAAATACTCTGGTTACCGGTCGAAGAACTATTTATCTGTATGCCGCCGACAACGGCCTGCTGTCTGACTCCAAATCCAGACTTACCGTGAATGCCGTATTTAGCGATAAAACATCTTTATCCACTGAAGTCGTCAAGTAAATTGCAGCTATAAACTCACCTCGGGATAATCCCACGGTTCCGTCAAAGTCTATCCTCTAAGTAGGATCTTCGGGCAGAGTAATACACGTAAACGGTCAATATAAAAACAAAATATTTCAGACTGTCCACTTTTTTACAGCTAACAGGGAACCCTCATAATTCAAGGGTGTCTAGTATTGTAATTCCGGAGAAATCCGGTTGGAAGATAGAGCTGGAAGGAGCCTAAGAGCTAACGTCTTTTAAATCTTCCCAAACTTCCATTCATCGTATTCTGTTAAGCCCGCTGCCCCACAGCGGGTTTAGCTTTTATTGTCTCAACATTCTGTCGATACTTCATTAAAAATTTGGTCTTCCTCTATTTAAATTACTTCAGGCTCGCTGTAATTTCTCACTGACCTTTTTCTCAAGACCATTGAAACTTATTATGACCTGACAGACTAGGTTCATAACTTAAAAGTGGCGTTAAAAAATTATGCTCTTGTTCAAATCTTAGGCATCTGATGTCGTAATTTTAATACCAACAAAGTTTAATAATTGTAATAAGTTGGAGAATAGTAACATTTTTGTGTACAACTTTTTTAACAAAAACATTGACTCAGACAGAGATGGTCTAGCCTTCTTGTACAGTTGAACGTGATTTTTAGGTGATAAGCCTACTCTTCATGCTGCTACTTCGGTCTGGGGCAAAGTACTCCAATAGACCTCATCCGGGGTCCTTGAGTCAAGCCCTTGATGCCTCCGTTCGTGGTTGTAAAACTCAAGATATGATTTTAGCTCATTTCGAGCGACTGACAAAGATTCGTAACCTTTCAGGTAAACTTCTTCGTACTTGACGCTTTTCCAGAAACGTTCAATAAAAACATTGTCTTTCCAGCTACCTTTGCCGTCCATACTTATCTTGACGCCCCTGGTTGACAAGGCCTCAGTGAATGAATCAGATGTAAACTGAGATCCCTGATCCGTATTGAAAATCTCTGGGACTCCGAATTTGGCGATGGCTTCTTCCAAAGCCCCCACGCAAAACCCAACGTCCTGAGTGTTTGATAACCGCCATGATAATATTTTCCGACTTGCCCAATCCATAATAGCTACCAGGTAGCAGAATCCTCTGGCCATGGGAATATACGTAATATCGGCTGCCCAAACGTGATTAGCCCGAGTTATGGGCATTCCCCGGAGAAGATACGGGTAGATTCTATGGTTCCGATTTCGCTTTGAAAGCCTCGGTTTATTGTAAATGGCCGTGATACACATCTTATTCATTAGAGTCCTGACATGTTTTCGGCCTACTTTTTCACCCATGTCACAAAGCTTACCCGATACCCTTCTAGCTCCAAAATACGGGTGAATCAAATGAATCTTGTCGATCAATCTCATCAACCGAAGGTCGGCTTCATTGACTGGAACCGGTTTGTAATACATTCCTGATCTTGAGATCTCAAGAATCTGACATTGCCTGGACAAGGACACAGGACTTTTTTCTTGAATCATTTCTTTGCGCTCGAATCGCCGATGCGACCGAGCGCTACTGACAAAAAATCGTTCTCCATCGCCAGTTGCCCGATTTTGGCATGAAGCTGTTTTACCGTGGAATCGTTATCTACTACCTTATCTTTACTAAAAGCGTTTTCCGCATTTTCAAGAAGTTGTTTCTTCCACTGGACTATCTGGTTAGGATGAACCTGAAAACGTTCAGCAAGCTATTTATTAAACATAAAATCGATGAGAGGAGTTTTTGTAACATACTGATATGAACCATGATATGTTCTATTTTCATTTAAAACTAAACTTTGGCCCAGCAGTTGCGTCAGCTATTTGGCAAGAAAATAATCTTTTCCCCCCTTCGCCAACTGCAGTTTCAGTTGGTTTTTTTTGAGCTTAATTATAGGAATACAACTCAGGAATTTAATAATTGGGGTATGCACTTGACTCAACCACCCACTATATGTAGTACGAGCGATTATAGGATTTCCCAAGTCGGATCAGCACATCAGGAAGGACAATAGAAGCGATGACAACAAACACAGATCTAATTTCTCCTTGCGGTCTTTATTGCGGTGTCTGTGCCATTTACATTGCACACCGGGATAATAATCAGAAATTCAAGGAAATATTGCTGAATCTTTACAAGGGATCTGTCCCCGACAAAGGTACTCTTCCTAATAGTGAAAACCTTTCGATAGAAGATATTAAATGCCGTGGCTGCTTGTCAGATGAACAGTTTATGCACTGTCGCCAGTGTGAGATCAGGAACTGCACAAAAGAGAGAGGATATACAGGCTGTCATCAATGTGATGAATTTCCTTGTCGGCATATAGAAGATTTTCCCATGACTGTTGGCAGGAGGGTTATTTTACGTGCTATTCCGCATTGGCGAGAGGTCGGCACTGAAAAATGGATTCAAGATGAAGAAGCCCGCTATATTTGTCCCCAATGCGGCAATAAAGTGTTCCGGGGTGCTGTAAAATGTAATCAGTGTAGGACGAAATTGGATTTGGATTAATCTATTCGGAGGCAAACCACAAGATATAGTGGGTGGCTGAGTCAAGTGCATACCCCAATAAAATATAAAGGGATTCAAATGTGGTAAGCCGTGATGGTAGGAAAAAATGACTCTGACATAATCTCATTGACCCTCTCATTTCATAGGATTCATTTTTTTTGCATTTCAGCATGTCCTTTTAAAATGGTCATTTGTCTCTAATGCAAACTAAAAAGACCGTAGCGTGACGCTACAGTCTTTTGTAAGGCAATCTTATCTGGGAATTAACGGGTTAGACTGACTTTATTCGTCATATTATGGTCTTATATATGCGAATCCGTTTTGTTGTAAGTTAATTATTTCCAGAATCCCTGCAGGGACTGTTTCGTGGATATCAATCAAATCTTCTTTTCTGATTTGATGATATACTAAAGCATTATTGCACATTTTGAAATGAACGCCCATCTTGTGGAGTTCTTCGATTGTTTTGGCATAGGCAGCCATCCTGTTTTTTTTAAACATACTAACCGCTTTGCCATTTGCTACAACGCTTATGTCGCATTGTTGAGCTGGAATTTCCTTGAAAAGATTCTTTATATTGGCCAGTGCCAGAGTGAGTCTATCTTCTTGGTCTAAGTCAAGATGAAATACGGCTTTGAGTGATATCTTCATCGCATCACCTGTAGTTTGTTTTGATTGTGGCCCCACTGTTTCAACACCTTCATCACAGTACCCGATAAACGGATTAACGACCATGGCAGTTGCCAGGAAAAGACCAAATGATATTAGGACAAATACTTTCTTCATTGATATACACTCCTAATTTCCAAGAATCCGATTTAAAATGAAATAGACTACCACATAGGGTAACAGGCGACGATTGGTCTTGTTCCTTACGGGGTAATTGTCCTATAGCGCTTCTCTAAAGTTCTGTCGGAATGGCGCAAGTTTTGATGTTTTCATCTTGCCTGTTGATGAGCCATCTTAGTGCGTCGGTAAGTCGGTCGATGAGTTGATCTTTGGTTTTGGCGTAGAATCCAGAAAACCATTCGCCCTTCATAACTAGCCAGAGGCGTTCAATGGGGTTAAGATCTGGTGAATAAGGTGGTAAGAAAATCGGCTCAAATCGGCCCCAATCAAGTGATTTACTCTTGTGCCAAGACGCATTGTCCAGGATGAGCAGGTTGCGGGGGCGGTCAAACAGGATGTCACGATTGGCGTGATCCAGGAAGATCTGAAAGATCTCCGTATCGGAATGGCTAAATTCGAGCGCATAGAATTCACCCTTTCTTGGCAAGACCATGCCCGTGACATTCATTCGGAGATGCGCTCCACCGTATGCTTGAAGGATCTTGTCTCCTTTTTTCGAAAAGCGCCTTCTCGGACGAGGATCTCCCTCTACACCGCACTCATCAAGAAACCAAAGATCCACGCCCTGATCGCCAAGAAACTTCTTGATCAGTTCAATGAAGGCCTTTCTCTTTTCTTCATCCTGGCCATCCGGCCAAGGACGAGGGACCTTCAGTCGAAAATCCTCGTCGTGAAGCCACCGCATAAGCGTGCTGTAGCCAGCCTCCATCTGACAATGCTTGGTGAGATATCCGTGAAACTTGCGTCCGGTCCAATGAGTCTCATTGACTTGTTCCGGATGTAAGACCAGCTTGGAACATTCATCGGTTCGCTCTCCGCTGATTTTGAGGGGACGTCCAGGCCGAGTGCCTTGTGTAAGCCCATCAATACCTCGTTGATTAAAACGTCTCACCCAACGGGAAACAGAGTCTTCGTTTACGCCGAACAAGGCCGCCACTTGCTCATGAGGCAGACCCATTACCAAGGCCTTAATAGCCATGAGGCGAATGTAGGACCGCTGTACCGGCGAGGCCTTGGCTGCGATCTCCAATTCGTCAAAGGTACAGTTATCCCGGTTAGGCATGTTTCGTTGACGACACATGCCTAAAGAAAACCACATCTCGACTAAAAAGTCGCGTTCTTTTCGCGATTATTTTCGAGAACCGCTATAAGCCACGTTCTCAATATTCGTGAATAAATCTGGCTGACGAATCTTGGCGTAAACCTTGACCATCTCTCTGTAATTCCCACAATATTTTGATGAGTCTTTTCGGCTATTACATAGACAGGACTCCATATCATAAGGGCACGATTTACCTATGCATATCTTAAGTATCCTCCGCTCAGCGTTTGTTAAACTGGATAAATCAACATTTCTAGGTAATCTTTTCATTCTAACTCCATACGCCAGAAAAAGTTTGACCCGTTGGGTAACGGGTCAAAGGAAGGATTAGGTTTGGTTTGTCGCTAAATATGAAATAGTCATTGTATTGATGTGTTGTCAAGTATTATTAAACAATCGATTTAATATAATATGAAATTATATCATAGCTAGTAGGTATATCCCATTAATTTCATGCAGCATTAATACTATTAATAAATGTCTCAAGTCCAGCAATATGATTGACGTTGGACAAAAGTTTCTTGTCTTTACATTTAATACAATACTGATAAAAGGCGTCTAGTAGATAGTGATGTGGATGAGAATTTGTCCATACTCTTTCTTCCACAGCGAACCGCCCCGAACTCACTACTAGGGCGGTTTCTAATTAACCCAGCATTCGCTTTTGTGAGTCTATAATTCCATCTAAACGAGAACTCAGCACAGTATCTATTAACAACTTCCTAAGACCACTATGTCAGCCCTCCACTCGTTCAATGCTTTCTCGCCGCATGTAGGTTTAAACATACAAATAGTGTTAGTACAATCCTCGTGTCGGTTAAAACATTCATCATAACCTTTGCTTCTCTGATGATTATGAACTTTATCTTCTTTTTGTTGCTGAAAACATTCTGGACAAATTCCGTGGCTTATATCAGTTCTGTTTTCTATATCTAAATTTTGGACATCTAATGTTTCATATTTGTCTTTACGACACCAAACCCTGTTACAAAAGACACAACCCATTATCATGATATCACCCACTATGTTCCTAAAGGTCCTTCTAATCATAATGTAGTCATTTTTTATGTGGACACCCTCTCTTAAGTTTTCATCCCATGAGAGAGAGCGTCCATCTTAGTAGGATAACAGCAATCGGAAGCCGCTAACCTAATTTTCAGCGGGTTCTATAATTATGTGACTTCAGCGTCAAGGAATATTCCAGTGATTCCTCTAAGACAGATTGAATCACAGTTGACGAGTTGGATGTCTCATAAAATTAATGGAACATTTTTAGTGCTCGGATGCCACTACCCAAGCGTAAGGGGAAATATTTTCGGAGAAAGAAGGTATAGCAGAGGGGACAAATCGAACAGCTTATAATCTCAGCCAATGCCCTTCTGAATACGAATGTTGACGTTGATGCAGTCACGTGTTGGGAAAAGAGTTCTTTATTAGCTCTTGTTGCTCTGCTAGGACCTTTACATTACTACACAAAGAATTTTGGGAAATTCACGAGGGAAAAGAACCGTCAGGGTCTGTTGGCTGGAACAGGGATTCTAACTGCAGTCGAAGAGCTGTTCGCCAGAAGCGGTTTAGGAACATCCGCTTCAAAGCCTTTATAGATAAATTGATGCCTCGATGGTGTCTCTATAAAGAAGAATTAATCGTTTAGTGAAATTGGACAACGGTGTAAGGCCATCAGCTCCTCTAAACTAATCATGAACCCAATCCCAATCTTGATTTAGTAGATTATTGAGAAATACTTCGTCCTTAGTTGTCCGCTTTCCAACAAAAGATTGTAAAAAATCTGACCATAGCATTTCATAGGTTCCATTTTTTGTGCATATCCTTATAAGATGCTGCTTAATACAATAACATCAACATGATATAATTTTACACACTTAATATACATCATATATTCATGCTGATATGTTGATAATACAGCTTAATAATGCTATAATATCTATCCGATTAAACTCTAACCAATAACTGTTTATCTTTTTGAGGAGTTGCCCCATGAAGAAAGCCGCGATATTATTGCTTGCCACAGTTAGCCCGCCATACCGAATAGTTATCACGCTTCAGGATTTGGAATTTGGGGGCACACAAAGATACGCCATTCATTTACTGAAACATCTGAATCGAGACCTTTTCACACCGGAACTATGGGTCTTGAGGGGTGGCGAAGATATGCTGCCTGTAGCTCAATCTTCCGGCGTCCCAATTAAATATCTATCCAGAAATTCGTGGGTGACACCATGGGCTCTTTGGAGGTTTTTCTGGAAACTCAGGGGCCAAAAACCCGACATACTCTACACGATGACCGCTGTTCCTAATATTTGGGGACGGATATTTGCGGCCACAACCACTGATTCAACTGTAATCGCAAGTTGGCGTAGAACACAGGAACAACAGTTTGAATCAATTCTGTGGCGATTGACTGATAGGTTGGTATGTAACGCCGACGCTTTGAGAGAGCATGTCATCAAAAGACATGACGTTAATCCAAAAATAGTTGAGGTTGTGCCTAATGGTGTGGATACCAATTATTTCACACCGGATTTGTCTTGCCGGGAGCCCCAACCTACTGTTGTTTTTATCGGTCGTTTGGTCAGACAAAAGGACCCTTTTCTCTTAATTGAATCTTTCAGACTTCTACGAAAACTTGTTCCGAACGCTCGATTAATTTTGATAGGCCAAGGCTATTTAAATTCTAGAGTTCACCAAGAAGTCACGGCAAGCGGTTTAGCGGAACACATAGAACTCATTCCGGGCGTTACTGACGTCCGGCCATTCTTAAGGCGAGGATGGCTCTTAGTATCGTCATCGGTTTCCGAAGGTTTCCCAAATGTTATAATTGAAGCCATGTCGTGTGGTCTGCCGGTAGTAGCCACATCTGTGGGGGGAGCTCCTGAAATCATAGAACCAGGCGTTAACGGGCTACTGGTTCAACGTCGCTCACCTGAACTAATAGCTCAAGCTATGGCTCGGATTTTGTTGGACGACGAAACCAGAAACTTGATGAGTAGAAGGGCACGAGAAATTGTCATAGAGCGTTTTCCAATCGAACGTATGGTTAAGATGACTGAGGAAATTCTACTAACAGCGATATCAGAAAAAAGCTCTTATAAAGGGCGGTTTAAAACTGCGACGGTAGAAGGGGCGGCTTAACTGTTTGAGAGTAATCTTCATTTGATAGAGCGTGTCCGATAATTTGTGTAAGAAGTCGTTCGTGATATTCTGTCGAAATTATAGGAGGTCACGGACATGGCTATTAGGGAAGAGATATTGAACGAGTTACTGGCGGGCTATTCGAAGCCGGAGGACTTACTGGGCGCTGATGGTATCATTCAGCAGCTGAAAAAGGCGTTGGTCGAGAAGGCTCTTTCAGCAGAACTAACCAACCATCTTGGATATGATAAGGGGGACACGGCTGGACGAGGCACGGGTAACTCGCGCAATGGTCACAGTCGTAAAACGGTTAAGACCGATACCAGCGCAATGGAACTCAATATTCCCAGAGACAGAAACTCGACTTTTGAACCTCTGTTAATTAAAAAGGGGCAGACAAGGTTTGATGGATTTGATGACAAGATCATTTCCATGTATGCCAGAGGGATGACCGTCAGAAACATTCAGGCCCATCTTAAAGAGCTTTACGCTGTAGACGTTTCTCCAGATTTGATATCACAAGTCACTGACGCTGTTGTCCAGGAAGTACGCGAATGGCAGAACAGGCCAATTGATCCTGTTTATCCTATAATTATCTTTGACGCTCTTCGTGTGAAGATACGAGATGAAGGAGTTGTAAAAACCAAGTCTGTTTATTTGGCCCTGGCTTTTACTATGGAAGGGCAAAAGGATGTTCTAGGTCTGTGGATTGAGCAAACCGAAGGGGCCAAGTTCTGGCTTAAGATTATGAATGAGCTTAAAAACCGTGGGGTTCAAGATGTCCTTATAGCGGTAGTGGACGGTTTAAAGGGATTTCCTGACGCAATTAACACGGTGTTTCCCAAGACCCAGGTCCAGACTTGTATTGTGCATTTGGTCAGATACTCCCTGAACTTTGTTTGCTGGCGAGATCGAAAGGATGTGGCCAAGGACTTAAAACTCATTTATAGAGCGGAGACTGAGGAAATGGCCGAAGCCAATTTATCTGAATTTGAGGCCAAATGGGACTCTAAATACCCCCCCATTAGTCAATCATGGAGAAGAAACTGGGAACGGGTCATACCTTTTTTCATATATCCCCATGAAATACGGAAAATTATCTACACGACGAACGCTATCGAAAGCCTAAATATGACGCTAAGGAAAATTATTAAGAACCGGGGTCATTTCCCAAGTGACGAATCAGCCACTAAGCTGATATACTTGGCCTTGAGAAACGCCACAACAAAATGGACCATGCCACTAAAGGATTGGAAAAAGGCCCTTACGCAATTCGCCGTAATTTATAAGGATCGCGTTCCTGCTTTCGGGGCATAAAGATCATGCTCAACCACAAGAACGGCTCTTACACAAAATTCCTGACATCCCCCATTTGATAAACAAAATTACTTGGTCCTAATGAAGTAACTGAATCATTTTTCGGTTTCCTGGGCATCCTCTTATCTCCTGTTCTACTTCGTGGACATCTCCATGCACAATCTCCATATCCTCAATCATTTGGATTAAAAAAGGAAAACGGAACAAGAGTAACCTCATCGTCGCTGTCCTTGTAAAACCACAAACCATTATCACACCAATCATCATCAGCTGATTTGAAAACATTTTTTCTATGGAAATGGCATTCTTTTCTTGTTGGTCGATAGAAAACACAAATCTTACATAAAAGGTCTTCAACATCAGTTACAAAAGTGACAGGTAGTAACGCCAGACAAATTTGACGGAAATTAGTATGGTTGCCCTTAAAGAACCACTCACCCTCGCCACATCTATTATCTGGTTCAGCAGAAATAGCTGGTAATTCCTTACAGCACTGACCTTCATCGAAGGAAATGCAATTCTTACATCTGACATCAGAGAATAATTCAACTGCTCTAAGCTGTTTCACATGAACTTTCCTGTTCAATTGTTACGAGGCAATTTTGGATATTTATTGTTACTGAAGTTAGCTAAAATGAAGCTCTTCTAACCGCCTTACTAATCCATTTCTGGGATTTTCTGATACCCGCAACTTCCTTTATTCCATGACGTAGGCTTGCATATCCACCAATCCACCCCGAAATACGGGTTTCAAACACAAGTGGTCGGCCTAGTTTTGTTGCATAAAATTGAGCAATCCTATTGGGATGAAATGGTCCAATATCATCTACAATCCCTGAATTATAATAATTTGTTACATGGTCGTCGCTCTCGGGACCAGAATACAGAATTGAATACTGTCCATATTTTTCAACCAAATCCCTGATATTATTCAATGGGATTCCAACCACAAACCAATAACGCTTAACAACATGAATATTATCCTTATCAGGTCTATCTTCCTGACTATGTCCCCACAAGCAAAAATAGTTGTCACTGTCAATTTCGTGTATTAGGTATTTAACCTTCTGTTTATTGGGCTTGATTTCTACTTTAGAATAGTTAGTATCTTTTACTTTGGGCTAATAATTATTGGTGCGTTGTTAAATGCCGAGTAACAGCTTTTTCTTAGCATTGAATTCTTCGAGAGTAATAATACCATCATCCATCAAGGCTTTTAGTTTGAGAATTTCATCTGCTGCTGACACATTTGCTACTGATGGGCTCTCCTCTTTATATTCCTCAATGTATTTTTTCATCTTCAGGGCGATGTCGTATGACTCGGTACCTCTAAATACCACAGAGTTCTCATCCGCTCTAGCTAGTTCTACGCCACCTAGTATTAGATATGAGGCGTTCCGTGGTCCACCGGCAATGGAGAACTTAACATGACCCGCAATAAAGCCGGGTTCTTTGACTTCCACGGAAGTGATATTTCTTATCGGGATAACCTTGTCTCGCTCGGAACTAAATCTCCCTGCTTTTTTAAATATCTTTACAGACGATCCATCGACAATAACGGTTTTACCTTGAAGACACTTTAATGTAAGCATGGCTCCTCCTGTTCTGTTTCCAGACAGCTCCAGAGAAAATCTTTTTGGTCTCTGATTAGTAGCCGCCTTGTTTTCAGGATATTAGAGCTGTTGTAACGACACTTCAAGAAATATTTTGGAGTAACTCAGGAATGAAATTGAGTCTGTGCCGCGGCTTAACCGCTTGGATGCCTATGGATGACACGGTTGTGTGGCTTAGAATCGTTAATGGAAAACCCTCTGGAAATAATTCCGGAGGGTTTATGAATCACAATAAACGAGAGAATACCTTCAGATTAGTGTCAATGTCAGATTAAAGGTGAGTAGACCATCTCTAGTGCAGTGAGCGGAACGAGGATTCAGTCACCATCAGGGTTGCTTACATGGAAGATTAGGCAGTTTGTGACGATGTAAAACTGGTCATCTAAGCTGTTCCCGAAGGGATTAGGTTATTCCTGATGAGATTCTCGTTACTTTAAAACAAGGTTTATCAAGCTACCCGGAAACCTTCGTCAGTTAAGAGCCATACACCCTTTTCATTCTTTTCCAGCCATCCCTTTTCTAAACAGTAACTAAGTCCGTTGTTGAGGTCATCATTTCTCCATCCCTGAGTCTGCAAATTCATAAGAGTTCCCTCATCGTAACCTTCACCGGGACGTTTGTTATTATGAATATAAAAGTGAATAATTCTCATAGCCAATTCTTCTGGAGTAGGAATAATCGCCATTTTAACCTCCTTAAAGGGTAATAACATCGCAGTTCCACTATTTCTAAATTAAGTCACTTTTTATGACAAAGAAGAGGGTTGGTAGCGGCTAATACTGAGGTTATCGACCCAAACATTACCATCATGGGACATTTTTCTACTTTACCTTTAGATAGTCCCACTATGTTCAATAACTCACCGACTCGGGGTATGCGGGTTTATGTATACAGCCACCTGGATTCATGTTTGGCGAGGTGCCCATAGCATCACATACACTCCCAACAAACATAGGGCCGCCCCAATCCAATCATATTGGTCCGGGAGTTTGTTATCAATCCCCCATCCCCAAAACACGGAAAGGACAACAAACACTCCTCCATAGGCAGCGTAAACCCTTCCAAAATCCGGGAAACTCTGAAGCGTGGGGATTACACCATATATACAAAGGATCACGCCCCCGATGATCCCATACCATAAAGATTTTTGCTCTCTTAACCAGAGCCAGACCAAATATCCTCCTCCAATTTCCGCTAATCCAGCAAGAACAAATAATATGGCTGCTCTAATCAATTTTCTCCTACCTCTCTGTCGATTTTTATAGGAAATTAGACCTGTGACGACAGGACTTCAATCAAATTATCTAGTGATTCAGAAGAAAGTTGCCCCGGTGGCCCGGCTTAACTGCTTGGATGCTTATGATTTATGCTGTAGGTGGCTTAGAATCGTTAATGGAAAACCCTCCGGAAATAATTCCGGAGGGTTTATGTTCACAGTAACCAAGAAATTCTCAGATTAGATTTCAGACAGATTTAAATGCGAAAAAATAGACCCATTAATGCTCTAGCAATAAAAGGACTGTGCCATTGGCGAACAATCTGCTCTAAACCAATCAAAACAACATTAGCGGCGGAGATATTATGAACTGGAAGAAATCTGTTTCATTGCTTATTGGCGTAGCCTTATTATTAACCGTGGCTTACAGGCTAGGACACTATAACGCCCTGACTCCAAGCATTCCTCCAGTTCAGGTATATTTCAGTCCCAATGGTGGCTGTACAGACGCTATCATCAAACAAATTGATAACTCCAAGTCTGAAATATTGGTCCAAGCATATTCCTTTACATCCACTACAATAGCAAAAGCACTTTTAGAGGCTCATAAGAGAGGTGTGAAGGTTCAGGTTATTCTTGATAAGAGTCAGAAGAGTCAGAACTATAGCTCTGCGACGTTCCTGGCTAACAGCAGGATTCCAACCTTTATTGATAGCGTTCATGCTATAGCCCACAATAAGATTATGATTATTGATGGGAAAACAGTGATTACAGGCAGCTTTAATTTTACTAAAGCAGCAGAAACCAAAAATGCAGAAAACTTGCTGATAATTCAATCTCCGGAACTGGCTAAACTCTATATTGAGAATTGGAGGCATCACAGGGAACATAGTGAACCCTACGCTCCAAGGGATTAGGAAGGGATATCTGCAAAATATTTCAGTTCCAGTTGGAGAGAATTTGAGAAAAATATTACTATTTCAGCTTTTTTTGAAATTTCCGGTAACGACACAGATATCTGATGGCATATTAGTGGATGTTTACAATAATTTCACTATTGAATTTCTCCAACCTATAATTCTAAAATTAATGGACAATACTGCTGGTCAACAAATACTGATATGGAAAAAAGAACTCAAATAGATACAAAGCGAGATGATAGAATGAGTAATCCTTACAGGATACAAATTCCTGTTAGATTTCGAGACCTAGATGCTATGGGTCATGTCAACAACGCCGTATTCTTTACCTATTTCGAAATAGGAAGAGAGACCTTCCATTTGGACAACATTTCTAGTCAAATTGATAAATCACGCTCTTCTTCCTTTATCTTAGCCCATATCAGCTGTAACTACATCAGACCTATCACTCTGGGAACCCAATTGACGCTAACGATGGCTGTGAAGAAGATTGGAAGCAAAAGTTTCGACTATCTTTACATATTGAGCGACTCGACTGATGAATCTATTGAATATGCCCGAGGCGAATCAGTTCAGGTCTGCTATGATTACGCTCAAAATAAATCTATCGAGATTTCGCCAGAATTTAGAGCAATACTTCTCAAGTTTCTCTAACAGCGACACGTATCCCTCACAGAACTAAACCAATTGGTGAAACGGAATATTTCTTTTCTGAAATATCTTGCCTTTTCTATTGATGGAGATTAAATGTATTTTACAATTATTCTTTTTTATTAACTACTTGGGAGGGTGTTTATGACGCTTACCAAAGTCGATATTGCGACAAAGATAGCCGAGGATTGCGGTTTTATGAGAGGAGAGGCACTTGAGATTGTGGAAAAACTCCTCGATATAGTAAAAAATTCTTTGATGCAAGGCGAAGATGTTTTGATTTCAGGTTTTGGCAAATGGACCGTTAAATCAAAGAAACCCCGAAGGGGCCGTAATCCGCAGACGGGAGCGAGCTTAATCCTAGATGGTCGTAATGCCGTTACATGGAAATACTCACCGGTCCTTAAAAAATCTGTAAATATACCCTCCTAGTTTATCTGTTCATTTATCAGACATGGACTGTTGGGAAAGAATGTTATCGACGGCAACTCAGGAATAGACAGTTAAGAGACTTGGACTTTGCCCTTCATCAGTTTCCTATAGAACAGACCACTTAAATATAAACGTTCTGCTACGTAGGAACGCCTAAATTCCAAGGAAATTCAAATCTGTTTGGAAGATTCAAGAGGTATTTTGTGTGAATCAACCTTTAAAAGAAACTATAGCTGGTTAGGGTCTATAATCTGGAAAATAGGCTATAATGCTTTCCAAGACGCTCTACAGTGGTTAAGACAGACCTTAATTGAGAGTATCTTGAATGGGAGTAAGATAGGATGCCCCAGTGGCGAGTATATAAAGAAGAATTGAACAGATTTATACTGCCTGAAATCATTAGATAAAGGGTAACAGACATGACAAAAAGCAAGAAAGATTGTTTATTAAAGCCCAAGCTCTCAGTCCTTTTGGCAGGTAAGTCAGAGGAGGAAATTCCAATAGACGGCAAGAGCATATTGAGTGGTCTTCACGACATATCGAAGTGGGTGGTAACTACAACGGCTGTTGACCACAAAGAGGGAGAGGAAGACTAATACCAGGCAGCCATTTAATCATAAATGCCGTTTTCTTTTACCTAGCTCAACAAACAAAAGGATACAAAATGGACGATGAACCTTTTATAATAGCCGCAATGATGACTGAGGGGAGAAAAACTACCATTTCCTCATGATACATATCGACAGTTCCAAAACAAGCAAACAGCTGGAGGTTCCATAATTAGATGGATGGTAATCGGCGTTATAGTCATTATTGTCTTCTTGTTTCTCCATAGCTCGTAAATATACTCTACATTTAACTACTTGAAAGCTATATATACTATTTTGTATAATTATTTTTATACTGATTTATAAACAACCATTGACAACATACCAATACTATGGTTTTAACCTGCCAGGTTTTAACCCCCTAACCCTTCATTTGGTCCGTAAATTTTACGGGCCAATATTTTTTTATGGAGTATGAAATTCTGGATTGTAGGTATGATCAGACCCATGAACGAAAACTCATCATCAATTACTTTTGTCAGTCCTCACTCATTTGGGTAAAAAAGAGAAAATGGAACAAGAGTAACTTCATCGTCGCTCTCCTTGTACAACCACAAGCCGTTATCACACCAATCTTCTGGATCTGATTTGAAAACATTTTGTCGGTGGAAATGGCATTCTTTTCTTGTTGGCCGATAAAAAACACAATGTTTACATAAAAGGTCTTCAACATCAGTTACAATTTCAAAAGGCAGTAATTGCAGACAAATTTGGTGGAAACTAGCGGCGTTTCCCTTGAATAACCAACTTCCTTCGCTACATCTCTTACCTTTCCCAACTGGAATAGATGGTAATTCCTTGCAGCAATTACCTTGGTCATAGAAATCACAATTTTCACATTTAATATCAGAGAATAATTGAACTGCTTTAAGTTGTTTCACAATTTTTTAACTCCATTGTTCGGAATCCTTCCTATCAATCAGAAAATTACCACCAAAATTCCAATAAATCTCATAAAAAGGCCACTGGAATTAGACCCTAAATGCGATTCAGTCGCATGATGAATTGATACAACAACGTGTCCCCATAACATAAATAATAGGCCCCCAATGGCTTTTTACAGGCTATTTTGCGCAATTAATAGTTAAATACCGACCATTTTCATTACAAAAAGTAATTTTTATATGCGTTTTTGGCAAAAACTAAATAATAGAAGCCTCTGAGTTTCAATTTGAGTAATTATAAGGTCCTCAGAAAACAAGATCAATATAAAACTGCTTTTGTAAGGGCCTTACCTTATTGGTTGGGAGATAATCCTTAGGCTAAAGGGGCTGAGAATAGAGATGGTCCCAAAAAACTGGACAGTGACATGAGTGATAAGCTGCTCTAAAATTAGACAACACAAAGGAGCAGCAGAAATGTCAAAGAGACCACGACGGAATCATGGATCAGCTTTCAAGGCAAAGGTAGCCCTTGAAGCTATCAAGGAGCAGCAAACTCTCGTTGAGCTTGCTGAACGTTTTCAGGTTCATCCTAACCAGATAGTCCAGTGGAAGAAACAACTTCTTGAAAATGCGGAAAACGCTTTTAGTAAAGATAAGGTAGTAGATAACGATTCCACGGTAAAACAGCTTCATGCCAAAATCGGGCAACTGGCGATGGAGAACGATTTTTTGTCAGTAGCGCTCGGTCGCATCGGCGATTCGAGCGCAAAGAAATGATTCAAGAAAAAAGTCCTGTGTCCTTGTCCAGGCAATGTCAGATTCTTGAGATCTCAAGATCAGGAATGTATTACAAACCGGTTCCAGTCAATGAAGCCGACCTTCGGTTGATGAGATTGATCGACAAGATTCATTTGATTCACCCGTATTTTGGAGCTAGAAGGGTATCGGGTAAGCTTTGTGACATGGGTGAAAAAGTAGGCCGAAAACATGTCAGGACTCTAATGAATAAGATGTGTATCACGGCCATTTACAATAAACCGAGGCTTTCAAAGCGAAATCGGAACCATAGAATCTACCCGTATCTTCTCCGGGGAATGCCCATAACTCGGGCTAATCACGTTTGGGCAGCCGATATTACGTATATTCCCATGGCCAGAGGATTCTGCTACCTGGTAGCTATTATGGATTGGGCAAGTCGGAAAATATTATCATGGCGGTTATCAAACACTCAGGACGTTGGGTTTTGCGTGGGGGCTTTGGAAGAAGCCATCGCCAAATTCGGAGTCCCAGAGATTTTCAATACGGATCAGGGATCTCAGTTTACATCTGATTCATTCACTGAGGCCTTGTCAACCAGGGGCGTCAAGATAAGTATGGACGGCAAAGGTAGCTGGAAAGACAATGTTTTTATTGAACGTTTCTGGAAAAGCGTCAAGTACGAAGAAGTTTACCTGAAAGGTTACGAATCTTTGTCAGTCGCTCGAAATGAGCTAAAATCATATCTTGAGTTTTACAACCACGAACGGAGGCATCAAGGGCTTGACTCAAGGACCCCGGATGAGGTCTATTGGAGTACTTTGCCCCAGACCGAAGTGGCAGCATGAAGAGTAGGCTTATCACCTAAAAATCACGTTCAACTGTACAAGAAGGCTAGACCATCTCTAATCTTTATGCGGTATCCGCTGCTATTACTATATAAAAAATATTTAAAGGTCCTGCCGCATCACCTTTATTCAAAATTGATCAATTGTTTTTTTGTATAAAAAAATTATTCAAACTGGTCCATCATCACGAATTGTTAGAATTTGATTAGGATTTTATTGCTCTTTGAACTAAATCCACAAAATTCTAATCAATGATTACTTTTACCTCTAAAACAGGTCCAACTGAAGTGTTTCGGGAAATCGGTCATAAATCTTTGTCGGCATTACTCCTCCATGCTTCACGTTGTTACAGTTGTTTGACCGTCTGTTTATAGGTTTTTTGGGCCGCCTGCCCGACGTCAATTACATTTGTGCACTGGCGACAATTACACTTGTGCATGTTGATAATTAATTCCCCGGTCCTGATATTGGACCAGGCACTTTAGAATCCTCTTCTGTCATCTTCTGAACTTGATTCTGTTTGAGGGCCTTTTCTGTTCTGTAACTGGGGCCGGTAAGCTCCAGGATGACGCAGTGATGGACAAGTCGGTCTATTGCCGCAGCGGTCGTCATAGGGTCCTTAAATATTTTGTCCCACTGGGAGAATACGAGGTTGGAAGTAATCAGCACACTTCTACGCTCGTACCTCTCGGCCAGGAATGTAAAAAGAACCTCCATCTCTTCCTGTTGCTGCTGCACATAACCTATGTCATCTATAATCACAGCCTCAAAACGATCGAGACGTCGCATTTCTTTCTCAAGCTTCAGTTCCCGCTTTGCCGCAAGTAGGTTTTGAACCAATCGATAAGCGGGAGTGAAAAATACAGAATGGCCTTTTATAATGAGTTCATGACCGATGGCCGAAACAAGATGGGTCTTCCCTCTCCCAGGAAGACCAAAGGCCAGTATATTCTCGGATCGTTTCAAGAAGTGACCTTCCAGCAGGGCTGGTAATTGTCGTTGGATTTTGGACGAGAACAAGGACATGTCCAAACTCGCCAGGGTCTTCCCCGTAGGTAGTCGAGAACATTTTAAAAGACGCTCTATTTTCCTGGTTCTTCTCCCTTCCAGTTCTAACTCTAGTAGGTTCTTCAGGTATCGTGTAAGGCTCCAACCTTCGCTCTCAGCCAGATCGGCCATTTCCTGATGGCGCATGGCGCAAGAGGGCAAATTCAACGAGCGAAACAGTAAGGCTATGCTTTCCTGTGTCATGACGCCACCTCCTGAGGATAGACAAACAAAGCGTCGTAACACGACAGATCCACTTTGAATGAAGCCATATTCGATGGTGCAACACGATTTCCAGCGTCCATAAGGGACTTGACCTGTTCCATGCTTTTAACAGACCCGCTTTCCAGGATAAGCTCAATAGCGGCCTGAACTTCGGATTCCACGGTAGACGCCGATAAGTGAAGAATACGCAGATATTCCAGGCTCGCTTTACGGTCTTCGTATATCTTGCATAGAGCGTCATAACACTTGCGAAACGCAAGACTCGGAAACATGTCCTCCCTGTATTTGAACAGCCGAAAAGCCCCTGGCTTACGAACTAAAGACCAGATGACATGGCGATAGTTTATCCTGTGTCCACGCCGTCCTAAAAGCCTATCAACACTTAACTGAAGCTCTCCAGCGTAATATACTTCAATGCGATCATCATATATTCTGACCCTGACTGTTTCTCCTATGAGTCGAGAAGGGACCGAATAAACGTTGTATTTTACCCTTATGACGCTGCGTGAATTAACCTGAACGTCGTGTTCAGTAAACTCGGGGACACGTTCGTTAAATAGCGGTTTCATGACAGCCAATTCTTCATTCAACCTACGGGTCCTGAGTCGATTGGCCTTTTCTAAGACCGTAACTAACCATGACTCGTATTGCGAGACACTTTCAAAGTCGTTTGAACCTCGCAAAAGGAGATGCTGCTTCAGTCTACGTTTCAAAGCCCCGTTGAGCGCTTCGACGTCCCCATTCTGATGTTTTTCTCCTATTGTAATAGTACGAGGCTTCATTCCTAAATGATGGATAAAATCCTGATAATCAATATTAAAAGCCCTTTTCCCGCTAGTGATATTATGTGTGGCCGCAGTTGAGTTATCTGTCTGATGATACTCTGGCGCTTTTCCCAGATGAAAAACGGCCTCCTGTACACCCCTTTTGAGTGCGGACAATGACTCGGAACGGCATACCGTAACCCACTGCCAGTTCGAATATGGTAGGACCACATTGCAAAGCATGTGGCTAAAAGGCTCTCCTGCTATAGTTACACCAAGCTTCGCCGCCCATGTGAAATCAGTCTGAATAGCCTCACCAGGTAGGTGTTTCTGAGCAAAAAACACCATTTTTTCTGGTCCTTGACTAGCACGCCATCGCTTCAACTTTCTCTGGAAAGTTCGAAGTTGCCCCAAATGATATCGATCTGGACTCTTCTCCAAAAGAGTCTCGAATAGAGCTTTCGCTTCAAGCTCGGGAGCGGCTCTCAAACGCTCGACAATCTCTTGCCAGTCACTATCAAAAGGATCTGCTCTTGTTCTCCATGATCTTGGTTCTGTCAGTTCCGACGGTAGCTTCCCAATTTTTACATACTTGGCCGCTGTGTTACGGCTCATACCGGATCGTAAAGCTGAATCTCCAATTTTGCCTGTCTTGCGAATCTCCTTCATTAGTTTCCTCACCTGAGCGTCAGTCGTCTGCAAAACAATGCCCCCTTCCAACAAATTATGGACATCTCTAACAGACAACTACTCCCCGAAAGATGCACAAATGTAATTGTCGTTGACGCTCAAGTGTAATTGTCGCTGAACAGCCGCCCTAATATTGAGCTGAAAAAAATAAATTCTGGAACCTTGTCATAATAGTTTTCATATGGTTTGACCATAGGGGCACTCATATGGAAGTGCGACTGGCAGGAATTTGGAATACTTAACTCTCGCCATAGCCCGCTGGGGGTGGGGGGTGGTCCTTTTAGGGATAGGGGGTACCCCCTCATCTGTCTCTTGTGAAATTTGAACCTTCTCTGCGGCTCTTTTCAACGTCTGCAAGAGACCCATCACGAATTCAAGTCTATGCGTTCCGCTACCATCTCAAAGCGATAGACTTGTAAAAGTACTCACCTTGCAGGATGTGCCACATTATTCCCCAACTTTTTTTCCGGCCTTGACAGGTGGGGCAGATTCCCAGACTGACATGGTGGCTGTCAAGTCACAATTACGAGTAACGGAAATGGTGGTGTTACGATTAAGCTATTGTCCAGGGCGATCAGGTGTTCAGTACCCGCTCGGGTTCTGAACGATTTTTATTAAAAAATAATCATCTTGATGATTTTCTCCTTGACATAATTTTGATATCCTTTATTATTGTTTCATCACGTCACGGAAAGGCAAAGAAACATGAGGACAATGGGTTACATTAGGGTTTCGACATCCTCTCAAGCTGATTTAGGTGTGAGTTTAGAGATGCAAGAAGCTAAAATCCGAGCCTACTGTCTACTCAACGACCTTGAACTCACCGAAGTAATCTGTGACGCTGATATCTCTGGAAAGACCCTGCAAAGACCTGGGATTCAAAGACTGTTAGACATGATAAAGTCCGGCAAGGTCAACGGCGTGGTTATCTATTCTTTAAGTAGACTTGGAAGGTCCACAAGAGACCTGTTAAACCTGAAATATTTGGTCGAAAAGAAAGGTGTCACAATTCATAGCTTGACCGAAAAGATTGATACGTCAACCCCATCTGGACAGTTTTTCTTTACGTTAACAGGCGGTCTAGCTGAGATGGAGCGAGATTTAATCTCCGAGAGGACAATTGCCGCCCTCGCTCAGAAGCGTTCCAATAATGAACGGACCAACTTCAAGGCTCAGTTTGGGTATATGTTCACAAATGACGGGAAAGTCATTGAAAATGACAGGGAACAGGCTATTTTAAGGAAAGTAAAAGAGCTTCAGGCTGCCGGTGAGAGTGTCCGCAATATCCAAAAAAGACTTACCGCCGACGGTTATCTGAACAGAAATGGTCGCCCCTTTGCGATATCCGCAATATTCTACATGATTAAGAAGGCAGCATGACAAAAGACAAAGAAGAGCTATATAAAGAGCTAAAGAGTTTCTTAGATAGCCTACCGAAAGACAGAAAAGAGGAATTTCTCTCTGTAATAAAAGACATGGTTGAAGATGAAAAGGAGAGCAATGAAGGAAAAACCAATATTCTCAGATTCCCAAATAGAAAAGATTAGGGCTATTGTCAAAGAAGAGTTAAGTCGGCCTCATGACACTCTAGTCTTACGGCCAGCAATGGCAGGTAAAAAGCTGGAAGCTGAAAGAATTAAAATATCTGGTTCCATAGACGCAGAAATAGAAAAGAAATTAAGACTAAAGGCCCGCGAATTACGTGTTCCTGTCGGCGTGATAATCGAGTCGGCATTATACGAGTATCTCGGACGGCCTGTATTGAGTTTTGAAGAGGAATCTGGCTCATACCCTAAACCTATTAAATGTTGCGGTGAGTAATTGAGGGTCACAATCATAATTATAATGCTCCTATTACCTCTTGTGGCCACCGGTGAGCAAGGCATTTACCATGATAAAAAAGGAAAATATGCTGGATCGTGGCGTGGGAATGATATGCATAGAGAGTATTTTGGCCCGGATGGTAACTATAAAGGATCTGCCGAGCGGAGCGGAATCGGATGGACTTTTAAAGATTCCGTTGGCGGATTTGCCGGGTCATCAAGTGGACCCTCTGACAGGAATCCGTTTGGTGGTAATGACGAATGAAGCACCTGATTCTCGCACTGCTAATTCTGTTGCCCACCGTTGCCTTCGCCGCCGATCGCCACGAGACATACCGCAACACACATGGTGACGAAATTGGCAGTTCAGACCGGCATAGCGATGTGCGGGATTATCGCGATGGTTACGGTAACTGGTCTGGCAGCGCCACCGATGATGGCAATGGTAGTGTGGTAATTCGGGATCGATACGGCGATATTATAGGCGAGGTTGAAAGGGATGATGATTAAATGGATACGCTAAAAGCAATTATAGAAGCCAATCCTGAGACAATCAGCAAGGGCAAAGAAATCTATACCTTAATGGCTAAAGAAGCCGGTATTGATCCTGTAGAAGCCCTAAATTCGTTGACCAGTAAGTTGTGTCGCCCGTGGGATGAACCAGACAAATTTTTCTACGACCTCGGCAATGATGATATTTTAGCTATAATAGAGGCTCGTAAACACTCTCATTTGCCACCACTGGAATAAATATAGCGTAATTGCTTATCAACTCTACTCAGCACAGAGACAACATCTTATGAGAAAAAGAGGTCATCAAATATGAACACGAAATTGAACTTGGTTAACAATATCGGATTTATCCTGCTTGCGATTTGGCTCATTATTTATGGCGTCGAGCAGCTGTTCCGTGGTTTCCGTCTGTCAATCGGCACTCTACTGTCAATACTTGCTATTGTTGCTGGTATCTTTATTCTGCTTGGTCGATAGCTGTCTAGGGTGGCATTTCGAGAACCAAGAACACAACCAACCTGCTGCTGAGTAGAGCCAATAGGCAGTTTCGCAATACTTTTATACAGAATCCCTGCCGGTCAGCAGCGAGTCTCAGTGCAAAATCAAATAGCAACAAAATGTCACGAAAATTGGCAGTGACAGAGGTTTTTTAATTAAATTTCCATAACATCCATAACGTGTCCACATCTGCGTGACCTTTGAGCAATATCGCACATTATTAGCCATACCAAAATAGTATCAACCCATTACTTTACCGCTATATTAGGCATTCTGGCAGCTTTAGCCGTTCCTTCGCTTATTTTACCACTAAACAGCAGACCATTTTAGTATGCCTGGTCATATCAGTATGTTGGGTCTTTTGCCATAGAATAGTCATTACAGCCATTTGTTCTCTATAATGAACAGTTGCTACACGTCATACTTACGCTATGGTGCGGGGTATTAATTAATATCGCTTTAAAACCGTCTGTCGCTGAATCTGATGGCTATCAGTATTGTGGTTAACAGGTCGGTTATTGCAATAAAACCTCCCCAAGTTGACTAGAGCCAGCTTTATCTCGGCATGGAGTTAATAATGCAATCCCATGAGTAGGTATCGTAACTCGGCATCGAGCAAACAGTAGTAGAAATTTACGAGTCGGAGAGTTTATCCTACCCCAACATGAATTTGTATCCCCTGGCGCTGTTTTCTTGCTGCCTTCATCCGCTGCCAGGAATACACCATAAACAATTCTTCAGGGTCTATTTTTATGATATCCCTTGATTGAAAGGGGTTAGAGGTCTAAATGCTCCACTAACGGATCTAATTATACTCAATTCGTTCCCCTCACTCGTCATCAAAATCATAGATCGAGCCGGTAGGGTTATAATTCTTATCAAATGTTGTGTTGGTATCCCGGTCTTGTACGCTCAATAAGTAACGTTGTAGGGTTAATATGGTTCTTGAAGGTTCTCACTATGGAAAGACAGAGATAGCCGGCCTGGCAAGATTTGACAACGACATAAGTTGTAAATCTGTTCTAAGCTGTTGGGAGAAATAAGGATGGCCGTACAGACGACAGCGGGACCGAGAATGAATCACGGAATGGTATTCAAGAAAAGGCAGTGTTGAAGCTTCTTGCTTTCCTCGTGTTTCTCTATTCTGTAATTTAGTCCGAATCTCGTAGGAAATTGGCAGGATCAATTATAAAGTTGACAATTAGTAAGTGCTTATCCATCGCAAGAGACTGAAAGCACGAGGTTATTAGGCGAAGACACCTAGAATACTGTAACCCTTTAGCATCATTAGATTTCCCCCAGCCTACAGGCCAAGGGAAATTTGGGATATTGGCATCCTCATTAATCCCTTACAAATTGAAAGAGTTCGTAGCTAAATCAGGTTTATCCCCTTTTGCTGGATTCTGATTTATACCCACTCAGGCCACGAATTTGCCCCCGGAACTGACATTAGATGACGGTTTTGGCTGAGCGAAATGATCGATTTCAACATGAGAAAAAAAATTGAATTGGGTTTCATTATAATGTTGCCAACTTATAACTAAAAAACTAAAATTAGCTTAGCTTAGCTTAGCTTAGCTTAGCTTATGACTTACATATTTCGATATAAAATGCCCCACGTCGGATGGGGTTCCAAATGTGAACGGCGAAGATGAACAGGCGTCTACATTTCAGACAGAAATAAAGCTCAAGAAAGTTTCTTTGGATTTCTTCACAAATTACTTCTCACAGCTGAATCTGAAGGTTGTGGAGACAGAAACCATGACAGGTGGCAATAGGCCATCTCATGGCATGGGGTGGGGTTAATCTCAGAAATGAGGAGTACGACAGCTGCTGATGACAATGCTGACGAAATGCATGACAGGCATCCAGGGATTTGATGAGATCTCAGGTGGAGGGGTGCCACAGGGGCGTCCCACATTGGTTTGCGGTTCTCCAGGATGCGGGAAAACACTATTGGGCATGGAGTTTCTCGTTCGTGGCGCATTGGAGTATAGCGAGCCTGGTGTTTTCATTTCTTTTGAGGAAACTGAAGAGGAACTAAAGAGGAACTTTTTTTCCACTGGATTCGATTTACAGGGGTTGATAGATCGGAACAAAATAGTAATCGACCATGTTTGGATAGACCGAAGTGAGATTGAAGAAACAGGCGAATACGACCTGGAGGGGCTGTTCATCCGCTTGGCGTCGGCAATTGACCAAATAGGAGCAAAGCGGGTAGTCCTGGATACCATTGAAGCCCTTTTTTCAGGGTTTTCCAATGAAGGTATCCTCCGTTCTGAGTTACGCAGGCTCTTCAGATGGCTTAAGGACAAAGGACTCACCGCGATAATCACTGCTGAACGGGGCAAGGATACGCTTAGCCGGCAGGGCTTAGAGGAATATGTGGCTGACTGCGTAATTCTGATGGACCACCGGGTAGTGGACCAGATTTCTACAAGACGATTGAGAATAGTCAAGTACCGCGGCTCAACGCACGGGGCCGATGAGTACCCGTTCTTAGTTTCCCCCACTGGAATATGGCTGGTCCCAATAACATCTTTAGGTCTGAACCATGAGGCTTCAGAAGATAGAGTCGGGACTGGAATCTGCGCTTTGGACACCATGCTGGGAGGCAAGGGATATTATCGGGGTAGCTCAATCCTTGTCTCAGGAACCGCAGGCACGGGAAAAACGAGTTTTGCCTCTCATTTTATTGATTCGGTATGCAGTAGCGGTGAACGAACTCTTTTTGTTTCTTTTGAGGAATCGCCCAGGCAGATAGTTAGAAACATGAAGTCCATAGGCATTAATCTAGAGCATTGGTTAGAGAATGGTCTGCTAAAGTTTCATGCGATGCGGCCTTCCCGATACGGGTTAGAATCGCACCTGTCAATAATTAACATGGCAATCGATGAATTCAAACCAGTGGCAGTGGTAATAGACCCTATCTCAAGTTTTGTCGCGCAGGGACCAGCGTCCGAAGTAAAAGAGATGGTGTTGCGGCTGATAGATTTTTTGAAGACTAGCTCGATCACTGCGCTTTGCACGGATCTAATACATGGTGGAATAGCGTTGGAACAGACCGAAGTCGGGATGTCGTCGATTATGGATACATGGCTCATGCTTAGATCACTGGAATGCGGCGCTGAGCGAAACCGGACATTCTATATAGCTAAATCTAGGGGGATGAAACATTCACACCAAATCCGAGAGTTCCGCTTAACAGATAGTGGGGTTGAGTTGGTCGATGCTTAGGTTGGGGGCCCAAGCGCTGGAGCGAATTCTGGACATTAATCGAAAACAGCTTGAACTAGAGAAAAGGCGGCATTTATTGAATTCCCGAAGTCTACCTTGTGATCCGAAATTAAAACAGCAGAAAGACAGATCCAGAGACTCGTCGAGCAGTCCGTCTCTCGCGAAGACCTTTGGGCAAAGGTTAACGAAGACGTGGAGCGGATTCGTGGCAGATAAAGTGATTTCTTGACAGCATCCGAAATACTTACCAAAGGAAACCATCAATGGACACACAGCTTGACGATGACTGCAGAGATGAACCTGGAGAGGGTGTCTGGAATCTGCGTTTGTACGTAGCGGGACAGACCCATAAATCTATTACAGCCTTTAACAACCTAAAAAAAATATGTGAGACCCACCTGTCAGGGAAATACTCTATAGAGGTAGTCGATCTAATGGAGAAGCCCCAACTAGCCAGTGGAGATCAAATCCTTGCTCTTCCTACCTTAGTAAGACAACTCCCTCCTCCCATAAGGAAAATCATAGGGGATCTTTCCAACACTGAGCGTGTTCTGGTCGGATTGGACTTACGTCCACTCAGCCCACGAACTGAGGAGACCTTACCATGAATCAAGAACGACAAAACGAGGCTGCCAATAGGCTCGAAGAGGAATCGTTAAAACATGGAAATGCCAAGTACGTGCTGCGCCTGTATGTGAGCGGTCAAACCACTAGATCAATCCGTGCCATCGAAAACCTCAAGCAATTGTGCGAGGAGTATCTGAAGGACCGTCACGAAATTGAGATCATAGACGTATACCAGCAACTGGACCGTCTCAGGGAAGCCCAAATTATTGGTCTACCAACACTGGTGAAGGAATTGCCTAAGCCAATGCGAAAGATTATCGGGGACCTCGCCGACACGCAAAAGGTGCTAGTTGCGCTGGCTTTGGAGACAAAGTAAGAATACCGGACGTCAGTGATGGACAAAGAACACAAAATGGATGAGGATCTGACTGCCGAATTGCAAGAGCTTCGAGCTCGTCTGAAAGAAGCCGAAGACACTTTGGATGCAATCCGAAGTGGGGCCGTAGACGCTATGGTCATATCTGGGCCTGATGGTCCGAAAGTTTTCACTCTTACGGGAGCTGACGCTGTCTATCGGACTTTCTTCGAGCAAATGGCTGAAGGGGGACTTACAGTCAATGCTCAAGGAACCATACTTTCCTGCAACCAAAGATTTTCGATGATGCTCGGATTACCCATTGAAGAGATTCTCGGCACTACTTTTCAACGTTTTGTTGATTTTGAAGACATTGCGCCATTTGAAACCGCTCTGACTAAATCCATTAAAGACAAATTTAGAAGAGAGATTACACTAAACTGCCAACTGAACAAGATCTTTCAGTTGAGTATTGTCGCCCTTGCCCCTCTATCCTCATCAGTGGATGAGTTGGTTTGTATTGTGGTTACAGATATTACCGAACGCAAGCTGGCGGAGGAATCTTTACGTCAGAGCGAAGAACGTTTTCGGGCGATATTTGACCGCGCCACAGACATGATTTTCATGATGGACAGTCGTCGAAAATACACGCAAGTGAACCCTGCTACAGCCAAAATTCTAGGACTGGACGAGTCTGAAATCGTTGGACGCAAACCCGAAGACATCTATGGCGAAGAAGTCGGGAAACAGCTTCGACTGCTGGATCTTCGTGTACTCGGAGGAGAGTCCATCGAAAGAGAACACACTGTCCGTATAAAGGGTGTCTCTTTGATCCTGAATACAGTCCTCAGACCGCTTTATAACGCTGAGGGAGAAATTATCGGCATATTCGGTATTTCTCGTGACGTGACGGACCGAGCGAGATCATTGCCCAAACCAAAAGCGTTTTTTGAAAACTACCCTTCAGAGGCCATGAAGACGACAATGCGCGAGGCCCGCTCGGCCGCGGCCAGTGACGGCACGATCCTGCTTCAGGGGGAGAGCGGGAGCGGGAAGGACTATTTGGCCCGTTGGATCCACGACCATTCGAAACGAGCGCTTGGCCCCTACTTTTCACTGAATTGCGCCGCCATATCCAGGGAATTGGCCGAATCAGAGCTTTTCGGGCATGAACGTGGGGCATTCACAGGAGCGAATGGCCGTAAACGAGGGCTTCTGGAGTTGGCGGAAGGGGGCACCCTCCTTCTCAATGAAATAGGAGAGCTTCCACTGTCCTTGCAATCCAAGCTTCTTACGTTTCTGGACACAAGGTCATTCCTTCGTGTCGGAGGTGAGAAACTCCTTAATGTGAACGCTCGGATCTTTTCGGCTACCAACAGAAGTCTCGATAAGGAGGTTGCGGAAGGCCGGTTCCTCTCCGCGCTTTTCTATAGAATTAACGTTTTTGGGATAAACGTGCCGCCCCTTCGTGACAGGATCGAAGACATGCCCATACTCTTGGAAGAGATCATGCAGCGGCTGGCCGTGGAACTTCAACTAACTCATCTCCCGTATGTCGATCCCGCGTTCGCAATTGCGCTTACGAGGTATGATTGGCCTGGTAATGTCAGGGAATTGCGGAACGCTCTGGAACGCTCATTGATGCTATCCGACGGGCATAGCTTGAGATTAACGCTTCCTTCCGGTAAAACAAGCTCTGCGGACTGGTCTCACGTGTCCAGTTTTCCGTCGCAAGAACGCACGCTTCACGATGTGACGGATGAGGTGACCAAATCCCTGATTCTGGAGGCCCTTCGTCGCTGCAAGGGCAATAGAAGATGCGCAGCCCGTACGCTTGGTATAGCCCGAGACTCTCTCTATAGACACATGAAGCGTTTCGGGATCATGAGCGAAAACTAGACTGCGGATCAAGACGATTGACCGACAATAAGACACTAAAGTAATCCGTAACCCCTTGATAAAACATATATCAGTAACTTTATGGTCCGTTATTAGGACATTCACCCCCTTTCTTGCTGACCTTGACATCTCGCCTCCACACCCATCGCTGCAGCTAACTAACTAATAACACAGCTTTTAGATAACATTTGGACCATTTGCCATAGTTGGCACGTAAAATGCTTACATATGGGGCAAGGGTTATAAAGAATCACTATTCGATAATCTGAATCGCTTTTTGGATTTGTGGACTATGTGTAGCAACCGCAACCGTCTCCGGTGGTGTCACGGTGGGTGCCCGGAACGAGACTAATTCCCGCCCATAACAAATAAAGGGACGGAGGACACTACAATGAGTATTTTCGGAGTAGGCATTGGAACCATCCTGTTGATTGTTTTGATTATATACCTCATCCGTTAACAGGCGTGATGGCAAATGATTGATGACAATAATTTCAATTTGGCCGATTGCCTCTGCTCAATTTCGCATAACAGACTGTGGCGGCAGTTGCAGATGATGGAGTAGCGAAATTTAACAGGGGCAGTTACCAGGACATACTGGGATCAGCAACGCCTATCGATAGGCGAGAAAGAGGAGAAGGGAAAATGATGGAAATTAAAGTTCCTATGAGAGTGAGTGAGATGCTGAAAACTACCGTGGAGAATCGTCATAAGGAAAAACTTGGCACAATAAAGGATTTCATGGTGGGAGCGGATGGGCGCCTAAAATACGCCATCCTGTCTCACGGAGGTTTCCTGGGAATAGGAGACGTGTTGATTCCGATTCCATTTGACGCTCTGATGACGGGCGATGAAAAGGGAACAGTGTTGCTCGACATGGACAAGCAGACCCTGGAAAAAGCCCTCAGTTTTGAGAGTAAGACATGGCCTGATTTCACTGCGGCCGAATGGAATGAAAAAATTGATAGATACTTTGCGGCCTATGCGGCGGGTTCAAGTCAG
This sequence comes from uncultured delta proteobacterium, assembly GCA_963798475.1. GTDB lineage: Bacteria > Desulfobacterota > Desulfomonilia > Desulfomonilales > Desulfomonilaceae > CAJBEZ01. The sequence continues at coordinate 74,866 of CAWCTI010000015.1, forward strand.
CCGCAACCGGTGGATCGGGATGTTTAGGGTGATCAGCGCTCGCTCAGCCGAGATGGCCGCCTCACAGTTGACAAAACGGAGCTTAATATCCTTGGTCGAACAGGAACGAGTTGAGCCCCTTGAAAAAGTCTCGATGGAATGCCACCACGGTTTGGGCGGGGGGTTCGGTCGAGAACCATGGAACTTCCGTTTTTTGTTTAGCTGTTACTAATGGGAACGTGGCTTCATCGCTCTGAGGCCTGGCGAATTATCCTGACCACAGGAAGGAGGAACTCGATGAAAAAATCGAGAGTCTTTATAACAGTTTTTCTGGCAATCTGTGCGCTCTTTGTAACCCAAGCCCTCGCTGCTGAACAAGAGGTGGGTAAGACCCCCAGCGTCCAGGCTCAAACCGATGAAAAACCTGCGGCGACCACAGGACAGAGTCAAACAAGCGAAAAAAGCGTCATGGAGCAGGCTGATAGAGTCAGTAAGATACTCGGGAAAAAAGTTATAAGTCAGAAAGGAGAGGATCTCGGAAAGATCGAAGATATAATGCTGAGCAAGGAGGGATGCCTCGACTATATAGTTTTGGCTCCCGGAGGTTGGCTTGGGACCGGTGACCGATTGATTCCGATTCCGTGGAAAGCCGTGAAGACGGGCGCTAAAGCGGACACGATGATCGTCAACATGGACAAGGATCAGTTATTAGGGAAAGCTCCCAAGTGATGGGCCGTATTTGACATGGGCAATTGATGAAATCACACAGCTTAGTCTACAACAAGGAGGATGAACCGTGAACTGGGATCAGATTGAAGGAAATTGGAAACAACTGCAAGGCAAGTTCAGAGAAAAGTGGGGCAAACTCACGGACAGCGATCTGGAAGTCGTTGCTGGGAAGCGAGATCATTTACTTGGTAAGTTACAAGAGAAATACGGGCTCAAACGTGAGGCCGCGGAGAAGGAGCTGGATGAGCATCTGAGCAAATGGTAGCTCCATTTATCCAGACGCTAACAACGTTAATATTGACTCATTGAAAAGGAGATTGTTGTGAAAAAGAACGGTTTTGGGTTGTACGTAGCAGTAATTTGCATCCTACTTGCGGGCCAAGTCTGGGCTGAAACGGGCACTACTCCCCTGGAGGGATGGCAGAGATCCAGCCAGATAACAGGAATGACAGTCACCAACCCGCAAGGGGAAAAACTCGGGAAGATCGATGATCTCCTGATCGATCACAGCGGCGCGGTGAAATATGCCATTTTGTCCCATGGAGGCCTACTGGGGATTGGCGACAAATTAATCCCCATTCCTTGGAAAGCTTTGAAACTGGGAAAGGAAAAAACTACCCTGGTTGTTAACGTCAATAAGGGAGCCCTGGAAAAGGCCCCAAATTTTGACCCAAAGGATTGGCCCAAGGTCACATCTCCCGATTCGCTGAAGAAAGTCGACATGTACTATAAGTAACGGCAAAACAGTGGTGACAGGGCTGCCCTAGGGAGTGGCCCTCGTCCACCCTCACGATCAGAAAAGCGAATTAGACGACACTCTGTGGCGAACATCCTACGAGAAGAACCATAAACAAATTCTGAAAGTGGCGGATAGGCTCATTTCGGGAATATCAGCCAGTTTCGAATCCAATCTTGGAAAGGGAGTGATGATATGGACTCGACAATTATCATAGTCATTTTGCTGATTTTACTCCTAGGCGGAGGCGGTGGATACTGGTGGACGAGGCGGGGTCTTTAGGCTAGGCGTCCCTAGATACTCGGTGGTGTCATTAGGTAGAGCCATCCCCTAGATTACGAATCGAGGCGATCCGTTGAGTCTTTGGAAGAATGAACTTATAACCGAACCACTAGTCCAGCAGTGGGGTTTTCTTCAAGCGGGTCGCTTCTTCTCGTTGTCGCCGGGGTGACGGTAGGTCCTTTGGGACGCCGGCTCCACTTGGAAAAGGAGACGGAGGAATGACTCCTAATCCTTAGGGTCGGAAAAGCCTCAAAAAGGGGGCATGTCAGGAATTTTATGAAAAGGCCATTCTTGTGATTGATCATGATCGTCAAGCTCCTGAGATAGGAACATGATCTTGGTAAATTACGACGAGATACGCAATTTTGACCTGTTCTCGTCATGAGATTTCCCCCAGCCTAAGGTCAAGGAAAAGACGAAGGAGCCCATTCCGTCAGACAATAAGAATTGATAGAGCTTCCATCAACGTGACTGACAGTTTTGCCTCCCTCGGGCCTTTTCGGGGCCATAGAGGAACCAGCTCACTCCCACCCGACCGGGAGCCGGACCAAACATCACCGAAATGGCAAGGCCATAGCATAATTCCGGGTAAAATGTAAGGAGATTAAACAACCATGGCAGAATCAGTTAAAAAAACGCTTTATGTGATGCGGCCCCCCAATGGACCCGTATTATTCGTGTATGATAAAGAGTTGGCCGAATTATTATTGTCAAAAGCAAACGCCAAATTTAGGCAGGACATTAAACTGGAAATATATGAAAGCAAAGAAACGGACCACAGAAGCGCCTCCAACTGAAGCTGAAGGGAAACCATAAAAAGAGAACTGGAAATTCTGTGTCTATGCGATCGCTAAAGATAGACGTGGTCTGTAAGTAGCTTAGGACGACGCTTACAAACCACCGGGTGGGCCGTTTCCGTAAGAAATTACCATTTTTTATGGTTATTAAACGGCTACACTCAATTCTTTTGCCAGTCCAGTAAAAAGGGGATTCATATGAAAAAGCATGTTTTAATTATGCTGATGACCGTTTGTTGCTGGATTCTTTTGGTGAGCGTAAACGTTTATTCAGCCCATCATGGGGGAGGCGGTGGTCACCACGTTCATCGTGGCGGAGGTCACCATGGACATCATCATGGGTACCATCATGGAGGTCGCCACGGAGGTTACTACGTAGGCGGCGGTGGCTACACTTGGCAGCCAGGGGGCTTCTTTTGGAGCAATACAGTAGTTGAGGGCTACACCTGCGTCTGGAATGGGTACAAATACAAATGCTACCGTAATGATGAATGACGATTAAAAAATAATAGGGCTATAAAATCGGGTCCAAACCCATTCACGAGCTTGTTTCTACACGAACATTTGGAGAGGTAACGCAAAAAAAGGACCAGAACGGGCTCCCTAATTGGAAATTGAGCCCAGGAGCGTTCAACGTACCTGGGTTATTTTTTGAAGTGAACCCGGCCTCTTAGATTACTTAAGCTCCAATTTTGCCTGTCTTGCGAATCTCCTTCATTAGTTTCCCCACCTAAGCGTCAGTCGTCTGCAAAACAATGCCCCTTTCAAACAAATTATGGACATCTCTAACCTACAACTACTCCCCAAAAGAGGCACAAATGTAGTTGTCGTTGAACACGGGATTATTAACTTGGAAAATTCGGCAGTTTGTGATGGTGTAAAGTTGAACAGAAAGGCGGGTTGATATGAAAAAGAGTCAATATTCCAAGAAAGTGTTAGAGATAGCGGACATGCTGGATGTTCCTAAGTCAATTGTTGATAAAATCCGTCGAATCAAAAAGGAAAGACCAGACCTACTTGAGCAGATACAAGCTGGCGACCTGTCAATAGACGGAGCCTTTAAAATAATTCAAGACGCTGCCGAAGTCGTTATTGTCCCGCTAAAAGATATTAGAGAAGCTGCAATTCGGTTAGCACGAGCCTATGAACTTGGGAGAATGACTAGAAAGGATTTTGACGAGCTATTCTATCATGTAGAAATCCAGCTGGCTAAAACAGATGAACTGATACAACGGAAAATAAAGGACTGCGAGAATCATTTAAAATTGGTGCCGAAGTCTGACAATTCGTGATGGCGTGATATTTTGGAAGTGAAGATTAACTTCCGGAAGTATTTGGAAGCTACTCACCCACAGCCCGGGAAGTCCGGCAGTTTGTGACGGTGTAAAATTTGCCCTCTAATCTGCCTCCGGATAGATTTGATTATTCTTAATAAGACCCTCTTTTACCCGGTATCCCTCGTCCGTCAAGAGATAGACATCTATTCCCTCTGTGAGCCACCCCCGTTTAAAACAGAAATTTAATCCTACTGCAATATCTTCTCCCCTCCATGTCGGTAAGCCCACGAAATCATATATAGGAACGCCGTGACCGGAAGATTTCTCCTTATAAAACTCACGAAGAATCCTCTTAGCCAATTCTTCACCGAGAGAAATAATCGCCATTTTCTCCTCCTTAAAGGGTTATGATACAGTTGTTCCACTCTCTCCGCATCGTTGCTCCTCTAAGTTAGCTATCCGGCAACCCTCCTCAGTTAAGAACCATGAATCGTTAACTTTATCGAGCCAACCCTTTTCTACACTGTAGTTTAGTCCATTTTCTAGGTCATCACCGTTCCATTTCTCAGTATTTATAAAAGTCCCGATAGCATGACATTCACCGGGACACTTATTGTGACGAACATAAAACTCATGAAGAACTCTCATTCCTAATCCTCTAGGAGTGTAAATAGTCGCCATTTTCTCCTCCTCCAAGTTGAAAATGCTCCTGTCTTCTCAGGAGTTTCAACGCTATTTTGAAGTGTAGATGCGTTTTTAGAGAAAAGGATTTTGGTTTTTCACTCGGGATATGGTTTTTATATTGAAAGAGTGAAAAATTTACTGGAATGGTTTTTCTTTAGTAACTTCTAATAGTTACGATGGGAACCCGGGATTTCCGAAAATTCTTAGTGTCGGCATTCTTTGAGCCAGATTTTGAGCAACATACTATAAACTTTGCTTTTCCCAGGCATTCCCTACCATTTGCGCTACCGCTAACGTACCTGTCCTGATGTAACCGTCGTAGGTTGGCGCAGCTATAACATCACGCTTGGTCAATTGGACCAGACGTTTCATTCAACGATGCAACACGCCCTCACTGGTACCGAAATACTCCTGGATATGGGCTCTTCGAGCAGCGACAACTTCTGAACACGGAGTTTGTCAGAACACTATTTCTGTAATGACATTCCACTGTGTTTCTCAAACGCATTCAGGGCGTTATCCCCCAAAATCGGCCGGAGACACGTTTTGCCAGACGTCTTCCCACTTTTTTTTCACATGCGTTAATTTACCTTCCAATGAGATTTTATCGGGCTCCCACTGGACCGGACATTGTGACCTGAGTTGGTGGACTCTGTCTTCAAGGTCTTCGAGCATCATATGCAATTCATTGACCTGGGGTACCACCTTTTGCTTATCCCCGCTGGGCATCTTATCCAATTTGCGCACCACATCGTATGTCTTGGCTTTCCATCCGGTGAGTTCGATAATAAGACTGTCGCAGAAAGATTTCGCATCCATTGGTTTTTCTCCTTTTTCAATGTTTGAGCCTTGTTCAAAGCTATAAAGTAAGGCTACTCGTCTTGAGGACTGCTATTCAGGATAAAACTTTAGAGACTTGCCCATTTTTACTTTAGTCACTCGGGCGTTGTTGTTAAACGGAAAAATCTGACAGTCCCTACGCTCGACATCTTGCGCTTCTGAGCCTTGCATTTGGATTCTTCTTACTGGTTTGGTCTGTCTTGTCACTGGTTAGAACTGGAAAAGGCACCCCCAGTTCCAATAGCCCTCATCTAAGAAATTAATTGTATACGGCACCTACAAAATAGGCCTCAATCTAAAGTTACGGAACGACGATCTATTTTCTGGGAGTTGGGACTGTTTTGGATTCCGTAACCATTGGGTTGATAATGTTTTTTTGTTCTAATTATTAGGACTTGCTACGGTAAGCTCATTGAAGAAAAAGATTTACGGATGCGGTTTGAACAGGATTAAGAATATAGATAGAATTCTTTAAATTATACAGGTACCAGCATAAACAAGCGGCTTGAACTTACAAATCGTATAAATAGCCGTATCGCACTTTCATATTGGCGCATGAGTAGTCTTTTTTCCGCCTCAGCATAAAGGTCCGGTCTATCTTTGCGTAGTCTTCTCAATCCAACGGCACGGGAATTGCCAACAGGACGTTCAATTTGGTAATTGTTTACATTGTCAAGGGTTGTTTCTGTATCCTTTACTGCATTGGCATTCCAGACTGTTGCTCCTGCTGGTCTTTGTAACACCTCGTCGATTTGTTTCTGACGATGAATTTTCTCCTAAATCGTAAAAGTAAGGAAGCCATTTTTAGTCAATCCCATTTGAACAGCTTCCTTGAACATTTTACTCCAAGTAGTGTGGTAAAAATGCTCACACTTTTTGATAGAATATAGGTGTATGTTAGATGATACTAATTATCAACCAACTGATATGACAAACAAAAGTGGCCGTGAGTAACTAACATGTTCGCTTTCCTAATCCGCAGGTCGCAGGTTCAATTCCTGCCTGGGGTACCAAAGAACTCAGTAAGTTACGCTCCTTACTCTTCCTCGTGAAATTCTTTTGCTGCACCCTTGCTGCATTGAGAAACGAAATCTCCTTTTCAAAACCACTCTTTCTGGCTGTCGTTATCATTCCAAGGAATGCCAAATAAGGGGTAATTGGGAATTTGTAAACTTCGTTACGGATCATATGTGTCCTCACCTCCTCAAATATTACCGTTGATGTACTGTGTCAGACATTTCCCTACTGCTTTGATTATTGCGCCCTATAGCGACCACTTCTATGTCGTCAAGGACTTACTCCATATGGGCGCTGAAGCCACGCACAGGATAGAAACGGTTGGACAGCCATGGTTTGGGCTGTCTCCAGACGTCATGGTGAGGTAATAGACCTTTTAAAATATGAGAAAAAGTAAACAGAATAGAAGTCACTCTCGACTGTTCCGAATCGCTAGGCCAGAGCTTCACAAATCAGATAATATTTATGATTCTAAGTTCTTCCTTAAGCCAGGCATACGCCACCGGCGCGGCAATCAATCCTGGTATCCCGAATATAGCTTCCATCAAGAGCATTGCGCAAAGCATTTCCCATGAACGGGCCTGAACTTTTCCGCCGACGATGTAGGCGTTAGTAAAATATTCCAGTTTGTGAATTGAGATCAGAAAAATTAGTGAAGCAATTGCAACGGCAGGGGAGATGCCTAAACTGATCAAGACGATTGCAGAATTGGAAATAACATTTCCTACAATAGGTATGAGGCCGATCACAAACGTAAGTGAAATTAAAACCGTCAACATCGGCATGTGAATGCCAAACAGAGGAAGGACAACTATTAGATAGATTCCAGTTAGGATTGTGTTCAAAGCCGAAATTTTAACTTGTGCAAAGACTACTTTGTCAAAGGCCTCGACAAGTGTTCGGATTCGGTCTTTAAGAGCAGACACGAACGGCGATGAATTTTCGTTCGTTTCGAAGTGTTTGATGGCTGTTATACCTCCGATAACCATACCTAACAACAGATGCACGAAGATCTTGAATCCAGCTACCCCAACTGCTGAAATTTTTTGAGCATGTTCGTGCAACATCGAATTTACCTGCCGCCTTAAGTCTTCCATGGTGTGAGGAATTATTCCAGCCATGTAGGGACCCAGTCTATGCCTTAAATTTTCCAATGTTTCAGCGCCAGTGGAAAGCAGAGCGGCCATTCCACTGCCACCATCGAGGAGAGACCAAAGAGCGAAACCAATCCCGAACAATGTCACCATGATGCAGCTTACCAAAACTGTTAGCGCTAGTTTGTGGGACAAACTACCCCATTTCACGGGGAGACGCCTCGCAATTTTAACCGTTAGAATGTAAACAGCCAATCCTGCAAATGCCGTCGGAAGTAGGTGAAAGATAAGCACAACAGGGACGGCTAACAGTGCAAGCACGTAACTGGCAATGACCGCATTGGGAATCATTGAGCGTTCAACCCCCTAAATAAAAAAGACTTCATCCGACATCTCTCTTTCCTCACGTATGGGGTGTTATGTCCAACGGTTTGCTAACATTTGAAATTTATGGCAGCGCAATAGTCGACTGTTTTTCATAGGGCCCAACAATCTTGCGAATTCTAAAATTTACTCTTTTTCGAGTTCGTCCATTCGGCTTAGTAAATGGCCCGAAGCGCATGGAAAAAGGGGTCTCCTTCAATACAGGCAAAGCCGTCAAATCTCGATTCAGGGAATCCATTTCCCGTGTTACTTTCAGACGATTAAAGTTGTATCCTGGAGAATAGATAGCTTCCAATCGCTAGCAGAATCACGGTAAGAATTCCGAGTATCAGCAGATCTATTCCAATTCCGAATCGTGACACTTCGCCTAAAGCGCCTCTCAACCCGTCTACTCCGTAAGTCAACGGGTCCAGACGAACAGCGATCTCTAATACTTTCGGGAGGTCATGAAGCGGGAAAAGCGCCCCTGAGAAAAAGAATAGTGGCATCACCATAAAATTCATGATGAGTGGAAAAGCCTGCATGTCTTCAAGAACAGATCCAATGGCGGTGCCTAGCGCAGTAAACATTACGGCGCATAAGAACATAAAAAGTAGCGCAATCGGGAAAAGAGTCGGCTTCTCGATATGGAACCCTGCTATCAAACAAATGGCCAAGATGATAAAACCTTGAATAATTGCCACGATCGCGCCGCCTAAAGTTCGGCCCAACACAATTTGAAGACGTGAAACCGGCGCAACAAGCGTTTCCTTTAGAAAACCGAATTGTCGGTCCCATATGATTTCAACACCGGAGAATACTGCGGTGAAAAGAATTCCCATCAGAATAACGCCGGGAGCGAGGAACTGGATGTAATTCCCACCACCAGCCTTCTTAAAAGTTGGGGCAAAGCCAAAACCAACGGCCAGCAGGAAAAGTAGGGGTTGTCCGAGCGCTCCGAGAATTCTGGCTCGGGCTCGAAAATAACGCTTCAATTGTCTCAAACAAAGAATGTAGACTACGTTCATCTTCGTCCCCAAACTTTTCCAAACGTCCTCATCCGATCAGATGAGGAAGCCTCTTCCACGCGAACCGCATGACCAGTCAATGATATAAAAGCGTCCTCGAGGGAGCCGGAATGAGTCAGTTCTTTTAGATCGTTAGGCGTCCCGCGTACGATTATTTTCCCTTGGTCTATTATAGCAATTTTGTCCGCGACACGATCAGCTTCTTCCATGTAATGGGTTGTAAAAAATACAGTGATGTTCTTTTCCTTATTCAAGGTTCTAATGTAGTTCCAAATAAGGTTCCTAGTCTGAGGATCAAGCCCGAGGGTCGGCTCATCCAAAAAAATTATTTTCGGCTCATGCAGGAGGGAGCGAGCGATTTCGAGCCTGCGTTTCATTCCTCCTGAAAAATTTCTCACGAAGTCCTTTCTGCGATCCCAAAGCTGGACAAGCCTAAGAAGTTTCTCTGTCCTATCCTTTCTGTCCTCGGCAGAAACCCCATAAAGCACACCATGTAACTGCAAATTTTCCAAAGCTGTCATGTCTCCATCCAGACTAGGGTCTTGGAATACAATGCCAATAGAGCTCCGGACTTGATGTTGATCCCGCACAGGGTCATGTCCATCCACACGAATTGATCCACTCGTAGGTTTCAAAATGGTGGTGAGCATCTTGATTATTGTTGTCTTCCCAGCTCCATTTGGACCGAGAAAGCCAAAGATCTCACCTGCCGAAACCTCGAACGACACGTGGTCTACAGCGTAGAAATCACCAAATTTCTTAATAAGGTCATGTACTTCAATCATTTCACTCATATGTTTTAATACGCTTTTTGCGACTTCTGTGTCATCTATTTCTCAGCGTCCTTCTTCTGTAGATAATATTCGAGGAAAACGAGTAATAATAACGCATTTAACCATTTATAGAAACCTTATATACAAAATCCTCCGCACTGACACGTGTTAGTAACTGTGCATGAAAAAGGGTAATAAGACTTCTTAAGGTCTTGACTCCAAAAACGTACTCAACGAGAATGTTCAGTCGGAGGAAACAAATTGCCATACACCGTAAGTGATCGTTTATTAATAATAGTTACCAAAATTTTGGAAAATTTATCCCTGCTGGCGTTTCTTGTTTTTATGTTCATGGGATCGCTGGACGTGATAAGGCTAAATATTGGCGAAATTGAGGCCCTTTTACTGAATTCGTTGCTCTCAATTATTTTTTTTATCCAGCATAGCGGCATGGTGAGAAAATTTTTTAAGCGCCGGTCAACTCCATTAATTAGGGAAAACTGTAGTGGAGTCTTGTTTTCTATAGTCTCGAGTCTTTTATTACTACTACTTATGGTTTTTTGGCAAAAATCGAACTTTATGGTCATATCCGCCCATGGTGATCTCAGGTGGCTGCTCAGATTGATATTCGGCCTAGCCCTTTCAGGCTTCCTCTGGGGCACCCGATCTCTAGGTTCACTGGATACCTTCGGTACTGAAAGAATGCGCAGGAACGTTGAGAAGAAGACAACCAAACCGACTCGTCTGGTCATCCGTGGCCCATACCGTTGGGTACGGCATCCTCTTTATCTTTTCTGCATCGTGATGATTTGGTCCTGCCCGGACCTTACGGCCGATCGGTTACTATTTAATGTTATATGGACCATTTGGATAATAGTTGGGATCATCCTAGAAGAACGGGACCTTGTTTCGCAATTTGGCCCAAGTTATCTGGACTATCGGAAAAATGTGCCGATGCTGATTCCCACTAGGGCTCCACTCAGTAGGATATAGAATTGAAAATCGGCCCCGACGATAATTTCAGGACCGATTTGTGACCAAAAGACTAATTCACCTTCCTGTCTCGGCCTTCCCACTCCTTGTTACGCAACTCATACTTCAGGATCTTTCCTGTAGCCGTCTTGGGTAATTCTCTAAACTCTATATGTTTTGGGACCTTGAAACGAGCCATGTTTTCCCGGCAGAAATTTATCAGGTCCTCTACGGACCTATTGGCCCCAGGTTTGAGCGTGACGAAGGCCTTCGGGACCTCTCCCCACTTTGGATCTGGGACACCCACGACCGCAACCTCCAAAACATCGGGATGAGAATAAATGACATTTTCAACTTCGACACTTGATATGTTTTCTCCCCCACTAATAATGACGTCCTTTGACCGGTCCTTTATCTCTATATAGCCATTTGGGTGTATAACCGCCAAATCTCCACTATGGAACCATCCACCCTTGAAAGCCTCTTCAGTAGCCTGCTCATGTTTGTAATACCCTAGCATGACGTTGTTGCCCCGCATGACTATTTCCCCCAGAGTCTTGCCATCCCACGCTACCGGCTTCATAGTTATTGGGTCTATCACGTCCAGGTTGAGAGCGGTTACATTCGCCACGCCCTGACGAGCCTTTATCCTAGCCCTCTCTTCGGGGTTCAGACTGATCCATTCAGCTTGGGGCGAGCATATGCTGTGTGGCCCGTAAACCTCGGTAAGCCCATAGACTTGAGTCACATTCGCGCCGATCGCTTCCATGTTGGCAATCACCGTTGGGGCAGGTGGAGCGCCTCCTGTGACAATTTGTAGTTGACGCTTAGTTTTAACTTCCTTGGATCCCACATAGTTGGACATTGAAACCAGCACGGTAGGAGCTGCGCACAGATGAGAAATGTTCTCCTTGTCTATTAGACGGAAAATTTCTTCGGGCACTACTTTCCGAAGGCAAACATGCGTAGCGCCGACGGCTGTCACGGCCCATGGGAAACACCATCCATTGCAGTGAAACATAGGGAGAGTCCAGAGATACACGGAAGTATAGCTCATCCCATGTTCCAGCGCTTCCCCGATTGCGTTCAGATAAGCTCCGCGATGATGATACATAACTCCCTTGGGCAAACCTGTCGTTCCACTGGTGTAGTTGAGCGTGGCCACTTCGCGTTCGTCTTCCACAGCGCAATTGACAGGGGCGTCGGAAGAGGCGGCCAGAAATTCTTCGTATTCTGGACCATCGAGGGGCCGTTCGTTACCGATGTCGCAGATGTTCACGAAAGTTTGAACATTTCGAAGCTCACTTAATATTGGAGTCACGGAAGAAGAGAATTCGTTGTCTGCGAGCAGGGCTTTGGTGTCGGAATGATTGATAATATGAGATATTTCTCTAGGGGACAGCCGTATGTTAATACTAACCAATGTGGCCCCTATCATGGGCACGGCGAAGTGCGCTTCCAACATTGGTGGAGTATTAGGGCACAGAAAAGCTACTTTGTCCCCTTTGGAAATTCCTATCCCTATTAGGGCATTCGCAAGTCGGTTCACGCGATTTTCGAACTCTTTGTATGTGAACCGTTTTTCCCCATAAACCACAGCGTCTTTATGTCCATAGACGACGGCCGTGCGCTTCAAGAAAGTAACAGGCGTTAGTAATTCAAAATTAACACTATTCCCAGCCACAACGATTTCTCCTTTCTTAATATGTTTGTCTCGAAAACAGATTTCCCGGCAAAATTAAACTTCACTTTATATATGTTCTCAGATAATTAGAACACCTATTATCGAATAAATTGTGACATTTTGGAACAGGGTTAACCCTCCGTGAGAGGGTTTTTCATAAACTGGGGATTATTCGGGGCAGACGTTCCACCAGATCAAATCGGACGGAACTGGAACACTGGTATGCGCCCGGGAGTTATGTTATACAAGCCAATTGCAAGGTGATCGAGGAGGCTCTCAACTAATGGGTGACATTTGGATAGCGGTAGTTCTTGGAATGGTGCTGGGGCTCACAGAGTACTTGCCTGTCTCTTCGGCAGGCCATTTAATTGTTGTTGGGACTGCTCTCAATTTCACAGGTCCGAAAGCGACCTGCTTCCAGGTGTTCATACAGATTGGAGCTATCTCCGCGGCGGTAGTTATGTTTAGGCATCGATTCATCGGATTGATACCATTCATATCAATTCCACAAGAAGAACGTTTCTCAGGATGGCGAGGTATCATTCTACTTGCTTTGACAACGATCCCAGCGGTAATCATGGGCGCTATTTTTCACCATGCCATAAAGACATATCTATTTGGGCCATTGACTGTGGCTGGGGCTCTAGGGGTGGGTGGCGTGGCCATCCTGGTCGCGGAGAAATTCAAGCCGGCGCCTAAAATCTTCAAGATAGATGACGTAAATTATTCACACGCTATCAAAATTGGTCTTGTCCAATGTTTGGCGTTGTGGCCGGGGGTTTCGAGATCCGCCTCTACCATTTTCGGCGGGTTATTTTGCGGACTGGATCGAAGGATCGCCGCTGAATACTCGTTCATCGCCGCAGTGCCAATATTAACAGCGGCCGCGGTTTACGATCTGTACAAGAACTGGAGTCTATTTAACACGTCGGACCTACCTTTCTTTCTTGTAGGATTGGCGGCATCGTTCGTTTGCGCTTGTCTCGCAATCAAGACTTTTATGGCTTTACTCAAGACCTGGACATTTGTGCCATTTGGCTATTACCGAATTATCATAGCCCCGATAATCTATTGGTTCATGAGCTAACGAGGTTACTCAATTGATGCGCATAGTGATCGCTCCTGATTCATATAAAGGCAGTCTTTCAGCCGTTAAAGTAGCGAGGGCCATTAAAAGAGGCATCCTACAAATCTTTCAGGATGCTGAAGTCTATGAGGTCCCTATCGCTGACGGTGGTGAAGGAACAGTTGAAGCCCTGGTCGTAGCCACTGGTGGCCGGATAGTTGGTGAAACTGTAGAGGGCCCTCTAGGTGAACCAGTGGAAAGTTTTTGGGGTATCCTGGGTGATGGACAAACAGCCGTCATAGAGATGGCCGCAGCTTCCGGCCTTCCCCTTGTGCCTGTTGAGAAGCGAAATCCCAGAATAGCCTCATCTTATGGTACGGGACAGCTCATCAGATCGGCTCTAGATCATGGATATAGAAGATTTATTATGGGAATAGGTGGGAGCGCTACAAACGATGGAGGCGCAGGAATGGCGCAGGCCCTTGGAGTAAAATTCCTGGACTCCCAACGAGAAGAGCTGCCTAAAGGGGGTGGGGCGCTGTCAGTTCTGACGGAGATCGACCTAAACTTACTTGACCCACGGCTCAAAGAATCGGAAATTATTGTGGCGTGTGATGTTGACAATCCTCTTTATGGCCCCAGAGGCGCATCCGAAGTTTATGGACCGCAAAAGGGAGCAACGCCGGAAATTGTCCTGGAACTGGACGCTGCGCTCGAGAATTTCTCTGAAATCGCGAGCAAGGTGACTGGCAGATATATCGCTGACCTTCCTGGAGCGGGAGCCGCCGGTGGAATGGGCGCTGGCCTCCTGCTTTTTACCCCGGCCATTTTGAAATCCGGTGTAGAGATTGTGTTTGAAACAGTTGGATTAGCCTCGCTCATCCAAAAGGCCGACATCGTAATAACGGGCGAAGGGATGACCGACTATCAAACAGCTTTCGGGAAAGCCCCCGTAGGAGTAGGCAAGCTGTCCAAACAATTTGACAAAGTCGCGATATGCGTTTCAGGAGGTCTTGGAAAAAGGGCCGATGACATTCTGGAGCATGGGATCAACGCTGTCGTAAGTATTACGCCACGTCCAATGGCATTAGAGGAATGCATGGAATCCGCGGAGGCCCTGGTTGAGCAAGCTGCTAATCGTGTAGCCCGCTTGTTGAAAGCGGGCATGTCATTGAAGGGGAACCTGGAACAAAATTAACGAAGAGAGAATTATCCCAAGGATTATGGGCCATTTACTCGTTAAAATAAAAATTGACATGAATTAAAACTCTGCCCAAAATGCTTCGCACTTCAGAATTCAACTTTACCTCTGGCTCGTAATTCCTGCGGTAGCAAACTCGAGTACAGTGCCGAAATCAGCGGCGTCTCAACTCCTACCTCTTGACCAAGACGAACTACAGCTCCAAGTTGCTCCGAAAGTTCCGAAGGGCGACCTTCCATTATATCTCTCTGCATAGAAGCCGTTGAATCGTAACCCAAATTATCTACAAAGGCCATTGTGGAAATGATCAAATCGTCACTCAGTAAGACATCTCGAGCGTGGGCAACCTTTATGATTTCTCGGGCCGACTCTTCCAGCATTTGCCGCGTCTCCGGAATAATACGAATAACCCCGGCAGGGGCCCTGGTAGCGCCTGCTACGCCACTAAAAGCGCATATAAAAAGAAATTTCTCCCACATTGCAATATGGATATCTGCCGGAATTTCACATTTAACACCTGCGGCAGTGAACGCATCCTGAAGACGTCGGCTTCGCTCACTGGATCGGTTGTCCAGTTCACCAAAAGCGACGTAAGGTTCGAGTCCAACATGTGTTATGTGTCCAGGGCCAACTTTCATGGCGACTATGCGGCACAACCCGCCAAACACATGTCCTGAGCCAAGGATCTTTGAAAGATGTGTAGGCGCTTCGAGTCCGTTCTGCAGGGGAACTACAAACGTATCAGGCCCAATGAGAGGACGGATAGCCTCAGCCGCTTCAGGGACCTGCCAGGCTTTGACCCCAATTATAACAGCGTCTACCGGCCCTACTTTTTCAGGATCATCCGACACGTGAACTGGCTGAACTACCGAGTTTCCGTCCGGTGTATCCATCTTTAACCCGTGCTTGGCGAGCGCCTGAAAACTTTCTCCTCTTGCTATAAATGTTACATCTGGATCAACTTGGGCCAGCCTCCAGCCAAAGTAACCGCCAACGCCACCAACCCCAAAAATCGCTATACGCATTGGAACTTCTCCTATTAGAAACTTGGTGAATTAACCATCAGACCGTTTCCCTACAGCTTATGAAGTTCAAAGCCTTCATCGTCATGACCACTTCCCCCTTTTGATTAAGCGCCTCGACGTAAGTATAAACTATTCCACGATCTGGCTTCGAGCGGGAACGTTTTGTTTCTGTAACAGTGATTCGAAGCGACAAAGTGTCTCTCGGTCGAACAGGCTTCAGCCAACGTAATTCGTCCACTCCCGGTGATCCCAGGCTGGCCACATGCGAAAGATAATGATCAACAAATAACCTCATCATTAAACTTGCCGAGTGCCATCCACTGGCTATCAAACCCCCGTAAATGGTCTGTTTCGCGGCCTCTGGGTCTGTGTGGAAAATTTGGGGATCAAATCGTTTTGCAAACGAAATGATTTCGGCTTCGTCCACTTTGATGTCGCCGAATTGATGTACAGCTCCGGGGATATAATCTTCGAAGTAACGATGGTCAACTGGTGTGACAAACTCACTGACGTTCATAAATATCCTTTCATATCATACCTTATCATTTGGATTTAATCGTGAACCGGAAAGGTATCAGTATTTTTATATATCTCAAGTAGCCTTTGATAATCTTCAGGGGTATCCATGTCCAGCACAATACGCTCATCATGAACATTCAAGTCTATTGCTTCGACTTCCTTTTGTTTCAGAAAGCCTTTGAGCCCGCCTGGTTTGTCCCATTGTAGGATTTCATTGCAATATTGAGTTGAAATGAGGGGAGGATGTCCTCTTCTTCCCAGAAGGTTAGGGTAGCAAATCAATTTTCCGGATTCCCGGAAAGCGTTAATAAGCGCAGTAATAGTACTGGTTTTTACTAACGGGATATCCACAGGCATCACGAAAAAACCGTCGAGATGCTGCTCGATGGAAGCCACGCCAGCTTTGATCGACGATAACATACCCTCTTGATATTTATCATTTTTGATCCACCTAACGTGCCGTTGCTTAAGGATAGGGATTAAATCGTGCTCTCGATGCCCAACGATCACACGAACATCTTCAATTCCCACATGCCAAAAGACCTCAATCACCCGCTCCAGAACAGTTTTGGCTCCGAATTTTAATAGAGGCTTGAAATCGGACATGCGCGAAGAAAGGCCCGCAGCAAGCACAATTGCGGTAATTTTCTGCGGTTTTACTATGGATGACGATTGTTTAACCATGAGAGAACCTATTTTATACAGATTGTCTCACAATTAAAACAAAATGACTTGATTCACATCATCCCTGAGTTGAAATCTTTTTGAATTTGACTGCGCAGACTTTGTAATCAGGGGTTTTGGAGACAGGGTCCAGTGATGTGCCCAACAAGACATTTGGATTAGCCTTCGCAAAATGGAAGTCCATAAAGATCGCACCCTCTGGAACTATGTCTCCAGGTTGAACAGGGGTTGTCAGATAGCCACGCCGAGATGTTATTTTGACCAAATCGCCTTCTTTTAATCCAAACTTCTTTGCGTCGAGATAGTTAATCTGGGCACGTGGGGTCGGGAATTCCTTGTGGAGCGATGGGCATCTGCCTGTCATGGTCCGAGTATGATAGTGAGCAAACCTTCGGCCCGTTGTGAGCAGGAACGGAAAGTCCTCGTCGGGCAACTCCTCGTTGGGCCGATATTCAATTACATGGAATAGACCTTTGCCGCGGGTAAATCTTCCCTGATGAAGAAACGGTGTCCCTTTGTGATCAGGAGATGGACAAGGCCACTGGATCCCCCCGGCTTCAAGCCGCTGATAGTTGATTCCTGCGAAGGCGGGAGACAGACTGGCCAATTCGTCGAAAATTGCGCCGGGGGAGACATAAGTCATTAAAACCCCCAACCGAGTCCCCAGCTCACAAATGACTTTCCAGTCCGGAATTGCCCCCTCAGGTTGCTCAACGGCTTTTCTCACACGTTGTATTTTTCTCTCTGTGTTGGTAAATGTTCCATCCTTTTCGGCCCAGCAGGCGCCAGGAAGCACCACATGAGCGAGTTCAGTAGTTTCTGTCCTGAATATATCCTGAACCACGAGGAATTCGGCCGAAGTTAGAGCATGATGCACATGATGTGTGTCCGGGTCACTTATTACGGAATTCTCGCCGAGGATAAACATTGCTTTCACTGAGCCGTCCAACAGACGGTCCATCATTTCGGGGATAGTATAACCGACCTTATTTGACAACTTGGCGTTCCACGCGTTTTCGAATTTAGCACGCACAGTGTCATCGGTAACCACCTGATATCCAGGATAAACATTTGGTAATCCACCCATGTCGCATGCGCCCTGAACGTTATTTTGACCTCGAAGCGGATTAACACCAGTGGATGGCCTGCCAATCTGGCCGGTCAGCATGGCAAGGTTGCCCAGGGATTTGACATTATCCACGCCGTGGGAGTGTTCTGTAATTCCTAGAGTATAAAGTATCGTGGAACGTTCGGATGTCGCGTAAATTTTGGCGACTCGTGCCATGTCTTCTACAGCCACACCGCAAATCTCGGAAGCCTTTTCGAGCGGATATTTTTTTAGATGCTCACGCAACGCGTCAAAACCTTCGGTGCGTTCGTCTATAAAGTTCTGATTATGCCAGTTGTTGGAGAGGATGGTGTTCATCAGACCGTTGATAAACGCGACATCTGTCCCAAATTTGATTCTTATATGAATGTCGGCCTGCAAAGTGAGCTGAATTTTCCTGGGGTCTATAACAATTAATGTAGCGCCTTTCAATTTAGCGCGAAAAACCCTATGAGAAACAAGTGGATGAGCTTCGGTGGTATTTGAACCAATTAGGAAAACACAATTAGCGTCTTCGATCTCAGGTATTGAGTTGGTCATCGCTCCACTCCCGAAAGCAGCGGCAAGACCTGCCACTGTGGGAGCGTGTCAGAGACGCGCGCAGTGGTCTACATGATTAGTCCCAAACCCAGCCCTGCAGAGTTTCTGCATGAGATAACTCTCTTCATTAGTGCAACGGGCCGAGGTCAGAAACGCTACACTATCTCCTCCATGCGCATCCCGAATTTCAGCAAGCCTTCCTGCGGTGTAATCAAGCGCCTCATTCCAGGAAACCTCGGCCAAAGATCCATCCTTGCGTATTAGAGGTTTGGTCAGCCTTTCGGGGCTGTGAACGAATTCATGCGCATTCCAACCCTTGATGCAAAGTTTACCATGGTTCATGGGGCTATTTTTTGACGGAAAGGTCCCTGTAAGTTTTCCATTCGCGACTTCGAGCATCATTTCGCAGCCGCATCCACAGTAAGGACAGGTTGTCCTGACGAGTTTATAATCCATATGATCACCAGATAGATGAGGAATTAAAGCTTTTGCAGTTTCATAAACGAAAGCTTTTGAGACTAAAACCATGTATGTCTTATTTGACATAAGCTAAAAGTAGTGTCAAGTACAGTTCACTTGCAATGGAGCCACAATTGTTTTTCTCAAATCTAATTATTGATTGGCTGAGACCTTCCAAAATCTACTGACTTCTCCTCAAGTTTTATCTTGCTTCTCCGGAACCGACCTCTGGCTTGACATGCGATTATCTCAAATGTATGAGTCTTTGTTGGTTTACCAAACTCATCAAAATTAGAGATTCGCTACGCACGGGAGGCGAGCGCCATGAACTTTGTTGGATTAGCCTTTCGTCGTCCGCTGGCAGTCATCAGCGAACTGTAAAAAAAGAATCGAAAACAAAATATCGTTTCGGAGAATTTCAAAAACGGTATGCGGATTTTCTCCGAAGAATTATAAACCTGCGATGATGGGTAGTAGGCTCATATTTGGCCGTAGCGTTGTTGATAATTGTTTTTGTTGGTGGCAGCCTCGGTACGGAGATTTTCCCGAAAGTAAGCGCCGGCCAGCTCCAAGTAAAGCTACGCGCTCCTACTGGGACGCAACTCGACAAAACCGAAGCGTTAGCTCTTAAGACACTCAATTTGATAAAAAATGAAGTTGGCCCTCAGAACGTGGCCATTTCAGTAGGCTTTGTAGGTGTCCATAGCTTCAATTACGCCGCTAATTTACTCTATCGCTGGACCAGCGACCCAGAAGAAGCCGTTTTACAGGTTCAGTTAAAAGAAGGAACACCTGTGCGCATTGAAGAACTGCAGGAAAGGTTACGCTAGAAACTTGCGGAGCAAATGCCGGGTGTAAGTTTCTCATTTGAAGCAGGTGAGATTGTTAGTCGGGTCAAGAGCCTTGGGGCAGCGTCCCCTATTGAAATTACGGCCTATGGTCCGGACATTGAAGCTGATATAGAATTTGCAAAGAAAATTCAGAAAAAAATGGCGTCTATTCCGGGTCTGCGGGATCTCCATCTTGATCAGGCGCTGGATTACCCAACTTTAGACTTGAATTTGGATCGCGAACTCTCTGGAGTGATCGGCGTGGACATGGGGCAAGCCTCAAGAGCGCTTGTCCCGACGGCTTGTTCCAGCCGATTTATGTTCCCGCTCCATTAGGCGGATCCGGAAAGTGACTGTACTGACCAAATTCAGGTGCAGGTTCCGCAACACGATATTAAATCAGTCGAAACAGTTAAAGACACCCAGGTCAATTATGGGAGCAGCGGTAATCGGAAAACGTCGCTTTTCCGAAACCTCGCCCAATTCACCGAAAATAAATCTATCGAGCAGTATGAGCATTACGATAACGAGAGGATGATAACTGTTAACGCCAGCCTGACACCGGACGCTGATGTAGGAGCGTAGGGCGAAAGGTATCGCAAGCGATCAGTGAAATGGTCCCCGCCGAAAAGAGTAAGCGTTTTAGTGCGTGGCAAGTTGTGCCGCTGAATGAGATGTTATAGCGATTCTCGAAAATAATCGCGAAAAGAACGCGACTTTTTAGTCGAGATGTGGTTATCTGTCGGTATGTGTCGTCAACGAAACATGCCTAACCCGGAAAACTGCGCTTTAGCTGAATTAGAGACCGCAGCGAAGGCCTCGTCGGTCCAGCGGTCGTATGTTCGTCTGATGGCTATCAAGGCCTTGATAATGGGGCTGCCCCATAAGCAGGTGGCTGCCTTGTTCGGTGTAAATGAGGACTCGGTTTCCCGTTGGGTGAGACGTTTTAATCAACGGGGGATCGATGGGCTTACAGAAGGTCCCCGCTCTGGGCGTCCTCCCAAAATCAGCGGGGAGCAGGCCTATGAATATTCCAAGTTGGTCTTACATCCAGAACTGGTCAATGAGACCCACTGGACCGGACGTAAGTTTCACGGATATCTCACCAGGCATTGCCAGATGGAGGCAGGCTACAGCACACTTATGCGGTGGCTTCACGATGAGGATTTTCGGCTGAAGGTCCCTCGCCCCTGGCCGGATGGCCAGGATGAAGAAAAGAGAAAGGCCTTCATTGAACTGATCAGGAAGTTTCTTGGTGATCAATGCGTGGATCTTTGGTTTCTTGACGAGTGTGGTGTCGAAGGAGATCCTCGTCCGAAAAGGCGTTTTGCTAAAAAAGGAGACAAAATCCGTCAAGCATACGGCGGGGCGCATCTCCGAATGAATGTCACGGGCATGGTCTTGCCAAGAAAAGGTGAATTCTATGCGCTAGAATTTAGCCATTCCGATACGGAGATCTTCCTGAATCACGCCAATAGGGACATCAAGTTCGAGCGTCCTCGCAATCTACTCATCCTGGACAATGCGTCTTGGCACAAGAGTAAATCACTGGACTGGGTGGGAATTTGAGCCGATTTTTCTTCCACCTTATTCTCCAGATCTTAACCCCATTGAACGCCTCTGGCTCGTTATGAAGGGCGAATGGTTTTCTGGATTCTACGCTAAAACCAAAGATCAACTAATCGAGAGACTCACCGACGCTCTCAGATGGCTTATGACCAGACAAGATGAAAACACTAAAACTTGCGCCATTCCGACAGAACTTTAGAGAAGCGCTATAAAAGGTTTACGAAATGGCCTGATATTCACTTTGATAGTTATTTTCCTCCTGCTAACCGCTACGTTACAGTCCATGAAGCTGCCGCTTGTATACCTGTCCACGGCCCTAGCCGTAATTTCGGGGGTCGTAGTCGCATTGAAGCTATCGGGAACAACTCTTAATATCCAATCATTCACCGGCGCTATCATATCGATCGGTGTCGCGATGGCAAATGCCATCCCGCTCGTCATTTTCGCCGAACGTGCCAAGGATGGCGAACACGTTTTATCGGCGAGGACCAGGCCGGATCCAAAACTGATGCGTCCGCAAATCTTACACCCACTGAGGGTCGTTTCTTTGACAGCCGATTAGTGTCCACAGCCGCAGACGCAGCGCTTGTTGGCGTGAGTACTTGTCTACGTCCCATTCTGATGACCAGCATGGCGATGATCTCTGGGATGATTACCCATGGTGTTTGAAGCCCATCAACGTTATTGCGGAAAGCCCAATACGATTATTTTAGAGAATTTTCGTCGTTTAATCACGGAAAGGGAGGTTGAGGTCCATCCTCGAGTGCCTCTAGCGCCTGGAATTACCGACACCGAGGAGAATCTCTCCGCTATTGCCCGTTTATTGCGCAAGTATGGCGTGAAAAGAGTGTGGCCTGTTCCCTATAACCCTTTAGGATTAGTTAAATTCCAGACTCTTGGTAGACCAGCGCCAAAGATTCAGCCAACATTTATGAAACAAGAGCAGGAACAAAAAGCCCTCGAGATTCTCAGAGTAAAACATCCTTGAATTTACAGGATCTGGATATTTATAATGTGATCACTACTAGTTGTGATCGAGTTGTTTTTTCGCGATTTTTCGAATCATCCCCAAAAGGCTTTGGCTATGTATAGGCTTTTCTAGAACACCGTCGATCGGAGATTCCACGATTTTGTCAGGCCCCAAGGATTGGCCACCCCATCCGGTCAGCAGCAGGAAAGGCGTCTTTGGAATCCCTTTCTCCCCGCATATTGATCTTACCATTTTTCCGACTTCTCAGCCGCTCATTCCGGGCATTCCCAGATCGCAAGTCACAACATCAATTTCATGGTTCCTAAAAAGATCGAGACCTTCCGCTCCAGATTTTGCCGTTAAAACGGTTTGACGGTATCCGGTTAGCATGTCCCGCATGAGCAGCAGTATTGGCTCCGTGTCGTCGATAACAAGGACCTTCAGATTTAAATCCAGGATGCTGGTGGGGGAAGAAGAAATTTCCTGAACAGATGTCTTTGAAAGAGGCAATCTGATCGTAAAAGTCGTGCCATACCGGAATTTGCTGTCAACGGATATAGTCCCTCCATGACTACTGGTAATCCCGTGACTGACGGCCAATCCCAACCCTGTGCCCATAGCTCCTTTGGTGGTCCAAAAAGGCTCAAACATTTTCTTCAAATCACCTTCAGGAATTCCGGTCCCGGTATCTTGTAATTCCAGAACCACGTCGTCTCTGTCGGCACGGGTCGATATGTTGATGTTACCACCATCCGGCATGGCCTCGGCGGCGTTCTTGATCAAATTTATCAACACCTCGAACAGTTCGCTTTCCTTTCCCATTACCAGGCAGCCATTCTTGAGATTGAGTCCCATTTTTATCTGAAGGCCCTTCTTTTCTAAGTTGGACTTCCACCATGGGCGACTTATATCAGCAGCCTGTTTAACTATCTTGGATAAATCGAACAGGTTGTTCTTCAATTCTGTATCTTCAGACCTGATCTTTGCAAAGCTCTGGAGTCGCTTCACGGTGTCTGCGCCGAATATAGAAGAATCACGGATCCGTTCAAGGTTGGTTCGGACTCTACTGGTATTTCCCTCTGTCAAATCATCCAAGGCCATTTCAGATCCCGAGATCACTACTTGGAGGACATTGCTGAAATTGTGCGCTACACCTCCGGCTAAATCAGCTATGGCTTTCAGTCGTTCAGTACGCACATTCAGATCGGAAGCCTTTTTCATATCAGTGATGTCGGTCAAAAAATTCAAAGTGGCCGGTCTTCCCAGCCAATCAACGCCGATGGAGTTGTTTTGGACCCAAACTACGTTTGAATCTTTTCCGATGATCCTAAACGTAGTAGTATTAGGCGTTGATTCCTTTCCCAGACTTTTGGTTTGTTGTTCTAATAGGATGCTCTCATCTTCTGAATATACCATGCTTGCGAGAGGTTGAGAGGACACTTCCTGCGAAGAGCGTCCAGAAAGATCAGTGAATCGTGGATTAAAAAATCTTACGTGACCGTCCTGAGCGATGAAAATTGCTTCTTGGGCGTTCTCAAACAATGAACGATATTTAGCGGCAGATTCTTCCAGATTTCGGTAGAGCTTGGCGTTCTCAATGGATATAGCCGCCTGGGCGGAAATTACTTTCAGCATTTCGACTCTACCAGCAGTAAAAACCCCAGAGGCCTGATTATTCTCCAAGTACAGGACCCCAGATGATCGCCCACCACGCATAATTGGAAGGCATAAAACAGACTTCGGCCCTTTTTCTCTTACAT
>CAWCTI010000016.1:0-226006 GCA_963798475.1 uncultured delta proteobacterium
TAAGAGTGAATGCTCCACCGCCTATAAGGCGGTGGCTTCCCGTTTGTCGACTGTAAGTCGACTTCATGCGTTGTCGCCTATCGAGAAGTCGTCATCACGGGCTCGCTCCATTTTGTCTTGCATCTCGATGTATTGGGCTATTACCTCGTCAGTGACATTCCCACTACTTGCCACAAAATATCCGCGAGCCCATAGATGACGTCCCCAAAATTCCCGAGAGAGGCTTCGATACTCACTTAAGAGCTTGCGAGAAGTCTTTCCCTTGAGACTCTGCATCAATTTTGAAACCGCCAAATTCGGAGGACAAGATACCAAAATATGCAAGTGGTCTTTTGAAACATGACCTTTTATGATCTCAACATCCATGGACTTACAAATCTCTCGGATCAATTCCCGAAGCCGTATCGCCACATCTCCATGGAGCACCGGCTTGCGGTATTTTGTGATCCATACCAGATGCAGATTGATGTCATAAACAGCGTGCGATGTCTTGCGATAGTGTTGCATAATACCGCAAGCCTACTGAAGTCTTCGCCTAAAGGCGAGGGTTTTTCTCCCATTCCCCGAAGGGGACAATAAATCAGAATTAATCTGACGGCAGAAAATAAGAACAGTAGACAGGAAATTTGCTTCAAAGCAATTGGAATATATGTCCCAAAAAATTAAAGCATTTCGGCTCACTCAGAAGTGGGGGGAAGAAAACCTCCGAGGTCCAAAACGCTTACAAGGATCATCTCATATTGTGACAGATTGTGTCAACTTTAAACTTCATCTGTCTGCGCCTATGTTATTGTCGTTTTTTCAAGACCATCTCTCCGATTTAATGGTATAACCAGTTTAATCAAACCCATGGATATAGAGGAGCATAATATGATCACCGCATTTGTCCAGTTCAGGCTTCCACAGCCCATAACCGTAGACAAAGCTAAGGAGATATTCTCAAGTACAGCACCCAAATACAGAGAGGTCCAAGGGCTGATCCGCAAGTACTATCTTCTCTCCGAGGACGGCCGTACAGCCGGCGGAGCCTATCTGTGGCGTTCTCGCAATGAAGCGGAGCAATTCTATACCGATGATTGGAGGAGGTTCATCCTGGAGAAGTATGGAGATGGAGCCGAACCCTCATTGCAATATTTCAGCAGTCCCGTGATAGTTGACAATTTGACCGGCGAAATCTTTAAGGACGACTAATACACAATACTTCGTGGTTTACAGTTTCAAACTGTTCGCTGTCTGATAGTTCACCGAATTTGCGCATCTCTGAACAGCAAGAGTTTCTGTGCCACAGGACATGGATCACCCGCAAAAGAATCCGCTCCACATATGGTTATTTCCCTGGCCAAGAGAACCTGTTGCAAATTTAACGTCAGCCCCAATGGCTTGACGCGAAAAAAATGTGCCGTTTTCTAATTTTGTGGATGAGCCGGCCCCAGATTATCATTACCTAACTTCTGTAGTTCGTGGTATCCTTTTTTAAAGAATGGTACAAAAAAGCTCTAGGTTTTGCCAAGTATCTTTTTGGCCTCAAGGAGATGCCTGCATGCCCATTACATTTGAAACACTCTACGATAAAATGACCCTGATCCGAGAGGGAAAGAGACAAGAAATTACCTTTGAGGTCCGTACGGACCCTTTGACTGGCACGACGGGACGCGTCTTCAACTTCCCCTATCAGCCTCCGAAAAGCCCCAATATCGAAGAAACCTTCAAGCGTTCGAAAGGGATATTCTGTCCTTTCTGCCCGGAGAATATCGAGAACTCCACCCCTCGATTCCCTAAGGAATTGCTTCCGGGAGGATGGATTCGTAAGGGAAGCGCGACCCTCGTTCCCAACATTCTGCCTCTGGATCGGTACGTGGGCGTAGCCGTTTTCTCTCCCCAACACTTCGTTCGGATGGAAGAGCTGAAACCCGAAATGATGAATGACGCATTTCGAGTGGTTCAGGAGTTCATCCGGAGGGTCGCCGAGGTTGACCCCGGAATAGACTGCTTCTCCATCAATTGGAACTACATGCCGCCGGCAGGTTCAAGTCTGGTTCACCCCCACCTTCAGGTCCTCTGCGGGGAGCGTCCAACGAACCACATGCGGCTCCAGCTCGAGTGTGCAAAAAGGTATTACCGTCAAAATGGCGTAGAGTTTTGGGATGACTTCATCCGCGAGGAGAAAGAAAAGGCGTCCCGCTACATCGGAGAGATAGGCCCTACCTTCTGGACCGTAGGCTTTGCTCCCATGAGTCATATACCGGACATCTGGTGCATCTTGCCCGAACAGAAATCCTTGCTTGAGGTGGGCGAGGAAGCTCTCAGTTCTTTCCTAGAGGGCCTTTCGGCCATACTGACCTATTACCACTCCCTGAACCTTTTCAGCTTTAACGTATCGATCTTTTCATTCAGATTCGAAGAACACTTTCGAGTCAACGCCCGAATTCTTCCCCGTCTCGTCCTTAGAGAAATAGGAAACAGCGATTACACCTTCCTTCAGGCCGTACATAAGGAGAATGCTTGCGTCTATGCGCCTGAGTCGGTCTGCCAGCAGATAAGGGAACAAGGATTCGGCAATCCCCGATAAACTTTATTACAGATAGCTTGCTACTTAAAAGTCTCTTACAACTATAGATTCGATTTAGACTATTGCGGTGAGGATATCGGCGGGCTACCCTCATGTGATTACAATTTCTGAGATCACCGACAGGCTGAATCGTCGTCTCTAAGGTTTGTGACAAAACTAGCTGAGGACACGGCTTTCGCACCAAAAACCATAGGTCCTAAAATCCTCATTATAAGGCAATCTTAGAAAACGGTGGTCGCTTTGGTCAATGAAGGAGGTAGAATCAGATGGAAAATTGAGAATGAAGGATTCAATACGAGGAAAAATGGAGGATACGGACTGGAACACAGCTATACAAAGGATGCCAATGCGGCGAAGATATTTTACTATCTTTTACAGATCGCGCACGTTATCGAGCAACTGATCAGCAAGGGCAGTATGCTCAAGCGTTTTTTCCCCAGAGGTGTGGGGTCTGGCAAAAACCTGGCGTTCAGACTTCTGGAAGCCATGAGGAATTTCTCGTTCGGCAAAATATTGCTCAATACGATAACCGCCTGGCGCTTATAAATTAGATTTTGCCCGGACACCTCATAAACAGCTCAGGGTTCCTGTCATTATTCTCACGTAGTTTTTCCGCACAAACAAACTCAAACCGATCGACAATGAGCCATTCTGGGCCTAAAGGCCTCGGATCGTCAATCTTGATAAAGAGGCCATACACTCGGCTTATAAAAGTCTTTCCCGTGTGGAAAGAGATTTTAGGACCATGAAAACCGGGCTTGAGATCCGTCCGGTTTTTGTCCGGAAAAAGTCACGAACAATGGGTCATGTTCTCGTAGTGATGATGGCTCTGATTCTTGAGAGAGAATTGGAAAAGCGCTTGTCCAAAATCCCCATAGAGGTCTCCCGCGCCCTTGCCGCTATGAATGGCTGGTGTCTCATCCGTCAATCGCTTGGCAGCATCCGAATTTGTCAACTGCCACGTCCCAATCACATTCAATCCGAGATACTAGCCGCAACAGGTGTCAGACAACCAGCCTCGTTGGCCGTAGCCAGACAAAAATATCGGAAAAGTTCAAGATAACTAAGTAACATTAACGCCTTAACCACGATATCACCTGCAGGCTTGTGCGGAAGGTCCGATAATAGTAGCCGGTGTTATTGTCGCCACTTTGGAATGAATTACCTCACTTGATGTCGAAGCGATTTTGTACAACGGTTCGCAGAAGAATTTTCCTTCGCCAGAGGAATAGGAGAAGAAATGGCAGAGCTTTTTGATGAACTACAGGAAGAATGTGGTGAATTACAATTCGAGAAAATACTTCAGGAGAAATTTGACTCTTATAACAGAGAATTTTTTGATAGCAAGATTGCCAAACAGGACAAATTGGTAGAGCAACCAAAAGTGTGGACATGGAGCGCATCATATAATTTTGAATCACATCGAATCAAAATACATCCAGAATTGATTACCGGAAGCCATTACTCTATCAACCTCTTGCGTTTTCCGTAAAAGTTTTCTGTGCGAATTACGGAGCCAGTGCGGTCTCTGTATATGATTTGGCCTCCAATTATTTGCTTCGTATAAATAGCACTTCCGGATAGGTCTCTCGTGATTTGTTCGGAGTGGGATAAAGCCGGAAGCAACAAAACCAACATCATTATCGGTAAAATTATTCTCATACTCAATCCTGTCTGCAGAGTTTTTTAACTTCGGTAACAGCGGACACATTGTCGTCTTCCTCGTCACATAAAAAATCCTCAATGCTATCCCAGTCGATGGAGAGCATATCATCCACATTGGCTAAAACCGTAACGGGGCCAGGCCCTGCTTCAGTTACCAGAGTGATATAGCTTGTTTCCCTTTTTCCAACCAAATCTACCATCATGATCTGTCCTTTGGTGTTTTTTTTCTGGATAGATACTTCGGGCTTATCGAGATATACCCATGAAGCTATTATTGCAAGTGTTTCTATAGTGCCGCGCAGTGGGAATAGGTTTGACAAATGACGCGACTTTTGTCCAGAAATTTGGTATGTCCCTTCCAACACCTGAAGGGAGGGAAGATGAATGCCCAAGCGTGGTTTGAGACTTGATGTCGAAGAGTACAATCACATTATCCAGCACCGATATCTTGCCAAAAAGCGCAAAGATCTTGATTCAAGGGTTCGGCTGAGATCGATTTTACTGGTTCACGAAGGCAAGACGCTTACTCAAGTTGGTCAAATTCTCGAAGTAGCTCGGAGTACTGTAGAGCGATGGATAAAGAGGTATCGTGATTTAGGCGTGCCGGGCTTGCTTGTGCGAGGACCATACCAGGGTAAAAAGCCAAGATTAAGTCTGGACCAGAAACGGGAACTTGCCATTACGGTTCGACAAGGTCCTGAATACAGTGGGTTGGATACCGGGGTCTGGACGTCCCCGATCATTGCAGACTTGGTCAAACGGCGTTTCGGAATCGCATATAGCCCATCTCAGATTCGCAGGGTTCTTCACGAGTTGGGTTTTTCACTTCAATATCCTAGACAAGAACTCTCCAAAGCCGATAGGAAACTTCAGGCCACATGGCTTGAGGATGAACTGCCTGAGATTAAAAAAAAGTCCAAAAGGACAATGGCATTCTGATGTATCAAGATGAAGTAAGTTTCAAACAAGCGGGTTCGATTTACCGACATTGGGCCTTGAAGGGCGTTGGATGTGTGGTGAAGACTCCGCCCACAAGGAAATCCTTGAAGGTGATGGGAGCGGTAACAGTCGGCTGTGATCCCAAATTTCACTTTCGGTTCGTCAACTGGTTCAACACCGAGACTTTTCTGAGCTTTCTTGACCAACTTATCTCGAGATACAAGAATCAAAAGATACACTTGATCCTGGACAACGCCAAGTACCACAAGGGGCCCGAAGTTAGGAAGTGGCTCAATGGTAAGGAGGATCGCATTGAACTCCACTATCTGCCCCCGTACTCACCAAAATTCAATGCGGCCGAATATGTCTGGAAAGAAACCAGAAGAAAAACCACCCATAACCGGTTCTTCAAAACCTTGAGTGAACTCAAGCAGAGACTGTTCAGAAGATTCAACCGATTTCAGGGAAATCCTGCGTCGTTGAGAAGCGTGCTTGAATCTTTCGCTTAGGACCCAGTTTCACTGCGTATCACTATATCTCTGTGAATTCTAACTGCCTGCGCCGGTGATAGGCGTTCTACTATCATAGCGTAGCCGTCGATTGTCTAAGAGAGTATTTAATCGTAAGCGATGAATGATGTAAATTCTACCGCCGTCCAGCCAATTATCTTAGGCGGTGACATTACAATCTTGACGCTTTTGCGAAAATTTAGGCGGGTAAAAACTTTTGAGGTTTTTCAAAAAACCGGGTCTAAACCGGGTCGCGATTCAAAATCTGAAACTGCCTAATATCGTAACCTACTGAAATATTTGGCAGTCCCAACCGGTTTCGAACCGATGTCTCCGCCGTGAGAGGGCGGGCCGGGTGATAATAATATCAACTACTTAACCGCATTTCCCGAAATCTAGGGCCCTCAACGACCCTTGGTGTGACTCAATAACACTCAATATTCTAGCAAAACGGGGGAAAGCGGGGGACAGGCTCATGGGCGGTGACAATTCCTAATTGTTAGAGCACAAACTCAAGTTTTCTTACAGTTTACGGGACATTATTTTTGGCAATCACCAAAAGAAGATCGTTCATGGTTTGGCCTTAGCCTTTCCACTTTCCATCTTGCGCGTGATATCCCGCGCCTGATTGAAGTACTGCTGTGCCTTGGGTTGTTGGCCCCATTGTTTATATAGCTTTCCCAAGTCATTTAGGGTGTCCCGCTCAGCGTTTATGTTTCCGACTTGTTTGTCTATCGCCAGAGCCTCTTGATAAAATCGTGCAGCCTGCTCGTACTGCTTCAAAGCAGCATTGACCCTGCCAATATGGTCGAGAGCGAGCGCTTCAAATTCTTTCGCACCCGCTTTCCGAGAAGTCGCCAAAGCATTCTCGTGAAATTCCATTGCCTCCTTGTGTTGGCCCATCCGAAAATAGTTCAAACCTATGTTGTCGAGTGTCAGCGCTTCCTGTCGTACATTTCCTTGCTTTCTTGCCAATTCCAACCCCTTCTGGTAGTGCTCCACGGCCTTCTGATACTCGCCCAAGTGTGACAAGGCTGCGCCCATGTTGTTATGCCCAAACTGCTCGAAGTATTTGTTGTCAAGTTTTGTGCCAATTTCCAGGTACCTCTCGAAGTAGTCCAACGCTTTTTGGTATTGTTTGAAGTTAAGATACACATTTCCGATGACGTTGAGAGCTTGGGCTTCCAACTGCACGTCGCCGGCCTTTTTGGCGATCCCGAGCGCCTGCTCACCATTATCCAGCGCCTTCCGGTACTCTCCCCTGTTCCGATATATCCCAGCCAAGCCGTTCAGCCCACGCCCTTCCTGCTTAACGTTTCCGGTCTTTTTGCTGATCTCCGATGATTTTTCGAAGTAACCGAATGCTCTGGAATAGTCGCCCCGTTCTGAATATAGGAACCCTATGTTGTTTAGAGCCACCGCTTCAAGCTTGACGTTCCCCTCCTTCCTGATCTCCGTCAAGGCTTTTTCGTACTCCTGTATTGCCCTCTGTTGGCCTCCCTTGGATTTGTCTTTTTGCTCTAATTGATGGGCTTCGTTGAAGAGGCGTTGCCCTTCGCCCTTGGACTGGGCCATCGAAGTGAGGGGCGACCCAACATAGAAGAGTGACAGTACTATCATCATGTATGCAAATCTATGAAACATTGCGACCTCCTGACGGAAACGCTTGCATTTTTCTAGCGGCCGCTGATCCGGCCCGATCTCCGTGGAAGGGAACCGCCCCTTCGGCATCCTTGTTTTTTTTAGATGCAGTGCCGTCTTTGAGGATTCGGCTTCACTGAAACAACATGTATTTTACGAACCGAACAGGAATTTAGCAGAGAAGAGGGTACCTTTCTTCATTCCACCGGCCTCCGTCACACTTCTTATCTGAATACTTGCGAAACAGGAATGGACTGCTCCCGTGACGGGCAATCTCTGGCCTCACACGTCAACCTTCCTTGCAAATTCCAAAATCCCCAATTACGTTGATGGTCAACATGCCATTGCTCAAAACAAGATCATGATTATTGATCGAACAACTGTCATCACAGGTTCATTCAATTTTACCAAGGCGGCTGATAAGAGTCAAAAAGCTAAAACATACACTTCAGCCATATTCTTTATTAATTCCAACAAGGGCAAAACTGGGGACAAGGGGGGACAGGCAAAATGGGTGGTGACTACGTCACAATGCACAGGTGTTTGAATAATCAGATCCGGAAAAGATATTATCCATTTCAGTGAGATTTCATAATTACGGGAGCTTGCAGCTACCGAGCGGGCGAGGGTTACAGATTTGGTATGCAGATCCACACCGCTGAGCCAAGATAATACTTCGATTTTATAATGTCTCAGTCCAATCTATATAAAATTTGAGAGAATGGGAATAGAGTGGAAGCGGGGCGGAGGTTTCTCGGCGCTATGGGATTCATACTATAACCTTATATTGTTGGATGAAGAAATTGTTGCAGGTCTATAACCAAAGAAAGGAGAAGACCATGAAAAATTCACTTACACAAAGTCAGAACCTCATAGCAGACGAGCGGGACACCGAAGCCGATCCTGCCAAAGGCTCCGAACCAACATATTCGATTGACCGCCGGCACTTCCTCCAGATCAGCATCGGCACCGGACTCGCTGCCGTCTTGGCAGGCAGTGCGGGAAGCGCCGCTAGTTCGAGGAAGACCCACAATGTAGCGAAGTCCGCCGGGCGAAATCGGGCGGCCGCAGTGCCGAAAGCACCCAACGTAATCGTCCTGATGACTGATCAGGAACGCCATCATATGCATTGGCCAACGGGTTGGGCGGAAAAGAACCTGCCAGCGCTGCAACGTCTCAAGCGCAACGGTCTCTACTTCAACCGCGCCTACACGGCGGCCTGCCAATGCTCGCCCGCCCGCGCCTTGATGATGACCGGCCGCTTTTCGCCCGTAAATCGTGTGACACGCACCTTTCTATGGCCTGGCCTGGTGCATAAGAACCTCCAACCGAACATCGCCTCACTACTTAAGGAGAAAGCGGGATACGAAGTGGTCTGGAAGGGTAAGTGGCATCTGAGCTATGCAGCCAACGCCGCTCCTGGAAACGGCGGTGAGGATTGGACTTCGGCGGACATCGCGGTGATGGAGCAGAAATACGGTTGGTCGGCCTGGAACCCACCCGATGGCGGCAATGCGATTGAGGATTGGCAACCCACCGATTTCGGCAGGTTCGACGGACTGGCCACACTCGGCGGCGCTAATGCCGACAACGACGGCCGCTACCTCAATGGCGCCAACCTGTTGGCCCGCGGCCAGACCTCAGGCTTCGGAGAGAGCACCGTCGATTTCCTGAAGAATCGGGCATCCAAGCTAGACAAGCCGTTCTGCCTATTCGTGTCGCTCATCAATCCTCACGATGTCTACGTTTATCCGAAAAGTTGGAAGAAGGCGGGCTACAGCCTCGAAGCATTCGCTAATCTCGGCATTGAGCTGCCACCCAACTATTCCGACAATCTGTTGACCAAACCTAAAGTCCAGAAGGCTGCGCGCGCGACAGCTTCAACAAAATCGCTACCCTCGATACGCCGCAAGCGCAGAGCGAATACGTGAACTTCTACGCGTATCTGAACACGGTGGCCGACAAACATATCATGACGGTGCTCGACACGCTGGAAGAGACCGGGTTAACGGACAAGACCATCATCCTGCGGCTGGCCGATCACGGCGAGGGTGGTTTATCGCATGGCATGCGCGAGAAGGCTTACACGGTCTACGAGGAGATGATCCACATCCCGCTGATCGTCCACAATCCGAAACTCTATCCCGAGCCGGTCCAGACCGACTCCTTCTACGACCACCTTGATCTGTTGCCTACGATCCTGGATCTGGCAGGCGTCCCTAATTCGAATTCCCTTGCTCTCGGCAAGAGCATCGTGCCCGTGATCAATGATCCGTCCAAATCCATCCGGGAGAATACCTTGTTTTCT
This sequence comes from uncultured delta proteobacterium, assembly GCA_963798475.1. Classification (GTDB taxonomy): domain Bacteria; phylum Desulfobacterota; class Desulfomonilia; order Desulfomonilales; family Desulfomonilaceae; genus CAJBEZ01. Next base: position 9,632 of record CAWCTI010000016.1, read on the forward strand.
TTCGATGACAACTTCTTCCTTCCCGCTGGATTCCCGGGCTCACACATACCGCGATTCGGGCGGGAGAATGGACCTATGCGGTCTATTTCGGTTTAGACGGCAGCGGTATCGAATACGAACTCTATAACATCAAGAGCGACCCTCTCCAGCTCACAAACTTGCTTTATGACGTACCGCGACCGGACATTAGACGGGAATGGTCGCGCCTGCACCAGATGTTGACGACGCAACTCATCAACGCCGGCAATCTCCCCGATTCCTTTCCCTGGCCAATCGATCCGCCGGCGGCCTGAGAGTTTAAGCCGGCGCACAGCGACCAGCATGCTGGGATGGAAGGTGACAAATCATTAAGCGACTGCGGCAGATAGCCGAGAGAAGCCGATCATGATAACGTTACAAATAGTAATTGATGTAGTCATAATTATAATGGCTTAACTAGACTACAATAGCATGACTTAGACGCAAATCGGGGGCATTTCTAATGGTAATGGTCAATAAGGTCTCAAAAATACTTTTCACCTTCTCTTTGCCCAGAGCCCGACGAAACAGCCCCGCCAGCTTACTTCGTTGACGGGAGCGACTCAGTTCCGGTATCTTTCAGACTTCAACAAATTGTGATTCGGATTGAATGCTTCACGCGCCGTCTGCTGATGCGTTCCGTGCCGACCATAGTTACTAACGCCCGACCGACACGCTGCGTGTCTCTCTGTGGACTCTAAAATAGGATCGAGCCGTGCAATTCTGGCAAGGAATGGGCGGTAGTTTACGCGATAAGGGAAAAGTGGGCCATGGCTTAGCCCGAGGGTGCTGGGTAACTCTCTTTGTGGCCGCTATTATGGCGCTAGTAGCAGAAAGATACGAGCATTGCCGGTCCGAGATTGGGCGAACACAGACGGCCGCAACTCTTCTAATCGACAGAGATGGGAAAGACGTTCTGTCCCTGAATTACCTTTGTCAAATATCTGACAGCGCACAATCTCTGAGCGAATGCTATGATGAAAAATCGCTTACTTATGATCTTGCCGAAAGAGACAGACTTCCTGATGTCCAGACTTCAGAAGTTCCAAAATGTCGGCCAGATGGGGACCACACGCCTTTAAATACTCGGCCGTAGTTGTTCCCGAGGGATGTGATCCCATAAAATGGAAGCGTCTTAGAGTAATTGCTGTGGCGAAGCGATTTATTGGTCTTCCGTACAGGCATCACCACGTTCCAAATTGGGAATCTGGCAATGGAGAAGGAGCAGGCCTGGACTGTTCCAATTTCACATCTTGGGTTTACAATTACGGACTCGGCATAAATTTCACATCTGACATTCTGGCGCAATCGGACGGGCCTCGCGCCCCAGGCCGTAAGCTAGAAAACTGGGAATCGTTTGAACCTGGGGACTTATTATTCATAAAGAAGAAGGACCGATCGAGGGTTTCCCACGTGGTCATCTTCATTGACACGGACCACATCGTGGACTCCCATGGTTCTGGGGTTCAAGTTCGCGCTTTTGAGGGCTGGTACAAAATCACACTTTTCACACGCCCGCAGGATCGTAGAGTGAAGCGATCGCATAAACCGGATCTCAAGGTAGGAGGCTTATGAACTTAGTCGTCAAGTTGTGTATCCCTAAAGAACGTTTCTGATTATTACCCTGCTGTTTGAAAGGCTCTCCGGACATTAGATTTCAACGAAAAGTCCACCGAAAATGAGCGTAAAGTCATGTACCGGCATGGTCAATAAACCATTGACCATCGAATAGCCATTTGCCAGTCCAGGCTCGCCTTTGGGTTCAAATTTGTTCCCGTGCGGATTCCATAGTATCATAGTGTCTGACTCTGCGTGGTAATCAACAACCGCATAATCGTGGGAATGTCCTATGCCTGGCGGAAATTTGCCGCGAGCCGTGGTTCCGGCGACAAGGAGATGTTTTTGCGCCACCGCATTTTGAACGATGTTTCGTACGTGCGCCACAAGTTGTGGACGCCTTTTAAGATCAGGAGGGAAAGCTTTGGCGCCACGTGGACGGATGTGAATGTGCCGAGCCGCATGGCCGGTAAGGAACGTGATGACGCGACAAGCGCTCCCTCCACGATTTATAGAGTCCAATCCAAGCTCTTCTCTGTCTTTGGGGGTCAGGGCTTTGTTGACCTGCCCAAACGCCTGTTCGAGCACGTTTAACCAGAGCCCTTGATCACCGGCGGTAGAACTGAGGGCTATCTGACTGTCGGTCAAAGAATTCACCCGAACGCTCTTTCCGTTACGGAACTCGACCGTGCAAGAACCATCCGGATGCGAATGGATCATCTCCTTCAAATGCAAAGGCTGAAAATGGACAGCCGCCCCAACGCAGGACAATACCCAGCAGTCTCCGAGCGGCCCCTGGTGAATCCCCTTCAAGCGAGGAGCATTTTCGGTAAACATCGTGCGGGGGACGATTTTGAGATGTTGACAAAACTTCCTGAACAAGCCCTTGGATTGAAGCGCTTGAGACGAATCCTCTGAACGCCCATGCGGCTCTTCCGCTATATAAGTCTTGAGCAACTCGGCCTTGTTCAGGCGTCTCACTCCTTTATGTTTCCGAAAGTATATATGAATGGCCGCGATTGCAGCGGCTTTGTCTCCTTCCACTTCATGATTCGAAACCAATCGGTCTATCCTGGAGGGTGTCAACCAATTGGAACCGTCAGGAACCCAGGAGGAAAAGTGAGACTGAACTACCGCCGAAAACGATATCTCATCGCCTTCAGCCATGGACAGAATAAGGATATTTAAGAGCAAGGTTATGGAAAGGAATGTAATAACAAAGGATACACGATCCTAGCTTCTATTGAGCCAAGATTCCACAGTGCGCTAACTTTCTCGATTCTAGAAGGTATACCTACCTGATAAGCTCACATATTGCTGATCAGACCAGTTTTGCGTTCCATCCGTGATACGGCCGGTCGTCAAATCCTGGGATGAACCATCGGTTTGGATCTCATAAAGTCACCTACCAAATCCACTGCAAGTCGGTTCCCCATATACAGTCCGGCTGTAAGATTCAGATGTAGGGCCTGTCCGTTGGTATCTTCATAACCGCCCTTTGGACTAACGAAGTGTTGATCATAGCTCTTACCTATGACGGAAGCATAATCACATTGCAGTTTCACCAGCAGTGAAGCGAAAGCGAGACCTTCGGAAAGAGACCCTAAGGGCATCATCCCTTGCGCAACGCCACCAAAATAATATTGTTGGTAGTATTGGGAAAATGTGCCATCGGGCCCTTTATACGGGGTTATCACCGCATTGCTGCGGTAACTACTGGTGTCAGAGTCCCAAATGGTGGATTGCAGGAAATCATACGAGTCGAACTTGAACTGTTGTTCTCAAAGCCGATCACTGCACTCACCAACGGAGCATGAGGTAGGGGCGCAGTGGCGGATATATCGAGCGTCCACCCGCTGGGACTGCAAACAGATTCACTGAATGTGGTTTTTTGACCCGGGTTTAAACTTGTCTTCCCAATCACTGTCCTGCATTTTTAGGTTAGTCCACGAAGTCAGTGAACTGGCGAACTCCACCCTGCAATCTACAGTTTTCAGATTTGTCCCCAGCCTGACGAGCCCCCATAAGGTGTCCCACGGGTGCTCCAGCCTGCTATTCGGGTCTTGTGTTCCTCCTTTGTCGTGATTGGGGAATTGATAGGAAACGAAGCTATTGATGTACTTTTCTTAGACCCAACTCAGAGTAGAATCCATTCTCCGCTAGATCCTGGCGAAAGGGTGTCAGCAAATATTCTTGGGCCTGACATACGCCGGTTATCATCAGTGACCAAACAATTACCAATCGAGCTAATCGTTTTGCGGCCATAACCCATTCCTCCCGACTGAGACCAGACGGGGAAAAAGAGTCTTTAGATATACCCCCTTCGCCATCTCGGTTACAGCAGAGCAAACGCCATAATCTATTATTCAGAATAGAAATTTGCCCGCAGAGTATAGAGTCGCCAGATATCTGTCAACTTCAATTTTGTTTGAATTGAGTATTTAAGAACTTGGATGTCATATCCTCAACAGAACGCCTCTGCGCCCTTCCCAACGTTATTTCTTGCTGGTAAACCGTACAGTCTCCACCAGGAAAGGTGGCCGGATAGAAAAAAACCCGATCTTGAACAGGTGACAGCAATTTGGTTACGATTGAGGTGTGGACAATCTGAGATTTGCAATCTCACTAGTCAGTACTGTGGAAGCGTACTTGTGGTTACTGTGTCACCGCCCAAAATTTGTTAGGACAGTGAGCCTCCTCGGAAGTCCAATTGATAGAAGACATTGATAATATTAAGTTTGTTAAAGGCCAACTTTCACGGGCTGTTAATCGGCGTTTTTCGTATAGGCAGCGAACCCGCTGCTGGCGTAACTTTTACAAAGCGGGGGAAAAGGTTGGGGGGAAATGGGTGGTGTCATCTGTAAGGTCGTGATATCTTTGGCAGTCCCAACCGGTTTCGAACCGGTGTCTCCGCCGTGAGAGGGCGGGCCGGGTAATAATAATATCAACTACTTAACCACATTCCCCGAAATCTAAGGCCCTCAACGACCCTTGGTGTAACTCAATAATACTCAACATCGAGGCAAAACGCGGGAAAGCGGGGGAGAGGCAAAATGGGCCATGACAATTTCCAATTATTCCTTGGGGCTTAGTAGTGTATTCAAGAAAAGTTGTTTTCTCTTTGTAATCTTGGTCATCGTGGTCATGGGAATGTTTCCCAGATGCTTTCTGAGTTCCCCGTACAATACCTTTTTGCGGTACTTGGGAATCCACACAACATGATACTTGCAATCCAGCCTGCGTGATTTTAGTTTTGGAACTCGTCCGTCGGATGTATCCCTTTTCTTGGACTTTGAGCCACTCAGAAGGGAGCAGCTCCGATATGCTCCCGGAAATGTCAAACTCTTGGAGCTTCCCGGCGGAGCCGAGGGTATGCCGGTTATTATTATGAACCGCTCAAAGCGGATTATTTATTCACCAGTAAATATCCACGTGCAGAGCACTTGGCTTTGCCTTGGTACCCAACTGGGGGCTAAGCGCTTTCCCAGACGGAGGGGTGATCCCAAACAGTCCTCTTGATTTTGGAACCCATGGACGGAAAACCTGTATCGCAATTCATGCGCTGTGACATTTGCGATGCCTTATCGTCCGTGCCAGCTTACAACGGCCGCGCATCTGCTTATCCTTTTCTCGAAATTGCGGGAACAACTCGCTTTTTGGTTTGACAGGTGAGCTGTCTTACGGCACAGCCTTCAGACTTATGTTCCAGCCCAAAAACAGCGCAAACCATTGCTAATAGAGGATAAAGAGCGATCTATAACCTGATAATATCAGCATGTAAATCTTCTTTCAGCAGTCGATAACACGAATTTATGTTTGACAACAATCACCCCTTTTTGACAGCTGAGTCGTGTTCCAGCTTCGCTGTTCGATGGCCAGATGTAGGCAGGCGCCAAGGGGCGGAGCTTGAAGAGACACGATAAACATTCCTTATAGATAACCAATCTGGAGTGCCGTTTTTCGACTGGAACATGGGTCAGACTGTGACCACGTGCACAGCACGTGGGTTTCTAAGTTCAACTAAATTAACGGGATTCATTTACCTTTTTTCTTATCAATCAGTTTGCGGACATTGTTCCAGCCGGGAAGCATGGATTCATTAATATTTTTTTTGTCCGGCGGATTTTCAAGATAGTGCTTCAGATTATGGGCGCCGCCGGATTTAAAAAGATTTTCATCCGTATAAAAAGTCAACGCCGCTGGCATTCCCATGGCCACTTCGTATTTTTCAACACATTGAATGGCACGGTCCCCCATACCGAGTAAGACAAAATTGGGCATTCCCGATTTTAATGGGATTAAACCCCCAACATAACATGATTCCCCGTGTCCAGCGACAATGGCCCGAGGAACATATTTCCCCTCAAAACTCAATGAATGCGACACATGCATGATCTGTTCAGGATATCCATAAATTAGACATGTATCTGGAATAAAAGATGTTTTGGATAATGGCGATACCATTACCCCTTTATGCCCCAAAAGCTTGTTAAAAGGGTAGTGCGCTGCCAAACCACCAAGTTTATAACGTTTAAGCATCCCACGATTCATGGACCATTTGTTTTTTACCCATTCGTTTTCTTCTTGGCTTTTTAAAAGAGCAAGCATGGAAACGCCCTTGGTCCAGCCATGAATGACCGCCCCTGGCACGCATGGCGTATCATCGGCTGTTATGGCGATATGTTTCCCTTCTCTTCGCGCATCCGTCATGGCCATGCAAATGGTCATTTTTCTATTCAAATCCTTCAGCGGCCGTATGAATCCATCCGGAATCTCGGAAATATCTTTAATGAATCTGAACGCAACGATGTCGGTTTCAATGTCCAGTCTTTTTATCAGGGATTTGGCAATGCTTTGGTATTGAGATACTGAATATGATTTTTTGCGAGAGAACATGTGGCGCACCTTCCCATATATCATGCGTTGAATTTACACATCATTATTTGTCACAAGATATGTAATACCTATCTCCATTGAATTATCGGCTGTTTCCGACGAGGCAGACGTTGAAATTTCAATTTTGGATATCCGGCCATCATGGCGCCATGAAGATGATGATCTTTCGGGAGATTTAAAAATTCTCCAAGGGGTCCCCATGATTTGGCCGCCATGGTGAACAGTCCTGCCCAGCAGCACCCCAAACCGAAACTCATCGCAGCCAAATCAAAATAGGCAAGGGAGATGACGGCATCCGTCGGTTCGACGCCGGTTTGGATTTTGCTGTGTACGATCACAAGACTTGGGGCATTATGCAGGACAAGATCCAGGCCTGAATCAAATGCGGCCACGATTTTTTTGAATGCAAGCAAATGGGGCGCATCCGGCATTTCCGTCAGCATATTTTTCATCCAGTCGCATGCCATACTGGCCAGATGGTTTAAATCATCCCGGTTATCAAATATCTGCCAGTTGATCGACTGAAGATTATGGCCGGAAGGCGCATAACCTGCCATCGTGATCAACCGTTCAAAAACTTCTTTATCCGGAGCCTCCTGCTTAAATCTTCGAACAGCGCGGCGGAGTCGCAATATGTTTTCAAATTGATCAAGTCCGGGAATGCTTTTGTAATCTGCGGGAGGGCATTGGTCCGGACTCATACATGAATGACTGATGGCTCCGGTCGGGCAGATGGCGACGCAATGACCGCAATGGATACACCATTTTGAAAATTCAGGTTTGGGTTTCGGAGGAATTCCTCCCTTTGGCGGAGATATGATCTGAAAGGGGCAAATGATGGAGCAGAAGCCATCTCTGATACACAATGAGTTGTTGATGGTGATGCCGGTCACGTAGAACACTCCTTTTTAATCGTTTCGGCCAGTTCGGGCAAGGTTTTTAACAAATCCGCCACCTTAAGAATCGGCGTTTCTTCATCTTTGTTGATGGCCACAATCACCATACTGCTCTTCATATCGGCTAGATGCTGGATGACGTCTGAAATCCTTACGGCCATATAGAGATCAGGCGCAACGATTTTACCGGTCTGCCCCGCCAGCAAATCATTGGATATCCGCCCTCCATCCACCACAGCCCGACTGGCGCCTACTGCGTCCCTGCATAAATCAGGTAATTGCTGAATGAGATTGAAATTCTACGGCACTTTCATAACAGCGCAAATTTTTGCAGCCACCCTGGGCATCCGGTCGCGCGCGGTGACTCCCGAGTTCATTCCGATGAATACCGCATCCATTTTTATAACGGATAGAGTCGATCCGGACGTTGACTTTTTGTTCTCGATTTTGGATATGCTGTCGAGTGGTCTCTTCATCTTTACGAGCTGCTGGATAATAGCATCCCATTTTCCGATCCCATGGAATCTATCCGACCAAGCGAACTTTCTTGCGCCATTTGGAGAAATCCTTTCTGGCAAAGTTCATCAGAAAGGTGGGGCTTACCCGGGCAAGCCACCACATGACACGAGCAATTGGACTCACTGTTATAATGGGCTTGTTACGCTCCACGCCTTTAAGAATTTTCCGAGCGCACTCCCCAGAGCTCACTGAAAAGCGTTCCCAGATTGAAACCCCTTCCCTCATCCAGTCTTCTCTTTTCATGTTGATTACAGGTGAAACGTCGAAAATAGAAGTACGGACAAAGCCCGGACAAACAGCGCTCACCTTCACACCAAGGTCAGTTCCTTCGACCCACATGCCCTGGGATAATCCCATCACCCCAAACTTGCTCACCACGTAGGATACAGTCGTGGGAAAGGGTATCAGCCCTTCTATGGACGCCAGGTTTACAATGTGACCGAAACCCTGTTTGGCCATTTGCTGGTAGGCTAGCAATGAACCATGGAGCACTCCGTTAAGATTCACATCCAGCACCTTGCGGCAATCATCTATGGTCACATCACGCAAATCCCCTGCAATTGCAATTCCTGCGTTATTGAAAATGTAGTCCAACCTGCCTTCCCTGGAAATCGTGTCGTCGATGATCTTCTTGAAAGCATCATAGTCCGTCACGTCCAGGCGGAAGACCTGGATCTGTTTCACGCCCTCACTCATTGCTTCCACGTTTGCGGCAAGGGTCTCCTCGTTTATGTCCGTAGCCACGATCTTGGCTTTTTCTCGAATTAACTCCTCGACCAGAGCCCTGCCTATGCCAGAAGCCGCGCCGGTTACCAATGCGATTTTGTTTTCAAAAATCCCCATAGTGACACTCCTAATTTATTTTGAGACTGACTATCGGACTCTCTCCAGTATGTGGATACCCATTGCAGCTTCTTCGAATCCCAGATTCCCTCCTCCGTTCTCCGCAAGCGCCAGACGACAGTCTCCAACCTGGCGTCGGCCGGCCTCATGCCTGAGTTGGGTTACCAGTTCATATATCTGACCTAACCCAGAAGCGCCCACAGGGTGTCCCCGAGACTCTAGTCCTCCAGACGTGTTTATAGGTATCCTACCACCTATGCGGGTCGCTCCAGACTCGCCGAATGGGCCTCCTTCACCCGGCTGACAGAATCCCAGAGATTCGGTCTGATGTAACTCTCCAAACGCCGTGGCATCGTGAACTTCAGCTACATCAATGTCCAGAGGGCCAACCCCGGATATCTCGTAAGCTTGCCTGGAAAGTCTTACTGCTATGTCCATATGCTCTTCGGAGACCATCCGGCTGGTGCCAGACCCCAATACTGAAGCCAGGATCTTGACCGGTCGGGGTGAAACCAATCGCTTCATGAAATCCGCCGAACAAAGGATCGCAGCGGCGCTTCCATCACCAACCGGGGCGCACATTGGAACAGTCAGGGGCCATGTTACAATTCGGCCTGCTAGAACCTCGTCTATACTAATATCTCTTTGATACTGGGCGAGGGGGTTCATAGTACTATGGAAGTGATTCTTGGAAGCTATTGACGCCAACTGGCGCTGAGTTGTTCCGTATGTTGCCATGTGCCAACGAGCCATACCGGAATATATATCCATGAATGCGCTGCGACTGGCTCCTGCCGCATGAGAATCATCTTCTACAGGAATATCTAGGGTTATCCCCCTGACAAGATTTTTCCAGGCTGCCATCTGCTCTTCCATGTTTTCAACATCTATTCCGGCCCAGTAAGCCTTGAACGTTTTCAGCTTATCCCGGTCGTAAAGTTTTTCGGCTCCCACTGCCAGAACACAGTCGTACATACCGGACGCAACACCCATCCAGGCCATATGCAATGCCGTGGATGCGCTTGCGCAGGCGTTTTCAACGTTTGTTATCGGAATCCCTTCGATTCCAAGCTTTCTGAGAGCAACCTGGCCTTTTATACAATGTTGGTCTGAGAAATAGCCCCACATGGAATTCGAGAACCACGCAGCCTGAATGTTTTCAGGTGTTATGTCGGCATCTGAAAGCACTCCGTTAACGGCCTCTGTGACCAGATCCTTGATGGATCTGTCCAAGTGTTTGGCAAAACGGGTCATACTTGATCCTGCGATGAATACATCTCTCATTTTCTTTCTCATTTTTTGTCGTATGTCTTCTCGAACGTCTGCCCTTTATAGTGGCTTCGGCCAAGGCTTCCCGGTTCGGTCCAGATGATCTGGGGACTTATTTTAATTCGTCGACTCATTGTTCCCACGATTTCCTTCTCCAGCCTTTCTAGTTCGGCTCCTTCAATTCCCACTGCGTGCTCGACTCTAATCTTCAATGGTGGCACAACTCGCGGGGGCGGTTCATCGAGGATGATCCTGAATTCGCCGGTAACTTTTGGGATAAAGTCGTTTATGACCCCTTTTATGTGGGTAGGATAGACCATCACCCCCTTGACCTTAAGCATATCATCTGCTCTTCCTACCACTTTGTACCTGAAACCGCTCCGGCCACAGGGACAGGGATCCGTAAAAACCTGATGAATGTCACCCATGCTCTGCCGGATCATCACCCAACCATCGGCCTCCAGAGTTGTAAAAAGGGCTTCACCTTTTGCGCCGTTCTCCATGGGGAGAGGTTCCTTGGTATCCGGGTCCACGAGCTCGTAGTAGACAAGGTCATCAACCATCCAGTGCATGCCTTGATATTCTTCGTGATCGCACGAGAACCCGAAACCAGCGCCGGCGTCGAAAATTCGGCACTTGTAAGCGTTTTCCAGTTTCACCTTCACTTCGGGAATACCTGCGCCAGGCTCTCCACCGCAAATCAAGGCCTTAAATCCAAGCTGGCTAACGTCCTGCTTAATAAGTTTGGGAGCCTGCTCGATTAGGTACTCGGCGAGAGAGGGTGTTCCCGCATACACGGTGCCTTGGAAGAGTTTTTGCACCAGTAAAATCCGCTCGCTTTTGGCTTCTGCGCCGACAGGTAGCATCGTGGAGCCTAACTTTTGCAGCGCTAACATGGTTGGGACGCCAGCTATCACCATAGAGAGCGCAAAGCAGAAGAGAATACGATCCTCAGGTCGTACGCCGGCTCGCCATGCGCCTCTCACCATGGCCTCACCCCACAGATTCTGGATGTCTCGGTTCGTCAACGGATACGGTGTAGGAACTCCGGTGGTCCCTGTTGTTGTGGCAATCCAGTCCAACTGGTGGATTTTGATTGGTATTATTTGATCCAAGGCTTTGAGAAGGTCCCCCTGGCAGTCTTCCACCAGTTGTCTTAACTCCTGCTTATCGAAAGGCTTGATCTTTTCCCTAAATTCTTCCATGCTGGATAACTTGTCGGGATCAATCTTGCCCTCCTGAATCATTTTCGAGTAGAAGGGAGCGTGAGCCTTAACTCTTGCGAGCAAAGTTTTGAGCTTCTCCAGTTGGATTTTAGCCATGTCCGGAGTGTTGAGACGCGGCTCTATTTCCATGTTCCAATAAGGCCTGTCCTGATTCATGATTTGTTCCTTTCGGCCCTGCGAACAGCCGAATCCGGGTTACTCTTGGTCATCGAGAACGCCGGAATATTCCATAATTTTTTGGTAGGCGTTCGCCTGATCTTGAGCAAGTTTCTCTACTAACGCCTCGTCTTGCTCGATCTTCATAAACGTGGGATCCTCCCACCAACGCTGTTTGCTCTTGATGATGGGGTTCCCGCCCCCTGAAAATGCGAAGAAAAGATTGGGAGCACCGGTCATTTGGGTCATGGTTCTCTGTTCATACGACAGCACCTTGGTCCAAGTTTTGCGGTCGAACCACCGGTGCTGACCCACGGGCCCAATGGGGAGCCCCAAGATAAAGGAAGCCCCTTCCAGACGGCCCAGGAACATGGATACGGCGCCTAGACTGAACATGATGCGGGCTTCTGCTCGATGCATCGCAGCGCAAGCGCACGCGTGATCTGCCGCAATCCCGAGTTCAATGACCTTCCAGAGGCAAGAAGGCCCATAGGCACCAACACCGACCCCTTTATTCCTCTTAACGTAGCTGAGGTATTCCCCGCAGTTTCTGAAACCACATCCGCCGCAATTCCACATTGGCGGTTTTGTGAGATCTGCGCCAATAAGAAGCACCGGCGGCAGTATCCCATCAACTTTGTAGGCCCTCAGTGCAGTCGCATCGTGCGCCTGGAAGACCGATCCCTTACCCAGGGTTTCCAAAACCTGGATTATCGGTTCCAGGTCTTCACCCGTCAGGATTTCCATTCTCAAGTCTAACTGGCCCGTCAGCGTTGGGGCCTTTGCCGCGGCTGCGGCGCAAGCCTTGGCCACGTCAAGCATGTATTCGTTTGCGGCTGCAAATCCTTCATACACGGCCATGATCTATCACTCCTCTTCATTTCTCTTGTCTTCAGCCTGGCGTGCAGGGTCAAATAGCATGTACGGATGGTTAGCCATTTGGCGCGTGACGACAGCAATCTTTCTCAGGGAATCCACTTGATTCGTCATGTTGGTGAGATGATAATCAGTGGGAATGTCAGCGAAAGGATTTTTGGCGGCCACTGCGACCAGGATGCCTACCACAACCTCGGAGTTGTAACAAAATTCCAGATTGCGCCCTGCCAATCCGACGGAATAGCAGGGTTTGCAGTCCACAAAATGGGTGGAGGCAATCCAGACTGCCGACCCAACAGCGTAACCGAGATCATGAGCCCGGAGCATACATAATGGACCGTTGATCGTTGTTTTTCGCCTCCGGTCGGTGTGGTCGATCACGCCGTTTAAATTGGGAACACGGCCGTACACGAAAGAACAATCTGGCTCACCGCCGCACAAACCGCAACCAGCGTCCATTGGAGTATTGCGGGCACGGAAGTTCCCGAAAAATACGATAGCGTCACTTTCTCGGACCATGGCCGATTCGTACAGAAACGGCTTCTTTAGTTTCTTCGGAACTTCTTCATGGGCTAGGCGTTCCATTTCTCTGGCAATCTTCTCCAACTCTTTTTGTCCATAAGCAATTTCCGCCTCAACTCCACTCACTCCACCAGTGAAGGGCGCAGAGAGCGCCGCGTTGACCATCAGTTTAGCCACCATCAAAACATTCTCTTTTTTGGCTTGATCCGGAGGTGAATAGAATGGCCATTCATTAATATAAATCCGAGACATGTGTTTACTCCTTATCCTCTGGTTCAGAATTCCAGCGGCACGCGCGGATAAGTTTCGGCCAAGATATGACCGCCGTGGCGGGCCAGTGTTTCGTTGTTGCCATCTTCAATAAGCGTGGCTCGAGCGTCACGGAACAACTTTTCTGTAAGATACTCCCGAGTAAGACCGTTTCCGCCAAGAATCTGAATGGCGTCATGAGCGTTTTCGTAGCACATCTGTGAGCAATGGGTCTTTGCCAACAAAGAATACTCAACAATGGGAGGCGATATATTCAGATTCAGATTTGTCGCGGCCCGAGACACTGCCCGGCTTGTCTCCACCCGGGAGAACATCTTGAAGAGGCGCTGTTTCATAGAGTAATGCGCGGATAGAGGCATTCCTCCTTGGGTCCTCGCCTTGGTATAAGTGAGAGCCTCTTCGAAAGCAGCCCTGGCAAGGCCAGTCGACCACATGGACATGCAGAGATTAGCCGACGCAAGAATCATGTCGAGCATAGGCACGTAAAAATCAGGATCAACGAACATCCAATTCTTCGGAATGCGAACGTCGTCGAAGAAAATTTCGCCCTGATTCAGATCCCGTTGTCCCATCTTGCGCAAAGGCCTTCCCTTGGTGACTCCAGGCAGGTCTAATGGAACGATACATATTCCGTTGCCTGCAAAGCCCTTGGAAGGATCAATTTGTACATGAAGCAACGCGTGAGTGGCGATGGTCCCACCTGAGACCCAGGATGATTTTTGTCCGTTGATAACCCATTTGTCTCCGTAGAGCCTAGCCTGAATGTTACCGTGCATCTTAGGCGAGGAGAAACACTCTTCACCTACCGCAATGACGTCCGACCCGTGGTCTGGTTCCGTGATGGCCCAGCAACCGCGGATGCTTCCGTCTGTGCATTCAGAAAAAGGCTTGACGAATGTGTCGATAAGTTCGTCGTCATTCGTTGCGCAGACCATGTAAAAGGGGAAGCAAACGACCGCCATCAGGACCGACAGTCCGAAACTACCCCATCCCAACTCTTCGTATACCAGACTGGTCTGGAGCGGGCTCAGTCCCAATCCACCGTGACATTCAGGTAGGAGAATTCTGTGGTATCCCAGTTCGTACGCCTTCTTTAAATAGGGCCAAAGGGGAGAATTGTCGGATACCACCTCATCCGCGCGCAGGTAGTCCAATTCGCTTGCCACGGGACGGATGACTTCTTTGGCGAACTTGTGGGCTTCATCCCTGAGTGCCCGGTCATCTGAGGATAGGTCTATGTTAAGATCAAAGTAGGTCACGGTTCCCCTCCTATTCGACATTCAATGGTATGTCGTGTTGCCGGCACAAGGTTGGATACATTTGATATCCGGGCTTCACTAAGGGAAGTATTTGGAGGACCTTTCCCACAGGGCCCTTGGCTTTTATTTGGCGCAAGGCCAAGGCCTTGGGAATATTCACTTGCCTGAGCCAGAATCCGTGCACCGTATTCCCATCCATTATCATGGTCACAACTGGAACTTTCGCCTCTGCCTCTTCACCAAAGAGGGGCCCGTTTTCGTCGACAAACATTAAGACTTCGGGATCTTTGATTCTGAAAAGGATGGTTATCCCATTTTCCTTGAGTTTGGATCCAAACTCAGTTTCATTAATCATTTTTGTCCAGAGTTCTCCGAACAGTCTTTTCATTACATCAGGGTTCTCAAAGATTGGCACGTCTGACTCCTTTCTTTCCAATATTGACATCGCTCGGTTCCTAGACATGTCTAGCAATTCTAGTGCCAGATGATTTAGAAGCGTAAGATCCCGAATTCTTGTCTAATATCTCAGGGCTCAAACAGCACGTTAAGCATGACTGGCCATATATGACCAATAATTTGGTCATATATGGTTAAAACCGGTTGATTCCGTGCACGATTCCGCTAAAATGGATGGGCCATCACACACATGAGGTCACCTATGGATATTTTACCTCCGCAGTTTTCGCAAGAACAGTGGGAGTTCCTTTCGCTCTTGGAATTCTTCGGCGCGCCCGTTTCCGTTGATCTGATAAAAACATTGGCGCCTTTGTCCGCGGGGCCTTTGCTAGACCTCATCCAACGAGGTGTAGAGTTTGGCCTCATCCGGAGAGACGGCCCAGCTAAACTTAGCCTGTCATCAGATCTTCCGAAACACGTGTCAGCCAAACTAGCAGAAATAAACTCAGTTGAGCGGCTCACCAACATCTTCGACAAGCTTCTAGAAAGTGGCGCGGCCTATGAGATCGCTCCGCATATTAGAGGACGGTTGGCGGCCAAACCGGGACTGTCTGAAGAATCGGCAATGCTTGAAATAAAATTGGCTGAGGAGGCCAAGGGCATAGGAGATTTCGATTTATGCTGGAGTCATCTCGAACAGGCATTAGACATGATATCAGGTTTGTTACACAAGCCAGAACTCGCCTCCGAATTAGTTAATGTGGCGCTTCAGCTGTCGAATCTGGGGTTCTATCTTGGGAAGCATTGGGAGGTTTTACCCGAAATACTCGAAAAGGCGCGCGCAGTTGCCGACATACAGGGGAATTTGAGGTCTGTCGCACTCATCCAGTTGCACCTTGGTCAAGTACTCTATTTCGGCGGGAAACGTCATGAAGCTCTTGCGGCTTTCTCTTCAGGCTGGCAAGCTGTACAGGACCTTGGCGATCCGGACATTCTGTACCGGTCCTCCGGACTGATTGGGCTGTATTTTTTCATGCAGGGGCTGTTCCGAGAAGCCCTCGAACACCTCGAACGCGCAGTCCAGGCCACGGAGTCGACAGAAGAAGCGGGCCTGGTCAGTCCGATGGTTTCTATCCTCCAAGGATACAGCGCCCTCTATTTGGGTCAATTTCATCGAGCCATCGGGAGCCTGGACTGCAGTTGGCGCCAAGCAAATCGCGGTTCCAAACCCGGACAGGCTGCCACCATTAGGGCCGTTCTGGCAACCGCTTTGGTTCATATTAGGAATTGGAGAGAGGCTGCGTTCCACATCGCCAGAGCGAAGAAGGAAGCTATCGAGACAAAAAATGATTTCGCGTTGTACCTCGTCCGCGGAGCTGAGGCTTATCGTCATTTTCTCCGCGGGCGTGCTAGGGAGGCGCACTCGGTACTCTCGGAGACCATTGTTCGTGGACTCGAGGTTGGATTAGTGAGGCAATATGCTTCCCCATGGATACTACAGATGCTCTACGAGTTTGAAAAGCTCGGATACGAACCAGTTGCCGGCATAACCTTCCACAATCAGACTGAGAGAATTCTTGAAGAACCAAACGTGCACCTTCAAGGCGTGGCCTTGCGTCTACAGGCCAGGAATGCCATCGAGCAGGGCGAGGATCCGTCGATTACCGACACTTGGCTGAAGCTCAGTGAAGAACACCTTCTGAGATCTGGAGATCGCTTAGAGTTGGCCAAGACCTGGCTGGAAAGAGCTCGATTGAGACTCCGAGAAGGCGATAAGGTGACCGCTTCTGCCCTTGCGAGGAAAGCTCGGCTCGAATTGTCCGGCCACTTAGAAGAGTTTTTCCCTGACGATCTCAGACACCTGCTTGAAGGCGAAGGGCCTTCTATCTCGCTCCAAAATCCGCGAGAGGAAGTTGTTGAGCATTTTCTGGACATGCTCGAAGCACTATTTCCCGCTGCGGACCCAGACGAAATACTGATGCATACAGTATCCGCCACCAACCGACTATTCTGCGCTGAGAGGGGCGGTATTTTCTGGTTCAAGAGAAACGACCGCGGAAGAAATCCAATGCTGCGAGCAGGTTACAATCTTACGACGGCCGAAGTTGGCTCCAGGGAATTTAAGCCCTATCTGAATCTGGTCTGCAAAACCTTTAGAGACGGCAAGCCGCTGGTATTTAGACCGCACATGCCCTCGCTACGATCGACAGGACACCAGGCAAGCGCCGTTCTCTGCATTCCTTTCGAGGTAGAGGGTCGGCTGAGAGGTGTCCTCTATCACGACAACTCGTATCTGAACGATTGCTTTGATTTCTTGGAAGAGTCAATGTTGGAGCGTTTGACTAGTCACCTAACTATCTACGTAGATCGACTCCTTCAATTTACTGCTCATTTGCGCGACACCTCCAGGATTGTAGCAGAAACCGCCGTTGATATAGATGGGCGTAAGATAGGCCAACTGGTAGCAGTGAGTCCTGAGGTAATATGGGTCCTTGATCAAGCGGATCGGATTGCTGATTCTGAAACAACGGTCCTCATTCTAGGAGAGACCGGGGTTGGAAAAGAGCTTCTTGCGAGGCGGATCCATGCTAATAGTCCCCGCAGAGATGGACCGTTCGTAGTTGTGGATCCCTCTGCTATGCAGCAAGGTCTCGTAGAGAGTGAACTATTCGGCCATGAGAAAGGGGCGTTCACAGGTGCTGACCGACTGAAGGTTGGTCGATTCGAAATAGCTAACAATGGAACCCTTTTCATTGACGAACTGGGCGATATCCCTCTGTCCGTCCAGGTCAAGCTGCTAAGAGCCATACAGGAGAAAACTTTCTTTAGGGTCGGTGGGACACGGGCCATCTCATCCGATTTCCGCCTGGTAGCAGCGACAAACCGCGATCTGGCCGAAGAAGTAGCGGTTGGCCGCTTTCGAAAAGATCTCTATTATCGGATAAATGTAATAGAACTCAAATTGCCTCCAGTGCGAGAGAGAAAGAAGGATATCAAACTACTGGCGAACCATTTCTTGGCATATTATGTAAAGATGTATGGCCGCCCGCTGCTGAAGCTTTCTCATGGGCAGGAAGAAGAACTGACCAAGTATAATTGGCCAGGCAACGTTCGTGAAATCAAAAATGTGATGGAGCGGGCCGTGGTAATGTCAACAAAAGATGAACTGGAGCTGAGATTGCCTCTGGAGACTGTAACTACCACTAATCATCTATTCACCGATCATCCTACACTAGAAGAGATGGAGCGCCGTTATATCAAATACACGCTAGGGAAAACTGGGGGAAAAATTAGTGGGCCCGGAGGAACGGCTGAATCGCTTGGAATAAACAGATCAACGCTGAGGGCTCGCATGAGAAAATTGGGTTTGCGTTGAATATCGGGTCCGTGCAATCCTCATTTCACAAAGACGTCTTACAAACGAAGGGAAAAACGGGGAAAAGGTTTGGGGGAAAATGGGCGGTGACATCTGTAAAGGCTTTAAATCTTAGACAGTCCCAATCGGTTTCGAACCGGTGTCTCCGCCGTGAGAGGGCGGGATAGATAGTTACTTACGTTCTGTTTCGCTCGTTCTATCAGTTGGTTATCAATTAGTATCATCAATTATCCACTACTATCCTATCAAAAAAAGGGACCAAATTTACCAAGCAACTTAGCGCAAAAAGTTAAAGTAAGGTGATTTTGTATGGATAACGGTGATGCACCACTGGCAGAAGTCATTTGGTCGCAATCGATTTTGAATAGTTTTTCAGAATTTGGTTTACACTTGTGGCCCCAGAATTGGCCGAAGAAGGAACGAAGAAGGTGCCTAAATCATCCGTCATTAATTTTGCAATTTATTGTGGGGACCGCCCCGTTGATTTCATCTGTAGCGCTTGGAGTTGGATTGATATGATAGAAGCGGTCTCCGGAGCCTCGAATGATGGAATTACGGCATGAATGAGTAACGTGAAAAGAGTGAATTTCAAGCGTTAGCAAAAAAAACGGTGAGATATCATCTGGGGACTGGCTAAAAATTATAATACACGTTTTGATTAGGACATTCAGTTTTCATAATTGAAACTTTGCAGTCATAAATACCCGCATCTGGTCATTGTATGTGTCCGATTCCATATTGTTGTAAAGCTTGCACAATTCCGTGAAACACAAGCCCCATCCCTATCGAAGCCACAAAGAAGCCAACAATCCTGGTAGCCGCGTCTACTCCTTTAGGACCTATCCAACCATGAATCTTCTTTGCGTATACGAGAGACAGGTAGGTAACGAACATCGTCGCCACAATCGCTAACACGACGGAGGCGATCACTCCACTTCCCGGATGTTCAACAAGTGAGCTCATCCCCAAGACTGTCGCAATAGCTCCTGGACCAACCATTATAGGCATAGCCAAGGGAACAAACGCTATGTCTACGGGGGTGTCATCTGATTCTTTATTGGGACTGGGTATCATGCCACCGGAAGGAGAAGGGGCGAACAGCTCGAAACCGAGTTTTATGAGAATGATACCCCCAATAATACGGACCATACTCAAAGAGATGGAAAAAATCCACAGGACCAAATTCCCAAACACTAAGAAAAAGAGCAACAGCATAGTGCCATACAAGCAAGATAGCCGGGCCACCTCAAGACGGACTTTATCTTCTCTCCCCTCCGTTAACTGGAGAAAAACAGGGATGGCTTCCAGCGGATTAATAATTGCCAATAGGGTTGTGAAAGTTCCCACAAGCAAAGCCACAGCGTGTTCCATTGGAAAAGCCCCTATGGAATGACCCGTTCGTTTCGCTGAATAGTCTATACCGGGCCAAAGAAGGCGTCAACAAGCTTTGAGGGGCACTTCAGTGCTCAAATGCCAGAGTCTAACAAAACTGAATTCACTCCGGAGCCCCTGATGATCAGCCAGGTTCCTCCACCAGTCTTGTTATAGCCTATCGGCCGCACGACCGCCACCAGGAGACTCATCCGATCCACGTGATTCCAATTTCGTTTGAATCACTGAAGTTCGCGGCCTGCACTGCGATTATTCAACTTAACGGTTTCCGTGTTCCTATGGGAGGCGACAATTGTTGGCACGATTGCCGCGGTTGCCTCGTAGTCGCGCCGTTATTACGGAGTCAATACCCTCCCCGGTATGAGCGGCCACATACTGGCTACGGTTTGTAGTTGGAGTAGCCTGGTCCGGTCTTGTCATAGACATTGAACAGCTCGTCCGGCATGATTTCTGCGATGCCCGTCGCAGGAATGAGGACCAGGTCCTCCGGCAGCACCATGACCCGGAACTTCCAACTTGGCGGGAGCTTCTTCAACCGACTGCCCAAGTCCTTCGCGGTCTCATAGGACTGGGTCGGATGCAGGCCGAGATTCATCCCCTTCATGATCCAGGTGTTGCCTTCCGCGTCATCGATGAGGAAGGCGGGCCGGCCTTTCATGTATCCAAACTTGGTCTTCCGCTCGATCGAGGTGGTCCTGTAGCCGCCGGTGCCTGGATCCTTCAGATCGATCCCTTTCAGGTCCAGCAAACCGACCCAGCGGGCCTTCAACCCGTCGAAGTCGCGCTCCGTGCCGACCGGAACGTCGATCCAGTCCAGCATCCACAGCTTGGGACCGTTAACATGCACGCCGAGGACCTCGTACTGCTTCTTCAGCGTTTGGGGATTGACTTTCGCCACGAGCGCATTGGGGGACGAATCCCTGTTGGTCTCGTTATACCCGTTCAAACCGAGCGTATTGTAGACGTTAGCGCGCAGGTCCCCGCTCACAGGGTTACCGGCGATCAGGAATATCTCGGTGTATTGCACCCCGCGCAAGTTTTCGAACTGCTTGAGCTGGACATTCTCGCTATCCTTCGGAAGCTCGATCCGCGCAGCTATCAGTTCACCGAGCGCATCCTTGCAGTCTGTGGATAGTTCGGCGAACTTTTCCTTGATGCAGGCCCTGATCCTGCCTTCGCCTGGCTCGATACCGGAGCAATGCTTTCTAATATCAGCGGCGCAAGCTTTGGCGGCCTTAAGACCATCGATCAGGATCTCTTGAGCGATTACCGGGTGGGCCTGGACCAATAGAATGGCACCTAGTACAAAGATGAGCTTCTTCACGTATTTTTCTCCTTCCATCTGATGGGTAGTAGCTCTGGCAGACACGGTTCAGTCATTCTTTCACGAACAACAGGATGGATCTTGCCGGTTCTCCATAAACTTCTGAACAGTCTTCCCAACGCATTTTATTTGACTCCCTCTCTCATTGAGGTGCCGGGGGCATTCGGACATTCAGGTCAGCAGTTAACGTAGATTACCCCATCAAGGTCTCACTCTCTTTACTTTCCTCACCGTCAACAGCTCTTAGGTGGCGTCGAACACCGATTCTTTTGACCGCAAACAGCGCATCACGAGCTTGAACGGTATGGTTTGCCAATGCGGACAACGGGGCGGCTGGGTCGTCCGCACTGGGCGGGGGCTTGGCGTAAGTCCAACTAATTCGGATTAAGGCACGTAATTCCCCGAGCCGTCACCCAGGTAGTCGTACGTGTTCTCAAACTCGTCTTGCATAACCGTGGAAAGCGCCGCTCGGGGGCGGAGCACCAGGTCCTTTTCGAGTATAGTGACCCGGAACTTGTAGCCGGGGGGGGAGCTTCCTGTAGAGGCTGCCCAGATCCTTCAGACTCTCGTAGGTCTGGCCGTAGCTGTCTCGGAACGACTTCACGACCCAGACCTTGCCTTCAGGGTCATCCAGGAGGAACACCGGCTTGCCCTTCTTGAATGTGATCTCCGTCTTCCGCTCTACCGGTGTCCGTTTGTAGGTGAGGAATCCCGGTTCTAACTTAACTCCCTTCGGCATCTGGCTTGAAGCCATCCAGTAAAAATCCATGCCGTAGAAGTTACGCATCGCACCGACCGGCACCTTAAGCTCGTCGAATATCTAGTACCTCGGTTTGTTGAAGTAGATGCCGTCTAGTTTATACTGAGTTTTAAGCCCTTCAAAATTCACCTTGTTCAGCAACTCATCGGGGCACGAGTTCTTCCTGGCTACCATGTTGTTTAGACCGGTAGAGTTGTAGACGTTCAACTCCAGCTTGTCGCCCTTGGCCTGAATGAAAAAGATCTCGCAGAATCGGTCACCACGCACGTCTTGAAACGTCATGGTAGTGGTCTTAGCGCCATCCTGTTGATATGGGATGTCGCTCGCAGCCTGCTGGGCTAGCACATCGGTCGGGGGCCAACCTGCAAGGAATCCTGAAGACACAAGAATCGTTGCGAGCATAATTTTTACTTTCATTACGTTGTCCCCCTTGCTTTCGCACACCAATACGTTTCCAAAAATTTGCTACGTAAACTCTTTCCCCCAGTAGGCTTTCTGCTTGATAACCCTCCCATCTAAATACTCTCAAACTGTAATCATCGCCACTCTATCATGGATAACTAGGCGCCAACTTTCTCTCCTGACCGTTGTTCATATGGTCTGGTTCCGTTTATGACAACCGGAACGTTCATTGATGCTCCGATGCCGCGCTATTGAACATGCTTCACAGGTGGTGGCGTCCAGGTGCCATCCAGGATCGAAGGAGGGGTCTCCCTGGGCGAGTAGATCCGAAGCACCAGGTTGAACTTCCCTTTTGGCACCGGAAGCCAGTTGGCCTCCCTGTCCTTGCCAGGTGATTCGGCCTGGAGGTAGAGGTCCACCGAGCCATCTGTATTGCTTATGAGAGAGCTGCGCTGGCTCAGTTCATACCGGTCGATCGCGTTTGGCGCAAAGAAGAAATCGGTGTCGTACATGGTCAGCGACCAGAAGGCTTCGGCAGGCGGCATTTGGTCTTTCTCGAACCGCAGCGAGTATTTGCGCTGAGCGCCATCGTATTCGTCGCCGTTGCCATCCTTTTGCGAGAGTGGATAAACGGCGTCCTGGGGAAGGTTCCAGCCTGGGCCAAGTAGGTTGGCCATGCCCCGTAGCCGATAGTCAGTACCGAAATTCCCTACGCCCTTGGTGAAGTAGAGCCAGCCGTTAGTCGTTTTCTGCTCTTTTAGGTACCTTGCCATAAAGCTATCTACACGACCAACGCCATAGAATCGTTGAACATGTCACTTAGGAAGGTTACTAAAAACCGTGGATCATTTCCCAATGACGAGGCCATGTTCAAACTTCTCTACTTGGCCTTGACTAACATCTCGAAGAAATGGACTATGCCGATCAAAGACTGGAAATCGGCTCTGAATCAGTTCAGTATCATGTTTGAAGAGAGGTTGCCAAACTTTTGAAACCCCACATTCCATTTACACAAAATTCTTTACAGGTTCCAAAGAAATGAATGATTCAAGAAAAAAGTCCTGTGTCCTTGTCCAGGCAATGTCAGATTCTTGAGATCCCAAGATCAGGAATGTATTACAAACCGGTCCCAGTCAATGAAGCCGACCTTCGGTTGATGAGATTGATCGACAAGATTCATTTGATTCACCTTAGACCATCTCTTCTGTCCCACATACGATGATTCTGCTTCCTTTTATTCTTTCGGTTCTTCCTATACGGAGACAACCAGTGATTCCTCATCTCTTGAGCCTCTGTCTTAGAAGATCACTGTCATAGCCCTTGTCGGCAATGAGTCGCTGGGGGATCGGATCTTCTTGCCAAATTACCGGCACCAGGGAAAAATCTACTTGTGCGCTTCATTCTGCGAGTATTTCTCTTGCTGCGGTTTCATTCTCCTCAAAGATCAATCCACTCCTCAGCGCCAGCATCTGTTGAAACTCCCTTAAGTAGATAATGCCTCGTAGCCATGAGTGCAGCGAAAGAAGCAACGCCCAGAGGGATCTCCCAACTTCATTGGAGTCCCTTTCGGTCTCGTAATTTATGAATAAAATTCAGCGCAATCACCACCAGATTATGACATCCGCGTCTAGCTTTACTGGCCTCCTGTTGTCGTCGGAAGTTCCTGCACCCTTACGATCGGCGGTGGATTCCACTTGCCGACAAGGACTTCCTGTTTCGGGGCGTAAAGCCGCATGGTTAGATTAAATGACCCCTTCGGAGCTGGAAGCCAGTTCGACTCGCTGCCCGTTCCCGGGCTTTCATTTTGGAAATAAAGGTCCAGAGAACCGTCTGGGTTGTAATGGAGGGGCATCCAACTACTGAGAGCAAACCGGTCAAGGCTATTTGCGACCTGGAAGCCTTCCTGGTCATAGAGGGTGATAGACCAGAATGCGTCCACAGGAGGAAGCTCATTCTTCTCGAAATGGATCGTGTAATTATTCACTCCCTCGAGAGGTTTTCCCGTCTTATCGTGGAGATTCATCGGGTAAATAGCATCTTCTGGCAGATTGGCTCCGAGGCCCATCTGCGCAACGATGGCGCGCTTGAGATAGTAGTTTCCATACACTCCCATCGCATCGGTGTTCATTGACCAACCATTCACTACCTTCGCTAGACTGGGAATCTTCCACTGCATTAGCTTTTGAGCTTGCTCAGGCACACCTTCAAGAGCCTTCTTTACAGTGGGGTCGAGTTTGTCTATGTCGAAACTTTTACCGGGCTCGATGCCGATATGTTTTATCAGCTCTATGATTGGCTGGTCCGTGTAATGTGGCGGATGAAGTTTCAGGAGTTCCGCAGCATAGGCGAAAAACTTTCCAGCGGACATTGTGTCGACCTGAACCTTAGGAGGTGTTTTCATGTCAACCGTAGGATCGATCTTGACCTGAATCGGTTCTGAGGGCTTGCCAAAGAGTGACAGTGGCGTGATCTTAAATCCCGCCTGGATTTTGTGAACCGCATCGTAGTCCTTTGGGCCGTCCGTCTTCGTGCGACCTATAATCCATACATAAGGAGTTGGAGCGTAGATGCGTTGGGTATCCTTAGGCAGTTTGAACTCTTCTATAAGACGATTTCTGATTTCCGGCCGCCAACCAGGAGGCAAGATTATGAAAGTACCAGCTTGGGTTCCAGTGGTGCGCCATCCAGGGGATGCAAACACATCTGTCCACATGTCGAGCATTGGAAGGAGATAATAGCGACCACCAGTGTCCGGGACGGACAAAATCATTGGTTCTTTGGTGAGATCTAACCATGCTGAAGAATAGAGGGTATCGAAATTGGGTCTAACGACGACCTTCATGTTCGCCGGTGGATATTCGGGAAAATTTTCGAACATGTTCATCGGGCCACGCCCCACCTCTTTTCCTGGTTCGACATTAGTAAGTTGTTTGCGAGTCACATCCATAGTTATGAGCGGATAGAAGTACAGATAGGCATCGACTCCGATGGCGTGCGCCTGTTGTTCAGTTATGGCTGCACTGCTCTTTGATGGGAGGACAACTATCATCACAAGCAGGAGCATGGACAAAGCCAGCAGTGGACACAACCAATTTAAAAGGGTTTTCTTTCCAGTAACCATTTATTTCCTCCTCCACTGAATCGGTCATTTTGAAGAGCATCAACTGCAAATGTTTTACAACCTGATGTGAACTTAGTATTGCGCCGATTGCCCTGTCAATTACAATTCGATTAAGACTGCGGAGAGAAATGGTCTTGTAAAAAAGACAGTGGCATCTCGTTACAACAGATCGACCTTACAAAGTTCGTTATTAGAAGTGTTTGGAAGAGCAATAGATTGAGATTTTTCATTCATAGAAAAACCTGCTACAAAGGGGGCCTTAAAAAACGGGGGAAAGGTTTGGGGAAAAATGGGCGGTGTCTTGTGTAACCTACTGAAATCTTAGGCAGTCCCAACCGGTTTCGAACCGGTATCTCCGCCGTGAGAGGGCGGTATTCCGCCAAGTAATTTCAAACACGTATCCAGAAACCCCAATCATTTCGATCCCTGTTGGGACTTTTTGATCTCTATAAAGCCGTTTAGATCCCTCATTTTGCGTACACCACACGTACAAGATTTGAGATCGGCATGTCCGAACAAAAAAACCATATTCCGTCTTCACTCAGACAAATTTTGAGACGAAATTACAAACTGAAAAAATAAGAAATACTCTTTTTGAACAGCGGGAATAGATACAATTATTTGCCGTGCAGTTTTTTTGTGTTTTCTAATCTGACTGAGTTTCATGGAATCTATAGTTTTGCCTTTTTGAAAGAGTAACTGTGTTGTGTGAAGCGGTCTGTGTCGATTTTCAAGCAATTGCAGTGTTCGCTGGGATCGCGCGAAATTCCCGGGGTGAAATGACTGGCTAAAGGTGGAGAATATGTACTTTCATAAAAACATTATTCAGAGTATGGTTTTAGCATTATGTGGTTAACCACTTGATAAAAAGTAGAGATCCAATAATTTCCTTCCCTAATTTTTTCGACGCTAGGAAACCAAATATGAAAATGAAGGCCTTATCCCAAATCCTGCTGACATCGTGCCTTGCTGTTTCTTCAATCACCAATAGCTACGCCTGTACGGTTCTAATCACCAGAGATGTTAACGGCAATATTTATGAAGGAAGAACTAATGAGTTTGCTGGTCAGCAACCAGATTCCCTGACCTATTTTCCAGTGGGCACTCGAATTGAGTCGGTCACGCCTGACGATAAGCAGGGCAAAACGTTCAATACAAAATATGCAATTCTGGGAGCTGCCTTGAAAGGCATGACGGCGAATGCAAAGCAAGATACCCTGCATGAAGCGGTCAATGATCAGGGCATGACATTCACCACGAATGCTTTTAATGACAACTCGCCTCCCGTGGTGACCTCTTCCCCAGACAAGGTGTTATCACTTGTTGATTTGGGCACATGGGCCTTGGGTAATTTCCAGAATGTCGCTCAAGTAAAACAAGCTCTGCAAAGCAAAGAAGTCGACATTTGGCTTCCTCGCATACCAAGCATGGGTAACCTGCATGCCCCAGTGCATTTTGCGCTCTTCGACAAAACAGGTGCAGGTATCGTGATCGAGTTCACCAATGGCCAGACTGTTGTTTACGATAACCCCGTAAGCGTCATGACCAATTCTCCGCCATTCCCGTGGCATCTGCAGAATTTGAATAACTATGCACAACTGACGAATGTCGATAAGAACACAGGCAGGTTCAATGGCCTCAAGGCCAATGCACCTGATAGTGGGAATGCCTTGGCGGGGGTGCCGTCAATCCAGATTTCTCCAGGACGATTTGTTAAGGCCGCTTATTATTCTAACTATTCTCGAAAAGGTAAAACTCCTGAAGAAGCCATCCAAACGCTGTCGCATGTCATGAACAATTTTGATAGACCGTTTTATATATCGGTAGACGAGCCTGGCACGGCTGGCCAAGCTGAGGCGAGTGCATCCGTGAAACCGTCTTCCGAGGTGACCTACTTCACCGTGTTGAATGATTTGTCTCAGGGACACCTTTACCTTCGAACAATTAATGCGATTAATTTCTCAAAGTTCGATATTCGCAAGCTAAGCGCTTTGAAAGAAGTGAAGGTTGTGCAATTCACGAGTATCAATGCATTTACAAACGCTGACGCTACTGAACTGTTCTTTAAGTAAATCAGGACGCAAAAAAACCACTAAGGTGTATTGACCTTAGTGGTTTTGATGAATTTTTATTGCCTGATCTGCCGAGAACCGCCTCCCATAAGGGTTTACTGGTTTCGTAACAATTGACTACACCATTAACACGTTATGTCCACCCGCAGTTTTAAGCCACCCTTTATAAGAAACCAGAAGAGATTAAATTCAAATGATAGAAGCTCTCTAGGAGCCGGTCGGCTCAGCCATATATTTTCAGACGGATGTTCCAGTCAAAAAACGACGATCCAGCATGGCTATATATATAAGGAATCTTTATTGTATCCCTTCAGACTCCTCCCCCGCGCGTCTGCCTACACCTAGCCATTTAAGAGTGAAATTGGAGCACAAACCGCTATCAAAAAGGACACATGTCTGTCAAACATAAATTCTAATTTTTCCTAGCTGGAAGAAGATTTACATGCCGACATTATCCGGTCATAAATATCCCTTTATCGTCTGATAGCAATGGTTAGAGCTCTTTTGTGGCGTGGAACATGGGTCAGACGATGCCAACGGTCTAATAGAGAAGGACACTAGCTTAGGAGCAAACGCCACCTTAAATGATCTGAGGCTGTGAAATTGCAACATAGACGCTTTTGCAAAAATTTAGGCGGGTAAGATATTTTGAGGTTTTCCAAAAAACCGGGTCGCGATTCAGAAAATGAAAATGCCTAACATCGTAAGCCACTGAAATCTTTGGCAGTCCCAACCGGTTTCGAACCGGTGTCTCCGCCGTGAGAGGGCGGGTAAGATAGTTGCTCACGTTCACTTTCGCTTGTTCTATCAGTTGGTTATCAATTACTATCATCAATTATCCACTACTATCCTATCAAAAAATGGGACCAAAAAAACCAAGCAACTTAGCGTGAAAAGTTAAAGTAAAGCGTTTTGGGAGAATGCATCGGGAACGGGGTTTATTGCTTAGTCTGTTGACAAAGTCCCAAAATGCTCCGAGTTGCCTAATTCACTTACCCAACCAGAGTCCCAAAGTATCTCAGAAAGGCGGATTAAGACGGTCAACAATTAATCTAATTATCTTTTCTACTTGTCCATTTCCTCAGACAATGCCGGGATATCAATTAGAAATTTTGTGCACGTCACAACTTTTCCAAGAACAGTTTGCTTGAACTCGTCTCTCGTTATCTTGATCAGGTCGTCCAGGTTCTCACCGGTCCTCCACATCTCTCGTCCCCGGATTCTTATTATCGATGGAGTGGCTCTTTTGTCATCACTAAACACAAATATCTCCCCGTTAGCTGGTGAATCACAGGGCTCACGGGAGTAGACAACAAAGGACCCTCGAGGGATGCGAGGTTCACACCTATTGTCATTCTTGTGCAGCTTGATACCCGTCAATCCAGATATAGATACGAGAATATTTAATTCCATGGGGGCGGGCAGGTGAAATATTGGAATAGCGGTGTCCAATACCCCATCTGGGCCAATGTCAGACTGATTGTAGATAGGGATTTTGCTTTCTCCTGCTCCTCTACCATCCCTCTGGGCCGCCGCAGCGACCAATCTTTGAAAAGTCTCTGCGTTATACCCTCCAGCTTTGACCATCGTTTGGACAGTCTGCGGATAAGGTATCGCACCCCTTTTATATTGTGTGATGGTTTTGTTGTGTATACCCAACCTCTGCGCCATCGCAAGGCCACTCTCATAGCCAGTTCGAGACGAAGGGTCTGGCAACCTTAGCTTATTAAACTCTTTGTAAAATTTGTTTTCTTCCATGATACTTTTTCTCCTCTTCTCCAAACCCAATTGACAACAAAACGTGCCAAAACAGACAATGGGAACGGTCATAAGTATCATGAATACATCAACCCCAACTTTCCTTGCAAACTTTTCATAAATTACATCGATAATTTTCACATTCAATCAATGCATATTCTGAATATCGCATATTTCGCGTCTATAACGCGGTTTACGCGCGGATTTGATTCAGATAAGGGGAAAATAGCACAGACGTCAGAAAATCGCATGGTTTTGACCTGGAACGGGATTTGACGTGACGGTAATGAGAGATGAATATACTGTTTCTCTCCATTATGGTCGCCGTTCCTATTGTGCTGATTAGTTTAGAGCAGCTTATGCGCATAATTCAGTGTCCTCTATTTGCTGGCCATTATAGTTTTCGAAGTGTGGGACACAAGAAACATCGGCTACAGTGTCAATGTCTTGATGTGCCAACTTTCCTGAAATCAATATATCCCCTCTCTACGTCTACAGATATCAGCTCAACGCGAATCCTGTCCCCAAAATCAATTCCCTCGAACCCCTGGGCCAGCCTTCCTTCAACAGGCATTTTAACGAGCCGGACCCAAGTGCCTTTAGCAGCAGCGCCAGTGACAATAGCATCAAACTGAGCGATGATCCGATTCTTGACTCAAGGAGAAGCGCAGCAGCCGATTTGCCGACCTGCCGTTCGACTTTCTTTGCGGCGTCTTCCTTTTCAGTATAATGTTTCGCAAGAAGATTCAGGTCATCATTGCTATAAGGTGAAGATCTCTGTTCTATAGTGGCCTTCAATAAACGTGGCATCAATCATTTGCCCCGCTCGCGTTATATAGCCACGCATCGCAAGTTGCTCATGAAACTTTGCAAACATCTCATCAACCAGGTTCAGCTCCTTCAGGCGTTCACGAAACAGCCATATCGTCTTGGCGTCCGGCACACGGTCAAGCTGTAGTCCCAGAAACCGCATGAAGGAAAATCGATCCCGGGTCTGATATTCAATCTGGTCATCCGACAGATTATACAACTGCCGAACCACTAAAATTCGTAACATTAGAACCACGTCAATCGGCTACGCCTCAGCGTTACTCTTCCTGGGTTTCTAATACACGACATTCAAACTGGGTCGAAATGCTTCCCAGTCAATCTGATCTTTGAGTCCAACCAACGGATCACCCATCTCTGTCAGTTTGGCTGTACGCTGATGAATGTCGAAAAAACCAGGTTGATGACGAATTGGTATTTTGAATGTTCTCTATATTTGAGATACACTCTCTATGGCACATGGAGCCCAGACCCTTTACACAATACACTGAAGAATCAACCAATTTTTATAGGTGCCCTTATGTCTGACAATGACCTGGCCTGTGGAAGATTGTGCTTGACCCGGACTAGCATAGCCAGTTACTCTTAGTATAAGAAAATCTGGGCTTTTTCACAGCGTGACGACGGTTTTGCCTCTGCCGGGTCATGAAGGGAACGATACGGGCCTTTACGGGGCCAGAGCAACGCTTTTTGGGGCGGGTGCCGGTCCCAATCCCCTGACATGGTAAGATCGCCGCATAATTTCAGTTCATACCGCAACGAGCAGGAGACGAACTATGCTCTATAGTATAAACGATCTTGCAGGTTACGAGATTGATGCAACAGATGGCAATATCGGTCATGTTCGAGGCTTCTATTTTGATCCCGATTCGTGGAAGATTCATTATCTCGTTGTGGATACCCGTGAATGGTTGCCAGGTAGAAAGGTCCTAATTTCGCTGGTAGCACTCGGTGACTTGGACATCAAGAACAAGTTCTTGCCTATAAGCCTTTCAAAGTTACAGATCAGGGATAGCCCACCCATTGACGAAGATGCTCCAATAACCTCATTGCATGATCTGAATGCCTATTACGGGTGGCAGTTCAGCTTGGGGGGAGATATGCCAACCAGTAACATTGAACTTACGGAAGCCACATTTGCTGCTAAAGGTGACCTCGAACTCAGGAACACACACGAGGTAATCGGCTTTCAGGTGGAGGCCGAGGATGGAGACATCGGTCATGTAGAGGATTTCATAATTGATGATGAAAACTGGATGGTTCGATACATGGTCATACATACAGGGAATTTATCGCTGGGCAAGAAAGTGATGGTTTCCCCGGACTGGATTGATAAGGCTGGTTGGCAGGATAAGAAGATTTATGTGGCGGCGAGTCTTGAGGCGATCAAAAAGTTTCCAGAATACGACCCTTCATCTCTTCCGGAAAGGGAGTATGAGCAAAAGCTATCAGAATAATTCAGAGAACCATTTTACCGGGAATTTAGACGAATCGGGCACGGTGCGATTACGGAACACGTTAGAGATATTGGTCGACAATCTCGTCCAAAGAGCGCATAAGTCCATTTTTACTTGTTCACCTGTAATTACAAAATGCTTCAATTTCATTAACGACGTCCTCGGCCCATATTCTTATACATGCGCCTCTGCGAATGCCCTATTCAAGAGAAATAAATACCCTTCGTCCCATAATAGCCGGTGGAAACTGAATGATTACCCTTCTTTTTTTGTTTGACTTTACTTAACACGCCCAACTACTATCAAAATAGAGGAGGGTATGTTTTTTTACAACCTACTCGACATTACGTTGTAAATAACGTTGTGCCTTCCATTCTAAAACTTCTTGAATTCCTTAGACATTTAGTTTTCATTGAATTTCGATTAATTACGATGGAGTGGTCTGATGAACAAGAGGGTGTTCGTCTTTATAAAAATGCCATTACTTGTATTAATCTTTCTAATTGCGTCAAATCTGGTTACGGCCGATGACATCAAGTCGTGGCCAGATAAAGTCGTCAGCGTTGAATCGAAAAAGGGCTACGAGGATTTTGAAAAAGCTTCGAGTGACTACAGGCCCATTCCCGACTGGCTCTCGTCGGTCCTCAACTGGCTGCCGACTGAGAATCATGAAGGCAGAACCGACACGTTCAAAGATGAAGACCCGGACAAAGATGTCCATGAAAATTTCATTAGCCCAAAAAAACCGGAACGTTCTGTTAACAGTGGAAACATAGTCTCTTTAAAAAACATATCCCCGCTATATAAGTCGCCCAAAATTAATGGCGAGGGGATTTGGACGAGCGCCGGCGCCCCGGTAGGCGGAGATGGACTGCCGCTCGTATACAAAACATTTTGTCGTCCCAGCATAGAATTTCCAAATACTATCGTTTATATGGCGGTTTTTGACATGGTCCGACTCAAACCCCGACTATTTATTGGTCGAACTGAACCGGGTATTCACAATATTTCAGATACGGAATCACAGGAATCTCCTTCAAAAATCGTGGCCATTACCAACGCAATGTGGATGCAACGACACTCTAGAGGAGCAGGAGCGATATATAGAGGTGGCGTTATCTATCCAATGGTTCCAGGGATGGCTACTCTTGTCATTTATCAGGATGACTCGGTTGATGTGCTTGAATGGAGCAATGACATTCCGTTGTCAACAGTTAAAGACGCTCGCCAATTGAGCCATTTGATTTTGAAAGACGGGAAGGTCGTTGACAAGGTGGTAACGAACGGAAAGATTATTAATTCTGAAATAGGCCTAGGCGGTTCATTAGTTGACAATGACGGTGCCAGTACGATGGACAGAGACTATTGGTATGTTGCAAATAGGACGGCGTTTGGTATCCGGGATGATGGCAACCTCGTGTTTGCCATGGGGCATCATGTCAGCACCAAAGACCTTGCCAGGGCCTTGGCCCTGGCAGAGTGCAAACGGGCTATTCACGGTGACGCAAATATTCATAACATTGCATGCAATTTTTATTTCAGGGATCAAGAGAATAAAATTGTAAAATATGACAAACTCTCTCCAGAGCAACTTCAGTACACTATGAAACGATATGATAAAGGATACACTAAGGATTTCTTTGCCTTTTACGAAAAATAGTATTTCGCTGCCGAGATAATTCGACATCATCATTTAGAACGCATTTCCCGGTTTTAAGGCAATTGAACCAAGGTAGCGTAGCGTTGTTACAAATCGTTGAAGATTGCAAAGAGATTTCCTCGTATTCCTGGGAAATCTACGGAGGTTTATTGACGTGAGAGTCCTTATGGTTACGTCTGAAGTGGCGCCATTTGCTCAAACTGGTGGGCTGGGAGAGGTCCTATCCGCTTTACCGGTTGAATTGGCTTCTTTGGGAGTTGAGATTGACGTCCTGATGCCCAAGTATCGGGGTATAAATGCAGAAAAATTTGATATCACAAAACTTGATATCACTCTTGAAATAACCCTGAACGCCAAAAAAATCACAGCCGGCCTCTGGCAGTTTGTTGGGAAAAATGGAGCCCGCTACCTTTTTCTTGAATGCGACGATTATTATGACAGGGAGTATCTTTACGGAACCCCTGAAGGTGATTATAAGGATAATTCCGAGAGATTTGTTTTTCTATCCAGAGCCGCTCTTCAATTAGCTCTATATCAGGGACAACCTTACGATGTGTTCCATTCACATGATTGGCAGGCTGCGTTAACGGCTGTTTATCTTAGAACCCTTCATGCTGGAGAGTCGTTGTTTAGGGACAGCTCAGCAATAATGACTATTCACAATCTTGGTTATCAGGGGATATTCGGACATCTTGATATGCCGCTCGTAGGATTGGGTTGGGAATTCTTTACCCCAAAGCATATGGAATTTCATGGAAACCTTAACTTTTTAAAAAGTGGGATTGTTTTCGCCGATGAAGTGAGCACCGTTTCTCCGGGATATCGTGACGAAATTCTTACGCCGGAGTTTGGGTTTGGTTTGGAAGGAATACTACAGGACAAAGGAGACCGCCTGACCGGGATTCTAAATGGAGTTGATTATTCTATATGGAACCCGCAAACCGATCCTTATGTCGCGACCAAGTATTCTCAGGAGAACATGCAAGGAAAACCTATCTGTAAAGCCAAGTTGCAAGAACTTGCAAAACTGCCATTAGACCCTGGACCGCCATTGATAGCAATGGTGAGTCGTCTATCGAGTCAAAAGGGTGTAGACATATTTGCAGAGGCTTTTGACGGGTTTATGCGGAATGACGTTCAAGTGGTAGTGCTTGGAACAGGAGAGGCGCGATATCAAGACATATTTGCAGAGTTGGCTGAAAAATATCCTAATCGTGTAGGGGTATTTCTCAGATACGATTATGTGTTGGCTCACAAGATATTTGCCGGCGCAGACATTTTGCTCGTACCTTCTCGATACGAACCTTGTGGCTTAAACCAGCTCTACGCTTTAAAATATGGAGCAGTGCCTGTAGTAACAGCTACAGGTGGGCTCACCGATACGATTGATGAATGTGATGTCGATGCGGATATCGGAACCGGGTTCAAATTTTTTCCTCTAAACCGAGTCGAACTTGAAAAAGCCGTCTCAAAGGCTATCAGGATTTACAAAGATCGACCCGATGCGTGGAAAAGACTCATGAAAAGAGGAATGAACAAGGATTTTTCCTGGAATCGGTCTGCAGGAGAATATCTTCTCCTCTACGACAGGGCCATTGCAGACAGACGCGCCGATCTTAAATCAATTGAAAAAGCTTAAGAGATAAGTTCTTGTCTAAACATTGAAATTCGCTTACTTAGATGGCATTTCAACTGAAAACACCAAACGCTTACTTGTTAGAGCATTGGTGTGGTGACCCAAGAAAAAAACCTAGCGAACAACGCTAAAGCAGGTGAGCAAAATATTCTTCATGCCGGGCTTAGAACAAGCAGTATTTTATCTAATAACACGACTTATGGTAGGTAGTTGATTTACTGCGCTTACCAGTTGATTTGCTCGGCTTACTAGACACCTTAGGACATTCCTTTCCCATTGCATTTTTAGCTTCTGCTTGGGTCTTGAATGGACCAGCTATGGTCGCAGACGTTTTTTCTTGCGCTTTGATCACCTTGCAAACACCGTTTCCGTCCTTGATTACGAAGTAGCTATCTCCGGCGGCGAAAGCAACTACCGTTGTCAGGACAAAAATGACGGCTATGAACAAACCTATTAAACGTCTAACTTTCATGGCACCCTCGAATGAATGAGATTTAATGATGGTAACATTAATCCAGTCTGGTAAAAAGCAATTTAATGGTGGATTGTTTTTTTGTCTTTTAGAACTGGGTCGTTGCGCAGGTGTTGGCGGAGAAACAACCGGCGCCTGTTCCAAAAGAAGGGTTAGAGCTGATACCGTACCCCACGAGAGGTAAACGCAGGAGTTAAACTCGCGCTACAATTACAGTTGACGATGAATTATGGAAGCTAGTTCAAGAAGAATGCGATAAACTTCATATATTACCGCCAAGGCTGATAGATAGCCTACTGTGGCATTACTTTAAGAAGCCCATGCTCTCATATCAGCATGAAGATTCCTCTGCGCCATTTGAGGAACAGAGGTATTTAGCTAAAAAGGATATTAATATGGATGAGCTAAAATCCTTCCGCCAAACCCATTTAGTCGCAATTAGTCGAGGTGAATCAATCTATCTTGAGCTTGCTAAAGAAGCCGGGATGGAACCGCTAGACGCTTTAGACTCGATACGTTCCATTTTGAGCGCCCCGTGGAATGAACCGGAGTATTTTCTCGCTGCTCTTGGTAAGGGTGATGTTTTAGCTATGATAGAGGCCCGGAGTCATTTTAATCTACCACCAATGGAATAAATAGCGTAATTGGGTATCAACTCTACTCAGCACAGAGACAACATCTTATGAGAAAAAGAGGTCACCAAACATGAACACGAAATTGAACTTGGTTAACAACATCGGATTTATTCTGCTTGCGATTTGGCTCATTATTTATGGCGTCGAGCAACTGTTCCGTGGTTTCCGTCTATCAATCGGCACTCTACTGTCAGTACTTGCTATTGTTGCTGGAATTTTTATTCTGCTTGGTCGATAGCTGTCTAGGGTCGCATTTCGATAACCAAGAACACAACCAACCTGCTGCTGAGTAGAGCCAATAGGCAGTTTCGCAATACTTTTATACTAAATCCGTGCCGGTCAGCAGCGAGTCTCAGTGCAAAATCAAATAGTAACAAAATATCACAAAAATATCAGTGACTGAGGTTTGATAATTTTAAATTACCATAACCCCCATAACGTGCGCATATCTGCGTGACCTTTTATGCAATCTCGCAAATTTTCAGTTGTGCCAACTTAGTATCAAACCATTACTTTACCTCTATATTAGGTGTTTTGGCAGCTTTACCCCTCCCATCCCTTATTTTACCACTAAACAGCAGATTATTTTAATATGCCTAGTCATATTGGTGTGTTGGGTTTTTTGCCCCAGAACAGCCATTACAGTCATTTGTTCTCTATACTGAACAGTTGCTACACTTCATACTTACACTATGGTGTGGGGTATTACGATTGGGGCAGATAGTTAAAATAACCAGACATTCGACAAAACTCCTATTAGTTAGTTGCCGGAGGGATTACTATTATCCGTATCCGGGCTTGTAGACATCTTTTTAAGGCAGGATAAAATATCTTTCTGCACTTCTAAGATACTCTTTTGGCTGGCGAGGATATTATCGTTGATTAAGTCGAGTCGTTTATTTGTACCCATCACTATAAATGGCAATTTGAACCATAAGAAGACTACTGCTATCAATAGAATGGCACTTAATGATAGTAATAAAAACTCCATCACAAAACTCCTTTCAGGATTAGTTTCTTGTCTAGTATAGTGCTGTTTCAGACATTTTCAGAGAAAATTGCTGGTTTTAGTTTTATCCAACTGGAACTGAAACATTATAATGCCCTCGGTCGGCTTTCAACAGCAAAATTCCTCCGATGCCCATCTTCAAGCCATTTGCTTGCATCCCTTATTAATTCTCTCGTTCATTCTCCCGTTCCCTCTCCACTTCCTCTCGGTTCTTCTTGGTTTGGAGAGCATCCACTTCTTCCTTGCCCCGTGATCCTGCTTTCCAATTGTTCAAGATAGTACGCGATAAAACGATGAAACCACCCACTCCCGCCACAAGCACGGCAAGAATTATGATGATGTTGTAATCCATATCAAATCTCCTCTTATTGAAAACCCTTCATTACTCCCATCTCTGCCTTCTGCTCCATGCCATGATCGACAATTTTTTAACAGTTTTGTTTTGTAAATCTATATTTCAGATCGTCTGGGTTTGCCCTTCATGATGAACCATTGTTGTTCGATAGGGTTAAAATCTGGGGAGGGGTAATACGGAGACAGAAAGATCGGCTCAAATCGTCCCCAATCCAGTTAGTTGCTCTTATGCCAGGAGGCATTAGCCCGAAATAAGCAGTTTTAGGGAGGAGAACGAGCTGGATGTCTCGATTAGGGTGGTCCAGGAATATCTTGAAGATCTCCGTATCGGAATTGCTAAAATCAACCACCATGAAGTCCTTCATCTAAGGCGGTGTCATCGCAAGCTTGACGATTTTAGAAAAATTTTTAACGGCTAAAAATTTTTGAGGTTTTTCAGAAAACTAGATCGCAGTTCAAGAAGTGAATGCTCCACCGCCTATAAGGCGATGGCTTCCCGTTTGTCGAGTGTAAGTCGACTTCATGCGTTGTCGCCTATCGAGAAGTCGTCATCACGGGCTCGCTCCATTTTGTCTTGCATCTCGATGTATTGGGCTATTACCTCGTCAGTGACGTTCCCACTACTTGCCATAAAATATCCGCTAGCCCATAGATGACGTCCCCAAAATTCCCGAGAGAGGCTTCGATACTCACTTAAGAGCTTGCGAGAAGTTTTTCCCTTGAGACTCTGCATTAATTTTGAAACCGCCAAATTGGGAGGACAAGATACCAAAATATGCAAGTGGTCTTTTGAAACATGACCTTTTATGATCTCAACATCCATGGACTTACAAATCTCTCGGATCAATTCCCGAAGCCGTATCGCCACATCTCCATGGAGCACCGGCTTGCGGTATTTTGTGATCCATACCAGATGCAGATTGATGTCATAAACCGCGTGCGATGTCTTGCGATAGTGTTGCATAATACCGCAAGCCTACTGAAGTCTTCGCCTAAAGGCGAAGGTTTTTCTCCCATTCCCCGAGGGGGACAATAGAATTGCTGACAATTGTAACCCACTAATATTTTAAGCAGTCCCAGCCTTATTACGACGCTCAGGTTCATGTTGCTCGCTCTTTTTGTGAGAACCGCGATTCCTACTACCGCAGGCGTGGCATGCCGCAGTGTTCCACGGCATTGCCCAAGACGTACGAATACTCGCCCGTGAGAAATCCTGGAATAGGTCAGGACCTACGGCTTATGATGTTTCTTCTTTTCTTCACTACTGACTCCCTGTTTCACCATTGCGGGAGCGTGGGCTTGCATAGCCGCACAAGGCCATTCCAGGGCGTTACAGGGTCCTGCGACCTTGAATGAGATTAATCACTATCACCACGAGTGCGATGACCAAAAGAATGTGAATGACTGCGCCCACGGGGTATAGGACTAAACCTAGTAGCCAAAGGATCAACAAGATTACCACTATGGTCCAAAGCATTTTTGTTCCTCCTTATGCCGCAATCTTGCGACGATTCGAATCATGTGTGCAAGGGCCTACTGGTACCGCCCAACGGCTTTCGGCGCAAATCGCCGGCAATTCATGGTAAATTTCGACTTCTTTCTGCAATCGGGCTCAGTAAACTTGGGCCATTCCTTGGGGTCGAAGTTCGGCGATTTTCCTGAGTCTTATTATCGATATTAACGCCCAAGGTATTCTCTTACCTTCCCGGTATCAAAGTTTTTCAAGGGATGGGGATTAATTTGTCGCCAATCCCAGAAATTCATGGTCGTTAGGAAAAAGGACACTGGCACATGATCATAAGCTGCTCCAAACAATAAGAATAATAGGAGCGGTGAAAAACACTAAAAAACATTACAATAAGCTCCCAACTATATAGCAGTTTTCGAAAATAACTTCCAATTGTTTATAAGATTTATCTCGTGAGTTTTCGCGTTTGAGGCTCATGCGACGCTCCAAT
Organism: uncultured delta proteobacterium; assembly: GCA_963798475.1. Taxonomy (GTDB): domain Bacteria; phylum Desulfobacterota; class Desulfomonilia; order Desulfomonilales; family Desulfomonilaceae; genus CAJBEZ01. The sequence goes on from CAWCTI010000016.1 coordinate 48,549, forward strand.
ATAGCTTCTCGTCGGCCAACGTATGCGTCATCAGGAGTTCCAAAGGTTTTTTCCGGCGAATCCAATTGGAAGGGTCCGTCACGACAATAATTTCGTTTGAAATTTCTCGCTCTTTGTGCTCAGCTAAACAGATTAAAGACTGACGCAATCATCTGGTATCACTCAGTCCGGCATATTTATGGCCAGACCATCAGGAGGAATGTCATGAAAAAGTCTATAGGAGCCAAAACCCTTCTCTATCCAACCCCCGTTTTGATTGTGGGCACGTACGATAAGACTGGCAAGCCCAACGTCATGACCGTAGCCTGGGGCGGGATTTGCTGCTCCGTTCCACCCTGCGTCTCCATATCAGTTCGCGAGGCCACCTACACGTACAGCAATCTCATGGAGCAGAAAGCCTTCACGATAAGCATTCCCTCGGAGGAATACGTGAAGCAGGCTGATTTCATTGGTATAGCCTCGGGGGAGGATACCGAAAAATTTCTGGCGACTGGACTCACACCGGTGAAAAGCGACGTGGTGAACGCTCCATATGTTGCCGAATTTCCGTTGGCACTGGAGTGTAAAGTAATCCACACCCACAAAATTGGCCTCCACACTCAATTCATAGGTGAAATTCTGGACATAAAGGCTGACGAGGCGGTTGTCGGACAAAATGGCCCCGAGATTGAGAAGATCAAGCCGTTCATGTGGTCGCCTGACTCTTCCAGAGGTTATTACGGCGTCGGTCAGAATCTTGGCAAGGCGTTCTCCATTGGAAGAAACCTGAAATAATCTTTCCATTAGAGCGTGAGAGATCGAGAATGGTGATGAACCGACTCGATGTTCCCCTGAATGGCAAGACCGTCGCATAATTCCAGGAAACAATGTTTCTTCCGACGCCTTGCCGCAGACTGAAGCGGCCAATTGGCAAGCCAGTGAACGGTTAAAGAGAAATATTCGATGGAACTCTAACGCATGACTGCGTCTTCCCTAAAAGTCATCTATACCGCCCTAGCCGGAAATTGTCTCATCGCGATAACCAAGTTTATTGCGGCCCTCATGACCGGTAGTCCGGCCATGTTCTCTGAAGCGATCCATTCTGTTGTCGATACGGGCAACCAATTCCTGCTGCTGTATGGATTACGGCGGTCAAAATTGCCGGCTGATAAAGAATTCCCTTTCGGCCATGGCAAGGAGATTTACTTCTGGAGTTTTGTCGTTGCCATTTTACTCTTTGCTGGTGGCGCAGGTCTTTCGATTTTCAAGGGAATTGATCATCTCATCACCCCCACGGATGTCAAGAGTTCTTACGTCAACTATGGGGTTATAGGCCTTGCTGCGATATTCGAAGGAACCAGCTGGTATGTCGCTTTGAGGGAATTCTCAAAATTAAAAGGCAGGTGGGGCTACTTTCAGGCTGTTCATAGAGGCAAAGATCCATCGGTTTATATCGTGCTTTTAGAAGATTCGGCTGCAATTATGGGTCTTGCAGTCGCCTTTCTGGGGATCCTTCTCAGCCAAGTTACCGGAAGCCCCTACTTTGATAGTTCAGCTGCAATCTTCATCGGGCTGATACTTGGTGGAACGGCCATTTTGCTCGCTTCCGAGACAAAGAGTCTTTTGATTGGCGAAAGCGCCAATGAAGAGGTCGTTCGGGGAATACGTGAAATTGCGTATTCGTACAAAGAAATCAAACAAGTTAATGAAATACTGACCATGCACATGGGACCCGATTTTGTTCTCGTGAATGTCAGCGTCGATTTTGTCGACCCCATCTTGGCGACCGAGGTTGAGGTCACCGTGGCCCGGTTAGACGGGGCGATAAAACAAGCCTACCCGCAGGTTCAGCGTATATTTGTCGAAGTAGAGACGTGGCGAGCAAAGGATTCCGGCCAGTGATAATGCGGTATCTGCCTACAACCTATTAAGCACGTGATTCAGCCTTAATTGCCCGTCATTCCGGACACACAATATCGAACCTCTAGCTCCCATGCGAGAGATAGAGTTGGTCTGGGACAATGGGACAATGACAAAAATTGTTGAGCTGCTCCACATTAACCAGAGTGAGAGGAGTGGCTAACATGACAGACGTGACCGTTCTCGCACAATGAGATATAGCCCCTCTTAGAAGCTTTTTAACGGAAAAAAATGATTTCTTTAAGCTTGAATACAAGATAAAAAAAGAACATCATTCAGAACGGACTTTAGGAGCTACAATGAACAAACCTGATCTTGACATAAAAAAGATTGCTAAAGTTATGGCTGATGTACCTCTCAGAGAATAAAAAAGAGGTACTCCATCGGACTGATTTAATAGAGTTTCTTAGGGAGGAGTTTGGTGGAAAATTCGTATACACCAACGAACACGGGCATCCGGCGATTGATGAAAAACTACTTGAAGAATTTGCAAAACTGTCACCAACACTAGTTTATTCAAGAAGCGAAGAATGCTGGAGACAAAGAGAAGAAGGTGACGGGGATAAACGCGGGGTATGACTAATCCCTTTAAAAAGTAAAACCGTCTTTGGGGGGATAAAAGACGGTTCCGGGGTCTCCAAGGCTCATGATTCGATCGCATAAATAAGGTGCCAGCATATGTGTTGAGCTTGTACGCTGGGAACCTCACACGGGCTTACAAATTACCTGTTTATTTTCTTCCTTCTCAAAAGCAGTCGGATTGAGATATAGGGGAACAAAAAAAACAAAATGGCGCAGATCTTGACAAAAGCTATTCCGAAATAGCTCATCAAATCATAGTTATGTCTACTCACTTCGAACCATTTCGAGGTAATCTTGTAACCCCAGTCTCCACCCACCAAATAGAAAATGAACCAGAAAAGCAAAAAGGCGAAAGACAAGAGGAAACAAGCGCCAAAGATAGCGGATAGACTCTCCAGCATGTTGATATGTTCATCTTTATGCATGACCGACCTCCTTACAGTTTCGCATAATGAAGTGCTGCCCTTTGTCTAGATAGAAATCGATCAGCAATGGTCTTGCGGAAGCTCCGCAAGGAATGTCTTAATGTGACTTGAATAGAACCCTGGGTGAGAGAACCGAAACATGTGCCCGGTGCGCGGCAGCACGATCTCTCGTGATCCCTTGATTCCCCGCAACATGATCCCTGCAGCCTCTTTGCCGACCACTCGATCTTCCTCGGGCGTAAGTCTCAAGGTCGGAATGTTGATTTTCGGCAATTGGTTGATGTAATCCGCTTTGTTGACTGCCCGAAGCCGGTTCACATAGGCTGCGTGAGGCGTTTCTTGCAGAAACAACTCGCGAGTCTTTGCCTCTGACCAAGGGATCTCTCCTTCTGCATCGAACTGCGACTTCAATGTGGCTGCGCGCATGCGCAAGGTGAATTGATGATAGAATATCCCCGGAAACAGCGGCGCCAAAGCGGAGAGGGTCTTCAGAACCAGCGAGGTGATGGGATTCTTGGCAAAACCACCCGAAAGAACCAGCCCCGCGAGGCAGTGCGGCTGGCGCACCGCCACCGCAATCGAAATGACAGCGCCAAATGAGTCGCCCAGAAGCACGTAGCAATCCAAATCGGCGATTTGGTCCAGAACAAAATCGGCCAATTTCTCCAGGTCATTCAGTTCGTCCGGCAGCCGCATCGTACGCTTCGGCCGGTCTTTTATAGCGGTTCTCGAAAATAATCGCGAAAAAAACGCGACTTTTTAGTCGAGATGTGGTTTTCTTTAGGCATGTGTCGTCAACGAAACATGCCTAACCGGGAGAACTGTACCTTTGACGAATTGGAGATCGCAGCCAAGGCCTCGCCGGTACAGCGGTCCTACATTCGCCTCATGGCTATTAAGGCCTTGATAATGGGTCTGCCTCATGAGCAAGTGGCGGCCTTGTTCGGCGTAAACGAAGACTCTGTTTCCCGTTGGGTGAGACGTTTTAATCAACGAGGTATTGATGGGCTTACAGAAGGCACTCGGCCTGGACGTCCCCCCAAAATCAGCGGAGAGCGAACCGATGAATATTCCAAGCTGGTCTTACATCCGGAACAAGTCAATGAGACTCATTGGACCGGACGCAAGTTTCACGGATATCTCACCAAGCATTGTCAGCTGGAGGCTGGCTACAGCACGCTTATGCGGTGGCTTCACGACGAGGATTTTCGACTGAAGGTCCCTCGTCCTTGGCCGGATGGCCAGGATGAAGAAAAGAGAAAGGCCTTTATTGAACTGATCAAGAAGTTTCTTGGCGATCAGGGCGTGGATCTTTGGTTTCTTGATGAGTGCGGTGTAGAAGGAGATCCTCGTCCGAGAAGGCGCTTTTCGAAAAAAGGAGACAAGATCCTTCAAGCATACGGTGGAGCGCATCTCCGAATGAATGTCACGGGCATGGTCTTGCCAAGAAAGGGTGAATTCTATGCGCTCGAATTTAGCCATTCCGATACGGAGATCTTTCAGATCTTCCTGGATCACGCCAATCGTGACATCCTGTTTGACCGCCCCCGCAACCTGCTCATCCTGGACAATGCGTCTTGGCACAAGAGTAAATCACTTGATTGGGGCCGATTTGAGCCGATTTTCTTACCACCTTATTCACCAGATCTTAACCCCATTGAACGCCTCTGGCTAGTTATGAAGGGCGAATGGTTTTCTGGATTCTACGCCAAAACCAAAGATCAACTCATCGACCGACTTACCGACGCACTAAGATGGCTCATCAACAGGCAAGATGAAAACATCAAAACTTGCGCCATTCCGACAGAACTTTAGAGAAGCGCTATAGGTGTGTCAACTGGTGAAGTTGCCAAGGCACCCCGGAAAAGCTGGGGATCATAACGAGTGTCGGCTGAGATGGCATGGTGTGGTCCTTTAGGGCAATTGACTGCAACCGGACCTGCTCACAGGTTTCCGCGTGCCGCTTCAAATAGACGTGATGAAGGTTTACGACCTAGTTCTTATGAAATCAGGTTTGAAAAGTAAATATCTCTGTTCGTGCGAGAAAACCATTTTTTTCTATACAAGAGGATACCTTTAACAAATTGAATATTTCAAGCTAGCGACGTCAGGTTTGACAGAATCACCCAAATTGTGAAATAATTAATCAGCTTATTACATTTTGGAGGTTCTGGGATGGATAGAATCTTGAAAATGAGCGTTTGTCTAACGCTTATCGTTGTTCTTTCATGCCCGATGATCGTTTTGGCCAAGGACAGTTCAACATCGGCGGCATCAAACATGGCCACAACAGTTTACGACGAGGGAGCAAAGGCGCTCTACAACATATGTCCTCCTTGTGTGGCAGAAGTGTGCAGCATATGCGGCATAATGCGCCAAGATAGAAAAGGCAACCTGGGGAACGAAGATATACTTAACCGTTGCCTCAAATCAACCTTCAGCCTGTTTAATCCGTGCTTAGACGTTGTCAAGACGTGTGCTGATGTTGCGTTGAAACCATTGAACTATCCGTTCGATTACGTCGAAAAGTGAATTTATAAGCCCAACGCTTTGAAGAAACGGATAGAGATTCGGGCCCCAGGGAAACCGGAGAGTCCATCGAAAGAGAACACACTATTCGAATAAAGGGCGTCTCGTTGACCCTGAATACGGTCCTCAGGCCACTTTATAACGCTGAGGGCAAAGTTGTCGGCGTATTCGGGATTTCTCGCGATGTGACGGAGCGGGCGAGATTATTTCCTACCCCAAAAGCTCACCGGCCGTACAGGGTCGGAGTTTCATCTACCGCCTTTCTTGCTTTCGTGAACACACAACGGGGGGCGGGTAGGCTTAGCAGCAATAACGATGAGCCGATCGGAGAGGAATCCATAGTCTTCTGCCTCATCCTGTGGCCGAAATCCCCTCGTTGTTTGGACCGATTCGAATCCAACCCCAGCAAGAAGTTCGGACAACTTTTCCGTACAATAAAGCCGAACAAAGTAGGTCTGATCCCTGAGAAGGCCTTCTTTCTTCGACATGACAATTTCTCGACTGATCACCGAGTCTCCGCTTAGTTCTCGAACCCGGCAGACGACGATCTCTTCCCCGATCTCATGCCAGGAGCGCTCTCTGAAGTCGCGCAGCACCAATTCAGAGTCAACGAGATCCAACAGGAGCCGTCCACCAGGCACTAGCAATCTGTAAGCCTCTTCGAGGAGCCGGCGATCGTCTGCAGGGTCATGAAAATAACCGAAGGAGTTCGCCATCACAATCGCTATGTCGAATCGACCGGATGGCAGCCCGGTGGATCTTGCGTCAGCCCGCACAAAGGAAACCATGAGGCCCTCTGAAGCGGTCAGTTCGATGCCTTTTTGAACCAGATAGTCAGAGTAATCCACCACGGTGACGTCACCAAATCCGCGACGACAAAGTTCCACAGCGTGTCTCCCTTGTCCACCGCACAGGTCAACGATGGACGAAGAGGGCTCCAATGCTAGTAAGCCCTCAAGCATGTCAACCTCTCGACAGGTCACGCGTTCGTCGCAGACCGATCGGGCGTCGGTCATGAGGTATACGTGATCGAAGAGGTGTTTCCACCAGTTTGGATCGCTCTTGAGCATGGTGACATACCTGACAATGTCGATCGGCTTCAAAATACCTAAAGGGACATTAGACTTAGTCAACAAGATCCGCACCGAAGCTGAAAAGACCGTCGGATACCATAAGCGCGGGTCCTCCCATCCACGGCTGCATTGTAGCAATTGCTTTTTCTTCTTGCCCGATGACCACGTAGTCGTCCAAATGGCCCTCTCGCCACAAGGTTCCGAGTTTCACAGCATCATTCCAGAGGTCTCTCGCATATTGGGCCAGTTCGGTCAGGTGTGCCTCGGTAAGGAGTCTCGGACGCATAAGAATCTTTATCGGACCCCGAAGGTAGGTAAAACCCATGGCAATGGCCTGGGTTTCCATCTCCCTTTGGATCTGCATGAATCCTTGATACCCAAGACTGAAGAGTGCTTCGTTCACACGCTGGACCGCTACACGGTAAGGTATGTGGGTCTTGAGCACAGCCACGGGCTGCCCACCACCCCCGGAGCCCACATTAGTGGGCACTCCACCAAAACGGGCGAGAAAACCTTGAAGTCCTTTGTCAGTGATGAAACACCGAAAATCCGTTTGCCATTCATCAAGGACAAGAGATTGAGATTCTACGTCTGCACCGACGCTCCGCTCCGACCAAACTGCCAGCGGCACAAACTCTTGGACTATATAATCGCCGGAGGCCAAGGCCGCCTGGACGCACTCCGAAGGATTGTCGGCCCGGTCTCCGACATATATGCCATGGCCTGAGTAGCCATGAACCGGCTTCAAGATCACTTTCCGCCAGTTCTTTTCAGTCCACGCCAGCAAATCGGGTATGGCCTCTCCACGCGGACCTGTCGTGCTGCGAGGGAAAAACCTTCGCGTCCAAGGCGTATGGCTAATGGTAGATTGGGTCAGCCTGTCTCGGAATTTCTCGGTGAGTGCTTCAAAAACGCTCTTGGTTCCCAGAGGTTCCATCCCCCTTGGGTTAACCAGAATGCCCTGCCGAATAGCCTCCTTGATAGGTCGGATATCCTCGTCTTTACCAATCTTCACTAGGGTATCACTGTTGAAATCCATAAAGATGACTGTAGCCTCTTTCCCTCGGCAACACACCTTACCGTCTTTCAGTGAGAGATGCTCGGGCCCTGCCAAAGATGCGGAGACACCATCAATGTTGTTGAGATAATTGACGAAGTTGCTGTTCTCCAAGACTACGTCCAGGGTCTCGGTTTCAGCCAAGAGCACTGCATGTACGGCTCTTGTACCATGTCGGTTCCTGTGAGCTCTTAACAGCATCTCTGCAAAGCCGGGAACAGCGTTGATCTGGGGATGGTCGAAATCGGCGTCGATGTCGAGGTCCGTATTCTCGAGAATCATGTCCCATGCTTCTTTGCCCAAAGCCTGACAGATGCGTTGATACTCCCATCCGCCGGGACTACCCATGTTCCATTCGCCATGATAGCCTGTGAAAGTCTCCATACTGCTGAGTGCCCCTGTTGAAGAGAATCAATGTGTTTCGGCCTATGCTTAAAGACCGGCAATTTTAGCAATCTAGCAGCGATACTCTTACATTGCAATGACTGGATGAATCCGAAAATTCACAATGCCGTCAAAACTCAAATGTGGATCGCTGTCTCGATATACGTGCTCGTGGCCATCATGAAAAAGCGGCTGGATATTCGGGCCAGCCTCTACACAATTTTACAGGTCTTGAGCGTCTCCGCTTTCGAGAGAAGGCTGCTTTTTCAGCTACTTGCACAACCTGACTACAAAAGCGAACCGGATAAAAACGATAACCAGTTGATTCTATTTAGTTAAACATTGGGACACTACTGTTGTTGGATGAATTTTTTTCTCAGGCTGTTGGGGATTCGGGCGTAAATGGAGGGAAATTAGTTTGAAGGCCACCCAGCTTAGGGTTCGGGTCTACTCTACCCAGCATATTTTGCCATAAACGCTCTCGTAATATCTCCAAGGCGCTCGTCGAGAATTTCATGAACCTTCTTCACAATTGGTTCGGGGACCCCTCCATAAAACGCCTGTGCGATTCCACCGGTAATGCAGGCCAATGTATCGGTGTCTCCGCCAAGAGAAACCGCTGTTCTGATGGCGTCTTCAAAATCAGTCGAGTCAATAAATGCACGAATAGCCTGTGGGACTGTCCCCTGCGAGGAAACGTCAAATTCATAAGACGGGCGAATCTCATCGACGTGTTTGTTCAAGTCATATTGAAATTTCGTCTCGATGAAATTTTTTATTTCTGACTTGGACTTGCCCATTCGCGCAAGATAGATGGCTACGGCTGTCGCCTGTCCACCTCTTTTATGCCTTCGGGATGATTGTGCGTAATTTCGGTGAATTCGGCGGCTTTTTGCAGGACGGTATCAATATCGTTTTAGGCGTATCCAACTGGACTGATGCGCATCGCAGCTCCATTACCCCAACTGTTATAGGGCCCCGGATTCCTACTCTGCGCCCAGTGATGAAAACTACTTCCATAACCACCGTTGGGATACCACGCGTAAAAAATCCTCATATTGTCCGCATAAATTGTTCCAGTCAAAATGCTGTCCGCCAATGCGACGGTCAGAATCGTATCGTCCGTGAAGAAACATTTTGGGGAAAACAGGTCAAAATCCTTGGTTTTTATGTTGTCCCACTCATATACCGAGCTAATTATGTCACCAGAAATTGCGCCGATCATGAAATTGTCCTATCCGGAATGAACTACATTACCCCTTTATTTTAATTACGTATTGGTCAACTGAAACGACTTCTGAGTATCCAGATGTCCTAACTGGGCTAAGTAGCCAGCTCAGAATATCAATTGCCTATAATGAAAGAATTCAGTGGATGATGACCTTTGACCCGCAATAGCAAAAAAAATGCGATCCTGATGGCATATCACTCGGCTCTTTATGAAGAACTGAACCAAAAGTTCCCTGGTCAATCCCGCATTCGCTTCAGCTCGACAGTCACCGCATTCTTTTTGTCGATACAGTCCAACTCAACGACATCCGGATTTCCCCATTCCGACGGAAAACCGCCTCCAAACTGGAGCATGATAATGTAAGGAAACGCCTGGTGATACAAAAAGCCACAGAGCCCTCCAGCATGGTGTCCGCTGAGTTCTAACTGGTCCCCTTTTTTGTGTCCGGCGCAGCAAGATCCTTTAACTTCTTTTATTGTCCCAACCACATGATAGCCGACCCTGGATGATTCTTCCATGATGCCTCCTTTCTTCAGTCCAAGAATTCTTTCAGAGTCCTAACCCTCAAGGAATTTCCGGTACAAAAATAGACTGAACCAGCAGCAGAATCAACTCCAAGACACACCGCAACTTTACAAAAGTCATTTGCGCCGATTTATAAAGATTTTGTTGATAAAGATCTCATTCTTTGTTGCCGTCGACCCAGTCTGGTGGAACTCTACGATTTTGGCCCAAAAAAAAATGGAAGGATTCAATTCTCGACTACACACCGACCAACTGGTAAAGCTACTTCTTGACGTAGGGGACTAGCCTAAGCAACGTTCTCAATGCTCATAAATAGATTAGGCTGACGAATTTTGGCATTGACTTTAACCATCTGACTATAATTTTCACAATATTTTGGCGAGTCTTTTTGACCGTTACAGCGGCAGGTTTCAAAATCATGACTGCAATTATCACTCAGACATACTTTAAGTACCCATTTCTCAGCGTTAGTCAAAGCGGTTAAATCAGCGTCTTTAGGTAAGCTTTTCACTATAACTCCATGTTATTGTTAGTTTGGGCCATTCATACCATGATGCGAACTTTTAGTGTTCCAGGAAGCAGTGAGTTCCTCACTACCTCAATTTCAGGCACAATCAAACAACTTTTTTTCTTTAAGAGTCACGAGCAACTGGCCCAATTTGGTAAATCATTGCCAACATCAGATCTAGTTTCTTTGTTATAGTTGGCGCAGACACGGATCACGGGAAAAAAGGAGAATACAATGTCCAGTGACAGATACGAACGAGGGCTCGAAAAACTTAAAGAGGTGGATGGCGAAGCGGGAGAGACAGTTATCGAGGGGTTGAAAGACATCGCTCCTGACCTAGCTCGGTATGTAATTGAGTTCCCATTTGGGGATGTCCACTGTCGTCCCGGACTGGATCTGAAGTCACGAGAGATCGCCGCGGTCGCGGCGCTTACTGCGTTGGGCACGGCAACGCCACAATTGAAGGTACATATTAACGGTGCTCTTAATGTTGGTCTGTCACGTCAGGAGGTTGTTGAAATCATTATCCAGATGACCGTGTACGCGGGATTTCCAGCAGCCTTGAACGGGATGTTTGCAGCCAAGGAAGTCTTTCAGGAGCGCGATGAAAAAGGGAAGAGTTAAAGGTCCTTATGTTGGGTTAAGTGATCGTAAAGTGTTAACACACTCCTCCGTTGTCAGAATGGTCACGCCGATACCTTGGAGTTCAGCGACACCACGATCATAGAGACCTGAAATGGCATCGCTAACTAGAACAACCCGGAAATCCCGTTCACTTGCTTCATAGATGCTGGTTCTAGGGCAGTTGGGAAAATTGCAACCCGAAAATACAATTGTATTGACGCCCAGTTCTTGGAGGTGTTCCTCCAATCGGGTTCTGTAAAATGCGCCCCATCTCGGCTTGTAAATTATCCATTCTTGATCTCCGACAGTCTGGAGTTCTCCTCGAAGTAGACTTTCCGCATCGAGATGGATGGAGGGTGACGGTAGCAGTTCTTTGACAATTTGCGAGCCTTCAGTGCCAGGCTCCACAATACTTGCTCCGCCTTCCACCCTGGCACGTCTGCAGAGATCGACATTGGATCCGTCCGCCATATAGAGTCGTGTTACATGAATAATCGGTAAACCGGCGCATCTGTACGCAGTGAGCAAACGCTGAATGGCAGGAACAACATCAACGGTTCCAGGGATAAAAGCGGGAGCGCCGGGAATGGTAAAGTCCCGCTGAACATCAATTGTCAGCAAAACCGACCGAAACCAATCAGGCCTGGTGTAGGTATCCATGAGGAAATTATCTCCTGTTCCTGCGAATCTCACAAATCCTGACCACATTATTCATGGAGTTGCAGTTGGAGAAAAAAGTTTTAGGTTCAATTTCGAATTAATGACAAGACAATGATGACTATAATGCCAATTACAATCCACCCAGAATGAGAATTGTGGCCAGTAGCTTCCCTGGAAGAGTTGTTGGATGAATATCTCCATACCCAACGTTGGAAACGGTGACTACCGTAAAATAAATGCTGTCAACAAAAGAGAGATTTTCTACTATCATAAATCCAATAGCAGAAAAGATCATGATCAAAGACATCAGGATTAAGAAAATACGGAGACGCCTAGTCAAAGAATCCATAACCTACCTCTCTCTCTGCAATAAACTATATTTATGGTCCGGGAAAAAGGGACACCGGCTTAAGTGCATAAGCTGCTCTTCGCTAATCAAAATAGAAGGAGCGTTCAACAGTGCCAAATCGTTAGACCATTGCAATGACTCATCGGATATCTCTTTTCTTATCGCTATTTCCGTGACCTTCTATCATTTTAAAAGAATATCACGAACGACTTCTTACACAAATTATCGGACAGGCTCCTCCGCTAGTGGAGCCTTGACTCTGGTCCGGGGGCCAATCTTGCGTTTTCCGTAAAGGTTTTCTGTGCCAATTACGGAGCCAGTGCGGTCTCTGTATATGATTTGGCCTCCAATTATTTGCTTCGTGTAAATGGCGCTTCCGGATCGGTCTCTGTTGATTTGTTCGGAGTGAGATAAAACCGGAAGCAACAAAACCAACATCATTATCGGTAAAATTGTTCTCATACTCAATCCTGTCTGCAGAGTTTTTTAACTTCGGTGACAGCGGACACATTGTCGTCTTCCTCGTCACATAAAAAATCCTCAATGCTATCCCAGTCGATGGAAAGCATATCATCCACATTGGCTAAAACCGTAACGGGGCCAGGCCCTGCTTCAGTTACCAGAGTGATATTGCTTGTTTCCCTTTTTCCAACTAAATCTACCGTCACGATCTGTCCTTTGGTGGTTTTTTTCTGGAAAGATACTTCGGGCTTATCGAGATATACCCATGAGGCTATTATTGCAAGTGTTTCTATCTCTGTGAATTCTAACTGCCTGATTCGGGTGATAGGCGTTTCGCCAGCATAGCGTATCCGTAGATTGTCTAAGAAAGTATTTAATTGTAAGCGATGAATGATGTAAATTTTACCGCCGTCCAGTTAATTATCTTAGTCGGTGAAATTATAATCTTGACGCTTTTGCGAAAATTTAGGCGGGTAAAAAATTGTGAGGTTTTTCAAAAAACCGGGTCTAAACCGGGTCGCAGTTCAGAAAATAAAATTACCTAAAATCGTAACCCACTGAAATCTTTGGCAGTCCCAACCGGTTTCGAACCGGTGTCTTCGCCGTGAGAGGGCGGCGACGCCTCGCATGAACAAACGATTTGCTCGAGAATCCTAACGATTTCAAGCCCTATTGATCCCTTTCAGTCCCTTTTGATCCTTATTGATCCTAAAAAACGGGAACAAAATGGGAACAAATTACGGAGCCGTCATTATTCGTTTTTTGTTGATTAATATTCCCATTAGGATATTTCGATTCGAAAATCTTACGCCATGCTGGATATGCCTGAAGATTCATTATCTCGACATGATCTGCGCTAAATATGACGATGATGATCAGTTTACAGCATTATAGTGATTTGATGTTGAAAGACGGGCGCTTTCATTCAACTACCCTACCCCACCATCAGACCGCAGGGTCGTCCAGAGTCTAAGATAAGCAAAACATTTTTGCGCTGGGGTAAGCTTGAACATCATGTTTCATGCGTATTCTTATTACTTTTATACCCTTATAATCTTCTCATATTCGAACCTGTTAAGAATCTACTGAGGATATCTTGTTGTGGCGATTCAGGCGACGGAAGTCGGTAGCAATAACTTTGTCTGGCATTGCGGCTGGACACTTAACAATAGTGATCATTGCCTGTCATGAACGTTTGCCATATCTCCCGCAATTCATGAACTGCTATGGTTTTCGCTATTTCTGGGTCACTCGTTTGAAACGGGCCCTTTTTCAGCTAGGCCCATCAGCGTTACGTACATGGCGTAACACTTATAAAACAGGCCTGCCGTTCCTCTTCTAAGGGATCAAAACTATTTTACCATTACGCTGTGCAGTCATTATTGTTTCCTGGGCCAGAGGAGCCTCATCCAATGAAAATCTCCGCCCTATCACTGGGGCGAGCGTCCCATTTTCGAGCCCGGCCCCTAATGCTGCGTGTATAGTTTTAAGTTCTTCATCAGAAGCGTTAAAAAGTAATACACCAAGGACTGACCCGTCCCTTGCCATGGCGTCGCGAGCGTCAATTTCTACTGGGCCACGGCTCCCAACAACAACCACGCGGCCCCCTTTCGCAAGAATTTTCAGGTCACGACCAAGGTTGGCATGCGCAGCCATTTCTAGCACTATGTCAACACCAGCATTGGCCGTTTCGGAGATGATCTGCTCAAAATGATCGTCAACTCGGTGGTTGAGCGCAAGATGCGCCCCTTGTTCAACAATAAAATCAAGGCCGCTATTGGACCCAGCCGTTGCGATGACTTTCATTCCGTGAGAGCGGGCCAATTGGATGGCGGCCACCCCTACCCCGCCAGTACCACCATGAATAAGAACGGTCTCGCCCGGTTGAGCGAACGCCCGATGGAATAGCGCCCGATAAGCAACACCGTATGGGACACCAATGGCAGCGCCCTGTTCGTATGACACGCTGTCCGGCAATTTGTAAGTTTGGTTTTCCTCACAGAGAACATGTTCAGCATAGGTACCCGTAACACTGCCTGCAAGATAGACTCGATCACCGGCCGAGAACCGCTTCACCCCGTTTCCGCAGATTTGCACCACCCCAGATCCGTCCATACCCGGAGTGTAAGGCAATAACGGTTTTTTCGCGTACTGCCCCGACCGGATATATGTGTCCACCGGGTTGACTCCAGCCGCTTTAACTGCCACAAGAATTTGCCCTGGGCCTGGTTCAGGGACAGGAACGTTCTCCAAATGCATGACCTCTGGGCCACCGAACGCATGAACAGTGATCGCCTTCATTTGGATCTCCCTTTTCACTCTTAAAACGCTCCTTTGTGAATAACTTACAAATGGAACAATCTAAACCCAATCAAGTTTCGCACAGTAGGAAATTTCCTGCCAACTAGACACAGTTGTCACTTTTTCAAAACAAGGGAACCACGTTTGTCTGAGAAAATATAACCGAAACACCTTAGACATAGATCGAACGCATCTATTTTATAGATTCTTTGAGGGCCTTTGCTGCGGAAAACTTGGGAGCTTTGGTTTCCGGGATATTAATTTTCTGTTTGGTCTGAGGATTCGTACCTTTTCGAGCCTTTCTAACGACAATTGAGAATTTTCCAAAGCCTGGCACAGCAATCTCATCGCCATTCACCAGGGCTTCCCCAATGGTTAAAAAAACCATTTCTATGGCTTCCGCCGCCACCTTCTTGGTTATCTTGCCCTTCTCGGCAAGTTTATCCACCAATTCAGCCTTTGTCATGTCTGCGCCTCCCTTGAAATAGTCATTTTGTCACATCAACAATATGAGTTTCGGCTATATAAGACACGGGGTTTTTGGGTGTCAAGAGGAATAAAGGGGGATCTGCGGCGCCAAGTCGATTATGCCGATTGAATGGGAATTTGAATCCTGGAAAGAAGTAATGGCCTGTTAATTAATTTAGCTATCAAAGAGGTGATGGACAAGGAACTGAAGGAGAAAGAGCGTTTTACCATCGTCCATCAGAAGGTTCGGGAACTGCTTCCACGAGCGTTGGTATCCTTTGTTAACACTTCTATTGAAACGGGGTTGAGGTTCTATAAATGGGCCTGTTTCAAGAAGGTTGATAGGATGGGAGGATGCCGCGCTCCCCTTGGCCTGTTGCCATGTTCAAGGACCGATAAGCGCAGAGATTTCTCTTGCACAAAATTTGTGACATGCCCCCAGCGGTTTCTACCAGCATTTTACAACTGACCCGGCTACGGAGCATTTCTGAAATTACGAATCTACTCCGGTCGCTATAAAATCATGCCAGTAATCAAGCCAATTGTTGTCTTGCAATGAGATACTTTTCCTTTATTTTCATAAGATATTGTGGACTGAATGATTCCTCCTACCATGACAAAAACTTCGTTAAATATAGCTGTTAGTCCACTAAATAAGCCTCAGTCCATTTTATAACCGCTGAACCCATCTTTTTTCTTTGACTTTACTCAACACCGTTAGGTAGATTAAAAATTGGGTTATGTGTACCTCTTCCTCAATCCTATTCGACCTAGTTTTGTGGATCAGGTATGTCTTTGAATCTAAATCTTTTTTTAGTTCTTAGAACTTTTTTTATTGAGTTTTGATTAATTCAACGGGAGTGGTCTGATGGAGAAGAGGGTGTTCATCTTTATAAAAATACCATTACTTGTATTAATCTTTCTAATTGCGCCAAATGTATCTCCGGCCACTCAAATCAAGTCATTGTCAGATCACGTCGCAAGCGTTGAACCGCAAAAAGAGAACTGGGATCCTGAAAGAATTTTGCGTGACTGCGATTCCATCCCGGAATGGCTTTCATTGGTCCTCAACCGGATCCCCTCTGACAATCATGATCTGGGAGCAGCAGAGCTCGAACAGCAGGATCAGAAAGAAGAAATCGATGAAAGTGTCACAAGCCCAAAAAAACTTGAACCTTCTGTTTCCGTTGAAAACGATATGTCCTTGAAAGACATACCTCCGCTGTATACGTCGCCCAAAATTGATGGAGAAGGGATTTGGGAGAGCGCGGACACGCCTGTCAGCGGAGATGGAAAGCCTCTGATATACAAAACGGTTTACCGTCCCAGTGTAGAATTTCCAAACACTGTGGTTTACATGGCTTCTTTTGACATGAGCCACCTCAAACCCCGACTCTTCATTGGCCGATCTGAACCAGGTATTTACAAAGTTTCGAATATTTCACAGGAGGAACGTCTCTCCAAAATAGTGGCGATAACGAATGCTATGTGGATGCAACAACATTCGAAGGGGGGAGGAGCAGTAGTCAGCGGTAAGGTTGTCTATCCAATGGTTCCTGGGATGTCTACTATGGTTGTATATCAGGATGATTCAGTTGATGTTCTTGAATGGAACAAGGACATTCCATTGTCGACCGTTAAAGACGCCCGGCAATTGAGCCATCTGATTTTGAAAAACGGCATGGTCGTTGAGAATGTTTTGGCCCACGGAAAAGTCACTGACTCTGAAATAGGTCTGGGTGGTCAATTGATTGATGCTTGGGGTACTAGCACGACGTACAGGCCATATTGGTTTCTGGCGAATCGGACCGCCTTTGGTGTCCGCGATGATGGAAACCTTGTGTTTGCAATGGGGCATCATGTCAGCACAAAAGACCTTGCCAGAGCCTTGGCGATTGCAGGGTGCAAACGGGCCATTCACGGTGACGCAAACGCTCATAACGTTGTATGCAATTTTTATTTCCGGGATGAAAACGATAAAGTTGTAAAACGAGACAAACTCTCTCCAAACCAACTTGATTACACATTGAAACGATATGATCGGGGATACACTAAAGATTACTTCGTCTTTTACGAAAAATAGGACTCTGCAGGATCTTTTATTCGTATATTAGGGGATTGAACTACATAATTAAAATTTAGGGCACTGTATAGACGAAGTAGGACGCTACTTATGAGATCGTGTTTTTATCATTTTTCATCATGGAGTGAGAAGACGTTTTCATGAAAAAAGCGCTCATCCTATTATTAGTAGGGTTGAATTTGGCTTTGGCGTTTGGTTATTCCACGAGTCGATCCGACGAGATAAGAGAGGCTGCGTCTATTGCTCAAACAACTCGGAATTCGGCGATTGGCGAGTCGACTTCATTTTGGATCGTGGTCAACATGTTTACAGGCAAGACCTCAAGGCAGGCGATAAAGGTTCTGGAAACCTTGAAGCGTCTTGGCGCTGGGGGCCGTGGAATGGTGCTACCATACGCGGACATTACTGTTGAGAATATGAGAAAATTGCATCCTGCGTTTCTCGTATTGAGCCCTAATGGCATACCCTGGTGCAGGTACAAAGGGAAAAATGGGGAGGATCTTGCCAATTTCTTTAAGGTCTTACCCATCATTATAGAAGACATGCGTATTCCGGTACTAGGGATTTGCGGAGGTCACCAGGCTTTGGCGCTGGCTTTTGGTGGAAAGGTAGGGCCAATACGGGGGGGAGAAGATGACTGCTTTCCATACGGACACAATCCCACCGAAAAAGGCCGCCGCGACATTTATATCGTTCATAAAGATCCAATCTTTTCAGATATGGACAAATCTCTGAATCTTGTGGAAAGCCACTATGACGAGGTTAAGAGACTACCCAAAGGTTTTATTATCCTGGGAGAGAACGAACTTTGTCCGTATCAAATTATTCGACATCCTGACAGACCCGCATACGGTGTTCAGGCCCATACGGAATATTTTATGAATTCGAGGCCCGATGGAGGCATACTTTTAAGAAATTTTCTTGAGATTGCCAGAACTTATAACAGGATAGCGAGGCATATTGATGGGACAGTGAGTCCGGTTTCGCAAGTTGAAGGAATAGGTCTTGGAAACTTTAGAAAGACGATCTGGTAATAGAAATTGCTGTCGCCCTATCGTGAATAATCAGAAACCAGCGGTTTTTTCACTGGAACTGTCTTAAACAGTAATTCTTGAACCGCCAGTTTCAGGTTCCAGTTATTATAAGCCATACACTTTGAGGACAATTGCCTTAGACGTGCCAAGTAACATACAGTTTAATGAGAGCAAAAAACAATGGCCTATGAGAAAATTGCGGAAGAAATAGAGGAGATTGCATGTAATAAGTCGTGGTTTAATTTGTATAGATCAGTCAGCATCCTATTGGGAATGGCGCTTTTTCTGGTTGTAGTTCCCCTCTTTTTATTATTTGCTAGTTGTGGAATCGAAGAATACTTAGTTGCCCATCGTTTCAGAGTTTTACAGATGCTGCTTGGTTTTTTTGGCCTTGCTTATGGGTTGTTCACGGTCATTCGGACGCTGGCGTCACAATTACAAACAAGGCAACCCTCACTAGGCCCTGCCACTCCTCCTCAAAAATTAATACTCGAGGGTTCATATTTCAAATGCAGTAACCCTTTGTTGCTTGGCGCTATAATTTATTGTTTTGGGGTAGGAACCATTCTAGGTTCTATTACCACAGGCTTCACAATGTCTTTTCTAAGCCTTGTCCTAGGTATTTGTTACGTGAAATTTATTGAGGAAAAAGAATTATTTATTAGGCTTGGACACGAACATGAAAAAAATAGTCAGAAAACACCATTTTTGATTCTCAGGTTTTAGACGGCTAACTGTGTTTACAAATGATCTGAAACAAACAGCTT
Organism: uncultured delta proteobacterium; assembly: GCA_963798475.1. GTDB lineage: Bacteria > Desulfobacterota > Desulfomonilia > Desulfomonilales > Desulfomonilaceae > CAJBEZ01. The sequence goes on from CAWCTI010000016.1 coordinate 67,510, forward strand.
TTTTTTCTGCAGATATCCGAAGAAGCACAATCGTAATATTGCTTTTTAATAAACGGGAATAATGTTAGGGTTTATAGAATCTAATTTATTGGAGGGAACCATGAAGGCAAGACGTTTAGTAGGTTTGTTCATAGCCATCATTTTTGTCCTGACAACTGTAATCGCTTTTGCCGCGGGAGACAGTTATGTCGTAATCAAAGACAAAAAAGGTGTCTGCAAGGTGATAAAAGCCAAAGAAAAAACACCTGCCACTATAGCCGGTCCATTCAAGACCAAAGAAGAAGCGAAAAAAGCAAAGGAAAAGGAATGTCCCAGGGCATCTAGTAAGCCAAGTAAACCAACTACCTCACCTAAATCGAGTTATTAGATAAAATACTGTATGTTCTAAGCCCGGCATGAAGAATATCTTGACCATAGCTTGAGCGTTCTTCGCTAGGGCTTTTATTTTTTGTGGAGCTACATTAATCCCTTGGCTCGTAGGGCTCTGAGTGTTTCCGCTGATATACCGTTTGAAGTGTACCCCTTTGTTTAGACAAAAGTTGGTCGTTCTTAAGGTGTAAGATCACTCTGATCCATAGGGTTAATGTCTTTGTGCGCTCTTGTGCGTGTGAAGATTTGTGAATATACCTATACGAGGTTTTGTATCCGTGGGCCTCGTGTCGTACCTAAACAAACAAAGTTCTGGACATCTCTAACAGATAACTACTCCCCGAAAGACAGAAATGTAATTGTCGCGGAACAATCAACTATATGTTGACCCTAAAGGTGCCTACGGTCCGCCTAAAAAACAAAAACATTACTTCTCTTTCCGGTTTTCATCATTTGGCAAAAAATGCCTCAAATCCGCAACTGATTTTATTTCTAGTTTGTCGATTATAGATTTAGGATATTTTCTAAGCTGCTCTTCAAATCGATGCTTCAGTTGCTCCACCGTTGCCATATCCTCTTTCGAACCTTTTTTCTTTGCAAAATCCTGCATCGGTGGAATAATTTTGTCGATTAGCGCATTAATAACTTCGTTGTAATTCTTTGTGTCGTTTCCCGTCTGAATATCCTTTATTTTTTTTGATCTCTTGTGCTTCGTGTCCCAGGTCCGAACCCATTCCTTGACCTCTCCTATCGAGAAATAAACTCGAGCGGATCCCGGCGCATAGCGAGCTGGCAGTCCTGCCTTCATCCAATTTCTGATTGTCTTCTCGCAAACCCCTAGTTCCTTGGCCAATTCCTTTAACTTCATTAAACCAAGTTCCATCTTATTCCCTTTCAATCATTTTGCCTCTTAATTATAGTCTGTTGCCATGAAATTTATATCAGTTTCGACAAAAAACGCAAGAAGGACCAAAGTAAGTTGCGGAAAATAAAAAGACGGCCCGAAGAGTGCCTTCTAATTGACCCTAGTTCAGGGAATAAAAATTGATTTGGACCTTTTAACCATAGAATTTCTTGTTTTAAAGGGGGCACTACTGCAACGGCTTTAAGAACCAATGGCGTCATTATCATTTTGCCCTAGTTTTTCAAAAAAACACCTACACTATCCCAATTACGGGAAAGCCTAGCGTGAGCGAAATCAATAGGTCCGTAATCCCCAGCTAAAATACCAAGATTTTCCTGAATCATTTCCATATAAACTTGGATGCCTTTTCCTTGTAATTCCGTCAATCCTTCAATAATTTCTTTAACGACGTCCTCAGCCCATATTTTTATCCGTGGGTCTGTTGTCTGGATAATCTGATAAGCCGAAAAACCGTTTGGCGCACCGGTTCCTACCTCTGATAGGCCATTTTCGGGTGAAGAGCAACGCTTTTTGGAGCGGGCACTGGCCCCAATCCCCAGAAATGGCTAGACCGCCGCGTAATTCCGACTAAAAGGTGTCCTCTCAAATTGGAGGGAGGATGTTTAGTCTGATTGTCTTTTGAGCAATTTGTAGCTTATCAGTTTGTTTTCATAAAAATTTTTACAAAATTCGCTCAATAGTCTGTAAAATGACCCCAAGTAATAATGATTAGTGGGAGGATCACAACATGGCCATCCATCAGGAGAGATATCAGCAGCACGTTAGAAACCCAAAGGCCGCTGTGTTGCTGGCGTTGTTATTAGGTCCGATTGGAATGTTTTACGCGACCATGACATGGGCGGTAATAATGCTATTCATGAACATCGTTTTTGGAGTGGTCACGTATGGTCTCGCGATACTTATTCTTTGGCCCCTAGGCGCTCGTATAGCCTATAAAGCGGTTTGCACGCAAAATCAGAAACTGCTTCGACAACGGGACGACCATGTCGAACAATTTTCTCTATCAGTTGAAAAAGATCCAGGCAAAACAATCAAGCGACCGCCAGTTATTGTCAGCGTCGATGACCCAACGAGGACGATTTTTCTGAAACCGCAAGGCGCCAAAATTTACAGACAGGGAAACGCCGTAATTAAGTCTGGGTTAGACCTCATCCGTACGGCCGGCGGAAAATGCTTCTCGAATGATTGGATCAGAAGTTGGTCCAAAACTGAATTTCCAAAAACGGTCTCAAGTTTCAGAGCGAGCAATCGTTCGCCGCTTTCCGGCCCTACCCTGAAGCCGAATGAAGAGGCTTTCGGCACATTTGAATTAAGGCTGATTAGCTTGAAGAACCTGAGAGACAAAGGTTTGGTTGATGAGATGGAATTCAATAACAAGAAAAAAGCGATATTAGATGAACTTTGAAAAGAATGTCCAAACTTCGGTTATTAATCATCTCAAGTTATTGATCGGGTAAATTGTTTGTGAACGATTAATAGAAATGTTCTATATGAAGAAACCGTTTAGTCGATTCTATCAACCTTCTAACAGGACACTGACGACCGCCCAAACATCGGTTTCTTTTAGTTACAATGCGGCGCAGTGGGAATAGGTATGATAAGAGATGCGACTTTTTTCCGGATATCTGGTATGTCCCTTCCAACACTGATGGAAGGGTAGAGGATATCCAAGCGTGTTTTGAGACTTGATCTCGAGGAATACAATCACATTGTCCCCCCACCGCTGTCTTGCCAAGAAGGGTAAAGATCTCGAATTAAAGGTTCGCCTGAGAGCGATTTTGCTAGTTCACGAAGGGAAGACACTTGAACAGGTTGGTCAGACTCTCGAAGTGACTCGGAGCACGGCGCAGTATGGATATAGAGGTTCAGGCGCAGAGGCGTGGAGGGCTTGCTTGTGCGAGGACCATACCAAGGGAAAATCCCAGGTTAAACCTGGACCAAAAACTGGAACTTGCCATAGTGATTCGACAAGGGCCTGAAAACAGTGGGTTGGATACCGGAGTCTGGATGGCCCCGATCATTGTGGATCTGGTCAAACGGCGTTTTAGGTCCCGATCTCTTAGCGCAAATAGCCTCGACAGCCTGCCCAACTAGTTAGACTATCTTTTAATGGTATAGGCCTTGGCCCTCGGCGGTTCAATTTCGAGTATTCTCGGCGCGACCTCTCCCCTCATGCGGCTAGCAGCTCCTCTATCTTGTCCGTTTCTTCCCACGGCAAAGACATGTCGTCTCTGCCAAAATGTCCAAAAGTCGCTAGTTTCCTAAAAAAACCCCCTCTGGACAACGAAGACAATAATCTCAAGTTAAACTTTTTAATTATTCCACCGAGTCGAAAATCAAAGCAACGTTCAACTTTCTGAGCTATCAAGTTGTCGTCAATTATACCTGTTCCGCGTGTCTCGATCTGGATGCTGACAGGGCGAGCCAACCCGATCGCGTAGCTTAATTCCACTTCACACTCTTCAGCCAATCCGGCCGCGACGACATTTTTGGCTGCATACCTGGCCGCATAAGCTCCAACTCTATCAATCCTCAAAGGGTCTTTACCACTCAAAGCGGCCCCGCTATTTTTTGAGTAACCGCCGTAGGTATCGAGAGCGTTCTTTCTTCCGGTAAGGCCGGAATGGACGGAAGGCCCTCCTAATTTGAGGAAGCCGTAAGGATTGATGAAAAGTCTCGTATCATTATCAGGTCTTACAGACTCGTTCTTGAAGACGTTTTCCACCACATGAGTCAAGATGTCATCTCGAAGAGTTGACGGCGTAGGCACATACCGATCGAGCTGGGTTGCGCTGATCGTAAGACTATGAATGCGAAATGGTTTTCCATCCTTATAATGCACTCCAACCTGAGTGGAGCCGTCCGGCGCCAAGTAGGGCAATACCGCGTCTCTTCGAACCGATGTGAGACGTTTGGCCAGCTTGTGAGCCAGGGCAATGGGTAAAGGCATCAATTCGGAAGATTGCCTGCAAGCGAAACCAAAAAGAGTGACTTGGTCAGTCGCAGGAATTTGATCAATCTCGTCATCCGTTATAGTAGACTCTTCGAAAAGAAAATTCTGATCCGGGTCAATCTCTTTTAGGCTTGTAATTATGTTGCAAGTCTTGAAATTGAACTCTCGATCCGTATACCCGATTTTTCTAATAACTTTTCTGGCCACATTCGGAAAGTCAACCTTGGCCTCGGAAGCGAACCTGGCGGCGATAAAAACAATTGAAGAAGAAACGGCGCATTCAGCGCTTACTCTGGATTTTGGATCAGACTCAAAAAACCGGTCCACCAAAGCGTCACTGATTTGATCACATAGTTTATCAGGGTGTCCTTCTGTAACCGATTCAGAAGTATGGACGAATTCCGTTTTCATTTCTGTTGACCTTCTGATCCTGTCTTTCGAGTTTCATTGATTAGAAGAGGAAGAGTTGAAGCGGCGCCAATCACGAGCATATCGCCTGCGGTTATAGGATTCAACCCCAACAATCCTCGTAAAGAAGGTACCATCTGAGTAAGAACTTGCAAAGCCAAAGACCCGAATACAGCAACATTCAAATATTTATTCGGAGGACGCCCATCATCGGAAAATATACTGATGTCTTTGGATCTGCAGGACAATGCGTGAAGTATTTGCGAAATTGTGAGACTTTGAAACGCAAACACGCCGGCTGTAGGGCCCATGCCATATTTGGAGACACCGTAGCCATACGCCGATAACGACGAAATACTCAGTATGTTCGCTTCAACCGCAATTTGTTTAAAGTCCTCGTTTGTTACAATAGGTTCATCAGGATGGCGAGGAGGGCGGGCCAACACATCGGGTTCCGGGGGGTCCAATGCAAGAGCAAGCCCGGGGAAAACATCGGATATCAGATTTATCCACAATAACTGTATGGCGTTCAAGGGATGACCGAGCCCCAACAGACTGGAGAACAGCATAACAATTATTTCACTAAAATTCGTGGCAAGTAAATAATGGAGTGATTTCCTAATATTGTTGTAAGTCGTTCTCCCATCACTCAAAGCTACTATCAACGTTTCCAAATCATCGTTTTCAAGTACAATATCAGCGACCTCACGGGCAACATCCGTGCCGGTGGCCCCCATCGCTATCCCAATGTCAGCGGCTTTCAAAGCCGGGCCGTCATTGATCCCATCTCCCGCGACGGCGACGATCTTCCCACTACTTTGCAAAGCCTGTACTATTTGAAGCTTGTCGGAAGGGCTCACTCGAGAAAATACGTGGGCTTTGCCGCACAATGCCTTAATTACTGCGGGATCAGTTGTCTCAAGATGCATAGAGTCGACTATCTCAAGCGCACCGCCTCTGCTCAAATCCAATTCTTTGCCGACCGCGTAGGCGGTAGGCCCCTGATCCCCGGTAATCATTACAGTGTCGAGACCTGCCCTGTGAAAAGCCTCGACTGATTCTTTCACCCCGTCCCTCACAGGGTCTTCCATACCTGCCAAACCTAACCAGGTCCAATTGGAACAATTTATATCCGAATCACCATTATGGCTGTAAGCGCAGGCTACTCCCAACACTCTTAGCGCAAGTCCTGCCATTTTCTCATTTGCCAAGTCAATTTCATCACGACTTTCATCGGTCAGATCATACAGAACGCCATCCTTGATAAAATGCGAGCACTTAGCTAGGACTTCATACGGGCTGCCTTTAACAGCCAGTAGCTTCTCAGAATCATTTGCTTCATGAAGTGAACTCATAAATAGCTGATTCTCAGCCCTATAGTTCTTTTCAATAATGGGGTACTGATTCCTGACCGCCTCCACATTAACTCCGGCTGAGATCGCCAGGCTAACCAGAGCGTTTTCAGTAGCTGACCCATGGAGCTTGAACCCACCATTATCAGATTCGATCTGAGTCTCACTGCACAATATGCAAACGTGCAAAAGTCTTATCAGTTCATCGGACTCATAAGGGTTCAAATTTTTTGCCCCAGCGACGAACATGCCGTCCTTGGTGTTAATGAATTTCATGCCGGTGAAAAGCTGAGTGACTGTCATATGGTTCAAAGTAACCGTGCCGGTCTTGTCGAAACAAATTGTCTGGACAGATCCAAGAGTACATACGGCGTCAAGGTTACGAACAAGTACTCCGTGACGCTTCATGTTTCGTACTCCTAATGCGAGAGTCGTAGTAGCAACGGCTGGCAGGCCCTCGGGCAACGCTGCTACCGCGAGAGAAACGGCCACTTTCAGCATTTGAATCAGCCCGGAACCTCGAAATAGGCCAATGAAAAAGATTATTACACAAACAACGCCTGAAACTGCGGTAAGTTGATTTCCTACTACCGTCAACTGTTTTTCAATAGGAGTGGTTGGCTGCTCAGCTTCTGAAACAAGAGTCTGAACCTTCCCAACTTCTGTTGAAGCCCCAACAGCCACAACCACCGCTATGCCCTGTCCACCCGTGATACGCGTTCCGGCAAATACCATATTTTTGCGCTCGGCTATCGGGATGGTCCCTGCATCCAGCACGTCCACAGTTTTACTTGACGGTAAGCTCTCGCCTGTTAGAACTGATTCATCAGCGCTTAAATGAAGGGTTTCAATAAGTCTGGCGTCCGCTGCGACATAGGACCCTGGCTTGAGTGTCAGGATATCCCCACATACAATCTGGTTGGCTGAAACAATCTGTTTTATTGATCCCCGTACGATCGCCGCCGTTGGCTGGACAAGGTTTTTGAGTGAACTAATAGTTCTTTCTGCGTCGTTCTCAGTTATAAAACCTATCGCCCCGTTGATTAAAATGACTGCGGAAATTATTGCGGCGTCAAGCCGCCCTCCTGTTAAAACTGAAAGCCCCGCCGCCACTCCCAATAAAACCACAGGCACAGACGTAAACTGCTCGCAAAAAATCTCGAGCTTTGAGCGGGACGCAGGTTCAGGAAAGACGTTTGAACCATACTTAATAAGATTTGCCCTAATGGATTCATCAGACAACCCGGTTTCAGGACAAACACCGAATAAGTCGGTGATCTCCTTCCGCCCCATTTGCCACCATTGGAGACTTTGTCCTCTGACCAGGAATTCATCTAGCGGCCGGTCTTTTTTTCGTCCAGTATCGGTTTCTCTTGACCACGGCCCCTTGTTTCTGAGTGTCTCTTTTGTGTCTGCCTTTTGATATCTGCTTCTCCTCCCCACAAAGTACGCGGTAACAATTTTTTCAAGAGCGGAGAATACTAGATGACGATTACAGGCAGGGTCAAAAAGGACTAGCGTATTTCCAGTCAATACATTTGCAGCAACACGATTTACGAAATTAAATTCAGATAATTGAGCCTCAATTGTCTGTTTTAGATCTTGCGAACGGTAAAGTCCCTCAACTTTAAACCTGACTCGACCTTTTACCGTGTTATGAATTTCTCGAATCAAATCTATTTATCTTCGCCAACCTGTTGGTAAAAATAATAATAACCTAGATCATATGCATATCAGGACAAGGTTAGTGATTAATTAGCATCCGCTTAAGAAGCGTAATTCAAGAAAGTAGGGGGAGGATGATAGATTTCAAAGAAAATCAACTTCTATTTCTTCCAAGTCGGTCAGCCTGGATTGGAAAAATAGGCCTAGGCCTAGCGCATACCAAAATGCCACGTACCATGGCGGACCAGTGAAATTCCCACGCGCGAATTGATAAATGCCATGACTTATCAACCCAAGAATGACTACACTCGGGATATCTAATCCACCCCCCGTCATTTTCAGAAGACCTTTGTCAGCTATGTGGAACATGTCCTTTATGCCGCCGAGAAGGGTCTCACGACGGCGAGTCTTGGTCTCTAATTTGAATAATTCCGATTGTTGAGCCACTTCCGCGATGTGTTTAGCGGTGAAGTGGCCCAGAAATAGAACCGAGGCCGTATCTGGATTAACCACAACCGTTTCACCGCCGGCATGTTTTGAGAATTTCTCTTCTACCGAGGAAAAAAATTCTTTATCACCTCTTTTAGAAGGGACTTTAATCCGCAGACGGTTATTAACCTTGTGAACGATGTAGGCTTCAGGAATCATTTTTTGCCATGCTTGTCCACTAATGAAGAACCTTTTGCGCTGACTTCCGCTAAACCTGCGCTGACTTCTGTTACGCCTGTTTCAAACTCGGCCTTTGCCTCCACCAAAAGGTCTTCTGTAAGCTCGGTTACTTCGGCGACCATCTCTCGGCCATATTCATAAAGCATGTATCCGCCCTTTATGGCGGCTTTGAGCAGTGGTCTTGCGGCGCTTGCGACTGCTGGAATCACGATGGGCGCAACTAGAAGGCCGGTGCCTACAGCAATCCCTGTCCAAATATTACCCTTTGAGATCATGTCGGAAATTGCCATTGTCTTTCTCCTTTCTTCCCAATTTGTCTACGCTAATAATAGTGCACATTCAAAGCATTAAAGTCCAGCGATGAATAATGAAAACGAAGACAAGTAAGCCGGAATTATGCAGCGGTTTTGCCATTTGGGTGGTGTTTGGGCTGGCGTCCGGTCACCGACTGGTTCCTCTATGGCCCCGAAAAGGCCCGAGGGAGGCAAAACCGTCAGTCACGTTGATGGAAGCTCTATCAATTCCTATTGTCTGACGGAATGGGTTCCTTTGTCTTTTCCTTGATCCTTGGGCTTGAGGAAATGTCATGATGATAACAGGTTAAAAAATTGTGTCTCTCGTTGCAATTTACCAAGGCCACGTTCCTATCTCGGCAGCTTGACGTCATGATCAATCACAAGAATGGCCTTTTCATAAAATTCCTGACATGACCCCTTCTTGAGGCTTTTCCGGCCCTAAGGATTAGGAGTCATTCCTCCGTCTCCTTTTCCACGTGGAGCCGGCGTCCCAAAGGACCTACCGTCACCCCGGCGACAACGAGAAGAAGCGACCCGCTTGAAGAAAACCCCACTGCTGGACTAGTGGTTCGGTTATAAGTTCATTCTTCCAAAGACTCAACGGATCGCCTCGATTCGTAATCTAGGGGATGGCTCTACCTAATGACACCACCGAGTATCTGGGGACGCCTAGCCTAAAGGCCCCGCCGCCTCCACCAGTATCCACCGCCTCCGCCTAGGAGCAAAATCAGCAAAATGACTATGATAATTGTTGTCGAGTCCATATCATCACTCCCTTTCCAAGATTGGATTCGAAACTGGCTGATATTCCCGAAATGAGCCTATCCGCCACTTTCAGAATTTGTTTATGGTTCTTCTCGTAGGCTGTTCGCCACAGAGTGTCGTCTAATTCGCTTTTCTGATCGTGAGGGTGGACGAGGGCCACTCCCTAGGGCAGCCCTGTCACCACTGTTTTGCCGTTACTTATAGTACATGTCGACTTTCTTCAGCGAATCGGGAGATGTGACCTTGGGCCAATCCTTTGGGTCAAAATTTGGGGCCTTTTCCAGGGACCCCTTATTGACGTTAACAACCAGGGTAGTTTTTTCCTTTCCCAGTTTCAAAGCTTTCCAAGGAATGGGGATTAATTTGTCGCCAATCCCCAGTAGGCCTCCATGGGACAAAATGGCATATTTCACCGCGCCGCTGTGATCGATCAGGAGATCATCGATCTTCCCGAGTTTTTCCCCTTGCGGGTTGGTGACTGTCATTCCTGTTATCTGGCTGGATCTCTGCCATCCCTCCAGGGGAGTAGTGCCCGTTTCAGCCCAGACTTGGCCCGCAAGTAGGATGCAAATTACTGCTACGTACAACCCAAAACCGTTCTTTTTCACAACAATCTCCTTTTCAATGAGTCAATATTAACGTTGTTAGCGTCTGGATAAATGGAGCTACCATTTGCTCAGATGCTCATCCAGCTCCTTCTCCGCGGCCTCACGTTTGAGCCCGTATTTCTCTTGTAACTTACCAAGTAAATGATCTCGCTTCCCAGCAACGACTTCCAGATCGCTGTCCGTGAGTTTGCCCCACTTTTCTCTGAACTTGCCTTGCAGTTGTTTCCAATTTCCTTCAATCTGATCCCAGTTCACGGTTCATCCTCCTTGTTGTAGACTAAGCTGTGTGATTTCATCAATTGCCCATGTCAAATACGGCCCATCACTTGGGAGCTTTCCCTAATAACTGATCCTTGTCCATGTTGACGATCATCGTGTCCGCTTTAGCGCCCGTCTTCACGGCTTTCCACGGAATCGGAATCAATCGGTCACCGGTCCCAAGCCAACCTCCGGGAGCCAAAACTATATAGTCGAGGCATCCCTCCTTGCTCAGCATTATATCTTCGATCTTTCCGAGATCCTCTCCTTTCTGACTTATAACTTTTTTCCCGAGTATCTTACTGACTCTATCAGCCTGCTCCATGACGCTTTTTTCGCTTGTTTGACTCTGTCCTGTGGTCGCCGCAGGTTTTTCATCGGTTTGAGCCTGGACGCTGGGGGTCTTACCCACCTCTTGTTCAGCAGCGAGGGCTTGGGTTACAAAGAGCGCACAGATTGCCAGAAAAACTGTTATAAAGACTCTCGATTTTTTCATCGAGTTCCTCCTTCCTGTGGTCAGGATAATTCGCCAGGCCTCAGAGCGATGAAGCCACGTTCCCATTAGTAACAGCTAAACAAAAAACGGAAGTTCCATGGTTCTCGACCGAACCCCCCGCCCAAACCGTGGTGGCATTCCATCGAGACTTTTTCAAGGGGCTCAACTCGTTCCTGTTCGACCAAGGATATTAAGCTCCGTTTTGTCAACTGTGAGGCGGCCATCTCGGCTGAGCGAGCGCTGATCACCCTAAACATCCCGATCCACCGGTTGCGGCTGACTTGAACCCGCCGCATAGGCCGCAAAGTATCTATCAATTTTTTCATTCCATTCGGCCGCAGTGAAATCAGGCCATGTCTTACTCTCAAAACTGAGGGCTTTTTCCAGGGTCTGCTTGTCCATGTCGAGCAACACTGTTCCCTTTTCATCGCCCGTCATCAGAGCGTCAAATGGAATCGGAATCAACACGTCTCCTATTCCCAGGAAACCTCCGTGAGACAGGATGGCGTATTTTAGGCGCCCATCCGCTCCCACCATGAAATCCTTTATTGTGCCAAGTTTTTCCTTATGACGATTCTCCACGGTAGTTTTCAGCATCTCACTCACTCTCATAGGAACTTTAATTTCCATCATTTTCCCTTCTCCTCTTTCTCGCCTATCGATAGGCGTTGCTGATCCCAGTATGTCCTGGTAACTGCCCCTGTTAAATTTCGCTACTCCATCATCTGCAACTGCCGCCACAGTCTGTTATGCGAAATTGAGCAGAGGCAATCGGCCAAATTGAAATTATTGTCATCAATCATTTGCCATCACGCCTGTTAACGGATGAGGTATATAATCAAAACAATCAACAGGATGGTTCCAATGCCTACTCCGAAAATACTCATTGTAGTGTCCTCCGTCCCTTTATTTGTTATGGGCGGGAATTAGTCTCGTTCCGGGCACCCACCGTGACACCACCGGAGACGGTTGCGGTTGCTACACATAGTCCACAAATCCAAAAAGCGATTCAGATTATCGAATAGTGATTCTTTATAACCCTTGCCCCATATGTAAGCATTTTACGTGCCAACTATGGCAAATGGTCCAAATGTTATCTAAAAGCTGTGTTATTAGTTAGTTAGCTGCAGCGATGGGTGTGGAGGCGAGATGTCAAGGTCAGCAAGAAAGGGGGTGAATGTCCTAATAACGGACCATAAAGTTACTGATATATGTTTTATCAAGGGGTTACGGATTACTTTAGTGTCTTATTGTCGGTCAATCGTCTTGATCCGCAGTCTAGTTTTCGCTCATGATCCCGAAACGCTTCATGTGTCTATAGAGAGAGTCTCGGGCTATACCAAGCGTACGGGCTGCGCATCTTCTATTGCCCTTGCAGCGACGAAGGGCCTCCAGAATCAGGGATTTGGTCATCTCATCCGTCACATCGTGAAGCGTGCGTTCTTGCGACGGAAAACTGGACACGTGAGACCAGTCCGCAGAGCTTGTTTTACCGGAAGGAAGCGTTAAGCTCAAGCTATGCCCGTCGGATAGCATCAATGAGCGTTCCAGAGCGTTCCGCAATTCCCTGACATTACCAGGCCAATCATACCTCGTAAGCGCAATTGCGAACGCGGGATCGACATACGGGAGATGAGTTAGTTGAAGTTCCACGGCCAGCCGCTGCATGATCTCTTCCAAGAGTATGGGGATGTCTTCGATCCTGTCACGAAGGGGTGGCAAGGTTATCCCAAAAACGTTAATTCTATAGAAAAGCGCGGATAGGAACCGGCCTTCCTCAACCTCCTCATCTAGGCTCCTATTGGTGGCTGAAATGATCCGAGCATTCACATTAAGGAGTTTCTCACCTCCGACACGAAGGAATGACCTTGTGTCCAGAAACGTAAGAAGCTTGGATTGCAAGGGCAGTGGAAGCTCTCCTATTTCATTGAGAAGGAGGGTGCCCCCTTCCGCCAACTCCAGAAGCCCTCGTTTACGGCCATGCGCTCCTGTGAATGCGCCACGTTCATGCCCGAAAAGCTCTGATTCCGCCAATTCCCTGGATATGGCGGCGCAATTCAGTGAAAAGTAGGGGCCAAGCGCTCGTTTCGAATGGTCGTGGATCCAACGGGCCAAATAGTCCTTCCCGCTCCCACTCTCCCCCTGAAGCAGGATCGTGCCGTCACTGGCCGCGGCCGAGCGGGCCTCGCGCATTGTCGTCTTCATGGCCTCCGAGGGGTAGTTTTCAAAAAACGCTTTTGGTTTGGGCAATGATCTCGCTCGGTCCGTCACGTCACGAGAAATGCCGAATATGCCGATAATTTCTCCCTCAGCGTTATAAAGCGGTCTGAGGACTGTATTCAGGATCAAAGAGACACCCTTTATACGGACAGTGTGTTCTCTTTCGATGGACTCTCCTCCGAGTACACGAAGATCCAGCAGTCGAAGCTGTTTCCCGACTTCTTCGCCATAGATGTCTTCGGGTTTGCGTCCAACGATTTCAGACTCGTCCAGTCCTAGAATTTTGGCTGTAGCAGGGTTCACTTGCGTGTATTTTCGACGACTGTCCATCATGAAAATCATGTCTGTGGCGCGGTCAAATATCGCCCGAAAACGTTCTTCGCTCTGACGTAAAGACTCCTCAGCCCGTTTGCGTTCGGTAATATCAAGATATGTTCCCGCTACCCGCAACGGTTTGCCGTCTTTATCCCGTTCGACGACTGAACCGCGGGCCAAGACCCACTTCCAGTCGCCCAACCTGGGCCTGACCCGAAATTCCGCCTCGTATAAAGGTGTACGCCCTTCCATGTGAGCATTGAAGATCTCCATGGTCCGAGACCAATCGTCCGGATGAGTCAGACTCTCCCACCAGGGGGCATGTCGCTGAATATCGTCCAAAGTGAATCCGAGCATCTCTGCCAGGCGCTGGTCGCAAATAGTCTCACCTGTCTCAACGTTGTAGTCCCATGACCCAAGGCCCGCTCCGACTCAATACGAGGTTCAGCCTCAGTTCGCTTTGCCGCAGGGCTTCTTCGGCTTTCTTGCGCTCGGTGACGTCATGGATGATCGAATAAAGCAGCTTGCGATCCTGGACATCGATTGGGCCGGAGTGGACCTCTACGTCTCGTATTTCCCCTGAACGCAGCCTGTGCCGGAAAAGAAAAGAGGCTATGCCTTCCTCCGTCTCTATTGCGGTCATGGCAGCCGCAACCTGCTCGGCAGCCAGGATGTTGATGTCCGTGATTTTCAGTTGCTTCATCTCATCCAGGCTGTACCCATAAAATTCCAGGGCTGACGGATTGGCGTCCACAATGGCCGCGGTTCCTGGATCCACCAGTAGTTTAATAGCCCTATTTTTTTCGAACAACTGACGGTAGCGCTCTTCACTGCGCCGCAGGGCCTCCTCGCCTTTCTTGCGCTCGGCCATTTCCACTTTGAGCGCTTCATTGGCCTTCAACAAATCGGACGTGCGTTCCTCGACCCGGTTTTCAAGTTCATCGTAGGCCCTTTTCACTGCCGCTTCTGCGAGCTTGCGGTCGGTAATGTCGGTCACGATTGTTCGGAATTGGCCGGGTCGGCGTTCAGTGTCAGCCATTATTACGCTTTGCAATTGTGCGTAGACCCAATCACGATGTGGTTTGACCAATTTGATTTCGCAAATGTGTTGAGTCCCGGTTTGCAGGACCTTCTTGCGATGGAGATAGAAGGCGTCCTGATCATCCCTATGAATAAAACTGGTCAGGGGCTTATCAATTAATGATGATCTCTCAATTCCCAGTAGGCTCGCTCCGGTGAGGTTAGCTTCCAGAATAACGGCGTTATCGTCCAATGTGAAATATCCAACTGGAGCATAGTCAAATAGTTCCAAATACCTTTCTCTGGAGCGATCGGCTTCGACTTGAGCCTGATGGAGTTCCTCATTCTGCATTTCCAGCTCGATCTGGTGGACATGAAGTTCGTGGATAATCTCTTCGGGGGTTTTCTCTTTGAGTTCCTGTGTCGTATCCGGAGACCTGCCAACTTGATCCTCGGCCGCATCCCTTAGAGCGCTTTTGCCATTAACATTTTCGTCCATTTCGCTATTGTCTCCCCTGTTTCATGTCATACCTTTGGGAGCGTAAAATAGAAAGTCGACCCTTTTCCAACCTTCGAGTCCACCCATATGCGTCCCCCATAACGTTCCACTATTTTCCTGCATGTCGAAAGACCAATGCCGGTTCCCATAGGTCCAGACAAGTCCTTTACCCTTTCGAACATATTGAAGATTCGGTCCAAATACGGGGGCTCAATTCCAATACCATTATCGCTGACAGAGAATTGATAATAAGACTCTTTGGATATACAGCCGACGTGAACTCTCAGAGGCTCTGACTCTCTGTATTTGATCGCATTTCCGATAAGGTTTTGAAAAATTGGGACTAATTGAGAAGAATTCATCTTAATCGTTGGTAGAGTATCGCTAGTTACGACTGCTCCACTTTTCTTGATTGATAATCCCAAATTTGAAAGGGCGTCTGCAAGGGAAATGTTGCAATCTGTCAGCTCACAGGAAATAGGGGTAAGTGTTAGTCGTGAGTACGCGAGCAACCCCCGGAGCATATTATCCATTCGTAGCACCAAATTTATCGCCTTTGCGATACACGCCCGTCCCATATCCTCAAGAGGGTTCTTAGAAAGCCTTTCTAGAACCTTCAGGTATGCAGCGACTGCCACCAGAGGCTCTCTCAAGTCGTGTGCCGCAACATAGGCAAACTGCTCCAGGTCCTTGTTGCTACGCTCCAGAGCCTCAGTTCTTTGTTTAAGAACTTTTTCTATGCGTCTACGTTCGGTGATGTCGCTGACCGCCATACGGATTACGTGGGTAAAGCTATTGTCCTCTTGCAGTTCGGCAGGCGCATCCATTCGAATACTTTCGAGTCGGGCATAGAACGTGGAACCATCTTCCCGATTGAGTTTCAGATCGCAAGTCTGCCTCTCTTCATGCCCAGGCACGCTAATAATATGCTGGTACCATCGGTCTAAGCACTCAGACGCAACAAAACGTCCAAAACCGCTATTAATTAATTTGGGACGAAGCACCCAGAGTAGTGAGGCGCCGGTCAGGTTGACCTCTCTGATGATCCCCTTGTGAGTTAAGGTAAAGTATCCTACGGGAGCAAAGTCATAGAGATCCTCATATTTGCCCTTAGACTCTTCCAATGCGTGCTGAATTCTTTTCAGTTCCTCATTCTGCATCTCCAGCTCAATTTGATGGACCCGAAGTTCGTGGATGATTTCTTCAGCGGTTTGCTCTTGGGGTTCCGGCGACGCATCCGGAGACTTGCCGAGTTGATCCTCAGCAACATGCCTCAGGGTGCTTTCGCTTTTACCATTCTCATCCAGGTCCATTTTGTCCACCTTTAGTTTGCGTCCTTATAAACGCCACTATTGCACGAATAGCCGCAGTAGCCTGTAGACTGTCCATCTCGGATGTCGCCATATCTACGCTTTGTAACTCATTTTTGAAAAAAGAGGCGAGAACGTTGTCTGAGTCTCTTTTTTAAATCTATTTCACATCAATTTTTATTGAGCGTTTCTTGCCTGATTCGGCTTTCGGTAGTTTCACGTTCAACAGACCATCTCTAAAAGTAGCCTCTATCTTGTCCTCTTTGACTCCACAGGGCAGGGTTACGGAACGTGAGAAACTACCAAATGACCGCTCGGTCCGATGCATACTCTCTGTCTTTTCTTCACGCTCTTCTTTTTTTTGCCCTTGACCGTAAGTGTTGACCCCGTTAGGATAACTTCAAGTTCTTTCGGGTCTACCCCAGGCAATTCAGCTTTAACAATTATGTCTTCATCAGTCTCGGAAACATCAAACGCTAGCGCAAACCCTTTACTAAATTATGTTCCAACCAACAATCCTGTCAAGGCCGAAACATGAGGAATATAGAAAAAAAACACCATTTCTGATTACTAGATTCCGACAATGGGTTGATACTGTAAATTTACTGGAAGCGCTATGAACGGACAGATGGCATTTAAAAGTCGTGGTCAGCTCAACTATTCCAAGACCATTGCTGTAAAAGACAAGAAGATTCAAGGAGAAAACCAATCTCTTTGTACTGGATCTGAGGCCTGCATAGCTGAATGTCCCGAACACGCTATTGCGGTTAGGAAACCCTGACTAATGCTAGCAAATCTTCTTACGTTCTGATAAAAAGATCTATTGTTCGGGAAAATGTTTCTGTCAACAGTTTGAAAACTGAAATTCCGCTGCGAGGGAGGTTAGTAATGGATGACAACAATTCGGTTGTAGGCGTCTACAACAGCCACTCTGAGACTGAACAATCAGTTAAAGAATTGCAGAGATCCGGAATTGACATGAACAAGCTGTCTATTGTTGGTAAAGATTACCACACCGAAGAGCATGTCGTCGGATATTATTCCGTTGGCGACCGGATGAAATCCTGGGGGAAATTGGGGGCGTTCTGGGGCGGCTTGTGGGGTCTTCTTTTTGGATCTGCTTTCTTTTTTGTCCCGGGTGTCGGGCCGATTGCTGTGGCAGGCCCTTTAGTTGGGTGGATCGTATCTGCTCTCGAGGGCGCAGTGGCGGTTGGCGGACTGACCGCCATGGGCGCGGGGCTATATAGTATAGGTATTCCTAGAGACAGCATCATCAAATATGAGACCAAGGTAAAATCCGATGAATTCTTGCTAGTTGTACATGGAACTTTTGACGAAGTCGAAAAAGCCAGGAAAATATTAGAAAAGACCTCCGCACGGGAAGTCAATTTGCATACCACCAGCGCAGTAACCACCTAAGGAAAAACTGAAGCGTAACAAGGATGGGATAAATCGGTTTATTTACTAGTTGGATATCTGTCTCAGCAGTTCGATACCCCCAGCGCATTTGAACTCATACATCAGTAATATTGGAGGAAATCATGTTTCAAAAACCGCTTAATCAAGAAAGATCTAAAGCGTCCTTCGATTCAAGAGGGAAAGGCAAGCAGGATAATGTCTTCCCAATAATTGGGGCGGCGCATCACCACGATGCTGGTTGTGGAAGATCAGTTGCAGATACATAAAGCGTTTTCGGATTACGAACGAAAACCGGACCACAGACCAAGATGATTGACCAACATTAAGACACTAGGCGAATATGTAACCCCTTAATAAAACATACATTAGGCATTTTATGGTCCGTTTATCGGGCACATTTTCCTCGTCTCGTTTCCCCTATCAAATCTTCGTAACTCTCACCAAATTCTGTCACTGCATGTAACGGTTCAATTAGCTTAGGTTTGTCAAGAAGATGGTCCTGTTTGGCACGGTTGGCACAGAAAATGCTGAACACGCCGCAAGGGTTAAAGAAATTGCTTTGTTAAAAAATAGAAAATGCCTTTTGGGCTGCGCAGGTCTCCTGTGTTAGCCGTGTCCTTATTTAAAGCTCCGTGTCAGGGAACGCCACTTTGATCGATTGCTCCATACATCTCGGCCCAAAGCCTACGGGTCACGATCGAAGTAGTTGCGCCCATATTATATACACGGCCCGTTATGGCTTAGAGAGTCCACATTGAGGATGGTGGGCTCCAAAACCTGTTAGGCTCAAAGGCGCCAGCCGAACCGCTAACTGATAAACTCTGAAACTAGCGTCGAAACCGGATTCATGAAATCTGGAAAATTACACAAAGGTAAGGGAGAATTAGTCATGAAATTCAACCGCATTTTACTAACATGTTCCCTTGTGTTTACTCTTTGTTCCCTTGCCTTTGCCGCCGAATATTGGGTAATTCGGGAAGGCGGCAAAATGGTGATAGTGGAATCAAAGCCGACTGACGCTGCTAGGATTGTCAATGGTCCATTTGTTTCCAGGGCAGAAGCTGAGGCGATAATCACCCAACCGGCTCTTGGAGAACCCGGAACGGAGGCCGAGAAGACTGCGGTTAACATGGAAAAACAGGCCGTAAAGACGGGAAGAGCCTCGAAGCTCGAAGGGTTATCTCTGGTTGACAATCAGGATCAGAGGGTGGGAAAGGTCTACGATCTGATTGTGGACAAAGATGGCCGGATTTCTTACGTGATTCTTGAGCATGGTGGATTTCTCGGCATAGGTGACAAATTTGTCCCACTGCCATGGTCGGTGTTTGCGCCTGCCGGTAAGTTCAACTTTGACAAGAACGGTTACTTGAAATTGGATTTCTCAAAAGCGCAACTGGAGAAGGCCCCCAATTTCGATGATAGGCAATTGGCCTGATTTCGCCAAAGATGAGCAACTGAGAAGTAAAGTAAACAGCTTTTTCGGCCACAATGCCATGGAATCGGGTTCCAAGAAAAGGAAATAAATCTTACCGGGGCCTGCGCTGAAGCGTTGGACAACCCAAACTGGTAAAATAGGAGTAGGAACAGCCGGTTGAAGCCGGCTGCTCCACCTCCCCTAAGCAAGAGATGGCGCCAGGGCGCATAGGCTAGGCTTCCAATTTCCTTCCGCTTCAAACGGAGCATGTGGATTTGCGTACGGCGCTTAGCAAGGACCAAATGCGTAGAACAGACCAGTTTAGGGTCGAATTTTGGGAGGATTACGTCATACCACTGTGCAGTCTAACAAGGAATTCTCAGATAGGGGAAATTTGTTTAGGGACCGGAGCCGGTTTGGATCGTTTTGAAGACGAACAATCTCGTTGCATAGAGCCTGCTCAACTTCCTCGATAGATTTGAACGCCAAGTTAGGAAACGCCTTCTCCCTGAGTTCGTCCCATACATGTTCCACCGGATGGAGTTCGGGACTGTGAGCTGGCTGAGGTAGCAGGCGTATATTCTCAGGGATGTTAAGATTCTTGGAATTGTGCCAGCCTGCTTGATCCACCTGCATGATGACAAAGAACTCACTAAAGTCCCGGGACACTTCTTCAAGGAAGATATTTATCATCTCAGTATTGGCCCAGGGAAGTATAAGAGCGGTCATTTTCGCCAGAGGAGGACACACTGCAGGGTAAACATAGAGATATTCCCGAATTATTTGTTGGGCAACCTCATGTCGCATCCCTTTCGGAGCCCAGCAACTCAGTAGTTCACTTATTCGGCCAAATCGACCCTCATCTTGAGAGACATACGCCACAGGCCTTTTGTCCTCAGGATCACGATCTGCTAGGATCTCCTCTATCTTCTCCGGGAGTTTTTTTAAAATCCTCCTGGGCCTCTTTCCTAGACTCTTTGTGAAAAGGCCGCGGAACTACTTTACGCCATCCATTGCGATCCAAGAGCCGATAGATGATTGAGTGATGCAGTGGATGCCCGACTCGTTCTTCTAGAACCTTCCCAATTTGAGCTCCTACAACGATCTGACCTTTCCGAGCCAAATCAATAAAAGGAGCTATGAATTCGGCCTCCTCCTCACGAGTCAAATGAGAGTTTCGTCGGCCCCCACGTCCAACACCCTCCACGACTGAAGGACCAAACCGATTGTAATTGGAGATCAGATTATGAACGGTTCCCTTTCCAACCCCAACATGAAGAGCAATTTCCCTGGCTGGTTTCGGATCAACCGTCGCATGCAATATGACCAGCCATTTCTGAGAGATCCACGGTGTCTTTGCCACCCGTATTCTCTCTCTAATCTCGTCTTCCGAAAGATGTCTAGTCGCTCTTGTTATCCTTCCCATGGTCCCCTCCAATTAGATGGGGGAACCTCTATCACATTACGCGTGCGAACGCGAGGTGGTATCAGAGGGCATCGATAGATTGAGGCTCCTGAAGGAAAACCCGTAACCAAACATGTTGGCCATGTTCCGGAAACGGGCCATTACACTCGTTACCAATATTTGTGCTTAATGGGGGAACCAACCAAGGGATGTCATGAAAATAGACCCTGAAGAATTGTTTATGGCGTATTCCTGGCAAAGAATGAAGGCAGCCAGAACACAGCGTCTGGGAAAACAATTTGCATATGACAAACGCCGGGATGGATATATAATCGGCTGGATCATAATTGGGATTATCTTGTTAATTGGTTTTGTGTTGATTTGGCGGTAGGAGGAACTCTGAATTTATGCCCGCTGATGAGTGGTTCGAGAAACCATAGGAGGTGGATAAAATGCCTGACGATTACATCAATTTTATGGCCTCCGGTGGAGATGATGAGGACGACGGAGGCGGAGGTGGCTGCCTATCTGTTCTTTTTATAATAGGCATTGGAATTGGTGTTATGTGGCTGTTGGGTAGATGATGACTCAAATTAGAGAGATTAAAAACCATAAAGTCAACGCCAAAAAATACATTAAAGTCGAAACCCTGACAGAATAAAAATCGAGCGTGGAATCGTCTAAAATTCAACAACCATCAATTCAATTCTTTTGGGCGGTGAAATTACAATTTTGACGCTTTTGCGAAAATTTAGGCGGGTAAAAAGTTTTGAGGTTTTTCAAAAAACCGGGTCTAAACCGGGTCGCACTTCAGAAAATAAAATCACCTAAACTCGTAACCCACTGATATCTTTGGTAGTCCCAACTGGTTTCGAACCGGTGTCTCCGCCGTGAGAGGGCGGCGCAAACTAACGGCATATCAATAGGTTACCGTATTTTTACTGTTGTTTAGGGTGTTTTACGATTAAATGCGATTGGATATGATTACATGTTTTCCAAAAAACCGGGTCTAAACCGGGTCGCGGATTTGAGGGCTAACCGGGTCGGGAATTGGGCCAATATTTATCAGAATTCCAAGTGTCATTCATCATGCCTCGAGGCTTGCTCCTGTTATTGCACACGGTCAGACCTTTGGGAGTCACCCTCGGCAAAGATGGGGCTTACCTTTTTTTGGTTAAATGACTCCTGGCAGAGCCTGGAGCATAGTAGGAGCCTAGTTATATCCTGATAACGATCTGATATGATCCCGGCATGGCGAAGTGTTCTTCACAGCCGATTACGAAGCAAGTTTGGAACTGAAATCATCTTATGTCTATTGCTTTTCTAAATATAACTGTTGGAGCGCTGACTCTGGTAACTCATTTTCTGTAACACTAGACTGCTTATTCGACGCATCGCGGGTTTCCAACCCATATTCCTTTAATAGGTCAGCTACTTCCTGAATTTGTTGAACTAGATCTCTTATTACTTCGTCCTCTTCAACTCCGAGGGCGGGCCTCAACGGTACGACGACGTTCTCCCCAACAAAAACTAATTGCGGTGGATCCCTATATTGAAGAGGAGATAGCGCATCTTTAACTTCTTGAGTGGTCTTCCTCTGTTGGTCCCATATACTCAACCAAATAGGAGTATATCTTTCCCTTGCCCAGAATTCAGCATTGAGTTGTAGAGCGCAGCTACAGCCGTGAATTATGATTTGCCTACAATACCAACCTCTGCCATAGGAAACTCTATCTGTTATCTGTGCTATGCTTAATCGCGTTGAATATGGCTTTGAGAATCCGCTGAGCAATGGGCACAATTGCTTTTTTAGACTGAGTCGAGATATTAGGATGATCTTTGCCCACTTTGCCCCCAGGCGGTCGATCAAGAGGCTCCTGCGCCGCTGTTAAGCGTTACTCGGCTGTATTGGTCACGTCCTTCACCGACTGGGGGTCACCATACATCTGAATGAATCGGACCTTATCCGCTGAGAAATCCAACTTGCGAAGATCAACCTTTCGCAGATCCATATTCTCGTACGTCTGAAAGTAGAAAACCTTGTTCGCGAGATCTCTAAATGTCGCGAACTGAGTCGTCTCTTTCGCCACAACCTTACCTTCCGAGGACTTCTCCACGATTACACCGCTGACTATGTTAAAGGCATTAACTATGTGCTGACAGAGATTGAGCCCTTTCTCTGCGTTCTCGGCCTGGTCAGCGAAATACGTGGTCACCCCCAAACGGATAAATCGGCTCGGTGGTGTCAGATCACCCGGTAATCCGATCATGCCTGCCCCATTACCGGTCGCAATGAATTTTTCTCCGGACATCACCCTGGGTTTTGGATTCTGGTCACTCATCCCGATATACTGTCTCAAGTGATTGATGTGCCATGGGAAATTCGGAGCATTCGTCAGAATGCCCAAAGGATTGTCGTAGATCCGGACTTTGCCGACTTCATCGAACTCTATGACGATGCATTTGCCGCTCGCATCATATAGGACAATGTGACCCGGCGGAGCTATACCCAGAGCTGGAACCACGTAACCAAACATCAGAATCTCGGACATCGCCAGCTTGACTTCGTCAACCGTCGCAAAATTGCCGAGCATCCAGGGCCCAACCATCGTCTCTGCAAGGGCGCGGGCTTCCTGACCCGGTGGCACATCCTGGTACTTCACATCAGGTTCGTACCAAAGAGCTCCAAAAGAGAGTCCCGCTTCATTCAAGCCGTCCGTCACCATGTCGTCCATGCCCCAGCCCACTACCGCAACGTATCCGTACTTGCTCTTCCATGTCAGGCCATTCTTACCTCCCGGCGCAGGACTTGTGAACCGTATGTTACGGGGGACAACAGCTATCTTCCAATGACTGTCAACACCGAACTCCATGGTTCGGCCTATCATTACGTTTCCGTTTTTTGCCGTAACCTGAAACGACATGCACGAGTGCCCTTCGGTGACCATGACACCGAGCGCCAATGCAGCTACCCAACAGCATAGTAATGTCGATAAATTCTTCATGGTCAGGATCCTCCTTTGTCCAAAATATTCAGCTCTTTTTGCAATGGATGGTTTATGGGGCGTCATGACCCGGATCCCCGGATTTTGAACCCCAGCATCGCGAACAACCCGCCGTTAGCTTCTCATGACTGGTGTTACGGGCGTTCTTCCCAAAGCTATTTTCTCACACACTCCCCCGCTTCGTTAACAAAAAAAAACGCCCAAGCCATAACGAATTTCATCACTCCCCGACGTAACCACCATGCATTCCTATCACGACGTGTGTTTGATGTATCCCAGCCGGATCTTCATTTCGGTTTCTCGACTGGGCCGTGGGGAACGACGCCCGTCCAATAAGACACCAAGGCTATTGTGTCAATTGGTATAGTGGTTCTAGGCTTCATATTGTCTGAGAATCTCAATTCGTCTTTGGGGCGACTAACTCCGCCGAAGATAGTGCTTGCCGAGGTAATCGCGGAGGACTATAGTCGAACACCGGCTCAGAAAGTGATTGCCCTAATGGTGTGTTGCCCCATGCTCGTCTTAGGAACAACATAGTGAGGGCGATCAGAGCATGCTTCGGATTCAGGGAAGATCGAATGAGTGTTATGACCTAACTGCAGAGAGGGCGGGTATCGTCGCACAGTTTATTGGAAAGGAATAAAAAGAATGAGAATCTTATTTTTGTTGAAACCTCTCTTCTTGTCAGCAGCCGCAGCGCTTTTCATGGGCGTTTTTTCAAATGGCGCTGCTCTGGCAGGCGAGAAATCATGGCCAGAGCCTCCTAAGGGAAAGTCAGTCTATGACGCGCCCGATCCGCAGCCATCGGGCAGGCACGGTGATCTGATCTGGGCAACCGAGATCAAGACCGAAATTCCCGGGGCCCGCGCATGGAAGGTTCTTTACCTTTCGACGGACATCAACAATGTTGTGATACCCGTCTCCGGTGTGGTTATTGCTCCAGCCGCCAAGGCGCTACCCATTGGTCGCCCCGTTGTAACCTATGGGCATGGCACCACAGGCCTCGCTCGCAACTGTGGAATTTCCAACATAGAAAACCCTGCCAAGGACGCTTCGTTTTACGTGTTCCCCAAGAGTCCCGATCATATTGACGCAGGCATTCCTGGTCTGACACAGATGATTGCCGCGGGATATGTCGTGGCGGCTACCGACTATAACGGCTTGGGGGCCCCTGGCTTTCACCAGTATCTTATCGGTCCGACAGCGGCGCGTAACGTGCTAGACGCTGCCGTAGCGGCACAGCAGATCCCAGCCGCAGGCGCAGGCAAACAGGCCGTGGCATTGGGATGGTCGCAGGGTGGTCAGGCTGCCGTGTGGGCGGGACAGATTGCCGACTATGTGGCCGGTTCTATCCAGCTTTTGGGGGCCGCGGCAATAGCTCCAGTGAACTCGCTGGAACAGAGCAAGATTGAGGCACAGGTCGTTGCATCTGGGAAGAAACTGCCGCCGATGACGACAGCCGAGACGATCATGGCCCAGTACGCTATGACCGTCACTTTTCCCGAACTCCAGCTTTCCGATGTGTTGACGCCCTTCGGCGTCGATTTTGTCAAAGAATCGGCCAAGTGTCAGTGCAGTAAACACATGGGTGATTCGCTTGTTTATATGCAAGCCTGGAAAGGGACGGCAACTCGCACGGACCCCCAGAATCAGGACGCATGGCTCAAACGTATCGGGCAAATGGCGTTGGGGAATGTTCCTTCACAGGTACCAATAGCTATTTATCAGGGTGATGATGATCCTGCGGTCTTCCCAGCGGCTACGGAAGCTTATGTAAAGAAGGCCTGCGCCTCAGGAACGACTATTTCGTACAACCATTACGCCGACACAGACCACATTCGGTCTGTGGGTAGAGCCCAGGCTGATTTTTTGAACTGGATCGCAGATCGTTTTGCCGGCAAACCAGCGCCATCGAGCTGTAAGTAGGCTAAGGAGCTACTTTTGTATAGTTGCCAGTCCTATGCGAATGGCACATGTTTTTTTTGTTTTGTGTTTTTCGATCGACTACCCGCTTGAGTCCAAGACATATACGATCGAACAACTCGTTTTCGTTTTGGCAAGGAAATCTGAAAGCCATTCTGCTTTACTGAACAGGAACGGCATCTCTATGGGATTCACATCCGGTGAAGTGAGCGGAAGCGTTATGGAGGTTCAATTCTAGACGATTCCATTTAAGCTAATAATCTGAAACAGTACACTTCGCTGTTCGTAATTCTTACGTCAATAACTCTCCTTTTTAGCGAAAGGAGACGGTATTACCGGAGTAAAGGTCAGCCTAACGATTGAATCCTGACCGGCTATGTCCGCAGGACGTCTCACTACCCACTGATAATTGATTCCGATATTGATCGGTAACTTGCCAAAATTAAAAAGGTAGCTGACCCCTATTGACAGTGGAACTGTCCACCGGTTCGCTTCATCCTTAGTCCAGTCTGCAAGAATATTAGCTGAAGAAGCGATGGTTAACTCAGGTGTAGGGAGATAGCTTATACCATATTGGAGATTCATATGCCGCGTGCCTGGATGCTCAAAATCAGCTCCAGATACGGATTGCCATTGTTGCGGAAAAACGCCCGCCACAAATTGCTTGCTCACATAAAAAAGTCCCGCTGTTGGTCCGGCTTGCCAAAGTCCTTGACCGATATGAATTGAGTCCCCTGCAGTTGGAGCGATGAATGTAACCCCTAGACCCCATATGATTCCTTCCGACTTGTTAGGGACTACAAGGCTCGCAAAAATAGTGTCCCCTAAGCCCGAGGCATAACTGAGTTGACCGGTCAAATCCACATAGGGGGTCTTGTAATATGCAAAAACCGGCCTATTTACAAGATTGAATTGGTCAGTCAACGGGATGGGCATGACAGGTTGGAAGTTCCAATTGAATTCAGTGTGAGATTCTTTAAAAAACCCTCCGTCTATCTGGTTAAAATTAATTTGATTTACAATCGACCACAAATTCGAAAATGGGTTTGCAAGATCCCTTGCGATGTTTGAACCTTGGGCAATTAAAGAGGATGGACAAAGAACAGATAGAGTGGCGAACAAGATCAAACAGGTGGCTACCGAGCATAGAAAAGACTTGTTTGAACTGCGAATTGATGTTGAACATTTCATATAGACGTATCCGATAGCGCTTCTTGAAACTTCGTTTCGAATGGTCACCTAATTTAGGGTTTCACTAGATATTCAGCGCAAGATGTCTCGACGAAAATTTTGGGAAATCATTATAACTGTTTTTCAAAGATTCAATCAACTGCAATTTTGCATATTCTATGGACAAAACAGGGTGATTTCTTCCGGGCCCGGAAATTTTGTAACCTTGTAGTTTTCGGACAGCCCTGCATTGTTTTCTCCTCTAGAATTTGGGCATAGTCATCAAAAAGGATATCATGTTGATAAGAGTTCAGTAAACAACACTGAATCCTGAATGGGGGGCTTAACGATTCGGAATTTTCTTGACCTTGCACGCTTGGATCAGGAATGCTAACTTCCTTAAAAATACGGCAGTGGAATACTGCGAAGACCTAGCCCTATTCCACCCAGGTACCATGACAGACTTGTATTCCTTTCAGATATTGACACTGTTAATTGCCGGCAGCGTCGCTGGCTTCTCGGCAGGCTTGATGGGCGTGGGGGGTGCTTTCATCATGGTGCCCGTGCAGTTTTGGGTGCTTAAAACAGTTGGAGTGGATCCGACGGTAGCTGTTCGCATCAGCTTCGGCACCAGTTTGTTGGTGCTATTTCCCACATCTCTGACTAGCGCTATCGCTCACCATCGAAAAGGTGCTGTTCTTTGGAAAGCTGGAGCAATTTTGGGGCTGACCGGGGCTAGCACGGCATTTATCGGAGCCTATGTTGCATCGCAACTTCCCGGGCGTGTCCTGACGAGTGTGTTCGGTGGTGTCAGCATTCTCCTTGCTCTGAGGATGTTAACGTCAGCACCGCCGACCGGCTGCGCAAAACGTGTGGACCGTATTGGTCCACTCATTCTCTGGGGAATAGTCTTCGGTTTTGTTTCTGGGATCATCGGGGTCGGAGGAGGAGGCTTGATGATCCCGGTGATGATCAGCTTCCTGGGATTCAATGTACACGACGCCGTGGGGACCTCCGCCGCTCTTATGATCTTCACCGCTATAGGCGGGTCAGCGTCGTACCTGATAAATGGATTGGGCGTCCCGGACTTGCCCGCGTATTCTACCGGGTATTTGAACTGGCTCCAGTTCG
Source organism: uncultured delta proteobacterium (assembly GCA_963798475.1). Lineage (GTDB taxonomy): Bacteria > Desulfobacterota > Desulfomonilia > Desulfomonilales > Desulfomonilaceae > CAJBEZ01. The sequence continues at coordinate 95,105 of CAWCTI010000016.1, forward strand.
CTCTGTTAGCTGGTTCCAGTATTCCAATGGCGGTTCTTGGAGCCAAAACCGCTCATGTGATACCGTCCTACAGGCTCAAAGTGATCTTCGGTCTGGTTTTGTTTTTTATAGGTATGAAAATGATAGGGGTGTTTTCGTGGCTTAGGCTCCCTATATAAAAGCACCAAGCGTATCTCCCAATTACGTTTCATCATCTAATTTCTGTCCGGCACGTGCCACTATTGTTTTTAGAATAGTTCGGTTCTGTTGCTCGATCAGAATTCAGATGCACATTTCTGCATTTAAAAGTCGCGTCCGACTGTCCCAAAGCATTCGACCATTGCTTTCTAAAACAGGAGACTATAATTTAGGCCAATAGTCCAAATATCCTCAAGCGTATAAAAATTGTAGGCCGTGGGCACAAATACGGTATTCTTTTTGCCATCTACACACGTTCCGTTCAGTTCGCCATCAAGTTGCTCATAAGTGTACTGTCCATAAAGCCCCAAGCATGTGCTAGGAGTAACATTTATATTGCCCTCAACTTGAAATTCTATGAACCCACCTTGCGTCATATTGCCATCGAGTTGCATGCAAAACCCTCGGTCTCGTGTTGTGTAGGCAATCTTCTTTGTCATGAAAGATGAGCCAAGCACCTCCAACCGGCCCTTCAATAAAGGGGAAAACATGACCGTTTGTAGCCCAAGAAAAGGAATTTGGGATTCGAAGAGATCTGTGAGATACGAATTATTTCCTTGACCATTGGACGTCGGGTATGACCACGATTCCTGACGATAGCCTGCCACAATGCTGTATCTATAAACGCCTTCGTAGCTCAAATTATAAAGTCCAGCAGCCTCCCATGACCAAAATTGAGGCTTTATTACAGCTGAGAGTTTACTGGAATCATAAACAAATGGAAAATTACTGTTGGCAATCGGAACGGGAGCGCTCCCAATGGTTATGCTCCAATCCGAATTAAGCAGGCTCACGGACCCTCTAACTCGTGAAGACACGACTGGGAAAGGGGTTAACCCTACCACTCCATCGAGCACTACTTGGATGTTACTGAAGTCAATTCGAAGTCCTTCGATTGGGTTTGGGTATGCGGCCATTACGTTGGCAGGCTGAGGATCAACGTTAACCTGAGCTTTCTGTATGGGAATTGTGACGTTGTTTACAAGCGTCTGCGTGCCTATAAGATATTCAACTCGGAAAGATGATTCCGCACCAATGTTCCAGGGAAGCCACTGGGCGCACAACGGCAGTGTTGTGCCGGTCAGGAAGAAAATCATCGCTGCAATAATTGTGACGAGTCTCATCAAGAGGCAACCTTAATAATTTGGCAGTAACTAAAACTGTTACTCATTATAGCTAGTTCAACAATAAAATTAAAGTAACATATTTCTGGAACATTACACGAGAATCCTAATTGATGTGGTCAAGGGAGAATTTGGGTAAGAAATACCCGAAAACTTGGAGTAATAAAATTAGTTCATGACGAAGGCACTGATGTAACGACAACAATTACATTTGCGACCATTACGGATTACTGTTACTAACTAACTTTAGCGCGAGGTTAAATGACCACCGGCAAAGCCGGTGGCATATTTCTGGTAGCTCCTCAAGGGGTGAGTGAATAGCGCCCTGAAGGGCACATTGAATTTGTTAAGCCTGGCGGCTGTCTAAATCTCTGGACAATGATGCTCAGTCAAAGGTGATGATTGGGTCTTATTTCGTCAAAGTGATCATTCCGCCCATTTAATGAGGACCAGAAAATTCCCACTCCTCTCTTTGCAAAGCGCCGGTGGTTAATTTTTGTATCACCGTTCTCTATTGTAGCGAACGGTCAAATCTTTGAGAGTCACCCCGGTAAAGCCTAGGGCTGCCATTTCTTGGGTATAGAACAGAAAAGGCCTGTAATTGAGATCGGGCAAAATTATAACAAAATTCTGTAAGGCATTTGAAAGGGTCGGGCGTAATGTATCCAGATAACATATGGTGGGATTAGCCACTGTCCGGTCTATTATACCGACAGGAACCTCACTCATCTGCTTCTCCTGTTTTTGAAGTTGCGGGAGCTACTTGAATCCTAGAACTCACATTCCGCACCTTATTCCAGTGGTGGTAGTTTATTTTTCTGGTCAAAAATGAGCGCGACAAGCGATTTTAAAAATGATAAGGGAGGGACATCCGGTTATCTGGAGGTGTCCCATGACGTTTCGGCCCGAAGAGATCCGAGCCGGTGATGTGAGTTTCTTACCGATTATTGCGGCGTACGTCAACAAATTAGGTATTGTTGACGAGGTGAATCGGCTTTGTCCAACGATGAGCGACCTGAGCGCCGGTCAAGTGGTTAAGGCGCTCATTTTGGATACGCTCTCAGGAAGGAGCCCGCTTTACAGGATTGAACAGAGCTTTATTCACCAGGACATGGAGCTGCTGTTTGGCGAGGACATTTCTCCATCGAAGTTCAATGATGATGCGGTGGGCCGTTGCATGGACGCTCTATTTGACACTGGAACAGGCATGATCCTAACCGCCGCTGTTCTATCGGCTTTCAAACAGTACAATCTTGAAACTCAAAATGTTCACCATGACACCACGAGTGTGACAGTCCATGGAGATTACGACCTGTATCAGGACTCGAACCACAACCATCCATTTGTTATTAATAGGGGATTCAACAAGGATCATCGGCATGATCTCAAACAGATAGTCCATAGTCTGTTGTGTGTTGACCGTGGTATCCCTGTGTCAGCCAAGCTGGTAAACGGCAATGAATCGGACAAAGTGATCAACAAAAACCTGCTTGGAGAAGTGTCGAAAAAGATGCGGGAGTTGGGGCAAGATGATCCGGTATATGTTGCGGATTCAGCTCTTGTGACCGAGGATAATCTTGACCTGCTCAACGACAAGGATAGAGGATGCCGGTTTATCACGAGACTCCCCCGGACATACAAACAGTGCAGGGAAGTGGTCACACGGGCGGTGGAACAAAACCAATGGACAGAAATAGGAACCATCTCACCGCAGCGACCCACGGCTAAACGCAAGCCCGCCCACTACCGCTGCTTTGAGTCCGAGGTTGTCCTCTATGGGAGACGATACCGTGCGCTCGTATTCCACTCTGACGCCCTTGATAAAAAGAGTGTGAAAAAGTTCGAGCGACAGATGGAGCTGGACAAGACTGATCTCACAAAGATCAAGAAAGATCACGAGAAGATCATTTATGCTTGTCTCCCTGACGCCCAACGAGCGCTGTCACGGCTGCCAAGAGGGAAATTTCATTGTATCGCCGGAGATATCTGCGAAGTTTATCATTATCCGAAGGGTCGCCCTAAAGACGACGAGGTTCGTACACCCACGCGAACCGATTATCAACTGGATCTACGCATTGAGCCAGATGAAAAGGCAATATCACCATCGCAACAAGAAACAGGGTGTTTCGTTCTGTTGACGAACATACTGGAGCACAGTATGGCGTCGTACGATATTCTTGCCACATACAAAGCACAGGACATGGTGGAACGTAATTTCGGGTTTCTCAAGGACGAGGCGATCGTAAACAGCCTATTTCTGAAGACCCCTTCCCGCATCGAGGTGTTGGGACTGATTCTGGTATTGTCGCTAATGGTTTGGCGCTTGATGGAGCGTACCATGAGACTCTCCTTGCAAATCAGCGGATCCAAAGTGCAAGGATGGGACAAAAAACCCACATCCAGTCCCACATCGTTGATGATCACCAATATGTTCCTATCCATGGTGGTGATTCGAACTCCTGAGAAGAGATTCCTGGCCAATGGTCTGAATGGGACACAACTGGAGTATCTGAAGATACTCGATGTTTCTCATCGAGTATTCATCGACCCGCACGGCTAAAGAGGCTTGGGTCATACAAAGAATTGGAATCGTGAGAGACACAAGATGATTCTCAAGATCCTTGCGTCCAAAGACCACCCGGTCAACACGACCAGGGTCGCCTAAATGAAGCAGCATTCCAAAATCACCAGGACTACCTTCGCTCAACGGCCGTTCCCAGGCTCACGAAACAAGGGGGACACGTCGATGATCTAAGAATTTAGCTCTTTCAAGATTCCTAAAATGGGGCAAGGGAAAATCCTCACAAAATACCCTTCAGGGGCGCGGAATGTGAGCTAGAATTAGCAAGCGAGCTGTCTTTCGCCATAGCCTTCAGATTCCGACCAAGTCTAAAGGACGTGGATTTCTAAGGCAAATTGAAACGCTCTTTTTACTGGGCCGGACCCCATCCTTGACTGACAAGAAAGTTTGCAAATTCAACCACAACCTTCTTGGCTTTTTCAGAATAAACCACATAGTAGGGTCGTAAAAGCGGGTAAGAATGATCAGATACCGCCTCACGGCTCGGATACACTGGAAGAGCTGATTTGGCACGACCGACAGAAATTACGTTGACCAATGGATTGTTTTTCACGACGGGTGACTCGGTAATCTCGCGAATCCTTACATATCCTATGCCTCCAATAGTACCTGCCACAGACGAGACGACCTCTGAAAAATTACGAACCACGGTCGCCTGAGAAGTAAAAGGAGCTTGTATAAAATCGTTTTCTAAAAACATCCGTGTTCCAGGATAATCGGCTCCCGTTCTAATAACTTTTATAGGTCTACCGTTACCCCCAACTTGTTCCCAGTTAGTGATCTGGCCTCCAAATATTTTCTTGATTTGATCCAGCGTCAGACTTTGTACCCCTGATGACAAATTGGCTATTATCGCGATTCCTCCATATCCAATTAAACGGTCAACCAGTTTCAGCCCCTTGGCTATCGCCAGATTGTCCTCTTCTTCAGGAATTCGGCAGGAAGCCATTGCCATATCTGCTTCTCCATTTATGACCGCCAGAATACCGGAATCTACATTGCCGTTTGATATGACTTCAATGGTTACGGACGGATCCACTTTATTAAAAAGGTGTACCAGGGCAGTGACCCTGGGGACCATGCTGTCCGCTCCAGTGATTCGTATGAGATTTTCGTCACCTTGAGAATGAGCCATCAGACTGGCGGAACTGACTAAGAGTAACAGCGCAATAATTGCCACAAACAAAACTAGTTTTCTCATTTTTGGACCTTCTTAAAGCCTTGTAGTCATTCAGCTACATCCGTAGTTATGATGTTTACCTAAGCCATAGGTAATTTTCGCCGCGCCCCCGTCCTTTACGTAATCGGTGTAAAGGGGATGCATTTGTTTTTTTATCCGAACCTGGTTCTGTGGATTTCCACGCTTCGACTACTCGAGATGTCTCAAGTCTCGTTTAACAAATCAGTAAAGTGCTTCTTCACGTTAGTTAAATCCCTGAATGATCCTATCAAACCAATCATTTTGGAAAGCTTATCCTGAATCTTGCTCCGCAATTACATGGCCCAAGCCGTAAAACAGGGACTTTCGCACTGTCGTTTACCGCACTCGACCTTTAGAATCAACAGAAAACTCTACGATTCCAAAAAATAGACATTGGTTTATCTCATGTCATCGGCCCCCTGTAATAACACCATGGATCTTGCCTTTAGCTCCGCCAAAGTTACTCTAGAAGTCGTAAGGCATGCGGTAACAGTGCGATTGAATAGTTGTGAATCCCAGTAGCGCCGGTTAAACCGAAATGTGAACTCCGCCAGATATCGACTGAGGTGCTTTGAGCTGACTCCGTGGTAGACGCCTCGTAGGTTTCCCTTCACATTGGCAATCATTACGTGGACCCACTTGAGTTGCTTCGGGGCTTGCTTGTCCTTGCTTACTATGACGGGTTCATGAACAAACCCCTTTGATCCCAGCGTTTGATATGCACGCCAACCATCAGTCCGAACATCGCTGGCCGGTTGGATTTTGTCTTGAGCGATTGAAAAGATCTGGTCACTGTCAACGGCTGGAACATGTTGCATCACAGCGAATCCCGCATGCTTGTCTCGGCTTTCTACGGCAATCACTACCTTAGATTTCCCTATGGCTCCTCGACCAGGAGGTCCGGGTTTTCGAGGACCAATAAACGCATCGTCCATTTCCACAAGACCAGCAAGTTGATACTGGGAGTCCCTATCCTCCATGGCCTTACGGATCTTGTGCCCCATAGTCCAAACGGTCTTGTACGATCTGATCCAGAGCATCCGCTGGAAACTGAGCATCGATACTCCGCATTTCTGACGGGCCATCATGAAAATCATCCAGAACCACTTTACAAAGGAGTTCTCGTCTTATGGAAAATCGTCCCTGATGTGACCGAGACCTGATACTTACAAGCACTGCACTGAAACAACAATCGCGTACTGTGAAAACAGCACTTCCGATGACCACACCTTGGACATGTGTAACCATCCGGCCATCGGAGCTTAAACAGGTGCTCCATACACGCTTCATCACTTACAAATTTCTTCTGAAACTCAACAAGGCTCATCGACTCTTGCTGCATTATCCCGTTACCTCTCAGTTGACTTCAGGGAGGCTTGTATTACAATTGCGGAGCAAAAGGAATCATCCATAAACACCATTACCAACATGTCTTTAAAGTTATTCCCGCTACACCGAACGAAAAGTGGAAACGCTGCCAAGGCCAAGTGTAATTCGTGTAATGGATGTTTTGAAACCGTTATGCAGGGATTGGGTATTTGGCTCAAGATTGAAGGAAGGCTCAAGGAACAGCAACAGGAGTCGAAAGGAAAGGCTGTCCCTTAGCAGTCATTATACGAAAAATATCGCAATTGGGCTTGAGTTACTGTTCGAATCGCACTGACAGAACAAATTGGTCGAAAGCTAAAGCCTGGCGAATCGAAATCAGAATTGCAAGCATGGGAGTGGGCATCAAACCAGTTCGAATTTCCGCTCGCCCAGCTTCTCAAGACTGCACGCGACTTTGTCGCCAGGTTTAAGCCAAACCTGTTTATCCTTGGGACGGCCAGCGATCACTCCTTCCGGAGTGCCAGTAAAAATGATGTCGCCGGGTTTGAGCTTGATGTAACGGGATATGAAACTGATCATCTGCCGACAGTTGAAGATGAAATCGTTTCTGTTAGAGGATTGCCGGGTCTCGCCGTTGACTCGGCATTCGATCTTCAGGTTGTCGGGATCGATCTGGTCGGCGGTCACCAAATAAGGACCTAAGGGAGCAAATTGGTCCGGGGTCTTGCCGATCATCCATTGCTTGCTGGGGGTTTCGAGCTGCAAGTCCCTTGCCGTGAAGTCATTGCCGGTACAGTAGCCTGCCACATAGGACAGGGCATCGGCTTCGGGAACATTTTTCGCTTCCTTGCCCATGACCATCACCAGTTCAACTTCATAATCAAGTTTCTTGGCTACCTCGACCGGCAGTTTGATGGTGCCGTTGTGATAATTGAGCGCATTGTTAAACTTGTTGAAAAGCACCGGTTGACTGGGGAACTCCATGCCGACTTCCTTGGCATGTTTTCGGTAATTCAGCCCCACGCATATGATCTTTTCCGGTCGGGTCACAGCCGGTCCACATTCGACGGAACCTCTTTTCATAAAAGCCGTGCTCGTGGCATTGGATTCGAGGCCAGCGCCGACCACCGCAATGAGACTGGGTCCGTCCTCGTTCTGAAGCAAGTCATCCATGGTGGCCGGGGCGTGCATGTTGAGCAGTTTCGCCGGCTGCGGCACATCCAGAATGCCCTTGTCGGTTTTGACCCCGAGTCGGTATTCTCTGTTGCGACGCATGGTTAACAAGGTCAGTCGCAACTTCTCAAAAACCCAGGGTAAGTCCGCGGCAGGATGTTTTGTTTTTGCATGTTGGTCGAGGTGTTGGCACCGATATTAGGAATCGGACCGTTTGACATTATTTGATGAGAGAGCAAAAAAAGGCGCGACACAGGGATTGAAGTATGCTTTAAGGGTTTTATGAGCGCCACCTTAAAGATTCCTGAAATTTCTGATGAGGAACGCACACCGTCGGTGACAGCCCTGTTGAAGATAGTTCAGATCCAGCAGGAGCTTATTCAAGAACTGAGAGACGAGATAGCAAGACTACAAAGTATTGGAAACAAAAGATCGCACAGGAGGACGCCCTAAAATAAGAGTTGCTCCATTTGAGGTAAAGGATCAAGCCCTCAGGGCCGGATTGATAACTTCATGATTAGGTTTAAGATTGGAACGCTCCTGACTCGAGCCGGGATCAGGAAGTTGCGTGGGCCAGTCCACTTTTGGTTGTGAAAATCATATTTGAGTTCGCGTTTGTGGGCACAAACTTCTGCGCCGGGGTCAGAATAACACCGACCAAAAGTGCTTGGCGCTCCAAAACCCACATCATCGGTCATGATCAGCAGAATATTCGGCGCTCCCTTAGGCGGGACCACACGCGGAGGCCACCAAGGCTTGGACTGAGCGGCGTTCAGGTTGATCTCACCTCCGAATTTCGGAGAAGGGTTTGGAAGATGCCTTCCATCAATCGTTGTGGTCGCGGAAGGTGAGCCTGAAGTCCCTGTGGTTTGTTTGGCCATGACAGGCCAGGCAAGCATTGTAACGAAACTGAGTCCGAGGATTGTTCTAAAAAACGGCTCTTCATCTGTTTTTCTCGCCTCTATTGGATAATTGTTATCATGGCCCTGGCAGTTGCCAGTCGACTAGTGGATTCTGGAGCAACCCCAGCTTCCACAGCAACATCTCACTTTCTCAGAAGTTTACACTTAAGGACAGCCTCCTTGTATGGGGGCTAAGGCAAAGCCACGTGCTCTGCACGTGGATGTTTACTTTACTCATGGCAGCTCTACACGTAAACGAAAATATCTATCTGAAAACCGCAAAATTGCAGAATATTAGGCTTGATTGTGTGTAGACCATGATATTATCTTCCTAAGCTTCACGGGGTTCTGTCACGAAGCGTCTTTTTTGCTAAATGCGGTGTACGAAGGGCCTGCCGGTAAAGCTCATTTATCACATATGCTTAAAACCCCCAAAAAAACACCCTTGCAAGAGGCTTGCGTCAAAATTTGATCATTGTGAATTCGGCAGAAAATGAGAAAAAAGCATGATAAATGACTATATTGAAACGATACTGGTTGTTACGGGTCTCGCAACGGCGTTAACGATTGTCCAGTGCGTGGAGCCACGGCGAATGTTGAAGTTAGTTTTTGGTATTGAGACGCCACAACCGGTTACTCTGCTTATGGCCAGATATTGGGCTCTGCTGAGTTTCTTGATAGGGACTTTGCTCGTCTATGCGGCATTTCAGTCGAGTTTTAGAGTTCCATCAATGGTTGTCGGCACTGTTGAGAAGCTTTTCTTTGCAGGACTCGTTTTCTTCAGTGATGTGCCTAGAACAGCCCCGTTAAAGACTTTGGCAGTTATTGATACTGGTATTGCCGTTTTGTACTTGACGTATTTCGCAGGATTGTGAAGAAACTACCAAATGGTTTAGTTGCCAGTTCGCGAAGATGGCTTTGTCAAATAATGCAAAAGCAAGGGGGACCTTTATAAAACTAGCAAAGAAACTAAGGCGTTTGGTATTGTTACTGGAATTGTTACATTCAAGGAATTCACTTAACTTCTTTTTTCAAGGAGGAAGGATATGAACATTTTAAGAGCCAGGACATGGATTCTGTTGGCGACTGCGCTGACAGTAATTGCTGTCTTCGCTGTGGTGCAGGAATCCAATGCCGCTGACACCAAGAAACCCAACATCCTTGTCATCATGGGTGATGATGTCGGGTGGTTCAACATTGGCGCATACCACCGTGGCATAATGTCGGGCAAGACGCCGAACCTCGACAAACTTGCGACCGAGGGTATGATGTTTACTGACTACTATGCTGAGGCGAGCTGCACGGCTGGCCGAGCAAATTTCGTCACCGGGGAATTGCCTGTACGGACAGGCTTGACGACGGTGGGGCAGGCTGGAGCAGACGTGGGGATGCCCGCGCAGGCTTGCACCATCGCCACCGCCCTTAAAGCCCAAGGCTATCTCACTGGACAGTTCGGCAAGAACCACTTAGGCGACCTGAACAAATACCTGCCGACGGTGCATGGTTTCGACGAATTCTTCGGCTACCTGTACCACCTCGACGCTATGTCTGACCCGTATTGGTTCGACTATCCCCAGGACTGGATAGACAAGTTCGGGCCCCGCAATCTAGTACACTCCTGGGCGACGAATGTGGATGATCCCACTGAAATGCCACGCTGGGGCAAGGTCGGAAAACAGAAGATTGTGGATGAGGGACCGTTGCCTCCATTCCCCAACATGAAAGGTCTTCAGAACTGGCAGGAGGGTCGCAAGGCCAAGTATGACATGGAGACCTTTGACGAAGTGCTGGTCGAGACCACCAAGGGCTTCATGGACAAGGCCAAGAAAGAAGGAAAGCCCTTCTTTGTCTGGCACAATACAGCACGTATGCATGTCTTTACTTACCTCCCCCCGAAGTACCAAGCCATGATGAACCCCAAAAGCAACTACAATGTTGAAGAAGCGGGAATGGCGCAAATGGATGATTGCATAGGAGGACTGTTAAAGCACCTGGAAGATATAGGCGAGGCCGATAACACCATCGTCATCTTCACCACTGACAACGGGGCTGAAGTGTTCACCTGGCCTGACGGCGGCATGACGCCGTTCAATGCCACCAAGGGCACCGTCTTTGAGGGCGGCTTCCGCGTTCCCGCGATAATCCGCTGGCCAGGCAAGGTAAAACCTGGCACGGTTGAGAACGGAATCTTCTCGGGACTCGACTGGTTCCCGACCCTAGTGGCGGCAGCCGGCAACCCCAACATCACCGAACAACTCCTGAAGGGCGTGAAGCTCGGCGACCGTACGTACAAGAACCACCTCGATGGCTACAACCAAATGGAGCTGCTCACTGGTAAGGGGCCATCAAAACGGCACGAGATTTTTTACTTTGGTGGTCCACACATGGGCGCGATTCGCATCGACGACTTTAAGTTCCAGTTCTTCCAGCAACCGTACGGCTGGCCTGGGGAGAAGGTCACAACCGACATGCCCACTATCGTGAACCTCCGACAAGATCCGTTTGAAGCGTACACCGTCAACCCGCGGTCAAAGCCTGAATGATCTCGGGGGGGGATACATGAATGAATTCTATGCGCGCGAGTTCTGGCGCTTCGTCATGGTTCAGGATTATGTGGGAAAACTTGCCGAGACGGCCATCGAATATCCTCCGATGCAAGCGCCCGCTACCTTCAACCTTCAAGCTTTAAAGGCCAAAATCGACACCGTAATTAAGAATCGTGAAGGACAATAGTCAACCAGTCAACACAACGGGCGCTCCGTCAGGGGCGCTCATTCCCTCACCGCAGTTCCGATTGGATATGATTACATTTTGTCAAAAAACCGGGTCTAAACCGGGTCTGAAATTCAGTCAGATTCGTCAGAAAGTCTTTTCTAAATTTTAGACAGTCAAAAGACCGAAAAAATTGTTCACAAGAAAAACACCTGACCTTCTGCAGTCCTTAGTTTTTACGCTTCCCGGCGGTTAACCCCCGCCATAAACTGATTAATTCTCGCTAATTCCCCGTTTCTCCCCTATCGAATTTGGGAACTTTGGGTTTGCCCGGCTTGAAAGGCGCCTCAGGACATTTTCTTTCCTTCGCTTTTTCAGCCGCGTCTCTGGTCTTGAATGGACCAGCTATCGTCGCAGGTGTTTTCCCATTGGATTCTATCACCTTACAAACACCCTTCTTGTTCCTAATTACTACGTAGCCATATCCGGCATCATCAGCAGCGTAGCATTTGTATCTATTCCCATTTCTGACACAGGAACAGCCTACAACTTCTATGTCGCTCCAAAAGAAACCCCCGGGGTAATGAACGTGAAAACGTCGTCCCCCATAATACTAAAAGTAATTTCCCCAATGGTAAGAGTAGTTACCGCCACCATGATAGTGGTGATGAACATTCACATGATGATGGCCACCACCTCCGTGGCGATGAGCAAAACCAACATTTCCACTGACGCAAAGAATCCAGCAACAAACTGTCATCAGCAGAATCAAAGAATGTTTTTTAATACGAACCCCCTTTTGCTGAAGTGGCGACAAAATCGTCTTCTTCCGGTTAATTTTTATTTAAGTGATTTAGATCCTGAATTTATCTTGAGCTACTATGGAACTTTAGTCAAACTGCCCTATCCTGCCACGGAGTTCCGGTTTGCTATCAGGACTTTTAAATGCCAGTTGCGCCACTAGGCACTTTTCGATCTTTAGACTCTATTGCGCTTTGAATCCGTCGGTCGACTGGGTGTTTTACTTACGATTATTTTGACCTGGCAGGAAACATTAGTTCTTAACAGAGTTGACCAACTTTACGCCTAATTCTGAGGCTTTTTTGCAATCTTCCGGGAACACGTTGACCCTTCTCTGTCGTCGTTGCTCGGGATCGAAGTAGTTGAAAACAATCTTGTCATAATCTTCAAGTTGAAGCGTTTCAAAACAGCAGAGTGTTTCGGTTTGCCCGAATATCCTAGACAGAAATTCTTCATTAGCCCCAAAGTGTATCTGGTAATGGCGTTCCTTCATCATTTCTTCAGATAAATTCATCGTGTAAATGAATGCGGTCGGAATTTTCCGATCAAATAGTTTGATTGGAGGAAGTGTGTACGCCAGATATTGGAAAAGTAGCCTTTCCATGAACGATCGCATCTCTCCTGTCACAGTCCCGAAATAGATTGGTGAGCCTAATACAAAGGCTTGTGCGCTAGCCAATTTCTCAAGGACTGGAGTAAGTCCGTCATCTATTGCGCATTTGCCGTAACTTTTTCCATTTTTGAGCTTGCAGGCAAAACAACTCTGACATCCTTTAAAGTCTAAGTCATAGAGATGTATGAGCTCCGTTTCCGCTCCTCGTGACGCTGCTCCCTTTAGGGCATGTTCGAGAAGTGTCGCAGTGTTCCAAGTTTTTCTCGGACTGCCATTGATTCCATATACTTTTTTCATTTGGATCTCCATCTGTTGAGAGCCTTACAACTTAAGACATTCCGTCACAATTATTTGTGATCAGAAAAACCTGTGATGTTATGAAAATGCCCAATTCTATAAAATCTTGTTTATTCCATCTCTCTAAACAGAGATCCCTGAAGACAATCTAAAACCTTCAAGAAGTTTTTTGTTGTAGGAATGAGCCGCCAAGGCTCCCCATATTACACAAATGGGATGCGTAACGACGAGTCCGTAGCCAAATGTTACAAAACCAACAATTCCAGATATTATGAGCATGATTATCGCTCCCCATATTGTGGAGTAAAACATTCCTAGGGGTCCAAAAATAACTGTCAATATAATTGATATTCCAACGCTTTTGGTTGGTGTAACAACTATTTGTCTAGGTGGTTCTCCGTAATCTGTCATTTGATTTACGCTCCCATAGCACTGCATCAAATATAAAATTAAACGTTCAGGTTAGAAATATAAATGAAAACGGCAGAAATTGCTAACTTGTGTTGTAAAATCAATCTTGAGTTCGATGACACTTGCGTCTTATGGACACCTACTTTTTTGCCAGAAACTCCTCTCAGGATTTTCACAATCCTTGCCACAAACCTATTATGGACACTTTTTGTCCGCAGGACCGTTTCAGTGTCTGGTCAATACTGAGGTTCATCAGTGTTAAGAGCTTTTTCCAGTTCACCCTCAGACATTTTTTCCCATAAAAGCATCTTGTCTGTAATCATCTGCTGACATTTGAATGGCGGCAACCCAATATCTTGACAGTGCAGCGATATCTTCTCAGACAAACGCTTTAACAATTCTGTTTTGTTCATCTGTGGTTCCTCTTTCCATGACTATTTTCAACGACCGACAAATGAGTTGACTGAAATTGACTAGATAAGGGCCTCTATCTCTACTTCTTTTCACTTGCCATAACTTCCTGCAGAATATTCAAGATTTCCCTAACCCAATCAGTCATTTTGTTCAGACTGCTTCCTCTTGTGGACTATACGAGCCTCCCTTTTCAGGTGCTTAGTTCATGGTCGAGGAAATCCGTTTTATAGTCTACCGCAATCGTTAAAGTCTTTGACTACAGCGCAGAATGTATTATTTGACCTGGAAGCCAGAAGTGGGCAGTGTTACGGCTACGGAAAAATTATCGGGCAGCGTCCCTGTTAAGCTCTCGAGGAATCTTAATATCAGCCGAACTTGATGGCTGGTCAGCTCTTTACCGAGCTGTAACCTGGCCATTATCCTCACAGCGTTATCGAGGTCTTGGACGGACCCGTCATGGAAATATGGCGGTGTCATAGCCACATTGCGAAGACTCGGCACTTTAAACACATAACTGTCGGTTGAGTTGTTCGTGATTTGATAGCGACCCTTATCTATTTCCCCGCTGCCAGTTTCATTCCAATAGTCGCCGTGTACGCCAAATTTCTGAAACATGCTCCCACCGACCCCTACCCCATTGTGACAGGATGCGCAGCCACAACTTATAAACATTCCCAAGCCGGCCTTGGATTCTATGGACATAGTGTCTGACTGACCTGATAAATAGGAGTCAAAAGGGGAAGGACTTACCAGAGTTCGTTCATAAGCGCCTATAGCCCTCCCACAATTCTCCTGGGTTATGGGTTGCTTTTGGTCCGGGAAGGCCTCTGCAAACATGTTTTCATACCCTGGGATCTCCTTGATTTTCGACGCGACGTTTGCGAATTCCAAATTACCGAAGCTCGCATGCCCAAGTAACGACTTGGAAGCCTGATCCTCAACTGAGGATCGATCTCCTAACCAGTGTTCACTGAATTGAAGGGCGGCATTGAGTATTGTTGGGGCATTGCGAGGGCTCATTCGATTCTCAACCCCGATAGATTTTGGCAATGCATCCGTTCCATACAGACTGGGTTGATGGCATCTGGCGCAACTGACGGTACCATCCGCCGATAATCGGGGATCAAAAAAAAGCATGCGGCCTAAGCGCACTAGCTCGGGAGCTGTTGGAAATGCCGGTACTCCCATATCCTTGGGCAGAGCCTTAAATATTTGTTTCGCCTCAATGAGTGGCGAGTCTTCAGCTAGGGCCGAATAACTGAGGACAAGAATTAGACCGAGGCACACCGCACAAGACAAACGCATAGAAGTGTTTGTTGTAATTGACTTGGGTCTCATAGTTCCTCTCCGTAGCAGGCCAAACAATCCGGTAGTTTGGTATTGCATGATTTGAAACGAAATGTGGTTACGTACTGAAATTTTAATACATATATTTCAAATTGTATCACTAATATGGTAGCCCCATTGGATTCCGACGATTCTGTAAATTATTTTGACATCTGACGTCCGCTTTCGGTCCCTCAGATGATCTCCTCGTCTCCGTGAAGTTGGTCGAAAAAAGTGGACCCCAATCATTAAAGCTGCCTTCTGTTGTTCGTAATACTGGCGTTCGAAGGCTGCGGGAGAAAGGTAACCTGGCTTCTTTTGTTTTCTCTGTCGATTATAGAAGACTTCGATACATTCCTTTATTAGCTTGATCGCTTCTCTTGTGGTTCCGAAGTGGCTGTGAAAGACCAGTTCAGTTTTAAGCGTTGCCCAGAAACTCTCCATGGGAGCACTATCATAACCGATGAGACGAGGCAGCCTCGGGCCCAGAAGCGCTGTCCTGTGAAATTCCGCTAACGTCCGCTGAAAGTTCTTGCGATCTGGATGGCGATTTTGTCTTTGATGAACCCGACTACCTGTGCTACCGAAAACTTCGGCCGAATCGAAATAGGCACGTGAATATGGTCCAGTATAAGGTGCCCCTCCAATATGCTGCTCTCTTTCTGCACAGCTAATTCGCGAACGATGTTTCCCAGATGCTTTCTGAGATCCCCATACGGTACCTTTTGCGGTACTTGGGAATCCACACAACGTGATACTTGCTTTCCCCGACTGTGTGACTTAAGCTTTGGAATTCGTCCATCGGATGTCTCACCTTTCTTGAGCTTTGAGCGGTTCAGAAGGGGGAAGCTCCGATATCCTCCCGGAAATGTCAAACTCTTTGAGTCCCCCGGCAGAGCCGCGGGTTTACCCATTATTATTAAACCTATAGCGCTTCTCTAAAGTTCTGTCGGAATCGCGCAAGTTTTAGTGTTTTCATCTTGTCTGGTCATAAGCCATCTGAGAGCGTCGGTGAGTCTCTCGATTAGTTGATCTTTGGTTTTAGCGTAGAATCCAGAAAACCATTCGCCCTTCATAACGAGCCAGAGGCGTTCAATGGGGTTAAGATCTGGAGAATAAGGTGGAAGAAAAATCGGCTCAAATTCCCCCCAGTCCAGTGATTTACTCTTGTGCCAAGACGCATTGTCCAGGATGAGTAGATTGCGAGGACGCTCGAACTTGATGTCCCGATTGGCGTGATTCAGGAAGATCTGGAAGATCTCCGTATCGGAATGGCTAAATTCTAGCGCATAGAATTCACCTTTTCTTGGCAAGACCATGCCCGTGACATTCATTCGGAGATGCGCCCCGCCGTATGCTTGACGGATCTTGTCTCCTTTTTTAGCAAAACGCCTTTTCGGACGAGGATCTCCTTCGACACCACACTCGTCAAGAAACCAAAGATCCACGCATTGATCACCAAGAAACTTCCTGATCAGTTCAATGAAGGCCTTTCTCTTTTCTTCATCCTGGCCATCCGGCCAGGGGCGAGGGACCTTCAGCCGAAAATCCTCATCGTGAAGCCACCGCATAAGTGTGCTGTAGCCTGCCTCCATCTGGCAATGCCTGGTGAGATATCCGTGAAACTTACGTCCGGTCCAGTGGGTGTCTCATTGACCAGTTCTGGATGTAAGACCAACTTGGAATATTCATAGGCCTGCTCCCCGCTGATTTTGGGAGGACGCCCAGAGCGGGGACCTTCTGTAAGCCCATCGATACCCCGTTGATTAAAACGTCTCACCCAACGGGAAACCGAGTCCTCATTTACACCGAACAAGGCAGCCACCTGCTTATGGGGCAGCCCCATTATCAAGGCCTTGATAGCCATCAGACGAACATACGACCGCTGGACCGACGAGGCCTTCGCTGCGGTCTCTAATTCAGCTAAAGCGCAGTTTTCCGGGTTAGGCATGTTTCGTTGACGACACATACCGACAGATAACCACATCTCGATAAAAAAGTCGCGTTCTTTTCGCGATTATTTTCGAGAATCACTATAGATAATTCCTTCTCTAGTTGATAGCCATCCGATTCAGTCCAGACGTAGGGACAATTTCGCCGCATATTTCGCGTCTAAGACGCGACCTGGGCGCGAATTGGATTTATGTGAGAAAGATAGGACAGACGTCAGAAAATCGCGTGGTTTTGACCAGAGAAGGAGGATTTGAGGTGACGGTAACCGGAGCAATCTGTGTATTAGTTAGCTTTGGTAGTCAGGGAGAAAAAACGTCACTTTCCCGGATATGTTGGCTGGGGCAAGAAGGAGTCATTTGGCCCCAAGAATTTCGCTCGATCGCAGGACACAGTAGAACTTAAAAAAACCTGTCCCGCTAGATACAACAGCGAGACAGGTTTTTCGAAGATGCCAAAACTACTTTCAACCCTTGGGATAATATGCGCTATACGCTCATCCTTAAACGAGCGCGAGGCCTCTGCGTCGGTCGGGGCGCAGATACAGTCTGACGTTTTGTCGCAGTCTTAGTTATCGCATTGATTCCTAGAAGGGACCAAGCGTTGCTGGCAAATGCTCCATGGGCAAACGAGAAAAGAAAAACAGTCGCAATAGGTAAAGCAGCATAAGCGCCTCCTCTTGCGAAAAGCTCGGTAATAGGGGTGGAGTATGAGAAGACAGCGGCATATAGGGCCGCTGTTATTGCGCCGTACACTAGAGTCTGAATCGCGATCTTTTTCTTTTTAACTGCAGTTTTTGCCGCCATTTCTATCTCCTGGTATTCTTATTGTTCGTTTAATAATTCGGCTAATCAGCCGTATAGAAACCGACCAGCCAATATTTTATTGTCTAACGAGTTGATTCCCGAAATCGTCTTATCAAGCCTGGTAAGAACGTCTTGTAGTCCTGACTTTAGGCTGATTTTTATTCTGAGTCTCTCTCGCAACCGGTCGTCTTTCAGGTTCCTGAAGCAGACTGCTAGCCATCTTCCATTCGCCTTCTTCCGCGAAAGCCACCGCTGCGGCCATTTTTTCCAATTTTTGGAACCATGTTCTCATTTTACTTTCCTCCAGTTGGGTTGAGATCTTCTTTCTGTTTAATCCTCTATCAAGTTTCGTGCCATTATGTGACTAATGGCGTAACATGCTGATGTTACAAAGCTAATACAAGAAACAGCGGCAACAGGAAATACTGGATAACGTTGCGTTTCGCAACCCGAGATCCTAAAATCAGTAATAAGAACACAATTTCGGTCACACAAGCCATATTATGGACTAGTGTAAGGTGTTGCGCATCGCAACGTCTAACACTTCTCGCAACATGGGGGCACTGTTGAGCGTCTTTCTGCTAAAGACTCGTCACGAATTAGTGAAACGATAGCAACGGTCTAGGTAGTTTGGGTCTATACGTACCAGGCCGCTTTATTAATTGTTGGAGATTATGCCAGGGCGGCGGGCTTCAGACCCATGTTCCAGGCCGACATCAGCTCAACCCATTGTTATCGGATGATAAAGAGACATTTCTGACCGGATAGTGTCGGCATGTAATTAGTCATATTTAGCCTGACATAATATCCGTGATATGATTTAAGCATGTCATGTATGTCGCAGTCGTTCCAAATCGTAACTCTCCACCAGCCATTCTTCTTCGCCAAGCCTATCGTGAAGATGGTAAGAGTAAGTCGCGTACAATCGCCAACCTGTCTCACTGGAAGCCCGAGCGTATAGGGGCGTTGGCTCGCGCTCTCAAGGGTGAGTTTGACGGTGTGGGGGGGGAAATGTTGATCCTGTTAATGACCGGGTTTTCGGAGTCCTTTTTGTATTGAAGGCTATTGCGGATCGCATTGGGATTTCCAAAGCTCTCGGAAACGATCGCACTGGAAAGTTGGCCCTGTTTTTTATTCTTGCAAGAATAGCTAATCAGGGATCTCGTTTGTCTGCGGTCAGGTGGGCTCAGGAACATTGTGTCGGTGAGTTACTGGGTCTTCGCGATTTTGGTGAGAATGACCTCTATAAAGCCATGGATCGATTGTCTGTACGTCAGGAGAGAATCGAAAAGACTCTGTACCGTGAGTACGTTAACAAAAAAGGTTCTCCGAATGTTCTAGTCCTCTACGACGTGACGTCTTCTTATCTCGAAGGAGAATTCAACGAATTCGCGGCGCACGGGTTTGACCGGGACAAAAAGAAAGGCAAGAAGCAGATTGTAATCAGACTATTGACTGGAGCGGCTGGCGAGCCTTTGGCTATCAAGGTTTTTAAAGGAAACTCCACCGATTGTACCACTGTGTCAGACCAGATTGATACCCTGAAGAAGCGTTTTCTAATAAAAGAGGTTGTTTTCGTAGGTGATCGCGGGATGGTGAAGAGCAAAGCAAAACAGGCATTATCTGAGGACGGTTTCAAATATATAACAGCCTTGACCAACCCACAGGCATGCAAGCTGCTCAGGGAGAATATTATTCAACTCAATTTGTTCGACACTACCGTTTGTGAGGCGCAACACGGGAACATCCGGTTGATTCTAAGGAAGAATGACGCAGTCCGCCGCAAAGAGGAGAATCGTCGCCAAGACAAGATTCTTCGCTTCCAGGAGTTAATTGACAGACGAAACTTTTTTGTGTCCGAGTCCACAAAAGCAGATCCTGAAGCGGGATTGCGCAAATTAAGCGATTGGGCGAGCCGCCATAAGATATCCTCGTTTTCAAGCTTGTCTTTAGACGGTAGGAGATTAGTTCTAACCATAGACGAACAAGCCAAGGCTGATACTGCTTTGCTTGATGGCTGTTACGTGCTGGAAACTGATGTGAACAAGGAACTGATGGACGTTCGTACGATCGATGAGCGTTATCGTTAATTGCAGCAGGTAGAACGTGATTTCAGGACCCTCAAGACCGGATTCCTGGAGATACGACCGGTTTTTGTTCGGAAAAAGCTACGAACCAGAGCCCACGCATTGATTGCCATGCTCGCTCTAAAGATAGTCCGAGACGCCCAGGAACATCTGAAAACAGCATCGGACGAAAATGAACGGTTATCCTTTCAGGACGCTCTAAGAACCATGTCCCGATTGTGTCTACACCGCTACCGCCACAGGAACGACGTTGAATTCCTCCGTTTGCCACCACTCGATAACCGCCAAATTCTAATCTGCAATGCATTGGGAATCCGACCTCCCTCACAAAAAAGTTTTCTGTAGGCAGGCGCCAAATCAAATCTCAATAAATAATAACTCGATGTTTCAATAAGTTATTGGGATTCTCGCGAACTTTTTAGTTGGAATGTAAGCCCGATAGTAAATATCCACGTGCAGAGCACGTGGCTTTGGTTTAGCCCCCATACAAGGGGGCTCCCCTTTAGCCAAATAGGGTTGTTCCATCAGCGGTTGCTCGATTTTGGAGATCCTATACGGAACTTCATTTCGGCGTTCCAGCATGTAACCTTTTCACTGCTTCACAATACGTGATAGTTTACAAAACCTGCTCTCCCGCTTCTCTTGTTTTCGAAGTTGCGGGAACAACTCGAATTCTGGAGTTAGCAGGTGGGCTGTCCTCCTGCATAGCCTTCAGAATCTTACCACGTCCAGAGGACGTGGATTTTTAAGGCTAATTAAAACTCAAGTTAATTCAGAGTTGTCCTGCCCACTCATCATTAAGATTGGTTTGTATTCCTTTTTCGGGGCCCATGTAACTTGAAGACATTTTCGCGTCCTGTCCATTGTTAGGTTTTCTTGAGAATGTTTATCAGGAACAGTAGCAGTGATCAACGATCCAACAAATCCGTGGGCTGACAAACCAAACAGGCTGAAAAGCCCCCAGGTAAGCCCCCCAATGATGAGGCTAACCACCAGACCGACTCCCCTGCCCTTCATGATTGTCTCGGCCAACCAACCGGCGATAAGTCCTAACTGAGGTGGATCCCTGCATTGAAGAGAAGATAGCGCATCTTTTACTCCTTGAGTAGACTTCCACTATTGCACCGGCGTTATGAGGTAACTGAACCACTGACTTAATCTCACCCAAGACAATAGTCTGGCCGTGTTGTTTCACAGTTCAGCAATTCTCGGAGTTAGGGCAATCATTTTGGTATAAGCGTTTCCGTCCCTTTTCCGCCACCCCAGACTCCCTTTAGAACTCCGTTTTCTCCCATAGAATAAGTGACTAGGCTATCAAGTTTATCCGGGCTGGTACCCCACTTTATGTAAAGAGCGGAAACCGACATGACACCATTACCAAAATATGTTTCACCCGCAATTTTCCAGGTAAATTTGTAACTATCCCCTTCGGGAACGATGAACACTTTGCCATTGTAAGTTGTGCCATTGGGATTAGCACCTTCCGCAAAATATTCACGGCCTTTATCAGACATCAGCGCGATATTGAATTGAGCTTTGGCATTACCTTGATCTGCCGCCTTTCGGGCCCATTTGGCTGCCTCCTGGTAATCCTTAGCGACACCCCAGCCGGTCTGATACATCACGCCTAAGTAAACCTAACCACCTGCATGACCCTGGTCAGCGGCTTTTCTGAACCACTTCAGAGCCTCACCGTAATTCTTGGGCATGTCCACACCCTTCATATACATTATGCCCAGATTGTATTGTGCAGACGCTAAACCTTGATTGGCAGCTTGAAAAAGATCCCCGTTTATGGCTTGAGTTTGCTGAAAGTTGATATGAGTAGTGGTGTGCCACGGCTGCCAGACAGTAAACACCAATGCCAAGACAACCAGCGTCAGACCACCGATAAAAACAACATAGCGTGGAGCGTTTGACCAACCCGTCGTAGGCGGTGTAACCGGTGGTTTAGATTCATGGACGACTTTTTCCGAGGATTGCGGTAATGTGCCTAAAATTTTTCTGACAATTTCAACAAGGGTTCCAAGATGCTTCTCAATGGGAGGAGTCAACGCATCCAGCCAGTGCACCTTTGTCAATATCAGTCCTAGACCGCCCGTCGGTTCCACAGATTCAATACGAAACGGAATTATGGGGATTTCGTTTTCGCCGGCTCGGTGCAGTTCACCTTTGACGTGCTTCGACTGTAGGCTCCGTGCGGAGAAGACCATGACCATGACACGGCTGCCATCAATGCCGCTTACTATCTCGTCGTCCCAGGCGTACCCAGGGGTCACACCTCTAGGTGCAATCCAGCACCTTATACCAGCAGATTCCAGAAAGTGGCACACAGCGTCGGCAGTCGTCTTGTTTTTAGACGAATAGTTTATGAACACCTCGTGAGCCATTGAGTTTCGCCTCCCAACCCAAGCATGTTGGAATGTTCGTTATCGCCTTGGCCTGCGTGCTATAACCTCACAGATATAACGTTTCAGTTCGAGTTGTATCAGGCTATGATAGTGATCGTGAAGACGCTTGCGTTGCATCTCATGTCATTACCCCCTCTTATTTTACATGAGAATAAGATTATTGCGATAGACACTTCAAGCGATATTTTGAGCAGCTCGGCAATAGAAAGTAAAAACAATGTCAATGAATTTCAAAGAAAGGATTACTAGCCATGACAACAAATAGTTACACATTGGTTGCAGCAGTCATGCTGTTGGTGGTCCTTCGTACTAATTTTGAGGTTTTTATAGCGTCTACAATACTATATTTGCTCCGTTTTATGAAATTGCCAAAAAATGGCATCTGGACATCCCTTGAATTTGTGAGACGGTTCTCGAACAATCGGCGGAGGGCTATCGGAAAATAGTAAGGGAATCTCTTGGATGTTACCTCGGCAATCAGGGATTTTAGAAAATTTTGTTTACAAATGCGCAGTGCGTCTGATGTGAACTGCGCTGTACGGAAACTAGGCGCTGTTCCCGACAGCTACGCGGTATATCTGCAAGTCAATGGAAGATAACAGCGTGGGCAGATCTACCACTGCTTGCCTGTCCTTGTCCTGCTCTTCTTTGCTCAATTGCTCCCAAGGGACCATGCACGGGTGTATTTTCCGTTTGTCGTCTCGAGGCCCCAGCGTCCAGCAATCGGCTATTCTTTCATTCCACAAACGTTGGTGCTCCATTCTCGACAGCTTCTCCACCTCTTCCGCTGTGAAGTGGAACAATTCGGCGTCCCAGTCTCTCGAGGGCGCTAGACCTCATCCCACGGCGTCGAGTTTTAACCCGACGTGATCGGCTTGACCCCGATTAAACTCTTTTAAAAATTCTGAAAGCTCGTCCCACGGAATCGCTGCCGGTTTGTCGCCAAGGTCCGCTTGAGCGGCTCGCAACCCTTCCAGGTAGTTGTTGTGAATGGCCTGAGCTAGAATTTCTGTGGTGACCCCGTGAACCAGCCTGATATCACAAGTATTCTCCATAAGATTGAACGGCAGAACTGAAGAGAACGGCACATCAGTCCTTGCTCGCCGTGTTAAAAGAGCGGACAGGCCTCGTGAATCGCTCATGCAAACCACGACGGGGACCGTGGCCCCACGAAGTTGCTGATGAATGGAGAAAGCAGCCTGCAACCCTAAGGATTGATTACTCATGCACACGTAGATGCAAGTCAAGTCCAGACATCCCTGATCGTCTGAAAGAAAATCACCCTGTTCGAACATAGCTGATTGTATCTCATACGTTCGGGGTATAATGTCGCAGACGGTTTCGAGTTTGGGATATACAATACTCATCGCCCTTGTCTTGCGCTCAGCATCTTTGTCCACCACGGTCAACCTGAAGCGAGTTCCGCTCAGAGAATTGTGGGTTTTCCATTCTTTTGCAATCCTGAGAAGCACGTGCTGGCCGAATCTTCCGAGACTAACTATGATTACGTGCTGGACCTTATTGGCTTCTATCCCATTCTGTTTGAACGGTGGATATTGGTTCAGCAGCGAAAAAGCCCCCATCTGAAATATACTGAAGAATTCGACCCTGAATTGATCTGTTGGATCTTTCTTTACCATCTCCAAACGAAGAAGTTCACAAAGGTCTGGAGAAACGAGGTGAACCAAACATGATAAAGGTTTCCGACGTTTATTGTTGATCAGCTCCCATGACCGCATGCAAATTTGAGTGTTGATTTCATCGTCAGGGCATACGCAAACGATTTGTTTTGCTCTTTCAACCCGAGCCTTGCGGAAGAGGGATCGGTCCTCGGCCTGTCCTGTCAACACTAAGACCCCTTCTTCATGGAATCGTCTAGCCGAGTCATTGTTATCGTTTCGCTCGATCAAAACAACACGGTCGCCATTTGTCCGGAATTGATCGGCAAGAAGCGTTCCTTTTCTACCAATACCGCAGATGATCACGTGTCCCCTGAAAAAATATCTCAACCTGACATTTTGAATCATTTCTCCCATGAGCAATGCCACAGTCTGCAAACTCGTGACAAGCGTCATGAACGGAGCAAAGTACCTTGCGAAGTCTAACCACCCATTTGCCGGTTTGTCCACCATGTGGGACTGCATGAGAGGCAATTGGAGGGTGTGGTAAACTATATCCGACCAAGAGAGTTCCTTATGTGAAATCGATTGTTTGCTAAATCCGATTAAACCGACGATGAATGCGGTCGCTCAAAAAAAGGTGATGACAGCAAACCTATTTTCTGCCCACCAAGTCGGTCGCGTCAGCTTCCATAGAGGTCTCAGATAAAAGGTCAATTAATTGACTAACGTTGAACGTTTCGAGCAGTTGTCTGTCATGGCATACCCTTCCTTTTCCCAATAAGATCGTTTACCTCTAGATCGTTCAACTTGCTTGGGTACAGAACCTGGACAGTTAGTGGCTCAAGGCTTGCGATTGCAAAAAATGACCCAATGGCTAGACTATTATAGTTCAGATACAAAGATAATGTTTTACTGGTTGTTTTTGAGCGAATTTCGCGAAAAACAGAAACGTCAATTACATTCGCGAATGTTGATAATTAATTCCCTTTTCCTGATGTTGGGCCAGGGCCGCTACAAACCCTATAAAGCCAATCACACTGCTTCACCACCGCATT
This sequence comes from uncultured delta proteobacterium, assembly GCA_963798475.1. Taxonomy (GTDB): domain Bacteria; phylum Desulfobacterota; class Desulfomonilia; order Desulfomonilales; family Desulfomonilaceae; genus CAJBEZ01. The sequence continues at coordinate 120,097 of CAWCTI010000016.1, forward strand.
TCAACTACTCCTCTCCGGAACATTTTAAAAACAGTTTGGCCCTTTTTAAACTATATCATGAATCAAATCATTGTGAGAACTTTTTGCTCTATTCATGTTAAACTAAATAAGTGTTAACTGTGCTGATTTCATCGGTCTGCCGTAGCCTCGATTTGTCGTCAACGAGTGAGTAACACAGGGTTGGCTCTCTGGGGGGGATGGCACGGAGGCAGCTAAAGCATGGCTATATGAACTGCGGTTATCGCTCACAACGTCTGGAGGAACATCTGATGAAAGAGAAGTTTGTAGAGCGTCTCCCAAGGGGAGGAGATCTGCTGGAAGAAATCACAAAAGTTTTTCAGCAGCGATCGATTTCCAAAGCTACATTTAACCTCATAGGGGCGGTGTCTCGGGCCGTGCTTTCTTATTGGGACCAGGACACGCGCCAGTTCAGGACTCAGCAATTTGATCGTCACATGGAAATCGTTTCGTGCATGGGTAATGTTTCGATGAACGATGGCAAAATCATGTTGCATTGCCATATAGTATTTGCGGGAACGGATTTTATGTGTGTTGGAGGCCATCTTGAGCCCGGCACTCCGATCTATGTCGGGGAACTTTTTGTTATACCACTTCCCGGAGAGGTCCCGGTGCGGGTGTTCGATGAACCTACAGGACTGCACCTGTGGCCCCAGGGGAAAACGTACTGACACAAAATGTTCTATGCGAAAAATGTTATTTTTCAGTCGGGAATACGTGCATGAATTCTCTGGAATGAATGGACTAGTTGCATGGGCGACAACATGGAAACGTAGATTCAAATCCCGGACAATGTGAAAGAGGCGCTCATTGAAGCTGTCAAAAAACCATGGGCGCTAGGAATCTGGATAGGATGCAGTCATGACGGAATAGGAAAATAACGGGGTTGATCAAGATGGCCTACAGCGATCCCGGGAAAGTGAACGTAGGCGGAAATGCCCTGATGTGGACTCATAGGAGCATCCCCTTCCTATGGTGATTACTTCTTCAGCTTAATGTGCTTTGTTTCGGTCGGAAATGACCCAGGAGGATATCATGGTAACAGTATTTGCTTTCGCACAAGCAAAATCTGGCAAGGAAGGAGCGCTTGAAGAAGCGCTCTTGACGCTGGTGGCACCCACTGGACAAGAGACTGGCTGCATAAATTATGATCTCCATCGACATTTTGACCAACCAGGTAAGTTCGCTTTCTATGAAAATTGGGTCAACAAGGCCGCTCTGGAGAGACACCTCACAACGGCACACTTTGCGGCCTTTCGTTCCAGAATGGATGAACTCATCTCGGAGCCGCTCCAAATCGAGCTGTTCGAAATGGTCTCCCAACCGGCCGTGAAAAAGTAAGGATCCGAGACAGGCTTTTTGGCTCGGGGCAATGGGAATAACCATATTGGGATCAATTCAATCTTGTCACTGATCCATCTTCCAAAACATTGAAATCTCTGCGGGTTAGAGATACGTCAATTCATGGAACCATCGGACAACGGATGATGATTTCCAAAGATCTCACGATAGCTCTCCGTACAAACCCTAATGCATGACATATTCAAGATGCGACTCAGCAAGCTTGAGACTAAGGGGGAAAAAAGGAAGAAGAAGAAAAAGACATATCAACGCATAGCTAAAACAAACAAATCATACAGTCCAAATTCCTTAGCTAACTCCTGTCCATAAATCTAGCAAAGAACCCTATTCAACCAAAAGCCCATTGAATGTTCATTTTATCGAAAGATACCCGAAGCGTTTTGTGGAGTGTTGAGGCTTTAAATCGCAACACTAAATCCCTACAATCCGAAGAATTGACGCTTTTGCTCTTCGGGGCCGGAACAAAATGCTAAGAACGCGAACAACCCCTCTAACGCGAAAATTGTGCCTGGCTAAGCTGTTCCGGGAAGACCGGGCCGCCGAAAGACTAAAAAACCGTTAAAACACGTTCTAGGCGTTCTGGAAGCGTGAGCCTGAATGGGAAAATGTAGCTACATTTATTAGTTACTTAAATAGGTATTGAGATCGGGAATGCGAAACGACGGTCGTCAAATGGGGATCATTGAGATCGAGGTAGCGCATGCATAGCTCTCGCATAGGGGAAAGACACTTTTTTTGTTGATGAATGCCGGACTATCTCATGTCGACTCGATCAACTATTCCCTGATTTCATCACAACAGATTGTTCGGTAACGCCACTATCTTTTGGACCTCAAAATATTACGAACCCTTACAAAAAGGGCATCAGTCGATTGACCCATTTCACTTTCAACTGGCTGACAGAGTGGGACATAATATCAACTGGGAATTGAGGCAAGATTCACATTCATCATCACTCAGGGGCAATGGAACTTTACTAAGATATGATCCTCAATCTGGGACAGCTCTAATTTGCTGCTAACTTGATCAGTTTGATTGGTTATCGTGGTCTAGAAGAAAATACACCGGCATTAGCAAATAGGCTGCTCTAAACTTATCAGAATTATAGGATCGGCTAAAATGACAAAGTAAACCTCTCGCCTACCATGAGCACCTTGGCTATCTCACCATTTTCTTGTATCCATTATTGATTCTCCCGTTCATTCTCACGTTCCCTCTCCACTTCCTCTCGGTTCTTCTTGGTTTGGAGAGCATCCACTTCTTCCTTGCCCCGTGATCCTGCTTTCCAATTGGTCAAGACAGTACGCGATAAAACGATGAAACCACCCACCCCCGCCACTATTACGGCAAGAATTATGATGATGTTGTAATCCATATCAAATCTCCTATTATTGAAGGCGCTGCATTACACCGATCTCCGCCTTCTGCTCCATGCCTTGATCGACAATCTTTTACCGGTTTTGTTTTATAAATATTATTGTCCCCCTCGGGGAATGGGAGAAAAACCCTCACCTTTAGGCGAAGACTTCAGTAGGCTTGCGGTATTATGCAACACTATCGCAAGACATCGCACGCTGTTTATGACATCAAGCTGCATCTGGTATGGATCACAAAATACCGCAAGCCGGTGCTCCATGGAGATGTGGCGATACGGCTTCGGGAATTGATCCGAGAGATTTGTAAGTCCATGGATGTTGAGATCATAAAAGGTCATGTTTCAAAAGACCACTTGCATATTTCGGTATCTTGTCCTCCCAATTTGGCGGTTTCAAAATTAATGCAGAGTCTCAAGGGAAAAACTGCTCGCAAGCTCTTAAGTGAGTATCGAAGCCTCTCTCGGGAATTTTGGGGACGTCATCTATGGGCTCGCGGATATTTTGTGGCAAGTAGTGGGAACGTCACTGACGAGGTAATAGCCCAATATATCGAGATGCAAGACAAAATGGAGCGATGCCGTGATGACGACTTCTCGATAGGCGACAATGCATGAAGTCGACTTACAGTCGACAAACGGGAAGCCACCGCCTTATAGGCGGTGGAGCATTCACTTCAAATCCTCTGTGTTCGGCGTTCATGATGAACCAGCGGCGTTCGATGGGGTTTAGAAGTAGAATAAGGGAGCAGAAAGATCGGCTCAAATAACCGAAACGCCTTAGATATAAATCGAAGGGCTCTATTTTATGGATTCTTTGAGGGCCTTTGCGGCGGTAAACTTTGCAGCTTTGGTCTCTGGAATGTTGATTTTAGCTCTGGTCTGAGGATTCAAACCTGTTCGAGCTTTTCTAACGACAACAGCGAATTTCCCAAAGCCTAGAACAGCAATCTCATCGCCATTCACCAGAGCTTCGCCAATAATTGAAAAAACCATTTCTATGGCTTCCGTCGCCTGCTTCTTGGTTATCTTGCCCTTCTCTGCGAGTTTGTCCACAAATTCAGCTTTGTTCATGTCAGCGCCTCCCTTGAAATAATCAGAAAATTACAGCAGTAAAAGGAATGCAGGTTCTATAATCCCTGGTAATAAGGGGTGTCGAGAAATCATTTCTACACCTACCAGTCAAGGTTAAAATTGTAGTTTAGAATCGCTGAAAGAACTCCGCCGATTTCCGCCGTTTTTCAAAGAACCAGGATGGCAATTAAAAAAGGTTTACTGATGCAGCAATCAGTCCGGTAATATTGTCCATGGGCCACTCGGCTGAATGATCGGATGGAAGACATGCCATTCTGGGCGCAGTCACCTCTGATATGTCATTTTCCAGCGATGCGTTACTCCGAAAATTCTGATTGACTGAAACATGCTCGATAAGGTACGCTCCGGCCAAGGATAAAACCGCTTTATTCATTTACGTGAGTCCGGTTTTGCATATGTCATGTGTTTTTTTGGGAAGATAGCTGAACCTTTTCGTGGCTTCGGGAACCGTCTCTATCCTCTCATTCACAATAATATGATCGGAAAAACAATTGGGTCGGATCATGCCCCATGTTCAAGGGATTATTTAGAATGAGGCTCGCGACAAACAGATGATTGCTACGACTCAAGCGAAACGCTGGCAGGATGATTACGCATCTAAACTGATCTCCCCTTCCGAAGCAGCGAAGAAGGTCAGGAACGGTGACCGAATTTACATTGGGAGCCTTTGCTCTGAACCGAAGACACTACTTAGAGCTCTAGAAACTTCTTACGCCGAAGACGTAGAACTTGTGCAGTTTATTCGTGGAACAGAAGCGTCCCGGTTAGCCTCGGATCCATGGGGCAGGTTCAGAATCAAGACATTCTTTACTGGTAGTGGTGCGGATGGTTCCGGATCGTCCCCTGAGTATAATTATATACCGCTTTTCCATTCGCAGATCCCATTCTTTTTCCGAAATCGCCGGATTCCTGTTGACGTAGCGATGATCCAGGTGTCCGAACCAGACCGATTCGGCAGGTTCAGTCTCGGTATTTCGGTTGACTTCACAGTAGCAGCGGTGGAATCTGCTCGGAAGGTTATAGCTCAAGTCAATCCACTCATGCCACGCACCCACGGGGACACGTTCATTCCCATTGACAAAATAGACTACCTTGTGGAAGCGCCGGAACCCCTTAGTGAATTGTCGGAAGAACCCCTCGGTGAACGGGAGAGAACCATCAGCGCCTATGCCAGCGACCTTATCGAGGACGGATCGATTCTTCAATTCGGTTTCGCCGGGATCTCACGAGGCTTGATGGACTTTCTTAAAGATCGCCAACACCTCGGACTTCATACTGAGATTTTCACCGATCCCCTCATTGAGCTGATCGAATCCGGAGTCGTGGACAACAGCACGAAGAAATTGTTTCGAGGCAAATCTCTGGCCACTTGTTGCATGGGCACACGGAAATTGTACGATTACATCCATGACAACTCTATGGTTGAATTATATCCTTCCGATATGCTTTTGGATCCTTCATTCATAGGAGCGAATGATCGCATGGTTGCGGTAAACTTGGCAGTGCAGGTAGACCTCAGAGGCCAGATCAGGCAGGGCAGTACGTCTTGGACGGCCTTTGAAGGGTCGGGCGGTGACAGTGATTTCATGCGAGGGGCAAACCTTTCCAAAGGGGGGAGATCCATCATTTGCTTACGGTCAACTTCGCCCAAGAGGAACAAATCTAATATAGTCCCTGCCTTCGGGCCTAACGCCGCCGTCATAATGAATCGAGGCGATGCCAATTATGTCATCACCGAGTATGGTATCGCATATTTGGGTGGACGCTCCATCCGTGACCGGGCAATGGCGCTCATTGACATTGCTCACCCGGACCATAGGGAAAACCTGATGAAATCCGCCAGCGAGTTGGGTTACGTTTTCCCAAATCAGGTCTATTACAGGATTTGTTCCCCAGAAATGCGTCGTCGTTTCCGGACCAATAGAATATTCAAAGGCGGCATGAGAGGCCACATCAGGATTATAAAATCTACCGATGAAGAGATGTTGAGGGACCTTTTCTACAACCTCTCGGAGGAATCTGTCTATTTCAGATATTTCAGCACCCGCAGGTCCATGCCCCAGAAAAATCTCCAGCAATACGTAAATATCACGGAGGAAGAAGGTCTGTCCTTGGTTGTTGCGATCGGCCCTAGAGAAGACCGCAAGATTATTGGGGAGGCTCGTTATATGATCAATCCCGGACATTCTTACCCGGACGCGGCTTTCATGGTTGACGAGAATTATCGGGGTCGCGGAATTGCGAGCGCTCTACTTCACTACCTGATAGATATCGCTCGAGAACGAGGAATCAAGGGGTTCAGGGCTGAGGTCCTCATTACAAACAGGTCCATGATGCGGGTCTTTGAGAAATTGCCGTATGAGATTCGTAAGACAGTTGACGAAGGTAGCATCTCGCTAACATTTGACTTTGATGAACTGAAATCCCCGAAAAGCGAACCTAGCGGAAAAACCACAAATCTCCTAGAATCACCGGTATGGTAGCACTGTCTGATACAAATTTAACATTGGCTTGAGGAAAATTCCGAAAACAGACATACTGATATCGACTGCCTATCAACAACCTAATTCTTCCATAAACAAAATAAGTCATCGACCTGAAGCCATTGAAGCAACTTTAAAAAACTTCTAAGAATCTCATTTATTTTATCGATTCTTTAAGGGCCCTTGCGGCGATAAACTTTGCGGCTTTGGTTTCCGGGATGTTGAGTTTTGCCTTGGTGCGTGGGTTTATAGCATTTGCCAAAAATAATGTCCGATTGAACAGACGATTTTTCTCGCGTTTGGGTAAAGAATATGCTTTACCCAAGGTATGTCGCGTCAGCCGAACATGCCCAATACTGAGAATTGCTCGTTGGAAGAGCTGGATATCGCTGCGGGGGCCGCTGTCTCTCTCAGGAGTCACGTTCGGATGATGGCGATCAAGGCTTTGCTCATGGGTATAAGCCATGACCAGGTAGCCAAGCTTTATGACACGACTCGGCGCAACCTTTGCCGGTGGATCGATAGGTTTAACACCAGAGGGATCGACGGACTCGTACAAAAGGCCCGATCCGGTCGTCCAAGAAAGATCACTCCTGACAAGCGCACAAAATATATTGAACTTGTTCAGAGCCCGGATCGGGCCAATGAGACTCATTGGACAGGAAAGAAGTTTCACGGATACTTGACCAAACAACTTGATGAGGAGATCGGGTATCGGACCGTAGTTAGATGGTTGCATGAACAGGGCTTTCGACTAAAAGTACCACGCTCTTGGCCAAACGGACAGGACGAAGAAAAGAGAAAGGACTTTGTGGATTTGCTGAGAATTCTTCTTGGCGACCCGGAAATCGACCTGTGGTTTCTTGACGAGACAGGGATCGAGGGAGATCCTCGGCCCAAACGTCGCTGGGCCCTCAAGGGTCAAAAAATCCATCAACCTTACCTGGGCTCTCATATAAGAATGAGTGCGGCTGGAACAGTATGCCCTCGGACAGGAGAGTTTTACGCTTTGATATTCAGTCACTCAGACACTCAAGTATTCCAAACTTTTCTGGATCACGCTAACTCAGACATCTCCTTTGAACGCCCGAAGAACATCCTCATTTTGGACAATGCAAGCTGGCATCGCGGTGACAAGATAAACTGGGGCCGATTCGAGCCGGTCTTTCTTCCAGCTTATTCTCCGGATCTCAATCCCATAGAAAGATTATGGCTTGTGATGAAATCTGAATGGTTCTCAGATTTTTTCGCAAAATCCAAAGATCAGTTGATCGATCGTATATGCCTCGCCCTTAACTGGGTAGTGAACCGGAAAGATCAAAACCGAAAAACAGGCGCCATTAAGACAAAACTTTAGGCAAATGCTATAAGCCGGATCGCGCTTTTCTAACGACAACAGAGAATTTACCAAAACCGGGAACAGCAATTTCGTCACCATTCACCAGAGCTTCACCAATGGTTGAAAAAACCATTTCTATGGCTTCCGCAGCCAGCTCCTTGGTTATCTTGCCTTTCTCAGCAAGTTTGTCCACAAATTCAGCCTTTGTCACGTCTGCTCCTCCCTTGAAATAGTAGTTGTTTTCAGTCAACAACATGGGTTGGGGCTATATAAGACACTGGATCGAAGGGTGTCAAGATAATATTATGAGAACAAATTAGGTTGGGGCAGGTTCTTTGACCGGATTTGAACCGAGTTTATCACATAACCTTTCCTCAATTTTTCCCGATAATGATAGAATTCCAAGAAATATTTAGGTCAGGTCAACCATCTTTTTCGGTGCCTATAGTGTTTTACATCACGATAACTTTTTCGTGACCCCTGTTCAGTCAGCCCCAAGTAGAATTCTTTTATATCTTCATTTTCTCTGAGTTTTCCACTGTGTCAAGAATCCTTTGGCGTTGCTCTTGAGTGTAAGCTTGACCTGGCTTTCTACCCGTTAAACCAAGTTCATCTTTTTTTCAAGAGCATCAGTTCCTGAGATAGTAAGGTCACCGTGTCCTTGAGCTTTTGATTCTCCCTTTGCAGTTCCTTGACCTCAGGATTCGGTTTGGACCGGGTTCCCTTTAGAAACTCCGCAGCTCCCTGTTCCAGTCTCTTCTTCCAACGATACAGGGTCAAGGGACGAATCCCATGGCGTCGCGTGACCTCCACTCCATAGCCCGTGGCATCCCATTCCCTCAGGATCTCCAGCCTCTGATTGGCTGTGAACTTCTTGCGCTGTTTGCCTTCCACCGTTGTCAGTTGGACGCTCATGCATACTCCTCCTCCAGGTTCCGGGGTTCATATTATGACCCCCGTCGGGCAACTAACAACTTTTTCTCTCAGTTTTTGTACTGTTTCAGACATTTCAACAGGAAAAAGTTGTTAGTTTCTGATTATTAAGTAGACACTCCTGTCATCTTTTCTCTCAAATTTGTCCGACTGGAACTGAAAAATTATAAAGTGAAGGGACTGGTCTATTTTCTTGAAAGACGGTCCTTCAATTCTATCCACCAAATGCCGAAATATTCATGTATCGCGCAATGTGAATCAGACAGACTTCTTGCACCCGGAATGTATTTGCTGTAACCAGGTTGGATTTGCAAAGATTTGAAATCGCAGGGACATGCGATGGGACTTGCTCCATATTTCCTGAATAGTTTGATGGAACGGGGCATATGTAGAGCAGATGTTACCAACCCAAACGGGGCTGTTCCAACCAAACTAGAAAATGCTTTCGCTTCATCATCAGTATCAAGTGCGTTGGTTTTCAGTATCAGTGACTCACGGGGTATCCCCATTTCTTCCGGTAAAAGGGACATAGTTGTTTCATTGCTGTGCCTCCCCGGAATGGCTCCACCAGACAATACCAATTTGCTATTTGCTATTCCTTTTGCCAGACGGATACCTTCCATTACCCTGAGAATCCCAGTCTCCCCCCATGCTTGAGACGGTGAATTTCCATCTTCTACGAGAGAGGCTCCCAGCACAACGATGAACTTCACCCCTTGTTTCTCAAGAGTAGATGGTTCCTGAACAAATCCTGCTTGTTGTTCCAATATCCTCAAAAGGTTAGAACTAGTCACTTCCATAGAAAAAACCAATAATATTAATATCCCGATTGAGATAAATATTAGTCCGATACGACGATTTTTTTTTAACAAGAGAATGACAATCCCGCCTAAAAATAGTAAAAGACCCCATTCGAAAGGATCAACAAAAAGACTAACTATTTTTTTTATTAGAAATCCAATCTCTTCCATTAGCGATCCTTATTACTGTTTCAGACATTTCAACAGGAAACAGTTGTTAGTTTCTGATTATTAAGTAGCCACTCTTGTCTTTTTTCTCTTTGGCCTTCTCGACGTTGCGCCGATAATCTTCCAGAAGTCTGGTCTTGTTACCACAGCGGTGAACAATCGCCGGTGGATACCCGAACAGCGACTGGTGCGGCCTGACTTCATTGTAGTAGTTGATCCAGTAACCTATGCCGGCTTTTGCGCTGTCTAGAGAAACGTAGCCATCGTGATAATAAACCTCTTCTTGTTTCAATGATCGATTAAACACTAGTGTCTTTGAAAAAAAGTCCGCCGATACAAGATATAGTGACACTTGACTAAGACTACTTGCTTTTTAGGAATTTCGGATACGTCAAATTGAGAAGGTAGTTCTTTCAGGAACCTCTATTAGTTACTCGTATAAACAGGATTCCATAATTGACAAGGATTTTCATGGTCTTAACCACATCAATTTTACTACTATCAGTTAAATCCTCTTATCCCCTAAAAACCTGTCAAGCAAAAAACTCGTTGCGTTTGGGGAAGATTTAAAGGAGCATATATGGTTTAAATTTCCTCCGGCCTACAGGCCGGAGGAAATTTAGGAACTATGCAGAAATGCAATTGACGTTACTTATTCATGCCATAATTCCATCATTCAGGGCACCGGAGACCGATTCTATCATATCAATCCAACTCCAAGAGCCACAGATGGAATCGACGTGGCGGTCCCCACAATAAATTGCAAAATTTTGATAGTAATTTTCTTGGTTAGCCTCAGCTACCCGCCGGACATAAATGAACGAATTCCTGTCAGAGCGAACTGAACTCCCATAGCGATGACGATTAGTCCCATGAATGATCGGACTGTGTCACCGAAGAAACCGCCTTGACTATCGCGTCGTCCCAGACTTGTAACCATTATCAAAACGAGCCACGTGATCATCGTCGCAAGCAATACGGCCATCAACGCCGTGATCGGAATTTCCGATCGAGAGTGAGCCACGGAGAGGGTTATGACCCCCGTGATGGTCCCCGGGCTAGCAGCGAAGAGGACCAATGGTTTGAGTGATTGACTTCTGTTGGCTGAGGTATTTGTTGTGTTGTCGGAATGGTCGGAATGGGCTGATTTACCACTGAGCATTGAGAACCCGATCCAACTCAATATCCCTCCACCAGCCACAGAAAAAGCATCGAGAGACACCCCGAAGAGCTTCAGCAGACTGACTCCGACCAGCGCCGCCAACACCAGAATCGCCAGGATGGCAAGGGCTGCGATTGTCGCATCGGCCAGTTCGGCCTTGCGCGACCGATCCCTCTCGATGCGCTGAAAAATCGCCGCGCACATCACCGGATTTACAAGAGACAAGACCGTTATGATGGCCTGAAGATGGAGTTCAATGGGCATCGAAACGCTCCAAAACTGTTTCGTTCCAGTCAAACGACACAGTTTTACATTAGAGTGAGGAACTCGAACCTACCGATATCTGCAGCGGTTCATTTGTTCTCGAAAGGAAAAATGACTTTCCAATCATTCTTCATGCTGATGACGGTCCAGCCTTTGGCCCTTGCCTCGTCGTGCAGCGCCTGAGTGAAGGAACCGACCTTAGTCTGAGGCAGGCCTGTTGCAGGTCCATACGCATATTCGCGTTTAGCGTCGTCGTGGAGCACCAGCATCATCAACCTGGCTCCTGAGCCGGCCCCGGTGTACTCCAACATCTGCTGGTCGCCAGTCGAATTGCCAAAAGCAGCGTGTGGCCGGTGTCCTACCATGAGGTGAATGCCCTCCGGCTTACCCGCAAAGTCATCATTCAGTAGGAGTTTGGGTTCTTTGATGAGCATCGGTCCACCATACTTGCCATAGCCGTACTTCGTAACTCCAGCGGTGCCGACTACCTGTTCGGGTGGAACACCGTAAACTTGTTCCGAGTACACTCGCACGAAGTCCTGGCCACCGCCAGTAACAATGAACGTCTTGTATCCGTTCTCGCGTAGGTAGCGCATCACTTCCAGCATTGGCTGATAGGCGAGCTCTGTGTAGAGCCGGTTCCAGCGAGGATGTTTGGCGGTCGTTATCCACGTCTTCACTTCGGTCTGGAACTGCTCAACCGTCATGCCTGTGAGTGTGGCTCCGAGTATTTTCTCGAGGTCTTTCATAGAGAGTTTCGTTATTGCCGCCCGGTCGTCAGAAAGTACGGTCTTGAAGGGTTCCATCTTCTTCAGTTCCGGTTTCTGTTCTGCGATCACCTTGACTCGGTCGAGGCAGTAGATGACCTGCGTGTACATGGGGTGCTCCACCCACGTCGTGCCGTCCTGATCAAAAGTGGCGATACGGTCTTCAGGAGGGACATAATTGGGACCGGATTTGTCTGAGGTCGCTTGCACGAAATGAACGATCGTTTGCTTGGCAGGTCCGTCGTTCCAGGAAGGGAGAGGGTCGGTTTGGGCATTCGCCCCTATGACTGAGATAAAAAGGATGCTCAGAGTTATTGCGAACACACGGTTCAATCGATTGGGAATATATGTGAATTTCATGGCAGTCTCCTCGGCTTAAATTGGTGGACACGGAGTCGCCCGATGGACATCGTTCGGAGAAAATCTGAGGGATCACTCTTAACCACGAAGGATTAGAGACCCTAATCATTCAACTGGCTTTTCGTGCCAAACAATGAATGAAGCAACTCACTTACTTTTTTTGGAGCAGCGGACGCCGTTAAGGGTCATTAGCATCCGCTCGCTTTGCTCGTGGGTCTTAACAGGTCTAGATCTTTAATCCTCAGGGTGCCCCGTCCCCCTGCGTACCATCTCCATGATCCCGCTGAGGTTGTAGGTCTCCGGTGCCTGAAGCGGTGGGAACTCTTTGTACGTTTCGAGTTCTTTCAGCCACATCTGCTGGCCGATCGTAAGCATGTTCCAGTCGTATAAAAAGGCTGTGGATGGACCACCAAGAGCACCTCCGAAGCCTGTCACCGATTTCGTGTCACCCGGCACAATGTTCTGTTCAAAGGGGTCACGCTTGATGTTCTGGACCAGGGTAAAGTGGTAGGAGATGAGTGGCAGGACCCAGCCGGCCCCCCCAGGCTGTGACATGGTGTAATACATCTTCCAGTTCTTATAGCGCACAGCGGACGGCGTCTCTCCCGAATAGTAGAAGAAATAGTCACGCGCCGATTTTGCCGACTTGCCTTCGAGATAATCGATCTGGTTGACACCGTCTAACGTGGTTTTAACGATACCGGGGTACTTGCCTGCCTCAATCTGCTTCTTCAGTTCGTTACCTCTCGGCCCACCGGCGATTTCCACCAGCGTGGGCAGCCAGTCCAGCGATGCGAACAGTTGGTCCTTGACCGTTCCCGGATTGATATGCCCCGGCCAGCGAACAACACAAGGAGCACGGTAGCCACCCTCCCAGGCCTCACCCTTTTGACCCTTGAAAGGTGTGACACCGCCGTCCGGGAATGTCATCGTCTCGGCGCCATTGTCGGTGGTGAAAACCACGATAGTGTTATCCAGCTGGCCCATATCCTCCAGCTTTTTCAGCACGTAGCCGATGTTGTCGTCCAACTGCTTCATACCAGCTTCGTTGATACCCCAGTCCTTACCGCCTGGTTCACCCATCATGTTGTAGTACTTCTCGGACAGCACGGTGGTGACATGCATACGCGCCGGGTTGTACCAGACAAAGAAAGGCTTGCCAGTTTTCTTGGGGTCGTTGCGGTCGAGGAAGTCGATGACCTTGGCCGAGATCTCCTCGTCCACTGTCTTTGACCGCTCCAGCGTCAGCGGGCCCTCGTCTTTGCACATCTGGTTCTTTTGCGTGCCATCAATGGACTTGCACCAGAGGCACGGACGGGGAGGCGTCATGCACAGACCGTCTTTGGGGTCAATAGCTCCGGGAACCTCTTTGAGTCCTGGTATGGGCGTGTTCTTGCACGGCCGGCAGATACCCTGCTCGGTTGGGCTCTTGTTGATGTCGGGGAAGCTCACCTGCTGCATCGCGTCCAGGTGGTACAGGTAACCCCAGTACTCCTGGAATCCGTGAGCGGTCGGCAGCGCCTCGGCGTGATCTCCAAGGTGGTTCTTGCCGAACTCGCCTGTAGTGTAGCCGAGATCCAGCAGGAACTTGGCGAGCGCCGGGGTGCCGGGCCGCAACCAGGATGGGCTGCCTGGCAGCTGCGGCGGGATCATGCCCGTGCGCAGCGGATACATGCCGGTAAAGAAGGCGTTGCGCCCAGAGGTGCAGCTTTGCATCGCCATGTAATCCATAAAGATCGCTCCCTCATTACCAATGCGGTCAATGTTGGGGGTTTCTCCAACCATCAGGCCACGGTGGTAGATGCGCGGCTGCATCCAACCGATGTCGTCTCCCATGATAAACATGATGTTGGGTCTCTTGTCGGCGGCAAATGTTGGGCCAGCCACCAACGCCAAAACGACAAACAGAACGGCAAAGAAAGTGATCACATTTCGTTGTTTCCTCCACATTTTCCTGTCTCCTTCCATGAGATTAACTGAGCAACAATGAATATAAAGGCCTCTTTTAGAATCCATTCGCATCCGTCCATTTCCAATATCTTGTGGCGTTTTTCTTGCCTCCTTTCGAATTCACTCTTGTAAGGTTTTTATATAATTTATTTTTGTGGCGCTCCTGGAGGGGCGACCTTCATAGCGTTTAGGCGCTCCTTCATGCGAACCTTGTACTGTTCCGGCATGCCCTTCACTGCCAGTCCCTTAGTGTACAGTCCTTCGGCCTGCGCCTTGTTCCCCTGTTTCTCATAGATCCCCCCAAGGAGCACGTAAGCGTCGCCATAGGCCGGATACTTGGCAATCAGTCCGTTCAGTACGCTTGCAGCGCCCGTGAGGTCTCCCCTTTGCTGCTGATAAAAAGCCAGCGTAAAGGCGTACCTGGGCACGTCCGGTCTTATCTCCGTAGCCTTTCTGCAGAATTCCATCGCCTCATCGAGACGGTCCTTTGAGAGAATCACGCAAAGGTTGTATGCCGCCTGAGCCATCTGAGGATCGGATTTAAGGGCTGCTCTCAGGTGCTTCTCCGCCATTACGAGATCATTCTCCTCGGCCTTAAGCAGGCCCATGTTTAAGTTCGCTGCAGCGTTATCAGGGGCTACTTTCAACGCATTCTGCAACGCCTGTTCAGCCTTTAGGTTTTCTCCCATGCGGGCATACGCCATTGCTTCGTTGACCATGGCCAGCACACCTCTGGGCTCCATCTTGAGCGCCTTGTCATACGAAGCAACCGCCTGCTTGAAATCACGGCGATCTAGGTAGTAGTTGCCAAGATTGTAGTGAGATTCCCACTGGTCGGGCCTAGAGAGGATTGAAGCCAGGTATTCGTTGTTTGCGGACTCGACTTTTTTCTTGTCCGCATCCGTCAGCGGGAGGTTAGGGTAAGCGGCAAGCGCCGCTGCAGCTCGCACCCGAACAAGGCGGTATCCATCCCCGGCAGCCTCAACGAGCGCTAAAACAGCCTCTTCGTTCGGTACGTTTTGCAGGGCTGTGGCAGCAGCAGAGCGCATGAGCGGCGACGGGTCCTTGATTGCCTTGAGCAGCGCTGGTACCACCCGGGGGTCCCCGGAAGCCGGAACTAATCGGGTAAGTGACGTGGCAAAGATTTCGTCCCTATCTTTGCTCGTCATATAGTCAAGCATCTCTGGTAGCTTGCTCCAGTCACGCTTGCGTGCGGCTTCGACAAGAGACGCTCTTTTGAGCAAAGGCGCTTGGTAATCCCGGGCTCGCCACTTGCGGACCCATTCATCGGCCCACTGGGGCGTCTTGTCCTGATGACAGAGATTGCAAGCGTTGGGTGACTTGAAGGCCATGGTCGCAGCGGGAGAGGGTGGCGCCATCGAGTGGTCGGTTCTACGCATGCGAGCGAATTCAGTGGTGGGCATGTGGCAGGAAATACACTTATTTCCCGGACTATTGGACTTGTGGCGCGAGTGCTCTGTTGGATTGTCGACCTTGTCTTGATGACAGGGCATACAAGCCTGGTTAGCCTTGTCCTTCGACTTGAACTTGTACCGACCACTGGAAGTGTGACAATGGAGGCAATCGAGCTTCCCAGACTTGACACAGGGGCTCATCGACCAGGAGGTGTAAGTGTAGTTCTCTCCAAGGTCACGACCGTCGGGGTAATAGTCAGGGTTCTCCAGAGTCACCAAGCCAAAATGGTCAAAGAACCTGTTCCCGGGTCGGAAGGTGTCTGTGAGCACGACCGCCTTGGCATGACAACTGGAGCATGTGGCGTTGTTCTGCTCCTTGGAAAAATCACGCCCCCCGCGGGTTATTTTAAGGTTTTTTGGAACGGTTCCCTTTGGAGCCGCCTCGCAGACACGAACGTGCTCGTCAGCAGGACCGTGGCAGGTCTCGCAGTTTATACCAGGCTCTTTCCATACCGTGTGGTAAGTATCAGATTTCAAATCATAATTGGTTGAGACCTGGCTTACGTGGCAGCCGTAACAGGCTGTGTTGAAGGTGTACTGCCAGTCCTTCCAGCTTATAGGTTCATCAGTCAAACCTGGAAAGTGCCGTACCCCACTGGCAGCCATGTCGAACCATTCTTTCTTATTCGCGTCGTAAGCTACTGGCAGAGTTTGGAGCCGCCCGCGATCCATGGCGGTCAGAAAGTAATAGACATTCTTTCCGCCCATTGCATGGTCTATCCGGTATTTCTTTTCACCTTCGGGCCCTTTTTCAATGACCCGCCCGGTGTCGCCTGCTATATCGGCACGGTACCGGAAGTCGCCTATAACGATATCTTCGGTCTGGGGAGAGAGCTTTTTGCTGGCCAATTCAACGCTATACGGCTGCATTGCCAGCCCGTGATGCGAAGGAGCCCACAACTGGTAGAATTTCTCGTGGCATTTGCGACAACTCACCGAGCCAGTGTAGGAAGCGATAGGTGGCACTTGGCCGGATTTCACCTGGGATTCAGCGCTAAATCCCAAGTTTGCATGCATAACGGCTATGGCGATCGCCAATGCGAATCGAGCCACTATCCTCGCTCCCTCTCGTTTCTGTCTTAGGACAGCTAACATTCCGTTCTAGCCCCTCGGAGAGTGGAATTATCCCCTCATTAATTTTTCGCGATAACAAAGTTCAGGCTTACCAAAAATTGTTTGAAAACTTTTATAATTTCTCTCTATGCCTCAACACCGGGCGAGACATACATCTCACCTCTCAGAGCGGCTTCCACCGCCGGGATCAGATCATCAACGCAGGCGACTAGTGTGATATTGAGCGACCATTTCCCGATCATCCGGATGAACAAAGGTTACTATGGCAGAAGAGGTCAAGATCTCTTGCCTAGGATATCCGGTGATTTCTGAAGTCCTCTCATTTGCGAACTTGATCCATCCGTCTTGAATTATGAAAATCGCTTCGCTTGACCTGCAAATTATCTCACGATGTAGCGATTGTTTTTCATTCAGCGACTTTTGAACAGCCTCTAATTCGGCCACCTTACGGCGCATTTCGCTCAATTCATCAATAAGCTGGTCCTGGATCTTTTTTTGATCTTGCATGAAGGGCTCCTCTGCCGGAAGCTATGCATGTGAGGGCTGGGAGGCTTGAGCCAAAACTATCTTTTATATTTAACTATCTGTTAAGAGCAAGACAACCGTCAAATTGTTTTGTGTAATGAGCATTTAACGAAGCCCAAGACTAACACTAGCTTTTTCGCATTGATGGCGGTTAGCATTCGTTTAGGCGCGGCTTACTTAATCGCCGTGAACTTAATACTCTTCACTTTCCCCTGCATCACTGCTATATCCTCTATCGTGGGGGCAGGCGTGAATTCCTTTCCTGGACAAGAAGCCATTGCTAACAGTTCGTCGGGAGTAAGAGCGTGTTGAACCACAATCTGAACAGCAGTGAAGCCCGCTTTATTCACCGTCTCAAAGTAGTCCTTTTCGGGGATGGCCCCTCCCAAACATCCCGCCCATGTTGACTGAAATCGCTCGCGAAGATCTGGATCAATGTCTTCGGTAAGAACAATATCCGAGATGGCGATACGCCCACCGGGTTTTAAGATACGAAATGTTTCCTTGTACACCGCGTCCTTGTCAGGGCATAGGTTGATGACGCAGTTGGAAATAACAACATTAGCGAAACTATCTGGAATCTGTGTTTTCTCCATATCAGCGACAAGGAGTTCAATGTTCCTGTCGAGTAATTCCGCCTTGCATACCGCCTGCTTCGCTTGCTCGATCATTTGTTCGGCAAAATCTATCCCTACCACTTTCCCCTGTGAACCCACCTTGTGAGCAGCCAGGATAACGTCTATCCCTCCTCCACAGCCAAAATCTACAACGGTCTCCCCAGGTTGAATGTTAGCGAAACCTGTTGGGTTGCCGCATCCCCTGGACAAGTTGCGGGCGAGTTCTGGGATCGAGGCGAGCTCTGCCTCTCCATAGAATCCCTGATCCACAGCATAGCCCGAACCGGGCTTTTGTTTGCTGGGTCAACAGGACTCCCTGTTCCCTCCTGTTTCAGCGAAGGCGCCATAGCGGCTCTTGACCACCTGCCTGACTTCCTCAATCCTCATCTTTTTCGCCTCCCTGGCCTCTTGAGCCTGTTCGAGCCGACAAGGGGTATGGGAACGATTCTGGCCGCTCCCACCATCTTAATCGTAAATTTCTTCAGTGTATTATACTCGCTTAGGGCTGATGTTCAAGGAGCAAACTACGGGCTGTTGGATCTTTGAATAAGTTTCCAGTTTTTTCATTTTGCACAGGCGATTGCCCAATGTCTTTACGCACCACAACCTATTTAACTGGTTAGCAAACAAACATCTCAAGCCCCGTTAAGTAGGGAGAATTAAGACCACTTTCAAGGGACTAAACTCACGGCAACATCAAGGGTCAACGGTTGGATCGATGGAGGAAATAACCAATATGAAATTGGACCATTTTAGCAGCTCAAAATCGCTGAAAGAACTCCGCCGATTTCCGCCGATGGTCTAAGAATCGGCACAAAGGTTCAAAGGGTTTACTGATGAGGTTGTTAGACAATTTCGGAAAATGGGGGCAACCTCGGCGTTACCTTCTGGTGTGCCTTGCCATTTCCGATTAACATTTAAAAAACAGAGCAACCTCCTTCGAAAAACCCCGTCTTAATGTCAGTGGGTGTTGGTGAATCACTGGTTACGCAGTGTAACCGGTGATTTATACAATCATTGGAAAGCCATTCTCTTGATCGTCGAAACATATGTCCAATAGCTGATTTCTATTTCTTCGGCTCGGCCGGCGATTTCATTTGGATGGCCCTGCCCCATTGGAAAGGTTAGTCAAAAAATTGAACAACCTCTTGCTGGGATTGGTATAGCAACCAATCCTGACGGAAACAAGATCGCTATCTAAACGTGGTCCAGGAAAGGTGAAATTAAACGTGGATAATTCCTTCTCTAGTTGATAGCCGATTCAGTCCTGATGTAGAGACAATGTCGCCGCGTATTTCGCGTCTACAACGCGACCCGGGCGCGGATTGGATTTAAGTAATGGAGGAAATATTGAAAGAAACATAAAATCGCTTGGTGTCGATTGTGGACGGTAAATTTGCGATTGACTTGAGGAAGTGCTATCTGAAGGCTTATGAACCCATGGCTGAAGTCAGTTCGTCCCCGCAACAACCTTTCGATCCGCGTTACAGCTCTTGAGTCTGGACTGCCTAGCTCGAAACCTGATCAAGGGACAATTCGTTGATACGTCGAGTAATGAATCAGCACCGCTAGGTCGTGATGACGTGGTGGGGAATAGTTTAGTGCGGCACAGGTAGCAGAGGGATATCAGATCCGGCACAGACTTTCCCAGAAGGTCACGATCAAGCCTGCCCATCACTTGCCGAGGGGCATCTCAACGTCCTCAAGATCTTGCAATTCGGCTTTTGACCTCAAATCTGTGCATGATTCCTGTAACAACTTCGAAGGTTGGAGATTTGACAGAATCCGGTAGGCGCTATAACTCTAACCAACATGTTGAACATATTCCCTGGGCAAGTCAGGGTGCGAGGGAGAAGAAATTAATAAGGTTGGAACAAGCCACCGACACCAGTAGAATACAAAACAAGTATTTACACAAATTCCGGAAGCGGAAACAACAGGGATTCTCAAGCACCTAAGCCTATCGATCGGGGTGATTATTCAAATGATGTTTTCAAAAATAATCGTGTTTACCCGTTATCCTTCTCCGGGCAAGACAAAGACACGTCTCATTTCATTGCTTGGTGCTAAAGGAGCGGCGACTCTCCAAGCCAGGTTGACCGAGCAGGTAGTTGCCATGGTGAAGGATTTTTCTGTATCCTATAGCGTTCCTATGGAAATCAGATACAATGGTGGTAGTACCGTTCTGATGTCACAATGGCTTGGCAAGCATCTGGTCTATCGGAGACAGAAAGGAGTTGGCTTAGGGGTCAAGATGCGTAGGACTTTTGAGGAATCCTTCGAGGAAGGATTCGCCAGGGTTATCCTAATAGGCACTGATGTTGTTGGTATGAGCGTACCAATCTTGGAAACTTCTCTGTATCTCCTAGACGACCACGATCTCGTCATTGGTCCTGCAAACGACGGCGGGTACTACCTCTTGGGACTTCGGGCTCCGCAACCGGAGCTTTTTCGGGCTATCTCATGGGGCTCAGGTAATGTCCTGACAGAAACGTTGGGGCGGGCCGGCAAGCTGGGCCTTCACGTGGGATTCGTACAGGCTCTGAATGATGTGGATCGGCCAGAAGATATTCTGAAATTACCCCTCCACGAGAGGCTCAAATACCTAGAGCGAAGAGAGGCCCCATTTTGAGTTTCATCTCGGTAATTATTCCAACTCTCAATGAGGCCCGTTATCTACCCGGTACCCTCACAAGACTTTCGAAATTCGAATTTGTCGAAACCATTGTCGCTGACGGTGGCAGTAGCGATGAAACTGTTAAGATCGCAAAGAGTTTTTCGGCAAATGTCTTGGACTGCCTCAGAGGTAGGGCACGTCAAATGAATGAGGGCGCTCGAAGCGCAGCAGGGGACATTCTCTTGTTTCTCCATGCGGATACGATCTTGCCTGAGACTTGGGACCAGAAGATCAGGGCCGCACTTGCGGAGAAAAATGTCTGTGGCGGCGCTTTTTCGCTGAAAATAGAAGGGGACTCCCTGCGCTTGCGTCTGTTGGAAGCTCTAGCAAATTTCCGCTCACACCGATTTCTCATGCCTTACGGCGATCAGGCCCTATTCGTTAGGAGCGCTACATTTAGGGAAATTGGAGGTTTTCCTGATATGCCGATTATGGAGGATTTCGAGTTCATGCGTCTTTTGCGTAAGAGGTATAAGATCCGCATACTGCCCGAAAGAGTTGTCACGTCTGGGAGGCGCTGGAAGCGGCTAGGCATCTTGAGAGCCACTGCGATCAATCAGGCGATAATCATTGGTTACTATGGAGGAATTTCACCGGACAAACTGGCCAGGTTCTACAGAAATCCATCTGGGGCCGATGAAAACTAGTGAAGTCTACCAACGATTGTTTGCTACAACGCCGAAAGTTCACGTGTCGGTGCCAGATATCCCCCGGCGGTTGATAGCGTAGTTTCCTGTTTTACCGGTAAAAGGGAGCGCCAGGATCTTAAACAAGGTTAGTCCGGATGGGGCTCGAAACTGATTCAATCCTATGGTCATGCCTTGATGCCCCATTTTGGGCTGGTCCCTATACGTTCCCATGATTTGATCCCACCAGGGAAGATTAAAGCCGAAGTTGTTGTTTGTCTCGAAAGGAAAAACGGAATGATGAACGCGGTGCATGTCCGGAGTGACCACTATCAATCGTAACATTCGGTCAATACCCAAAGGAATGAATACGTTCCCGTGATTGAACATGGATGTGGCGTTCAGGATTACCTCGAAAATAATCACCGAAACTACGGGCGCTCCGATAAGAATAACTACCGCCATTTTTATCAGCATTGAAATCATGATTTCAATTGGATGAAAACGGGAGCCCGTCGTAAGGTCAAAGTCTAAATCAGCGTGGTGCATCATGTGCAGGCGCCATAGGATTGGAACAGCGTGAAACAAGACATGTTGAAGATAAATTGCAAAATCAAGAATGATGACCGACAAGACCACGGTCCCCCAATGGGGGATTCCAACATTGTTGAACAATCCCCAGGCTCTCTGAGTTGCAATGATTGCCACACCTACTGCGGCTACAGGAGACAAAATCCTCAGAATGAAAGTATTGATAATGACTATCCCAAGGTTGATGAACCATCGAGAAGTCTTTGAAGTGGAAAGTCGACGTCTCGGAGCAAAGACCTCTCCCAAAGCGACAGCGAGAAATATCGATGCGAAAAATCCAAGCCTTATTATCGGCTCATGATGAATGACGAATTCATCCATGTTAAATCAACCGTTTGGCCATAGCCCGAACTCAGACTTTGATCGCTCCCCCTCAGGTGAAACCGGATCCAACGGTGCATGCGTAGCAATGATCCGAAACCGCGATAGGAGTCCCTGTCAATGGCTGTGACTGAACTTCTGAAACGTGAGTCTTAACTCCTCCGGCAGGAATCCGTGCTGCCAAATTAAAATCACAATCATACAGGTATCCATCCCATGACACGGAAACAAGAGTCCGACACATCAATCCCTCAACCGCACACGGGTTGAATCCAGAAGCAAGTTTACAAAGGTATTGCTGATAATTACCTGACATCACAAGCCAGTCTCGAAACCGACCCAATGGAACGTTTACGAATGAATACAGGTTATTAAACGTGATAGACCATTTTCTTTCTAAAACTTCTTTGAACTTTTGCTGAGCCTGGGCTTGCGGCGCGGGAAGAAAAGCTCCAGTTGGGTTGGAAACGAGATTCAGTTCCAGCCCAGTTCCCTTAAGGCCATATCCAAACTGATTTAATTTTTTGAGCGTTGCTAGGCTTTTGGACAAAACGTTACGACCTCTCTGAGAGTCAGTCTGAGATGCGCTAAGAGAAGGCAGAGAGCCCACAATTATCACTTCATGAGCCTTGCATAGGCCTAATAAATAATCTGTGCTCAATGCAGCTAAAGCGGTTAGATTCGAGCGAAGCGTCAGTCCGGAGACTGTGGAGGCTATCTTTTCTATGAGATAGCCGAGATGCGGATTCATTTCAGGCGCACCACCAGTGATGTCCACATTTTGGAAGCGTGCTCTCTCTGCATAAGCAACGACCGCTTTGACTGTTTCCAAGTTCATTACTTCTGAACGGTTCGGTCCTGCCTTGAGGTGGCAGTGCAAGCAAGCTTGGTTGCATAGTAACCCCATGTTGATTTGCAGAGTGTCAGTTTGAACTCTCTTCAGTTCCAGGCCGTGCTTATCCAAAGTTCCTGAAAAGGGCCCGACCTCGCAAAATGGAGTTACTTGAAATTCTAATGTGTTTTTGGGCGACACTGGTTCCTGCAGCATAAGGCAATTTAACTATCACATGGAAATCTTCTTAGCGATTTTCCTCATTTGAGTAGCATGAATGAGTGATGCTCCTCCCCTTATCGCAGTGGTAACGTGAACAGCTTCAGTCATTTCGTCAAGACTGGCTCCATTCTCTAAACAGCTTTTGGTATAAGCGTCTATGCAGTAAGGGCATTGAACAGCATGCGCAACCGCTAAGCCGATCAGGGCTTTCTCCCTTTCCGTGAGTTCCCCTTCTGCAAACACGGCCCTGTAGTAGTCAAAGAATTTCTTTGCCAGTTCGGGAGCGTGCTCTCCAATATCGGCAAATTTGTCAAGGTCTTTGGGGTCATAATAAGAATCCATCAGCATCCTCCCATGATCGTGATAAAACTTCAGGTTCAACGATTCCAGGCGAGCCATTTGGCAAATACCTTTGCAATAAAAGGCGTAAGACGAGACCTATTGTACATATCCGCCACCTGCTTGATCGCTTCCGCTTGGCTCGGGTAGGGGTGGATCACTCTCGAAATGCTCCTGAGTCCTAGTTTGCCAACCATGGCTAGGGTCAATTCGCTTATCATTTCACCCGCATGTGCAGCCACGATTGTAGCACCGAGGATCTCGTCGGTACCCTTTTTTACATGGACCTTGATGAACCCCTCATCTTCGCCGTCAAGCACGGCCCTGTCAACTTCCCCTAGAGGTCTGACGAACGTATCGACGGCTACGCCGTGCTTTACAGCATCTCTTTCATACATTCCGACGTGGGCGATTTCTGGATCTGTGTATGTGCACCACGGTATGGTGAGTGTACTGAGCTTCTTAGAACCCATGAACAGAGCGTTCTGAATTGCAATGCGTGCGGCGGCGTCAGCAGCGTGGGTGAACTTGTAATTCATGCAGATATCGCCAGCGGCAAAAATGTCTGGATTTGTGGTTTGCAGATTATCGTTCACGAAAACTCCCTTTCGAGCATCGTAACTTACTCCAGCAGTTTCCAAATTGAGATGCTCTATATTCGGCGCTCTGCCGGTTCCTACAAAGATTTCATCCACTTCAATAGAATTTGTTCTCCCATCCACCTCAAAATGTATCAATTTCTTCTTGCCAACCGACTCAACCTCTCTCAGTACGCTGTTGAGGACCAACTGAATTCCTTCTTTGATGAACCTTTCTTGTAAGATTTCTGCCGCATCGGCGTCCTCACGGTCTAGTATGTGATTTTTGTTGTGAAACAAGATAACATGACTCCCCAACCTCTGGAAGGCCTGAGCCATTTCACAGCCAATTGGGCCTCCGCCGATAACGGCTAGCCGTTCAGGGCACTCGACCAATGAAAAAATTGTCTCGTTAGTGAGAAAACCAGTTTCGCTCAGTCCTCTAATTTTCGGATGTACGGGTCGAGCGCCAGTGGCAATTATCGCCTTCGTAAAACGCAGCGACTTATCGGACACTACAACGATGTTTCTTCCCGCAAATCTGGCCTGCCCGAGAAATACATCAACCCCGAGATCTTTGAAACGATGTGCAGAATCACGATGACTTATTGCGGCTCTTAACCTTCTTAGCCGCTTCATCACCAGGGGGAAATTGATCGTTACCTCATGCGGCGCCTCAATACCATAGCGCTGAAGATCCCGTGTCGCCGCATAAGCTCTGGCGGACCGAATCAAGGCTTTTGAGGGTACACACCCGTAGTTGAGGCAATCCCCCCCCATGAGATGTCGCTCCACAAGAGCAACCTTTGCTCCAAGGGTGGCCGCGCCGGCAGCGGCTACTAGTCCTGCAGTCCCAGCGCCAATAACTACCAAATTGTAGCGCTCACAGGGTTGCGGATTTTTCCAATCTGAAGGGTGAACGTTGGATACAAGCTCCTGATTGTATACGTCTTCAGGTGGGACTTCGAGCCTCTTATCAAACAAAGAAGATTCTGTCACAGTTGAAGGTTTCGAGTCCGATTGCACTGCTGTCTCAACTCTCCGTATACTTTGGCGTGCAACCCGAGTTACGAGAAAAGCCACGGCGATTGTGGTCGCCAAACCAAACCAGAAAAAGACCCAACTCGCTAATCCACCTCCTGAATGTCCTGCAGCCACATCAGCCAACGATCTGGCCGCGGAGCCCAAATAGACATACATGAGACCGCCAGGCAACATTCCGATGAGCGTTGCGAGAGCATATTGACGAAACGGGACCTTTGTCAGTCCAAGAGCATAATTGAGAAAATTGAACGGAAATACCGGGCTTAGTCGGAGAAGTAGCACTATTTTGAATCCTTCCCTACCAACTGCCTCGTCCACTGCTGCGAACTTTGGGTTGCCTGAAACTTTACTTGCAACCCAATCACGGGCAAGTGTCCGGCCTACTAGAAAAGCGGCGCAAGCCCCTATTGTAGCCCCAGTCCATGCGCTCAACAGACCCACTGGAACTCCGAATAGAAAACCGGCTCCAAGCGTGAGAGCTGAACCCGGCAACATGAGCACACAAGCCACGATGTAAAAGAGCGCCACGAACATCGGACCCCAAGCTCCCAGACCTTGAGCCCATTCCAACGCGTCCAGTAGGGTACTGCCTGATCGGTAAGAGCAATGTTCCGGCAATGATGGTCACAACAACAAACGCAACAAATACAAGTCTGAAAGAGGATTTTTTTGGAATAGCGCTCGTTGACGTCAAGTTTCAATCTCCCGGTAATTGTTCTAGCCTTGCATGGCAAGCAGGCACAAAACATCTGGAAACTTAAGAGGTTCTAAAGATTTTGCAGCGAACAGTGAGCTGCTATTGCAGCGTCGCTCACTTCCGCACTTGTCTGCCCGGACTTTCGGCCACCCTGTATTCTAAAATCTAATTTTATACTGTTTACTAAAAAGCAAATTACGAGTCTCATTCTTCATATACTAGCAGACAAGGTAACATTGACCAAGAATCGAGTCTATATTAAGAATACCAGAGCGATATTTGATCTCTACGCAACCCCGACTCCGTCGCAGAAACAGGCCTTCAAATTACTGGGCCTGTCAACCAGACTGTAGCCACGAGTTATTTTACTCTCGACAATTTAGTCGAAAGTATCAGACCAAATGATGGAAATTTGCAAAAAGTTGGTCGATGAGTTCAGTGTTACTAAGCGGAAGAATTACATGGCAGGAACCGAGGGGGCCTGTCCTGCCATGTGCCTAGGGCTCTTACGATCTCATAAGATCATTTTTACTTTTCCACAATGCTGTCCACGTTGATAACACCATCTTTCATTTGTCCGGTTACCACAACCAAAGAATGATCTCTTTTTTTAGTTTTTTTGATCAATTCCAGAGCCAACTCGTTCCCCTTTTTGTCAAATTTGTGAAAGGTATAAGTCTCATCCTTGGCTTTCGTTAGAATTCCGAATCCAGAAGCGACGCATGGGGGTTCCTTCAAGCAACCAACCGTGTGTTTCTCCGGGTGGTTCAGCATATCGGCTCCGTCCAGCGCAGTTCCCCTAGTGGCGCATAGCACGTCTGCCAAATATCCTTCGTACTTCGGGTCCTGAGTTTGGGCAAAGGCGTGATTGTTGACATCGGCAGCCCAAGTGATAACAACCACGCTCAACATGATTGCAAACATAAAACCCTTTCTGAAAACCTGTGCCAGAATTCTCATACCAAAAACTCCTTTCTTATTCTTGGTTCAATCATTGTTTCTTTAGTGAGACTCCATTTTGTGAAACGGATCTCTTCTATTCAATTCAGCAGATACGGATCAATTCCGTAATGTCTCAACACCTCAAACGCGTCCAGTCAATTTAGGGTAATCGGCTCTCTCTAACTCCGGCAGAAGTCGCAAGCCCCTCTAATTCGAATCACTTCTCTTCTTTTTCGAAGAGTTTTCTGTACTGGCCGTAGCCTTCCTTTTCCAGATCCTCTTTCGGGACAAAACGGAGTGCAGCGGAATTCATGCAGTACCGCATTCCGGTCGGTCTGGGCCCGTCATTGAATACGTGTCCCAGGTGGGAGTCGGAGCGGCTGCTTCTGACCTCAGTGCGTGTCGTGAAAAAACTTCTATCCTGTTTTTCTACTATGTTGCCAGGTTCCAGGGGCTTGGTAAAGCTCGGCCATCCGGTGCCGGAATCGAATTTGTCCAATGAGCTGAAAAGTGGTTCCCCAGACACTATGTCCACATATATTCCTAGTTTCTCACTATCCCAATATTCGTTGTGAAAAGCCGGTTCAGTCCCGTTTTCTTGAGTCACACTATACTGCAACGGTGTTAATCTGTTCTTAAGTTCCTCTTCGCTCATCTTTTTACCCTCCTGGGAATTGTTTTGCCCCCCTACATGATTCCGGTCTTTACCCCATATCTTGTCCAAGTAATGATCTCGGCCGGATCGAAACCGGTAGTACTTATATCGGATGGGATTCTTCTTGTAATAATCCTGGTGATAATCTTCAGCCTTGTAAAACGTGGCCGCTTTGATGATGTCGGTCTCTATTGGCTTGTCGAACCTCCCGGATTTTGCGAGTTCCTTCTTCGATTTTTCCGCAAGACTTTTTTGTTCTTCGTTGTGGTAAAAGATTGCTGATCGATACTGTGGTCCGCGATCAACGAATTGTCCACCGGCGTCCGTGGGATTGATCTGTCTCCAAAACACGTCCAGGAGCTGGGTATACGATATGATTGACGGATCATAAGTAATTTGAATTGCTTCAATGTGCCCCTTTCTTGCGTAGTCCTCGTACGTCGGATTCTCACCATTGCCACCCGCATAACCCGATATTACTCCCACCACGCCTTTGAGCTTTTCGAATGGCGGCTGCATGCACCAGAAACAGCCTCCCGCAAAGGTGGCGTGCTCGTAATTGGTCTGGGCGGTTGCGATCACAGCGAGGGACGCGAGCACAAACAAACCTAAAACTAAAACCTTTATTAGTATTCTCGTCATGTTAAAATCCTCATTTCTTTGTACCTCAAATGCAAAAACACTGGACCGTCAAAGTGACCGAGCCTAATTTCGTGGCTTTGAACGGCCGTTAATCAAAAGCCCAAAGCCTTCTTGCGACTCTTGACGATGTTCACCAATTTCTTTTTTGCTTCAGGGGATAGCCCAAGGCTATCCAATTCTTGCTGTAATAATTCCGTAGTTCCGTAGCCAGCGAGATAACCGTTTATTTTAGCGGCGACAGTTGAATTTACAAAATCCTCATTAGACGGATACATGGTGGTGAACTCTTTCATCAGCTCTCGATCCTGCTGCAGCACGTATTTCTGATGGTATGTTTCGGCCGGAAAGAACTCTTTAGCAGGGAGAATTTCCGTCATAATCTTCTTGTTACGCTTGGCCGCCTCACGGTCGAGCGTCTCCATGGCTAGGCTTTTTTTGGGCTTCATTGTGATAGAATACCGCTGCCTTGTATTGGGTTGACCACGACCGCTCCGTGGGATCGTGACTAGACCAAAAGATTTCCAGAAGTTTCTGAAACGAAATCTGGCTCGGGTCATAGTCAATCTGAACAGACTCGGAGTGATCCCCGAGGCTGTAGTACGTGGGGCTCTTCTTTGTCCCGCCCGAGTATCCCACGCGGGTGCGAATCACGCCTCTGATACTCCCGAACCGGGAGTCCGGCCCCCAGAATCAACCCAAAGCAAATGTAGCGGTTTCTGTTTTGGAGGGCACGGAGACATCAATGGGCGGAATCCGATGATTCGTTGACGATTTCTGCTGCGTGACCAACATTGTTTCCCTCCGTTCGGTCGTTGCTGGCGCTTCCAGACCTTGACTCATAATCCTGCTGCCATAAAGTAAGGAAACTATGCCTAGACAAGCGACTACCAAGATCGCGAAAATCACTCTCCCGTTAAGAAACGCGTGCTCTGAATATCCTTTAGGGGAGACGATATCGGGCTGTCCTTCTTTATAAGTCATTTATGACCTCTTTTCGGTTGTTCAGACTGCCGCTAAAATTGAACCCAACCAGGACTCCGGCATGCCGTGGGTCGATGTTCATGAGATTGGAGAGCGCTTTCAAGGATTGAAGACTCGGCGCTCACTGATTGTATGCGAACCTCCTCCGGCTGGTAAGTTAACTGGCAACCCGGATGTTTGTCATGGGGCCGTGCTTTCCTCTTGGGGAGCCTCCCCTACTTTGCTCGTGAACAAATTATATGCACAGATCGTAAAGATCGGATAAAGGAATCTTAAAGAATATGTAAAGACTTGAACGGCTGCTCCGGAATCAGTTTGGCAGCGAAAACCATATACGTGTGTCGCCATGAGAAATGTCGGCGCCTACGTTCCCATTATGAGCCTCTACCAATTCCTTGACAATGGCTAGACCAATGCCTGCTCCCCCGAGCGCTCGCGAGCGGGACTTCTCGCCACGATAAAAGCGCTCGAAGATGAAAGGAAGATCCTTGTGAGATAATTCTCCGCCAGTATTAGCAAAAACAACCTTTGCTTCTCCCCGTGCCGGCTCGGTGGAAATCCTCACCGTTCCCCCTGGCTGCGTATATTGAACAGCATTTTGAAGCAGGTTGCCTAGGACTTGCGAAAGCTTCTGCGGATCTGCATGCAGTAGAACGTCACGATCAACGAAGTGGGTGTCCACCTTAATCTGTTTGGCATCCAGTTGAGGTCTAAAAGCATCCAACACTTCACGAATCAGATCTATGACATCGATCTCCGTCTTACGGAGGTCCATCCGCGCCGCATCCGCTCTGGCCAAACGTAAAATACTCTCCACTAAGTCAACCAGCCGTAGAGTTTCCTCATGGAGCAAACAGAAGTTCTCCTCGGATGGAGGCACTACCCCGTCCAAAAGGGCTTCGAGATACCCCTGAATGTTTGTGAGCGGCGTTCGGAGTTCATGAGCCACATCGATTATCAAAGTCTTCCGAAGATTCTCGATGACCTGAAGACTCTCGGCCATACGATTGAATGCAGTCCCCAAATTTCCTACCTCATCCTGAGATTGTATAGGTACCCTACTGGAGTAGTCGCCTGCCGCTATCTTCCGGGTGATATTTGCCATTTGGGTGAGAGGACCCAACACCCGTTTCATCATCAAGAAACTAAGGGTAAGAGCTAGTAATAGAGCCGCTAACGTATCCCAAACAAGATATCGGTGGACTGAATGGAGGAACATCTCATGGCTTGCTATCGGCGAAATGTTGTAATGTTTCATCAAAGTGACGAAATACCCTGCGGCAAGGTAGTTAACTGAAAGCCACACAATGATTATCACAAAGCCAATAATCAAAACGTTGATCCCTATAAGCTTCCAGAGGAGGCTTTTCCTCACTTTTCCCTCCTGGATTTCAGGTCTCGCTTCTCTCCGCGAATTGATACCCGGTCCCTCGAGCTGTCAGAATGTATGTTGGATTAGAAGGGTCTTTTTCAATTTTTTGCCTGAGCTTACCGATGTGAACGTCCACGACTCGGTCGATAACCACTACGTCCTCTCTTGGATAAAGCCTGGTAAGTAGCTCATCGCGCGTGAACACTTTTCCCGGAGTTGTCATGAGAGCCCGAAGTAAATTGAATTCGTGAGGTGTGAGTGGAACGGGGTGCCCACCCAAGGTGACCTTACGTTTTTCCAGATCTAGAACCAGATCTCCGCAAGACAGCACTTGTTCCCCAGAAACCCGACCTAATGGCCACCTGCGGAGAATGGCCTTTACACGAGCAACCAATTCTCGTGGACTGAAGGGCTTCACAACGTAATCATCCGCTCCCAGAGTTAAACCCGACACTCGGTCGACTTCGTCCTCTCGGGCGCTGAGTATAAGGATGGGGACGTCGGATGATCGTCTCAGTTGTCTGCATACTTCCCAACCGTCAAGCACTGGGAGCATAAGGTCGAGAATTACAAAAATCGGACTGTGACGTCGCGCCAATTCCAACGCCTGTTGCCCGTCATGGGCAATAACTGTCTGGAATCCCTCCCGCTGAAGATAAAGGTCCACCAAGGATGCAGTCTTCTTGTCGTCTTCCACAATAAGAATTGGGGGCATCTACTTATGACCTTTCTCCAATTTCCTCAGGTCATACCTGAGCATATTTGCCTGCCGCAGGTACGTCAAGATCACTAACAATCCGATTTCGTCGTCACCAATTCTTTTTCAAGAAATTCCCATTTCAATTCGTATTTTCGCTGACGTTACACACGCCTGCTTCTAGCGGAATCAGAATCTCGTTCCGCCGCAAGAACCACAAAGTACAAGGGGGGTTGTAGCGGGCCCATACGGGATCGCCCACTACGGTAAGGCCTCTTTCGTGCATCCACGACTCCAGTTCCAATTTGTGTCTAAGGTAGGCCTTCTCGCTCCAGAAACCGGAGTAGCGGACTGCCGCTATACGGCGAGCTGGAACCTGTCGCAACGTGACCTTGGGATCCTTTGGCTCTGGAAGGGTTTCTAGAGTGTATGAGGCAGGCATCATAAAACTCACGGCCCAACTTTCCTGAACACGCTGCTGTCCTACGCGAGCCGTCATCTTGATCTTCTCCCCAATTGGCTCTTGGGATACGGGAGCTGTCATGGCCACTTTGGTTCGTGACCAGTTTTCACCCGAGATATAGCGAAAAAGCCTTCTGAAGGCCTGGTCTCCAACCTTTTCAAATTCTCCTTCGACGACGGTTTCGGCGAGGATGTGTGGAGAATAATCCCGGATCTCGAATCTGTTGTCTCTTGTCAACACCTTGTATGTTGCTTCTTCTATCGCCATGGCATCTGTCGCTCCAACGATTATGAATGCTGCTGTAAATATAATTCGGATTCAAGATTTCACCATTCCCGCCTCTAATTATTTACATGTTGTTATTTTTCACATTCTATGGACAGAAACGGGACAATTTTCTCACAAATTGACCTGAGAGGGAAAAGTATCAGAATAGATGGACTGAAAGAGGGCAGTGGCTTTAAGGGAGCGACCGCCCGAACCATGTATGGGCTTGTTGCCCGAAAAAAGGTGTTCTGATGATATTCTCGTTTTTTGTTCCTATCAAGGAGATTGCTAACAGGAGATTGTTTTTAAGGGTCGAGATTTTCCTTGGCTCAGACCGGCGGTGTGCCCTCGCTGTGACGGTAATCGGGTCTGCGGTCATGGATTCGTAGCCGCATTTTTTGACGGTTTTGATGAGGTTTTGTTGCGGCGTTATCGGTGTCCGGATTGTCATTGTGTTCTGAGATTGCGTCCATCTGGCTATTTCAAAAGATTTCAGGCTGCCATTCAGACAATTAGAGATTGTATCAATTACAGATTGGGGAATAACAGATGGCTTAAAGTTATCTCACACAAACGTCAAGGTCATTGGTTGAGGTCACTATACAAAAAGACGTTCGCATGCTGTGGATAGGGGTGGATGGACCATCTTCTGGAAGGATTTGATTACCTGATTCGCATGGGTGAGATTCCTGTTTTTCGTCGCATTCAAACCGCAATCAGCGTCTTGATCGACACACCCTACCGAAGAGTGTCGTTGTTTTGAAATTCCATTAGGAATAGCAAAATAGGACTACTCATCTAAGGAGGACGATCAATGAATGAGGAAAAAATGCGACGGATTTCAGAGTTCCGGTTTGGAGTGATTCACGATCTCATTGGAGACACAGAGCTTGAGACCGGAGAACAAGAAAGACTTATTCGAGATAAATGTCTGGAAACCATCTTTGCTTCTTCATAATTACCTCTCTTATAGGCCAATGCCGCCTCATGTGAGTTGTCTATGAATGATCTTAAAGTGGATCGAGGGCTTGAGGTATCAACAGGCTCCAGAGGGTGTAGTGTCACGGGTTGAGCCAAAGCGACCCCGTGGATAACACTGAAAAGCAAAGCCAAGGTTGCCAGAATGATGTAATCTTTTTTCAATTCTCACTCCTTCTCATTTTGGTCACTCGGGTTTCGGTCCAATCGACTGATTCGTCGGATTCTTCCGTCAAACCTCCGAAAAAAGTTTCTTTGAAATAGCGGGCGAGGCCCCTGTTTAGATTCTCAGTCAATCTTGAAAACTGACCCAATTTTAATATCATACATATGAACAACTTCAAGCTTTGACATTCACGCCCATAATATCCAAAATATGGCCATTTGATCACTGATATTTGGAGAGGTTCTTCGATGGAAGGAAAACCGGTAAGTTACAGTCGCCTAGTAATGACCATTGTAATGAATCCTGAGGACGCCAATCCAGCGGGCAATGTCCATGGAGGCGTCATCATGAAGTATGTGGATACCGCTGCCGGTGTGGTTTCAATCAGGCATGCCAGAAAACTCGCGGTCACTGCTTCAATCGACAGACTTGATTTCTATCATCCCGTTTTCGTTGGCGACTTATTGATTTTAAAAGCGAGCCTTAATTTGGTAGGACGAAGTTCCATGGAAGCAGGAGTCAGAGTGGAAGCCGAAAATGTTTTGACTGGAGAAGTTCGTCATACAGCGTCGGCGTACCTTACTTTCGTAGCCCTGGACAAATTGGGCAAGCCATTAGAGGTTCCTCCCTTGATTCTTGAAACACCGGAGGATAACCGAAGGAACTGCGAAGCAATCGACAGGAAAAGGGTTTGGATGGAACAAAAAACTTCTGAGTGGTGTAAACCATGATTACTGCAGTTACGACCCCATGGAGGGCAGTTCTATGAATGGCGACGGTTTCAAGCTTTGAGGTTATTGCCGGGGTTCTTTTGGACAGGGGGTTGAAGCCAACCACCGCTGCGATTGACAGCCTGCTACGAATCAATCAAATCGGGGCGGGGTTGAAGCATGTAGCCAACAACTGGTTGATACTCTGGGGGACTTGTTTTACTTTATTTTCCGGTGGCTTGTTGGGGCGAACTGAGAATTAGAAGGCGAAATGTGTGATGGAGCGAATTAAGAAAATTACAACTTTACGGACAATTGAGACCCGATTATATGACTTCATCTGGGGGATTGATAGTCGCAAGCGGACATGGCTTTGTATTTCCCTCGGCCTTGCGACATTTGCAATTGCGTGGTGGTTCGAGTGGAGCTGGCAAGTCGCCTTTCTTTGCGGGTGGATCATTACCTTAACAACTTATTTGGGGCTTCTGGGAATTATCGTTTTTACTGCGGATTCTACCAGGACTCGGGAGCGCGTTGTGAAGCTGTACCCTCAACGGTGGCCAATAATGATGGTGGTGATATTTACAGCCTATGTCGGGACCAGCTGCGTGGGCTTCATCCTCCACCCAGCCGGCCAGAGTTCCGCGGGCCACTTCCGACTCCTAGTTGGCTTAAGTGTGATCGCCGTGGTCCTCTCCTGGTTGCTCCTAAACGTCGCCTTTGGCCTACTCTATGCGCGTTTGTATTACGATAGAACTGACACAAAACGTGGGGTTTTACCGGAAGACATGCGTCGGGGCTTTATTTTTACTGGGATACCTGATCCTACCTACGAAGATTTCTTCTATGTCTCGTTTACAATAGGTTTGACCTATTCTGTGAGCGACGTGAAGGTGACCGGCCAATTGCACAAGCGGTTGGTCATTTTCCACGGTCTGATTTCACTTTTATTTTATACCACTATCCTTGCAGTCATACTGAATGCCGTCATGACTTCTTGATCCCCCAAGCTTTGCATCGATAACAATAAACGGGAACAAGAGGACGGGCAGCAAGAAAAATAAAAAAACCTTTTTCTCTTTAAGAGTCTCAAACAGACCATATGGATGAGCTGATTGAAACTCCAATCACCAGAGCACTCATCGACAAGCTCATGTATCAGACTTCCATGCCCCTGGCGTCAAGGGTTGTGGCAAGAAGTCATATGGAGCCGCTATCCAGAAAAGAAATGGAACAGTATATCCTTCAGCATCTGGCAATTGCCGGCGTGAAAACAAATCTCTTCGCAAGGGCCAAGATTGGTATGATGAACCTTATTTATAACATGAGGCGTATGATTCATTTGATCAAGCGGGATGCGAAAGCCGCAAACTTGGGAATAGATTACATTAGGATAGGTGCGTCCGCAGTAGCGTAACCAGGCAAGATTAGGCAGACAAAATGATTTATAAACGTGTGACAATGAAAATTCTAATCACATTATGCTGAATTGTGAAAATTTAGGGGATCCAAAGAGTGAAAAGGTGATTTTTAGAGGCTCCCAATATGAGTTTCGGCTATATAAGCCACGGGCGTATTGCGTGTCAAGAGAAGACTTCTACTCCTGCAGTCGGTTTGCGCTAAATTCTTCGTCACGGTGGAATTGAGTCTGTTTTTGGTATTATACTGCGCATGGTCCCCGACTCAACTTTTATTGTAAATGTTTCCTGTTTGTGGTTTCACATTCCCGTCTGAGGATTCCATTTGATGGTTTCAAATATTCAAGGTCAGATAGAGCGGGTCACGTTCCATGATGAGGAAAACGGATTCACTATTCTTCGCCTCAAGGTTCCAGGATATCGCGAGCTTGTCACGTTGGCTGGCAATCTCATGGCCCCTATGGCAGGCCAGATCATCAAAGCGACCGGTGAATGGATTAATCATCCTCAATTTGGAGAACAGTTTAAGGTCGTTCAATACAAGACACTGGTTCCAGCTACGGTCACTGGAATAGAAAAATATCTTGGTTCCGGGCTCGTCAAGGGAATTGGGCCTGTTATGGCCAAAAGGATAGTAAAACTGTTCGGTGAAGAGACGCTCGTCGTCATCGACGAGACGACGGATCGTCTCTGTGAGGTTGAAGGCATTGGCGAAAAACGTTTGGGTATGATTCGTAAAGCCTGGGAGGACCAGAAGAATATCCGTGAGGTCATGGTTTTCTTACAGGGACACGGCGTCAGCGCAGGGTACGCCGCAAAGATTTATAAACAATACAGGAGCCAATCTATTGAAGTGGTCAAGGAGAACCCCTATCGTCTCGCTATGGACATCTTTGGGATAGGGTTTGTTACCGCAGACAGCATCGCCGAGAATCTTGGCTTTCAAAAGGATTCCCCGGTACGTGTGCAGGCCGGAGTCATCTTCGTCCTGAGCCAGATGGCTGATGAGGGCCATGTCTATTACCCCTATGAGTCTCTCATAGAAAAGTGCATGGAAATCCTCAAGGTTGACCGGGAGCCGATATTGCTGGCTCTGGAAAGCCTGTATTCGGACAAAATGATAGTGATCGAAAGCCTACTGGAGCGAGACACAGAATCTACTAAAGAGACTTCGGCTGTTTACCTTTCAACATTTTACGCATGTGAAACAGGTATCGCTTATAGGATGAGATCTCTTCTCAGGACACCATATTCCAGAAGGAAGGTAGATACGGAAAAGGCCATTCAATGGGTACAGCGTGAGATTTCTCTGTCCCTTGCCCCAAACCAGGTTGAAGCGGTCAAGGTGGCTCTTGATAGCAAGATCATGGTCGTTACCGGCGGACCCGGGACAGGGAAGACCACTATAATCAAGGCCATCATGACTATTTTCGAACGGCTCCGAGTTGAGATTCTCCTGGCTGCTCCTACAGGTAGGGCGGCTAAGAGAATGAGCGAAACGACCGGCCATGAAGCAAAGACCATACATCGAATGCTTGAATTCAGTCCTCGCAAAGGAGGGTTTCAAAGGGATGAGAAACATCCATTAATGTGTGATCTGCTGATAGTCGATGAATCCTCAATGATAGACACGGTGTTGATGTACCACCTTTTAAAAGCCGTGCCGCTCCATGCGACATTGATCCTAATAGGTGACGTCAATCAACTGCCGTCTGTAGGGCCTGGGAACGTCCTGCAAGACATCATGGGATCCAAGGCGGTCCCGGTTGTGGAACTCACCGAGATTTTCCGTCAGGCCCAAAACAGCGACATCATCGTCAATGCGCATCTGATAAACAGTGGCGTCATGCCAAATCTGGACAATTCCCAGGATACCAATCGCGACTTCTATTTCATAGAAAAGGCTGAACCGGAAGAAGCGCTCGAAACTATCCTGAAGCTTGTTTGCATCAGGATTCATAAAGCATTTGGATTTGATCCGGTTGACGACGTTCAGATCCTCACCCCAATGAATCGGGGGTCAGTCGGTACTTCTAATCTAAATATAGAGTTCCAGAAGGTTCTTAATCCTAGAGAAGACGGCATAATGCGGGGTGGTCGGAGTTTCAGGGTCAATGACAAAGTCATGCAGATCCGGAACAACTACGACAAGGATGTATTCAACGGCGACATCGGTCGAATTTCAAAGATTGATTCTGTGAACCACGAAGTCACGATACTCTTCGATGGAAGGGCCGTAATTTATGGTTATCCGGACCTGGATGAGATTGTGCTGGCTTATGCAGTCTCGGTTCATAAATCGCAGGGTTCAGAGTATCCGTGCGTTGTGATACCGCTGTTGACTCAACATTACGTCCTGTTGCAGCGCAATCTATTGTATACAGCCGTCACGAGAGGCAAGAGACTGGTTATCGTTGTCGGAAGCAAGAAAGCGATGGCGATTGCCGTCAAGAACGACAAGCCTCAGAATCGGTATACCTTCTTGAGAGAAAGGCTAGGCGACTCCGATCGGTCTTGGAGGAGGCCGTGAAGCTTGTAATGCGGCATTTTGAAACAAAAAACGCGAAACTTCAGTTCTTTTTAGTTTTCAATAACACTCCAGATTAACCCAACAGAAGACCGTTTGGAGAAAAAATACGCCATTTTGATTTCACCAATGTCTGGAATGATAATGGGGATAGCGTTAGCAGGATTAGTTCTTCAAATGTTCGTCTCCGACAGCGTGCTTGAAAAGCATTGTCTGAATTATCAGGAGGGATTGTTAATCTACTCACTAGTCCTAAGGGAAATGGGTTAACATCCACTATGTTCGACTACTTCTTGATCATATTTACATATTTTCTGGGAAGCGTGTCGCTGATTGCTATGATGGTCTTTACCTTTATGGGCTCACTAAATCTGCTGAACCTGGAACTCGGTGAATTTGCGGCACTTTTGTTGAATTCATTTCTCTCAATCGGCTTTTTCATTCAACACAGCGGAATGATCAGACAATCGTTTCAGCGCTGGTCGGTCAAATTCATTAAAAAGAAGCGCCAGGGAGCTTTTTTCACGATATCCTCTAGCATTGCTCTACTGTTGCTCATAGTTTTCTGGCAGAAATCGAGTTACACACTGGCTTCTGCACATGATGGTCTTCGTTGGACCATTAGAGTAGTGTACGTCACATCTATTTTGGGCTTATTCTGGGGGATCCGATCTCTGGGTTCGTTCAACCTGTTCGGACTTAAACAAATTCTCGGGGGTATGAACGGAGCCAATGCTACCGAGAGTCATTTAAGTGTCCGAGGCGCATATCGGTGGGTGCGACACCCGCTGTATTTATTTTGTCTCTTAATAATTTGGTCTTGTCCGGATCTCACGACCGACCGCTTGCTGTTCAATCTCTTGAGGACCGCCTGGATAATAGTTGGAACAATTTTGGAGGAAAGAGATCTCGTCACGCTATTTGGCGCCGATTATCAGGTATATCAGAGCGAAGTGCCAATGCTGATCCCAAACCGAATACCATCTCGATGAAAAGGTAATAGGCAATTAGATCTGTTTTTCTAAACCGCTTTTTTCATTAACCTTGGCTCCTACTTTCAAGAATGTACCGAGAACTTCTTCAACCACGGAGTAAGGATCAGTCCTACCCTCAAAGATTGCCTTGATGTACTCGCGTTTCTTGCCTGTACCTTTCAGACCTTTAAAGATAAACTTCTGAACTTCATCTTTGAACACTAGGCCAAGTTCCTGTTCGAT
Organism: uncultured delta proteobacterium; assembly: GCA_963798475.1. GTDB lineage: Bacteria > Desulfobacterota > Desulfomonilia > Desulfomonilales > Desulfomonilaceae > CAJBEZ01. The sequence continues at coordinate 158,823 of CAWCTI010000016.1, forward strand.
GCGCTTCTTCTGAACCTCATCTATGGCACGGCTTTGATGAAGGTATTCCTGATGATCGTTGATGGTTTTCACTAGTTCGTTGATACCTCTAAGATCCTTAGTCTTTGCAGCGGACGCCACCGTAGGAATCAGCGGTGACACCCAACCACCTTGCTTCTGGCTAGTAGCGAGCTGAATAATCGCTTCCAGGCTGCGAAGACATAAGGTCGTACCATCCAGGTCCGCCTTGTTAAGGACTATGATATCGGCTATCTCCATGATGCCTGCCTTCATGGCTTGGATGTCATCGCCCATATTCGGAGTCAGAACCAGTATGCACGTCTGGGCCACATGGATAATGTCGACCTCGTCCTGTCCGGCCCCGAGGGTTTCGACGATTACAATGTCGTTACCCATAGCCTCCATTGTCCGGACCACATCGCTTGTGGACCTAGCTAGGCCGCCCAAGTAACCACGCGAGCCCATGGACCGAATATACACCCCATCATCCATGGAATGCGCCTGGAATCGAATTCTATCTCCAAGAAGCGCTCCACCTGAAAAGGGGCTGCTCGGATCCACTGCCACCACGCCGACTCGTTTGCCTTGATCTCGGTCCTGCCGGATCAAATGGTTGATTAGGCTAGATTTACCACTACCGCCTGACCCGGTCAATCCTATGACCATGGATTTGCCAGCATGAGGATAGACCAGCTTCATAACCTGGTTGCTCTTCTCAGACTGATTCTCTATAAGAGTGATCATTCGAGCCGTTGCCCGACGATCACCGGCTAGGAGCTTCTGCACCATCTCTTCAGGGCTGTTCGACCTCTTCTTTGCCATGAATCAGCCTTTTTCCCGAGTGTTTTTCTTGATATAGTCAACTATGGATTCTGTTAGCGACCCTCCTCGAAATACCTCGTCCACACCCATTTCTTTCATTACCGGCACGTCTTCCGGCGGAAAGGACCCACCAACGACAAGCAGAACATCGTTAAGACCGGATTTCTTCATTTCATCGACGATCTTGGGGGTATAAACAAGATGCTCTCCGGAAAGGTAGCTAAGACCTATAACATCCGCATCTTCATCGATCGCTGCTTTGACCACTCCCTCAGGCGTTTGATACATCCCGAGGTAGACAACTTCCATTCCAGCCTCTTTCAAAAGAGTGGCGATGACCTTTGCCCCACGATCATGGCCATCTAAGCCCACCTTGGTGACAATCACTTTGATTCTGTCCCTGTTCATCCCATACACTCTCCAGATTTTTATCTTACTTGAAGGGAGACTCGATGACCTGCATCGGATCGTAAGGATAGCCCATTACTTCTCGAACAGTTCCCAAGAGTTCCGCAGTGGTTGCGAATGCCCTTGAGGCTTCGATCATTGCTGGGATAGTGTTTTTGTCTCTGGATGCGTCATCCCTAAGACGATCAATGGCATCTCGGAGCCTCGTCATATCCCTTGTTTTCTTGAGTTCCTGTACCTCGGATATTTGCTGTTTGGCTGATTGCTCAGTAATACGCTGGACCCCTAAGGGAGTTTTTGTTTCCGGCTCGGAATCGAATATGTTGACGCCAACTATGAGTTTATCCCTATTATCGACTTCTTTTTGACGTTTGACAGCCTCGGACTCGAACTTGCGGTCCAACCATTCAGACCGTATGGCCTCCTCCATTCCGCCAAGTTCCTCGACTTCCTTCATACATCTTAGAGCTTCTTCCTCTATCTTATCGGTGAGGCACTCGATATAGTACGAGCCGCCCAGAGGATCGGCCACGTTGGTAACTCCGGTTTCGTAAGCAAGTATCTGTTGAGTTCTCAAGGCTTGTAAATGCCCCTTTTCAGTAGGTAGACACATCGGCTCGTCATAAGAACAGCAATGCAAAGATTGAACTCCGCCAAGAACAGCGGCTAGGGCTTCATAGGCAATCCGAACGATATTGTTGAGAGGCTGCTGCGGCACTAACGAGCAGCCTGCGGTATGGACGGCAAAGCGAAACTGCATCGATCTCGGGTCCTTGGCCCCGTATTTCTCCTTCAACAACTTGGCCCACATCCGCCTTGCCGCTCTGATCTTGGCTATCTCTTCAAAGAAGTCCACATGGCATGAAACGTAAAAGGTAAATCGAGGAGCAAAGTCATCAATATGCAGGCCGCGCTTTAGCAGTTCATCGATGTAACACATCGCAATTCCGAAGCCGTACGCCACTTCCTGGTGAGCAGTGATTCCCTGCTCCCTAAGATCGTACATGTTCACTGTAGTGTAGTAGAACTTGGGCATGTTCTTCGTACAGTATTCCATTACGTCGGAACCGAGCTTTATGGAGAGATCTAATGGACAGGCGGGTCTAAATCCGCAGTACCGAAAGTGAATAGGGTCATTCTGGATGGAACCGCGAAGGTAGCTTATATCGTAATTCTTTTGCTGAGCCACGGCCACGTATTGAGCCATAGTAGCGGCGGCGGCCGTCGAGGCAGTAATAAGGGACCAACTTACTTTGTCCAATGGAATGTCACCAACTAGGGTCTCCATATCTTTTACGGAAGTGATGTTCACGCCCGTCAAACCGACCTCGGTTTTCGCCCAGGGATGGTCAGCGTCAAGACCCATTTCGTACGTAACATCTGCGATGGTGTTCAGCCCTGTGCCTCCTTGCTCGAAGCAAAATGCGGCCCGTTCGTGCGTGTCCGCCGGAGAGCCTATACCCACCACCTCTCGTCTAGTCCAGTAGCGACCACGGAACATGTTTCTATAAAGGCCCCTGGTGAAGGGATAATCTCCGGCATCACCGATATCCTTCTTGTAGTCCTTCTTGGCTAGATCTTCCGGCGTGTAAAGCTCGTGGACATCATATCCGGACCAAGTCTTCGCGCTTTGGGGCTTTTCATAATAGGATTTGAGATAATCGTCCCAATTTACGTCACATGCGCCTTCTATATTCTTCTTTATTGCTTGCCCTTCGCTCATCGCTTGTCTCCTCGTACATTGCCCTCTCGAAGGGGCATGTGGTAATTAGAACCTTTAGCAATCGGGGGATGGCCCTTTCTCCTGTCTGTGCGCTTAAGTAACGCCTCAGATTGCGCAACGAGATGCTCACTAGCAAGGGGATCAGCTTCTGCAAGCCATCGACTTTTCTTGGCTTCCAAAACAACACTCGCCCAGGTTAGCATAAAATAATTACAGTGAAAAAAGCCAGTAATTCGATTGCTCAGTCAACATTATAATAATGGGTCCAATAAGGATTGTATATTACTTTTGACCCCGGCAACTAACGTAGGCACACACCTTGCGGTGCCTTGACTGGACTCGATTTGAGTTTGTCCCGCAAAAAGCTAAACCCGCTGTTGAGGCAGCGGGTTTAACAGAATTCGATGAATGGAAGTTAGGGAAGATTAAGAAATCTGAAGCTCTTCGGCTCCTGCCAATTTATCTTCCAACCGGAAATCTCCGGATTTGCAACAGATGACATCGCAAAATCAAAAAGGTTTCACGTCAATAGTGAAAACATTCAAAAGCAGAGAAACTTCTTCAGCGGCGGTATTATAAAACACTTTCCTTCACTCAGATGTGAGCGCCGCCAACAAGTCATTGCGAGGTCCCCCAAACAGACGGTAGCGCTGTTAACATAAAGATTGCACTAAAAGTCGCTCGCAACTGTCTCAAACCGTTAAACCATCGCATTCCAGTAGGAGACTCCAGAAAGCCGTTTTGTACGAGGCAAGCGTTCTGCTTTTGCGGGAGATTATGCTGAGATAGTCCGATTCAAAATAATGATCCAAGGGTATGAACTCCAATTTTCTCTGTTTTAGAATCGGGAGACTTTGGACTATGGTGGCAAAGGACACGCCCAGACCCATCTCTACATAAAGAGAACTCAGATCGACGTTGGAAGACTCCATAACCACTCGATAGCTCAGACCAAGCCCCTGGAGTCGTTCCTCTACGTCAAGGCGACCCGTATGCGGTGGATTCTTGGGGTTCAGGATAAGGGGATACCTGACAACCTCATCCAATGTCACCCTCTTTAGCAAAGCCAAAGGATGTCCCAACGGAACTATCAAGACTGTATCCACCTTTTCCCATCGCCACGAGATGAGGTCATGGGGCACCGCAGACTCCAGAACAAACCCGAAATCTACCTCACCGCTCCTGACAAGCTCAATTACTATTTTCTGTGGGCGGTCCAGTATAGTGACTTGAACCTGTGGAAATTGAGTAAGATACTCTTGGAGAACTGCAGGGAATAAGTGATAAAGGGTCGTGAAGGGCGCAGCCACACTCAGGGTTCCTCGTTGAATTCCTTGAAGATCATGTAACGATTCAGTGACTGACTCGTACTTTTCTAAAACCTCTTCAGCAAACCCGAAAAACTCCTCTCCTGCGGCAGTGAGCCGCAGTCTTCTACTTCCAACTCTCTCAATCAACAGACAATCCAGCTCTTCTTCTAGTCTCTTTATTTGCTGGCTCAATGCGGATTGAGTCCTGAACGTGGCTTCAGCGGCATTTGTGAAGCTTCTCAGTCGAGCCACGTGATAAAATCCCACGATTTGCTGCCATTCCATAGTCAATAATATAGCATAATGATGTTTATAAGATCTATTAATTTTACTTATCAAGATATCACTTCTATCATTGAGTCAAAAAAGAAATTTAAAAGAGAGAGGACTTCCCATGAAAAATTCTTTGAGATCAGGTTTAACGTTTCAATTCAGGTTTGCGGTGCCTGAAAACAAAACCGTGCCTTTCCTGTTTCCGGAATCTTTAGAGTTTCAGAAGATGCCGAGAGTATTAGCGACAGGATTTATGGTCGGGTTGTTCGAATGGGCATGCATCCAGGCCGTCAACCCTCACATAGACTGGCCAAAGGAACAAACGGTGGGTATTGGAGTCAACCTGACGCATTCTGCTGCGACACCACCAGGACTTACCGTCACTGTGGAGGGAAAACTGGAAAAGGTAGAAGGGCGTAAGTTGACTTTTTCTCTTTCAGCGGACGACGGAATCGAGGAAATTTCTAACGGTACACATGAGAGGTTCGTGATCGACGCTGCCAGATTCAATGACAAAGTCGCCATGAAAACAGGTGGAACAAACAAGCTTTGATCGGGGCGACACCTGCCTAAATGATTTCAAGATGTTAATCTGTCGCCAACGGTAACAGTTTTGGGATTAACGACCAAGCATCTTTTTTTTGAACTGTGTGAAATAGTACACGGGATACCCGTTCTCACCATTTCTTGTAAGGCAGGAACTTTCCGTTAAAGGTAACAACAACGCGATCACCTTTTGGGTCTGGCTTTTTCTGGATGTCAATTTCGAAATCAATAGCGCTCATGATGCCATCTCCGAACATCTCGTGAATGATTTCCTTTATTGAGGTTCCAAACACCTGCGTGATCTCATGAAATCGGTAGATTAGGGGATCAACCGGAACACTCTGATCGAGGGATCCCTTCATGGGAAATTCCGTAAGCGTTGATGCTACTTCGTCTGTAAGTCCTAAAACAGAGGCCGCCTTTGTAGCCTGATCAGGGTTCATGCTGTTTTGCCCCAATAACACTGAGGTGACCCACACCTTGTGTCCCCCGACTGCTGAAGCGATAGCTTCCCATGTGAGGCCTTTTTCCTTTTTCGCTTTTAAAATAGCGTCTGTCGCTTCTTTTCGAGTCATATCGCTCCTCCCTGGATCGGTAAATGTGTTGCGTTAACAATGTGAGTTTCGCTTATTAAGGCAGGGGCGTATTGGATGTCAAGAAAAGATTGTGGGAAGGCTGAAGTCACATTGCGCATTTTGAAAACAGGCGGATTTTTTTATTGCAAGGAAAGCATCTGCTCTCTATCATAGCAACATGTAAATCACACTTCGAACTGGTGGAGCGGCGCGGCCTATGAAACGCGTTCAACCATTTGATTCAAACTACGCAGAAAAGACATTCAAAGAAGTTATGTCAATGAGCGTCAATTGCCATGCGCATCCCCTGACTTCCCTCAGGAATGTTTTGAGAAAACAGAATGTAGTGATGTCCAGGGATTTGCGTCGTATACCTCGTGGTTCAACAGTTAGAGTTTCAGGAATTCTGATTTTGGTTCACACGCCCCCGACCAAATCCGGGAAAAGGGTAATGTTCCTGACGTTGGAAGATGAAACGGGGTTGTTTGACGTGGTGGTTTTCTCCAAAGCTCAGAGCAGATTTGCCAAACTCATCCTGACCAGCGAAGTCTTAACAATTGAAGGAAGACTACAGCGCAAGGGGCCAGGAGGACTCTCGATATCTATTGTCATGGAAAAGGCCCTGGTTGGCCTTTGCGGGCCATTGACAAAACTTCTGGCCAATGTGATGAAAGTGCGGCTTCTCGCAACGAAGAAAGATACGAAGCCTCCCGTAAAGAGCCGCTTAATTCATGAACGGACTGACGGTGAATCTTTGGAGCAGTTGTGGTTGGGGTATTGGGGAGGGGAGGTATTTGCAAGGGAATCATCGATGAGCTAATCCGCCAAAGGACATTTAATAGACAGAATTATCCCTTCGGAATGCCTTCGATTAATCCTTTACTCAAAAAACCAAAGAACGAATTATGCCATTTTTGCTAACATTAGAGCCTCCTGCAAAAGTCACAATAAATGACGAGTTGGTCTTGTCCGTCGGACCTTCTTGAGGCTATTTGTGAAATTGGACCTATCGTTTATCCATGTTTATCGAGTTTTACGATATTTCACCACTCTTTGGGCGCAATTATAGTGTTGATCGACTATAATGTAATTTTTGGGGAGATCAGGTCGCCAACTTAAGCAAATTATCAGCAAAGATTGTCATCACTCCGAACATTAGATGCATCTTTACCTTCTGGGCTCCTCGAACCATGATATTACGCCCGCCGAATTCCTCTTTTAATCTACTATTGAAACGCTCCACGACTGATCTTTCCTTATACCTGCTCGTTTCATGCGGAGCCATGGGAATAATGTCTTTGCCAAGCGAATCCTTGTCTATTATAGGCACATGTCCCAGACTCCTGCTAAGTTCGTAGATAGGCCCAGCGTCATAGGCCGAATCCATAACATCATAGAAATAGATTACTCTGGAGGTGCTTATCTTCATGAGTGGTATGGCAACCTGACTGTCGTGTAATGATGCTGAGGTCATCGCGACACTTATTGGCAAGCCCACATCGTTGACATCGGCATGAAACTTATAGCCAATCCAACTCACTTTGTATCCTTTGGAGTTCTTCTTAGTACCGACATCGCAGACCACAGGTAATTCATTTAACGCCTGCTCCGCCGATTGATGGAGCCGACGCTCCAAACGTTTTGCTTCATTGTGTTGGTGTTCCCCCTTGGCCCGACGCCCCTTTTTTTTAGGAGAAGGTTTTTGCTTTGGCGGTTTCTTTACTGGTTTCTCGCGAGCCTCTATCGCAGTAGCGTCCCTCGATATGTGACCTACCAGTTCCGTTTTCAAAGATCGGTCAACCAAAGCCTCATGGACCCTCTCGCCAAGACCACTATCAGCAAACTCGGCAAAAGCCCTGGAGAAGGTAGACTCGGAAGGAATGAGTGAAGCCTTCTCAAAACCACAGATCTTACGCAAACTCTGCGCGGTCTTAAGCGCCTCAATCAATGCGCTTGTGAAAGGATATCCGCAAACAGACTTCGCAACAAAAGACCGTGCTATCGATTCACGCTCACGAAGCTTTCTACCCATCCACTGAGTATCAGAGCTTTTGGGAATGAATCTCTCAACCTGAACCAACTCCAAGATCGACACAAGCTGTTTCTCTTTTTCAGTTAAAGGGCCATTCCAAGACTCTTCCAATTTAGGAAACAGACTTCGTTGCAGGGTTCCCATCAACCATGATATTCTCTTTCTAAGCTTCACTGGTGGCTCCTGTGACAAAGCGTCTTTCTGTTAAAAACACTATACCACGGGACTGCCCGTGAAGCTCATTTATTACACATGCTTAACCCCCAAAAAATACTTTTGCAAGAGGCTCATTCTTAAGCTTGAACAGGCCGGAACTGGAACACCCCTATTTCCAATTTAAGGCGGAGAACGATGTCTGATTCTTGTCATTTCTAGCGAAGTGAGAAATCTATCATCAACTTTCTAAATGCTTTTTAAGTGTTCCGGGATTGGACAGTGAAATTTCGTTTTGTCATTTTCAGGTCATTCCCAATTTGCTGGATGGCGACCTTAGCTTCCAGGTGGCATTGATCCGCTGCAAGGCGAAGCCATTTGGCGGCTTCGTGGTTGTCTTTGGCGACCCCTTCGCCTCTCGTATACTTGCAACCCAGATCGGCTTGAGCGGCGAGGTCTCCACTGTTCGCCTTTTCGATAAGTTGTTGGACCAGCATCTCGTCAGAGGTTTTCTCGGTCATGTTACAAAGACTCTCCCGAAATGTTTGCGTGGTCGATCATTTCTTTCCGCCGACTATTACAGCATGCGAACCGTCAATCAACAAACGCAATTATTGCAATGAAAATCAACTGAGACCAAATCGAATAAGTAGAAGGTTAATGGGCGTCAATAAACACGCCCGGAGCCCTATGCCTTGGCTGCAAATGGTTCAATGAAACGGACTTCAGGAATCGCAATAAGATCTTTGAGCTTTTCAACCAAAACATATCCTATTATCATCTTTCCGGTTGACGCTTTAAAACTAATTTCAAGACCTTTTTCTTCAAGCAATTTCATTAGCTTGTCGTCATGTCGATTTAACCATACTTTAACAGCCACTTTGCCGTCCTTTACCGTAACTTCCCCCTTTGCTATAGTTGAAAGGTTTCTCTTTCATCGCAAGAAGGTCCGCCAACTCCGGAGAAAGCTTGGCGTCAATTGAGGCCTTAGCCTCAACTCCACGGGGCGCTTCGCTTGCTGCTTTGTTTCTACTATTTGAATGCGTTATCTGTTGCGACATCACTGGCGTAACGTTCCTAATTTGCGCCGAACGCCCAACATCTTCGGAAGCGGTGACAGGCGGAGAATGTCTATATGGAGCGGTGCCCCAACTTTTGAGATTAGCATGGCTAGGTCCGAACTCCCAAATTTCGTGTAGCCGCAATCTCCACCGGGGACGGTGATCATAGCGCCAGCTTCCTGAATGTTTGAGGGGGTCACAAAAGTTAGCCCACAGATTATGATTCCAACGACAAGAACGAAATGCAACGGTAAAGATTTCGACATGATTTCCCTCCATATTATCGGATAATGCAATCTGTTGGAACAGCCTGGGTGCTTGGTCTGTTTGCAACCAACTCCGCAATCAAATCCTTACGCGTCTTTTGTCTACATCTTTGGGGAACCGATCTAAAATCAGACCATAAATATTCGTGCAAGCTTGAAAAAAACAATAAAAATATCCGAGAAGATGAGTTTATAAGGCAGGCGCGGGATCGATTTAATCGCTGAGTAGACCTGGAATAACATGCCTCGACTGTAATCACTCTCCGAAGAAATAACAGGAAGCGCCTAGATCAATTACACTTAGCCTCTAAACATTGAGGGAAAATGGTCTCGAGAAAACATGATTTAAACATCCTTAATGTTGATTTTACAAGTGACTATCTAGATGTTCAAGTTGGACACAAAATGGTGTATCTGTCTTGAATAGTTTGATCAGGCTTTTTAAGCCTCAATAAATCAGAAGTTTTTTGCCGGAGAAACACCATGAGAATTAAGAAGATTTTTTCGTTATTACTTTTTTTAGTGTTCCTCCTCTCTCTACCATTTCAATCATGCTATTCTGCTGAGTTAATCGTAAACAACACGCCGGTTCAAGTTTATTTCAGTCCTTTCGGCGGATGCGCTCAGGCGATCGTCAAAAAGATCGGTAACGGCAGGAATCAAATACTGGTTCAGGCGTATTCTTTCACATCAAGACCGATTGCAAAGGCCTTTTTAGAGGCTCATAAACGAGGTGTTAAAGTCGAAGCGATTGTCGACAAGAGCCAACGGATCAAGAATTAGAGTTTAGCCACATTCCTGGCGAATTCCCGGATACCGACATTAATTGATGACGCTCATGACATTGCTCACAACAAGGTCATCATTATTGACGGCCAGACGGTAATTACCGAATCATTTAGTTTCACAAAAGCGGCTGAGGAGAAAAACGCAGAGAACCTCCTGATCATCAAGTCTCCGGAATTGGCTAAACTGTACATCGCAAATTGGAATCATCACAAAGAGCATAGCGAGCCTTATGCGCCGAGGAATTAGGTTGTCGATCATCGATTTAAGATTTTTAGGCAACGGTCCTCTGTATGTCAGGCTTTCCTTAGAAAGTTAATCAGGAACAGAAGTACTACCGCCCCAAGAGTGGCGGTGATCAACGATCCAATAAAACCGTGAGCTGACAAGCCAAACAGACTGAAAAGAAAACCTCCCAGGTAAGCTCCAATCACTCCAAGGATGAGATTTACCACCAGACCGGCACCCCGGCCCTTCATGATTGTCTCGGCCAACCAACCGGCGATAAGTCCTAAAATTAGGAAACTAATTAAACTCATGCGAGGCCTCCTTCGCTCATTTAGAAACAGCAAATGACAGGAAAAGACTAGACTTTGACTGCAAAAATATCAACAGGAAAACCAAGTCCAAAAAAAGAAAAAACCCTAGCGGGGGGATGCCAGGGCTAAGGGCCTCTCTCCTGTGGAGTGAGATACCCTATAAGTGACAAAATATCAGGAGCGTTGACAACATGTCAAGGCAAAATTTAGGAATATTTTTCAAAGCATAAGCTCAGCGACCACCACGTCTCACCAGAAACCTCACAAAACTAGAATCATTTTATAGATTCTTTAAGGGCCTTTGCAGCGGTAAACTTTGCAGCTTTGGTTGCCGGGATGTTGAGTTTGGCCTTGGTGCGTGGGTTTAAGCCTGTTCGAGCTTTTCTAACGACAACAGAAAATTTTCCGAAACGCGGGATGGAGATTTCATCGCCATTCACCAGAGCTTCACCAATAGCTGAAAAAACCTTTTCTATTGCTTCCGTCGCCAGTTTCTTGGTTATCTTGCCCTTCTCAGCAAGCTTGTCCACAAATTCAGCCTTTGTCATGTCTGCTCCTCCCTTGAAAAAGTAATTTTATCACATCAACAATATGAGTTTCGGCTATATAAGCCACAGGCGTATTGTCTGTCAAGAGAAGATTATGGGAATAAATTAGGTTGGGGCAAGTTCTTTGACTGGACTCGAATTGAGTTTGTCCCGCAAAAAGCTAAACCCGCTGTTGAGGCAGCGGGTTTAACAGAATTCGATGAATGGAAGTTAGGGAAGATTAAGAAATCTGAAGCTCTTCGGCTCCTGCCAATTTATCTTCCAACCGGAAATCTCCGGATTTGTAATAGACGACATCGCAAAAGCAAAAAGGTTTCACATCAATAGTGAAAACATTCAAATGCAGAGAAATTTCTTATATGGCGGTATCAGAAAACTGGAATTGCCTGAAACAGTATTCTTAGATACCTGAAATTAATTGCTTTGAACGAAATGGCCGTTCACCACCTTCGGAGCGTCCCCTGCATCTTGTCCGCATTGACTTTATTCACAAGCTACACAGCGTCAAACAGGATTCCTACAAATTAGGCACTCATTAACATCTCACGGTAGACGCTCAACGACCATGTTATCAAGAATCTCGATGCAGCCTATTACGCTCTGAGCGCCAGGGCATCCCTCCAGATAGACTTTGAGAACCTGTCTAGCGTCTTCTTCCTTGGCTGATGAAGTTTTCAGATGATAATTGACCCGAATTCGGGTGATTTTGAGCACGCCATTTACATCCTCGATATCACCTTCCACATCCGCCCAGTAATTGTCCTTGGAGGTGTCAATCTGTTTTCCGGCCAGGAACCTGGCCAAAGTGCCCATCATTCAAGCGGCGATCGCAGTGATCATGTGATCCAGTGTCGCCGGGTGTTCCTCTTTGGGCTCTACCTTGTAGAAATCTTTAATGCCCCCGTGGACGCCATAATGAACCTCGCCGGGAAACCCTTGTATAATGGCCTTTCTTGTGGGGCCATCTTCCCGTTCGATCCTGCTGACGCATGTGTGAATAAGTTTTCCCATCTCGAACCTCCTTTCAGATCAACGTCTTTTACTGACGTCTAAGGGTCATTGTCTTGACCCGCCCCGGATTATGTACCACCTGCTAAGTTGAATATCCAGGCTCTTTTTTATGTGAATATGATCAGCGTGGACAAGAGTCTCTTCTAGTGGCCGTGACCAGGCTGTAAGCCGGTCGGGGGTTTTTATGTCTGCGGCCCGTAATTTTTTCTTGCAAAGAGAACATATACTCTCTATAATAAAAACATGACAATTACTGAACGACAAAAACAGATTCTCGACTTTATGGACAGCTTCCAGGCGCGAGAAGGTTTTCCTCCTTCCTTGCGGCAAATATGCAAGGCTTTGGGGCTTGCTTCAACCGGAAGCCTCATAAAGCATATCCGGTCATTGGAGTCGGAAGGATTAATCAAAGGGACGCCAGGCAGCAAAAGAGCCTGGAAAGTTGTTGACTCGTCGTACAAGAAGAAGCCTTTTATTCCCCTTTTAGGCCAAATCGCGGCGGGACGCCCCATACTTGCTCATGAGAACAAAGAGGACCAATTACCTATCAATCCCTCTCTTTTTGGTTCATCTGAAGCTTTCGCGCTCAAAGTCAAAGGCGATTCAATGATCGAAGCCCACATACAGGACGGGGATCTTGCTATAATTCACCCTCAACAGGAATCGGAAAATGGTTCTATCGTCGCTGTCATCGTGGAGGAAATCGAACCAGAGGCTACCCTGAAAATTTTCAGGATCAACAATGACCAGATAGAATTACGGCCGGCCAATCAGTCTTATGAACCGTTAGTTTTTAGAGGAAAAGATCGTTCCAAGATAAAAATCCTAGGGAAACTGGTCGGCGTCATACGAACAAAGCCTTAGAGCGCTTTATCGTCTCGCTTCAAGTCGAAGCATTTGATTAAACATAAAATACCGAAGTGATCATGTTTTCATGAATATGGATACCTTTGTTCATCTTGAAGTCCTTAGCGCTTTCTCATTTCTTTGGGGAACATTTACCCCGGAAGATTTGGTTGAGGCTGTCGCGTCAACGGGACAAAAAGCTGTCGCTCTGACCGATTACACTCTACATGGCGCTGTCAGGTTCTATAAAGCCGCTATTAGGAGCGGAATTCAACCAATTATAGGAGCGAAACTTCCGATTTGGGATGGATCTCAGATAACTTTTTTGGCGACAAGCTTTGAGTCTTACAGGAATCTTTGCTGTCTAGTGTCGGCTACTTCGAATTCCGGGACCATTACAAAACAGGACTTAAGCCATTATTCAAAGGGCTTGGTGTTTATAGCCGGTGGACGACGCTCCAGGATTAATACGGCTATAAGAAAAGAAAGGCTTGTAGAAGCGGAGTTTGGTTTACTGGAATTGAAGTCGTCATTAAATAACCCCGAGTGGTTTTTTCTAGCCATTCAGAATAATGGGACCGACAATCAACTATTACAGCGAGCAATAGACTTTTCCTTATCAGTAAATATCCCGACGGTAGCTACCAATGAAGTCTCTTTTTTGAGACCTGAAGATTATATCCTCCACCGCATATTGGTCGATATTCAGATCAAGCATCATCACCGAAAAATTACGCCACTGCCGAATGACAGTTTTTCCCTGATTTCCGGCGAGGAAATGGAAAGTAAGATCCACTATCCGCCGGCCATTGAAAATACTCAGTACATCGCGTCACTATGTAAGAGTTTTTCTTTGCCGATTGGAAAGCTTCATCCACCTTCTATGCAGGATCCTTTAGAGGCTTCAGAAAAGCTTGCCAAACTTTCTTTCAAAGAACTGGCTGGGTGCAACGGTCCAGTCGGGATTGAGTATTTCCGTCGTGTTGATCAGGAACTACAGGCCATAAACAAAACTCAACTGGCTGATTTCTTCCTTTTTGTCCGAAATGTAGTGGACTTCGCCCGGCATGAGAATATCCGCCACAGCGTTCGAGGTTCCGCGGTGGGCAGCTTGATAGTTTATCTACTTCTTGGAGGGGTTGATCCTGTAGCTAATGATCTCCTTTTTGAACGCTTCATAAATGATGGCCGAGGTGACATGCCCGATATAGACATCGACTTTGATTCCGAACGAAGGAATGAGGTCATCAACTATGTTCTGGGGCTATTTCCAAGACAGACATCGATGGTTTGCACAATCCATAAGTTCAAATGCCGGAGCGCCGTGCGTTTGGCGGCAAGAGCGATGGGCTATCCTCTGAATCAAATAAACCGCCTTGCTTCATGCCTTCCATGGTCACTCAGGGGTCGCGACTTGAAATTGTCTCTACAAGAATTACCGGAATTAAGAGGCGCTCCAATCCAGAAAGAAACACAGCTTGTGGATTTGGCGTCAAGATTGACGGGGATTCCTTTCCAGACCTCAGTTCATTTAGGCGGGATAATAATAGCGCCGGGTGACATCAAAGCCTGGACCCCGGTGGTTAAATCGCCAAAAGGCGTACCGGTAAGTCAACTGGACAAGGACGATGTTGAAGCTCTAGGCCTTCTCAAGTTGGATATATTGGGCTTGCGTATGCACACCGCTATCACAAAGGCCCTTGAAATATTAGATGAAAAAAGAATCAACCTGAACCTTGACCGCATTCCCCTTGATGACAAAAGGACTTATTCCCTGCTTCGCAGTACTCACAGTGTCGGCGTTTTCCAGCTTGAATCCCCAGGGCAGCGGAGCCTTTTAGGATGTCTTCAACCAGTAGAGTTTAAGGACCTGGTGGCGGAAGTTTCTCTATTCAGACCTGGGCCGGTTGAAGGCGATATGGTCAATGTTTACATTCGGAGGCGAAACAAAGAAGAGCCTGTCCCCTTTTTAGACGAGACTATTTCGCAAGTCTTAAAGGAGACCTATGGAGTGATTCTTTTCCAGGAACAGGTTTTACGTATCGCTCATCTCTTCGCGGGATTGTCTTATGCCGAAGCCGACTCTTTCCGTCGGGCCATGACCAAAGATCGAAAATCCAGAAAAATGGAACTCCTGAAACAGAGCTTCATTGAAGGCGCAATAGATCAGGGGCATGGCAAATCTCTCGCGGAGGAAGTTTTCACACACGTTTCGGCCTTTGCTTCTTACGGTTTTTGTAAGGCTCACGCCGCTTCATTTTCTCACATTACCTACCAGAGCGCTTACCTGAAGGCTCATTATCCGCAGGCTTTTTATCTTGGGCTGCTCAACGCTGGACAAGTGGGCTCATATCCGCATTCAGTAGTAATAAACGAAGCCAGGAGAAGAGGCATAAGAATATATCCGCCACATGTTAATTCTAGTGGCGCTGAATATGTGGCCGAACGAACAGGGATAAGGGTCCCATTGCATGTGATAAACGGGGTTGGAACCGCCATGTCCCGCCGTATAAGAGCTAATCGTGAGAGATTTGGGTTATTCAGGAGTCGGGAAGAATTTCTGAGTCGTGTTTCCACTCCTAAACGTATAGAGGATATTCTGTCTATTGCCGGTTCTTTTGAAGGCCTCGAAGATTACGAATGGGAACTGATTCAGGAAGCCTATAATGCTTGATAGGGCCAAACACATAAATGAGACAGACAGGACGCTGGCTTATAACGAAGCCGTCTCCATGAAAGTCTTCTGTCATGCGCATCCCTTGTCTACCCTTAGGCCCTTACTGGCTAGAGACAACATCATTAGGGCGATTGATTTGAGACGCTTACCGTCTGGCAGTATTGTGAGGATCATAGGTTTGCTGGTGATTGTCCATACTCCACCAACCAAATCGGGGAAACGGGTCATGTTCCTGACACTGGAGGATGAAACAGGCTTACTCGACGTGGTGGTTTTTCCGAATGCCCAGAAAGGATTTGCTAAAACAATACTTACCAGCGAGGTGTTGGCCATTCAGGGCAAATTGCAAAAACAGGGGCCGAAAGGAATATCAATATCAATTGTCATGGAGAGAGCGCTGAAAGCCTGGAGCGGACGATTGGATAAGTTTCTAAAAATAAAGGTTTATTAGCATGAACCATTTAACCGAATTCACCCCATATTTCAGGTCCTGTTGGCTACGTTGAGACCTCATGATTCCGAAAACGGGATCCATTTTTTAGTTTGTTTTAGCGTTAACCAGGCTCAACTAAGATCGATAGGCGAATCGCAGGCTTGTGATGAGAATAAACATTGACCCAACAGCCATTAATGCGCCCCAAAACCAGTAGGGCAAAAGGAGGATCTGCTGAATCCGGCCAGTATCCGAAATTCCCAGGGGACCAGCCGAGTAGCTAAACAGATAACCAATTTGAAAGTAGGTGGCGACACAGGCCTGTACGCCTAGAAATTGGACTGCAAAATTCCGAATTCCTTGAGATCTCATAAAAGAGATGCCCAACACTATTGCTCCCATTACAAGTATAGCGATAAATCCGAAAATCGATCGGACCCAAACGAACGCCGAAAAAAGTAGGAAGATACCCAAGAATTTCAAAATCATTGAAGAAGATTTAGGATTCCGGGAAGCTATTATTAACCCGGCTCCCGCCAGTGGCGGTCCCATTGGACCAGCCGACGCCACCAGGACACTGCCAATCGGTTCTAATTACAGTGGCCCAAATAATATTCGATCCCGGAGCCGTTCGGAAAAATGATCAGACTTGCAAATTTGCCTCCCAAGAGAAGAGCCATCAAGCCATGGCTCATTTCGTGAAACCACGTAGCCAGAATAGTAAAAGGGTAGAGAATGTAATTACCGCCGGGGCCTGCCACAGGGCGATAGTTACAACGGCCGCTCCAATCAAACCGAAGAGTCTTATTTTCTCAGCATTTATGTTAGCGACCGTCAGGAAATAACAGTATCAATTGAAAGCGGCCTAGGACGGATCGTATAGTTCCAATCCCCATGGAAGTCACTTCTTAGTAGGAGGATTTTCGCCAGATCTTGATCCGAGACTTTTATCCCTTTCGGATAGGAGTTCGTATCGACTTCACATCGCACTTTGAGACCATTTTTCGTCGTAGTGTGGGCGATTAAGCTCACAATCACTTCATGACTTATGAGGGGCTTTCCTCTCCAGTTCTTGCTGATGAAAGAGAAGAGCCTGTGCTCGATTTTGTTCCACTTGCTTGTTCCTGGTGGCAGATGGCAAACTGATATTTCAAGTCTGGTTTCGTCCGCCAGTTTCTGAAGCTCCAATTTCCACAATTAAACTCTGGACCCGTTGCTGCCCCCGGAATCAGCGCTTATCAGCAGTTTGGTCGCATTGGGATAAGAAGCCTGCCCCATGGAATACCACCATCTACGAATGGTTTCCACTGCGAAAGCAGAAGCGTCATGATCAATGCCGACGCTTACCCAGCCTAAATTTTGCCCTATATCGTAAACACCATATGGAGCTACTTTCCCAAGTTCCGGAATCATGAAATCATGAACGAGGACCTCCTCAGGCTGGCCCTTGGGCCGAAGTTCTCGTCCTGAGTTCGCGAATCTCCCGACCAATTCCTTTTTCTTTGTGTCCACTGATATGACGGGTTGCTTCTCATCGAGATACGCCTTGGCTTTGAAGTTAATGTGCTCAAATTGAGCATTCCGGTCCGGGTGTGATGTCCCTTCTATGGTCTTCTTGTTTGCCTGAAGACTATACCCCATTTCGTGAAGAATCTCGGCAACCATACTGCGATTCGTCCTGTGGCCCATTTTCTGGAGTTCGTCCGTTAATTTTCTGACACTCTTGCACGTCCATTTTAACGGCGATTCAGGATTACCACAGGTTGCTGGTTCTATGAGTAATTCCAAATCTCCCACAAGCGTGGGGTCCTTTTCTATCGTCTTCTTTCGGCCCGCTCCCTTTCTGCGAACTCGGCCTCTGGGAAGATTTTCAGGCTGCTTCAGTTCTTTAATGCCCACAGAGATTGCTCGACGCGAAACTCCTGTCTCGCGACTGACTACCGATATACCACCATATCCGAGACATTCAGCTTCTGCGGCAACCAACAGGCGTCTTACCCGTTCATCTACAATTCCAACTAGCAGGTCAAACCTTTTCTTGATATAAGTACATTCACTCATACACACGGTCTATAGTAAAAGCACCGAAAAGTTGCAACAGTTATTTTATGACGGTTACTAACCACCTCGGAAGCCTTAAAAGAAGAGTATCGGATAAAGAAATTGAGTAAGGCGCTGAAAGAGGAAATCATTCGTGAATCGGAATCCAATACAGAGGTCTGTAGAATGACTTCAGAACCCGCAGAGGAGTTATCTATTTTGAACTGTCCGGTAGTTTTCAAACTAATCAGGACGAAAACCTCATATCTGAAGAAAAAACTCCATGAAAAAGATTATCTTACCGAAAGTCATCATTTTGGAAACTAGTGTGTAGATGCTCTATTGGCATTCAGTTAAAGGACGTGAACAGAAGAGACCTTGAAACGACGCAAGTTGTTTGACGTTTTTTAGGGGTAAGCGACTGGCATTAAGGGCTTATTCGGTCTTGTTTTTAGCCCGTATACAAAAGAAGTAAAGAAAAAAAGGAAGAAGAAGAAAAAGACATATCAACGCATAGCTAAAACTAACAAATCATACAGTCCAGAGCCTTTAACGAACTCCTCTCCATAAATCTAGCAAAGAATCCTATTCAACCAAGAGCCTAATCAATGTGCACTTCATCGAAAGACATCTGAATCGTTTATATGGAGTGTTGAGGCTTTAGATCGTAAGCCTGAATCCCGATATTCCGAAAGAATTGACGTTTTTCTTCTTTAGGGCCGGAACAACGTGCTAAGAACGCGAATAACCCCTCTAACGCGAAAATTGAGCCTGGCTAAGCTGTTCCGGGAAGACCGGGCCGCCGAAAGACTAAAAAACCGTTAGAACACGTTCTAGACGTTCTGGAGGCGTGAGCCTGAATGGAAACGTCTAACCAAACCAAATAGTTGCTTGAGAAGGTCTTAGATCAGGAATTGGAACTGACTGTCAGTCAAATGGGGATCATAGAGATCTAGTGTCACGTTCTCGAAATAAGGTTGCCTTTTCTGAGTGGACATACCTTGTCATGTTAACAAGATAGACCTTTTTAAATATAAACCTAACTTAAGGAACGCCACACTAGGTAGCGCAGACAAAGCTCTCGCATAGGGGAAAGACACTTTTTTTGTTGATGAATGCCAGATCGTCAGATGATTTCGTCACAACTAGTCGTTGGGGAACGCCGGAACATTTTGGACCTAAAAATATTTAAGAGCCCTGATATAAACACCCTCAGTTGATTGCCTCCGTTCACGACAACCTGGATGGATGGAACTCAGCGTCTCTACCCTATAAAAATTTGCCGACTGATGACCTCCGTCCCTTTTTGATACCTCCCAATCTGGGACATAAATTCCGGACGATTGTCGCTTTCAGAAAAATTCTGTCGGCCTAAAATGTTTTCGCACATTTGCCTTGCGCAATACTATAAACCTCAATTTGAGCTGCAATCTAGTGACATTAAATCAAATTTGGGGGAGATCCCTGTTGAAGAATCAGGCTATCCCGCATCGAAAATCCTCAAAATGCTTTTTTGTATAGACATAGGTTAGACAGAGAGCTATTCTAACAGTCAGATTTCCACCATAGTAACCGTATCCTCTGCCAAACTTTTCTTCCACTCGCTAACCCACCAAACGCCTCAGGAGGATGAGATAATGAACCGAACCACGAACCTGCATGGAAGACTGATCACGCTCATATGTGCGATTATGACCTTAATGTCGCCATCGTTTTCCTGGGCGTCAGGGCCTGCGGCCAAGGGCATGGCTCAGTCGCCGTATACCAATGAGATCGCCCGGGTAGGAGGGATCCAGGGTGACGCAAAGATTCAAAGGGCTGGCGAGGCCCAGTTTAAAAAGCTGGATACAAACGCTCCTCTCTATCTATCGGACTTCCTTTCAACAAAACGGAATTCCAAGATATGGTGGAAAGGGTCCTGGACAAGTTCATCCGCGACCAGGGCGTGGACGCCTTATCCTGAGGCAACTCACGGATCGCTTGGTGAAAATACCGTCTTCGGTTTTTCCGGATTTCAGACACTGAGCCAAACCACCCATTTTATAGGACAACTCGACGAGGGGATAGCCCGATTTATCAGCAAACTTCCACCGACGGAACCGCCATCCACTTTTGTAGTGGCAACGCCAACCGCTTGGATAGAAGTGCTTTTGACCGACCGGGCAGCCGATTTCGTGGTCCAAACCATTGAAAAGTCCCGTAGTACAGTCACCGTTATTTGGGGCCAGGTCGAGGTACGCAATATATCCCCAGAATTCAAAGAGCATAGGGTTCTGACATCCTGTCAGGAAGTCGACATCGAAAAAGACAAGGAACCTGGCGAGATAAGATGGGTGAGCACAGACACCATGAAAAACTTACTTAACCGCACTACAATCCCCAACACACTGCCTACAGACGTGCCTTCCTGCGAACGATTAAAGACAGAAGTGATTCAGAAGCCTGGCGCAGTCTACATCCCTCCACCCGGGGCCATGATCGTGCCTATCCCTGTTCCTGTTCCTCTGCCTCCAACCACGGGTTGCCCCTGTCCGCCAGGCGCCTACCTCAACCCAACCACCAATCAATGCGAGTGTTGTCCGCGTGGAAAGCTTTACAGGTCCAGTAGTTGTGATTGCGACTGTCCATGCCCGCCCGGCCAGGAACTCGATCCCTCTTATGGTCGTTGTGTACCGTGCAGATCTGGCGCCACGTACGATTCCAAGGGATGTGGATGCTCGTGTCCCTGTCCCGACGGTCATATCCTGCTGCCCGGGACTGGATGTGTACACACTTGCCCAGAAGGATTCACAGCCACTTACGATACAAGTGAGGGCCTTCCTCGTAGATGCCCAGTGTGCGTACGTCAGACGAGTCCTAGGAATCCTCAAATATCAACGTGCGACGGAGACTCAGATTGTTACCGTTGCGAAACCTGTATTCAGGGTGCCTGTGTTCCCAAGACCTGTCCTAGAGGCCAAGTTTTGGATTTCTCTGATTGCGCTTGTGTACCTTTGACGGGTCGGCCACCGATCGACTGCCAAAAGGATAGGGATTGCGCCTCTTGTCGAAAGTGTCGCGACGGCAAATGTCTTCCTGCGATAACATGTCCCCCAAGGCAAAGACTCAATCTCGACACATGTCACTGCGAGCCGGTAGACGATGGGTCGCAAACGCCGACTACGACAGGACCCGATTGCAAGAGCAATTCTGATTGTGGATCCGGCGAATTGTGCAGAAGAGGCAAATGTGTGAAGAGAACCCCACTACGGCGGCGTGAGATCCCCAAAAACGAAACGCCCTCCACCGGGCAAAACTTCGAGACGGAGCCCAGCGGCTCTTCCACGTTCTATCGCCGCCCAATTAACCCCGGCAGCGGGATCGAAATTGGAATTGGCGGTGGTAGAAGACAAGAACCAACTCCAGGAAGAATCAGACGAAGATTAAACTAACATTAGATTAGCTAAATACAAGTGCCTTCACGTACGGTTTATAGCCTTGGGTGAATCAGTGTTTTTGGCAACGAATTAAGTTAGAAGAGATTAGTTCGCTAAAGTCAACGTTGTTTTTTTGTAGTAGAACGATTTATGAATGGTTTTGCATCGCCTAAGGAGCGGGTTGGCATACATTCAGGCATTCATTGTTCTAAATCAAGAAGGTCACGGAGTTCTCGGTCCCGTTGACAGCCCTCCACGGGGCTTATGCAGTCTGAACAATCATTGTTAACCCTAAAGAGAGAGCTCATGAGAGTCTGCGGCATTGAAATTAGAGGCACCGAAGCGATCCTAGCTGTTGTGGAATCAAAAACGCAATCGATAGCTCACTTACCCCTCGAAACCAAGAAAATTACCTTTGAGGACGACGACGACTCAGATCACGTCAAGTCGTTCTTCTCTCTCATCAAGGATTTCGTGCGGGACAACCAAATTGATCGAATAGCAATAAAAAAGAGAGGTAGGAAGGGTGAGTACGCTGGCGGCCAACAAGTTTCAAGATTGAGGGGATCATCCAGCTACTGGATAGCTGTCACGTTGCTCTCTTGTCGCCGCAAACAATCAGTGCGACTAATAAGAAGCATGGCTTTGATTTACCAAACTCGCTAAACAAGTATCAGCACGAGGCATTTCTAACAGCCCGTGCAGAGATAATTAAGCCACGAAAATAACGAAGCTCTATATTTACCGGGAATATATTCGGAGTGAACGGGCAGAGGTCACATGGCAAAAAACAACATGAGAAATTTTCCCGAGCGATTCACGTTTATTTTGAATCCGTATAAAGATACTCGTTTGAGCGCTTGCCCTATGTGCCGACGGCCGACTCATATGCGGAAGTTTGCTTTGTTGATCCACATTGAAGGGTTGGGTTTTCTGGCTCTTGGCAAAACTTGTCGATATTGTTCTCTCTGTGAACTCATCATGGCGCATCAGGACGAATTAGAGGATGAATTGGTTCACACATTCGAAACCCGCTCGCCTGAGATAATCGGTAACCCGTATCTTGTATTTGGGACCGTCGACATAAAATGGTGGAAGCAGTCTTTGGGCCGCAGAGAAGATTCACTAACCCAGATGTTGGAACACGTAACTCAGTTCAAGAGTATTCGCGAACTTAAGATGACGGGAGGATGGCAGCCAGTAAAAAAGTCCCGACCCATCAAATGATTCGACAAAGACGGTTCCGATTCAAATCACGTATTGAAGAATGTCATTCGTACTATCCATTTAATATACAAGGCAGCTGTGTTCCGCTGAGGGTCAACAAGAATATTTCGGTTGACCGGTGGCGTACGGTGAGGTACGTCAGATGCAAGGGGAAAGAGTCTTTTTCGGCAACAACCACGGTCTTGCCACTATCCGGTCTTGTGGGAGGAGATACAGGGACTTTTCGGGCTGCTGGATACCACCCCTCGCCCCGCCATCGTCTCTAAGACCTCAAAACGGCAGGACCACAGTATAATTCCGGTCAAGGAGGTTATCATGAAAAAAACAGTGCTGAGGCTTGTGATCTCGTATCTCGCTGTCGCGTTGGCAGCGCTTCTGTTGTCACAGGAGGTATTTGCCTGCACGAGTTTCCAGGTTAAGGCAAATGATGGAACAGTAGTCATCGGGCGTAGCAACGAATTCGGCATAGATGCTCACTCGCAGATAGTATTCGAGCCCGCGGGTAAGGAATTTATGAGCAAAGCCCCTGATGGCAAGACTGGAAAAACCTGGACGACACGATACGCATACTTGGGCATAAACGGTTTGGGCCTTGTTGAGAATTTCGCGGAAGGCATGAATGAGGCCGGTCTATCAGTTGAAGGGCTTTTCTTTGAGGAAACCAAGTATGAGGGGGTAGTCCAGAAAGACGGTCAATTGGCTGTCAGCAGCAATGATTTCGTCTCATGGATATTGGGCAATTTCGCGACGGTCGATGAGTTGAAAAAGGAATTGTCAAATGTCCATATCTGGGGTGACACAATTCCCATGTTCGGGAGACCCCTGCCACTCCATTTTGCCGTTCATGACGGCTCAGGAAAGTGCCTGGTTGTTGAGTTTATAAACGGAGAAAAGAAGGTCTACGATAATCCCGTAGGAGTTATGACCAACATGCCGGAATTGCCTTGGCAGATTACTAATCTCCGCGGCTACCTAAATTTGAACGCTTCCAATCCTAAGGCAAAGGACTTCAACGGGGTATCAATAACACCCACAGGCGCGGGCAGTGGTTGGCTCGGCATGCCGGGAGATTGGAGCCCTCCTTCGCGTTTCGTTCGAATCGCCTATCTGGTGAACGCCTGTTCTCCGGCTAAAGATGGTAAAGAAGCGATCAATCTGGCCAAGCATATACTTAATACTGTCGATATCGCTCAGAAATGTTGTGAAGCCACAATCAAGGACAAGAGCGAGGCCAAAACCTTTGAATACACCCAGTGGTCGGTCCTGCATGACCTAACCAACAGAGTAATGTATTACTACTCGTATAACGATATGAACCTTAAATCGATCGATCTTAAGAAAATGGCTGCCAGCAAGATTCAGAAGGTCAAGTTAATACCCATTACCACAGAGTTCTCTGCCAACGACATGACCGATAAGCTGGTGGATATGAAGTAAGCCTAAAGTAGCTCCGGGATGGGACGTGCGCTACGCAGGACACGATTCAGAAGAAAATATGACAGTGATATGACAGGTAAGTCAGCGTAACACAATAAAATCACTGAGGTATGACAGCATGACACTAAATGAGCCTATTTCTTATTAGAGAAAAAATAATATTTTCCCTTTTCTCAAAAAACTTTTTTTCAAACTGACTAAGAAATTATGATTTAAGTGTCACGCTGACATATTCCTTGTAATTCCAGACTGTTATGGCGTTTTGGCCTGTCACTCTATTGTCATTTTCATTGTTGAGGTCCTGGCCATTAAAAGAACCTATTTCGAGCGTTTTGAAAGAACTCAAAACGAAGTATTTTTAATAAAAATGCTGCTAGAATTCAGGGATGATGCGCCACTATCCATGAACCGGTATTGTGGTGAAAGAAGGTGGTTCAGAAAATTACACATATCGCCTCGCTGGCAGTCCCTGTCGCCTTTCCTCATTTGATCCTATTTTACCACTACTGCTGGCGGAGGAATGTAGGTCTTCGGATAGATTTCGTCATAAGCCAATTACACCTGTGCATATTGATAGTCATGAGCACACTTCTACTCTCGTACCTCTCGGTGACAGGAAGTTATCTCTCCGAATGCCAATCGGCACACGGCGTTTCCCCACCGTACGATGAAATACCACCGAGATTCGGTAATAACCTCAAACCGGCAAATAAAACCCCTGCAGAGCCAAGAATAATAAATAGCACGAGCCATTGATCAGTGAGAAATGACTTGAACTCAGTAAAGGCCGGTAAAGCTCCGAGCAACAAGGCTAGGCAGGGCAACCCAAAAGCAAAGCCCGGTCGCCCAGGAAACATTCTAGCGATTGCCACCAGCGTTACCGCCATAGTCATGTTAAACAAAAACATACCGAGAATCCCTGCATACGGCGCATTATTCGCAAAGGCGATCAATGGAGCGGAGGTTACCAGGGCTGTGGTCGAAACGGAAACCCAGCCGTAACGATCCGCAAGGATCCCTCCAAAGGCTTTTCCTGCTGCTACCGAGAGAGTCAAAATGGCAAGAAGAGGTATGTTTGTCTTCCAGGAGAATTCCACTCCCATGCCGATAAGCGACCGAATAAATATCGAAGCGAATAGCAGTAGAAAGGCTAGTATGAAATAGGGAAAAGCACATCCCGGGGATGCTCGATTGTAATCTATCCGAACCGTTTTCAGCGCTAACATCCCTAAGCAACATATCCCAAGCGCCATCACAAGAGCCCATGGGAGAAAGTACCCTTCCCTTCCCATGACTATCCCAGCGACAAGCCCAAGTCCGCCAGGGGCCACGAAGAGACCAGGAGCAGAAGCTTGATCGGGAGTCAGATTAAGGCTTACAGTGCCTCCTCCAACATGGAAGAGCGCATTTCCAATGCCTGCGAGACAAATTGAGAATGTTGGAGAAAAATAGTATCCAAAAACGGACGCTGCAACAAGTCCACACCCGGCCATGGCAGACCGACGGGGGGCTTGCAAACAGTCCGTCAGTCGTCCAAACATCGGCTGAAGGCCAAAAGCTAAGAAATTGTATGTGAGCGCTAGAAAATAGAAAGCTTCGTCCCCGGTATTGTAAGTTATTGGAACTCTAAAGAGCATTGCCACACAAGTCGCGTCAACCACAGCGTGGGCAAGACCATAGACTCCGAGGTGAGAAACTATTGTGCGGAAAGGGACTGCAGACCTCACTTATCATGACTCCATTGGACTTCCTCATATGGGGAACAACAGAAGTCCTATTAAGAACGAAGCGAGATTCATGCTGAGGGAAAGCATGAATAGTTTCATAGGGGACTCTCGCAACACGTATATGAGCCCTCCCCATTCACCGAACACTACAAGCATCTCCAGGATTACGACTGCCGTCCTATGGTCAACAAATCCGAAATACCCATTCAATGCCAAAAGATAGCCAAGCAGAGGATGACTGATCAGATTTAAGAGAACCACTGTCCGAATAGCCACATAGCTAGTGTAACCTAAGAGAGCAGCAGTCCCGACTTCTATGATGATTGTAAGAATTAGAGCGACAAAATAGTCACTCATCGAGTTTTCTCTTTCTGGTCTTGATCAAACCAAATAAAAAGAGTGTCTCCAGGCCGAGCAATAGGCTACCGGTAGCAGCGAACAACTCCCCGGTTGTCAGGCCAAAAGAGAAATAATTAATTGCGATCGCACCTCCAAGGCTGCTTGATGGTCTATCGACCGCCGGTGGAGCAGATGTCTCGGGACGAGGAGACGGTTCGGAACTGGGGCGAGGAAGGGTAATATCTGGCTTGGAACGAGGGATCGACCTGTGAGTACGGTGCGGAGGGCCTATGTTGGGGTTGACACTAGGTAACGGTTTAGGATTGGGGCGCGGAGGAGCTATATCGGCGTGTGCATACTCTGAAATAAATAGAATTCCTAAAGAGAGGCTGAAAACTAGGTTAAACAACAAGGGCAGTTTGCTTATGGGCCAGCGGAACATTTTCCCCTCCTTGCCTCTTTTTGAGGCCGCTATCAGATAGAGTTGCTCTAGAAAAATCGAACAGGTAGCAAGTATATAGGCTGCTTTGATCTAAGTCAAAAAGAAACAGAAGGAATTACCTGATGCCTCCCGAACTGAGAGATGAATTTGAGACGATTGACGCTTTTGCAAAAATTTAGGCGGGTAAAAAATTGTGAGGTTTCTCAAAAAACCGGGTCTAAACCGGGTAGCGCTTCGGAAAATAAAATTGCCTAAAATCGTAGCCCACTGAAATCTTTGGCAGTCCCAACCGGTTTCGAACCGGTGTCTCCGCCGTGAGAGGGCGGCGCAAAGCAACGGCATATCAATAGGTTACCGTAATTTTACCGTTGTTTAGGGCGTTTTACGATTAAATGCGATTGGATATGATTACATTTTTTCAAAAAACCGGGTCTAAACCGGGTCGCGGAAATGAAGGCAAACCGGGTCTGGTATTCTCAAAATATTTACTAAAATAGCCAGATTTTTTTGGGGTGTATTTAGGGATTGACAACCAATTCTATTTCAATAACCATGATGCGATGGAACCCTGACAGCCCCTAACCGGTGTGTTGTCCTTATGTTAAGTTTCAAAATTGTATAGAAGGTGTTTTTACCCTGGAGACTAGAGGATATAAATGGCACGGGTATTTTTTATTATTGGAGCGCTTTCCGCATTTGTTTCTGTAGCCGCTGGAGCATACGGCTCCCACGGTTTGAAAGGAAAACTTTCAGCCGATATGCTTACGGTCTTCGAGATCGGTGTTCGGTACCAAATGTATCACGCCCTGGCCCTTATCGCATCAAGCTTCGCAGCCTCTCAGTGGCCTGGAAAACTCGTTACAGCTTCTGGATGGCTTTTTCTGGCCGGAACGATTTTCTTTTCAGGGAGTATTTATCTGCTTTGTCTGACCGGGGCAAAGTTGTATGGTCCTATAACTCCTGTTGGAGGTGGGATGTTGATGATTGGCTGGCTGTGTTTAGCAATTGGCGTTGTCTTACATTCTTAGCTAAGTACGAAACAAGTTTGGAACTGAAATCATCTGATGTCTATTGTTTTTCTAAATTTAACTCTTCGGTCGCTAACTCTGGCAACTCATTTTCTGTAACACTAGACGGCTTGTCCGACTCATCGGGGGATGGCGGCTCATATTCTTTTAGTAGTTCAGCTACTTCGCGAATTTGTTTGACCAAATCTCTTCTCACTTGGTCCTCTTCAACCCCGAGGGTAGGCCTCAACGGCACGACGACATATTCCCCAACAAATACTAACTGCGGTGGATCTCTGTATTGAAGAGGAGATAGCGCATCTTTTAATCCTTGAGTAGGCTTCCAATTTTGGTCCCATACACTCAACCAAATAGGAGTATATCTTTCCCTTGCCCAGAATTCAGCATTGAGTTGTAGAGCGCCGCCACAGCCGTGAATCTTGATTGGCCTATAATACCAACCTCTACCATAGGAAACTCTGCCTGTTATCTGTGCTATGCTGTTTTGTTCCAACTCTTTGGCCACACTGTCGATAAGATTATAGAACTGAAGGATCCGGGAGCCAATCGCTGAATTCAGCTCTTCAGAGCGCAGAGGAAGAAATGCGTCTTCATCCATCCGGTTGCAAAGCCCCAGAAGTTGCTCTACATCGCGTGCTGTATGTATGTCATCGTTCTCCTTAAGCTTTGTATGTAAATAATCTAATAGGAAACGCCAACTTGAAATTGCCAAAGTATTTCGATCACCAATTTTCCTCATTCGGATGTTGTTGGAGTTATCCTCCCTACCCATCGATAAGCATCGCTCTTTGCACCGCTCGATGAGCTCTGGCCACAAATAAGCGGTTCTGCGGTGTGGGGCTATAAAAAGCGGAAACTGCCTCAGACGTTTTTGGGAGCCGCTCCAGATAGCTAACTGGCTGATTTGAGGTCAAGCCAGCCCAAAACTTGGACTCCACGATCACCACCTCATCATTCCCGCTTTTCCCAACGAGGTCAGGAATGGATTGGTCTTCCCCACAAACCTGTTGGGAAAATACCAGTGTCTCCGGAACATTTGTCTTAAGGTTTTTCCGAAGAAACTCCACGAATGCATGCCTGGCAACTGGTGATTTTTGCAAGATGTAAGTTAGTGATTCAGTAGCTAAGTTCTCAGGCTTTGTAGCGAAACGGGTGACGAGATGACCGAACAGAGACCTTGTTTCCATTACCATCTCCTAAAGGGTTAATTGGGCCTAATACCTTACGGGAAATCAAGGAAAAAGAAAATCATCTCTTTCCTTTTTCTTCTGTCCTTAACATCTGGTTTTTACTTTCAAAGCATCATTTGGCCAAGACGTAGCCAAGTCTATTTGACTTGCTCAGCTAAAAAACATATTCTCATTCATCTAACTTAGGAGCTAAACCTCTGTGCCTCAAATGGGATAACAAATCAAGAAAGTTTTTCTTCATACTAGTCAAATCCCTCAATGATCCTCTCAATCCAATCATTTTGGAAAGCTCAGGATGAACGAATGAAGAGTTTCTGTTGAAAGTGCCATAGTAGTTACAGGGGAGAAAATATCTGGAACCGCCCCTACGTTCAGGATCCCAAACCCGACTAAAGCGATGATGTCCAGTGATTTGCACAAGCGTGCATTCCCCTTTTTTCGGAATGTTTATATAGATCAGGAAATCGCCAGGGCCCAGTTCCGAGAAGTTCTTGAGATAATCTGGTTCCTTGCTTCGACTTGATTTCTTAGGCGGAAAAATGAATTTGGAAGCCTCCTCCCCAAACCGGCCAAATCTGGCACGACCCCTTTTAAATTCTTTGAGTAGAAGAGGAACCCAGTAGCGTCCATCTTTGGATTCAGGGAAAGACGCCCTGACAGCAAAAATTCTACCAGTTAATGGCGACTCTGTCCGCAAATAAGACGTGTTATCAGGCTGAGTGTTAAAGGTAACCGATGTCCATTCGCGTTTTCCGGTCCGACTTTTCTCGGCAAACCTTTCCAGTTTTCTGGCTTTAGCTCGAATAGAGTAAACTTCTTCCGTGCATCTGGGACAATGCGCAATGTGCTCAAACCACTCATCACGTTTTGCATCAGGAAGATCCCCAGTTGCGTAATCAAATAGAATCTCAGGAGTAGGGTGAGGCCCCTCTTCCAAAAGCTCTCTCCACTTTTTGAAAGAATCGGTTTGACCAGCCTTTCGGAACAAAGTGTCTATAAGTTCAGGATTATTAAAGGTGTCATCGCTAATTTTTGTCATCTGCTCTTACACACCTTTCAGGATTTCGAACGACCAAAGTTCTCTGGGACGTACGAAAACATTTGGTCAGCTATCTCAAGTTCTACAAATAGCTTTTTTAATTCAGGGTCATTTTTCCTAAATTTTGTGAGAAGCTTGATGAGATCTTTTTTGTCCCTGTCGATAGTCTTTGAAGAAACCTGATGCCTCTGGGCTGTCCGGATTCTTGTCTCATTTTCAGCGATCCCTTCTTCTTGCCATCCTAGCACCGTCAAGTGTAAACGTTCAAGTTTCTTCGCCTGACGGGGTTTTCCGTTTGCATCCTCTGCCGCTCTCGCAAGCAAGCTAATTATTCGCCAAGTGATTTTGTCAAAGACGGTTAAATTGTCAGGGCAAACCAAGTTCTCTGAATCAACCGAAATTGGTTTGTAGATTGAGCACCCCCTACTCGTTTGGCGCTTGCGAATACTCTTGAAGATACATCGCCCGTCAAGGTGCCTATAATAATTGCAGCTTCCACACGGGATTTTAGCTTTTACAAAAGCCCTTATCGATCTGTGGGCTTGAATCTCTATATGCTTGAACCAATTGAAAGGACTATTTCCCCACTTCCAACCTTGTGCCGACGCCTTTAGATCTTCAAGAATCTTTTCGTAATCGGGAGCCATCTCCAGGGTTTCTTCTAAAGGAGCTCTAAAATCGGGTCTCTGGTCAGAATTTTTTTGGGGATTTTCCTGATTACCAGGAGTTTCAGAACTTTTCGAATGAGTATTTGACCGAGGGGGTTCATACAATGACCTAAAATATGGGCCCAAGTAGTCGTCCAAGAACCATTCGCAGAGTAATATCAGCTCTGGCAAAGTGCACCTTGCTTCTCTCGCGTCGGCTAATCTGTCGAAATCAAGGTCCGCTAATAATTGGCAAACAAACCCTGGTTTTAAATGCGCACAGATACTGCTCCAGTCATGAACATCGCCAACAGGAGGCATTTGTGTCATGAAAAGTTTCAGTCTACCCTCGCAGAATTGTTGAATAGGGATGTATTGACGTTTGTTCGCTGAGAGTTTTTTGGCGAGTAGCGCCTTTTCGATCTTATCGAACTGAGGTGTTCGTGGGGACATTCGTGTGTTTTTCCACCTCTCTAAGACTTCTAGAAAAAGTCGGGACTGCAAGCAGGATTTATGGATCAGCGATCAAGGAGATAGTCGGTAATTCGGCCAAGCGTATGTAGCAAGAGCCTGCTTTTCAATCCTTGTATCGTTTTGGGTATGCAAGGACCGTGCTATTCGGATCCACATCTTTCCGACAAACTGCCTGGATTTTCGATGGAAGACTTTCTTGGTCGCCTGATCAATTGTGAAGCGCCGCTTCCCAACAAAGGGTTCATTGTGGACTGTTTACACCGTTCAAAGTTACGCCACTACCTGGTCAATTCATCCAGTTATAAAAAAACTTCGATTGTAATTTTTTCATGTCCACTCCCGCAGGAAAGTCAGTTCTTATTACTCAAGAGCCTGTTTGTCGGCGCTTCTAGAAAATTCCAATTTAGGAAGAAAGGTGTGGACATGACTGCAAAAATAGTTCGGAAAAACTCATCAACAGAAGCTGGTCGAATGATCGAGGTGCAATATGCCGGAGCCGATGTCAGCATCCCCGTGCTTTATCCCCCGCGCTTCAGCGCAATTTATGTCCGGCTCTTCCTCGACACTGAAGAGGAATTGTGGCGGACAATTTATGTTCATCGAAACTCATATAACCCATTCGCGTTACCCTGCTGGGATCGAGCCACATGTCCGGTTTGCATCCGCCTCCGAGAATTTGAACAGTCTTGGCCGGACATCTTTAAATATAAGCGTTCAGAAGTGGGTTTCTCCTACGCTTGGCTGTATCGGTACAAAGGGAAAATGCGTCATGTGCTGAGCTGTGTGAATAAGCCTCTTATTCTATATGGTCACACTAGATTTCTTAACGAATTGATCAAAGCTATAAAGGAGCTTTTGGATAAGGACCCGGGCCTTCAGATCTGCAATCCGCAGGA
This sequence comes from uncultured delta proteobacterium, assembly GCA_963798475.1. Lineage (GTDB taxonomy): Bacteria > Desulfobacterota > Desulfomonilia > Desulfomonilales > Desulfomonilaceae > CAJBEZ01. The sequence goes on from CAWCTI010000016.1 coordinate 190,734, forward strand.
ATCATTTCGCCCATTCCGGATCGAGTCCGTTCCCGAGAAAAATGATTTTAAAGTTACACTACACCAAGGAAACAAGGAACCGCCCTTTGAAGTTCCTGATAAATTGCCTCCACTCTCGAAATTAATATTTCAGGAAAATGAGGAGCCGGATCCGAAGAAGTTGGATCAGGTACTTAAAGAACATGGAAATCGCTTACTCAAAATGGCTTTTGAAGAAACGATAGAGCGCCAATTTTGAGCAATCCCCGGAACAGTCGATATCCTAACACGTGAACCTAGAGATCAATCTAAGTTTTTCCCATTTGTAACATTGATACGGGCCTCTACATCCGATTGTCTCCATCAGTAGATCGTATAGATCGTCTCACAGTCCCATCAAAACCTTAAATCAGAACGATTTTATCTTTTCAGAGAAAGCCCCCCAATTGTATCCACTTCTAGGCTTAGCTACTCAAAATCATTTTCACAAATAATCGACCTGGTAGGCCAATTTGTGGTGCCGCCAGGCATAGCCGCTGATTTTTTTGAGGAGGAATCATGTCTTACAAATATTCGATCAAGGAACCCTGCGATCCCGCCCAACACTTCGCTGATTGTCTCTCCGATGCTGAACAAGGAATTGCAGAGGCCCAAAACGATTTGGGTGTGATGTATCTTACCGGAGCTGGGGTTGAGGAAGACTACCTCAAAGGTGTCAATTGGTTAACGGAGGCCGCCGAGGCAGGATTGCCTGTGGCTCAATGCAATTTAGGCATAGCGAATCTTCGACGCATACGCATAGGGCGTCCACGAGGAGGCTGGCGGGCTGTTTCGTGGTTCGAAAAGGCTGCAAAGAAAGGTCTTGCGGACGCTCAATTTCGCCTAGGAGTCATGTATTCTGAAGAATGGGGAGTTGAGGAGGACCTCCCTAAAGCTGCCAAATGGCTGCAATTAGCGGCTGAACAGGGGTCACCCCAAGCACAGCTCCATTTAGGAACACTCTATTCCTCAGGCGGGAAAATCCGAACCAATTACAGGGTAGCTTTCAAATGGCTGCGGCTCTGTGCTGACCAGGGATTCGCGCCAGGTCAAAATAATCTGGCTGAGATGTATCATTTTGGTCACGGCGTAAGAAAGAGTGACAAGAAAGCTGCCGAATTGTTGCAACTGGCTGCGAAACAGGAATTGGAAGAGGCTGAATTTAATTTAGGCGTAATGTATTTATTCGGTCACGGCGTAAAAAGGAATTACGAAGAGGGGCTGCGCTGGGTCCTGTTGGCGGCCGATCATGGATCCCCAGAGGCCCAATACAATCTGGGGATAATTTACGAAATTGGTCTAGGTGTGGATCCAGACTATAAAGAGGCGGCCAAGCGGTATCGCTTTGCGTCATTTCTAAAGATGTGTCGTGACTGTTTCGGCTCTTGGGATGTGACACGAACTTTCATGGATGATGTGTATGGCATGGCCCCGGACGACACACTCGGGTTGCCAATATCAAAATGCCGCACCTAGTCACTGAACACGAAATGGCTATTCCAAGTCCACCAAACCGGCCCACCGCAGGATTACAGAAAGCTTGAACAGCGGACTGCGCGCCCATCTTCGGTCATGTGATTCCTTAGTGTCCCCGTTCCCAGACCATTTTATCAATTAGGAAATCCAAAGGGAGTTTTCTTGTTCATTTACAGCTGTCGAGATTCTCCATGACAAAGGTGAAACTTTCACTATCTTCGAGGTCTGCCGGATCCTTGCAGGGTGTGTTATCTTTTCGAGTTGCTAAGTTCCAATTCGCTTTTTGTATCACTGGTGGTGATTTCTTCTGATTGAGCAGGAAGGCGGCCACCTTATCGGCTGCCTTTTTGCCTGCTGAATCAGAGTCAAATCCAAGTATTACGTGGTCATAAGATAGAACTGATTCTAGCTGGGCTTGCGTGAGGTTAGCGCCCCTTGACGCCATGACGTTGAAGTAGCCAAATGTGATTAATTTCAAAGCGTCACATTCGCCTTCGACCAGCATAACCGCACGTGAAGGGTAGATTTTGTCAAAACCAAACCAGGCGGAGCTTTCGGACAGTCTCGGAAACTTTACGTCTTTGGCTTTCTTGTCGACCTTCTCGTTCCACACGAAGAATCCTTCTTCCCTTTCCACATTTCTTGCCACTAGTACAAATACCCTGCCATGAGTGTCAGTATAAGGGAAAATCAGGATAGCCTCTCCTTCCCACGGCACGTATCTGACCTTCAAGTGTTCACACGACAACAAGCTGATACCACGACCTAGTAAATACTCCCGACATTTCAGGGCCTGTACACTTTTCGAGAAGTCGGCTTGGTGTAAAAGGGGAAACTTTTCAACGTAAAAATCAGGCAGTGGATCAACTTTTTCGATCGGTCTAGAAAAAGATTCTTTTCGTACTTGAATACCGCCGGTTTGTTGAGCATCTGTGCAAAACTTTGCAATGCGGACAATTGTTGCGGCTTCAGTGATGTATTCTCCCGACATTTTCTTTATTTGGGACAAAAGATGCCTTACGGGTAAAGTCTTACCATTGGAACAGGTGAAGCAATTATAATAAAGCTCTCCTGTTGGATCTATACGTATTCCGAAGCTAGGATGCTCGTCAGTGCCGCCTTCATGAGTCCACTCGGCCAAGGGACATCGTCCCGTGGACCACTTTCCTGTCATCCCTAAGTTCTCAGCGTCTGAGCCTAGCGCTAAATGTAGTTCCTTGATGAGAGTTTCTTTCCCTACTGTCAACTCCGCAGTAAGATCCAAGATATTATTTCCGTCGATACGAAATATTTGGGACAAATTTGCTTGCTCGTAGAGTGCATGAGTCATCCAGAACACCATTTTCGACTCCCATGTTTCTGTTTCCTTTGCATGGAGAGCTGTCAGACCGGTAGCATTGAGGAGAATTGATAAAACTGGAGTGGTTTTGTTCTCTTTTTCAATCCTTATGAAACGACGATCTTCGAGGGATTTAATAGCCAAGGTAACTCGGCGTCGACTGACCGGAACACCTATCGTTCCGAATCCCTCCTGACCGTATTGGATATAGTTCAGAGTCACCAACTCCTCTCGGAATTTACCGCGGCCCAGAGTCATGTCGAGTATCCGCATGAAAACCGCCAGTTCAGAGAATTTTGATAATCGGCGTAGGGCTAGCGCCATGCAGGCGGCAAGTATAGGTAGTTTCTCGTATGTTTTCAGGTGACCGGGCTTGGGTTTCCGAGAGCCTCGATAGAGATGACGATTCCTCTTCGGTCTTATTGTTACGTCAGGGACATTCATTTCAATTCTTGTTACAGGGGTCCTCATAATGCGCCAGTTTTCAGCCAAATCTTGGACAAGATTTTCCAACTCTTTCAGCTTGGACTTTCGAATGGATCGGTTTCCCATGCAGAGATCCAGATAAAACAGAACCAGACCGTAGCAGTTCACTACATAGGCCTTATTGTCGGACGCTGGAATGACAATTTTCCTTTTCTTAAGTGTTCTGATCGCATCAGTCGCGCTTCTGAGAGAACCGCCAGTAATTTGGGTCATAGCCCCAGGTTCCAAATTCCCTACTAGCTCCCTTTGACGTACGGATTGGCTGAAAATATTTTCGAGAACCAGAAACTCATGAAAGGTGATGTCAAGCCAAGGAGTCACTTGCCTCAGAGCATCCACAATTTGCGGCCATAAGGACTTTTTAGACAGCTTGATTTGACTCATGGATCACAATCTCACTCAGTCGTGAGCAGAATCGGCCGGAAAACTACAAGAAGTTTGAACTGAAAAAACCGTAACAATAGGCAGGAGAATACTCTAGACCGTGAAACGACGCAAGCTGTAAAGGGTTTTTTGGCGGTATCGGCCTGTTTTCACGGTGTAATACGCTTTTGTTTTCATCCCGTATACTTATAAAGAGTAAAGAAAAAAAAAACAAGAAAAGAAAAGCAAGCCACATTAACCAAACACATCTCCTCTATCCACTCTTATCGCGATTCAAGTCTTTTTGTTTCACAGAATAACCACAACCGACAACGAATTTAATCAATTTCACTCTCAACCTTGGTTTCCAGAGCGAACGCCGGACTGACCAACCAATTCCCAATCATTTCAACGATCCGGATATATTTTTTATCATCGAATATCGAGGAGATTAGTGAAGCTACAAGTTACCAAATCAGAGACGAACTTATGTAATCAGGCTACTGATCGGAAAGCTTTTTTGGACCAGAATCCGCTTATTGTGAAGAAACGAGGCTTTTTCCAATTAAGGGGCCGGAACAAAGCGCTAAGAACGCGAATAACCCCTCTAACGCGAAAATTGAGCCCTGCAAAGTCGTTCCGGGAAGACCGGGCCGCCCAAAGACTAAAAAACCGTTAGAACACGTTTGAGGAGGTTTTTAACATCAGTTAAACTAGTATATTCCTCATCATATCAATCAGATATCTCTGGAATAGGCGTCAGCAACCTAGGCTTCCACAAAAATATACAAGAAGGTTTACTTTGAACTGTATAAACTTCTGTCTATTAAATTTTACCTTTTGTTTTTTCTCAATCCTCAAGATCACAGATTGAGAAGAGTTATAACCCCCCTGCCCTCCATTTCGTTCGATAGCGCCCTATTTCAGAAAGGGGCGGTGTACCAGGAATTGATCTCACCAATTTGACGACTCGTCACGTGTAAAGCCGCTGAAGAATATCCTATGATAATTGCGCCAACCTAGCTGAATTGACTCCTGTTCAATTTGAGCCCCCAAAAAATGTCTTTCTTAAACAAGAGCGGCCGCTTCGGTTTTTTTACCCGCGACCAAATAATCATAAACGTCAGCACCAAGTCTCACTGTTTCGAGCCATTAAACTGAAAGGAGTTTAAAATGTGCCGTATAGTAAATGATTCTCCCACAATAAATGTTGGGCTGGTTCATCTTTGGGCGCAGCCGTATGTCGATAATCGCGGCATCCGGCCTCGTGTATGGATTCGAAAACCTTGGAAACGATTTGCAAAAAATCGGATTTTCCGTCGATCATCTGTTTTTTTCAAACAAAAAGAAAAATGGTGAGTGGCACCCTCTGTTCAGAGAAGTTCCCTTGGGCCATGCGGAAATCCTTAATGAATATGATTTTCTGATTTTCGGATCAGCTGGCTCGCTATCTGACAAGAAAGACGGGGCATGGTGGAAACCTCTACTCGATTCATTAGAAGTTCCATTTGCCGTCCAGATTAATAATGAAGTCGATCAACAAGACCTGCGATACCGCGACCTTTTTTATGATCATCCACATTTTTCCCTCGGGCTACCCATCACCGAAGGGCTCGCCTATACATCGACTCCGAACAGGGATAACTTACCCTTCCTCGTTTACGAATGTCTGCCTAGAACCGACCTACCTGACCCTGAAATGTTTTACGGTCAGAAACGCGATCAGATAGTCACAACTTGCAGAATAACTACCAGAAAAAGGATTCTAGAGTTAGTCCAACAGGCTGAGAAATTACATAACGCCGGTTTTGCTATAGACATCCATGGGGCCGACGCAACGTGGCGCTACGTCAGTAGTTTGAAAGAGCTGAGCAGCGATTACTGGAATTTTCGGGGCTCATTCCATCGCGATCAGTTGTCCAGCATCCTCGGTCCCGCAAAGTTCCATTACAATGCCTGTTTTTTGAAAAGACAAGCAGTAACTCCCAGAATTGAGACAAGTACCGTCGAGGCGGCGTCATTTGGATGCTGTTCAATTCTATCCAGAGCGACTGTACCGAACTGGGTGACTGATGACATGGCCGTCTTGGTTGACACCAACGATCTAAGTGATTTGGCGGACCGTTTGAGCGCTGCTCGGAACAAGGCGCATGAAATGAACGCACGGTTCTGGGAGGCCTATAAGAAGAATATTGGGCCGGACAAGCTATTTCAATTGGCTAGAACCATTAAAAAAATAATAAATTGGGAGGGTTCACCGGTGGAAGATGTCATTTGAAGGCTATTGTTAGGTCATTTGCAGAATACATCAGTGATAATTTAGAAACAGTCTTATTTCGAAGGTATCAAGCCTGAATGGGAGCTTACTTGAAAGCCCCCATTCACTGAAAGAAACTCAGTAATCCTGACGAACGAGTGAAGCGTTTTGCTTCCTGTGATTTTATGTAGGGCTACGGATGATTGCTGATTCTGAGGTTCATTGCCAAGTCCTCTGTAAGAAGCCCTGGGACAAGAGACTTTCAGACCAGACGCCCTATTTCATTTAGTGCCTGTAGAAAGGAATTTATGCTTTGGGCGTCTCTGAGACCGTCTCAGACTCATCTGACCCCCGACGGAGACCACACGAGATGAAATTTCGGATGATCCACGCCATTGCAATCTGCTTTTCTTCCGACAGCCTGTTGATTTTTCGGTATAGTTCCTCAGATACCCTGACTTTAATTTGACGCTTTAAATTACCAGGGTATCCTCCACGTTTCTTCATGGCAGACTCCTATGATTCCCAATCCCCAGATGTAGAGTTTCGAGTTCAATCGACATTGATCCCTGAATTGGGAACTTATCGCCCCTCCAACACCTAATTAGTCTCCCCCGCCCTTGGTCCATCTCTCACGGACTAGCCTTCGGTCACACTCCCATACGTCTATGGAATATGACAGAGGCTTATTTCTTGACACTTGACGTAAGGCTACAACATTTCAATGGCCTGGCTGCCTGGGCTGTAGAGAACTTCTTGAAAGTGCAGAAACCTCTCTTTCCAATTGATTATCAAGTTGGCGGAAGTGCGCCCACCTGACATTTTCTTTCGCAGCGCCTTTTCTATCAAAGACTAGGTGTTGTTATAAGGCGAATGAAATTTACTGAATGATTGCCGCCGTCGGTTTCTACATGCCATTTTCCTTTCATTCGTTAATTTTTAAGGTCCCAAAAGGACCCTGCCAGAGCAACGTGCCCTCCTCATGAATTTATGGAGCTCCAGTCTTCTGACTTCAGACCTAACACCCATAAGATGAAATGAAGTCGGCCAACTCTTTGGGGGCGTTAAAAGAAAGACACTTTTATCGTTTGTAATATGAACGGTCTGAAGGAACCGTGGGGATTTAGTCAGGAGTTAGGTGTAGGCAAGAGCTCACATAAACGCGAAACCAAAAAGATGACAGGTAATCGACGGAGTTGAAGAAAAGGATGTGAATCAACACAAAAACTGCCACATCCAAAGCTTGCAAGACAAAACAAACTGAATTCTAGCCTCAACTGTGTGGGTAACACTGAACTATAGGGTTAATCAGTGCGATTTTCAAACCAATTGTCTAAAGCCGATGCGGCACTAACCAATTTGTTCCCAATCAGTTCTACCATCGAGGCATTTTCCTCTGGTTTATTAGACAAATCAATGGACTCGAACATTTGCATGAGCGCTTCGGGGTCATTCCAGTCAAGGTAGGGTCGTTCAAGGTATTTGTACCAACTCCACCACGGGCTTGGCCTGCCTCCGATTTCCACTTTATCATTCAAAATCGTCCATATGTAGTTATTTAGCGGCTGGGGTGGTTTTTGGGGATCTTCGCCGTTTCTGATGCCATATAGCATTTGTCTAGCCACCCTACTCCCGGATTCCATGGCAACATGATAATGCGTCAGGGGAAAATTCTCCTTGTATATAAAGAGTTTTGGATAGTACTGTTCCCATTTGTAGCTCATTCGATCTTCTAACACCCAGCCGCTGCCCTCAAGCTTTTTTCGTAAAAAGATCTTTAGTCACACGCATAAACTCATTTCTTAGGTGAGCTTTTACCTCCTCAAAGCAGGAGCATATCCTAATAAAAGAAGACAGATGATCACGATCCGTCAGTGCAAAATCCTTGATGGTTTCTAGATCCCCAGAGTATGTCATGTTGTACGCAATTCCTCGCTCTCATCGTAGATAGAAAAATTCGTCTCGATGTATTCTATGAAATCCTGTATAAACCAACGGATTTTTTCTGCCTCGCACTTTCGCTTACAGGACACAAGCCAGTTCACAAGTTGATTTCGATAACTCAAAGTCGCAAACCTATTTTGACTTTTCAGATTGGACAGTCTTGTTGGAGCTATACTATTCTCACTAGGTTCCGATCCATTTCCGGAAAGATAAACAAGAAAAAACTCTCCCCCGCTCTTAACGTTAAGATGATCAGCATAATCCGATAATTGCGCTGGTTGATCCATTGCGCTTGGCTTGTTTTCTATGCCAAGCAGAAACGGTGATTGCTGGAACTTTACAAGTATGTCTATCCGCCTTTGAGGGTTAAGGATCCCATCAGTAGCATTTTCGCGGATAATGGAGACTTTGTTGCCAACCAGTGTCTCCACATCAGTTGGAGCTTTCAATATCTTAATAAATTCTTCCAAGAAAAGGGCCCCTTGCCCATGATCTCCCTCAGGATTAAGAAAATCTGCTATAATGTCTGAGATCTTGTTTTCGTTAGGTGAAACATATTTGAAAACATTAAATTTTTTAGCAAGATAGACATTCATTTCCTTCCTGGTTTCATCGAGAATATTAAATCTGAATTGCATTTGTCTCAGAAATGTGAGCAACTGTGTCCTGCTAGTGTCTTCGCCGCTCACGTTTTCTTGATTTGTCGGAGATAGCAACTGGCCCTCTTCATTCATTGTTGGCCCTCCAGGAGACTTTATTCACAATAGCCTCATCCTTTTAGTCTCTTTTCTTAGAAAGTATGGGCAAATTAAAATATGGATTTACACTCAGTTTTCGCTAGAGAGTTCATCCATAAATGGTTTTCAATAATCAGTTTCTATTCTTGCCTCATCGATTCGATTCTATGTTTGCCGCCGGTTTTAACTCAGGATTCTCTCAGACCATATACTATTCAGCCGCTTTCTTGTTTTTTTCATACATTTCATTTTTCAGTGGTCCCAATCTAGAATCAGGCGTCTATTTTGAGCTCTAATACGGTCCCCAAAATCGGCATATGGATCATGGTCGCAATAACAGACCTTCCCGTAGCCTTTTCAACGCTTTCTTTGTAAAAAAGCAGTTGCGGCGCATATTCTACTGCCTTATCTGCCCATTTATCCGTACCGCCGGGGAAACTTTTGTGGTCTACTATGACTAAACCAGCGGAGGTTTCCAAAAGTAGATCGATCCAGCCATTAGCCTTCTGGTTTCCCTTTCTCAAATGTATGGGCCATTCCCTGTGCCAAATGCAATCTTTTCCGAACATCCCCACAATATTAGATCGTAGCCTATCGCTAGCTTCCACTAGAGATTCGGCTTTTATGGCGGCGACCTTCCAGTTATGAAGGATTTGCTTGGCCATCTCGAGACGCCTTTCACTCTCCCACAAGTTGTTGTCGACAGCTAGAAAGGCGTGTATGGCGTCTCCAACGAGCTCCATATCTGAATCGCCGTAAAGTGGGATACGATTTCCCAATTCAATAGTATTGCATATACTAACCGAGTCCCTGAGGTCCGTTTCGAGTTGACTTGGAATCAACTTTGCTGGAGGATATTCAATGTTCATGTGTGGGACAGGCGTTGTATAATTCTCCTTGTCCTGCTTTTCGACCGTTTGTTGGAAAGGTTCGAACTCCTCCAGCCTTGTTTCAAAAGATTCTCCACCGATTGAGATGACTTGGCGGTCCCCATTTAGAGGCAGTTTAACAACCCTTTTCCCCTCTTTATCCTTGAGAAGATCGAGCCATTGCGTCGCATTCTTCCCTTTCGTGTCAATCCCGACAGCAAAAACCAAATAGTCCCTAGCACGGGTCATTCCAACGTAGAGAAGTCGCATAGACTCCTTTCGCTCTTGTAGCGCCACTTCTTCATATTCTTTACTACTCTGAACCGATTCATCCAACCCAACGCCCTTCTTGTGCGAACCATACGGCCATGGCCAGTAGCGAATCCTGCGTCCGGCGAGTGGTTGCGTTGGATCAAAGCTTTCTTTGTCTGATTCGACGTGTGCGCCAAAGGGATTGACATCTCTATCCCAGTTGAGGTCATACATTACAACCATAGGCCATTCTAATCCCTTAGCGCCATGGTATGTCATGACCTGAACAGCGTGCTCGTCATGGCCGGCAGGTTGAATATTAAAGTCAGTGTCTCGAACCTTTTGACTTAAGAATGTTACCAAACCGGCCGGAGTAGCGGCGCTTCGACTAACCAAACATTGGTCTTCATAACTTAACGCTAAACCTTTGAGCATCTCGATATTTGCGATACGCTGGGCCCCGTCACCCCAACGCAACACAGATTCATAGATCTTCGCTGCGTTAAGAGCTGTTTCCAGAGCTTCTGTTGGCGTTAAATGAATGAGACCCGATCTGAGTCTATCCAGTTCTTGAACTATTGGACTCGGATATAATATTTTGGCGGCGCGGTTTTCGAGCTGATCAGTGAACCATTTAGGAGTAGACTTAGGACTTTCGGTAAAATGAAGGATTTCCGCAGCAGCTAGTGAATCGTCTTTATCGACGAGATGGCGAAGACAAGCAAATCCCAGAATACATTCTGGTGTTGACATCAACCCGCCTCTAGGTATAGCGGCCCTGATTCCAAAGTCTTCAAGTAATTTAGCAACCTGATCACACTTGGAATTTCTACGACAGAGTATCGCAATGTCCCCCGCCCGAAGCGGACGAGTTTGTTTTGTGTTTTCGTCCAGGACCAGATAGTCATCACGTTTCTCTAACAGATTCCCTATTGCGACGGCTAGCGATCGGGTTGCCTTTTCATCTGAGGCTCTGTCTTTCTCTTTGTTGCTATCTTTCCTCGACAATCGCCAGACAAGAAGAGGTATTTCTTGGCCAGGGCCCTCTACTACCTTGGATTTAAGCCTAACTCGTTCCGGCGGAATACCCTGAGGTTCAAACACCCTCTCGAAAAGAGCGTTGGTAAAAGCTATCAGTCCCGAGCGAGAACGATAGGAATCTGAGAGAACTTGTAGGCGATTGGGGTCTATAATCTTATCAATAACTGCATCCATAAGAGTGGGATCCGTACCTCTGAACCCATATATCGCCTGTTTCTGATCACCCACCCAAATGGATCTGGAAGCCATTCGTGCAAATTGAATAAAGAGCGCTAACTGAATCGGGCTAGTATCTTGGAACTCATCAACGAATATTATTTCTAAATCAGTTTTAAGCCTTTCTTGAACCTCAGGGATCTTTAGTAACTCTAGGGTCAATTTTTCCTGGTCCACAAAATCTACCAGTCCATTTTTGTCTTTGAATTCTGCAAAGGCGTCAATAGCCTCTCCTGCGCATTCGAAAAGTTGGCGAATAAAAGTCTGAATATCTCTATGGAGACGAGGATGTCTGGAATGTGCTTTCACCGCTTCGGTCAATTGGTCACATAATTCTCTGCTCTTGGCCCCGGCCTGAATCTTAGACATACTGACCCATTCAGGCCATGACATTGCACTGGCGTCAGTCCTTGTTCTGACATAAATTTCAAGTTTGTTAAGGACCGCATTGGTGGCAGCCGTAGAATCACCTTCTTGGTCCTTTAGCGATTCATACAGTACTCCGAATCGCCTCTGTAAGGTCTTTGTCAATCCGCTCCTCATCACCTTGCGGCCGTGCTTTCGGCAGGACATTTTGAATTGTTTTCCAAGACCATTCACTTGATTCTATCAGACCTTTACCGCCAATATCATTTTGTCTGATTTTTTGAATAAGGTCTTTAAGGACACCCCGCCAGTCCTCCATTTTAAAACGTAAAGCTATCGGATCCATCTTGGGAGAATATTTCTCGACAACAGAGGCTATCGCTCGCTCGAAAATGTAAAAGTCATCACCCTCGGGAAGAACGTCTTGAACAGGCGACAATCCGAGTTCGAAAGCAAACTCTTTCAATAACCGACCACAAACCGAGTTTACAGTGCCGAGATAACCATCAAAAATCCGTTGAGCGTATTCCCATTTTTGATCTTCAAAAAGATCTGATCTAACTCTCTCAATCAATTCTGCGGCGGCTTTATTGGTAAAAGTTGTGGCAAGGACGCTTTCTGGCTTTACGCCATTTGTGAGCACCTCGGCCAGTTTCTTGGATAGGGTATAGGTCTTTCCCGATCCTGCGCTGGCGCTTATGATTTCTATAGGTAATCGTTCCATTTTAGCTGACTCCCATTCCGCAAAGGGTGGAGTACTGGCACCACTCGCACTTCGGCTTCAACTCGAAAGAGGATGCTGCAGAATCGATTTCGGCTGTTTCAGGGCTTTGCGGAGCCAAGCTGTTCTTTTGGGTAACGCCAGTCGCCAAGGCTTTCCCATTCTGAAGCTCGCAAAGTCGAATTTTGTAAGATTCCATACCTTGGTCCCATGTCTTTTCCAGATCTGCGTCGGGGAAAACGCATTCAGGTGAGATAAAGTCACACGCTGACGTTATGAGTTCTCCCTGGGCAAGCAAGTAATATGCGCCGGCGGGAAACACGTTCGCAGCGTTTCGCAAGAGCCAAGCGTAAACCGCCAACTGAAAAGCCCCATTTTTTAGTTCGTCTCTTTTGTAAAGGGCCTGATTGGACCATTTCAGATCCAAGACTAGTTTGTCGTTTGAATTGTCTCCGAGTACCAGATCTATTCGTCCAGTCATTTTCTGGTCCCCATTTAGATCTCTCTCGAATGAATCTTCTTGATTCCTGATCTCGAACCCAGATGAGTGAATATGCTCAACGAGAATCCTGGCCGCAGTCCCTATTAGTCCTCGAACACGTTCTAATTCAGACTTTCGCTCAGGCAATAGAAGAGGAGAAGCCATTTGGGGAACGAGTTCATCAAAAAAGTCGAGGGACAATTTCTCCGCTGATTGGGGACTCGCTAGGGGTCTAACTCCCAGTGTCTTCTCTATCACCGCATGACTAAGTGTTCCCAGCATCTGCCCCCTGTCTGGTAGCGAAGCTAAGGCTCCAGGATGGAGTCCCAAAACGTATTCGCATACCCAAGCCAGAGGACACTCGATAAGCTTTTGCACACTTGAATAAGATTCCTTGTCCTTCCCTTTGAGACGGTTTTTGGGGACCAACCAGACATTGTTAGGTTCCGGGATTTCAATGCTTTTCAGTGGTTCACGAATTAGTTCAGCGCCAACCAATCTTGGGCTATTTTCTCGCCATATCCGTGTCCCATCGAAAGTTAGCTTATGAAGTGAGTTTTGGTCGAGGTTCAACAAGTGGCGTATTTCGTCCCAGAAAGGATGATAGTTTACCGTTGTGCCGGCGATTGAACACGGAGCGAGGAGTATCAAGCGTTTACCAGCAAACTTGACAGCGTTACGCCAAGAGTTGGACTCCTGTAACCTCATCTCACTAGTTTCTCTTAGCTCAACCCCCGCAGACCGCAAAGATTCTTTTTCATGGGACGTCCAAGGTACGTGAAGCGGAGAAACACCATCCGAAGTGAAGTTCCACCAAATAATTGTATCTGATACCCCCCAAACCTGGGCTGGACTATCAACCACAGACCAGCTAGCCGATTGAGGTGTATAATCGGGCCGTTCTAGTCCTTCACCTATGACCGAGTCCAAAATCCGGCTCAACTGAGGCTGTGTAATCTTTGTAAGCCCCGAATCCTGAATAGCTTCGGCGACATCATTAAAAAGTTTGGCCGAAGCAATTAGTGTCACATCCTTGTCCTGACCGCCTCGCTTGGATGCCCATTTATTGAGGCGAGAGCAGACTTCCATAATGACGCCAGATGGGAGGCCCTCTTCGGGAATAAATTGTTCGCTCTCTCCGAGCCAAAAACTTAACTCTTTCCGATACTCCTCTATACTGAGGGTGGATTGTGGTTTCATCTTTTGAGTTGGGGATTGACTTTCATACAACGCCAAGGCTTTCGACATGCCTTCATTCCATTTCGGGCCACCAATTCCAGGATTTTCACGAAGAGCTTTTTCCAAACATATGCCAACATCTCGACTTATCGGCGATTTCGGGATGAGGAGAAACTCAAGCAACTTCTGAGCGTCTAGCGGTTTCCAATAGTTTGAGAGAACTAACGGCAGTATTTGGAGCGCTGTTCGCCATCGGGACCGGGAATCATAACCTAATCGTGGGAGATTGTGACGGTTCAGGATATCATCCAATAGATGACTACCACTTCCGTTAATAATAAGTGTCTTCTGGTCGCTCTTCTGAACAACCTCTAGTAAAGAGGCTACGGTTTCACAAGCTTCCCATTCTCCTGGGGTTCTAACTACGCATAGGCTGCCGTCTCCGGTAACGATTTCATTACAAGGGTTCCCGTTCCCTGACATCAATGATTCTTGAAGGTGGCCAAGATCCCCTGCGCTATGCGGAAGGTGAGAGGCAATTCCAGTGATGTCCACACCACATTTTGTTAAGGACTCTACTAATTTTCGCCATCCCGATGACCAAGATTCAAGGGGCTCAACAAGCTGTATATGCTTTATATCCAGTTTCTCGCAGCGATTTAATATAGAGAGAATTGACTGAAGACGCTCGCCAATGCCTTCTATGAGTTCATTTTGGGAGAGTTTCTCGAGTTCATCGAAAGTTTTCAGGCGGACGCTTGCTCCAGAAGGCGCCTCTCCATTCCAACCAGCGACCTTTAGTTCGTCTCTCCATGTCAGTAGTGTCTTGGATGTTGACCATTCGTCGGCTACGAGAGACTTAGAATAGAATCGTTGGCCGTCATCGTATTGTTTCAATAGCTTCAAATACCTACCGATACGAACAGCCTCGTGTGGTCGATTCGTTGAGCGCCCTAGCCGTGTTTCTAAAATTCCAAGCAGTCCTGCGGGTCCAACGACCACATTTCCAAGAGTGGCCTGTTGGTCTCCAATAGCATCAGGGTAACTACCTTTATCCAACCCGTGACCAAGGACAACATTCATGAAAATTCCCCTTGTCAAGACAATCGATAAGTCTCAAATCCAATGAGACAATGGATTGCGACACCAGTACCTTTAAAATGTCTACTGTAAATTGGCTCAACGCCCATGAGAATCGTATGGCATGTCGTGTAGTCATGCAATAGTTATGTTTTCTGATCGTTCCATAATACGATGTATGTTCAACTTTATTGTTGAAACTTTGAATTATCATGCTGTAAGCTGAAGTCAGCCCGTAGACCTTAGATTCAGGCTGGACAGATTCAGAACTCACCGACATCGATTGCCAAAGTAGTATTTCCAGGGGTAATTACCTGATTCGCTTCCAGCCAAGACTTTGCTTCAAAGGATCTGAATGTTATATAGGGCGGTTTTGAATGCCTAGAAAACGGGACATGGACAAGAGTTACGGGGAGAAGGTGATAAGGCTCTTTGCAAGCCTCCTGTTCGCAGGACGGCCGCATAGTCTTACTGAACTGGCCGAGATGCTGGACTGTTCCAAACAGACGATTCCGCGTATTGTCCGGGATATCGAATCATCGTATCAGGTCGAAATAGAGAAGATGATGAGAGGTAGGGAGGCCACTTACGCCATCAAGAGCCGTAAACCGCCTACAGCCGCATATCTTTCACCTTCAGAAATGAATCTTCTGTGGATGTGTCGCGGGTTTACGGAAAGGCTCCTTGGAAAACAACTGTTCCAGGAGGCGAGAGACGCTTTAGATAAGAGCCGGGCGCTCTTGAAAGACCAAACCGGTCTTTGTGACACGAACTTTGCCTGTTTCTATCCTGGGACCATAGACTACACACCACATCAGGAAACCATCAGCGTACTGATCAAAGCCATGAACGAAAAGCGGGTCTGCAAGGTGACTTACAAATCGCCTTACAATGAGCGATCCAAAACCTTTTACATCAAACCGCTGAAGATTTTCTCATTCAAGGACGCACTGTATCTTCATGCGCTACGGGCAAAAGATCCCTGGCAGACAAAATATGTGGAGCCCGAGTTTGATCCAGTGTTGGCCATTCACAGATTCAGAAAGGTCGAAATCGATGAAACCAAGGCCCATTTTGAGGTTCCGAAGGAATACGACTTCCAGAAGGCGTTCAATCAGACTTTTGGAATCATTAAAGACGAAAAGTTTGAAGTCGAGGCTGAATTCACGGGGTGGGCAGCTGTGTTCGTTGAAGAACGAATATGGAGCAATGATCAGGACATAACTCGGGACGGCGAAAAGGTCCAGATCAAATTTACCGCTTCAAGTGAAACTGAAATAATCTCATGGATCCTTTCGTTTGGGGATGAGGCAAGGCTTATAGCCCCCCGGAATATCGTTGAGCAGTTGTCTCGTCAGATTGAGAATATGACCATCGAATATGGTGTGCTCCCCACCAGAGGATTGTTTGGGAGTGGAATTTAGCGAAACTGGGGAAGCCCTGTAGGACGCACAACCATCGGGAGCTTAGACAGGCTCCGTGCATCAGATGGTCATTATACTACAGGAGATGGCTTCCGGTTTAAATAAAGATCGGTAATTCCCAAGATTTTTTACGTATCTTTCGTGGTAAAAAATGACGGTTACCCCTTCCAATTAAGCCCAAACTATTCATACTTAAAACCACTTTTATGAATCACTCCCTAAAATTTCCATGGACAGTCTGGGAAAATTAGTTAGGATCAATCTTGCGAAATCGTTGCCGGCGATGAGGCTTATTGGAATATTGAGTTTGGCCTCAAGATCTGTTCTTCGTTCTTCAATGTCGGAAGGTTTTTCGTCTATATCCATTATTACAGCCGCAGTTATGTGATCTTCACCGCTAGCTACACGATCAATTTGATTAAACGCCTTCTCCCATGAGTATTGGCCTCCTCCCATCTTGACTTGTACGGCTATACTATGCTCTAGGCCTAACGGATCTATAAATCTGCAAATGAGGTCAGCCCCTCGATCAGCCCGCCCTCTCTTATTGTCAATCATCTCCTCTTCTACACCATAGACTTTTGCGAGCACCTTCTGTACCTACCGGTTCAATCTCTTTTCCATGGAAATTATGCGCTAGAGCTTGTCTGAGTTGAGTCAATGTACTGAAATAAATAGCATCCAGACGATTACTCTCACTCGATGCTTTAGAGTGATCTTTTCCTTCCTCTAGAGATTTCACGAGAGCGTCAATGTCCTTTGAAGCCCAGTCAATGTTCCACATTCTCGAGCGGCAAGCCATTGTCGATCGAAGGGGAGCGGCTACTTTCCCATTATACGGGTTGACTGGCTTGTCTCCAACCAGCTCTACATGTCTAATGTGACCATAGTCCCCTTGCTTCGGGTCTACGGAATATTCGTACTTGTCATCTAGTGCCCTGGCGATCAGCCATTTCCCAATCTCGGGTAAATTGGGAAGTATAATTATATCGCCCTTGCCAACGCCTTCTGTGGGCAGAAGTTTTCTGTTTCCACGCCAACAAAGCCGTTGAGGGTCGCTTAAGGCTTCGTTTCTTTTCAAAGCGTCCGAAATACAATTGAGATCCTCTTGGGGTGTTGAACCCCAGCCTTGCCTTAGTCGCCCCTCGCTTAGTTCAGAGTTGATGAAGACCAAGTTGTCTCGGTCAGTTCGAATAGCCCAATAACGTATGCTTTCAGCCATTTCGTTGTCCTTCTGCTTTCAGGCAATACTTGACACACCTTTTTCAAAGCCTTAAACGAAGAGTAACAAAAAACAATTTAAAAAGGAAGTCAGTTTTTCAGGCTCAATACCTTCTATCAATTTGGCAAGGCATATCGTAAAAGGGAAACCCTATTAGAACGCTCTTCTTACATACTCCATGGGCCAAAGAGCGTTTTAATGTTTCATTTCGCTCAAATAGGCTGTAGATTTTTTAAATAGATCCTTCGTGAGGTTTTCTAACTTGAAAAAGACTGCAAGCAATGCAACTGACAAGCGGCTTGGTTGTGAATTTCCTCCCGCCTAAAGGCCAGAGGAAATCAAGCACTCCAACTACCTTATCATCTCTATTAACAAGAGTGGTTCTTTAGCCTGATCGGTTTACTTACGATGCTTCAAGGCTTCACCAGTCGCAATATTTGACATAGGCCCAAATTAATAAGTGAAATGGTTGAGATTAGTGTCTGAGTCGTGCTATCCTAAGTCAAACCAAAGCGCTGTCGCCAGTCAACAGGCACTTGTCCTTGGGCTCGCCTCATGTAATAAGCCGCTTCTGAAGATTTTAGAGGCTGCTGTATACTGATGTGTGAAATCGGGACGGACTGAACTTTCCGGTGAAAAGCAACGATCAACCAGTTCCATTACTGGCTTTGAACCACTGTCTCGTGGATTTGAGGGAAACATGGCCGAAACCCCTGAACAGAAAGCCAGACGTGGAATAGACACACGACTGACAGCGGCGGGTTGGATCGTGCAAGATCGCGACGACCTTGACCTGACTGCGGGTAGGGGTATCGCTATCCGTGAGTTCCCGATGAAATCCGGCTTCGGTTTTTCGGACTACTTGATGTATCTGGACCGGAAAGCCATAGGCGCAATAGAAGCGAAGGCTGAAGGCGCGCTCACAGGGGTTGAGGCTCAGTCCGCCAAGTACGCCGCTGGTCTCCCCGATAACCTTCCAGCACACCGCCGACCTCTTCCGTTTCTTATTCGAGTCCAACGGTTCTGTGATCTTCTTCACTAACGGAATCGATCCCCTCCCACGCAGTCGCCAAGTATTCAGTTTTGCACGTCCTGAAACACTTGCGGAATGGATTCTGCAGCCACTACAGCTCCGCGGGCGACTCAAGCAGCTTCCGCCTCTCGATGGAACCAGACTCTGGGGTGTTCAGGCAACAGCGATTCGCAAACTTGAGCAATCGTTGGCGGATGCAGCCCCACGTGCCCTCATCCAAATGGCCACTGGCTCTGGCAAGACTTTTACCTCCGTGAACGTTTGTTATCGGTTGGTAAAGTTCGCCAATGCTAAGCGCATCCTTTTCCTTGTAGATAGGGGAAATCTTGGTAAGCAGACTGAGGATGAGTTCGTCAACTTCGAGCCGACAGATGATTCTCGAAAATTTCCTCAGCTATACACAGTACATTCGACTCAAGTCGAATTCCATCAACCCTGCCGCCAAGATCGTTATTACGACAATTCAGCGCCTCTACTCGATGCTGAAGGGAGATACTGAGTTCGACAGCAGCAACGAGGATGGATCAGGATTCGATACGGCAAGACCGTGGCAGGGCGATTCCCCTAATGTAGTATACAATGCCGGGATTCCTCCGGAATTCTTCGACTTTATTATCGTGGACGAGTGTCACCGCTCCATCTACGAGCTCTGGAGTCAAGTAATACTTTACTTCGACTCGTTTCTTATCGGACTCACCGCTACTCCAGCCAGTCGAACGGTCGGCTTTTTCAACCAGAACCTCGTGATGCAATACGGCCACAACGAGGCGGTGGTGGATGGGGTAAACGTGGACTTCGACGTCTACAGAATCCGAACTAGGATCAGCGAGCAAGGCGGAACTATTGAGTCAGGGGACGATGGAATCTACATAGAAAAGCGGAATAAGCTGACTCGTGCCGAGCGCCTACATTTGCTCGATCAGGATCTTACCTTTACTGCAAACCAGCTTGACCGAGACGTCGTGGTTGAAGGCCAGCTTCGCATGGTAATACGACAGTTTCGGGACAAAGTTCTTCCGGAGGCATTTCCAAACCGGACTGAGGTTCCGAAGACACTCGTTTTCGCCAAGGATGATGGCCATGCAGATGATATTGTTCGCATGATCCGCTTGGAATTCGCGGAAAGAAACGAATTCTGCGAGAAGATAACCTATCGCACGGGTTTTACGCGAGTTACTAAGCTGGTGAAAGACGAAGACGGCACCGAATCCGAAGTTACCGAATGGGTGAAGACCTCCAGTCTCAGTCCAGATGAGATCCTGGTTAACTTCCGGACCAGCTATTACCCACGTATTGCTGTCACTGTTGACATGATCTCTACGGGAACAGATGTAAAGCCTATAGAATGCGTATTCTTCTTACGCAACGTCAAGTCTGCCGGATTTTTTGAGCAAATGAAGGGGCGGGGCGTTCGTGTAATTACACCGGACAGGCTAAGGGTTGTCACTCCCAGCGCAAGAGCCAAGGAGCGCTTCATCATTGTAGACGCTGTGGGAGTTTGCGAGCAGGACAAGACCGATTCTAGCACCCTCAACCGCAGGCCATCAGCTACGCTGGAGCATCTATTGAATTACGTCGCACAAGGCGGAATCGACTCTGATTCCCTGACGACACTCTCCGGACGCCTTGCCAGGCTTCAGCGTGAGTTATCCCCTACCCAATTAGCTGAGTTGAAAGAGCTCTCGGGCGGCAAAACCTTTTCCGAACTATCGCACGACCTTCTGAATGCTGTGGATCCTGATGCCCATATCAAGGCGGCCAGAGAATTGCATGGAGTCACTGGAGATCCTACCGAGGAGGAAATCCAAAAGGCATCGGAACATCTAGCTCGGCAAGCCGTTACACCCTTTTTGAAAGCTGCGTTCCGAAGACGCATTCTCGAAATTCGGGCTGCTAACGAACAGATCATGGATCGCCAGAACTTGGACGAGGTCCTTTATGCCGGTTTCGACGCTTCTGCGGTCGAGAAGGCTCACTCCAAGGTTAAGGATTTCCGTGAGTGGATCATTCAGCATCGCGACGAACTTACCGCCCTACAAATCATCTATGCAGGCACGCGGCCACTCAAGCTTTCGCTCAAAGATCTTCGTGACCTGAAGGATGCTCTTGCCGTTCCACCACTCTCTGCTACCCCTACGCAGCTCTGGAGGGCCTTCCAGGCGGTGGAAAGCGCTAAGGTAAAAGGCTCCGGAGGATCGCAGCTATCCGATCTCCTCAACCTCGTGCGGCATGCGTTGATTCCAGCTTTCACGCTCGTGCCTTACCAGGACGAACTGATAGAGCGTTATCAGACGTGGCTCAAGGAACGGGACCCCGAAAACCGTTTTACAGCCGAGCAACGTGAATGGCTCGACCGCATAGCTGAACACATTGGGACCAGTCTGAGCATTGAACCGGACGACTTCGAGGACGGCTGGTTCGGCCAGCATGGGAATCTAGGCAAAGCCTATTCTCTCTTCGGCGGACGGCTCGAACCACTTCTTGCGGAACTTAATGAAAGGTTAGTGGCGTGAGCGAAGAAGCCTCCGACTACAAAGCGACGCTGCCGCGTGGTTGGGTACTTGTGCGTTTGGGTGAGGTTGCCCAAATCAATCCCGCCCTCGACCGTTGCCTCATCGACGATACGGTGCCCGTAAATTTCGTCCCTATGCGATCAGTTTCTCCAGAAGGTGGGGGTGTGCTGCGGCCAGAGGTGCGTGCTTGCGGAGAAGTGAAGAAGGGGTACACATCGTTCCTGTCTGGCGACGTCATTATGGCCAAGATCACTCCGTGCATGGAAAATGGGAAGATCGCAGTTGTTCCGAATCTGCCGAATTCAGTCTGTTTTGGTTCCACAGAGTTCCACGTGATCCGGCCTGAGAATGGTGTTGAACCGAAGTGGGTTTCGAACTTCCTGCTGCAGCATGACATTCGCCGAACGGCCCAACGTCAAATGACAGGCGGAGTTGGCCAAATGCGAGTGCCGGCTGCGTTCCTTGATACTACCGAGATACCTCTTCCCGCACCCTCTGAGCAACGACGAATCGTTGAGGAGATTGACGAACTCTTTTGCGACCTTGACACTGGCGTAGCTGCGTTGGAGCGCGTAAGTGTGAAGCTAGCACATTACCGTGCCTCTCTCCTGAAAGCCGCTGTTGAAGGCACCCTCACCGCCGAATGGAGGAAACTGCATTCGGAAGTTGAACCGGCATCGGTCCTGCTAACCCGCATTCTCGCCGAACGCCGTCGCCGCTGGGAAAAAGACCAAATCCAGAAGTTCACATCTGCTGGGAAACAACCGCCAAAGAATTTTAAGGCTAAATACAAAGAACCGGTTGGTCCAGACACCGCAAACTTGCCGGAGTTGCCGGATGGATGGTGTTGGGCTTCGGTAGCCCAGTGCAGCGCTCTTCTACAGGTACGGAACCTCGGCAAAAACTGACCGACAGGTTACTGGAGTCGCGGTGCTCCGCATGGGGAATATCAAGTCTGATGGAAGTTTGGACCTGGGCGATTTGAAGTATCTCTCTTCCGACCATCATGAATTCCCAGACCTCTTTTTGGAGTCCGGCGACCTCTTATTTAACCGCACGAATAGTGCCGAACTGGTTGGGAAGACTGGACACTATAGGGGTATCCCAACGCCGTGTTCATTCGCGTCCTATCTGATTCGTCTTCGTATGCACGATGGGCTTTTGCCATCCATCGTCTTGTATGCACTGAATAGCAGCCTGGGGCGGAAGTGGATCAAGAAGGTTGTCAATCAGACCGTTGGACAGGCAAATGTAAACGGGACAAAGCTTTCAGGATTCAACTTTCCATTGCCACCGGCAACCGAACAAGAAGTAATTACCAAAGTTGTCGAGGAACAACTTTCTGTGATTGAGCATATCTCGGATTACGTGGAAGCCAAATTGGAGAGCGCCAAGATGCTGCGCCAAGCTATTCTTTCTTACGCACTTTCCGGTAAACTCGCCCCTCAGGACTCGAACGACGAACCAGCCTCCAAACTATTGAAAAGTATCACAGAAGATCGCGAGGAGCGTACACGTCAGGCCGAAGCAGCGAAACGGACGGCCAACTCGTCTAGGACAGCGCGAAAACAATTAGCCAAAGAATCATTAGAGGGCATTGATGGATCCATCCCAAATCGGTAAACGTGCATGGAGCTATGCTGGAGTTTTGCAGGACGCTGGCCTCTCTTGCTTTGAGTATGTGGAGCAGCTCACACTGTTGCTCTTCCTTAAGATGGCAGACCAGCTCACGGAGGAACCTTACAACAAGTCCCCGATCGTACCGTCGGATCTGGGTTGGAAGGCGTTGCTACCGCTCGATGGAGCTGCCTTAGAGGATAAGTATCGAGAGATTCTTGAAAAGTTGGCTCTCAAAGGCGGGATGCTGGGCGTCATTTTCAAGAGCGCCCGGTGCGAAATTCATAACCCGGCCCTCCTTAAGCAGCTCATTGTAAACCTCCTTGATCACGTGGACTGGCTCAGCTTGCCGGTGGATGTGAAGGGGACAATTTACGAGGAGTTGCTCGCTCGCTCGGCCCAAGAATCCTCACGAGGTGCCGGCCAATACTTCACGCCACGTCCTGTGATTCAGACGATATGCGAGGTGATGCAGCCGAAGCCTGATGACCACATCTGCGATCCGGCGGCTGGCACTGGTGGATTCCTAACCAACAGCTACAACTATGTTCTGGCGAAACACGAGAAAGAAACTTAACCGTGACGAGAAGCGAACCTTACGAGAGGAACTCGTCGAAGGGATGGAACTCTCGCCGAAGGTTGGCCGCATGTGCGCTATGAATCTCTACCTGCACGGCATAGGGGGCGACAAGGTGGTCATCCACGCTGGGCGCGACAGTCTCGCTGCTCCTTGGAGTCGGGAATACGATATGGTTCTCACCAATCCGCCCTTTGGTAAGAAACAAAGCCTGCTTTTTGTGAACGGGGAGGGAAATACGGAGAAAGAAGATCAAGTAGTCATGCGCGAAGACTTCTGGGCCTCAACAAGCAACAAACAGCTCAATTTCGTGCAGCATATTTTCTCATTGCTCAAGATCGATGGGCGAGCTGCCGTCGTGGTACCAGACAATGTGCTCTTCGAGGGTGGTGCCGGCGAGAAAGTGAGACGGAATTTACTTGAGAAATGTCGCGTTCATACCTTGCTACGTTTGCCTACTGGCATCTGGTATTCGCCGGGAGTGAAAGCGAACGTGATTTTTTTCGACAAGAAGGAAGGTAGTCCTAAGGCTTGGACAGACAAACTGTGGCTCTATGACCTGCGAACGAATATACACTTCACTCTTAAGCAGTCTCCGATTCAACGGAATGACTTCAACGAGTTCGTGGACTGCTATCGCCCGGGGAAGATTCATGAACGTAAGCCGACATGGTGCGATGAGAACCCCGACGGGCGTTGGCGTTGCTACGACTACGAGGAACTCCTCAAGCGCGACAAGCTCAATCTGGACCTTTTTTGGATCAAAGACCGCAGTCTCACTGACACGGATTCACTACCCGCACCTGACGTGATCGCCACCGAGATAGCGGACGACTTGGAGGCGGCCCTGGATCAATTCTCAAAGATCGCGGCGAGACTTAGGGGCAGAAGATGAAGCTCCTGTATGTCACAATTCATAATTTTCGAGGTATCCAAGACGTTTCAGTAAATCTTTTCGACTACAATCTGTTGGTAGGCCCAAACAACGCCGGAAAGAGCACCATCACCGACGCCGTTCGTGCCTTCTACGAAAAGGATGGATTCAAATTTAAGTACGAACGGGACTTCCCCTTCATCGCTTGTGAAGACAAGGAGTCGTGGATTGAGATAACGTTTCGCCTGGAGGAAGCAGAGTTTGAGTCACTTGCCAAGGATTACAGGCAGACAGACAATATTCTAAGGGTACGGAAGTACTTCAAGGCAGAAGACAAGAATAAGGAGGGGTTCATCTTCGGTTACAATATTGATGGAACGCTGTCCTCCGATCCATTCTATGGTGCCAAGAATGTCCAGAGCGGGAAATTCGGTGACATAGTGTTCATCCCAGCTGTAAGCAAGGTGGACGAGCACACTAAACTAAGCGGTCCGTCTGCGCTTCGTGACTTGTTGACGAATGTCTTGGAAACGGTCGTTGTTTCAAGCGCCTCTTACAAGAAGTTTTCGAGGGACTTCGAGGAATTTGCTGAAGGGATCAAGACGGAAGCCACGGACGATGGCCGATCGCTAGAGGGCTTAGAATACGACTTAAGTAGCCTGCTCGAACCGTGGGGAACGGAGTTTCAGATCGACATGAAGTCCCCCTCAGCAGCAGACATCATTAAATCGTTGCTATCATACCAATGTATAGACCAAACTCACGGCAGGGCCATGTCGGCGGATCAATTCGGCTCGGGTTTCCAGCGCCACTTCATCTACTCCTTGATCCAGATTGGGACCCATTACATCAGGAAAAAACCCTCAAAGAAGATAAAAGATTTCACGCCGTCACTGACGTTGATTCTTTTCGAGGAACCTGAAGCATTCTTGCACCCTCCGCAGCAAGAGATACTCGCACAGAATCTAAAGACTTTGGCTGGTAACCCTGATCAGCAGGTTATCTGTTCCACGCACTCAACACATTTCATCAGCCGGAATGCAGAGCACATTCCATCCATAGCGCGTCTCAGACGTGATGAGGGGCGAGTCCAGTCGTATCAAATCGACACAAAGGCCTGGGAAGAAATTGTCGACGCAAACCATACAATTAACAAAATTGCGACTAAATGGCCGAAGCTGAAGACAAGACTTCGAGTCTGATGATTGGAAGCCAGAAATGGAGTCCGTCAAGTATTTTCTGTGGTTGAATCCTGATCGTTGCAGCATGTTCTTTGCCAACCATGTCCTCATCGTTGAGGGTCCAAGCGAACAGGCGTTGATCAACAAGCTATTGAGTGAGGGTGCTATAAAGCACCCTGCGGGGGGTCTGTATGTTTTGGATTCCATCGGGAAATTCAATATCCATAGGTTCATGAACCTGCTTACGCACTTGGGGATTTCTCATTCGGTGTTTCACGATGATGATGATGGAAAGGACGAGCACGAGGACATAAATCAGCTCATTGAGGACTCTCGGCATAAAGACCTCACAACGGCGGTAGAAATGTTACCGGGAGATCTGGAAACCGTCCTCGGAATAGCTAAGCCCAAGGCACCTCATCGGAAGCCACAACACGTGCTATTCTCCTATGGCAATGGATTGATCCCTGAAGACAAGCTCGCCGCGTTTTGCACTCTTGTCGAGAGTTGTTTGCCAATATGTGAGTAATTACCATGAAAATGACATATCATAAGCTAGGGAAACATGATTAAGATCTTTCGCACTGGCCTCAGCCCAACCAAACAGTGGGTCAACCTCGTAAAGCCTCACTGATCCCGATTCGCTACCTGTGGAACCGGCAATGCGAGATCTTGACCAGTGATGCCTTTGCTTTGCCGAGCTCATTAACCAATAATTCCGAGTGATCGTGTTGCCTGGCTTCCGCACTGTTTCCCTCGAAATAACTATCTCAATTAGTCTAAATAGACCTTGTGAGAACGGTGAAGGGGTCCTTCTTTTTGTGTAAGCATTCAGTTTTGCGTGGCCTGAAAAACAAAGCTATCTATCGCTCTTGAATGGGGCATTTATAGAGGAAGGTATAACAATCTTTATGATAATCCTGGTTCGGCTTGTAAAAGGGTTTGAAGACCGTTTCAGGGGACTCTTTATTTTTCCAGACATAAGAATGCTTAGAGGTGCATACAATAGACATGGAGCACTTTGAACATCCTGGATTTTGCGGAGCCAGCGGCAATGCGGCTATCACAAGCCAAAAAGCCGATTCGAATCTACCACCTATAGTGTTACAGTTGATCACTGCAATGAATGGCTTAGCAATTCAGTGCCGGCAGTGCGTGATGTCTCCGTCAATGCCACGGGCCGCATTTCGATGCGTATCCAAGAAATTCGCGTGTCCCCATCTCTGAATGAAAGTCTTGATGTCCACATGCAGAAGGTTGTAATCGCTCCCGTTAGGATTGCAACATCTATAGACGGTTCGTCATTAAAGTTTAGCCAGATATCCCGGATCGCCTCATTAATCTCCGTCAAGGGTATGCAGGGAGTTGGAACCATTTAAAGTGACATACGCAGTAGGGTATTTCTTTTCGTAGTCAGCTTTTCCCATGGCGAACCTCATCCTGAATCAAAGTGACCCAAAGTCACTTATGAGCGGCGGGGTAATAGTCACGAACCCATGCGTATCCGCCTAGTAAGTATCAATGCGATTGTTAGCTCGTATCCTCAGTCAGGGAGTAGCATCGAGAGTGCTGAAAATTGAGGCGATCTCATCATCCCCAGATTCAGTTTCGCCTGATGAACTTGATGAGAACTCCAAATCCTCATCATCTCTTTCACTCTCTTGCTCTAACTCGTCCGCCTGCTCACGGATTACGTAAAGATCGTTTTCAATGTCAACCCCAACATCCTTCGCCAGCGACTCCAGAGACTCAGCCTCCTCTCGGAGTCCGTCGGGATCAAGATCCCACTCACCGGAAGCAATGCTTCCGGCAACAGAGCAAAGGGCCTCTTTTACACGTTCCGGTGTGCCCGCCGGAAGCACACCCTCGCAATTCTGAACTAAGCGACAGAGGGGGCTCAGGTCTGCTGACAATCCAGGGTCATTAAGGAGGGCCTCCAACGCAGCATTTGTAAATTTAATTGCCCACTCAACTCCTGCCTCTGTATGGCTGGCCAGCGTCTCGATGATATCTGCGAGTCGATCCCTATCAAGGTCCCTGTCCCGCATCTCGCCTTCAAGGCTCGGCAGCATGTCCCGAACAAGATCAAGGAGAAGCCCACAACAGTCTGTCCCGATCTCTGCAATAAGCGCAAGCTTGGCTTCGAGTTTCAGCGGCCGGTGTTCCCTTCGTGTAACGCCCGCCCGTGACACGCGAATGATGCGGCACGGAGGGGACGTCATTGCTTTCCGCACCATACTTGCCGCCCACGGTGAGTCTTCTCTAAATGCCCTACGAACAGCGCCTGTTCCTCCTCCTTTATCCATCCAAGACCACAAGGAGTTAAGCTGTTCGAAGAACGCAATTGCCTTGATCAGCAAGGTTATTTCGGTCGTGTCACTCGTGAGGTAGTGCTTCACGAAGTCCCTGACAGATGGATTCCCATATCGAACGAGGATGTTCGAGCCCTCTCGCTCATACACAAGAAAATCGCCATCCAGTTCTTTCAGAGCGCTCCGGAAGTCCTGCGGACCTAGGACTGATCCAAAGTGTTTCGAATACGTGTTATTGTAGGCTTCGTAAGCGATCTTGACATCACTCAAAAACGCTTCATACGGCATGCTAACCAATACGAGTAGCAGGTTGCAGGCAGCCTGCGATAGGTGTTTCGCAAAAGCGTGCTGCCAGATCGAAAGAGGATTATCCATGCTGCCTGTAAAGAGAGTCATATAATCAGAGGGCTGAACCTCACGCAACCTAGCACGGTCGGTCAGTAATTGCACAATTCGAGGGCTATAGTTGGGATGGTCAATAATCGTGAGATACTTTCTGTCCTGCAGGAGACAATCGCGGTACCTCGCAGGCAGGTCTGAGAAAAAGACATGGTTGAACAGTATCTTAGCACGATTCATTCTTGTATACTTCGCAAGGTCGATGACGCACTTCTCCACACTGAAGCCTTGCCTGTCTAGCTTCTCGTATCGCTGATATGTCTGCTGCAAGATATACTCGCGCGTCGTCAAGATCAGCTTTACGCCGGTTGACTTTCTAACAGTATGGATGAAGTCAATAATCCGTTGGTCTTCGTTCTTGTTTAGCTTCTCCGAAAAGGAAGTTTGACCTAGAAAGTCGTCGTAGTAGAAGACCCGCCTCGTCTGGGGCTGGACTAACTTCCAGGCCTCTCCTATATCTTCGCTCACTTTCACGACATCATAGCCGGCTCGGCTGTAATGAAGAACCAACATTTCGGCGAGGATCGTCTTGCCAATGCCAGGAATCCCGGCGATAATGCAGAAGTTATGCCGACTCAGAATGCGAGCGGCCTCCTTGAAGCTCTCATTCTGCACGTAGAGCTTGGCATGTTTCTTGATGCGCAAGAGTTCCTCTCTGGACATGTTGTAAACACCAGCATGGAGGACTTCCTCGAGGATTGGAAGACTGGTCAACCAGAGTTTGATTGTCTGTCGCACTACACTCGGATACTTACCCAGCAGATTGTTGAGATCCTCTTTCCCAAACACATCACTCGAATTTCTTATGTAGGGAGAAAGGGCTTTTGTGACAGCGTCCTTCTGAACGGGACTAAGAGGGACTGACGTGGCAACAATGTACCGGCAGGGTTTGAGCGCTTTGATCTTTGTCAGCTCCTTGGACTCAAGATCATGCAAAAGTTTACCAAAGCCTGATTCGACGTAGTGCTTACACTGAACAACTAAGGTCTTGCTCTCGTCCGTGGTGAACCGGAAGTCTATGCCTAAATCCTTACCCGCTTTGAATGACTCAAGGGTCACGCTGAGTTCTTTCTGAAGAAGGTCCCGAACAAGTCCTTCAAAGTCTATCGGTGAGAGGACTCTGAAGTCGTAGCTTGTCATGTGATCTCCACTTGGGCCAGCAATGACTATACGGTCTGTAATAGGCCCGGTCAAATCGCGTGAAATGGTACCGTCGCGGTGGCCTCCTCGATTTAGAACAACGAGCACCTGAATGTGTGCCAACATGCTCGTTTTGTCAATCCTGCCTTTGAAGAGCATCGGTGATGGCTGTCAGCAATGAACAAACTAGAAATGGCCGCTGTGATTGCCTTATCTCCGACACAAAACAGCTGGAATCAACACAATCAATAAAAATTGTCTCTACCTTTCCTTGATAACCAGCCAGACCATGTTCAGCCAGTCGAGCAATTTCATCGAATCAATCCATCAATAACAGGAGCGCGTACATTTAGTCTTTTAGTGCTATTCAATGCGCTTTCAGTCGCGATTAACTCGACTTAATTAACAGTCTCACGTCTTTTTTACGTCTTTATCATAACTAGGAGCGTTTTTTGCGCGACATTTTTAAAAATATAGCGCATAATAGATGTTAGGGAAATAGTGTTAAATCAACATATTAAAGGATTTATCTCAACCTTAACATTTGGAACCAGGAGCAACTTTGGAAACCGCAAGACGGTAAGAGGCCGTCGGCCCCGAAACACCGGATAGGGACGTGATCTCGAAGACCCGGCGAGAAGAAGGGGCGCTGACAAGGGAAAACGAAACCTTGTCCGAAAAACAAAGAAATCATCCTTGACCATCAGCCTTTTTTCTTAGGGATCAGCAGGCATCAAAAGATTCAAAAACGAATTCCGTCCCAGAAAATAAGGAAAACAAAAATGCAAATCCTAGCCGTCGGGCAGCCGTATGGTCCAGAAGTTGGCCCATGGCCTGAAGGCTGCCACTATAATTACGACTCGTCAGGTCATTGGCTCCATTACCTTTACAACAACCCTAGTCAAATAGAAGTAGACAGCATACAGAGAGGATCAGCTCAATTCGGTCTATACATCCAAGACCCGGTAATTTTTCTTCTACACCAATTTGGGGCAATGCCTTGGAACGACGCCCCATATTCGTGGTGGATGGTTTCAAGAGAACCTCGAAGACTCCCTGAAGTCACAGAAGGTGAGCATGCGTTTCTGAGAATTGTCCTGATTGATACGGCAACCGGGCTTGTGGCCGCTCTTCGAGCCCTAACCTTCTCAACTGAATTCACCAAAAGACTTCACTTTGAGATCCTTCGGCAGTCCCAAAACCCTTGGGACCTTCCCACTCATGATCAAGTGATCAAATCTATCTACTCAAAATTCTCTACAAACGACCTAGTCAAACAGGCGCAAATTTTTTGCAAAGGAGGGGAATAAGCATGAAGACATTAGGTTATATCCGAGTCTCGACAGAGGAACAGGCCAAACACGGCATTTCTCTAGATATGCAAAGATCCAAAATAGTAGCGTACGCCGATCTTGAGGATATGGACCTCGTTGAAATCGTGGCGGATCAGGGGATTTCCGGGTGCAATATCAAAGGACGTCCGGGCATACAGCAGGTGCTCGAGATGGTCAAATCTAGGCAAGTCAAAGCAGTGATCGTCTACAAACTGGACCGTCTTGCCAGAAACACCATTGAAGCCCTTCAGGTCGCTAAACTCATGGATCGCAACGGTGTCGCCCTTCACTCAATCACGGAAAGGCTTGACACAAAATCCGCGATGGGGCGGTTTTTTCTTCACGTTAATGGCCAGCATCGCCGAAATGGAACGCGGGATCATCAGTGAACGAATCCAAGCGGCTATGCATCGAAAACGGGAAAAGAATGAACCTTGCAGCGGCAATCCGCCATTCGGTTACCAGATCGTCGAAAATCAGCTCGTTCCAGCCATTCACGAAAAGAGAGCCTACAACAGAATCAAAGAACTGCATAAGGCCGGACACACCGTCTGGGGAATCAGATCCATTCTTGAAAAAGAGGGCATGTTGAATCGGCGAGGACGGCCGTACGGAAAAACTCAGATTCATTCCCTCATTACCAGGCAGGCCTCATGACGTTCAACACCACCAAGAACCCTATCTTCGACATTGTTCCCTGGATCAGATAGCTGTATCCAGTCTTCAGACGAGGAAAATACGATGGCAAAGGTATTAAAAATTGACCGAAAACAACTGAGCGTTGGGAGGGAGCTTGTGACTGTTCAAAGGCGATCTGAAAAAAGGAATCCTCGAATTTCAATGAGCCAAGAGGACGTCTGGAAAATCTTCAACCGTGTGTCCACTTTTCATAGCCCCGAACAGACGTACGAAAACCTAATTCTTGAATTGCCGACACGGGGGCACCTCACTCATTGGCTCGGTCAAATAGGCCATAGATTTGATGTAAAACTCGGGAGAGGCCGAGACTTTGAGGATTTTCTGAAGGAAATAGCCAATCGTTTATGGAAACGCTCCCAAGAATTAAGCTCCGGCATCGATGATAAAAAGGAAGGAATAGACATGGAAAACATAGGTCTTGATGTGGACCAAACTACTATACCTTTAAGCGAAGGTGAAGTAATCGAAGAAACACCGAACGGGGATGTCTCTGAAGACATTGCCCAATTCGAAACTCCTGACTTAGAGACAACCAGTGCCTCGCCTGACAAAACGCAGGCCCACACTGCCCTCCATATTGGACGAATCCAGGGTTATTGGATAGCGACAATGAAAATTTTCGCTGATTGCGCTGTCCAGAATACTCAAGAAGGTATCTTCGACGTCCTGGGAAGGAACTTCGAATCTTCTGGGGAGTTGTCATGGTGGCTCTGGCGGATAGGACATGCTGACAAGTGTAAGTATACAAAAAGAAAGGACATTGTAGATGCAATTAGAAAAGTTTCTGCGGAGTTGCACAAGGATTTACGCCGTGATGTCGGAAGACAAGTTTGTAGGTGGTGACCGTTCCCAAATATTTTCTTCCTAGGCGTTGTTGCGCCCACATTCTTGACCTAATTACTGAACAAATGAGCGAAGAACTCGAAAAAGGAGGATTTCATGTTATACGATTTGGATCAATTAAGAGAGCTGGCTCTGACGAATCTTGCTATAGCTCAGGAGAATCTGAAAAGGGATGGATTTGTCCAAACAATCGGACTCGTGTGGACGAGTCTCGGATTGAGCCACGTTGTTTCTATGCGCTTCGAATCTCTGGATGAGAAGAGACGCAAGCAGGAGGCGTTCCGAGTATTTCTCAGACAGTCGAACGCCCTGGCGGCAGCGGTCATTATGGAAGCGTGGATAAAACAGGCCTCTCCCGTCGAGCCTATTGATTTCACAGAAAGTGTTGAGGATATGCCCGGACGCCAAGATGCGATTGTCCTTGAGCTTCGATCGGCGCTGGCTTGCTTCTGCCTACTGCAGGTCTTCTTTCTCAACGGATCAGTGTTAACTATGAAAGAGCCTGTTGAAATCGATCATCCGACATTCTGGACAAGTGAATGGTTAGACGGGGTCTGGACTGACAGTCAAATCTCTCACACAGGAACTGTTCGTAGCGCGTCTTAACTGTCGGTCATAATGATTCTCTAAGATTATCCCGTCCTTGATTTTTTTGAACACCTAATTTCAGACTACCCTTAGAACACTACTGGAAGCGGAAAGGCTTGGGCCTAAGCCTATGGTTGGCCTTTCGGGATCATCACCTTCGAGTGATTTGGGCGAGGACTACGCCTCTCGCCGGGGCATGAAGCTTCCAGTTGATTCTTGGGGTTTGGATGCGCCAAGGAGGTTTTATGCGAGAGGTGTATTTGGTTTACCAGTGCCCTGATCCTGATTGCGGTTTAATTGGTCTATTGCACGACTACGAATTCACCACCAAACCAACTCCCCCTTTTGAGGGATCATGGGTTCCTTGCCCTCGATGTGATGAACCCATGACTGAATTGCGAAAGGCCGAAGGAGCCGAATTGGAGAACCCTATAAGACTGACGAGGTACTGGCAGGGTGGCGCAGTTATCACAATTCCAAGGGGTTCTTTGTTGAATCCCCCAAGCACCACTATCGAATCAGATTCCAGGAAAGACCTTCCTGTTAAGCGAAAAAATAAGACATCCGTCAAGGCCCTTGCTTATGGCTTGCTACGGGCAGACCAGGTGGCGGAAATACTCGGACTGTCGATTCAAACGGTCCGAGGTCTCTGGAGCGACGGCCAGCTTGGCTACATACAATTCAATAAGAAACAGCGTCTGAGTAACAAGGAGCAGATTGAAGAATACCTCCGATCCAAGACTGCCGCAACTGCCCTGTCCTCGCCTAAACTACCTTTACGGCCGATTAGGGGTAGACAATTCAAGACTCCGGCCAAGACATCAATAGAGGATGTTCGCAGGAAACTTTCCTTTTGGGATGAATCTTCTGACTCCGACAATGACAAAACATAAGGAGGCCCAACAACTATGGGAATCAGATATCGTTATCGAAAATGGTACATACGTTTCTGGAAGAATCACGAGGAAGTGTTGATGGCGACCGAAGCGCTGTCAAAGAGGGAAGCGAAAAGCATTGAACACATGGTTAAAAAAGCTATTAGAAACTGGCGATTTCTCAGGGCTGAATCAGGGCTCAAGAGATATATGCGTTCGATTTTTCCGAAATCGGAGGCTTCAGGTGCCCGATCAATTACTTCAGAATGACCAAGGGAGTCCGATCCAGCTTGAATTCGATGAAGAGATGACCTTGGAAAGGGCCGCAAGGCTTTGTTACGATGATCCAGACGTCCAAGGAAAAGCTGAAACATATAGGGAACGCTTCAAACAGTGCGTCGCTCATCTGCTCGAATACATGGGGCCTCACTGTCCAGTGGAGTCTATCCGCGTCAGGGACATCAAACAGTACTGCAAGGAAAGGGAAAAGCAGGGAGCAGCGTCGGCTACGATTACTCGGGAAAGGGTACATACTTTCAAAAATTTACCGTTACCTAATGGAGAATGATTTAGTTACTAAGAACCCTGCCATCTTAGTCCGTAATAGTAAAGAAACCTCCAACAGTAAGGCAATCTACATCACAAAGGCAGGTTTCAAGAAGATTGTTGACGCTCTTCCATACTGGTACAAACCGATTGCATGGACCGCATTTTACACCGGGATGCGCCAGGGCGAGATCAGAAATCTCAACCGTAGTCAGCTCGACCTTGATCGCCGAATCATTGAATTGTCTAGCGCCGATACAAAAGAAGGCAGGTCAAAGAAAATTCCTATTCATAAAGATCTTGTTCCAATTCTTCGGGACGTTCCCACTACAGGGAGAATCGTTGGGATTGACATGGTTTTTCTAAGGGATGGTCAGCCAATCCCTCGATCTCAGATGCGAAGATACTGGGAAAAGGCTTGTCGTGAGGCTGGCTATCCTGATTTCCGCTTCCATGGGATCAGACATATATGGAAAACTAACGCTAGAGCTTCAGGCATTAACGGAGAAATAAGAAGAGCGATCATGGGGCACTCTGAGCGTCGTGGTAGCGTTCATGAGAGATACGGTCCTAAGGTCATGAAAGAGTACCTCGAAGCGGTTGATATGATGGAATTCGACCACTCTGGAGACAAGGCGTCTTCAGGCTAGTGTTTTGGTTTCATTGATCCTACTTATTTCGGAGTCTTATCAGAAATGTCCGTGAAACGACGCAAGTTGTCTTAGCTTTTTGAGGGTTAACAAGCTGGTATCAAGGCTTAATTAGGTCTTGTTTTTGATCCGTATACTTAAAAAGAGTAAAGAAAAAAAGAAGAAGAAGAAAAAGACAATATCAACGCATAGCTAAACCAAAACCAATATCCACTTATCTTCCAAATAAAATGTCCTGAAAAACGTTTTTACCCCGTTATAGAAAAACATACAAACCCATTACAGAAAAGCCAAGGGTGCCACGTCAGACTTATCATCTTTGTGAACAAATCCAAACCCAAAAACCGTCATACGGACGTCAAAATTATCTGTTTCCTTCCACAAACTCATGTCAGAAGGCACAGCTCTTGCATAATTGAATGGTGACGGTTTTAAGCCTTTAACACAGCCATAGGAGGCTATTATGACAGAGATCCTGTTGACTATGGAGCCGGCATTAGCATCTTGTGCGGATACTATTTTAGTAATTTCCCCGAATGTCCAACTTGTTGAGAATATCAGGGATTTCTGTGTTTCAGAGACACATGAAACTGTGGGTCGGTGATCCTAACTCCCCCGACG
>CAWCTI010000017.1:0-84056 GCA_963798475.1 uncultured delta proteobacterium
TGGTACGCCCGAAGAGATTCGAACTCCCGACCTTCTGATCCGTAGTCAGACGCTCTATCCAGCTGAGCTACGGGCGCATCCATATAAAGAGAGAAGGTAAAATACGTCGATTACTCAACGTAATGTTGCAGTTTAATTGGGACGGCGAAAATTGTCAACAATTGAGGGGCCAGGAATTTTCAACGGGCTATCCTTGGGTCTTCCACCAACTTGATTGGCACAATCATTTGTTTTCCTTTTCTAATCACATCCAGCTTGACCTCATCCCCAATATTCTTCTGGGAAATAAGACTCTGAAAATCTTCAAATGTTGGTATCGGTACATTATCCAGACCAGTAACTATGTCGCCTCCAAGGAGCAGCGGACGACCTTTATAGACCCCCGCAAATGCAGTTCCTCCTCTAAGACCACTTTTATAGGCGGGGCTTCCCTGCGCCACCATGGTGATCAGAAAACCATTTGCCGATGGCACGCCCACGCTCTGGGCCAATTGCGGATCAAGATCAGTTCCGGAGACTATTCCAGTCCAAGGGTATATTGCTCTGCCCAGCTTTAAAATCTGGTCCGAGACCTTCTTCGCCCGATCAATAGGAAGGGCCAGACCTATTCCCATGAAGCCTCCGGTCTGGCTGAAAATCGCTGTGTTAATTCCTATGACCTTTCCCCTGGAATTGATCAGCGGTCCTCCACTATTGCCCGGGTTAATCGCTGCATCCGTTTGGATCATTCCTATCATGGTTCTTTGATCGACCACGATATCCCGATTCAACGCGCTGATAAAACCAGCAGTCACAGTATGTTGAAAACCAAAAGGATTACCTATGGCTATCACGCGTTGCCCAACTGCAAGATTATCCGAATCACCAAGTGGCGCAATTTGCATTCCTGAGAAAGGATCGACCTTTATTACAGCAAGATCGCTAACAGGATCTTGTCCGATTAATTTCGCATGGAGTTTGCGCTCTCCAACGAACGTCACTTCTATATTCTGACTATGTCCCACTACGTGGCTATTCGTGAGAATGTGTCCTTGTGAATCAATCACAAAACCAGTCCCCTGACCTGTTTGAGGGACAACCTGCATCCAGAAATTGTATGCCAGAGTCTTTGTGACAACGTTTACCACTGCGGGGCTAAGTTCCCGATAGACCCTCATCACCACAGATTCATCGGCCTCAAGAGCTTTGTAAGTTTCTGGAGCCGGAGACGTTGGGACCACGGCAATAGGAAACTTGTTAATCAACATGCCTATAACGACCCCAGCGACAAGAATCGTCAAGATTGTGATAATTGAAGACCAAACTCGAGAATTCATTATCTGCCCCAAACCTGTGTGGGAAATTGGTTGGTATAACCAGGTCCTGCTTGATAGTTGGGATTGGGTGATCCCATCCCCTTGTCGGCGTAAGATTCCTGCAATTCTGAATAATCTGGATTGTCGTAGAGGGGGCTTTCAGGATAGAGCAAAGTCCGTCCTCTATCATCCTGTAACGTGGAAGCATATCCTATCATTTGTCCAGTTGTAGATAGTACCTCGCATTGCCCCTTGGTACATAGCGCCATAAGGATACGGGGGCGTTCCTCCCTGGGAATCCACAGGACCGGTTACCATGAAATACGGTGTATCCACAGGACAAAAACGTTTCGCCCCATATGTGGGATCAAAGTCGGGCCCTGAGAATCCGGCGCTTTGCGTATATGCGTCAGACTGCCCCTGGTTTTGGGCCCAGTTTACAAGACCTGGTGGCACAGTATACTGCTGGGAAGGCAATCCTTTTAAAGCCGTGCTCATGAAGTCCATCCATACAGGTAACGCTGCTACGCCTCCGTATTCCTTCCTGCCAAGTGAAACCTTGGAATCAAACCCCATCCAAACGCCCGTGGTATATGTCGGGTTGAATCCCACGAACCAGGCGTCAGCGCACCCATCCGTCGTGCCTGTCTTTCCTGCGAGGTCGGTTCTTCTCATTTTTGCGACATTAGACGCTGTACCGGAAACGCATGTTTGCGTCAGCATGTTGACCATAAGAAAGGCTGCTTGCGGACTCATAGCTCTTTCCAGAACACGCGTCTCTGGGCCTTTCTGGTTTGGAAAGGAGCCTTTTAGCACTGATTCCAGCTTGAGGTTTTGTGGTTCTGAGTTTTCAGCCAAAGGCCCCGCGGGTTGATCAATTTCTTTTTCGGGAGTTTCGGTTTCCTGTGCCCCTTGATTGGCAGCCGCGTCATAATCGTTAGTCTGCTCAACCTGATTCACTATCCATATCGGCGCTGGGTCGGCGTTTTCGTTGGGATCAATTATCACACGAGTGTTGTCCTCAAGAATATTCCCAAAACGGTCCACAACTTTTTTTATCATTACAGGACTAATTCTCAAACCCATATTGGGAAACACAGAATAGGCGCTTGTAAGCTCAAGTGGAGTCACTTCCGAGGAACCCAGCCCCAAAGACAGATTGCGTCCCAATGGGCTGTGTATACCCATGTTTTTCGCCATGGTAATAGTTCTGTCCAGACCAACATCCATCAAAAGCTTTATTGCGCAGATGTTTCGAGATAAAGCCAACGCCCGCGTAAGGCTGGTTGAGCCAATAAAACCACCATCCGAATTTGAGGGGACCCATTCAGGTTCACGTGGATCTATTTGGACAGCAATAGGCTCATCGATTACTAGTGTATTGGGGCTATAGCCACTATACTCAAGAGCAGCCGAATATACGATAGGCTTGAATGCGCTTCCCGGTTGTCGCATTGCCTGAGTGGCCCGATTGAAATGAGATTTGTCAAAGTCGAGCCCGCCGACCAGCGTTCGTACATACCCTGTCTTGTTTTCGACGCATACGA
The DNA here is from genome assembly GCA_963798475.1 of uncultured delta proteobacterium. GTDB lineage: Bacteria > Desulfobacterota > Desulfomonilia > Desulfomonilales > Desulfomonilaceae > CAJBEZ01. The sequence continues at coordinate 2,843 of CAWCTI010000017.1, forward strand.
CAGCCCCCTGAACCGGTGGCGCAGTAAGTTGTTCCACGGAAAAGTCTTTTCCATCTGACTCCACGACATCGAAATTGAGCAGATCGTTCGGCCTATAAACCGAGCCGGAGGCCAGTTTCATAGCAAACTTTAGGTTCCCGTGTAAAGCAAGGGTATATTCATCGGATATTGGTGAAGTATCTTTTTTGCTTCTCTTTTTCCTGGAAGTCGGGACCGTCAAAACCAGGGCCTGAACAATATCGCCAACCCTGAGAGACTCTGGCGGGGCACCATTTAGAAATTCTCCAGCTTCCACTGGTTTCAGCCTCTTTATTAGGCCTATAGGACGTTGTTCACGCTTCTCCCAGGCCTTCACCCCTCTGTATAACGCGGCGGAGGCTGCATCCTGCAAATGAGGATTCAACGTTGTCCAAACTTGGAGACCCTCATTGTAGAGACGATTTGCTCCATATTTTTCTATTATTTTTTGGCGGACAGCCTCGGTAAAATATGGCGCTCGAGTAAATGGATTGGGCAAGTTCTCCCTGAACACAGGAGTCTCGTTCATGGCTTTGTCAAATTCGGCCTGACTTATAAAATTATTCTTAAGCATGCTGTTGAGCACAAACTCGCGTCTCTTAAGAGCATTCTCCAGGTTCTTGGGCGGAGCTGACTTGTTCGGGTTGGAAACTAGGCCTGCTATCATTGCCGCTTCGGCGATGGTCAACTCTCGGGTCGATTTACCGAAGTAAGTCCCGGCAGCCGCTTCAATCCCATATGCGCCTCTTCCGAGGTAGATTTCATTCAGATACAGGTTTAGTATTTCCTGCTTTGAAAGAGACTTTTCAAGCCTGAACGAGAGTATGGCCTCCCTTATTTTCCTTGATAGTTTCTTCTCTTTGGTGAGAATGAAATTCCTTGTAACCTGTTGAGTTATCGTGCTGGCGCCTTGCGAAAAGTTTCCCGACTTCATGTTTCTGATAACTGCCCTCGATATGCCGATTAAATCAATGCCGGGATGTGAAAAGAACCTGGCATCCTCGGCAGCCAAAAACGCGTTTATTACATGTGGGGGAATCGAAGTCAGGGGAATTGGGAAACGTTTTTCTTTGTAAAATAGTCCGATAATCGAACCATCTTCCGCATAAAAAGTGGAGACCGTTTTGGGACGGTAAGCCCTTAAATCGGGGATCTTGGGAAGGTCACCGGAAAAAGTCAGATATACACCCAGGGCAGAACCCATAATCCCAAAGATCAAGCCGAAAACCAGAAGCATCGGCAATCCGACCCATAGCCAGGCCATCACCCCGCTAAAATAACTCAAGTATTTGAATCCTGGTTTATTAACGGCCATTCCTCAATACCAAGTAGCTGAATGTTTTCACAATCTTTAGCCACTTACTTCAAATAAGTAGATCTTATGCTGTCCATCCGACATCGTCAAGCAAAGCCGTCTAACTCAATTAATCAAAACTGTGCCGTCAGTTTTCTTGACGCCGTACAGCCAATGAATTAACTTCGTTGCAATATTTTTGGGAGGCCTTAAATTGCGTGTCGGATACGGATTTGACGCTCATAGGTTGGCAGTGGATAGAAAACTGGTGTTGGGTGGGGTTGAAATCGACCATCCATATGGGTTGGAAGGTCACTCGGACGCCGATGCGTTGGTCCATGCGGTGATAGACGCGTTACTGGGCGCTGCTGGATTGGGTGATATCGGCATGCGTTTTCCAGACACCGACCCGAAATTCAAAGGGACTTTAAGTCTTGACCTGCTGGCGGACGTAGCCACGGAAATAGCGGCGCAGGGTTTCAAGATCTCGAATATGGATGTGACGCTGTTTGCGGAAACACCCAAGATCGGCCCATTTAGGGAACAGATGGCCCAAAACCTAGCCATCGCAACTGGTATTGAAAGAAATCGGGTGAATGTTAAGGCCACTACCACTGAAGGACTTGGCTTCATAGGAAGACGCGAAGGACTGGCCGCAGCCGCGGTAGTTCTACTGGAAGAGATTTCAAATATATAGCGCAACAAATTCTGGAGAAACGAATGGGGCTAAAAATCTACAATACCTTGAATAGAAAAAAGGAGCTATTTCAACCTGTTCATCCTGGAAAAGTAGGGATGTATGTCTGTGGTGTCACGGTTTACGATATGTGCCATATCGGGCATGCCCGCTCGGTCATATTGTTCGATGTTATCTACAGATATCTTATCAGGAGTGGTTTTCAGGTCACTTACATCAGAAATTTCACTGACATTGACGACAAGATTATCAACCGGGCCAATCAGTTGGGAGAGGACTGGAAACAGCTTGCGGAGCGCTATATAGGGGAATTTCACGCTGACATGGATGCGCTGGGAGTAAAAAGACCTGACATCGAACCCAAAGCAACTGACCATATTCAGGATATTTTGTCACTAATCGGCGCGTTGATCGATCAGGGACATGCTTATGAAGTGGATGGAGATGTCATGTTCTCGGTATCCGGTTTTCCTGCTTATGGAAAGCTTTCCGGAAAAAGGACGGAGGATTTGCTTTCAGGCGCACGGATCAATGTGGATGAAAGAAAGAAAGATCCCCTCGATTTTGCGCTATGGAAAGCAGCCAAAAAGGGGGAGCCTTATTGGAATAGCCCCTGGGGCCCGGGTAGACCTGGCTGGCATATAGAATGTTCGGCAATGAGCATGAGATACCTTGGATCAACTTTTGACATTCATGGCGGTGGGGCAGATTTGACATTCCCACATCACGAGAACGAGATTGCCCAGTCAGAGGCCGCAACTGGTGAGCCATTTGTAAGATATTGGATACACAACGGCTTTGTTAACATCCATTCGGAGAAAATGTCCAAATCCTTGGGAAACGTTCTGAACATCAGGGACATCTTGAAAGAGGTCCATCCAGAAGCATTAAGACTGTTTTTGCTGTCCAGCCATTACCGAAGCCCTCTGGATTTCAACGACACCTCCATCAGAGAAGCGTTTGTAGGACTGGAACGGCTCTATGGGGCATTATTAGCTCTCGATAAGCTAATTGATGTGGACGGTAAGCTGGATGATCTACCAGAAGAACTGACCAACCTGGATTCAAAGTTTCAGGAAGTCATGGATGACGATTTCAACACACCACGAGGGTTAGCGCTGCTATTTGAAGGATCTAGGACAATCAACAGGTTGCAGACGGAATCATTGAGAGACCCAGAAAAAATTCCAACCCCACGTTTGTTGGAAAATGCTCGCTCCACGGTGTTGGGATGGGCCCGTGATGTTTTTGGCCTATTAAACGAAGAGGCGTCGGTATTCGTGAAAAACTCACGTCGATCAGGCGCCAAAGACCTGGGTGTTTCTGAAGAAGAAATCGAACGATCGGTTCAAGAAACGTACGGAAGCCAGAAAGGCCAAGAATTTCAAGCTGGCTGACGAGATACGTAACCGGTTGCTGGAAGAGGGTATTTTGATTGAAGATGGTCCAAAGGGTTCTACTTGGCGGGTCAAAGATTGATTGATAAAAATCATTCACCATTCCTAACTGTTATTGGGCATTGATCAGAACTGTTGGAAATCTTAGTCGAAAAGCTAAATTATTTTTATTACCGGCATACGCCTTTTGAGCGCCAAGCGTTTCAGGATATCAGTTTCTGTGTTCCTTCAGGAAAAGTCCTTGGCGTGTTGGGACCAATAGGGTCGGGTAAAACAACCCTGGCCAGAACCCTGAACGGTTTGATCCAACCTGCGTCCGGCAAAATTTACATAGATGGGGTTGACATAAAAAAGTTTGGACCGGACCTTAGAAAAAGGGTTGCCCTGGTCTTTCAGCAACCAGAAAAGCAATTGTTTGAAGAAACCGTATTTGCCGATATCGCTTTCCCTCTGACAAGCAGTTATGAATTTTCGGAAAAAGACATAGATCTTCGCGTAAGAAAAGCTTGCGCTACAGTTGATTTGGACATCGACCTGATCGGAAACCGAAGTCCTTTTGAGCTCTCCTCCGGAGAGAAGCGACGAGTCGCCATAGCTGGAGCGCTTGTTAATGACCCCTCAGTTCTGGTCCTTGATGAACCAGCGTCCGATCTTGATCCACCATCTCTATCTATGCTTAATGATATAATCCGGTTATTCACCAAGACAGGAAATCATACCGTAGTAATAGTGTCGCATGATATGGACTGTTTTCTTCCCGTGTTAGACTTATTGCTTGTAATGAACCACGGACAAATGGTTTCTTTTGGATCAGTGAGAAAAGTGTGTTCCGAGCTACGCGAAAATCCTGAATTAAGAATTACTCTACCTTCCATCGGATTGTTGGTCGCAGAGTTGAGAGCTCGAAATATTCCAATGCCTGAGGACAGTTTCGATTTGGAAGTTATTAAAAAACGTATAACGCATTTATTGCGAACAGGAAGGTTTAAAACTTGAAAACAAGGGCCCTTATTACGTTTTCCCTGATTGGATTATTCGTTTGCTTGTCCGTTCCGGTCCTTGCCGAGCAACTGGATGTCCATAAGGTAGTCCGTAAAATCCAGGATGTATACAACCCAAGTTGTTGTTTTTCCGCTTCATTCGATCAACTAACCGTAAATGTGGCCATGGACATGAGAGATAGATTTCAGGGGCAAATGTATGTGAGAAAACCTCTTGACATAGCCCTCGACGTCATAAGCCCCGAGCGACAGAAGGTTGTGATGAAGGGCAGGAGTTACATTGTCTACTTTTATGATGATGGCTCACAGGTAAACGGAGAGGTTCCACCGGAGATAAATATTGAAAATTTCTTCGGTTTCTTTACCAACATATCAGCACTGGACAAGAATTTCACAATTGAATTGTCTCCGAGGCAAACTGAGCCTGAAGATAAAATGATTTTTCTGGAATTGACTAATACCTCTAATTCTCAGACTGGTTTCAAGATAGTCCTGGGGGTGGACAGAAAGCATTTTACAATTAATCGGGCCATAATTTACGATGCGCTTGGCAATTACAATAGATTTGATCTTTTTAAGATAAACTTCTTGAAATCGATTCCCGATTCCCGGTTTGAAATTAAATCCTCTCACAATTAATCATCATCTGACTGCAAATTAATGAAACTTCCTCTTGTGAAACAAATCGCATATTTTAATTTGATAAGTCTCGGCTGCCCGAAGAATCGCGTAGACAGCGAGAGAATCCTTCACACTATGCTCGCCGCAGGATACCGACACACTCAGGATCACAATAAGTCTCAGATTATAGTAATAAATACCTGCGCCTTTATTCAACCAGCAGTGGAAGAATCTATTTCAGCCATACTGGATAGCGCTTCAGCAAATCCGGACGCGTTATTAATCGTCGCAGGCTGTCTCACTTTACGATACGGACAAAGTCTAGACGACTCTCTTCCGGAAGTTGATCTCTTCATTGGGCCGGATCAGATAGATCAAATCGCCGAGTTGATTGAATCAAGCGACGCGAAAAAAAAATACGGCAGAGCTGACAAAGGAGGTTCTTTTAGAGGTTTTGCCTTCGAATATGAAATTTGTTCCGACCTTGATGCGCCTGTTGAAATAGACATCCCCAAGCCCAGTTTGGTGGAACAAATATCAACTCGACCCCAATGCAGTGATGATCACAAAGCTGTTTACGAATTTAAAAGGGCCCTATCTACACCCGGCTATGCGTATCTCCGGATATCTGACGGATGTGATCACGGATGCAGGTTTTGTTCGATACCGCTTATAAGAGGCAAACTTAAAAGTGAATCCATAGAAGATCTGGTTCAGGAAACAAAAGAGCTAGCTGCTCTAGGTATAAAGGAAATTATTCTGGTTGCCCAGGACTTGACGTCATATGGCCGTGATCTCGGCCTAAAAAATGGACTGGTGGAATTGCTCCAGAAACTCGAGAGTATCTCCGGAGTAGACTGGATAAGGCTAATGTACCTTTACCCCAGCGGTATAAAGGATGGCTTGATTGAACTGATTCGAGGTTCTCGTAAAATACTGCCTTATCTGGATGTCCCGATCCAGCACATCTCGGACAATGTGCTTAAATCAATGGGCCGTCCCTGGCGGGGCGCGCAAATCAAAGAACTAATCGATTCAATACGTTCAAAGATACCTAACATAGCCATTCGCACAACAGTCATGGTAGGTTTCCCCACAGAAACAGAGCCGAATTTCGATGAATTGAAAAGATTCATCACTGAGTTTGAATTGGATCATGTAGGCGTCTTTACTTATTTTAAAGAGGAAAGCACGCCTGCGGAGAAATTTGGCGATCCAATACCCAAAAAAGTTAAAAACGCTCGAGCCCGCGCTTTACGATCGATTCACTCCTTGTTCATAAAGAAAAAAAACAAAATGAGAATCGGAAAAACCGAAGCAGCCATTGTTGAGGGGTTTTCAGAGGAAACTGAACTGTTGTTGCAAGGGCGGCTCTGGGACCAGGCGCCGGAAATAGACGGAAAACTTTATATCACCGCAGGAAACGCGGCGATAGGCGACATCAAAAATGTGTTAATAACAAAGACGCATGGAACTGACCTGTTCGGCGAGATACTAGAATGAACGGGCCAATTTTGGTTATTTGAATATTCAAAGACGAGCGCCGAATTAGCGGAAAGAAAGTAAAACAGAACCAGTTCAATGCCTGTGAGGCGGGCCTTCCAGACCAGACCCGCCTTTACTATATTACAACCTAATCTAATTAATAGGTTTTTTGCTCTTCGATTTGTTAGTAGGTCTCCGGGATTGATTTGACGGTGGGTACTGGTATTGTTGCGGGGTCTGACCGTAACCGTAATCATATCCATAGGCCGCTGCGCCATAACCATATGACGGAGCGTATGCGTTATTGGAATAAGAGCTTGACGATCCTCCTGACCAGGAGGGGAAACAACCCGATCAACTACAGAAAGCTATGGAAGCGATCCCTAATGTGGCCACAACAACGATAAACAGGACTAAGATTTTTTTCACCAAAACTTTTCCTCCTTGCCTTGAACCAATAAAATAAGCAATTGTAGAATGTATTGAAAAGGGACTTTTGTCATTCTTTTTTTTAAGTTTTGATCGGTAAAAGCGCTATAGCAAATATTAATATTAGCTATATCATAATATTATCTTTAATTATCAAAGTTAACTTAATAAACTTTCATAGGGCTGGCCTGATTCAAAATTTGTTGCGCATTGTTGCGTTAGGGGCTCCAATTGGAATACAGTAGAACGTAACTATGCTGAAGTTAATTTCGGCGACCCTCACAAATAGGACACCTTAAAAGCTATTGATTTATATGGAGATAAACTGATGGAAGCGCTTGGCATGTGCCTGGGAGCTTCGACGTTAAGTATTTGTCGCGTACTGCGTAAAGAAAATTGCATTTCGGTTGTTGACTCGACGACGATTACTCACGAAGGAAATCCAAGGAAGACACTCCTGGAGGCTCTCGAACGTATACCGGACATTAAAACTGTCCCATTGGCCGTAACTGGACGAAAATTCATTAATTTCATTACACTGACAACCATCTCGGAACCTGAGGCCATCGAGAAGGCGGTTTCTCTCGCCTTGCCCGACACAAGCAAATACAGGGTCCTAGTGAGCGCGGGCGGCGAAACTTTTATGGTCTATCACCTGGACGAGGACAATAAGATACAGGGGATTCAGACCGGCAACAAGTGCGCTTCGGGAACAGGTGAGTTCTTTCTGCAACAGATTGGGCGAATGAACATAGGCCTAAAGGATGTCGAGCAACTAGGTGTATCGGAGCATCCACATAAAGTTTCCGGCCGTTGCTCTGTTTTTTGCAAGAGTGACTGTACTCACGCTTTAAATAAGGGGATTCCCAAGGACCAGGTCGTCTCGGGTCTTGCCATGATGATGTCCGGCAAGATAGTTGAGTTGTTGAAAAAACTGCCCAAGAAGTCTGTGGCTCTAATTGGAGGATCATCTCTCAACAAGACGATGATTCATTATCTATCCCAGGAGATTCAGGACCTGTTTATTCCGGAACAAGCCCCTTACTTCGAAGCTATGGGCGCGGCCGTATGGGCCCTTGATAATCCAACAACACATTATACCGGAATAACCGATGTTTTTGAGAAGAAAAGTTCCGCGTTCAGTTTCCTAAAACCTCTTTCCAATTTTAGACACCAGGTGAGCTTTAAGGAACGTCCCAGAGGGATAGCTCAAGGAGGTGACAGGGTCATCCTTGGACTTGATGTCGGTTCGACAACGACAAAAGGCGTTCTCATGAGGCAAAACGACAAGGCCATTCTGGGGGCAGACTACTTGCGAACGGACGGTGACCCCGTTGGAGCTTCACGAAATGTCTACCGGAGCCTGCTTAAACAACTGGACTGCGAAGTAAACATATTGGGTTTGGGGGTTACAGGATCAGGTCGTCAAATTGCAGGCCTTCACGCGTTGACTGATGGCGTCATAAACGAAATCATTGCGCACGCTGCGGCTGCGGTCCATTTCGATCAGGAAGTTGACACAATATTTGAAATTGGTGGACAGGACGCGAAATACACTTACATTACAAATGGCGTGCCCAGTGACTATGCGATGAATGAAGCTTGCAGCGCAGGCACGGGTTCATTTCTCGAGGAATCAGCCAAAGAAAGCCTGGGGCTTAAAGTGACCGATATTGGGAAAGTCGCTTACACGGCTACAAACCCACCCAATTTCAATGACCAGTGCGCCGCTTTTATCGGTTCCGACATCAAAAATGCCGCCCAGGAAGGGATCCCGGTAAATGATATAGTAGCAGGGTTAGTTTACTCGATCTGCATGAATTATTCTAATAGGGTCAAGGGTAATAGGCCCGTCGGGAAGAAGGTCTTCATGCAGGGGGGCGTTTGTTACAATGAGGCTATCCCGGCCGCTATGGCGGCATTGACCGGCAAGGAAATAGTTGTGCCTCCGGAACCTGGTTTGATGGGTGCCTTTGGTGTGGCGCTGGAAGTCGATCGCCGTATAAATCTCGGCTTAATGAAGGAAGAGCATTTTGATCTAAAACAACTTGCGAATCGCGAGGTCATTTACAAGAAGTCTTTCATTTGTGGCGGTGGAAAAGAAAAGTGTGACCGACGGTGTGAAATAGCCCGCATTGAACTTGAAGGAAAAACATATCCATTTGGCGGCGCATGCAACAGATACGTAAATCTGATTCGTAACCTGGAATTTGACACTACAAGCCTGAACATGGTGGATTATCGGCAAAGATTAGTCTTTGAGGACCTCAAAGCACAAGACCCGTCCGATAATCGACCTGTAATCGGCATGAACAGATCTTTTCTGATCAACACTTTTTTTCCACTCTTTAACCGGTTCTTTGATGAACTCGGATACCGTGTAGTTCTACCGGATAAGATAGATCCCGAGGGAAGCGATCAGCAGGGGGCCGCTTTCTGCTTTCCTGTAGAGATTGCTCATGGGTACATGTCCAACCTTGTTCAAAAAGACCCGGATATCCTCTTTCTGCCACTCATCCGAGGTATTCCGACTGATAAGGAAGACCCAAACACCTGCACATGCGTGTTTGTTCAAGGTGAAGGTTTCTATCTTTCAACAGCGTTTGAACAGGTTAAATCAAAAAAACTTTTGCGACCATTTCTGAACATGAGTCGTGGTTTGCAATCTTGCAAGAATGATTTTGTAGGCATCGCCACTGGTCTGGGCAAAAGCAAGGCCGATGGCTTGAGGGCTTTTAAGGCCGCTGTTGAGGCTCAGGACAACTTTAAGGCGAAGCTTCGGGCAAAGGGCGCTGAGATCTTGAAGGAGATTGAGGCCTCTCCCGAAATCACTACGATTGTATTATTCGGCAGACCCTATAACGCTTTTACATCAGAAGCCAATAAGGGGATCCCCGCGAAATTGGCGTCCCGAGGTTATCGTGTCTTGCCTTTTGATATGCTGCCTTTTGAAGATCAGAGCATGGACGATGAGGCGACAATGTACTGGTCCATGGGAAGAATGATTCTCAAGGCCGGCCGGTTCGTGAAAAAACATCCTCAACTTTTTGGAGTTTATATAAGCAATTTTTCTTGTGGCCCGGACTCTTTTGTCGTTGGGTACTTCAGGGATGAAATGGGTCGAAAGCCCTCTCTGACACTTGAGTTGGACAGCCATACAGCCGACGCTGGGTTGGAAACCCGAATTGAGGCGTTTCTGGACATTGTCCACTACTATAGGGAACTTCAAAGCCAGCAAAAAATTGTAGCTCTTCGTAAAGATTTTAAGGCCGCTTATACCGGCTTGGTAAATGGAAAACCATGTGTAATAACTTCGGATGGTAAGAGCTATCCATTGAACGATCCGAAAGTTCGTGTGGTCTTGCCGGCTATGGGCAGATTTGCTCACCAGGCGCTCGTCAAAACCTTTGAAAAGGTTGGTATAAACGCCTATGGATTGCCGCCTGCGGATGAAGAAGTTTTGAAAATAGGTCGTGGAAATTCGACATGCAAAGAGTGTTTGCCTCTCCAGACAACTGTCGGATCAATGTTGAACTATTTCTGGAAGGTTAGGCCAGAGGACGAAATTACGGCCTATTTTATGCCCGGAGCGGCTGGCCCGTGTCGTTTCGGTCAGTACAATGTTTTTTCGCGAAGGTTGATTGAACGGCATGAGATCCCCAACGCCGCTGTCCTCACTCTTAACGCATCTAACGGATACATGGGACTCGGTGACAGATTTACACTGCCTGCCTGGCGCGCGATCCTCGTAGGCGACGTTATGTATGAGATCTGGTCCACGATCATGGCTGCCGCCAAAGATCGTGAATCCGGCCTGGAAATCTTTTTCAAGGAGTGGAAAGCTCTAGTTAATGTGATTCACCGGCCATGGAAAGAGATAAAACGTCAGATCGGCATATCTGCGGGTGTGTTGTCAAAAATTCCACTTAAAGCGCCTTATGAGGAGATACCAAAAATATCGTTAATAGGTGAAATTTACGTCAGGAATGACCCTATTTCATTGCAAAAGCTTGTTGAGAAAATGTCTGACCGTGGATTTATTGTCCGCACATCCCAGACCAGTGAATGGATCAAATATGTTGATTGGCTTATCAAGACCGGGATTGAAGGGGATTCCAGAGATATTCCTTTCTGGGTTCGTTATTTCGTCAAAAGACATTTTGACAAAAAGATTAGGAAATTGTTTGAGCCTTCCGGCTTGTTTTTCAACGAGATACTTGAAGTTGATGATCTTATAAAGGCGGGGGAACGCTACATATCTCCAATGCTCACAGGCGAGGCGATCCTAACAGTAGGCGCCGCCCTTCATGAAATTCTGCATCCGTCATGTGGAATTATCTCAATAGGCCCATTCGGATGTATGCCGACACGAGTCGCAGAAGCAATCTTGTCTGAGAAATTCACAGTAGGAGAAAAACTTGCATCAATGGGGGAAAATGGTTCCAGACCTGATTTGAACAATCCGATATTCAAGGCGCCTGACCGTAAGCTGCCTTTCCTTGCAATAGAGACAGACGGAAATGCGTTCCCGCAGATTATTGAAGCAAGGATCGAGGCTTTTTCGCTCCAGGCCAAGAGACTGCACGAAAAAATGATGGCTGAGAGGCATTAAGTTATCTCATCTTCAAATAATGAAAGTGGCCCACCGCTAACGACCCGAGCTCGTGGCACCCGGGCGGAGCTTTTAGCGGAACAGAAGTTAGTAGAGCTTGGCTACAAAATTGTGGCCAGAAATTATTTCTGCAAGCTCGGAGAGATCGACCTTGTTGCGACACAAGGCGCCGACCTGGTTTTCATAGAGGTTCGCTCCCGTCACTCACAGGAAGCGTTAAATCCTCTTTTTACTCTTGATCAGCGCAAAATCAAAAGAGTAATAAAAGCCGCCAAGTTCTATATTATGAACAAGGATATAGATTCTCCGATGAGGTTCGATGTTGTGATTGTAACATTGGGACCTGATCCCGATGTTGAGATTATTCAGAACGCTTTTGACGCCCCCTGATTAATTGGTTGTAATGAAGGATGCGTCCTGTCCGTCACTTCCGTTGGTAAGTTGAGCACGGTATCATGGCCATATTTGACGTTAGTTTAACATTGAAGAAGGGGATGCTGACTTACCCCGGAGATCCTATTTTTTCTATCGAACATGAGTTTTCAATAAAAAATGGTGATGGGTTTAACCTTTCCTCACTATCATTGACCTCCCACACAGGAACTCATATTGATGCGCCTGCGCATTTTATTGATGGAGGTACGACCATTGATTCCATGCCCCTGGACGTCATGATCGGCCCCGGGATTGTCCTTGACATGAGGGGCATTAGCGCCATTGACCGTCAAGTCCTTGATCAATCAGCGTTAACCGATGAAACACGGGTCCTTTTTAAGACGGATAATAGTTTAAAACTTCAAGAACAAGTGCTTAACAATAACTATACATACATTACTGATGATGGCGCTGAGTTGCTGATAGAACGGGGTGTGAAACTTGTTGGTATCGACTACATGTCCGTCGACAGGAGTAATGATGAATGTGCGCCGGTTCACAAGCTTCTTTTATCCGCTGGCGCTTTTATAGTGGAAGGACTGGACCTGTTCGACGCTCCAGTCGGTCCTTGCAGGATATATTGTTTGCCATTGAGAATCGAAGGTGGAGACGGAGCGCCCGCCCGGGTCCTCATCGAAACGATTTCAGACTAAATCCATTTTCAGGGAGAAATCAGGAATAGACAGGTTCGGCTATTCAGACAAAACCTGTCTATTGTGTTTCTTATACCGATTCGCGTTCCAACCAGTGAATCCAGCCGCAGAGCATGGGACTGGGGTCTCCTTAACTACAAGCGACGCGAAGCCGTCGAATCTTCGTTCAGGAAACCTCGATCTAGTATCGTTTTCAGTTAAGCAAAACGGTATAAAACCATATAATTCTGTTTACTAAGCGGAAGCTTCTTCAATGGCTTGATCAAGGTCTTTGTCCGTCAATGAAACCTTAACTGGTTTATCGGGGTCTTGTCTGATTTTCTGAACAACCCGTCTTACAGCCTTTAAAGCCGCCTGGTTGCAAACTCCTGCGATGTCGGCCCCCGCAAACCCCTCCGTTTTTGAAGCTAGGGATTTAATGTTTACCTGTTTGACAATAGGTTTGTTTTTGAGATGAACAGCGAAAATTTCTTCGCGATCTTTTTGATCAGGCGCTAGAATCTCGAAATGTTCATCAAACCGCCCCGTCCTAAGGACTGCAGGGTCTAGCATATCGGCTCGGTTTGTCGCCGCGAGGATCAACACCCCTTTAAGCTCCTCTATACCGTCCATTTCCGCCAAGAACTGGCTTAACACTCTTTCGGAAACATGGGAATCGGAGGCGGAGCCGCCACGCGCAGGAACCAATGCGTCAATTTCGTCAAAGAAAATGATGCACGGTGAGGCTTGCCTGGCTTTCTTAAAAACTTCGCGAACCCCTTTTTCCGATTCACCAACATATTTGGAAATCAGGGCCGGCCCCTTTACCGATATGAAGTTCACCCGACTCTCATTGGCTATGGCCTTGGCTATGAGCGTTTTTCCGCAACCAGGCGGGCCTGACAGCAAGATGCCCTTGGGAGGCTTTACTCCCGCCTGGGTAAAAATATCGGGATACTTTAATGGCCACTCTACAGCTTCCATAAGCCTTTCCTTAAGGTTGGAATGACCGCCAACGTCCTCCCATTTTACATCAGGGACTTCAACAAAAACTTCTCGAATTGCAGATGGCTCAACTTCCTTTAGCGCTGTCTTGAAGTCGTCCATTAGGACTTCCAGCCTTGCAAGTCTCTCGTAGGGGATTCCCGCCATACCAAAATCAATGTCCGGCATCAGGCGCCGCAGACATATCATTGCGGCTTCCCTGCACAGGGCCTCCAGGTCCGCTCCTACGAACCCATGCGTGATTTCAGCCAAGTGAGACATATCAACATCACCGGCTAGCGGCATGCCTCTGCTGTGAATTTCAAGGATCTCCTGCCTGCCATACTTATCCGGGATAGGGATCGCGATTTCCCTGTCGAACCTACCCGGTCGGCGCAATGCAGGGTCAAGGGCGTTAGGTATGTTGGTGGCCGCGATTACAATAAGATTTTGCCGCTTGTTTAAGCCGTCCATGAGCGCAAGCAACTGGGCGACCACACGTTTTTCTACATCTCCAACTACTTTTTCCCTCTGCGGCGCAATGGCGTCTATTTCATCAAGAAAAACTATGCTGGGGCCTTGAGCCGCAGCGTCGGCGAATATTTTCCTTAAATGCGCCTCGCTCTCACCATAAAACTTGTGAATGATTTCAGGACCACTAACGGTAAAGAACTTGGCGTCAGTTTCATTTGCTATGCTTCGCGCTATCAAGGTCTTGCCGCATCCAGGAGGCCCATGTAATAGCACTCCCCTGGGGGCGTCGATGCCAAGTCTCTCGAAAACCTCCGGATAACGCAGCGGCAGTTCAATCATTTCTCGGATTCGATGAAGTTGGGGTTTAAGTCCGCCAATGTCCTCATAGGAGATGGTGCGCCCCGCTTTGGCCTCCCCGGATTTGCCCACTACGAGTTGAGTTGTGGGATTAATTAGTACAGGTTCCTTAGGGGAAACACTCTCCACCATGAAATCAGCGGAACGACTCCCAAACAATGTAGCCTTGACCATGTCGCCTTCCATCACGGGGAGTCCATCCAACAGGCTTCCAATGTACTCAAGGTCTCGTTCTGACGGCTTCACGTTTACAGGTGAAAGGACCACACGATCCGCTGGTTTGGCGACAACCTTTTGGACTGAGACATTTTCATCCAGACCAGTTCTAGCGTTCTGACGTGAAATACCGTCAAGCTGGACCCGAGCCTGGCCCCTTAAGTCCTTGTAAGCGGGCATGGCCTTGCAAACGGTGCGCCTCTTACCGATGATTTCGACAATGCCGCCTATATTTGCGCCCAGTTTGGCCATGTCTTCTGGGTCCATCCGGGCGTAGGCTCGTCCCATATCCTTGCTCAAGGCTTCAACGACTTTTAATTTCAGAGGCTCATCGATATTTTTTCCCATATTTAAGCTCCGGGCCTAGCCGAGGAATTTAATTTCTAGCATGCCATTATTACACCAAATTGTCATTTTGTCCTTGTCTCAAGCCCTTGGTAATAATATTCCCATGCTGTATTTCTTGTCTTTCTTTGAAGCGGAAATTGTAAGCACGTCATCCTACCTGGCTCGTTCTTTATGGTCGAAACTCGCCTCCTAATCTTTTGCAAAAAAACACCGTATTATAACAATTCCGATTGAACGGAATCCATCATGGAGTAATCTTGTTGTTAGGAAATAAAGCCCCGGGGGGCAGCGTTAAAAGTGGGGACATGGGAACCCCGAGCTTTTCATGAAATTACAACAGAATAAGATTCGATGGATAACTCAGTTATAACAAAGCAAGTTCGGTGCCATGTCTTCATAACGGATGAGCTTTCAATGCCTATCTTTTTTTGAGAATCGAGATGAGGCCTACTAATGAAAATTACCATCCTCGGGAGCGGGACAGCGACACCATCCCTTCATAGAAACTCTTCCGGCCTGTTTATCCAAACACCTGATCTTAAGATTATCGTAGATATGGGGGCAGGCACGTTAAGACGCATGTGCGAAGCCGGGATCGACTACCGGGAAATCGATGTCATCGCTCTCACCCATTTTCATCCGGACCATGTTACGGATTTTATCTCATTCCTGTTCGCTTCCAACTACGCGTATGGACCTATGAGGACATCTCCCTTCAGCGTCATAGGACCAATCGGGCTGGAACAATTTTACGCCAGACTGGTCGAACTATTCGGTAAATGGGTAGTCCCAACTCAAGACCGCCTGATTATGAAAGAAATGTCGGTCACATCTCTTGATTCATTTGAAATTGGAGGTGTTATTATAAAATCTGCGCCGGCCGCTCATTCTTCTCCTGCTTTGTCATGCAGGATCGAAGTTGACTCAACAGCATTGACGATCTCAGGCGATACTGACGTTTCGGAAAATCTGGCCCGGTTAGCTCAAGGCTCCCATACCCTGATCTGTGAATGTTCCATGCCCGACGCCATGAAAGTAGTCGGACACATGACACCCTCCGAAGCTGGCGCGATAGCTTCGCAAGCGTCGGTCACCCAGTTGATCCTGACGCATTTTTATCCACCATGCGACTTGGTCGATGTCGTATCCATTGCACGGGCCCATTTTGGCGGGAATATTTTAAAAGCTCAAGACCTGATGACCCTCGAGTTGAGTTGATGAATCATGGATTTCTGGTCGTCCGCCATTTGCCCGCGCTGATTGCGATTCCTCCGAGCCTGTTGTAAGATGTAAATATGAAGGAAGCAGGTCATCGCAAACTGACAAGGGGAATTTTCACCCTATTCTTCCTGGTTCCCCTCATTCTTGTTCTCCAAATTCCAATAGGCATTCTGGGCGGAGTATTGGGAGCTTATCTGGTATATTCCCGTCAACTCCCCGAGATCCCTAACCTGAACTCATATCAACCCAAGACCGTTTCCACGTTTTTTGCTGATGATGGGACCGTTATTGGAGTATTCTTCAAACAAAAACGCTTTGTCGTTGATCTTGATCAAATCCCCAAACATGTAATCAACGCTTTTCTTGCCGCAGAAGACGCTCGTTTTTATGATCACGAAGCGGTTGACTGGCACGGAATAGTACGCGCAATGGGCAGAAACCTTGCCGCTGGTCGAATTACCCAAGGCGGCAGCACCATCACCATGCAGGTTACCAGAAATTTTCTGTTGACCAGAGAACGTACTTTTTCCCGAAAATTCAAGGAAATAATCCTGGCTTACCGCCTCGAGAAGAATTGGGGAAAGAATAAGATACTGCACGTATATTTGAACGAAATTTATCTGGGCGAAGGCTGTTACGGAGTGGAAGCCGCAGCCCGAGGTTACTTCGATAAGCCGGTAGAACATCTAACCGTGGCGGAAGCGGCCTTGATCGCCGGTTTGATCGCTAGTCCGGCGCGTTTCAACCCATTCAAAAACCTGGATCTCGCCAGACAGCGACAATTGACTGTGCTCGGCCGTATGCTCAAAGCAGGATTCATCAACACGGAACAATACCAAAAAGCAAAAGAAGAACCCTTAACCTTTAGGAAAGAGGATATTAAGCCATTAGTCCTTGCGCCTGATTTCACAGAAGTAGTCCGACGATATATTATAAGGAAATATGGTGAAGAAAAACTTTACAACGATGGTCTTAAGGTTTTCACCACCTGTCGGCTTGACTTTCAGCGCCATGCGATCGAGGCCATGGAAAAAGGGCTTGAGGAAATAAAGAAGCGTCAAAAAAACCTTGCTATACTGAAAACAGTAACGCTTTCCGAAATTCCCGACCTGCTACAGAAACGCTCCACGCCAAATCCAGTAGAAGGCAGGATATATCAGGGGATTGTCGTAAAAACCGCGCCCGCGCCAAACAACGAAGTCGTTTTCGATGTGGCGTTCAGCAAGAAATTCAGAGGACGTTTCATGCTGAACAAGTCAGTCGCCTCAATTTATAGGGTAGGTCAGGTGCTAGCTCTACGTTTTGAAAAATATGAAGGGGCCGTTCCTCTATTCACGCCTGATGACAAGCCCAAGTTACAGGGTGCCCTTGTTTGCATAGAAAATAATAACGGAAACGTTCGAGCCATAGTAGGCGGTTCTTCTTCAGAATACTTCCAGTTTAACCGCGCGATACAGGCAAGAAGGCAGCCGGGAAGCTCGTTCAAGCCCATTGTTTACTCCGTCGCCCTCGAACAGAAAAGCTACAGCCCTGCCACTATAATTGTTGATGAACCCATAGTTGTCGATGTTGAAGGGGCCGAAGATGAATGGGAACCGAGGAATTCCAGCGGCAGTTTCATGGGACCGATGAGTTTCCGCAGGGCGCTGGAACTGTCCCGAAATATCTGCACCATCAAAATATTGATGGACGTAGGGCTTGGTCCTGTCCTGGAAATGGCCAATCACATGGGCATAACATCCCCGCTTGGCCGGAACCTTTCTCTTAGCCTGGGAACCTCCGAAGTAACACTTTTTGAACTTGTTTCAGCATATACGGTTTTCCCGAATGGCGGGATACATGTCGAGCCAATTTTTGTAAAGCGTGTAGAAGACAGATTTGGCAATGTACTGGAAGATCACAGCGAGGTCCCAATCCTGGAATCCGATCCACTTCGGCCAGTTCCTCGTGACGAATTCCGTGAATTTGTAGATAAAGCTGAAAACAAGATATCACGACTCCCTGAGACGCCAATCCGACCTTTTTTCAAAGCTGAATCAAACTTCCCACCCCAATTCCGCCAAGCTTCGGCTGATCAAAATCTCACTGGCATCGAAGAAGACGACCGTCTCACCGAACCTCCTCGAGTCAAGGCGGTGTTGTCTCCACAGACAGCATACATAATGACCTCCCTGCTTCAAGGCGGCGTTCGGCAGGGAACAGGGGCCAGAATAAGCCAATACCTGAAGCGCAGGGACATAGCAGGCAAAACGGGAACTACCAATAATGCGGAGGATACGTGGTTTCTAGGCTTCAATCCTGATTATACAACCGGTGTATGGGTCGGTTTCGATGAAAAAAGACCGCTGGGCAGAAGGGAAGAAGGATCCAGAGCGGCTCTTCCTGTATGGGGCTATTTTATGAAGGATATACTGAAGAACAAACCGGAACGTGAATTTGTGATACCACCTGAAATAATGTTCAAGGAATTACTGACAGTCGTCGCGGACCCAAGAGAAGGCCCAACCCTGAGGCCTGTGCGGGAACCCATTTACGCTCCATTCAACGGCTACACACTGGTCATATCGCCCCTGGATTCATTCGATACCCTTGCGGAATACATAAAGGCCCCATTGCCTTTGTATACAGAAAGTGGCGGGATGACAGCCGCTCCTATCACCCCACAGGAACCGCAGCCCGGCTCGGGGATGCCTGGGACTGCGCCAGACTCGTCGTTTACCAGGTAGCAAACCAGGATTTGCAAATGAGAATTGCTGTGGCGCTCAGTGGTGGAGTTGACAGCGCTTGCTCAGCGCTAATGCTAAAAATGGCGGGACATGAAGTCATCGCCCTTCACATGAAACTGACCTCGGGATATCTTGACACGTGGTCAAAAGCAAAAACAGTCGCGGATTTCATTGGCGTACCCATCTATCTGGTAGACCTTACCGAATCATTTCGTAAATTAGTAATCGATTATTTTGTTTCCGAATATGCTTCCGGACGCACTCCCTCTCCGTGCCCTCGATGCAATCGAAAAATTAAAATGACACTCTTGCTCGAACGGGCCATTGAACTCGGCGCAAACGGGCTCGCTACCGGTCATTACGCCCGTATTATTCGTAGACAAGCTGGATTGGGCCTTCTCAAAGGAATGGATCACGTTAAGGACCAGTCATATTTCCTGTTTATGCTCAATCAGGTCATACTTTCCAAAATGTATTTCCCCCTCGGCGAACTGATAAAGAACGAAGTCCGCGATATCGCAAAAAGCTACAATCTCCCCGTGAGCCTGACCGAAGAATCTCAGGAGTTGTGTTTTGTGCCCAACTCCATGTACACTGATTTTCTTGTGGAACATGGACTTAACCCCAAAGAGGGACCTATTGTGGACATCAATGGGCACGTTGTCGGAAAACACAAGGGCACAATATTTTATACCGTCGGACAGCGAAGGGGCCTTGGTGTATGTGGTCCTGAACCTTTTTACGTGATCCGGATTGATCCCGATGAAAACAGGATAGTGATCGGCAAGCGAAACTCGACCCTCGTCTCAGGCGTCATAATTAACCAGATCAATTTTATTTCGGGAAACTATCCTGAAGACAGCTCAGAATTTTCAATAAAAGTCAGATCAACTTCCAAAGAAGTTCGTTGCGTGGTAGAGAAAATACAAACCGACTCGCTAAGCGTCTATTTCGAAACCCCGCAATCAGGCATAGCTACCGGTCAGGCGGCGGTTCTTTATCATGACGACGAGCTCATAGGCGGTGGATGGATTCAACAAAGCCTTAAATAGTAACCCCTTGAACTTTCAAGGTCAGCGTTTATTTAATTGTCCTTCGCGTTTGGAACGTGTACGCCTGATCTAACTGAACATACAGGACGTATCATGAACCATAGTCAGTTCTCGAAGCTGAAAGGCAAAGAAAGGGAACTTCAGGAAATTATCAGTCGTCTGGCAACCGATAGATCGGCCGTGGTCGCCTGTTCAGGCGGGGTCGATTCAAGCCTCCTGCTACTGGAAACTGTTGACGCTCTCGGCCCTGAGCGAGTGATCGGGGTAACAGTCCACTCGCCAACATCCGCACCTGATCAACTTCAGGAAACTCAGGATCTTGCTCACGCTCTTGACGTGCGGATGATCGTAGCCGAGACAGCGGAATGCGACGCGCCGGAATTCATCGCAAACGGACCCGAACGCTGTTATCACTGCAAAAGGATCCGCTACCAAGCCATTAATCGACTGCCAGATATTGACCCGGATTCGGTCATTTTCGATGGGACAAATGTCGATGACGACCCATCAGACCGCCCCGGGTTCGCCGCATTAATGGAACTGGGCATCCATACTCCCCTTCGTGACGCAAATATGAATAAAGAGGATATAAGAGCTTTACTTAAAAGCGCAGGCTTTCACAAAATCGCTACCAAAGCTTCTCAGCCATGTCTCGCCACAAGAATACCACATGGGACCCCTATTACTTTGGATGTGTTGAATCGTATCCGGGCAGGAGAGACTATATTAAAGAAGCTTGGATTTGGGCTGTTCCGTTTACGCACTCACGGGGATTGGGCCAGAATAGTCCTTGACGCCGATGGGTTTGAAAAGATTTCGTCCGATCCCTCTACCAGGAAAAACATTTCCGATGAATTAAAAAAGATCGGATATCAAACTGTTACACTGGACCTTGACGAATATGGCGCTAGATAATGGGTCAATTACATGGGGCTCCGGCCGGGGGACAACAACCGGGAGCTCCTTTGCCAAAACCTCGTCCCCGTCCCATCATTCTGCACGTCCTATGCTTCAGGAATTCGAGGAAAACCTCTCGTTTCTCCGGCGGTAATGTCGCCATTGTCATACTGACTTTTTCCAGGATTTGGTTTTCAAGCGAGGCTCGAAGATCAATCATCTCATTTATGGCTTTTCCAGCGGGTTTCAGGTCGCCCGGATTTTGAGCTAACAGGTCCAGGACCTCAGCCCTTTTGGCGTTAAGCTCCCGTCTGGTCTTGATGATCCCCTGTTTTGCCGTTTTTGACCAAATTTGAGACATCTTTTTCACGTCCGCGGTGGAGATAACTGGGCATTCTCTGGTTAATTGCGCCTCGAAATTCCCGGGTTTCCACCACCAGTGTCTCAATATGACCACTCCGACGGAAATATTTGCCAGCAGGGAAAAAATCAATAAACCTACAAAAAACGCCTTTTTCATCGCCCGTTCTCCGATTGCCCAAAATCTATAAGCACATCAGTCAGGGATTCTCCATTATCCTGAATCAAATTCTCCAGATCGTGCGATGTGTCGTACGAATTCAGGGCCTCAGTCAAGGTCTTGCCAGCCTTGTCCCCAACACCAACCGCCAGGATCGCGATCAGCGCCCAGATCGGAGCTTGCTTCAAAAGAGAGAAATTCCATCCGTATCCTGCCGACTTGGACTCCCCTGAAATGCGGTCCTTTACTTTACTCGCCAGAGAGCGGTCAGCTAAAGAAAGCTTCACACTCGCAAGCGTATTATTTATGGACACCATTTCCTCATAGGCACGCGCGCAATCCGGACATTCGGTCAAATGATCGAGCGCTTCCCTAGTGGCAGGTCCATCCAGGGAGCCGTCCACTAACAAAGATATCCGTTTTTCGTAACTCTAGGTGCCTCATGGTCTGTCCCTCCAATATCTTATACATGGAACCGACACAGAACCCGCGGAAATCTTTTATCTTTCCACAAGTTCAATAATCTTTTTTCGCGCCCTGAATATAAGTGATTCAACAGATGAAACAGAAATGCCCATTACGGTCGCAATTTCATCGTAACTCAGGCACTCCTGAGACTTTAACAACAATGCTGTCCTTTGCCGTTCAGGTAGTTTTTTCAGGGCCTTATCCATTGCCTGGTATTGTCGCTTGAGCGATAACTGTGTTTCCGCGTCCAGCGGCTCCTGGGACATTGGGTTTGACGCAAATTCCAGTTCCGGCTCGCCCTCCTCATGATCGCTGAAAAATTTGAGGGCTTTTCTCCGAAATGAACTGACTATGTTGATACTCTGGTTTCTGGCGATAGTTATTAACCAGGTCTTGAAAGTGGACTTCGACTCGTCGAACCTGTCAAGGCTCTTGAAAGCGCGGAGAAACGATTCCTGAACAACGTCTTCAGCTTCCTCATGGGAACCGGTGATGGATCTTGCGACTCGGTACACAATCGTCGTATGCCGATCGACAAGCTCTCCAAAATAATGCTCGGAACCAGCCCTAGCGGCGACTATTAGTTCCTGGTCTGATAGGTCTTCGAAACGTCCCATAAAATTCGGTTCTTATCTATTCTATAACAATTGAATTGGTCTCAAAATTGTCATGTGTCATTTTGGTCTTTCGGATCGATTTTTGCGTCCAGACGCTCTTTAAGAGTTTTCTCGAAACCCCTGTCCTTAGGATAATAAAATTTCCTTCCCTTCAACTGATCAGGCATGTGCTCCTGTTCCACAACAGCGTCCGGAAAATCGTGGGCGTATTTGTATCCCTTGCCATATCCAATATTTTTCATAAAATTTGTCGGAGCGTTTCTGATATGTAATGGGGTAGGCAGGGAACCGGATTTCCTGATTTCTTCCTTTATGTCTATATAAGCCGCTTCCAGCGAATTAGATTTGGGGGCCATCGCCAGATAGACCACAATCTGAGCCAACGCCAGGGCGCATTCAGGGAGACCGATAAACCTGCATGCCTGATACGCGGCCACTGCCTGCTCCAACGCCTGAGGAGCCGCTAGGCCCACGTCTTCACTGGCGAATCTAACCAGACGCCTGGCAATGTATAACGGGTCTTCTCCACCTTCAATCATACGTCCCATCCAGTAAAGCCCCGCGTCGGGATCACTATCACGGAGCGATTTATGCAATGCGCTTATTAGATTGTAATGCTCCTCGCCTGCCTTATCGTAAAGAAGGTTGCGCCTCTGGGCCGCTTCCTGCACGGTCATTGTGTCAATTTCCTTCTGACCGTTCATTTCAGAGAGGTTCGCCGCCGCTTCAAGAATATTAAGAGTGTTTCTCGCGTCACCGCCTGCGAGAGAAACCAGCAGGTCCGTGGCTTGCTCACCCAGAACAAGAGCCATCTTCCCCAGGCCGCGGTCCTCATCCTTTAACGCCCTGGCAATAATCGTCCCAATATCTTTCGGTCCCAGAGGATCGAGGATAAAAACCCTCATCCTCGAAAGCAACGCCGAATTGACCTCGAAGCTTGGGTTCTCCGTGGTGGCACCAATCAGTATCAGGTCCCCTTTTTCGACATGAGGAAGCAGATAATCCTGTTGCGCCTTGTTGAATCGATGGATTTCATCCAGAAAAAGAATGGTCCTTGTCCCTGAGAACTTGAGATCTTCCCTCGCCTTTACCGAAACCTCCCTGATTTCTTTAACACCGGCCATAACCGCCGAAAAAGAATAAAACTTTGATCCGGAAAGGTTTGCCGCTATCTGAGCAAGAGTAGTTTTTCCAACTCCCGGAGGCCCCCAGAAAAGCATGGAAGACAGTCTACCCCCCTCAATAGCCTTGCGCAGGGCCTTGCCCGGACCAAGCAGATGATCCTGACCAACAAATTCATCCAGGCTGACCGGTCGCATGCGATCCGCGAGAGGCCGCTGGGTTGACGAAATGTTGACGTTCTCAAAAAGGTCCATGATGTATCTCTTTATGTTGACGAAACGGGGGCCCATGAACGAAAACTTGACGGCCCTGCTTCATTTGTAGTGAAGGGGGCTCCGTCCTGACGCTATCCTCAAATCACTTATTGGATCGCTAAATATCACATTTTGAGTTTCAGCCTATACGATTGTTCCCGGAGCATCAAGTTGTATCGGTCAGTTGTGGGAATTTAGGCTATTTCTCTAGATTTTAACCCAAAAACATGGTACTCAGTTTGAACGTTTTAGTTATCTGTGCGTGGGGCAATCATGCGCAAGGTCGGACTAGTTTTAAAGAGCGGACATGCCGAGGCGTTGGCTCTAGCTGAAAAGATCTCCCATATCCTTTCCAGGGCTGGAAAGGTCACTTTAATCGAAAAAACCTTTGCCAATCTGTCTTCAAATTGGGAAGTCCGCCCCACGTCCTCAATAGCCGATGAGGCTGATCTCATTGTAGCCCTCGGAGGCGACGGCACAATATTACGGGTTGCGGCGTTACTTAACGATAAGCCTGTCCCTGTCCTTGGAGTGAATCTTGGTCGAGTTGGCTTTCTGGCGGAGATATCGGCCGAAGAAGTATGCTCGGAAGTACAATCAGTCATCGACGGCAATTACTTGCCGGCCGAAAGGATAATGCTTGAGGCCACTCTCCCTGATAACCGCAAGGTTAGATTCTTAAATGAGGTTGTAATCCATTGGAGCGGAGTAGCAAGGATTATTGACATTCTCGTGAAACTGGAGGCCACCAGGGATATCGAAATCCGCGCCGACGGCGTCATCGTCGCTACACCGGTCGGATCAAGCGCCTATTCTTATGCGGCAGGCGGCCCTCTTGTACATCCCGACGTTGAAGCCATGCTGATCACGCCAATCTGTCCGTACTTTGGACTCACGCGACCACTCATCCTGCCGTCCAACCGAAAACTCGAATTGGTCATACAGAGGGGCGAAACATTTAAAGTCACCATCGACGGCCGTACCTCATGTGATTTGAAATTGGGAGACACTATCAAAATCGAGAAATCACCGATCCCCTTTGTAATTGTGAAATCAAGGACACGAGGCTATTTCGACGCGCTTAACGCAAAACTGGGATTGGTCGGGTAACCTGAATACAAAAATGAACCCTCGCTTTTCCAATTTTGCGATTATCGACAAACCGGATAGGACCCGACAACTGATCGTCCCAGAATCATGCTAAGGTATTTAAGAATAAACAATTTTGCGATTATCGACGAAATCGAGGTTGAATTTCAGGAAGGTTTCAACGTTTTGACCGGCGAAACCGGCGCGGGGAAGTCCATCCTGATCGGTGCCCTTGGTCTTGTCCTCGGCGCAAAAAGCGGAGGAGACATAATACGGTCTGGGGCTGAAGAAGCCCGAGTCGAAGCTTTCTTCGAAATTCAAGACCCTGGTGTTCTACCTGATGACCTTGAAATCGAAGCAAACAGTCCCACTGAGCTAGTGATATCGCGCCGGATTAATCTCAACGGCCGCTCGAAATGCTCTATAAATGGACATAGCGCCACCCTGGCCATGGTGGAAACCCTCGGAAACCGTCTTGTCACAGTTTTCGGCCAGCACGAAAGTCATGTCCTGCTGAATCCGGACGAACATATCGAACTACTGGACCGTTCAGCGCATCTCCAGACGCAACGGAAAGGAGTCGAACGACTCTACCATATTTCCCGTAAGGCGTCTGATGAGCTTGCCACACTAAAACGTAAACTTCAGGCGCTCGAAGCCGAGGCATCTGAAAACAGGTTTATGGTTCAGGAACTTACCAAAGCCACCCTTAAGGTCAATGAAGAGCAGGAACTGGAACAGGAACGGGATGTCCTGAAAAAAGCCGTACAGATACGTGAAAAGGCTTACGAAAGCTATCAACGCCTTTACTCGAAATCAGGCAGCGTAATTTCAAACCTCTCGGAAATTAAAAAATGGATTCAGGGTCTGGTTTCTATTTATCCCAAAATGGATAACACACTTCAAAATTTCGATGGAGCGGTTTATCAACTCGAGGATGTGGCGCTGGAGTTGCGTAACGTCTGGGAGAATACTCACGATGACCCTGCAAGGCTCGAACAGATAGAAGAACGGCTTACCAGCCTGAGAAAATTACAAAGAAAGTATGGCGGTGATATTGAGTATCTTATAAACCGTCTCCAGTCACTGTCGGCCGAAGTCTCACTGGTAATGGACGCTGAAAATTCGCTCAAGGAATGTGAAAAGAAATTTGAGGAGGCTCAAAGGGATTTCCTTGTAGAAGCGGAAACTCTCTCCAAAAAGAGGCGTGACGCTGCGAAGCGACTTGAAATCTCAATGAAAAAGGAGCTTACCGATCTGGCGATGCGTGACGCGATATTCTCGGTCAGATTCAAAGAGCTTCCAAAGGAAAAGTTTGACGCCAAAGGCATTGAAAATATCGAGTTCTTTCTTGCGTCCAACCCTGGAGAAGCAGAAAGGCCTCTTGCCAAGATAGCGTCAGGCGGTGAATTGTCCCGTGTTATGCTTGCCTTAAAGGCCCTTGAAACTGAAGACGCCGAACAACAGGCCACTACCCTCGTATTTGATGAAGTTGACGCGGGCATTGGTGGGCATACCGCAGTGGCTGTAGGGGCCAGGCTTTCACGGGTCTCGAAACGTCAACAAACGATTTGCATTACACATTTGCTCCAGATAGCAGCGGGCGCGGACAATCATATTGCCGTAAGAAAGTTCGTGAAAGAAGGCAGGACTTCCATCGAAGCCGCTTCCCTTGATCGGGAAGAACGCGTCAAGGAATTGGCCCGAATGCTGGGGGCGTCGGAAGACTCGGCCCCAATCCGTGAACATGTTAGGAAACTGGTAAAACAAAACACGAAAGGGTCATGATTTGATAAGAAAAGCCTCTTTGAAGGACGTCAAAAAGATCCACGCCCTGATCTCTGAACAGGCTAAAGGCGGCCATTTACTGGCACGCGCCATTGCGGACCTGTATTCTCAAATCAGGGATTTTTCCGTCGCTATCGATGATGATACCGGAGAAATTATAGGCTGTGGAGCCCTTCGTATTGTGTGGGAAGATCTTGCGGAGGTCAGATCGGTCGCTGTCCAGACTCAGCGTCAAGGTAAAGGCGTCGGTAGAAAATTAATTGAGACCCTGATTGAAGAATCACGTGAACTGGGCATAAAGAAGGTTTTTGTGTTAACTTACCGTGTCGGCCTTTTTAGCAAGATGGGCTTTTCTTTAATGGACAAGAGCCTTTTGCCTCACAAAATCTGGGCGGATTGTGTTAAATGTCCCAAGTTTCCTGAATGCGATGAAGTCGCAATGGTCATGGAACCCAACCATGGCTCTGATCCGGATACAAAATGAGGAGTTGATGAAAAAGGGATTGATCTTGAGACGGACTGTTTTTTCAGAAAGGGGCTTACTCACTTTACGGGTCCTTTTAGTTTCGCTCTTTCTTGTCTGCTGGCTTTCCGGATGTGGTATGGTCAACCTTGGGAAATGGAAAGGTATAGAACATACTTCCGCGAACGAATATTACTATCTCGTCAAAGAGGTTTATCTTTCACCTAGTTCCGCAATTGGCGCCAAAGACACGTTTGATCACAATGTCCATAGTTCGGTAAATCTATACTTCACGCCAAGGAATGAAACCAACACGTATACCGCTGAATCCATCTGGTATGACCCCTCGGACTCCGAATTCAAAAAAATCCGCGAGACGTATGACACACAAAAAGAAGGCAAAAAGGGGATAAATCGAAACCCAAAAGGCACCGTCAGGATCATGTCAGTCCCTACAGAAGAACTTTACAATCACAAACCCGGTCTCTGGAAGGTTGAACTCTATCTCGAAGGCAAGCTCGTCCGACGCCTCACATTTACAGTTAGATAGGTAAGCTTCGCTATAGATTTCTCACTGCGTTCGAAATGACATCCTCGCCGTACCTTTGGCGACATGATCCACCATCGGCGCCTTTTCCAATGAGTCGTTGACCCTCCTGTCTCCATTTCGCATACTGATATCAGAAACCACGAAACATAACTAACATTCCAATTATTCTGCGCCAAACAGATAGATCTTCTACCTCAACAGGCTTCTGCGAAAGGGGGCGTAATAATGATTCTGTCACTGACGATAGGGTCGAACCCTCTCATGAAAGGAAAAAACTCCATAGGCTCACCCGTCAGGAACTTCAGATACTCACTGTAAGTAAATACAATTTTGACCAGGATTTCCCTGAACATTCGAAACTTATAGACAATTCCGAATTCTGGCGGATAGCCCACCGGAAAACCTTCGATAAGCTTTGCTCGCCATCCAGCGCCAGTGAAGGAGAAACTCCCTCAACTATTGCTCTTAAATGACAGAAACAAATAAGGATGACATATAAAATGGAACAGTTTTCCCATTACAGGGCCATTAAAGACAATAAAGCGAATAATGACCTCGAGAAACTGGCTCAAGCGGCGCTCGAATATTTGAAGCCGTGGATCAGGAGTTCACGGGAATTCACTCAAACCCGAATCAACAAATGGAAACTCCTCGAAGACCTGTACCACAACCGTCGTGACCTTTCATCCTGGAACGCCCGGGAAAATTCCGGGACCGCATTTCATGAATTGTCACGCGCCGCGGCCGATAAATCGTCTTCGGTTTCCCGGGACTGGCAGTCGGACATAATCCTTTCCCCCTCCTATATTGTGGATACATGGGCCGACCGGGCCTATCAATCCATCTTTAACGGCCCTGAATGGCTTACCGTAATCCCTGAAGAATCTTACTATGAAACAACAACGGACAACAGATACCCAACATCATTCAAGCTTCAGGAACTCCTTACAAAAAGCTCGCTCAGGGTCAGGCCCACGCCAGGATCTACGAAGCCCTGCAGGGCCTTTGCCTGTACGGGACCGTTTTCGCAAAAATCTCGTGGCGGTGGCGCCCATGCGCTTCAAAACGATGGGGCCGCAACTCCTCAAGAATAATCCAAGAGCAAACCGAGCAGTTTGATTGCCCTGTCATTGAACTCATTCCGCTGGACCGTATCCTGATCGACTGGCAGGCCACACATAACGATGTTCAGCGTCATTCCGGCATAGGTCACATTGTCGACAAATCGTATGATGAAATAGTCGAGATGTTTGATCTCAATGTTTACAATGTGAATCGCAAAAAATTCACTGAACATTGGCAGGAATCCGCGCCATCTCATGGCTTTACCGCAGACTCCCTGGTCGCGCCCCAAAACGTGGCTGGTCTGTCATCCCCCGAGCCTGTGCGTTTCTCAGTCTGGGAATGGCATGGCCATATTCCCATGCCTCATGGATACCAGGAAATCATCTGCGCGATTGTCACTGAACTCGGGGCAGACTCTATCGATAACGGCCTGATTATAAGAATATCCGATTCCCCGGCCCTATGGTCCGGCCTGCGCCCTTTCATATGCGCCCATTATACGCAGATACCTGGCCCGCTTGGGCTGGGCGCTGTCGAGACCAATCTCGACCTGATTCACTCCATTTCCCAATTTCTCAGTCAATCCCAGAACAACGCCAGACTTACAGTCAACGCCATGCTGATCGCCCGGCGTGGATCATCCGCAGCCCGGGCGATTTCAGACGATGATGACTTCGTATATCCCGGGAAGGTCTGGCTCGTAGACGACCCGGACGACATCCGGCCGTTTCCTTCGATGGGCTTCCCACAGGCTGAAGTTAATTCACTGATGAATTATCTCAACATCCTTCTCGAAAAGCGGACCAGTATTTCAGATTCCACGCTCGGCGTTCCTTCCAGGGACAAAACCACTACCGAAGCTCACATACTGCAGGAACCCGCTATGAACAAATTCGCCACGCGAGCCGACCTCTTCGCAAGGAGTTTTGTGGAGCCGCTCGGGAAACTCGCTCTTTCCATGATCCAGCAATTTCTCATCGAGGATCAGATAATCGCTGTCCGTGATCATAGCGGGATTGATGTCCCTCTGACGGTAACTACTGATGAAATTCAGTCGGGAAGATACAATGTGGTCGCAACTGTCACAGTTCAGGATTCAACCCGCGTTGCCAAGGCTCAGCTTATCGAGCGGGCCTTGCCGACCCTGGCCAAATTCACTCCGATACTTGCTGAAGAAGGAGTCCGAGTATCCTTCTCCGAACTGATCAAGAGATATCTCGATCTGCTCGGCATAGACGCAGTGGATCAAGTATTCACACGGACACAACCTGATATCAAAAACCAGACAACGCCTCATGATCGGCTAACCCAAGGATTTGAGGCCGCTGATCCAAATGCGGCCAGTTCTCCTGCGCCCCTTGGACAGCATGGCGGGCCACTGGGCTCATACCCCGATGACCTCAATACCCTGGCGCAGTTCCTGCAACTGAGCGCCCAGCCTGAATAACAAGTACCCACGGCGATGCCGAGGGCTATTTTGACGCCGCCCCTCCGGGGCTAACAGGTCCCTCATGGTGGCGGCAGGTCTCCGCGCCTGCATATTATTTTGCTTACTCTCTAACAGGGCCACACACAATACCCGGATAGGGGTAGGAACAGCCGGTTAAACCCCGACGCTCCCCCCTCCGAACCGTGCAGGCGGATCTACCGCACACGGCTCTCCGGTTGGTGGTTCACCTGCGGGAGGATTGACTGGCCGCCGCATGGGCTGCAACAAGAGAGAACAACCCCTGTTTAGCAAAGAAGGCATTTCGCCAGCGTTGATGGTCGGCCCCTCTACCCCGACCTCGACCGCCAAGACGTTTCCCGAGTATGCTGCGCAAGCGCATGCGTATCGAGGGGTCCAGCGGTCTAAAGGTGGCGAAATGGCTGTGTTTGAAGTACTCAAACCAACCCTTAAGGATCCGATTGACATCCGAGATAATCGCGAGGAGACTATGGCCACTGGTACGTCGGGTCTTGTCACGGATCGCATCCTTGAGTTTCTTCTGGGTCTTTCGCCTGGGCCAGCGCATGCCCCGCTCAAAATGATAACCCAGAAAGTCGAAGCCACCGCGAACGGTCGCATCGACAATGCGGGTTTTGGTCGGGTGCAGCGTAAGACCCGCCTGGGCCGTCCATTGCTGAACCATAGACAGAGCAAGAAGGGCCTCAGATTCCGTGCGACACAGAATGACAAAGTCATCGGCGTAACGGACCATATTGACACCGCTTTGGGCGATCAGATGGTCAAGAGGTCCAGGTAGATATTGGACAGCAACGGACTCAGGACAGCGCCTTGCGGTGTGCCTGTTTCCGGTGTCCAGCCGGTGGTCGTTTCCATGATTTGTTGTTTCAGAAACAACTCCACCAGCGCCAGGATGCGATTGTCGGCAAGCTTGTCCCGGATACGGGCCATGAGAAGACTATGGGGGATCGTATCAAAATAAGACTTCAGGTCGGCATCCACGACATAAGTGTAACCTTGCTTAAGAAGCAGGTCCACTTGTCGCAATGCGTCCTTACAGCCACGGTCCGGCCTAAACCCGTAACTGTGGTCTGCGAAGTCCTTTTCAAAGACGGGTTCAAGAACGTTGCGCAACGCAGCCTGAACTACCCTGTCTCTGACTGTAGGGATACCCAAGGGCCGTTTTTCTGTACTGCCAGGTTTGGGGATCCATACTTTTTTGATTGCCTGAGGTCGGTATCTACCGTCTCGAAACGCTTGGACCACTCGCTCAAGATTCTCTTCAAGACGAGACGCGAAGTCATCGATTGTCTGATGGTCTATACCAGGACTGCCTTTGTTGGCCTTGACCATACCAAAAGCGCTCCGAAGATTGCCCAGGGAGTAGACCTTGTCCATCAGGCTGTACCATTTGCCTCCTTTCACCCCGTTTTCCAGGGCCGTCAACATACGTTCCGTCCAGACGCTCAGTTCAACCCAGGACCAGCGGCCCCAGATCTCTCCGGCCCATCTAGCCTCTTCAGGCACTGTGGTCGGTTGTTTTTCCGTTCGTCTTTCCGTCATGTATCCACCTTCCTGCCTCCCTTGGTTCCGCGCTCATTACGGCGCTTCATCGATACTATGGAGGCTCTGACTCCTATACGCCTCTCCCATGCGTATAGGTCTCCCTGCTTAACGTATTCAACCTTCCCCTGTCCATTCCGTCCCCAACCACCTGGCGTTCCCCGGTCATCACTTTATGACGCTACGCGCTACCGCTCAGCGTGATAGGTTTCCCAGTTGTTTTTCAGCGCTTATCAGCTTACTTCCCACATGGGTCCAGGCTTCACCATTGTCAGGCAGGCTCGCCGGAAGCACCCGGCCGAAACGCGTTCGTTATGCTACGGAATGGTCGTTGGCCTCCTGTTGCTCTCCACCCCGCTTCACAGCGACGCAGTTACAGTCGGCTACAGGCTGTAGCGTTTACCTGGAGAGGACTTGCACCTCTCTGATTGAATGCGCTCGCAGACGCACTAGGGGTTCAAGATTTTGAACCCCTACGCTTGTGATCCCAAACCCTTCTAGATTGTTTGCAGTTAGCCGCCTGTGTAGATTTCTCGTCGCTACGCTCACTCGAAATGACATGGTCGCTAGTTTTCGGTTCCGTAACACGAGAGACAATGTCATTTCGAACGCCGTACCCCATTCCCCCTTGATCCGCCCACGTTTTGGGCATAGACTTACCGTAGCTTGTTCATTAGCCATAGATCATGAAAAACCCATGGAGAGCTTCTCATGACCAGCGATGGATCACCTTCAGTGACACAGCCCCTCGAAGAACAGATAATGGGCGCGTTCATTTACGACAAGTATATCAACAGCATTAAACAAAACGATCACGACATTGCCATCCCTTCTGCCTCGGTTAGAGCAACGCCTCGAAAAGATAATTACATCGAAGATGACGACCTGACCGATTTGGACGAGGCCGAATACGACGATGTTCTACTGGACGACCTGGACAAGTCGGCTGATGAGGACGAGCTGGATTCTGATGACGACGACCTTGAAGATGGTGATGAAGCTTGGCTCGATGCCGATCTTGACGCCGACTGGGATGATTTGGCTGATGAGGAGGAATGACAATATCCGCCACATTTACCACCGATCCAATTCCCCCGGCGTTGCCGGGGGCTAACATAGTATGCCCCCGTTGGGGGCGGTTAGCTCCCTCATGGTGGCTGCAGGCCTCTGCAACTGCATATTATTGTGTGTTTCCAATATAAAGACGCGTAGCGACTGTTTTGACGGTCAAGCATTAAGTTCACAAAAGGGCTGTTTCTTTTTGAGCATAGCGTTGAGAATTACGACCGTCTTTCGAATGCAAGCTACAAGTGCGACTTTGCCATTTTTGCCAGACTTACGGAGCCTCAAATAGAACTCCCTGATTATATTGTTGTGACGAGAAGCCACCAGAGCAGCCATGTTTAGAAGATTGCGCACGCCGGTTCGACCCCCCGAGACCATTCGTTTGCCTCTCATTTTTCCGCTGTCCCGGTTGAAGGGCGCAACCCCAACTAGACTTGCTATTTGCCTACCACCGAGTCCACCCAACTCAGGCAAAGCGGCTAAGAGCATTCGTGAGGTATTAGGACCTACCTTGGGAACACTTTGGATAAGTTGATCTTTTTCATGCAACACAGGGTTTCCCTTGATTTCATCATCCAACTGCTTTTCGATTTCTCGAATCTGTTGATTGACAGTGTCTATAATAAGTTGAATGCTCTTTTTGACTTGCGCAGAAACAGCCTTATGAAGGCGGTTTTTCTCTGCCGCACGAACTTCGATTAACTGTTGGCGCCTGCTGACAAGCTCTTTCATAAATCGTTCCTTTTCGCTAGGCAGCAAACGGACCTGGGGTTTCATGTCCTGGGCGAAACGGGCTAAAACATGAGCGTCAATTGAATCAGTTTTTGCAAGTTTTCCCATAGCGCGGGCAAAGTCTCTTACACGCTTGGGATTCACAATCGCCGCAGGCAAGCCCTTTTACAACAGTGCGCCAGCTATTGGCACATCATAGCCTCCAGTGGCTTCCATGACGATTAGCGGCGAGGCCTCTTTACTAAGCCTCTCTGTTAATTGATCTAATCCCTTGGCGTCATTGTTGAAAGTCAGACGCTGATCACCGGGTATGAGACACACATCGAGGTGATCTTTAGAAATGTCAATCCCGACGTAAACTTGTGGTATAATCTCTTTAGACATGTGCAGTTTCCCTTCCTTGCGGATGCGGGCTCACATAGCGGCCTGACGACTGTTCGGTTATCTACAACATGGCAACCGGCGATCCAGCTACGAAACGGTCTTCTAAGACCAAGGGGTTCCCGATCTACCGGTTGCCCCGATCTGGGTTGCGCATCAATCCAGATCGGTGTCCAGGTCAATCGCTTGTCTACCTCCTACTGACGCTCGTGCCAACGTTCTGATTAAGATATCTGTAATATACAAGGGGTTCAAAATCTTGAACCCCTACCTATGGGTACGGAATCATTCGAAATGACATCGGGCCCCCGTATCAATTAGTCCGGTTGAAGATCGTACGTAAAATACAGATCAATCCCCTTGTCTTTCGTATATTGCGAGACAGCGGGAGATGTTTGGTAAGTCAGAAATAGCGGATAAATGGAACGGGCGACGTGAGGTTTTAGATTTTCAAGCGTTTGAACAAATTTAATTACGTCCCTTTTCTTCAGTTGAGTTTTTGCTTCACCGATAATTTCGACAGGTTTTCCGTTTTGTTCTCCATGACCCCAGATATTTATCTCAATGAACTTGTTACGGCTGATCTCCAGAAAACCTCTTTTCAGCCGACCTTTAACGAGTATTGAATGATCACGTTTCAAAACAGGCGGCAGACCGACATAGGATTTGTCCTCCAGCCCGTAGCTGACCGCATGGGAGAGTCCACCTATTTCCTGTCTCATTTCCTGTATGGTCACTTTGACCTTTTTCATCTCCCCGACGAGATCTTCAACCGTCTTCTCCAGCCGTGACAGGCCCGAAGCAAGTTCTCCGACCCGAAGTTCGGTCTTAGCCTGAGCATCCGCCAGGTCTCGAACAATCTCCTTGAATTCATTAAACTCAATTTTGGTAACGGAATTTCTAAGTTCCTCATAAACTGACCCGATCACATCCACGATTTTCTCGGCGGCCGCCGGGTCCATGGTTTGTTTGAGGTCATTAAAAATTTTGAGAGTATTAATCATGCCGGTCTTTCATCCACGACATCGCAATCATTGGTATTAATCTAACAGTTCGATTTCTCAGCGTCAATCCTATCCCACCGTGGCCCCGGGCGTAGCAAAACAACCCCAATGTCATTTCGAGCGAGCGTAGCGACGAGAAATGACATTGGGGTTCGTATTACAGACCGGGGGAAATTAGCGGTATTGCACAAATTCGAGATGGCGAAGGAATGGTGGGCATGGCCCACCCTACATAGCACATGCAAGGGTCAAGGCAATTTTAAACAATATCAGGGCCAACATCCGACGCATAAGAATATGAGATTATTCCACGCTCCGCGATAAACTTTGCGGCCTTTTCGTCTATAGCGATTCTCGAAAATAATCGCGAAAAGAACGCGACTTTTTTATCGAGATGTGGTTATCTGTCGGTATGTGTCGTCAACGAAACATGCCTAACCCGGAAAACTGCGCTTTAGCTGAATTAGAGACCGCAGCGAAGGCCTCGTCGGTCCAGCGGTCGTATGTTCGTCTGATGGCTATCAAGGCCTTGATAATGGGGCTGCCCCATAAGCAGGTGGCTGCCTTGTTCGGTGTAAATGAGGACTCGGTTTCCCGTTGGGTGAGACGTTTTAATCAACGGGGTATCGATGGGCTTACAGAAGGTCCCCGCTCTGGGCGTCCTCCCAAAATCAGCGGGGAGCAGGCCTATGAATATTCCAAGTTGGTCTTACATCCAGAACTGGTCAATGAGACCCAATGGACCGGACGTAAGTTTCACGGATATCTCACCAGGCATTGCCAGATGGACGCAGGCTACAGCACACTTATGCGGTGGCTTCACGATGAGGATTTTCGGCTGAAGGTCCCTCGCCCCTGGCCGGATGGCCAGGATGAAGAAAAAAGAAAGGTCTTCATTGAACTGATCAGGAAGTTTCTTGGTGATCAATGCGTGGATCTTTGGTTTCTTGACGAGTGTGGTGTCGAAGGAGATCCTCGTCCGAAAAGGCGTTTTGCTAAAAAAGGAGACAAGATCCGTCAAGCATACGGCGGGGCGCATCTCCGAATGAATGTCACGGGCATGGTCTTGCCAAGAAAAGGTGAATTCTATGCGCTAGAATTTAGCCATTCCGATACGGAGATCTTCCAGATCTTCCTGAATCACGCCAATCGGGACATCAAGTTCGAGCGTCCTCGCAATCTACTCATCCTGGACAATGCGTCTTGGCACAAGAGTAAATCACTGGACTGGGGGGAATTTGAGCCGATTTTTCTTCCACCTTATTCTCCAGATCTTAACCCCATTGAACGCCTCTGGCTCGTTATGAAGGGCGAATGGTTTTCTGGATTCTACGCTAAAACCAAAGATCAACTAATCGAGAGACTCACCGACGCTCTCAGATGGCTTATGACCAGACAAGATGAAAACACTAAAACTTGCGCCATTCCGACAGAACTTTAGAGAAGTGCTATATCATGGGTGAAATTATTACCAGAGCGTCCGCTTTCCTGTTATGGCGTTGCTCGTAAAATTGGGCCTTTTTGACAAACGTGGCTACGTCCCCTGCGCTCACGGATGATTTAATTTCGATTATTAAGAGCTTGCCGTTTGTGAGGACTATATCCAGTTCCACTTGCACGGGCCATCCAAAGACAACGCCGTCCGTGTCCTCTTCAATGACGTTTAACAACTTGTAGTCCGTGGCTTCTTCGAGGATACCCTTCAGCGCGTTCCTAAAAGACTGTTCCGACCTGGTTCCCCTGCGGGCCCCAAGGGCTCCGATTGTCTCGGTAAAAAGTCGCTTTAAATCAACCTTGATTGAGGCCATTTCTTCCAGGAGTCGCTGATTGATTTTCGACTGTTCTCTCCACTCGAGGCTATGTTCTTTTAGCAGGCTGTGGGCTTCCTCCCACTTGCGATCATTGACCTTCCGTTCCTCACGGTAATCCGCCCATTTGCGTTCGCTCTCCTCGCGGTCAAGACGCAACTCTTCGAGCACGCGATCAAACCGGCTCTCTACAACGCCATTGACAGCGTCACGGACTTCTTCGTTTGAGTTGATAGATTCTGCGACCTGTTTTTCGAATTTGTCTTTGAAGCTCATTGATTTCATATCCACCCCCCTGTGTTATTTGAACTAATAATAACAGATCATCGATCAAAGAAAAAGATTTCCCCCCCAATAAAAAAGCCCGGAGGCTTTCGCCTTCGGGCTTTTGGGGTTAACAGATTTCTGTGCGATTTAGAAATCGACCATGATTGATGACGAGAAGGCCTGTATCGCGGACCGACCCTGCATATAAGTACCAGTCGAAGGCGCCCCGCTGCGGGGATTAACACCTACCACCTGATACGCCTCGTCGAACCACGGACCAGGCTGCCAGTAAGCATACCGTGAACACACAGTCATGTTTTCGAGCAATTTCCAGTCGACTCCGAGCTGAGCTTCCCAGCCTAGGTAAGTGTCATCCACATACGGGTTCACGTTGGCGCCGGCACCTGGCATATTCGCTATTTTCCAGTTCTGGGCAGCAGTGACGTTCGAGTTCGGCGTACTACCATTGAATGCTCCAGCAAAGCCATTATATTGACCTGCATAAGTCCCGTTCTGCTCAACCCTGCTTGCCCACATGTACGAACCCCAAATGTTCAAGTTGGCCGCAAGAGCGTAATCGAGCCTTGCTGCAAGGGCGTATGCGTCGAACATCATACCATTCTCATCGCATGTCAAATTTAGTGTGCTGGCCCATGGAGCGTTGTTTCCACCACCATAAGTATGGAACATTAGGTAGTTGTACGCGTCGGTATTTTGATTGTTTACGGTTAATCCACCATATACCTTCGTGAGTTGACCAAAACCGTTCGTCTGCAAGTTAAGCGCAGGACCACCTGACCATGCGAACAGGAAGGCCAATTTCGCCGGACCACAAATAGCGCCGGCCTCACCATAGAAACTTGATAGTTCGTAGTATAAGGGGTGGCCCGCAGGGTATACCCATGTTAATGGATTCGGCGAGGCGAAAGTTTCGTCCAGATTTGCCCAGTTGTACTCAGCGTTGGCAAAGAAGCGTCCATTGTTGTACTTGCCATAGATTTCATAGACCATAAGCCCCAGGTCCAAGGCGGTTTCTCCATTACGATCTGCCTGGGAATTGTGCCGCATTTCATGAATAAAGCCACCACCGATATCCACCGGGCCGTTTCTGTAGTACCCCAACATAGCCCACAGAATGGTGTTCTTCAGGCCCTTATCCATGGTCACAGGCCCTAAAGAGTTTGGTCCAGGTCCGGTCGATAAGCCGTACGGGAGAAAGGCGGTCCAACCGTCCGGGTTACGGTCTACCCAGATCCCTGGCACAAACGTGAACGGCCCGTAAGGTATGAGAGCCAATAAGGCCGACGCTCTAGTGTTGTAACCTAACAACGAGCCGGTGCCAAACGGGAAGTCTTTAGCGCCGAGCGAGAATATACACCAGGGTGTCTGAAATACTAGCTTGAACTGGTTGATGCTAGGTATCATAGCGGTATCAAACGCGTTCTGGCTGACCCTGTCCTGATACCATCTGTCCAGCGGACCGTTTGTTTGGAAGTCGCGGTGGTTGTATTTCTGCCTTATACTCGCGAGATCCATGTTCATATCAAACCTAATCGCGTTGTTTACCCTGATGGTGGGAACAAAGGTCATCCTCTGGTCATATTCGGACGCGTCGCTGTCGGCGAACGAAAAACCGCCTTTAACGACCCTTATCGAAGAACCCCAGGAGTTTGTTGCCATTGGATTAGCGTTATTTCCATTATAACCACGCCAGAAGTTCGGCCCGGCAAATCCAATCAGCTCCCCGGTGGTGTTCAGTGGACTGTCCTGGAACCGCATATCGCCAAATAAATCCTGGTAGCCGTTTGCGCGGCCCAAATACCGATACCGCCACTCGAACTGGCCAGACATGTTAAATTCCCATGCGAACGCAGGAACGACGAAGATGGTTAGCAACAACGTCGCTAACAACCCAAACCAAAGTTTCTTCATCTCTCTTCCTCCCAATCCAATAAAATTGCCCGAAGGCAGTTAAAACCTTTTGCGCCGTAAAATCTTTTAGGATGTCTAACCGCCTGTTTTCATTAGATCCGGCCAAAACCATTGAAGACAAGCGTTGACGCCCTTTTATACGGCGAGCCTTGATTTTTTTACAAACTTAATATTTGTAGCAGTTGTAACATGAATGAAGATGGGAAGTCAATAAAAAAATTAACTAAATTCTAACAGACGTGAGATCAATGCGGGAATCAAGAACGGCCACTCTTTTTTCAACACCAGGACCTTTTATAACAACTTTCATGATTCATATTCCAATTCGTGACTTGCAGTAATTCTATCAGATTTGCGTATGAAATGGAAAGGATGATTTTTCTATAACAATTGCTCAATAACAACGCCGGCGTGTGTTACCCCCGGAGGAGATATGGATATTAAAAAATATCCATAAGTGACTCCTCCAAATTGATACCCGTGGCAGCGACGGCCCCTGCCACATGGCGCAGTTCCCCCCCATCGGACGGTTCTTTCTCCCAAGCTCTAGTCCGCCTATACCGCCCTGCGCGGACCCCAGCGGCAAACCGACCGTTGACATTCCACCGGAACACCACAATTTTCGCCCATTCCCCCGAAATGGTATTTCCCCATGACCGCATCATCAGCAATTGTGATGCCTCATTGTTACCATTAATGACAACTATGGCCAGTTAACAGCGCAGTTATACATCACTATATTTTGGCGTAGTTATCATTCATACTATCAGGGGTGCTCAGCCGAAACCTATTCATCTCAACCTGTTATCGCTAATATCTAGGCTAATTTATGCTTCTTGCTAAGTATGAACCAAGGCCGGATAGGGGTTCAAGATTTTGAACCCCTACGCGTCCGATCAGAATGTGTATTCAACCGATTGTCGGCCACAGGCCGACCTACATTGTCATTTCGACCGGAGGGAGAAATCTATAGGGCTGCTTGAACGCGATTAGGCCGCTGGGATAGATCTCGTCGCAAGGCTCACTCGAGATGACATGGTCGCATTGCCGCCCCGGCCCAATCAACCCAGAGCAATCGCGGCCACAGGCCGCCCTACTTACGAGCCACAAATCCCCAATAAAAAAGCCCGGAGGCTTTCGCCTCCGGGCTTAGGTTCTTAAGACCTACAGTCAGACTTAGAAGTCAATCAGGATTGATGATGAAAAGGCCTGTATGGCTGATCTACCCTGCATGAAACCGCCAAGCGGCGCATAAGGCAAAGCGCCACTAGGCGCTACTCCGCCTGATTTGTTCAAGCCGACAACCTGGTAGGCTTGGTCAAACCAGGGGCCCGGCTGCCAGTAGGCGTAACGTGAACACACCGTCATGTTTTCGAGCAGTTTCCAGTCAACACCGAGTTGCCCTTCCCATCCTAGATAGCAATCATCGACATACGGGTTCATGTTTCCGCCAGAGCCGGGCATGGCGGACAGCTTCCAGTTAACCGCGTCCTGGGCACCCCAAGCGTAGGGAAAAAATGTAGTTCCTACTGCGGGATTGCCATTATAATCTTTTTGACCAGCCAACCAGCCATTCTTCTCAACGCGGTTCGCCCACATGTAAGAACCCCAGATGTTGAGGTTCGCCGCAACAGCGTAGTCCAACCTAGCGGCAAGGGCCCACGCGTCCGAGATCTGACCGTTTTCCTCTTTTGTGAATGTTAACCCGGACCACGGCGCGTCGTTACCACCGCCATAAGTGTGGAACATAAGGTAATTGTATGGATCTGTGGTTTGACTGTTAATTGCTATCCCAGTGTAGATTTTAGTCGGGTTACCATTATTAAGGGATGCTCCGCTTGACCATGCGAACAGGAAGGCCAGTTTCGCCGGACCGCACAGTGCGCCAAATTCCGCAAATGCTTGGGCAGCTTCAATATAGATGGGTGGAGCACCGCTATACTGCGCGCCGGGAAATGATAATGTCTGACCGGTACCAGTGTGATAGTTGTCCTGAGTAGCCCAGTTATATTCGAAGTTTCCAAAAAAGCGCCCGTTGTTGTACTTCAGGAACGTGGTCCACACCTGGGTGACCTGGTCAAGGCCCCCATATTGGTAAATGGTTGGACTATTAAAGGGGCCGTTGAAATATGCCGGGTAAATCCCCGCCAAACCATTGGCGCCCAAATTGGCCTGATTACTGTGCAGAAATCTTCCTATATAACCCCAGCCTAACGTAACAGGGCCACTATCATATGTCATGTTAAAGGCCCACCATAAGGGATAGTGTAACCCTCCATCACAGTTGGGGTAGCTGCTGGGGGATGTCGGACTTGGGGCTGAAAATACAGACTGTTGGACCACCTGATGGTAGGGTGTAAAGGCGCTAAATCCATCGGGATTATTGGCCAGCCAAATTTGTGGAATAAATCTGAAAGGCCCGTACGGCAATACAAACAAAAGCGAGTCATTTCGGGTGTTTTCCCCGGCAAGGATCCCCGTGCCCCATGCAAAGTCTCTGGCGCCAACAACCATGACGCCCCAGGGCATTTGCGCAGTAAACCACCATTTGTTAATACTCGGTATCATGGCTGTATCAAACGCGTTCTGACTCACCCTATCCTGATACCATCTGTCCATAGGGCCGTTGGTTTGAAAATCGCGATGGTTGTATTTCTGTCGAATCCCGGCGAGATCAACCATACCACGGAGACGCATGGCATTGTTTATCCTGATTTCTGGCGCCATCGTCATGCGCTGGTCATATTCGGAAGCATCGCTGTCAGCGTACGAGAAGCCCCCTCTTACTATCCTCAACTGATCACCCCAGGAGCTTGTTTGCATTGGCATTGGGGCGCTGGCAGTTCCGCCACTTCCGTTATAACCACGCCAGAAGTTAGGCCCGGCAAACCCTATCGGCCCAGTGCCCGGAGCGAACGTCAACAGGGGGTTGTCCTGCAATCTCATATCGCCGAACAAATCTTGATATCCATTGGCGCGACCGATGTACCTGTACCGCCACTCGAACTCCCCTGTCATGGAAAAATTCCATGCGAACGCGGGAGCGACGAATACGGTCAATAAAAACGTCGCTAAAATCCCGAACCAAAGTTTCTTCATCTTAATCCTCCCA
Source organism: uncultured delta proteobacterium (assembly GCA_963798475.1). GTDB lineage: Bacteria > Desulfobacterota > Desulfomonilia > Desulfomonilales > Desulfomonilaceae > CAJBEZ01. Next base: position 44,986 of record CAWCTI010000017.1, read on the forward strand.
ATCCACAAACAAATTGCCAAGAGGCATAGAAAAAACTTACGCTGCGCTTCCCTGTGGAGGGCGCTAACCGCTTGATTTCCTTGGAGCCTGGCCACGGCCTTTCGGAAACAGCGACATCGCTTATTGCGCTGCGATCTTCTAGCTTTTAACAGACATAATATTTTGTTGATTTTGTATCATGGAAAATTACTAGAAGTCAATAAAAAAAGTTAACAGGATACTAACAATTGTAGGGGTTCGGGGTTGGGGAAGTCATTTCGACCGAAGGGAGAAATCTTTACCGCACCCAGTTAACAACGTTGGGCGAACCCCAAACCCATAGCGTCGAAACTGTCTCAAAACACCGTTAAAATTGAAAAACGGGTCGTCCGTATGTCTAATTTTCGGAACGCCAGGGGTAAGAGGGATTCTTGATATGTTTCGGCCTGAAAGTTCAGTTTACAGGTTCTGACCAACCTATATTCTATCCCCTATCTCCCAGTTAAACACTGTGGCTGTGTCCTCCAATGCTTATAGATTTTCTTGAGATTGATCGCTGCGCACACTAAAGCCCACTGAATCTTTACGCTTTGCAAACCGAACACGGTCCATCGATTAAAGCCCGTGTTGTGTTTAATCCATGCAAATACCGGCTCCACTACGGCTTTTCTCATTTTAAGAACATTTATTTTTTCAGGGTCCAGCTTTTTTGAACGCTGACGGTTTATGGCTCTGTAATTCACATCAACGCCAACGACCCGGCCATGCTTACCAGGACAACATTCACGTCTATGGGGACATTGTTTATAATCTTTACACTGGTAGCGGCGAGACTTGTTTTTATTACGGCCTTTCACTCTCATCTGGAGGTAAGTGAGCTTACCGCCATGAGGGCATATACAGCAGTCATTGGCCTCATCATAGGTAAACCATGAACTGTGGTAAGCGTTGGCCTGTGGAGATCGTTTGAAACCAACCTCAGACCCAGGTGGATTGGTCACGTAGCCTCGCTCATCGGCTAGTCCTATTTGGGACCCACAATAATAACCTGCATCCGCAACATTCTCGTCAGCCACTGAGTAAATATTCTGGTTCACTTGATCAAGCATCGGCACGAGCTGGGCGTTGTCATTACCTTCTTTGATTACGTCACAGGCTACAATCACGCCATTGGTCTTGTCAGCGACTACCTGGGCGTTATAAGCCAAGTCCACGGTTCGTTGGCTTTTCATGAAACGGGCTTCAGGCTCTTGCGGATTAACTCGTTTCTTGCCCGTTTCCGCAAGTTCAGCCAATGCCGTGTTTATTATCTCTTTCCTCTTAGACGAGTCCCATATCGATTTAGGTAGCCGATATTGACCGGTTTCTCCTTTTTCTGATCGTTCCACTTCATCAATAACTTCTTTGATTGATCCATCAAGCTTTTTAAGAAGCTTCTCCAAATCCTTCTTGCCCATAGCTCCCTGACGAGATGATCTGGCGGCAATCTTTGTGCCGTCCAAAGCATTGATTACAAGCCCTATTAGCTCAGCTCTCAAAGCTACGAGAACTGTTTGTTTGAAAACATCCTTCAGAGCTTCCTTGTTATCCCTTCAAAACCTCCATAACGAGTCGTGATAAGGAGCATTCATGCCGGTGAGCCATATCAGTCCCATATGTTCCCGACAAGCTCTTTCAAGGTTGCGAGTGCTGCGTATGGCGTTGATATAACCATACAACCAAACCTTCAAGAGCAGATCAGATCCTTAATTGGGGAGACCCGTCTCCGATTGCCGAATCTGGAAACCAAGAGCTGGTAAATCCAAAGAATCTACGAAATCCCTTAGAAACCTCGCAGGGTGATCTTCCCCCACCCAATCCTCCACAGAAGGTGGAAACATTAACGTCTGTTCATAGTCAGCCCTGATTTCTCTGCTCATCATCGCCTCGCTTAACTTAATGATCTCCTTATAAATCAATCGCTCATCTATCGCGAGACAAAAAAGAGTTTTGAGACAGTCTCCGTCGCTATGGGCTGTTTTGTGTGACCCTTGCACGGTGGACAAGATATATATGCAGGCGCGGAGGCCTGCGCCCACCTAGTCTTCATTACGCCATAGCTTCCCGAGATTCTGCCATTTTTACAGGGACAAAGCGCACTTCGATTTTTCTCTTCATTATAGCCGCTATCCTCGACGCCATTAAAAGAAAATCTCCCTCAAAATCCGCTTCTTTTATGTCCTCGATCACAGATGCGGTTGTATCGACAAGGGCTGCCATCTGATCGCGGGTCAGGCCCGCGTTGTTACGAAGACCGTAAATTTCTCGCGCAATCTCGCTTTTAACAAGTTCTTCCTGGAAAGAAGCGACCCTCTTGGGATCTTCCTTGATATATCGTCTGAAAAGACATTCAAAGGAGTCGGATCTGAACCTGTCTTGTTCCATTTTATGGCTCCCATAGGTAGATGTGGGATTGTGGGTCTGATTCAAACCTCATCCGTAATTGTAACGCTTTGTCAATCTGGGAAGACGGAACTTCTCGTTCCTTGGTCAACCCATTGGTAAGAATCACAATATCGTTCCCAAAAAAGAAATAGAGTAACCGATAATTAACTCTCTGATATCTCATTCTCTTAGTTCATACATACCGTCCCGAAGATAATCAGCTTCGGGTCGGCGTAATTCGTGTCCACAATCTCTGAGTCTCTTGATCCGTACGGCGCATTTGTCTTGGGCCTTGGAAGAAATCTTGTCGAGCCATTTCAAGACAGGGACATTGCCGTTATCATCCTTACAATAGGACTTGGACTTCTCGCATAAGTTTACCATTTTCTATGTCTTCACAAATTTACCATAAAATATCCAAAGGAATCCATAGAGTCGCAAATACTGATGACGCCGCCAAGTTGGATGACATTCATGAAATATTCTACAAAAGAGCGTTGTGTATGATTAATGTTCCAAACGCGCCAACGAGTAATCAGCGACGATTTTCTTGGGCGGGGAGAATTTAGCCAAGCGGATTTCATAGTTCCTCTGAAGGTTGAGCCAAAATTTGGAGGAGTACTGAAATATATCCGCAAGAAGCTTTGCGACCATTTCAGTAATAGGTCCCCTTTCATTTAGGATTTTCAAAAGAACTTCCAAAGGGATACCCGTTTCCGCTGACAGGGTTTTTTCATCCATCCCTAAAGAATGCATGAATTCTTCCCTAAGAATTTCACCAGGTAACACTATAGGCATTTGAATGAGCATAGTCCATCACTTGTGGTAATCTACAAGCTCCACTGAGTATACATTATCATTTCGACTGGAGGGAGAGAAATCCATAGCGCAACTTTGTGGCGATTACCCCCTGGATAGATCTCTCCTCGCAAGGCTCGTCGAGATGACATGGTCGCCAAATTCAAATATTATATAATCGTATTCGTGATTAATTCATTCAAAGACAGGGAGCTTGAAAAATTTTTCTTAGGGAAGCCATCGAGGATTCCGCGCACTGTCACTCAGGTTCTAAGGCGCAAACTGGATTATATTCTTCAAGCCCAGTCCCTGGATGATCTTCGGGCTCTACCGGGAAATCGTCTCGAAAAGCTTCGCGGCCCAAGGGATGGACAACACAGCCTGCGGGTAAATGATCAATGGCGCCTTTGTTTCACTTGGTCGGTTAACGACGTTGACGACCTCGAACTCATAGATTACCATTAGAAATGAAAGAGGTGATTAGCATGCTGCTATCCAGAATGAAACCCACACATCCGGGTGAAATTATTCGGGAGGAGTTTATGGGGCCTTTGGGTCTTGATGCGGACACTCTCGCGCGACAGTTGGGTATTTCATATGAGATGTTGCTTAAAATTATCTCCGGACAGGCCCCATTGACCGACGATATCGCTGGTAAGCTGGCCATCAGATTCAAGACCAGCAAAGGCTTATGGACAGGTCTTCAAGCGGAATATGTTCGACGGTCATCTACGACTATCCGAAAAAACAGGACCATTCGAAAAGAGTCGGTAATGCTCGAACCCAACCCTAGATAGATCTCTCCTCGCTATGCTCGTCGAGATGACATTGTAGACACGGACACTAATCCGGATAATAATGCGAACGTAGACTTGATCTCCGGTGTCGATTATTATGACGCAGTCTTGAGCTAGAAAACCATGCCTACGATATGTATTTTTTACGGGATTGTTACCAGAATGTTTCTTGACGACCACGGAGCGCCCCATTTTCACGCTCAGGTGTTAACAATGATCCATTACGATGTTGTGGAAGCAAAAGTAATAAACTATAGGGCTATCCGGATGTCTCCCGTAACCCCAACATGTTGTGTTCGATCGGTTGGCCGTTTCCTCTCTTGATAACGCATTTACACCTTGTTTCTGGCTCGTCACATACCTCAGCGGGGGACCTTTGGATATGCCAATCAACAGCTTGATTACATCGAGGACAACTGAACCCCTCCGCTAACGCATTTGTAGCAGGTAATCGCTGCACGCTTCCTTGGTTGCGAACCTACACTGAAACTCAACAATAGTCTTTGGCTAGACACCCAGCGCACATACTACATATAGTAGGTGGGAGAGTCAACCGGATAGCCCTAATAAACTATTTGGAATTTACAGTTAAATTTGCTGACGGAACCTCGGGAAGGGTTAAAATTCTCCCAATACATCTACACGGTGTGTTTGCGGCATTGTCTGATCCAAAGATTTTTGAACAGATTCGAGTTAGCGACGGGTTTGTATCCTGGCCTGGAGGTGTCGATCTGGCGCCCGACGCCATGTATTCTGAAATAAACCAAAAAGGGGAATGGGTTCTCTCCTGATTGGATAGATCTCTCCTCGCAAGGCTCCTCGAGATGACATGGTCTCGGTTTCCTCACACTGTACATGAACCCGGATGTCATTTCGACCATAATGAAATTCAAGCCGACTTGACACACACTGAGAAACAACTTAGAATTGTACCTGCTTGTACCAAACGTACTCTTGAAAGAGGACGGTCCCATGATACGGCAAGCGGCCAGCGACGTCCGCAAAGAATTCGCCGAAGCCCTCAATCGGGTAGCTTTCGGAGGGGAACGAATTGTCCTTCACCGCCGCGGTAAGGACGTGGCTGTTCTTGTCCCGATTGCGGACCTTGAACTTCTCGAGCAGATCGAAGATGTCCTGGACGCCGAGGAAGCTGTGCGCAGAATCTCCGATCCAGATGAAATACCCATACCATATCAGACCGCTCGAAAAGAGTTGGGCGCCGATTGACCTACAATATTGAAATCCTCCCTTCGGCCCGCAAGGAACTCGGGGCCCTCGCCAAACACGACCGCAACAGCATCGACGTAAAGATACTTTCTTTAGCCTCAACGCCCCGGCCTTCAGGAGTAATTTCGCTGACCGGACTTGACGCCTTGTATCGTCTGAGGGTTGGAGATTACCGTATAATTTACAGAGTCGTTGATAATGGTTTATCCATATTGATCGTTAAAATAGGTCACAGAAAAGATGTATATCGCGGGTTAGGAAAATAGCCCTCGACCATGTGATCATTCCCCTGCCTGGATAGAGCTCTCCTCGCTATGCTCCTCTGAGATGACATGGTCTCAGTTTCCTCACACCGTACATGAACCCGGATGTCATTTCGACCGAAGGGAGAAATCCATACCGCAACTCTTTGGCGATTAAGCCGCCTGGATAGATCTCTCCTCGCAAGGATTCTCGATATGACATCTCAGCAAAGCACTGCGGCCGCGGGGCCGCCCTACGTACTACAATATGCAGCCGCGGAGGCCATGACGGGCCATGGCGCCACAATGGGTTCTGTCGATCCAATGACCGACAAGGCACCTTACCGATTCTTAGGCGACCTTGAACTGCACTGTAGCGTAATCAGGTATCTTTTTGGAAGCATCCAGTATTTCAAGACTAACAAGGGTGCCTTGTTCGTCATAATCGAGAATGATCCCGTTTCTACCTTCATCGCTCTCCGCTATCGGCCCAGGTTTGAAGATTACGGTAAGGGTGTCAGTCCTGGAATCGTATGTCACGTTCATCTCGGACTCCGTATTTTTCGAGCTTACTCGTTTTGTAGGCCGTAACTATCACAGGTGGATCACTGTCTATATCAACAAAAATTCTCAGCAAGACCGACTTGTTGACAATGCCCGACCTAATAAGACCTTGAACCACAACTCGATTATCTGTCAACGGCTGAATACTATAAGGGTTGGCCAGAACTGACTTAATGTCCTCTATCGAAATCCCTCTGCGATCAATCTGAAGCGCCGCGTGATCAGAAAATATCGCTGAATGCACGTTGTTCAAATTGTGTTGGTCCAATTGCTTTATCCAGGTGTTTTTGGTTACCCATATAGCTTAGCCCTATTTTACGCAACATCAATTTTGTGGCTGGGCGCCGCGACGACAAATATCATTTCGACCGAAGGGAGAAATCTTTACCGTAGCTTGAACGCGATTAAGCCGCCTGGATAGATCTCTCCTCGCTATGCTCGTCGAGATGACATTGTAGACACGGACACTAATCCGGATAATAATGCGAACGTAGACTTGATCTCCGGTGTCAATTATTATGACGCATTCTTGAGCTAGAAAACCATGCCTACGATATGTATTTTTTACGGGATTGTTATCAGAATGTTTTTTGACGACCACGGAGCGCCCCATTTTCACGGGTCAGTACGGCGAGTATAAGGCCACAATAGAGATTTAATCTCTTTCACTGTCAGAGGGAAGATTGCCCAGAAGGGCCCTTGAATTGGTCCTGGACTGGGCTGAACTTCATCAGCATGAACTAGAGGACTGGGAAACTGTGCAGGGGACATCAAGTCCCGCGTCCAATTTAACCGCTCCATTAATGTAAGGATGTTAACAATGATTCATTACGATGTTGTGGAAGCAAAAGTAATAAATTATTTGGAATTTACAGTTAAATTTGCTGACGGGACCTCGGGAAGGGTTAAAATTCTCCCAACACATTTACACGGTGTGTTTGCGGCATTGTCTGATCCAAAGATTTTTGAACAGATTCGAGTTAGCGACGGGTTTGTATCCTGGCCTGGAGGTGTCGATCTGGCGCCCGACGCCATGTATTCTGAAATAAACCAAAAAGGGGAATGGGTTCTCTCCTGATTGGATAGATCTCTCCTCGCAAGGCTCCTCGAGATGACATGGTCTCGGTTTCCTCACACTGTACATGAACCGGCATGTCATTTCGACCGAAGAGAGAAATCTTTACCACCGCGAATATCACTAACGAGACGTGTTGTGTAATATTTACGGATTATTCTACAAAAAAACTTTTGTACGATTAATGTTCCGAACGCGCCAACGAGTAATCAGCGACGCTTTTTGGGGGCGGGGAGAATTTAGCCAAGCGGGTTTCATAGTTCCTCTGAAGGTTGAGCCAAAATTTGGAGGAGTTCTGAAATCTATCCGCAAGAAGCTTTGCGATCATTTCAGTAATAGGTCCCCTTTCATTTAGGATTTTCAAAAGAACTTCCAAAGGGATACCCGTTTCCGCTGACAGGGTTTTTTCATCCATCCCTAAAGAATGCATGAATTCTTCCCTAAGAATTTCACCAGGTGACACTATAGGCATTTGAACAGGCATGGTCCCTCACTTGTGGTAATCTACAAGCTCTACTGAGTATACATTATCATTTCGACCGGAGGGAGAAATCCATAGCGCGGCTTAATACGCATAAGCCGTTGGGATAGATCTCTCCTCGCTATGCCCCTCGAGATGACATGGCGGCTAATCACCCTCAAACCATACAGAATCCCCAATATCATTTCGAAACAAGGCCCAGTCTATTGCGTGAATTTCACTGAATTGTTAAAATGCCTATATAAAGTTAAAACCGGAGGTCCGGTGACAATATCTCGAATTTGCTACCGTATCCTGATAATTGGCGTTTTGATCGCCCTTCTGCCCGCCACAGCTCTCCCGGCAAAATTGTACGCGCCCGATTACCTGTGGAAAAAGAACGTCGCAGAGAAGACGGACCCTGTTCAAGTGGCTGACACACATCTCGGGATTCCGTACCGAGACGACGGGGCGCTTGATGATCAGGGTCGATTTACGACATTCGCCCACCCTGAGCGCTTCTTTGAAACGCCTGGCCTTAATTGCAGCGGGCTGGTGCTTTCAGTTTCAAGGTTTCTGTTCGACAAAAACTGGACACTGGCTGAAGCTACCAGGGACAGGCAGAACAATAGCGGCCCCGGAGCGCCGCTCGGTAAAGACTGGGACTTCGGCTTTGATCTAATACAAAACCTTACCGACGGGGTTGAACATCGAGTCATAATGCCGGATGGCAAACCAGTTAATCTCGACGCCGCCGATGGCATGACATTAAGGGGCTTCAGGCTCGATGATCAGAACGCGTGGAATCGGGTCATCAGACAAATGAAACCCGGTTACGCCTATCTGGGTGACATTAGCAAACCGACCCGCGAGCCCGGTTACAAGCTTATACACTATCATGTGGTTATCGCGATCCCTGACGCCAAAGGCGACATCTGGCTCTATCATGCGACACGCAGAAGCAATGTTCATAAAATAAACATCAACACGCCGCAGGGGCTGGCCAGGTTCATGGGTCAGTTTAGGGGCGCGCGTGGCGATGTAAAAGACATCCTGATCATTGAAGCCAAGCTCCCGGACCTTATTGCCACAACTCAGGAATCATCCGATAAACCAGCCCCCAGCAAGGCCGACGCCTCGCCGCAACAGGACCTATCCGCGCAGCCTCAGCCACAGGCGGTCCCTAGAAACCAAACTGCATCCCCACCGGTCCCTACCCAACAGGGGACCGAAAATCAGCCGGGCACTGAAATCAAGGCCGAGACGCCCGCTCAGCCGCCGCGACCTGTTGGACCCAAGCTTGAAATGGCCCATCTAGCCGGTAAAGTCTATAACCGGATCCCGGACATCGTCACGCATATCCCAAAATTCTCGGACGAGACAAAGTCAGGGTTTACATTCCTGTTTCAGAATCGCGCCAACTCTCCAAGATCAGTGGATATACTGCTGAAAACCCCCTCGGGTGAATATCATTACCAGGGTGAGGTTCCGGCCATGAACAACGACCTTGAGGTTGTTTTTCCCCGGGATTTTGGCGCCTCAGTCAGCGGTCAGGCTCGACAGGGCGAATATGTCGAGGAAATTACGTTAGACGGCAAACCCTGGCTTGCGAACGTTTTTGAGGTCACAAAACCCCGCGAGGCCGAGCCGAAGATACTAAATGTAAGGACGCCTCACGAAGTCCCTGCCGGAAAGAGTTTTACAATCAGTGTGCAGGCTCAAAATAGGGGCGCTGAATCGGATTACGGCGGTATTACGGTTTCGGCGTCCAATCCTGCTGGTTTAAGGATCGTGTCGTGCAGGCCCGGAAAAGTTTTTCCTGCAGGGAGTTCCGTGCTGTCGATCACAACGGACAAGATTCGCACAAAAGTCCCTATGGCCGAACAATGGATAGAACTCTGGGGCGAAAACAAAACATATGAGATGACTGTCACCATACAGGCCGGACGGCCCGGGACTTATCCCCTGTATGTTCGTTGCGCCCTCAGGGGAGTGAATGTCAAGAGCAGCGTGATACTCATGGATCCGGGCTCAAGCGAAACTGTTGACCAACAGGGCTTTCCTGTTCAAGTATATAATGTTACTGTTCGATAGGCCCTAATTTCGTAGATTGCCGTGATTAGGAAGAGCTTTTTGGAGGGCAATATGGATGGCCGAAACAAATTGGCGACACTGGTCTTCGTCGGTCTGTTTATTTTGAGCGGCATAGTGGTATACGCCGCGCCCAAGGAGGAGCCGTGGTCCGAGATTGAAGCCCGGACAAAGTTCCTGAGGACGAAGCATTATATAGAAGTCATTCGTATCCATTCGGATGTTTTCAAGAGCGCAAAGGCAAAAGGCGGAGTCGACGTCCCAGGCCCGTTCCCAGTGCATGTAATCCTTCCGGAGAATTACGAGACTGACATTAACAGGCGTTACGGAGTGGTTTACCTGTTAGGCGGCAAATCGGGATGGGACAATGGACCGGAACTTGGCGGCGCGACTTATTGGTCTGTATGGTGCAAGACGCCTCTTACCATGGATAATCTTAAATCCGGAGTTTTGAATCGCGCGAGCTTTCAGGACAATGTAAATGATCGTGAACTGAATATGTTCAACCAATGGCTTCACGACCGTCCTTATGAAGATGTTATCGTTGTTTCCGTCTGGAACCCTGGTGGTGGAGCGACCGCGACGTACGAAAAATATCTCATAGATGAAGTAATACCATTTATAGACGCGAATTACAGGACTGTGCCGGACCGTCGGTTCCGCGGCATTGACGGGGCTTGCGCCGGGGGCGCCCAGGCAATAATGATTTCAGCGAGACGACCTGACATATTCGCTTACGCTGGTGGTCAACAGACTGATCTCGGCAGTTATCCAATGGTCCCCGATGTCTGGCGAGCTAACGTGGGTCGGATAAAAAAGGCCGGCGGCATCGCATATAACCTGAACACCAATGTCAAGGACGGCTGTAATTCATATAGCAATTATGGACGCTTATATGAACTTGTCCAGGATATGAAGTCTGCCGGGTTCCCTGTTGATGTTCATGTTTTTGAAAGTTGCACGCATGGCTATTCCGCATACCGTTATCCAAATGGGCATCAGGCGCTGTATTGGTTTTCCAGACAATTTTCCAAGAATTTTAAGGCCCTTGGGATCAACCAGGATATTGGGCCGGCAATCGCGGCCGACAGGAATAAAATCAGGAACGCTTCTCAAACAGCGGACGATAGACCGCTGAATAAAGGATCAAAGATATTACCGGGTTACTGGTAGTGATCTCCGGAAAATTTCCAACAGTCGAAACGACATAATTAGCAAAAAAATGAACAGGATTTTTTATTCGGTAATCTCTATAACTCTGAATTTCTTTGTGGCTCTCGTTATTGCTTGCCTGTTTGCGGTTTGTGGTGGTTGTTCGGACACAAAGTCGTCGAAAAACAGTTCCCAGAAATCAACTGTGGCGCCAGGGGAAATGGGCGTCGACTCCAGAAAATCAAAGGCTGGGTCTCTTGGCCTCACTGATTCAACCGCCAATCATTCGCGCGAAACCGCTAAACCCCTTGGACAGAAGGCGGCTTCGGGCAACCTGCTTCGTAATGTCGAACAAATTATGTCTGTGGGTGCCCCTAGCGAATACCTCTTTCTCAATTCACAAAACATACCTGACGCTGTAATTGCTGTTACGCTCCCGGAGGATTACGCGACGAGCCCTAAAAAATCTTATCCCCTGGTCATCGCTTTCGGAGGCGCCGGTGAGTGCGCACGGCAGCCACGTGAAGGCGCCCTGGCGTGGGTCGGGTATTACAAAATGGATGACGCTATCCGGGCGCTGGGCCGTGGTCGTCTTGACTCAAATGATTTCAGGGGCCTGGTAACACTGGAAGGGCTGGCGGCATTTAACAATCGCCTTAAAAACAGGCCTTATGATGGCGTCATAGTCGCGTGCCCTTATTCCCCGCTTATTACCGGCCTTATGGAATTTGAGAATAGTGGATACGAAAAATTCATCGTTCAGGAACTCGTGCCGCTGCTCAAGAAACGATACCGTGTGGCGTCAGCGCGCATCGGTGTTGATGGAGTTTCAATGGGCGGCGCCAGGGCCATGTTCTTCGGCCTGAAGTATCCCGAAATATTTTCATCCATAGGTGCGGTTCAGGGGGCCTTTGGACCCTTCCTCGAAACATACTCTCAACTTGCACGGCAAAATCGGGACAAACTAAAAAGGACCCCGATCCAGCTTGTCACGAGCGATGGTGACGCCATGGCGCCATCAGTCCGCAAAATGGCCGGCCTACTCAAAGATGAGGGACTCCATTACACCTTTATGAATCTTACAGGTCCCCATGATTACATATTCAACCAGGGACCCGGCTCAATAGCCTTACTCATGTTCCACGGTCAGGCCCAGCGCCCCCAGCATCATGGTCCAACAAAATAAATCAGCGGAATGAAAGTTCTTGACTCCATCCGTCAATGACGTATATTAACTACACAAAGGTTTTTATTGAAACGCCTGCCTTAACGGAAGCCGGAATTAAGCACCTCTCGGAAGATGAGTTCAGAGGTGTCCAGGCGCTTTTGACAGTTAACCCTGAGGCGGTGATTTAATTCCAGGGTGTCAAGGCCTTCGTAAACTAAGGTGGGGATCGGGACATCAAGGCAAGAGAGGTGGAATTAGGATTTTATATTATTGGGCTGTTCAGCATGATCAAATTCTGATGCTTGACCTTTTCGCCAAAAACGAGAATGACGACTTAACTGCAAAACAGTACAAGGTTTTGGTGGCATATTTCAGAAGGGAATATCCATGAATGAGGATCGCTTTAACTGAATGATGGAAGGTGTGAAGCAAGGCGCCGAGATCTTGAAAAGTCTAGGTCAACCTTCCGATACTTGTAAAGTGACCATTCAGGTCCCTGATGTAAAAAACATTCGAGAAAAATTACACGTATCCCAGTCTGAATTCGCTCAAATGCTTGGTATCAGTGTAAGAACGCTTCAGAATTGGGAGCAGAAACATCGATTGCCTGTTGGACCTGCGCGAGTATTACTGGAGGTTGCGGCGGCTTACCCTGATCAGGTTCGAAAAGTTTCAAGAAAGATTTTAGGGCGAGCTTACCAGGGCGCTAATTTTGTAAATCAGCATGAAGACTGCTCGAACCTTGCTCAATAGAGCTGACGCCTTGCTCCTGGAAGCGCTGGACCGGAGGATGTTCACCGCTGCCGCATTGGTCGTCCTGTCACGTGGCCACACGGCCCATCAGGCGTACTATGGAGCGCTGGGGGAAAGGCAGGACGCGCCTCCAGTCAATGAAAGCTCCCTTTTTGACCTTGCCTCACTTACGAAAGTTGTCGCCACAACTCCTTCGTGGTTTTTCCTTAGCGCAAAAAATCCTAAAATTCTCGACATGCCATTGACAAGGTGGTTTCCCGCAGTCCAGAAAGACAAAGCGGAAATAACCCCTCGTCTTTTGTTGGCCCATTCTTCCGGTCTACCCGCGTGGAGACCGTATTATCTTATGGCGCCTAAAACTAATCCGTGGGTGTTTGTCAAAGAAAAGATTATGGGTGAACCTTTAGTTTACAAGCCCGGAGAAGGTTTTTTGTATTCTGATCTAGGGTTCATTCTCCTTTCCTTCATTATCCGGCTTGAAACCGAGTATAGTCTTGATCGGTTCGCAACAACTTTTATCTATGAAGCGCTTGGGCTGGAAAATGACCTGATGTTCAAGCCTTACAATGAAACGCATAGGATCGCCCCTACCCGCCCGGATGATGCGCCCGGTCTGGTTAATGACCTGAACGCCCGACGCCTGGGGGGCGTCGCGGGGCATGCCGGCCTGTTCGGGACAGCCCGGGGGGTCACTGAAATGGCCCGGCAGGTACTGCTGAGCCTTCAATCAAATGAAGCCTTTTTTGATAATTCCACCGTTTCCGAATTCTGTTCACCGGCGAGGTTTTTCCCAGCCTCTTCACGTGGTCTCGGTTTTGACACAAACATTGAGATAGCGGCTTCATGTGGCGGCAAATTCAGTCGAACGAGCGTGGGACACACGGGATTCACTGGGACATCGCTGTGGATTGACCCGGAAAGAGAACTCGTTGTGACATTGCTCACCAACCGGGTTTATATGGGGGAATCCGATTTACGGATAAAGGATTTCAGGCCTCTGGTTCATGACACTATTGTAGAAGAACTGGACCAATCTTAGGTGACCCAAGGTAGGGCGTCATGTCGTTTCGGAGGGCCCGCGAGGAGAAACCATCCCGACGCCGGGATGGATTTTTCTCGGCAGTTGAAATGACTGTGGCGGGCACAGCCCGCCACGTTTAGGATAACAGTAAATAACGACTTATTTCGCGCTAAGCAGATCAATATCAAAGATCAGAGTAGCATTGGGAGGAATCACTCCACCGGCGCCAGCGGCCCCATAGCCCAGCGTAGGAGGAATTGTCAACTTTGCGTGGCTTCCGACCGGCAGGAGAGCTAAACCTTCGTCCCATCCCCGAATAACCTGGCCCGCTCCAAGTTTAAACGTAAATGGAGTTCCCCGATCGCGTGAACTGTCGAACTTTTTGCCGTCGGCAAGGGTCCCAGTGTAATGCACGGTGACATCCTGGCCGGATTTGGGTTGAGGTCCTGTTCCTTTTTTAAGTATCTCCACATTTAGACCTGACGGGGTTGTAATGGTTTGACCCGCGTCCACCGTTGTGACCTGGAGGAAAGGCAAGATTGACAAAGTAAGGATCAAAGCCGCTAGAATTTTATTTTCCAAGATAAGTCTCCTTTTAAGTATAATAACCAATTAGTCTTTGTTTTATCAGTTGGGAGTTTTGGTGTCCATAGATGTCCATTAATTATGATGTCAAAAAACGGCTGGTTCTGGCGTCCGCTTCTCCTAGGAGAAAGGAATTGCTCGAATCGATAAAAGTCCCTTTCATTGTGGCGCCTTCGGAAATAGACGAACTTTCTCGCGATGGAGAAACCCCGGAAGTTCATGCCCAAAGACTCGCGGAAGAAAAAGCCACGGATGTTTCGAAGAAATATCCCCAATCATGGATATTGGGCGCAGACACGATAGTGGTCTTAGACAGCCTCGTCCTGGGGAAGCCGAATAGTGAGGCCGAAGCGATAAGGATGCTTTCAACGCTTGCAGGGAGAACACACATTGTGTTTACCGGGTACGCGATAGTTCATTGCAGTTTCCCTGAGATGAAAACGGTTTCGTGCGCTCGCAGCGAGGTATTCATTCGGGAGTTATCGCAGGAAGAAATCGCGGCTTACGTTCAAACACGCGAACCGATGGACAAGGCCGGCGCTTACGCTATACAGGGTGTGGGCGCGGCCATTGTTGAGAAGGTCTGTGGTTCTTACACTAACGTTGTGGGTCTGCCGCTATGTGAAGTAACCCGAGATTTGAAGAAACTTGGGGTATTTGATTTCCTGGGGGTATGAGTTGTTGATAAAGGAAAATTTCGATGCGCTGGTCCAACGGATTACGGTGGCGGCGTCACGCGTAGGCCGTGATCCACAGTCGGTAAGAATTGTCGCAGCGGCAAAGACGCAAAGTAGCGCGATTGCGGAAGACGCAGTCAGGGCTGGGGTCACGATCATAGGGCATAACTACGTCCAGGAAGCCGTCAGGGAGCGACCCAGGCCGGAATGTGGGTCGTTTGAGTATCACATGATAGGCCATTTGCAACGGAACAAGGCCAGGAAAGCTGTTGAGATTTTTGATGTAATCCAGACACTCGATGACGGAGCGACGGCTGAAGCCCTGGATCGCGCGGCAACTGAGCTTGACAAGCGGGTGGGCGTCCTGATCCAGATTAATCTTGCGAGTGAAGCTCAAAAATCCGGAGTTTCCGAAGGAGAAGCGCCAATTCTGATTAAGACGGTTGAATCTCTAAAGAATTTGAAATTATTGGGATTAATGACTATGCCGCCCTTTTTTGATGATCCGGATGGGGCCCGACCCTTTTTCCACACGCTGCGTGAGTTACGGGATGACTTTATCGATAAAGGTGTCATGAACGGATCAGCGACCGAATTGTCGATGGGCATGACGGGTGATTTTGAGGTCGCCGTAGAAGAAGGCGCCACACTTGTACGAATAGGGACGGCGTTATTTGGTCCTAGAGGCTAATCAAGCAGATGCAAAATTTCCTTTTGCGAAGGCTACCCTTTGCGAAACGTCTTTCAGGTCTTTATAATATCGTTCCGCCATTTCCAGCCGGGGAAGCAGTCCACTATTGTTAGCGACCTGTATATTGAGACCGGGCCGGGCGTTAAGCTCCAGAGTCAGAGGCCCTAGTGTCCTGTCAAGCACTATGTCCACCCCGAGATATCCCAAACCTGTCAATTCGTACCACTTTGCGGACAATTCGAGCAGGCGGTCCCATCCCGGTATGGACAAACCGGTGACGGGGTTGCCGGTATCCGGGTGTTCAGTAACTATATCATTCTTCCATACACCTCTAAGAGTCACACCTGTGGACATACATATGCCGACGCCTATGGCCCCTTGATGCAGGTTTGCCTTACCGTCTGATTCTTTCGTGGGAAGTCTTACCATGGCCATAGCAGGGACCCCGAACATAACCACTATGCGAATATCGGGCACACCTTCGTAACTGATCTTTTCGAACAGGGGATCAAATTGGACCCTGTATTCGGCCAAGACTTCGTCTGGTTGGCCGCCAAGGCTGTAGAGGCCACTGAGCGTATTGAATACATGGTGCTTTAATTCTTCGAGCGTTATCGATTCCCCATCCTGTTTACAAAAACCGCCTTTAATTGACCTGGATATGACAAGAATTCCCTCACCACCGCTGCCATGAGCAGGTTTGATAACAAAATCGGAATAATTCTTTAGAACTTCGGGCAATTTGTGAACTTGACCCGCTACTTCAAATACGGCGTAAAGCTCCGGCACAGGTATGCCATTGGCCTGAGCGAGTTTTTTGGTGCGCAATTTATCATCCACAAGAGGATATAGACGCCGCGGGTTGTATTTTAGCGTGAAATTGGCGTTTCGCCCGTTTATTCCGAGTACACCCTTGTCTTTGAGTCGTTGTAGTATCCCGAACATATCCGTCTCAACCTCCAGCCAGGGCCTTGAACCTGTAGAGATCCATCAGGCGGTATCCTGAATACCGTCCTAAAAGAAGTGTAACCGCGAGGAGGACCAATAGCAACTCCGGGAACACGAAAACCAGGTGTTCAAGGAACTTGTTGTTCATGGCAATAAACGCCAAGGCCGCGGCAAAAATGCTGCCCACGCCTGATAAAAGCGATTCTGAAGCGCCCCTTTCTTCCCAGACAATAGACATTCGTTCAATGGTCATTGTTATTATGACGATAGGAAACAACGCCAGTGAGAGTCCTCGATGAATCCCCAGACTGTGCGTAATAATGGCTAGCGCTAGAATAAGCAGGACCACAACAATCAGAACAGCGGCCAACCTGGGAACAACAAGCAGCTTCAATCTCTCGAGGTAAAATCTTGTTACGAGCCCCAGGACCACAACAACACCGAACAAAAAAACGCCCTGTAAAAGGCCCGTTTCCCGAAACGCGAGGGCTATCAACACAGGCATGAAGGTCCCGAAGGTCTTGATGCCCACAATGTTACGCAGGACCACCAAAAGGAACGCGCCTATCGGGATAGTCAGTAATACTCGAAATAAAGCCTGGGTGTTTACAGGAAGAGAAAACAGAGAAAATTTCAGCAGAAGCGGCTTTGAAATCTCACCTCGAAACACTACCGACGCTATGCCTTCGTCAACTTTGGGGCTGACTGATATGACCGTATTAAGTTTGGACCCGCCTTGCAGTTGGACCAGATTCTGATCCCCCCTCCACCATGGCAGCCAATCGTCGGGCACGGGAGATACACCGGTAGGTGTTTGAAAAGTCAGCCATGTATTGTTGTCGTAAACTTCCAGCCAATGTAACAGATTGACTTTCTTTGAAAACTCCAAGTTATATTCATCGAGTTGGATACCGTGGACAACCCTTGCGTTGATCCCGGCCTGGGCCATGACACGCGCCGCCAGTTCAACCTTGTTTCCCTGGGTCGTTTTTTTGCCGAGAAGAAGTTTTACGTTGTCGTCAGGACTAGGCATATTGAGCCGCTTAAGGAGTTCAGCGACAAAACTTCGAGTATCGGCCGATCTGGCTTTTGTTTTTTCTATTAAGGATTCCGCCGCAACCAATTTTGGCCCTTTGAATCCAGGATTTGTTATTTCAGATGGTTTGGTTTCTGATTTGGACGGTTTTTTACGGGTCATACGGACCGTCGATTGATAGTACAGGTTCTGGGTACCGCTTGCTTTACGGGCGGACCATACCGCTGAGCGAACACCATTCTGAATAGACGCGTTAAGACCATAACCTGTTGAAATGAAATGTTCGTCGGTAAAAGCGAACCGGCCACTATTTATAGGAACAAACATGGTAACCTTTACCGGCCCTCCCCCTTCAGCTTCAAATCGCAATCGAGCTTCCACACGCCATACTTGAACTTTGGTTTTTGGTGACAGAGGAAAGCCCAGGTAATAGGCCTTGTAAGCAAAAACTCCTAGCCCCAGGATAGTTAATACGAGGGCCAATATGTAGAGCCGGAGTTTGTTCAAAAGGTCATTTCTCCTGACAGGCCGGTTCAGTAGTGTATTTTGCGGACGGGTCAGGGATTACTCTACCTGACATGAAGCTCCTGCCGATTAGAAGGGGATATTTGAGTATACGTCTATCGACAAGGCCCACCTTTTCTTCCACGTAATGGTTTCCAAGACAGATACCCAGGTTCACCACATAACGTTCCTGATTCGGGCACCCATGGCGTACGATCGTTTTATGGCCTACTATCTCTCGTTCAAGGGTTACCTTATGTCCCTTTTTGTCGTCGATAGTAAATCGTGCCCAAGTCTTCCCGTCGCGTTCAAATTTATCTATATCCACGGCGTTGACGGATGTGCCGTCCGCGCCGGTATCGAGTTTTGCGTCAAGTGTGATATCGCCCGGAGAAATATGCGCTTTCTCAATCCAACCGACGGTCTGTTTCTCCTGAGCATATAACAAACCGGCGGGCATTAATGTCGTCAATAAAACAAGCCACAAATAGGTCCTGATTTTCATATCGTCTCCCCTGTTAATGAATTTTAATATATCCGACCCTATGAAGGATGGTTAAAGCAATAGGGCTTTACAACCGTTAAAATGTCGTGAAGTCATGGAGGTCCGGCCAATCGCTCTGATCGGGGGCCTTTTCGAGGATTAGGTCCGCCACATTGTGATGCCCCTGCTCAGTGGCCAGACTCAGAGCGGTGAAACCTTTTCTGGTCTTGGCGTTGATGTCCGCCCCTCTGGACAGATACATTTTCACGATTTCGTAACGGCCCTTGAGCGCAGCGCAGATTAACGGGGTCTGGCCGTACCGATCTTTCGCGTTGACGTCCGCTCCCCTCTCCAGCAGCAATCGGACTGCTTCCTCATGCCCTTTAGTTGTGGCCATCATTAATGGGGTCTTTCCATATTGTCCACGCGAATTGACATCAGCGCCTCTATCAAGAAGCAACCTGACTATTTCAATATTGCCGTTATACGCGGCTACCCCCAGAGGCGTCTTTCCCTTTGCGTCGGGACTGTCGATGGTCGCCCCTTCATCCATCATCGACTCCACTTGGGACAAATTCCCGGTTGACACTGCGTCAGTCAGTTGGTAACCGATATTTTTTGATACGCCAAAACTGGTGAACAAGAGCCCTGAAGCAGTCAAGACACAGATTATAATTAATTTGTTTTTAAACTCTTTCAATTTCTCACGCCTCAAAACTAATTGATGATTAATCTGGTCCGAATTCTTCCGAATACCAGCCTGTTAAAATTCCTATCATCTAATTTAATACAGGAAAGAAGCAAAAAACTTGCGCTACCCTTTCAAATTTTTATTTAATAATCGGCAAACAAACACACAAGCCCCACTGAGTCAAGTCTTGCGCCATAGGTTTTTAATATGGTTTCGCTATTATTTTATAGAACCACAAGGTGGGAAAACCGCAGAATCAAGAATCTGTAGCGTGTTGGTTATACTGATCGCTGAATCTGTCCGCGTACTTCATGATCCAATCTATAACCGCATCCATACCCAGGTCTTTACCGGCCTTTTCGGATTCGATCCATTTGTGCCGCTCAATTTCCTGAGCCTGAATCTTCAAATATTCGTTCAAATCTATATCCATAGCACTAAGCCTCAGTTGTTAACCATTGCTGTTTCGTGTAAGATTTCAGACTCTAATGTTATTCCTGATGCTTGACCGTGTCAAGATGATTGTTTATTTTCCGTGAGTTTTCCGTTTGTTAACCATTAGGAGGCGCTTTTAATGTCAAACCCTTTGAGGCTTATAAGATCTTTTGGTCAATCTATATGGTATGACAACCTGGGTCGCGAATTGCTCCGTTCCGGAACAATTAAAAGACTTATTGAGGAGGATGGAGTTTCCGGGGTCACGTCAAACCCGACCATATTTTTGAAAACTATAAGCTCGGAAAAGATATACGATGAGGATATCCACGCTGAAGTAGACAAGGGCGCAACAGTAGAGGGCGTTTATGAACACCTCGTGATTGCTGATATAAGGGAGGCCGCTGACCTGCTGGCCCCGGTGTTTGAAGAGTCCAGCGGCCTGGATGGATACGTGAGCCTCGAGGTACCACCCAGACTGGCGTATGAGAGGACTAAAACAGTTACCGAAGCTAAAAGGCTTTTTGCTCTCGTTAATCGTCCTAACCTCATGATTAAGGTCCCGGCCACATCCCAGGGGATAGAAGCGACCCAGGAACTTATATCTGCAGGCGTAAATATAAATGTGACACTTATTTTCTCGATTGAACAGTATCAAGCCGCAGCGGAAGCCTATATGAGCGGCCTTGAAAAGTGGATCGAATCTGGGGGTAATCCAAAGAAAATAGCTTCAGTAGCGTCTTTCTTTGTCAGTCGTGTGGACACGGTCGTGGATGAGCGGTTGCGGGAGTTTTCGGGTCCCGCCAATCGCGGCGCGTGCAGCCAATTGTTGGGAACTGCGGCCATAGCAAATGCAAATCTAGCTTACCAAACCTTCAGGGACATGCTTTCCTCAAAGAGATGGAAGAGCTTCGAAAAGAAAGGCGCAATGCCTCAACGTGTCTTGTGGGCAAGCACCAGCGTTAAAGACCCTGCATACCCCGATACATATTATGTTGACAATCTCCTCTGGCCCGACACCGTGAACACCTTGCCCACTGTGACGTTGGACGCTTACCGCGACCACGGAGACCCCGAACAACATTCCCAGCCTAACCCAAAAAGGGCGCAAGAGATATCTGAAGAGCTGGAACGAGAAGGCCTAAGCATGGACACCATTATGCTAAGGCTACTTGAAGCGGGCGTTAGTTCCTTTGCCGATTCTTTTGTTGATCTACTAGCGGAGATAGCTGGAAAGCGAACGAGACTACTTCGAGGTTATGGGCATAGATCCGCGTCGCTCGGCAATTTACACAAGCCGGTACAGCAAACGCTGGCGCGCCTCGATCAGGACAAGGTAACCGACCAGATATGGGACATGCGGCCGGAGTTGTGGACCGCGGACCCGGCCGGGATCGCGGAAATAGCCCAACGGTTGGGATGGCTTAGAGTTGTTGAAACAATGACAGCGGAAGTTGAAAAACTGAAGGCTTTCGCAATGGGTATCGCCTCAGAGGGTTTCAGGCACGTGGCGCTGATAGGGATGGGAGGCAGCTCGCTTGCTCCGGAAGTATTCATGGAATGTTTCGGCAAAACTGAAGGATACCCGGACCTCAAAGTCCTTGATACAACTTCTCCGGACGCTATCCTGGACGTTGAACGTTCCGTGGACCTTAAGACAACGCTGTTCATCGTAAGCAGCAAATCGGGTGGCACGATCGAGGTCATGTCGCTTTTTAAATATTTTTATAAACGTATGACGGATGAGGTCGGGGAATCAGCGGGTAACCATTTCATCGCAATAACAGACCCGGGAACTAGTCTTGGAAAGCTTGCTTCAGATAAGAAATTCAGGAAAATATTCCTGAACCCATCGGACATAGGCGGCAGGTTCAGCGCTCTATCATATTTCGGTTTGGTCCCCGCTGCGCTTATTGGTGTAGATATTGGCTACCTGCTCGCCCGAGCGGCGCAGGCGGTAGAAGCCTCAGGGCCGGACACCCCTGCGCTTGAGAGCCCTGGAGCGTGGCTGGGAGTAATCATGGCAGAGGCGTCGCTTGCAGGACAGGACAAACTCACGTTTGTTATTTCTCCTCCTTTGAAGAGCTTTGGCTTCTGGCTCGAACAGCTCGTGGCGGAAAGCCTCGGTAAGGACGGCATGGGCGTCCTTCCTATTGAGGGAGAGCCGATTGGTCGTCCTTTCAGTTACGGTCAGGACAGAATATTTGTGTACATGCGTCTGGACTCCGATCCTTCCTATGACATGGCGGTTTCAGAACTTGAGAAAGCCGGCAGACCGGTTGTGACGCTTCGCATGCACAACGCGTATGATATAGGCAGGGAAATGTTTCGATGGGAATTCGCCACAGCCGTTGCGGGAGCAATCATTAAGGTTAACCCGTTTGATCAGCCAAACGTCCAGGAATCAAAAGACATCACGGGGTCTAAATTAAATACTTATTCATCGGACGGCAAGCTCTCTGAAATTAAAGGCATAGTTGTTGACTCCGATGATTTCCCGGCCCAAATACGCAGTTTTGTTTCAAACGCCAAAGAGGGGGACTATGTGTCTCTCAACGCCTTCATTCAGCCCAATAAAACCAATAGAAACGAGCTTGAAACGCTGAGGACTTTTATAAGGGACAAATTGAAAGTTGCGACCACCGTTGGATTTGGACCAAGGTACCTGCATTCTACAGGGCAAATCCACAAGGGTGGCCCCAACAATGGTCATTTTATAGTTATTACAGCCGACGACTTTGAGGATTTTCCCGTTCCAGGCTCTGATTATTCTTTTGGGACGTTAAAAGCGGCCCAGGCGATTGGCGATTTTGGAGCATTGCAAAAACGTGGCAGACGAGTGATTCTTGTTCGCTTAAAGGATGAATCGCAGCTTGGCGAAATTCTGGAGTCGTTGAGGTAGGGCGCGTTGTTAATCAAAGATGACGCCCTAGACACATTGACCCGCAGAAACGCTGTAGGGTCAGATTTGGAGGAAATATGCCGTTCTCTGAATTCGGGACAAAAAAAGAATCGGAAATGAGCCCATATCAAAAGCGGGTTCATAATATAGACACGCCCATACTCTGCGTGGCTGAAGCTGAAAAGATGATTCGTGAAATAGGCCTGGATCTAGTCACTGACATGGATATTCCTAAGAGACCTTCGTTCAATGTGTTCAGATCAAGGACTTATCTGATGTGCTTTCGGCGCTAAGCGGTTTTCCAGCTATTTCTGGCGGATATAATCCATGACGCCGTGGCGCTGGCCCGATGTTATCTCGAGCTAGCGCAGCATCTAGAGATCTGCGCCAGACTGGGATAGATTTCTCCTTCCGGTCGAAATGACATTGGCGCCATTTTGAACTATTATACACAACAGAGACGTTACAAACACGAGATATGTGTGTGTCACTGGATCCAGTGGATGCTTACCAGGCGTGAGACGGCCTCAAATTCCGTGTGGCCGGTAACCAGAATCGCTTGGTGTTTCATAGCGCAAGCTACTGCGAAACAGTCCGCATAAGATAAAGGATATTCTCCCTTAATTTCAGCAGCGTTAAAGACAATTTCATCCGTTGCGGAAAGGACCCGAAAACCCAGTCGATAGACCTGACTCAGGGTCTCAATTTTCTTGCGGTTTCCAAAGCGGCGCTTCGTCAGATAAATGATTTCTCCCAAATTGACAACGCACAACAACCTTTCTATCCCCTGCTTGAGAGAATGATTTAAAATACCCGCGACCTCTTGACTTCCCTGTTCATCTTGAAAAAATGCCAGAATTGCATGGCTGTCGAAAAGGTAGGGCATTTTACAGAACGCGTTCCTTCTGACGGTCTGCCAACAGTTCCTCGGAAAGCGATGGTTCTCGGGGTAGACAACCGAGGGCTTCACTGACTGGGTCCGCAGACGATGGTACCAGATAGATCAGGCCGTCATAGTCGAAAACATGGATTTTCTGGCCTGGCTGTATGTGATGTTTTTTCCGGATACGGGCTGGAATGACGATTTGTCCTTTGGCCAACACTTTTACACTTTCCATGTTATGCTTCCCTGGAAAAGTTTAACATTTTCGTTTATTGTATTACTTTTGGGCGCACTGTCAAGGCATGAGCGAAACAATGAAGGGGCAGAGGCTGCTGACATCGATTTTCAAAGGTGCCATTATACACGGATGAGCCGCTGGGGCTATTGAGGGCTTTCGATTAATGTCTCAGGGTTGGCCGATCTTGATGTTTTTTACCACAACAGATTCACTGCTATAAGACGCAAAATGCTTGTCAGTTGTGTATATTTCGTTCACGCCAACCTTTTTAAGACACGCGAGAATCAATGAGTCAATTGCGGGGATACCCAAACCATGTGAAAGCCGAGCGCCAGAACTGACAATCTCTCGGTCAGGCCAGATCACAAATGTAGACAAACTAATAATTTCTATTAACTCATTAAAATTCTTGATCTTACCTTTGAGCCCCAACCTCTCAATCTCGAACAGGGTAAGAAAAGAAACCGCAAAATCAGCTCGATCATCGACACATAGTATCCATATTTCAGCAGCTTGATGTGAACCTGACAATAGTTCCAGAAAGAAGCCCGTATCAAGCCCGATCATCGTTGCGATCTCTTTCGAGGGATTCCAACGCGTCTTGAGAGACCGCGTCAGGTCCGATCAGTGAATAAATACGCCGAGCAGTATCCTGTTTTCTTTTTTCTTTTAGGAATACAGCGAGGGCCCTGGCAGTCATCGCGGACATAGAGAGCCCTTCGTTTAGCGCTGTCATTTTCAAGGATTCCGCCAAGTTATCAGGTATGTGGACAGTGATACGCATTTTATCCCCACAAGTAGCATAAAATTTATATGAGCATAATATATGTTATGAGCAAAGGCAAGGGAACACCTCTATTTACTGTAGCATTATAAAATAAGTACCGTGCCCCCGATGTCATCTCGAGCGAGCCCAGCGACGAGAGATTTACTCTAGGGGCTGAATGGATTTCTCACTGCGTTCGAAATGACATAGACGGAGGCATTGATGGGTACCATGATTAGGAAATTATGGATTGATCAATTCTTAAAGAGTGTGATATTTAAACAATGACCAATGGAGTTTATTATGCAAAGGTCAAACGCACTTGTAGAAATAGAAAAAGAAATCGAAAGACTTTCTCCAAATGAACAGTTAAGGCTGGTGGAAAAGCTGGCTCATCAATTGAGAAAATCAGCGATTTCTTCTAAGAAAAAGCTTGACTGGAAAAATCTCTATGGCCTCGGAAAAGGACTGTGGAAGGATGAAGATGCCCAGGAATATGTTAGCCGCTTGAGAGAGGACAGGGTGTGACGCTCTCACAAGAACTCGCTGGTATCAATGGCGTTTTCATTGATACAGCCCCCACTATTTACTACATACAAGCTCATCCTGAATTCGGGCCACTAGCAAGAGAAGTTGTCAAGGCATTTATGCCAGGAAACCTGATCGCTTATTCTTCGGTCATAAATCTTACCGAAGTCCTGCCGAGACCAATTGAGATCAATGACTTAGCCCTTGCCAGGAAATTTTCTGACTTTCTGAAACACGCCAAACATTTTACGCTGGTCGAGATATCAGAAGGAATGGCAGAGACTGCCGGTATTTAAGAGGCCGTTATCCTTTTCTTATAGTGATTCTCGAAAATAATCGCGAAAAGAACGCGACTTTTTTATCGAGATGTGGTTATCTGTCGGTATGTGTCGTCAACGAAACATGCCTAACCCGGAAAACTGCGCTTTAGCTGAATTAGAGACCGCAGCGAAGGCCTCGTCGGTCCAGCGGTCGTATGTTCGTCTGATGGCTATCAAGGCCTTGATAATGGGGCTGCCCCATAAGCAGGTGGCTGCCTTGTTCGGTGTAAATGAGGACTCGGTTTCCCGTTGGGTGAGACGTTTTAATTCACGGGGTATCGATGGGCTTACAGAAGGTCCCCGCTCTGGGCGTCCTCCCAAAATCAGCGGGGAGCAGGCCTATGAATATTCCAAGTTGGTTTTACATCCAGAACTGGTCAATGAGACCCACTGGACCGGACGTAAGTTTCACGGATATCTCACCAGGCATTGCCAGATGGAGGCAGGCTACAGCACACTTATGCGGTGGCTTCACGATGAGGATTTTCGGCTGAAGGTCCCTCGCCCCTGGCCGGATGGCCAGGATGAAGAAAAGAGAAAGGCCTTCATTGAACTGATCAGGAAGTTTCTTGGTGATCAATGCGTGGATCTTTGGTTTCTTGACGAGTGTGGTGTCGAAGGAGATCCTCGTCCGAAAAGGCGTTTTGCTAAAAAAGGAGACAAGATCCTGCAAGCATACGGCGGGGCGCATCTCCGAATGAATGTCACGGGCATGGTCTTGCCAAGAAAAGGTGAATTCTATGCGCTAGAATTTAGCCATTCCGATACGGAGATCTTCCAGATCTTCCTGAATCACGCCAATAGGGACATCAAGTTCGAGCGTCCTCGCAATCTACTCATCCTGGACAATGCGTCTTGGCACAAGAGTAAATCACTGGACTGGGGGGAATTTGAGCCGATTTTCTTCCACCTTATTCTCCAGATCTTAACCCCATTGAACGCCTCTGGCTCGTTATGAAGGGCGAATGGTTTTCTGGATTCTACGCTAAAACCAAAGATCAACTAATCGAGAGACTCACCGACGCTCTCAGATGGCTTATGACCAGACAAGATGAAAACACTAAAACTTGCGCCATTCCGACAGAACTTTAGAGAAGCGCTATAAGACCATCGACGCCTTACAAATTGCCGCCGCACTTGATATTGGAGTAGACATTTTTCTCACCAATGATACAAATCTAAAGCGGACAAAAGAACTGAAAGTGCTGTTATTAAAAGATTATATATTATACGGTTAGATTTATTCGTTAGCACATCTAATAATTGGTATTGTGGAGAGATGTCACAATGTCATTTCGAGGAACGAAGTAACGAGAAATCTTCCCAAACCCACCACAAACAAAAAACGGAGGGCCAAATGGTCCTCCGTTTTGGTTAAGCTAGGTTAGGTTGTTGGGTTTAGAATGAGCCTTCGAGCTTGAATTCCATGCCCCATACAGGGTCAATCGACTTGGACGGATTGGTGTTCCAGTTGTTGGCCGAAGTACCACTACCGGGCAAAGCCCAGTTCGAAATATTCTTGTCTACACAAGCATACTTCCACCAATTACCGGGTACCCAGTATCCAAGTGTTGTTCGAGCGGTCAAGCCTTCGAGGAGTTTCCAGTCAAATCCTGCGTCAAATTCGTATCCGAGCGCACCATCAGGAATTGTAGGAATCCGTGTCAACGATGCGAAGGTTGACCCACCAGAGGGAGACCTCATATACAGAACCTTTCCCTGAAGTGGTGCCGAGGGGGCACCAACATTTGGATCCGGAATCAAACAACCCCACATTTCACCACTATGCGAGAACTTTTCGGCCCATGTGAAGCTACCATAAATATTTAGGTTGGCTGCCACCGCATAATCAAGTCTGGCAGCGTAAACAGTGGCGTCCTGCACAAAGCCATTCCCTGTGTCACGGGCGAAGCTCGTGCCTAGACCATAGCCGTAGATCATCAAATAACTATAAGGTCGGAAAATTCCGGTGTTCGACCACTGATCATTTTGGTGCCCTAAGCTTATGGCAACGCGCTGAAAACCTGCCTGAGTCTGTCCGTAACGGTAATCGTCTCCAGTCATCCAGGAGCCAAGAAGAGCTAGCTTTGCTGGTCCGCATAACATGCCGGTTTCTACCACACCGCCATCCCAATTCGTATAAATCGGATCCGCAATCAGAGTGCTTGGCTGACCACTAGCACCGGAGATCCCAACTCCACGATTCCCCGATCTCACGTCAATAATTCTATCAAAACCATATTCTGCATTGAGAAAAAATCTACCATTGTTGTACTTAAAATAGACGCCGCCATATTGTTCCTTGTAATCTCGGGCCTGCGTGCCCCTATTTCCTGTGGCGTCATTAGTCAGTGGTATTACACTTTCACCACCTCGATGCC
Source organism: uncultured delta proteobacterium (assembly GCA_963798475.1). Taxonomy (GTDB): domain Bacteria; phylum Desulfobacterota; class Desulfomonilia; order Desulfomonilales; family Desulfomonilaceae; genus CAJBEZ01. The sequence goes on from CAWCTI010000017.1 coordinate 72,806, forward strand.
TGAACACCCAGTTAAGGTAAAAACCGGTGTCTATGACGCCAGATCTGTAAGTTACGTTCGGTATCGTCATATCGAAAACGCGTGTGTTGTTTTTGTCGACGCGCTCATTGTAAAAAATCGGGAGCGTTGACCCGGCATAACCATTATAATAATCGTCTGTCGCATAGCCTCTACGAGCAGGATAAAAAGACATCTGTATCCTCAACGGACCGTAGGGAACAGTCAAAGACAGAGAATCAGAGTGTCTATTGTCTTCGCCGTTGTACACCAGTCCCATACCCCATGACGATGGTCGCTTCCCAACCGCGATTTCGCCCCATGGCAATTGAGCCGTAAGCCACAGCGTGCGCCAGTATCCCGGAGAGAAAGATCGCTGAACACCAGGAGCGTCTTGCTGCAGAGCCCCTGATCCAACCATGACCCCTGGTGCCGCAGCGGAGTTAGCGCTATTATAATCGGTTCCGTTGTAAGTGTTACCCCAAGATCCTATATAGTAGTTGCCCCTAATTCGGAGAGCCTTGTTCATGGCAATCTGCATGTTGGTAGACATGTACATGACATTCCAGCACGCATCTGATCCAGAAACTATTTGCTCTCCACCAGCTATGGCAGCGGCCTGACCACCGTAGGCGTTACCATAGCCGCCGAATACCACTGGACTGCCGGCGGCACCGGCATTCATGTTACCAATATGATATCCGCCCGTATAGAAATTGAGTGGCGCGTAGGCACCTATGTAGCTGGCCCAGATGGGCGTAAATGACGCTGGAGGCCCAGCATTCCCGGCCGCAGCAGCTCCGGGGCTTTGGGCCACGTCATACTGCCCAAAGAAGCCGCTTGAGCCCATCTGACCCCTGACTTCGTAATGCCAGGTGTAAACTCCGTCCATCGTGAACTCCCAAGCGCTTGCAGGCCCAGCCAGCAGCACGATGGAAAGCCCAAGGATGAGGGCGGGGATTAATGATTTACGATTATTCATAACCTTCCTCCATTTATCAAATCAAAAGGGGACGAAGACGTATTCGTCCAAATCGACCTCGATGAGTCTTTTTCGCCTCCAGCCAATTACCGCCGGCCAGCGGTAACGCTTTGAGGTTAATAAAAACAAATTCTCCCAACTAGGATTGATTTGATATGAGAATAAAGTTACAGGGTGTTTAAAGTCAAGCAAAAAGCAGGTTTCTTAAAAAAAAACCTATTACAAAATGGTAACATTTGCAACTCTGGTTAAGATTGGCTTACATCCATGTTAGAATTGTTATTTGATGGTTAGAGAATTGTTAGGGTTGCGCGCTTACAAATCGTTAAGAGTGATGTGCGGGAGCAAACACGGTGTCATTTCGAGGAGCAAAGCGACGAGAAATCTTTCCAAGCAGCGCTATAGATTTATCGCTTCGCTCGAAATGACATCCACGAGAGAAAAAGGCATAATTAATCCTCAAGTTCTTTCATCCAGGATTCCTCAGCGTCGACATCAGGGGGTATTTCAGCGAATTGTCCCGGTTTCAATCTTTCTATTGCGCCGAGGACGGCTGCTCGCGCTTCAGGATTTCTGTGAAACCACATTTCACGTTCTGGTATTACGGCGGCTAATTCAAGCTTCATTTCCGTCTCGCCGGTTTTTTCGATCAAAAAAGTCTTGTTGGCAAATTCTTTTCCCAGGTTAACTCTACCTCTTGAATCAGCTATCTTGAGTTCCATGACGATTCCTCCGTGGGTTTAGAGATATCAAGCCGACCCAATTCCGTCAAATGGGCTAAGGGGAAGACCCCACCGCGACGTTATTGCTTGCCACTCGTCTTGACACATGCGGCGGGATTGCGTTAGATTCGTCATTATATGAACGGAGGGATGGCCGAGTGGTTTAAGGCGGCGGTCTTGAAAACCGTTGATCCAAAAGATCCGGGGGTTCGAATCCCTCTCCCTCCGCCATAATCCTAATCCAGGCTCACTGATTCCTTTGAGCTGTATTCCCTGTAGAATTTTACAAAATAATCCACGCCGGACCACAAGGTGAGCGCAAGAGCTATGTAAAGCAGGATTGTCCCAATCTCGTTGAAATCTATGTCCACTATGAAATGATAATCGTAATGAATCATTAATGGGATAACAGCCGCGAATTGAAAAAATGCTTTCCATTTCCCTATGCGACTTGGTTTCAATGTTGAATCCCATGATCTGGATGTCGCCCTCAAAGCGCTGACCGCAACTTCCCTGCTTATAATGAGCATGACTACCCATGCGTCCACCCTGTCCAGGGCAATCAACATTATCAATGCGGAAGTAACGAGCACCTTGTCGGCTATCGGGTCCAGAAAACGTCCAAATGAGGACTCGACCTTTAGCCTGCGGGCGATGAATCCGTCGAAGAAATCCGTAAGCGAAGCAATAAAGAAAAGGATCGCGGCCAATGCGGACGGGAACCGCCCCGGGAAAAACAGCAGAACCACAATAGGCGGGACCAGTAATAGACGTCCCAGTGTCAAAAAGTTTGGTAGATGTCTCTTCATTATCTTTTATCAAATCCACGGGAATGTCTGGCAGGCCTCTCGGTCTCCCAGGGATAAATACTGGTCGTCAAACGCTCCACTGGTAAAAACACTTCAAAAGCAGAACCCTTTCCGGGCTCGGATGATACCCTCACTGCCCCACGATGCTCCTCCAGCAGAAGATGCGCCTTACTTAACCCCATACCGGCGCCAACAGTTTTAGAAGTAAAAAAGGGATTGAATATCTCCGACACATCTTCGTTGTGTATGCCTACACCAGTGTCCGAAAACGCCACCGACACTCCCGATTTCAAGGCCCGGACTGTTACTTTCAATCGGCCTCCGTTAGGCATGGCTTCGTAGGCGTTGCGTATAAGGTTAAAAAAAACTTCCTCTATCGCCGCAGGATCAACTTGCGCTTTAGGTAGGGTCCTCCCGTCAGCATCTATGCTAAAACCCACTTTCTTTACCATCTCTTCCGGTAATTCATTGATCGCCCTGTCTCTTGCCCGTTCAATTAGTGGGACCAGATCGGTCTTTATAAAATTAAATCCATAGAATTTCGAGAATTGGACATATTCTTCGATATCCTTGACCATCTTCTCGAGGCGACCGACATCGTTTAGAATAATTTCCGTGTACTTCGATGTTGATGAGTTCTCTTCGGACATCTTGCTCAACCTGAGAGCAAAGCCTCCCAAGGAGGTTAGACAGTTCCTCACCTCGTGAGCGACGCCTTCGACCACCTTGCCTAGAGACGCCAGTTTTTCCGACTGTTTTAGCCTTTGTTCGACAGCGTACAGGCGAGTCAGTTCAGCGACAACGATTACTATGCCGCGTACCCGGTTGTTTTCCTTGATTATTGATGTGGAGAGATAGCCTGGGAAAGTGCTGTTGTCCTTTTTCCTGAAATGAAACTCTCCTTCGACTTTGCCAGCCCGCAATGTGTCTTTGACAAGATCACGGTGAAGCAGCGTGCGAGCTTCCCCTCTAACGAGGAAGTGAACATCCTTGTCTTTCAGTTCTTCAAAGGAATAACCCCAGAGTCTGGAAGCAGCCAGGTTGATTGACTGGATGCTTCCCCTTGAGTCTGTAGTTATGAGAGCTTCGTTTATGATCGTGGTTAGATGCGCAAGGTATTTTTCACTTCTCCGGATTTCCTTTTTGAGCCTGACGTTTTCGTCACCGAATCGCCGATTTTCAAGGAGCTTCAGCGCAAGTTCCACTACGTCCCCAACAACGAAAGGCTTGGTAAGATAGTCATCCGCTCCCAGCTTCATGGCCTTCACGCCAATCTGGGGATTGTCCGCTGAGGACATGACTATCACGATGGAACGAGGTAACTTTTGTTTTGCGAAATGCAGGGTTTCAAACCCGTCGATTCTGGGCATGTGAACATCGATCAGAGCTACGTCCGGACTTTCCTTGAGTAAAAGATTTTTACCTTCAGAGCCATCGAAAGCCTGGAAGACGTCAAATCCATGCTCCTCAAAAACATCCCTGAGCATGTTATTGAGGATCTTCGAATCTTCAGCGATCAGTATTTTAGGGTTAGCGATCTCTGAGGCCATTTTAAAAACCACAATTATTTGTAGACAAAACGTTTACGACACTCGTCGGAGCAAAAGTAATAAGTCTTTCCATGAATTCTTAAATGCGTGGCGTCCCGGGCAAGGACATAAGTACCACAAACAGGGTCCTTTACCATCTGGTTGACATTTACCGGCTCATGGGCCTCACCAATAGAGTCTTTATTCAAACCGGCTCCGATTGCTACAAATGCCCATCGCAGGACCCTGTAAACCACATAAATCCATATCACGGTAAGAAGTAGTCTCAGCACTTCAGACCCCTTCGAGCCTGTTGACAGCCTTGAACAGACGCACTTTGCATAGTTCTTCCGGGTCCAGATTGTCCAGCAATTCTCTAATAGTCAATTTCAGTCCGGGATGCACAAAATCAGGAGCGATCTCTGCCAGAGGCGCTAAAACAAATCCTCTGCTTTCCATACGCGGATGCGGCACTTCCAGCGTATTGGATGAAAATACCTTATCCGCGAATAGCAAGAGATCAAGATCTATCTTCCTGGAACGATCACTCTTGTGACTACGATTCTTGCCCAAAGCTTTCTCGATTTTTCTCAGATCGTAAATCAGGTCAAAAGGAGACATTTCGACCTGCACTTCCAGGACAGCGTTCAGGAATTCAGGGCCGTTGTCTTTCAGACCAACTGGTTCCGTCCTGTATAGGCTGGACACTTTTCTAAGGTATGCCCGTTTCAAGGCCTCAATCTTTTCTATAGCCTTGGAAAAGGTATCTTCCGGATCTCCCAGGTTAGCTCCAAAACCTATGTATGCCAGTGAATACATTACTTCCGACTTTCAACCCTGTTTGACAAGCAGCCTATTCCTTCAATCACGACCTGAACCGTGTCTCCATCAGCCATCGGCCCAATACCTGATGTGGTCCCGGTCGCGATGACGTCACCTGGATACAGTGTCATTACGCTCGTGATGTACTCAATAAGTTTGTAAGAGTTAAAAATCAGGTTGGATGTTCGAGAGGACTGCTTCGCCTGACCGTTCAGCAATAGGTCAATTTTAAGATCTGAAGGATCAATGTCCGTTTCTATCCAAGGCCCTATGGGGCAAAAAGTGTCAAAGCCTTTAGCTCGTGTCCACTGGCCATCCTTACTCTGCAGATCACGCGCTGTCACGTCATTCAGGCATGTAAAACCGAGAATAACCTTTTTAGCGTCTTTTTCGACCACGTTTTTGGCTTCCTTGTCTATTACGATCGCAAGCTCAGCTTCATAATCGACCCTGGCGCTCTGTGGAGGCATTACAATGGTATCTCCGGGCCCGATTACGCTTGAAGAGGGTTTCATGAATAGCAGCGGCTCTTCAGGAAGCGCCATCTTAAGCTCTTCGGCGTGATCACGATAGTTAAGTCCAACCGCCACAACCTTTGATGGAACACACGGTGTTAGTAACCGCACATCGGAAAGAGCGCATTCATGAGTAGCGGGGTTAGGTCCCCAGGGCCTGATGATATGTCCTGCAAGAACTCCGGAAAAGATCTCCCGCTGAGTTTGGAATCGTACTAACTTCATTTTGTTCCCCTATTCTCGCATCGCCTATAACCCAAGGACGTCTCGCATATCGTAGAGACGCCCCGGAGGCTCATTCATTATCCAGATCGCGGCCTGAACCGCGCCTTTTGCGAAAGCGTCGCGACTGTGGGCTTTATGCGTAAGCTCAATCCGTTCACCGTTAGTGCAAAACATCACCGTGTGTTCACCCACGATGTCTCCTGCTCTTACGGACATTATTCCTATTTCTTTTGGATTTCTGGCGCCAACCATGCCGTAACGTCCATAAATTCCCACTTCGTCCAGGTCCCGTTTCAAAGATCCTGCCACAATTTCGGCAAGCTTCGCGGCGGTACCGCTTGGGGCGTCCTTTTTCTGATTGTGGTGTGATTCTATAATTTCAACATCATAATTGTCCCCAAGGCTGGAAGCAACCCTCCCGACCAGGTTGAACAGAAGGTTGACTCCCAGGCTCATATTTGGGGCCAACATGCAGCGAGTAATGGAAGCGGCTTCACTAACTGTATTTTTTTGCTCATCAGAAAGACCTGTAGTCCCAATAACCAGGGCTTTTCCCTTACTGGCCGCTTCTCCTACATTTCTTATCGTGGCTTCAGGCGAGGAAAAGTCTATTACAACATCGCAAAGGCCTATTGCGGCCTTGTAGTCATCGGTTACCTTGACGCCTATGTGACCTATACCCGCAATTTCACCGGCGTCTTTCCCGACGCTGGGGTTTTTCGGGGCATCCAGCGCAGCTACAACTTTAAGTTTGGGATGTTCATGGGATAAAGCGATTATTCTTCTTCCCATCCGGCCAGCCGCGCCGCTTACCGCAATCTTAATCATGGTATCTCCTGAACTAAATCAAATTGAGTTTCCCCAGAGCTGTCCTGATTTTCTCCAGGTTGGCCGGAGAGGGGGCGCACAATGGTAACCTGAATTCCGGCTCAATCTTTCCCATCAGCCCTAAAGCCGCCTTTATTGGTATTGGATTGGTTTCAACGAACATAGTTTGGCAAAGCTCAAAAATTTCAAAGTGTATGGTTCTAGCCTTGTCGATCTGGCCGGCCAGCATATGTTTGACCAATGTCGACATCTTGTCCGGTATAATGTTGGTAACTACGGAGATTACACCTTTGCCGCCCAACGCCATGAGTGGGAACGTCATCTGATCGTCACCGGAAAGCACATCAAACTCCGGGCCACATAACCGAATTACCTCGCTCATCTGTAAAATTGAGCCGGAAGCTTCTTTTACACCAACTATGTTGGGAATTTTTGAAAGCCTTTGAACGGTAGGGTTTTCAATATTGACACCAGTTCTACCCTGGATATTGTAAAGCACCAAGGGGATGTCAACCGCTTCCGCCACGGCTGCGAAATGCTTGTAAAGACCCTCTTGAGTGGGCTTGTTATAGTAAGGAGAAACAAGTAGAGCAGCGTCCGCTCCAAACTTTTTCGCGTTTCTCGTTAGGCTTATCGCCTCATCCGTACAATTTGAACCTGTACCTGCTATAATCTTGACTTGCCCGGCGACTTCCTTGACCGTCAGCTCAACAACACGATTGTGTTCGTCATGAGAAAGTGTCGGCGATTCGCCGGTGGTCCCGCATGGGATAAAACCACTGACTCCACCGTCCATTCCGAAACGTATCAGGTTTTTGAGGCCTTTTTCATCAACCTGACCGTTTTTGAACGGTGTTACAATTGCTGTGAACGCTCCGGAAAACATAACTCGCTCCTTTATTTGCCCTCGAGAATGTGACTGGGGATCTTTTCACCTCTGATAAGGTCCTCATATGTTTCTCTCTGTCTAATAAGATAGTAATTAGAACCATTAACAAGAACCTCTGCGCAACGAGGTCTGGAATTATAATTGGACGACATGGTAAAACCGTAAGCCCCTGCGCTCATCACCGCAAGAAGTTCACCAGGGAATGGTTCTTCGATTTCTCTTCCTTTTGCAAGAAAATCGCCGGATTCACATATCGGTCCGACTATGTCCGCTACAAATTTCGGTGCCTGATCAGGCGATTTTTTAACCTTGATTATGGAGTGGTAAGCCTTGTATAGACTTGGGCGAATGAGGTCATTCATCGCGGCGTCCACAATTACAAAGTTTTTTTCTGTTCCGCTTTTCTTGTAAAGCACTCGAGTAATCATGACGCCAGCGTTACCGACAAGCACACGTCCCGGCTCCATAATCAATGTAATATGCATATCCGACACCAGGTCAAGTATGGCCGCCCCATAATCTCCAGGCGCAGGGGGTGTTTCCTGATCGTACGGGATGCCAAGTCCGCCCCCTATGTCCAGATACTTGATGTCGATCCCATTGTTCCTAAGTTTCCTCAAGAGTTTTCTGAGTATCGATACCGCTTCCATGAAAGGCGCAAGTTCCGTCAACTGGCTCCCGATATGGCAGTCAATGCCAACCGGCTCCAAGCCGGGCATGTCCCTGGCCTTTGAATACATTTCCAGAGCCTGATCTATCTGGATCCCAAACTTGTTGGATTTTAGTCCTGTAGAGATGTATGGATGCGTCAGCGGATCCACATCAGGGTTTACACGTAAAGCGATCCTGGCGCTCTTACCCAGTGTCAATGCCCGTTGGTTTAGAAGCTGGAGTTCTTCTTCCGACTCCACGTTAAACATCAGGATATCGGATCTAAGAGCATCATCCATTTCATAAGACTTTTTACCTACTCCGGAGTAGACTATCCTGGATGGAGGGACACCAGCCTTCAATGCCCTGAAAAGCTCACCTCCAGACACAATGTCGACTCCTCCTCCGAGATTTGAGAAAATTTTGAGGATTGTCAGGTTAGAGCATGCTTTCATAGAAAAACAGATTACATGGGGCGCGTTTGAAAAAGGTTCTTCGAATATTCTGTAGTGTCTTTTTAACGTACCGCTACTGTAAACAAAAAGTGGCGTGCCAAACTCCTCAACTATTTGTTTTACCGGAACCTGTTCGCAGAAAAGCTCCCCATTTTTATAACTGAAATAATGCATTTAATTACCCGTAAGTCAGTAAGTATATCTTAAAGCTTGCGACGCTGTTCGGGAAGACTCTTCCTCCAGTCTATTTTTGGGCGCCGCCGTGACTGCGTACCTGTAAACTCTGCCCCTGGTGACCTTGCTGTCCAATAGCCATGGGTTCTTAACCGGTTCAGGATTGATTTTCTGAAAACCGCGACCGGACTCCGACCGATAAACATTGTAGCGTGTTTCTTCATTTTCCATTTTGACTGGTTCCCAGTAAACCCTGATGCCCTGGCTACTCATGGCGACATTTACGTTTTCAGGCGAACGCCAGTAAATACTTGGCGCCACTGCCTCCGCCACGTTTGAAGTATTTGATTCAAAGGGGGTCCCCCTGTTTGATTTTACTGACCGTACTGTATAGAAATACTTTAAATTTTTCTCAACTCCCTTATCTACAAACCAGGGTTCCCGGTAAGCTGCTGTGCCGATAGATTTCATCTTGGCGGTGTTGTCTTCTGTCCCTCGAAAGATCTGATACCGATCAATCTTAGAGTCAATAGGCGCTTTCCACTCAAGTCTGATATGACCCGCCTCCGAACGAGCAATGAGATCGGTTGGAGCAGGTGGCGGCGTTTCATAATAAACTTCTACAGGGTTTCCTATCGAGCTTTCCCTACCACGCAGATTATAGGCTACAACTGCGTAGGAATACACTTTGCCTGGAGTAACTTTCTTGTCCTGGAAAATCACTTCATCATTCTTAATTTCAGCGTTGGATGGCGACTGGAAATCGATATTGACCAGCAATTCACGCTTGTCCTGACAGTTTTCACAGTCTTCATCCACACCTCTTGCGCCTCGATAAACCTTGAAACCAGACAAATCGCTCAATGTGGAACCATCCGAATTTGAAGCGGGCACGTTCCAGTTAAGCTTGATGTCATCAGGGAAAGCTCTCGCTGTGATTAGCTTGATTGGCGCAGGGACCCTTACAGTTGTAGGTCTAGGGTTAGTCTTGTATCCACAGGAACAGACACAGTTCAAGGTCATGAGAAAAAGGGCCGGAAGAAGAAATTTTCTCAATCTTGTTTCGTTGTTCCTTTTTAACCATCCGCATGGAGCGTGCATCCATTTTGTAGAAGGAATTTCTCGCCCTCTTCCATCTGTCGAATCACACTCTGTTTCCCTGTCGCGCCTTCCTGACATCTTGACTCGACCATTTCTTCCGGGGTTGGAGGAACATAACCGGTTACAGAAGTCTCTCCGCGAACAATAGCGCCAACTCGGGCGTGAGCTTCCCTGAATGGCAGACCTTGTCTGGCTAAAGCATCCGCTACGTCAGTCGCCGCGAGGTATGGCTCTGAAGCCGCGTCTAACAATCTTTCAGCCCTGAATTTAGTGCCTTTTATCAGGCTTGTCATCACCTTTAGGCTGTTCAAAACAGTGTCGGCAGCGTCAAAAACGGGCTCCTTATCCTCCTGAAGGTCCTTGTTATATGTCAACGGCAGTCCTTTGAGGATTGTGAGAAGCGTGATCAGGTCTCCATATACTCGACCGCTTTTGGCTCGTATTAATTCACAGGCGTCCGGGTTCTTTTTCTGCGGCATAATGCTTGACCCGGAACAGAACTCGTCAGGTAAATCGAGAAAAGAAAATTCCGACGATGACCAGATTATGAATTCCTCGGACAGTCGCGACAGATGAGTCATCACAAGCGAACAATTGAACGTGAACTCAACAGCGAAATCTCTGTCCGAAACAGCGTCCATCGAATTGCGGCTAACTCGCGAGAAATTTAGAAAGCCAGCTACGAGGTCGCGATTGATGTCAAAGGTGGTTCCGGCAAGAGCGGCCGAGCCCAGCGGCATTTCATCGATGCGTTTCTCTGAATCTGCAAAACGTTCCCAGTCACGCCTGAACATCTGAAAATAGGCCATGAGATGGTGTGAAAGCCTCACGGGTTGGGCCCTTTGCAAATGAGTGTAACCAGGGGCTATGACATCTATGTTAAGCTTAGCGGTTTCAAGCAAAGCTGCGTTCATATCCAGAAGAGCGACCTTGATCAAACAGGACCGGTTCCTGAGGAATAGTCTCAAATCCAGCGCAACCTGGTCATTTCTGCTTCTTGCCGTGTGAAGCTTGCCGGCGACATCGCCGATTTTTTTTCTTAGAGCGTCTTCTATGTTTATGTGGACATCTTCGAGGTCTTCACGGAATTCAAATCGACCATTTTCGAAATCATCAAGGACCTGTTTGAGTCCTTCTTCAATTTTAACAGCGTCTTCAGCGGGTATTATGGCCTGACAGCCCAGCATACGCACGTGAGCTATACTTCCTTCAATGTCTTCTCGAAATAGACGTCGATCAAACGAGATTGAGGCGTTAAATTCGGCGAATAGTGGATCCATACCACCAGCGAATCGGCCTTTTCTAACACCCGATGATCCGCCTGACTTTTTCGAAGCTTGTGAATTTTTTCCAGCGCCCATGTTTTGGTGAATTCCAGCTAACGTTATCGCTTTTTTGTCTTGGAAATTAGTGATCCAATCCTCAGTCTCAAAGCGTTGAGGCGTATAAAGCCTTCAGCGTCTGATTGGGAATAAACCTCGTCCTGTTCAAAAGTCGCAAATCTTTGATCATAAAGAGAGTTGTCTGATTTTCGGCCAGTGACGGTAACATT
>CAWCTI010000018.1:0-267972 GCA_963798475.1 uncultured delta proteobacterium
AAGGGTCACAGCCGTGGGAATGGGGGTTATGAATTGCAGTGATCCCGCTGTCGTGGCTCGTGCCTATGATTTGGGTGTGAATTTTTTTGATACAGCTCGCCGCTACATGGGGGGGAGAAATGAGGAAATGCTTGGAAAGGTCCTTCGGGGCAAGCGTGAAAAAGTTCTCATACAGACAAAGGTTGTTTTGGTACAGAACGAAAAGGAGAATCGAGATGCTGTCCAGACAAGTCTGAAAAGTCTAGGGACTGACTACGTAGACATACTTCTCGCACATAATCTCAAGACTGCCGAGGAAGTCTGTTCTCCGGCAATCACCGAGTTTTTGCAGACCATGAAAAAGGAGGGCAAGGCTCGCTTCACAGGCTTCTCCTCTCACACTGACATGGCGTCTCTCCTAAAGGCGGCAGCGCAAACCAGTTGCCACGACGTAGCCCTCGTGTCCTACAACTTCACTCATTCGACTGACCTCAAAGATGCTGTCGCCTTAGCCGCCAAGTCAGGGGTTGGCATTGTGGCGATGAAGACTCAGGCCGGAGGCTATAAGGCCACTGACATGGGTGGTCTAAGTCCTCATCAAGCGGCCCTGAAATACGTCTTGAATGACCAGAATGTTTCATCTGCGATTCCGGGCGTGACGACCATCGAACAGATCGAAGAATGTGCTGCCGTAATGGGAACGGACTTCTCCAGAAAGGATTCTCAGGCCCTGCGGCAGTATGATTCCTACCTTAAAGGGCGAATTTGCACTATGTGTGGAGGCTGTATCGGCAAGTGTCCACACGGGGTTGCCCATTGCGATTTGCTGAGAGCGTTCATGTACCACGATGGGTATAAGAATGACCTGCTCGCCCATGATGTACTTTGTACAGCAGATGCCATGCAAAAAATTGGGCAGTGCGCATCATGTTCATCGTGTGCCGTGACGTGCAGACGAGGGCTCAATATTCATGCGCAGTTGAAAACTGTGCATCACTTTTTTGCGTAAGAATGAACCTCGGGGAAGGAATGGGCGGGTGAACAGGCCTAAGGTAGTAATTGTTGTCTCTTTGCTTATCTCGTTGTATGCGACTCACATTGTCTTCGCCGACACAGAGTCTATAGAATCGTTCATTCCAAAAGTTGCTCCTGAGGGATGGGCCCTTAGGGAAGCTCCCGAAACCTTTACGCACGAGTCTCTGTTTGAGCATATTGATGGACAAGCGGACCTTTTTGTCCAGTACGGATTTGAGAAGTCCGTATTCGCAATTTATCGCAAAGTAGACACCTCAGACGACAAAATAGACGTGGACATCTATGATATGGGGAATTCTCTTCAAGCCTTTGGAATCTTCTCAAGGTTTAGGCAGGACGAAAGCCCGGCTAATATAGGACTGGATTCCTATATAGGTGATCGGTATGCTCTTTTCTACAAAGGGAAGTATTTTGTGATACTTCAAGCCACAGAGTCAAATCCTTCCACCCTGAAACGGCTAGCTCTGGATATAGAATCGCTAATTTTGGACAGCTCAGCTCCGCCTCAGGAGATAGGCTATTTCCCTAAAAGCGGACTCAAGCCCGGTTCCATTGAGTATTTTCCAGACGGGCTCCTCGGCCACCAATTCTTAAAGAGAGGATTCAAAGCATCCTATGTAGAGAATGACGAGCAGAAGATCGAGCCACAGGACACGTCACAAATCAAAGATTTTCGTCTTTTCTTAGCGATGTTTAGAAGCCCTCAAGAAGCCATCGACGCTCTGAAGCTCTTCAAAGAGAATTTGCTCAAAAAAGGCAAGCTCGCGAAAACAGCTTCAGCTCGCTTTGGACCCGAAATTGTAATTGGAACAGATCCATATCAGGGCAAAACCATCGTTGCACAAAAAGGTCCGTTTCTTTTAGGCGCTGTCGGTTTTGCACAAGATGAGGCGGGAGAGCAGCGGCTTGCTGAATTGATGAATAGATTAGCTATTCCTTAGTTTTCATCGCAAGAGGTTTTTCGGGAACACCACTATCCTTTGGACCCTCAAATATTTGAGGGCTGTTGCTGAAATATCTTCAGTCGATTGACTCCGTTTATGACAACTCGGATAGATGGAACTCTACTATTTGGGCCCCAATGAAAACTGAGCTGATTGAGGTCTCTTAACCGCTGGCCGCACATTCTACTTTTCTAGGTTTAGAGCCGTCTATGCACACAAGCTCACTGTTCATTTTTCCCTCGACCGTGAGTGGCTTTTACACTCGAGGTCGCATGAGATATAGTAGGCGCGTAGGGCTGGCAGGAGAACTCTTTGTTTGCAGTTAAGACATGCTAGAATCAAAAAGCTCATGAATCAGATAATTCCTTGGAAATGCCATAGCTGTGGGAGAACATTCGACACATTACGGGGCGGTATCTGCAAAAAGTGCGGACGACCGACATGTAATATTTGCTTCGATATTGGAGCCCTTCGCCGAATTGTACAATTGAAATTGCCAGAATCGCAGATTTGCTGGTCTTGTGCAAAAGCAAGAAGGAATGAGGCTTCCTTCTCAAAATAGAATTTGGCGTTTCCCCAATATATTAATCAAGATGGCACTTGAGGGGTTTTCTCCCACAAGACAGTATGTCGGATGAGTTCTTTTGCTTACCCTTGTCATCTATGCAAAGAGTAACGAATTATCAGGCTCTTCGCGAAAGTGTGTGATAGTATCCGACAAGCTTTTAGTGGATTATGCGGCAGAATGTCGACAGAAGCATTTGAAACCTGCGCTCCTAAGAGCGGTACTTTGATGTGGAGAGACAAATGTCGCACTTAATTGCTTGGGATCAAATTAAGGATCAATATAGCGACATCTTGGTTTTGGGAAATGGAGCTAGCATTGCTGTCCACAAAGGTTTCAATTACAAATCACTAAAAGATGAGGCGGTTAAAAACGGTTGGTTAGGTCCAAATGTCTCCAAGGTCTTCGACCATTTGAAAACAGATGACTTTGAACTTGTACTAAAAATGCTTTGGCACACATTTCGTATCAATCAAGCTCTTAAAGTAACCGACAGCCGGTCCACGAAAACCTATTACGAAATCAAGCAAGCATTGATTCGGTCCGTCCAAAAAACCCATGCTTCGTATGAGAAAATCGACTATCTGTCCGCTATGTGGCAATTCATGCATCGCTTCCGGACAGTTGTAAGTTTGAATTACGATTTGTTAGTCTATTGGGCGATGCTCGCGGGAAATGATTTTCTGGGGCGCTGTTTCAAAGACTGTTTTCTTGAAGGAGAGTTCCAATATGATGACTGGGAGAACTTTCGAAAGCCTATAACTGAAGGTGGTCATTCGACTCTGGTGTTTTATCCGCATGGAAATTTATGTCTTGACTCCAATGAAGCCAATTCCGACATCAAAATCGTTGCGCATGGGGATAATTTATTGGGTACAATTCTAGATACCTGGCGTAGCAATGAAGCTATTCCTTTATTTGTCTGTGAAGGGACTAGTCGTCAAAAAAAAGAAGCCATCGGTCGTAGTCGATACCTGAATACAATCTACGACGATGTTCTCCCAGCACTTAAAGGCAATCTCCTTATATACGGTTGGTCTATGAGTGAGAATGATGAGCATCTTGTTAGACGACTTATGAAACCGAATACTAAGGCGGTAGCAATCTCGGTACATATCGCGGGCAAGACAGATAGAGATATCGAGGAAACGTGTAAACTATCGGAGTTGAAGGTTCACAAGTATAGCCCAAAAGCAAAAATAACTTTCTTTAACGCAGAGGATCATGGTTGCTGGATCCACAGTCCGAGATTTAGCGTGGAAACACCAAGCAGCCCCGAAACATGAAAGGTACCCCATGAGAGAACTGAGAGGCTAGCCTCCCTTGGGTTGATTTCCCGTGGAACCAGAAACGAAGGGTCGCCACAACTCATGAGAGCGTTCGCTAGATTCTTTCCATCATGGAAGCTCCTAAAACTGAGCATTGATGTCGACGATAATTACAGATTCGCCTTTTCTCACGAACTCGTGACCTTCTTTCTGGATGCGTTGGGGATCGGACGGATTTGTAGTTGAGTTGCTAGATAGGATCGGGCCTGACGAATTTCTTCTGTAATTAAGACTGCATACTACACAGGGATGAGAAGGGGTGCGATTGTAGATCTTAAACGCAATCAGGTAAACCTTGAGCGGCGCATGATACTTATTGCTCCACCCGGGACGAAGGAGAAAAACTGAAAACGAATCCCAATATCGAGAGACTTCCACCAACTCCTGGTAGAAATTATGGCGGTTCCGGTTTTAAGATGTGATTAAGTCGAACCTCTTTCACAACGCAATAATAAAGATCCGTGATGTACCAATATTCGAAAGACTGAGAACTTGAAATGGAGCCAATTGCCGAGCAAATAACAACGGAACGACCATAGTCAAAAAGCGCGTCTTTACTCAATATCGGTGAGAGAATAGCTAGTGCTTCGGCCGCCAGGGGCGTCCCTAGTCAAAACGTTACGCCGAATAAGATCGTCTATGTCACGAAGCGCTGTGTCTTGCGAGCATTTGGCAAGTTTTGCCCATTTGGAAGAGGTGAGCTTGCCTTGAAAACCGTCAATTAGCTGATTGAGGATGAGGCGCTGCCGGTCGTTGAAACTTGCGTCCGCATGCGTGTCCCAAAAACGGGCCTTCTTTAGCACGCCCCCTAGCGTTGTTTCAGCCCCTTCCAGGGCTGCATCCAGGCAACCGAGAAACCATTCGAGCCAGGGAGTGAGGTCGAGATCGGCCTTTTGTGTAGCTTCAAGGATATTGTAATATGCGCTGCGCTCCTTTCGGATTTGAGCGGACATGCTGTAGAAGCGTTGCGTGCTCTGTTCCGAACATGCGAGCGTCTGATCGGTAATCGCTCGGGCAATCCGGCCGTTTCCATCGTCAAAAGGATGGATGGTAACAAACCAGAGATGAGCTACACCAGCCTTGAGCAACATGTCACTCTCTCTATGACCGTTGTACCATTGGAGAAAGGTCTCCATTTCCTTACTGACACGCTTCGCTGCAGGAGCTTGTGCAGGCGCTCGCGGCCCAAGGGACCTGATATGACTTGCATGGGACCTGATTGATCGCTCCGCCATCCGCCAATGTTGATTTTAACCATCCCGCTGCGGCCGGCAGGAAACAAGGCGGAGTGCCAGGCAAACAGCCGCTCCTTGGTCAGGCGAGTGTCATAACCTTCGGTGGCGTCAAGGATCATCTCAACTACGCCTTCGACGTGACGGTCGGTATGAGCAAGACCGCCTACATCTATCCCCAGACGGCGGGCAATCGAGGATCGCACTTGTTCACGGTCAAGAAATTCGCCCTCAATCTCGCTCGACTTGACCACATCCTCGGTAAGGGATAGTAGGGACGCCTCGGCACGTAGCCTGAAGCCGAGCGCCTCCATTCGCCCTAACAACCGACCCTGCTTTCGGGAAACTGAGGCGAGTGGTTTCGACAATATCTTCTCATTCCATCGGAAATGAGGCCAGTCTTTTAGCTCGTAGATGTACATCGTTAATCTCCGCACTTTATGCGGATATTATACCGTTTAATCTCCGCAGCCGCAACGATTCATTCCCCAAAACGAAGAGCGCCCCACTGAGGTCTAGCTCAAGGCTTACGAATCTATGACAGAAGCCAGGGAAGTCCTCAGGAAACGTCGTAGAGATCGAGTCACAACATGAAACAATGAACATTACAATATCGAACAGTTTACTGAGTCGCTCGTTACCAAGGATCCCCACAGACCATGACGAGTCATAGCCTATTCCCGCAAAAGCCCCTATAATGCTCATTCTCATCAAAATTATTTTCACAAAACGTCTCACTTGCGATGGGAAAGTCTTGTTTATTTCCCGATGCGTTCAACCCATTATTTTCACAAGACCATGACGATATCCGCAGCGAAGGCTTGCCAGCTGGTCTTTTACTATCAGCCAAGAGCCTGCGCGGACTTCACTACCCGCATGACAGCAGTATGATCTGTATTGTCACAGGGGGTGGAACGTTTTCATCTTATTTAGTGTTTTCACCATATGGTGAAAACAACTTTCCAGTTGAAACTTCTCTCGGATTAGGTTACTCTAACCTACAAGGTATTTTCACCATTCGGTGAAAGGGATATTAAGAGTGAAACATTCGCGGAAGAAGTTTGAGCAAAAGACCCTTGACGCCCTCAATCGATGTCTGGAGAACGTTCCGTTCGTGCAGGGTGTGACGGCGCTTTCTGAACAGGAACTGGTCGGCGATATGCGACCAGGTCTCGTCGCGAAGGTGAAGCTTCCCGATGGCGAAAAATGGATCATCATCGAATTCAAGACTGTGGGGCAACCCCGAATAGCGCGAGACGCATTAAACCAACTTTTACGATATAGAGACATACTTCCGAATGCTTACGGGATATTCGTGGCACCTTACATATCGCCTAAAGCGGCCCAAATATGTACTAACGAAGGAGTTGGATATATGGACCTTGCGGGGAACTGCCATTTCTCCTTTGGGCAAATCTATGTTGAAAAAACAGGTAATCCTAATCCCTTCTCGGATAAGAGGGAGCTACGGTCGCTATATTCCCCCAAAGCGACTCGGATCTTACGGGCGCTTCTGTCAAATCCAAAGACTGAGTGGAGGCTTAAGGCGCTTTCGGAGGTGGCCGGAGTAAGTCTGGGTTTGGTTGCCAAAGCGAAAAGCCTCCTCGCCGATAGGGAGTGGATAGCGCAGGGGGAGAAGGGCTTGAGGCTTATTGACCCGGAGGCCCTGCTAATCGAATGGGCTCACAACTATACCTACCGCAAGAATGTGGTCCGTAACTTTTATTCCCTGAAAACAACTCCGGAAAACGAAGCCCACATAGCGGAGGTATTATCAAAGAAGGGTATCAGGTACGCGTTGACAGGATTTTCGGGCGCGGACCGAATCGCTCCATTTACACGCTACTCCAAGATGATGGCTTACATGGACGAGAGTGACGAAGACGTTACGGATTTTCTCAATCTCAAAAAGGTGACAAGCGGCGCAAATGTGACTTTGCTAACTCCCTATGACGAGGGAAGTGTACTACGGTTCTTGTGAATTTAATGGAATTCAGGTGGCGTCTCCGATCCAAATCTATCTTGACCTCGCTGGGGACAGAGGCAGAGGAGAAGAAGCTGCTAAGGAGCTCATGGAAAAGGTGATTCGACCCTCATGGTAAAGCCCCATGTAAATGCCGTGGAGGCGGCACGAGGTGTACTTCTTGAAATAATTAGGTTGCTGGAACACTACGGAGTTTCTGGAGTGGTCATCGGCGCCTGGGCAGCCGACCTCTAGCCGTCCAAAGGCTTCTCTTCTCACCGCGGAACTTTAGACGTCGACCTTGTATTGGATAACCAGGAGGTCCCCGGACACAACGAAACCACACTTATGGAAGCTCTCTTTTCAAGCGGTTATCTCCAAGGCGCCGAGCGCTTTCAATATTATAGAACGGTTAACACCGACATCGGGCCATTGGATGTCAGAGTAGATTTGCTTACTCCTGAAACCGAAGAGAATTCTCATGGAGGGACCTATCGCACTATCCAGGGAGTTAACACTATCACATTGAAAGGCGGAGACTTGGCGCTTGCAAATACAGTGGAAAGGGCTATCGAGGGAAGACTGCCCGACGGTGAGAAAGTGGTTGTGTCAGTACATGTGACATCCAATGTTCCGTTCCTGGTCCTGAAGAGTCTGGCGCTGTGGGATAGACGAGAAGGAAAGGACGCCTACGACATTTATCACCGGCTAAAAAACTATCCTGATGATCTTGAGGAACTGGCCAAAGAGTTTGAGCCACATATGGATCTCAAAATGGTCCGGGAAAGCTTGGATATTTTAGATAAATGCTTTTCCAGTTTGGACTCAGAAGGACCAAACTTCGTCGCAAACTTCATAGATCCGGAGGAGCCCGAAGAAAGAAAGCGCCTGAAGAGAGATTCTTACGAACACGTGAACTTTCTTCTGGAGACGTTAGGGATCAGACCGACTTCTAGTTAAGTTTGTTCATAGGATCCGGCAAACGAATTTCGTCGGACCTTTTCCCGTAAGATTGTCAATAACAACAGAAGCTACAACATGGATAATGCTGTCGATGTGACAAGAGAAGACAACCCTTGAAGTCACCATGTTTTTTTTATTTCATTCCCTCTTCCGGCTGAGAAATATCGATTCTCCGCGCGTTTGCTTATTCATCCCGTACAAGACCAAATCGAAGCGTCTCTTATGATGTTATTTTCAACCTCTTTAGCAAGGGCCGGACGCTAAGAGTCCGTGAACCCGTGCTAGTTCTGTCCACCTTGCGCGCTCCCGTGGAATCCGAGTCGAAGCTCATTCTTGGAAAGCGTCACAGCCCGAGACGGATAAGTGGGGACCAGCAACAACGCCTCAGCGGTAATCTTTTTGTGCTTAGGGTGGCCATCGCTAGTTAGGCGCGCCTATCATACATACCCTGTGATTTTGTACTACCGTAAATACGATCGGTCTTAAGCTCCAGGAGCTACTAGCTACTTGGAATAGGTGCTATAAAATAGAGCAATGACTTGAATATATATTCTATGGGTGCAAATAAATTTCACGGTCACTTGACAACTTGGGTTGTGGCGCCCAAGTGAACCTAGTAGAGGCAGTTAGCATGAATTTGCGGTGCGAAGTCAAATTCAGCGTGGGTCAGTATAGTTGGGATCTATCGGATTAATAGGTCTTACAGAAAGATAATATCTGCTGATCTGCGGTAATAGCTAAACTGACTGTTAAACCTGTGAGCTGCACGGGTAAATCAATTTTTCCTATTAAAGGAGGAAAAGGTGAAAAAGAAACGAGAGAAAAAAGAGGATAAGGCTGGAGCGGGTCGAAATAGGCTTGATATGGCGTTAGTCTATTTTGACGAAATAGAAAGTTCCGTTATTGAGACAATGGCTGATCGTCTTCCGATCCAGGAGCTAGCGTACCATCTTATCGGCAGAGAGCTGAAAAGCCGTTGTCCGTACAAAACCGATCGTTGTGTGTTCATAGTGTCCTGCAACATAGAGTCCTGCCCCGACTCCTTCAACTTAACTAACCGAGCCAAATTTCTATTCAACGACGATTTGAGGGAAGATTTACAATCTTTTTATGCTACCTTCGTGAGGAAAATGGATACACAGATCCCTCTATATGTTGACTGGGCCATTCGCGAAGACAAGGCTCTGACTGGTGAACCGTTGCCACCAGAGGCCAGACAAAAAATTCTGGAAGATCTTCGAGACCTTATCGTTAAACCAGATGATGAAAAGTGAGTTCGCCAGTGACCTCCAGGAGAGTGGCCCGATTTTTTGTCGGAGGCTAAGTCAATAAAAACGCGCAGATAGTGGTAAAAAAGAAATAGTTTCCGGTCCTCAGATGGTGTACATGGCGTGTGAGAGACAATGTATGCCAGGGGAGGACCGGTTATGGACAAGGATATAGCACGGTTGTACTCGTGGATCGATGAGATTTTCGGTTTCGTGCGAGGTCCGGGCCAGAAAATGGAGATTGGAAAGGTTGAAAGGAACCTGTTGGCGATACTGAGGAGCGTCGGAAGGCAGGCTCTCGCATTGTATGTTGACGAGAAAGGCTCTGGCTATCGAGGTCGGGAGATCGTCGACGTCCAAGGCAAAATATTGCCCTATGTCAGTGATAGGAAATGCGCTTACAGGTCGGTTTTCGGGACCATTGAAATAAATCGCGCCTATTATCATGCAAAAGGGACGGCAGGCGTTTTTCCGTTGGAGGGTGAAATCAACCTTCCGCAAAGGGGTTATTCATATTTTCTTCAGGAAATATCCTCAAAGTTGCCTGTGAACGGGAGTTATGAGAAGGCTTGCGAAGTTTTTGGTGATATTTTTCCCATCGACATCCCCATCAGGTCCCTTGAGCGGATAGTCGGGGATACTTGCGAGGATGTTGCAAGCTATTACGAAGACAAACCGGCTCCAGAACTGGAGCCTGAGGCAGTCATAACTGTTGCTACGGTTGATAAGAAAGGGGTGGTAATTCGTAAGGCCCCTACGACATGCGCCGATCCCACTAAGCCTGGCAAGAAGAAGATGAGTACGGAGATATGCGTTTACACCATTAAGCGCCACATCAGAACTGCAGATGATGTTGCCGGAGAGATAGTAGAGGAAAAGGCGCCACCGTTCAAACCCAAGCCTCAGACCAAACAGGTATGGGGTAGCCTTTCGGAAGGTCCAGAAAAGACAGTAGCTCGCCTGGCAGATGCTATTACAGAAAGGCTTTGTTGGGCGAGTGAACTCGTCTGTATCCTCGACGGAGAAAAGTCCCTATGGCGCTTGGTTTACCAGAATTTTCCGATGGCATTCTTCGTGCTCGATATATTTCATGTTTTAGAATACCTCTCGGAGGCCGCTCATTGCTTTTATAAAGAGAATAGCCCTGAAGCCAAGAGATTTGTACGAGTCAGATTGAGGATGCTTTTGACCGGTAATGCGGGTAAAATGATCGGAGGTCTCAAGCAGATACTCACCAAAAGGTCTCTCTCTGGGGACCAGAAGTATACTCTTAATAAGGTCATCGGATACCTTGAGCGAAACAAGCGACATATGCGCTATGACATATGCCTAGAGCGGGGTTATCCTATCGGCAGCGGCGTCATCGAAGGAGCTTGCCGCAACCTAATCAACGATAGACTGGAACTGACCGGCATGCGGTGGACGGTGCAAGGAGCTGAAAGCATCATACGCCTGAGAACAGTATACATTAACAAGGATTGGAAGGACTTCTGGCGATTCCGTCGGAAATCAGAAAAAAGCTGTCTTTATGGAATACCTCTCAAACAAGAGGAGGAACTCCACGACGAGGAACTGCTCAAGGCTGCCTGATTTATGACAGAAAGTTGCTGCACTCCAGTGAGTTAGTCAGTGACGCTCCAGGAGCGTCGAAACTGTGCTATATAAGAATTATGTAAGCGATCTTTTGGCGATGATTATGGCGTATTGAGAGAGAAGTCAGCACAATTTCCAGAGCTTGAAAGGATTGTCAAATGGTCTTCAAACTCGTCCGGGATGACAAACACAAGGATCGAGGCGGCCAACTCGTGGCGCTCGATCCGAGACGCAGGAGATTGGGATTGTATAAAGAAGCGATGGAGCTAATGATAAAACACCACGGAGGACCTTTTGAGCACGTTCAAATCTTTGTAGAGACCGACTCTCCCAACAAATTCTGGCTAAAACCCTGTGAAAGTTCAGCGGATGGCGCTCGCAAGCTTTTCCATTCCAGCCCTTCCACTCGGGGATTGAGTATTTCGCTTCTTCTTCAAGAACTAAATCCTAGGCCAGAAACGACTTTGCGCCTCCTGCTGGAATGGGACGACGAGCACGGCGCCGGTTGCGTCGACCTGGGATCGATAAATAAAACAGGAAGCTAAGTTAGAGTACCAGTAAACGAGTCATCCGCGCAATGCTCGTTTTGCTGGCACTAAGCTTCCTGGATGAGATATCACCCGGTAACCAGAAAAGACATGAAGCGAATCCAAATCCTTCCCATGGGGTTGTGTCGGACTTGGTGTTTTGTGTGTTTAATTTTCTGAATCCCGGGGGTCTCGACGCTCCCTATAATGCGTGATTTGCCATTCTATCGGACGTTTGGCACGAAGTCGTTTTTTTCAAAGCGGGGGAAGTGAGCCAGGTTGGGTTTATTGTTAATCAGATAGCCATCTTAGAGGGGCCTTTTCCAGCAAGCGAATAAATCAACTCTGGAAACACAATTCGCCGCATGGTCTTGGCGTTCACCCGCCTCTTTCTAGACGCTTGGTTCTCTGTCACTCATGTCTAGATGGCCTGATTGGCATCTCATACGAACAACTACAACGAACAACACGATTTGAACTATTCATAAGTTCATAAGGAGATTTTCCCAATGTCAGAAATCGATGCGGCTGCGATAAGAAAAATCGTGCGGGCCATGGCGGCTAAGGAATTGATAGATCGCAGGACGATCGCTGATTTGCTCTTCCAAATCGGAATTATTCCGCGTCTTACGAGTTGGGAAAACAAGAAAATGGACCTCCATCATCCATTAAAACTCTCTCTCGGAGAGGTCTTCAGAGCGGACTTAGATTCTCAGTTGTCTTTCAATCTGCGCAAGTTGTTTCCGGGTGGCCTGAGTCATATTTCTGATCAACTGGAAGCCTCGTGGCGAGCCGAGCGCCTTTCGACACAGGGTAATCAGATGGTCAAAGTCAGCGGAAGTTCGATACAGGATCCGATTACAAGAAAAAAAACGCTGGTTGAGCAATGTTTCATCATCGATGTGCAACAGCTTGAACAATGGGGAATACTTCAGCCTCATTATCCCCGCTTCGGCTTCATGCTTTTATTCAAAACACTCACAGGAACCCCATTGCTTGGCATGTGGGAAATCAATCGATCAGAGAGCGTGTCCTATTTGGGGTTGACCTACGTGGCGCCAGGTTCCAGGAAAGTCGCAACATCCTCAATTGAAATTTGGCGTTCCAAGATTTCTGACAAGACTCAATCCGGGCACTATTGGATGAAATGTCATCACGAGGTCAACGGGGAAGGCCGATTCCCTCATCGGCGGCTATTGTACCTTCCTCCTGGCGCTGAGATATTTAAATGCGATCAGTGTTACGATCTGGAACGACATCGAAGCCGATCGATGGTAGGGCTTGATCTCTCTGTCCCGTTGTTCTTTCTACCGCCTAACAGATAGCCTCTCCAACGATGAATGCCTCAGGGCAGGAATCTATAAGTCCGGTGTATTACAAAACTCTGTAAATAATAACGTATAGCGCGGGTCGGGAAACCTCAATGGAAGCCAATTCAGGCAGTAAAACTCGTAATTTCTCATATTCATTAGCTTGAGGTAATTTCCCCCTTTTTTCGGGCCCACTCTTGTTTTTGTAGGCGATTGAAGCATCTTAAGCGATTTTTATCAAGTCGCCGACACGAACAACCGATTTGACGGTTCATGCGCCACTCGAAGACAATCCGATCTACACTGGTTGTCTTCCGAACCTCGTGGCTACCGTTGAACCCTGAATCGACGTTTGTACGGTCATTGGATTTCCATCTTATCGGGAACTGAGGTATCGCCGTCTTTGTTTTGATCATACAGGAGAAACGTAAGGCGCCCTTATTGTTCTAATCTTCTTTCCAATAAGGGGCCTCAGTTCCCGAATTGTCGGCCGAGCCTGACGATAGACAGGCTTTGCTTTGGAGTCGAACGTCCTGACGTAAGTGATTTCAGGGCGGATGTGGATGTCCGGCTCCGAGGCTTCATCTTTTCGGCAAGGACCACCATTTTCATGATCTAGAAAGTGCCAACAATTGATTCCAACCCGGTGGTGGTTCGCTTTTGTCTGGAGGTTGGTATTTGGGGACGTTCGGCAATTCCGAAAACTCCGCTGGTTGCTGGAGTGATTTACAGGCTCCCAAAACAAAATAGTTCATCCTTGATCCTTGCTAACGTCTCACTAAAATGCTTAAACAACTCGACTCGCGCTGCCAAATAGTAAGACCTCGACTTTGTGAAAGCAGAACTCAATCCCCTCAAATTATTAACTTGATGTCATCTGTTTAAGAATTATCCTGATCCCAAAATGGTTGTGCGCCGTACCCGGTTTTTATTTATAGGGTGATGCTTTTCTGTTCATTTCTGAAAATGTCTCTAATCCCACCGACGGAGGCGAGTAAGGCAGTGGCCTCGAAGGGCAAATAGATGACCTTGTTGTCTTTCCCGGAAACCATTTCCTTCAAGGTCTCCAGATACTTTAGAGCGATAAGATAGGTCGTTGGGTCACCTTCACTTTCCTTAACAGCCTTTGTGATTTTTTTCACAGCTTCTGCTTCACCCTCAGCTATTCGAACTCTTGCCTCTGCCTCGCCGGTCGCTTCAAGAACCAATGCCTGCTTGTGGCCCTCAGCCTTAGTTATCTCAGCCTGTTTGATTCCCTCGGCCTTAAGAATGTTCGATTGCTTAGCGCCCTCCGCCTCTAATATCGTAGCGCGGCGGTCTCGCTCAGCTCTCATCTGTTTTTCCATAGCGATTTTTATGTCCTGAGGCGGTACGATATCTTGCAATTCAACGCGATTGACTTTTACACCCCATTTGTCAGTAGCTCCATCCAGAATGTACTTCAATTTGCTATTAATTGTGTCTCGCGATGTAAGGGTGTGGTCTAAGTCGAGTTCGCCAATGACATTTCTTAATGTGGTCTGTGTAAGCTTCTCTATTGCGTCCGGGAGATTGGCGATTTCATATATCGCTCGTTTTGGGTCTGTTACCTGAAAATACAACAATGCGTTTATCTCAATGGCGACGTTGTCACGAGTGATAACGCTTTGCCTGGGAAAATCATAAACAGTTTCTCGGAGATCTATCCGAGTTACCGACTGCTTTCGAACTATTGTGTTTCCTCCTATATCTGTCTCAATAAACCTCCACTCTATTGATCGCGGTTGGTCAAAGAATGGCCATAACATATTTACTCCTGAAGGGAGTGTTGCCAAGTATTTCCCAAACCTCTCAACGACCATGGTCTCAGATTGTTTGATGATGACAAGGCCCTTGAAAACAAAAATCGCCACAACGACCAACAACAAAAAAAATATTATAAAAGATGTTTCCATCATGATCCTCCTCTATTGGTGAGATTGTGAAACAGTGACCGTGCATCCTGTTATCTTGGTAACAATTACCTGATGTCCCTTTTCGATTATTTGATTATCCTCTGTTCGCGCGGGCCACTCCTCAGCCTTCAGTCGAACTTGACCCGTATTTTGGGTTTGATCGATTCGCTCCGTGACCAAACCAATTGTTCCTATTAACCCGTCGACATTCGATCTGTAAGAGGACTGCCGTTTCCAGAGATATTTCACTATTAAAGGACGCAAAAATATTGAGCCAAGGATGGCGACAGCACCGAAGCTTACGAGTTGACCCGCCAACCCTAAATGGGCCATGCACGCAGCGGCGGCGGCGAAACAAGCCAAGCTAAGAACCCCCATTGCGGCTCCCTGCGTAAACATTTCTGCAATCAAAAGCGCTAACCCTGCTAATAGCCATAACACCAAAGCTTCAGGAATCATGCATCCTCCTCAAAGGAAAGATTTCGCTGACCTTAAAAACTAATCGCCGTTCGAGGAGTTCAATTCTCGCATTTTAGATTTATTCACAAACCAATTGCATTGCCATGAACAGCGATGGCCCAATACTGACGTTCTTTATAGGCCCTAACGGGCCTTCGATTTCCAGTCCATAGGGTTAAACCTCATGGTTGATTCCAGGTCAGCAGCCTGCCTGAAGCGTCAGCTATGGCTACAGGCCGGACTCTAACCATGTGGAGCGGCTTGCGTAGCACTGTTTCGCCGTCAAGCACGTCTACGATTTTACCTATCACCATAACCTCTGTTTTCACTCTCGGAGCAAAACTTGATTGTGGGGGCATATCGAACGACCAGTAGCGTCCATAATTGTAATTTTTTGACTGTGATTCCACTATGGTCAGCGAATTCTGACCAGAATAAATTTTACCTTGAAAGAGATAATAATTCAGATCATTCGGTTTTCTCGTGGGAGGAAAAAGCACATAATCCATTCCGTTGCGCGGATTATACTTCATCATCGCTTCGTAAAAATCCGCAAGAGGTCGTTCCGCTAGTTTTGCTGATACATTGGAAAATTCACCTTTCCTAAATGTCGTTAAGTTGACTTGAGTTCCCGGTTTTTCAGCTTCGATCAAGTTTTTAAGCTGGGCAGCGCCAGTCACTGGCTGATCATTAAAACGCACTATTATATCACCCTCCCGCAAATTCGCCGACTCCGCGGGTGTGTTCTTAATGATCTGGGAAACCAGGGCCCCGTCACTACTGTCGCGACCAAATGACTTAGCTAATGATTCATTGAGATCTTGGACATTAACGCCGAGTAATCCGCCTCGTTTTTTTCCTAAAGCCCGGATACCGACTCTCTTGTATGAATTGATGAGCCAGGCAAGATGAAATTGCCCAGATTTTTTGGCAAATTCCGCAGCATTGATTTTATTTTGGTTTTGTATATCCTGATCGACCCCCTTTTCGAGTAACATCCTGACGGAGTCAAACTGGCCGGTTTCTACTGCGGCCATCAAAGGCGATTCCCCCTTTTTGGATGTAACATTAACGTCTGCGCCCTGTTTCCATAAATAATCCAGGATGTCTGTTTTGCCATGCCAAGCGGCTACCCACAAAGCGCTTACATTAAGCTTTTTCGATCGTGCGTCTAACGGAGCCCCTCTATTAATCAGCAATTCCATTACTGGCTTGTGTCCTTGAAATGCCGCCGCCATCAGAGGAGTGATCCCTTCCTTGGATTCAACATTGAAGTCAGCCCCATTATCTAGAAGAAGGCTGACAGTATCCACATGCCCGGCTTCCGCGGCAAGAAACAATGGAGTGCTCCCTTCGCTGTCCTGAGTGCTGAGAGATCCGCCATTTTCAATAAGGATTTTGGCTGTTTCAGTTTTACCAAACTCTGCGGCGAGCATCAGAGGCGATTTACTCGCCTGAGTTATCTTTACGTTTAAATCAGCGCCGTTTTTGCACAAGAGATCTGTAAGTTCCGTGAAACCGTTCTTGGCCGCTATGTGAATGGCGGACCAGCCATCGTTATCCCTGGTGTTGATTTTGGGTTTCTTTTCCAGAAGCTGTCTAGTGATTTCAATGTCATTGTTGAAAGCGGCCCAGACCAGGGCGGTCTTTCCCTTTTTATCTCTGGATTCTATGTCTACGTCCTTTAAAAGTAGAGTCGAAACTATAGAAGGGTATTGGTTTTGAACAGCCAAGATAAGGGCGGAGTCTTGATCGCCGTTTTTAAGGTTCTTGTTAGCACCGTTCTCAATTAGCAGCTCAACTATTTCCCCATGGCCATGTTCTGCTGCAAGCGTCAAAGAAGTATCGCCCTCGCCGTCCTTGTAATTTACGTCCCTGTTGTTTTCCAATAGTGTTTTTACTACGTCAAAATGGCCATTCTTCGCCGCATATATCAAACTGTCTTCGGGTCTTTTCTTTACATTGGTCTTTGTCTTGGCTTGACTCTTTTGCTGTGCTTCATTTTCAGCTTCTCTTTCCAGGAAAAACGTCACGACATCAGTGTTCCCCATAGCCGCCGCCCAGAATAGGGCATTCCTGCCTCCGCCCCCTGTAGTCTTTGCGTCAAGATCCGCTCCCTTTCCCGATAGTTCTTTAATTCGGCTGAGATCTCCAAGGACAGACGCGATAATTACGGCCTGTCCCTCAGCTCCAGACGAGGGAATTTTGGCCCCATGGCTCAACAGTAGATCCACGAGTTCTCGATGGGATTCTTTGGCCGCAAGCATTAGCACGGAATCTCCCTCATTCGTGCTCAAATGCAAATTTGCGCCTTTGTCTAGGAGAGATTTCACTAATGAAAGATGTCCCCCCTTGACCGCCATCATCAGAGGGTCCATGCCTTTGCCATCTTTTGCATTGATGTTTGCGCCTTTCTCTAGAAGCAATCCCACCATTTCTTCTCGGCCTTTTGAAGAGGCTAGGGCTAAAGCGGTGGTGCCACCATTGTCTCTCAACTCAAGATTTGCGCCATTTGAAAGCAGAATTTTCGCAACGTCAATTCTCCCCGCGTTGGCCGCTTGCATTAATGGGGTCCAGCCAAAGTTATCTTTAACGTTGACATCAGCGCCTTTACCGAGAATTTTTTCAATACACTTTAAATCACCCCTTTCAATACACGAGAGAAGGCTCTGCTCACGAGTGATTATTTTTGCTGCAAATGCGAAAGAACTCGCGCACAGCAGACACAACAAACAAAGAAATAATCTTCCTTTCATGACACCCCCTTGGCGCGGTTGAAACAATAGCAATAGATAATCTCACTATTGATTGAACAGGAATTTTTTACGTGGTAATTCAACTGAAAATGTACCCTTTCTTTTGGTAAAATCAAAGATAAAAAATTTGGCCTCTATTACCGTTCCAATTCATTTAGGTAGACGAGAAACCCTGACCAAGTAGCGCCTGAAATTTACCAATCTATTAATTAACTCGTAGCTATGTAAGAAAGGTAAAAATCCTTTCAGTGGTTGCTAATCGTCATCCTGGTCAAAATCATGGATCGTGCCGGTAGGGTTATAATTCTTATCAAATGTTGTGTTGGTATCCCGGTCGTACAAGCCTCTTGGGTTGAAGGATTTGTCATAGAATCTGACGGTGTCCCCATCGTCGGTCGCCCAGCCTTTAACTTTCCCTTTATTGTCCAGATTCAAGTAATCCGCCCCATTTGAAATGACGGGCAATATCATGAGAGCGATGACCAACATGACAATGAAATGTCGCATTATTAGTTCCTCCTGGTTGGTGAGAAATCTAACGCAATCACCATCTAATCCGATCTCTCCAATTCCGTTGTTTAAAGGCGCAGTCCCTTACGTGTATTTATCTTCTCCTATGATCGTCATCGTCGTGCCAACCGTATCCCCAATTGGTGCACAGACCAATGAGGGTCCACACTATCCAGATTACGAAGAATAATTCCATGATTCACCTTTTAATGGGTGTCTCTAAAAATTGATCGATTCTTCAGCCGATAGTCTTCGCGGCTTGTTCAGTCTGTGCTATAGGGAAAGTATATCAAGCAGGGAGGACAAGCAAAATGCCAATTCGCCTTCAACCTGGTTTTTTTGACATCCATGAGCGTACAGCCAAGTTGACCGAGATGGGTGATCCCTTGGTTGTGTTGAAAGGGCTCATTGATTGGGAGGCGTTTCGACCTTGTTTGAATGTTGTGTATGATAAACCCCGCAAGAGCAATGCGGGAGCAAAGCCTATTGATGTGGTCCTAATGTTCAAGATTCTAGTGCTTCAGCAACTAAATAACCTTTCAGATGACCAGATTGAATATCAGATAAGGGACAGACTGTCATTCATGAGATTTTTGGGGTTACAGATTGAGAGCAGGGTTCCGGACGCCAAAACGATATGGCTGTTCCGTGAACGCCTGAAGGAACTCAATCTTGTTGAAGAGTTGTTTGAGAAGTTTCATGAGCAGTTGTCGGCGCAGGGATATGTGGCTAAGGCTGGGCAAATGATAGACGCTACGTTTGTTGAAGCGCCGCGTCAGCGCAACAATCGAGAAGAAAACGCCACCATCAAATCGGGGGAAATACCTCAAGAGTGGCACAAGACCCCCAACAAGCTTCGTCAAAAAGATACTGACGCACGTTGGACAAAGAAGAATCAAGAGAAACATTACGGCTACAAAAACCATATCAACGCCGACCAAACCAACAAGTTGGTTCAGAACTTCGCTGTGAGCAATGCGGCTGTCCATGACAGTCAGGTATTTGAAGAACTCCTTGACCAGACAATTGACCCTGAAGGTAAAAAGCGCCCGATATACGCAGACAGCGCATATCGTTCCAAAGACCAAGAAGAGAGTCTGGCTGGTAATGGTTTTGAAAGTCAGATCCATGAAAAAGGGGCTCGGAACCATCCTCTTACGGATGAACAAAAGGCCTCAAATCGTATCAAGTCAAAGACTCGGGCTCGGGTGGAACACGTATTCGGGGCGCAGCACGCAATGGGAGGCCATATTGTTCGTACGATTGGCATAGCTCGGGCAAGGGCCAAGATTGGCATGATGAACCTTGTTTACAACATGAGGCGTCTGGTCCAATTGGTTAAGCGTGGCTCCACAAAGGCTATTCCGCAACTAGACTCCGTTAGGACAGTTGCGTCCTTAGCAGCGTAAAAGGGTAAGATTATGCCGAAAAAGATGATTTATAAACTTGTGATGATGAAAATTCTAATCACATTATGCTGAATTGTGACATTTTAGGGAATCCAAAGACTGAAAAAGAGATTTTTAGAGGCTCCCTAATGTCTGTCACTTCTTTTTTATTAACGCGTCTCGGTCTCTCTATTCTTATCTATTTTAACTTCCCCCTAATCGGATATTTTGCTTTCTTTACCCCTCGAAACATCTCAATCCGATAAGACCATCTGCCCTGTTTGACGCAAGATACGGAATAATGGTTTCAGACTTGGAGACAGTCATGAGGGTCTCCTTTTCATAATGACCCCATTATGTCCCCCACGCGTGTCAAACAAGGACACATGATATGGAAAAAGTTTAAATTAATTTTTTAGAATATGTTTTTCGGTGTCAACGTTGCAAAAAGGTGTGCATTCTTTAGACGCCAGAGGCCGTTTGTTTAACGCCCAATTAATTCCTATCAAAACTATAAAACTACAACAGACAACAGCGAAATGTCGCAATCCCCTCTAATCGGGTCACTCCGTCCAACCCATTCTACATCGAGCATGATGGACGGTTCACTCCGGATAGGTCGCAATCCCCTCTAATCGGGTCACTCTGTCCAACCAGCTGCTATGACATAGAATGTTTACTCCTATCTGATAAGTCGCAATCCCCTCTAATCGGGTCACTCCGTCAAACTGAGGTCGGTCGTCAATAGTGGACACCAATTGTTTAAGCGGCCTTTTGTTGTTCGTAGGACCTGGCGCTCAAAGGCCATGGGAGAAAGATAGCCCAGTTTTTTCTGTTTTCTCTGACGATTATAAAAAACCTCAATGTATTCCGTGATGTCTTTAATGGCCTCCTGCCGAGTTCTGTAGTGACGATGAAAAACCAGTTCACTCTTTAATATTCCCCAGAAGCTTTCAATCGGAGCATTATCATAACAATTTCCCTTTCTGCTCATTGAGACCTTCATATGGAATTGATCGAGCAGTGTTGCGATAATCATGGGCGCAATACTGGCTTCCTCGATCCGAGTGGTGTAACAATCCTTTTCCCGGTCGTTTCATGGACACAGCTTGGAGTAGTGACCGGGTCGCCAGGCTCTTTGTTACTCGAGATCCCATGGCGTAACCTACGATCGCCCGGGTGTAAAGGTCCTTATGTCCGGCAAGATAAAGCCAACCCTCATCAGTAGGAATATAAGTAATATCAGTTACCCATATCTGGCCAGGGGCCGTGGCCTCAAATCTCTGTCCGAGAATGTTATCCGCCACTGGAAAAGAGTGGCTGGAGTCCGTAGTTACCTTAAAGCGGTGTTTCTGTATACAGCGCAGGCCAAGCTTCCTTCGAATACCCTTTATACGATGCAACCCGACCTTTACCCCGTTATCGGATAGATCCTGTTGCAAACGTTCAGAACCATATGTCTTTCGGGTACGCCGGTGCGCCGCCTGGATCTCAACTTCCAGCCTCTTCTCCTGTTTAGACCGCACAGAAGGCCCTCGACTACAACTGGCATAGTAGCCACTTGACGAAACTCCAAGAACTCGGCAAAGGACCGGAACTGGACAAGAGAGTCGCATGTCATTTATTACCGCGTACCGTGCAGCGACTCCTTCGCAAAGTACGCTGCCGCTTTTTTTAATATGTCCCGCTCCATCTTTACGATCTCCAACTCCCGCTTGACACGTGCCAACTCCACTTCCCCCTCGCTCAGCGGGCGTTGCGACTTACCGATTTCATCAAGCTTTCCTCGCTTGGCCGCCTTGATCCAACGCTCCAGTGTGGACTTGGGCATTGAAAGACGATCTGCTGCTCTACCAGCCGATATACCACCATCGGTCACCAACTTGACGGCATCCTCCCGAAACTCCTTAGTGTACGTGCCGTACGGAATTTTCGCTTTTGTCATCATGACACCTCCGTCTTGTCTTTGATCTAAGCATTGGTGTCCTTTTTTTTCAACTTACTCCAAACAGCACAAGCATTAAAAACATTGCGTGGCCGCTCTTAAGTCGCAATCCCCTCTAATCGGGTCACTCCGTCCAACCAGCTGCTATGACATAGAATGTTTACTCCTATCTGATAAGTCGCAATCCCCTCTAATCGGGTCACTCCGTCCAATCCTAAAAAAAGGCAGGCCTGCCTTCGCAGTGGAGACACTAAGCGACCGTCAGGAAATAACAGTATCAGTTGAAAGCGGCCTCGGTCGGATCGTATAGTTCCAATCTCCGTGGAAGTCACTTCTTAGTAGGAGGATTTTCGCCAGATCTTGATCCGAGACTTTTATCCCTTTCGGATAGGAGTTCGTATCGACTTCACATCGCACTTTGAGACCATTTTTCGTCGTAGTGTGGGCGATTAAGCTCACAATCACTTCATGACTTATGAGGGGCTTTCCTCTCCAGTTCTTGCTGATGAAAGAGAATAGCCTGTGCTCGATTTTGTTCCACTTGCTTGTTCCTGGAGGCAGGTGGCAAACTGATATTTCAAGTCTGGTTTCGTCCGCCAGTTTCTGAAGCTCCAATTTCCACAATTTAACTCTGGACCCGTTGCTGCCCCCGGAATCAGCGCTTATCAGCAGTTTGGTCGCATTGGGATAAGAAGCCTGCCCCATGGAATACCACCATCTACGAATGGTTTCCACTGCGAAAGCAGAAGTGTCATGATCAATGCCGACGCTTACCCAGCCTAAATTTTGCGCTATATCGTAAACACCATATGGAGCTACTTTCCCAAGTTCGGGAATCATGAAATCATGAACGAGGACCTCCTCAGGCTGGCCCTTGGGCCGAAGTTCTCGTCCGGAGTTCGCGAATCTCCCGACCAATTCCTTTTTCTTTGTGTCCACTGATATGACGGGTTGCTTCTCATCGAGATACGCCTTGGCTTTGAAGTTAATGTGCTCAAATTGAGCATTCCGGTCCGGGTGTGATGTCCCTTCTATGGTCTTCTTGTTTGCCTGAAGACTATACCCCATTTCGTGGAGAATCTCGGCAACCATACTGCGATTCGTCCTGTGGCCCATTTTCTGGAGTTCGTCCGTTAATTTTCTGACACTCTTGCACGTCCATTTTAACGGCGATTCCGGATCACCACAGGTTGCTGGTTCTATGAGTAATTCCAAATCTCCCACAAGCGTGGGGTCCTTTTCTATCGTCTTCTTTCGGCCCGCTCCCTTTCTGCGAACTCGGCCTCTGGGAAGATTTTCAGGTTGCTTCAGTTCTTTAATGCCCTCAGCGATTGCTCGACGCGAAACGCCTGTCTCGCGACTGACTACCGATATACCACCATATCCGAGACATTCAGCTTCTGCGGCAACCAACAGCCGTCTTACCCGTTCATCTACAATTCCAACTAGCAGGTCAAACCTTTTCTTGATATAAGTACATTCACTCATACACACGGTCTATAGTAAAAGCACCGGCAAGTTGCAACATTTATTTGCTGACGGTCACTAAGTCGCAATCCCCTCTAATCGGGTCACTCCGTCCAATCTTCGCTACGGTTGTGTCCCAAGAGCAGCTACGCTTAGGTCGCAATCCCCTCTAATCGGGTCACTCCGTCCAATCCCGAGTTCGGAACCTTCTCTTGGATGCTAAGAGAGAGTCGCAATCCCCTCTAATCGGGTCACTCCGTCCAATCCGAATGGAGTATAAAGTAACTGAATTTCCAAACGATAGAGTCGCAATCCCCTCTAATCGGGTCACTCCGTCCAATCTAAATTGGTTTCGGCTGTGCGTAGAGAAATGG
The DNA here is from genome assembly GCA_963798475.1 of uncultured delta proteobacterium. GTDB lineage: Bacteria > Desulfobacterota > Desulfomonilia > Desulfomonilales > Desulfomonilaceae > CAJBEZ01. The sequence continues at coordinate 23,541 of CAWCTI010000018.1, forward strand.
CGGCTTGTGTCGCAATCCCCTCTAATCGGGTCACTCCGTCCAATCCCCTCCCCTCAAAAGTGGCTGGATTCACTAAACTTTACCGTAGCGAAACGATGATATAGCGCAAGCGTTTCATCAGGTACCCCAGCAGTCAGATCAACAACTAGAAACATTCTGTAAAATCCGTTAGTTACAATTACGATCACCGTTTTTTCGGCTCGCAATGATTTCGAGTGGTTGCGTCGGAGTTGCAAAATTTCGAAAGTCATCGCATTCAAAGCATCATGACCCTAAACAACAATGACATCCTCGTCCTCTCGAACATAGCCAACACCACTGATATCAACATTTTTAAGACAACCGGCGCACAAGATATAATACCTGACTCCGTGTCAAGGCCGGAGCAAAAATGTACCAGCGGGGCGGAGCAATTGTGTACCAGTTGAAGCAAAAAAGAGAGGTCCCGCCGGACCCCTCGTCTTGGTTTAGCACGAGCTTGATTTCAGTTCGGGGCAAACTCGTCTAATGACGTGGCAGCCCGTTGTCGTTGCCGTTTCTTGCTTTGATTAAGCCGGTAGCTGTCCCCATTCATCTCCAGGATATTGACATGATGGGTGAGTCGATCGAGCAGCGCCCCGGTCAAGCGCTCCGAGCCAAACACCTCCGTCCACTCATCAAATGGTAAATTACTGGTCACTAAGATGGAGCCCCGCTCATAGCGTTGGCTGAAGACTTCGAATAACAACTCTGCGCCAGTCTTGGATAACGGGACGAAGCCAAGCTCATCAATGATAAGTAGTTTATAACCGGCGAGTTGCTTCTGCAGGCGCAATATGCGCTTGTCGTCTCGTGCTTCGAGCAGTTCATGGACCAGCGCCGAAGCTGTGATAAAACCGACTGACAGGCCTTTCTGGCATGCCGACAGGCCCAATCCAAGAGCGATATGCGTTTTACCCGTGCCGCTGTTGCCCACAGCAATAATATTCTCTCGACGCATGATGTATTCACAACGGGCCAGTTCGTTAACCAGTGCCTTGTTCAGAATGGGCAACGCCATGAAGTCGAAACTATCGAGGCTCTTTACCGTTGGGAATCGGGCTTCTCGGATCCGCCGTTCCACCATGCGTCGCTCGCGGTCAATCAACTCCAACTCGGACAAGCGCAACAGATAGCGAGGGTGATCCAGCCCTTCTGAGGCGCATTGCTGAGCTACCTTGTCGTACTCCCTAAGAAAAGTTGGTAGTTTCAGGGCCTTCAAGTGATGTGACAGCAGCAGTTGTGGGGTCTCGTTCATACCGCCACCTTATTGAGCAGGGATAAATAGGAGTTGGTTGCTGTCGTCTTGACTTGGATTCTCGGAAGGTAGGGATAAATATCAAGATTGAGTCTAGGGGGTTTCCGTTCAATACTGCATAGTAGCAAATGCTTTACCGCATCGAAGCCGATAGCGCCCAACTGTATAGCCTGTTTGACCGCAGCTTCGGTTTGCTCTGGGGAGAAGGTTTCCATCAAGCGTAATACCTGAACGTACTCTCGTTTGCCAATGTGTCCCATGCGTGCTTCAAGCAAGCGCCGTAGCGTCGGAAAGACTTCTGGTAACTGCCAGCCAACAAGAGGCGCCGCCTGGTCCAGCGCATTGATCTTTCGCTCCAAAAGCGCCAGATAGTGCATCGGCTCGAAGATGAAATCCCTCTTTTCGTACGAACGTTCATGCCGGGCGATGAGTTCGGAGTCACAGTATATTTCGATTCGATCGACATAGGCTTTGATTAAGACTTTACGGTGCCCATAGGCGACTGGAACAGAGTAGTCGTTAGTTCGGTATCGCACTAGCGAAAGGGAGCTCACCCTCGTCGGACTCTTGACACAGGCGTCGTATGGGGTTTCTGGCAAGGAGAGGAAAGCCGCTAAATCGCTCTGTAACCGCTCACCAATGGTTTCTCTATGTCCGCGTAACGTTTCCTTTTGCCGTTGCCGACAGCGTTTTTCCAGGTAGGCGTTGAAGTCCGCGTAACTGGCAAAATTCGGGATTGGGACCATGAAGTTCCGCCGGGAGTATCCCACCAGGCCTTCCACCTTGCCCTTGTCGTTGCCTTTGCCGGGACGACCGAAGCGGTCTTCGAACAGGTAATGGGACTGTAGTTCGGCAAAGATACGCGAACGCACTCGTTGTCTGTTACCAAGAATGCGGGCGACCGCTATTTTCGTGTTATCGTAGAGAATGGATCTCGGAGCCGCACCGAAGAAAGCGAAGGCCGCATTGTGGCCGTCACAGAAGGCTTCAGACGTTTCCGCTGGATATGCCTTGATAAAGCAGGCGTCACTATGGGGCAGGTCCATAGCAAAAAAATGAGTTTTCTGCTCGACCCCTCCAATCACGACCACCGCTTCACCGAAATCCGCCTGGGCGTGGCCTGGTGGATGGACTAGGGGAATAAACACTTCACGCGACACCGCAGAGTCTGTTCCCTTACATATTCTTTAACAATAGTGTCCCAACGTTTAAGTAAATAGAATCAACTGGTTATCGTTTTCATCGGGCTCGCTTTTGTAGTCCGGTTCTGCAAGTAGCTGAAAAAGCAGCGTTCTCTCGAAAGCGGAGACGCTCAGAACCTGTAAAATTGTGTAGAGGCTGGCCCGAATATTTAGCCGTTTTTTCATGATGGCTACGAGCACATATACTGAGACAGCGATCCATATTTGAGTCTTGACTGCATTTTCCGAAGTGCCGAAGAATGTCTTGATTCGAAGGTTCTGTTTGATCCACCTGAAGAATAGCTCTACCTGCCAGCGACAGCGGTACAACATCGAGACGGTCAAGGCTGGCAGTGCGAAGTTGTTGGTCAGAAAGATCAGAGTTTTGTCGGTCTCCGTATCGTGGTATTTCACCCGACGTAGCTTCTCTGGGTAGTCCGTGGCGGACCTTGAAACAGTCAGCAGCACGGACTGATCGCAGATCAGGCCGGTGCTCCGATCCACTGGATGGGAGTAGACCCGTCGGCATCTCATGTTGGACTTGGCCCTGGTGATGAAAAAGGCCGAAGCTTGGGATAAAGCATAGAACCTGGCGTAGTCCAGGTAACCCCGGTCCATGATGTAGAAGGACCCTGCCTCCACAGGAATGATATCCAGAGTGTTGACCTCGTGGAGCTTCCCGTTGGAGACATGGATGAAGGACGGGATATTGCCGCGTAGATCTAACAGGGTATGGAGCTTGATCGCTCCTTTGGTCTTCCGGAAGTGCGCCCAAGGGAACACGGACAGGCACAAGTCGATAGTTGTGGCGTCCAGAGCGTAGACGGTCTCGTTGAGATCGTCGAGAAAAGCCTCTTTGCTGTACAACTTCCGGGCCGTGGCAATCAGGGAGAGCGCCAAATCTGCATAGATCCGCCAGTCTCGGACCTTGTTTGCATTGGCCAATGTATTGCGCGAAACTGGTCCCCTGATTCCCATGTGGTAGAGTTTGCCCTGCTGTGCCCGAAGGCAGGCTTCGATATCCCGCAAGCTCTCCCTGTAAGTGATCTGGGCAAAGGCCATGCAGTAATATTGATCGAGGCAGGTGAACTCTTTGACCTTGTAGTCGCCATGGTAACGATCTACACACTGGTGAAAGATGTGGAGTGGAAGAAATTCCATCACTTGAGAAAAAACGACTTTTCCGGAATACACAGACAACCTCCCAGGGAAGTTTTCCCCAAGGATGGCAGTTTGGTCGGAAAGATTTCAAGTCGTTAAATAGCATCTGGTTAATTTTCTCACATTTAGTCAATAGGTTAGAAACGTAACCTGTATCAACGTTGGGACACTATTGATTCTTTAACAATGGTGTAGCCCCCGCAAAAGCCATGCTCGTCACGCAGCCGTTCCAGGATGCGTTTGGCCGTGTGATGTTGCTTCTTGGGGCGCAGCCGATCATCAGCCAAAATGGCGTCAATGACACCCTTAAAATTTTCAAGCTTAGGATATTTGATGGGCTGTGATCGTTGATACCCGGGCGGGATGGAAAAACTGAGAATCTTCTTCACGGTCTTGCGGTGTACTCCAAACTGCTTGGCCGCTTCCCGAATGCTCATGCCCTCTACGTGGCACGCACGACGAATCCGCTGATACATTTCCACGCTATACATCCCTCCGCCTCCCCTCTTGCCCGATTCCGGACAGATTAGAGGAAGGCATTAATGCGGTACACTTTTATACCGCCGCAACCGAAAAATTCGGCCGCTTTAGAGGGACACTATTGCACCGGCGTTTATATTTCACGCGTGGCCCACATTACTTTAACAAGGAGACTCATATGGAAGGAAAACACGAGCACGAACATGATCATGCCCACGAACACGAGCATGAAGAAATTACTCACGAGCACGAACACAAGCACAAACGCGCTCATGAGCATGAGCACGAGGGTGAAGAATTAAACATGAACATGATCACAGCGGGGATCATGAACCGCATGATCATAATCATGGATGTCAGAAATGTGGGACGACCGACAAATAAGGCTATGTATTTTTAGCCTCGCGTGGTCGAAAAATCGAATGAGGCGGCCGGACCAGGCGGCTGCCTCTAAAATGTTGATTGGACGTCAGTGTTGACTCGATCAAGTGATTCTTAACATATTAGTTCGGGCATAGCTCCTAGACTCAACTGCTCCTTTAGACACGGACAACTATCAGCTACAATCCTGACCTGTCTGATTTCTCCCCGAATTCCCTCGACACTTTTCATAATCTGTAGACCAAGTAAGGTTTCGTCGACCACGAAGGGGAACCAGAAAAGCCTTGCTAAGTAGTAGCACGGAATGATATAACATGCCACTATTGGTCCCTGAGTTAAGGCACTTAATCAGATTAAAAGGAGACGCTAATGATACGACTTAAAGTTGGTGATTTTCTTCACCCTGGAGTAACGAGTTTCGAGGAGGGGGTCCACTATAACTATTCGTTCGGAGGCCACACCCTCACAATCGCTGCTAAGGACCCTAGTCTTTCCGAAATTGCTGAGGTCCAGGTAAAGCAGTCGATGTTTGCCCTCGACATTGTTGATGAGGCGGTGATTTTGCTTTCGAAATTCGGAGGAGCGCCTTGGCGATTCGCTCACTACAATTGGTGGATAAATGCGCCTGTTATGCGCCCCGATCCACTGTCGGATCTCGAAAAACTCCATGGCGGCGTGCTTTCTATCAACGTTTGTCTGGTTAACTCGTCAAACGGATTTGTAGAGGCTCTGAGGGCCGTGTTTCTTTCTCATGAACTCAGCTTCTTATTACTGCAGAATGTCGCGTTGCAAACGCGTAGCGCGTTTGATCCATTCCATTATCTCGACGTAATTGAAAGGACGCACAGGAAGTTTCGTGATACGAACTCCGTTTTAGCGGACGCTATCTGTGTGTGTACCGGCGATGTCCTATTAATGGATTACGCTTCCGCCCAAGGATCTAGATTGTGTAATTAGCGCCTGAGCCTTTGTGGAAAATCGACTTGCATGGAGATCGCTTCTAGCTGGGCTTGGATCGTAAACCGCTACGTCGCAGGGTCAATAGTTCAAGAGATTTTGGGTGGGTTGCTCACCCAATCTTTGGTTTAGTGTGAAAGGTGAGCGATCAACAAGTAACCATTCTCATCATCTTCGAAAATATCGATGTGCAACCCGCAAGGGGTAAGCATTTGCGTGATTATCTCCTTTGAGGGAATCATGTCATTGGTGACGGCTTGATTGACCTTACTATGCAAGTCATTAATTTCACATGAATTAACGAAATGAAATATTACAAGTCTACCCGATGGTTTGAGGATCCTAGAAAAAAGGCTAACTACTTCACTTTTGTCATCAAAATGTGGAAACACCTGATGACAAACGATAGCATCGAATTCCTCTGTTGAAAATTGGTGATCTTCCACTGCGACGCATAACACCTGAACATTTGTTAGTGAACCCATTCTATTCCGGCATTCATCAATCATCCCGGCGCTAATGTCCATAGCAATCACTAAGCCCCTAGCGCCTACTCGATCAGCCAGAATTCTTGTCAGGCGACCAGTCCCGCAGCCTGGTTCAAGAATCTTCATGCCTTCGGCAATCGGGGACAGGCCCAGCATTCTGTTTATCTTATTCAGTTCATCTAAATTATACTGTTCGGCTGCCTAAGGTTCATTGACTTGGGAATCGAAGAACTGTGCCTTGTGAAAATACATTGCGTTTTTCTCCTAATGTTGTTGACAGTAACGGGGTAGTCTACCACTAAGGTTTCCGGAAAGAAGCTCGCAGGCAAACGCCCACGGACCCGTTCGGTCTACGAATTTGGAGGTTCAGAAATCAATCAAGATTGATCCTTCGAATGCCTGAATTGCGGAACGACCCTGCATGAAGCCGTTGGCCGTTGCGGCTCCGCTTGGCAGTTGTCCAACAACCTGATACGCCTGATCAAACCATGGTCCAGGCTGCCAATAGGCGTAGCGCGAAGCAAAGGTCATTCCTTCCAGTAACTTCCAGTTAACCCCAACCCCGGCTTCCCATCCAAGGAAGCTATTGTCCACATATGGATTCATGCTGGACTGAGCGCCTGCGCCGGGCACGGCCGTATTTTTCCACTTCTGGGCATCTGGGACTGTCCAGGCCCCGCTAACACCTGTGCCCACCGATGGGGTCCCGCTAGAGCTTTTCTGGCCCGCAAGCCAACCATTCTCTTCAACCCTGCTTGCCCACAAGTAGCTGCCCCACACGTTCAGGTTTGCGGCCACAGCGTAATCCATCCTCGCCGCAAGGGCGTACGCGTCAGCCATTGCGCCGTTATCATCCTGGGTGAAAGGCTTCCCAGCACGCCAGGGAGCGTCGTTACCTCCTCCATAAGTATGGAATAGCAGGTAATTGTAATTATCAGTCGCTATATGGTCTATCGCTATTCCGTTATAGACTTTGGTAGGGTTGCCATTGTTCAGGGCCGGCCCACCTGACCACGCGAACAGGCCCCCGATTTTGGCCGGTCCACAAAGAGCGCCATACTCGGCAACAATTTCGGATTGTTCATTGTACAATGGTGGGGCGCCGCTAATAAAACCTGTCGAGGGCGTTCCTACTCCGAGATAATGTGTATCCATGGCCTGCCAGTAACCTTCCACGTTCGCGAAGAAACGGCCATTGTTAAATTTCACGCAGGCAAAGTAGTATATCATATCAAAATCTTGACTCCCGAATTGATATTTCATCGGCGCATTGAAAGGCCCATTAGGATACGTCACTCTGACTCCGGAGAAACCGGCCCCGCTCAAATCCGCAGCGCTAGTATGTCGCATCCATTCAGCCCTGCCCAGCCAAAAAGAAAAGGGACCACGGTCATAGAGCACCACTGTGCACCAGAAAATTTTAGGGTGCTGTCCGCTGTCATAGTCCGGGACCGTGCCAGGGTAAGGCCCAGTTGTTCCGCCATACGGTATGAAAGAACCGTAGCCGTCTGGAGGTTCTCGGGCGATCCAAATCTGTGGAGCGAAACGGAAAGGACCGTAAGGTATGATAAACTGCAAGGAATCGTTCCTAAAATTATAGCCCTGTGCAGAGGAAATGCCGAACAGGCAGTGCCTAGCGCCCATTTGCACTACTCCCCAAGGAAGTTGAGCAACAAGATAATACTGGTTGATGCTGGGTATCATGGCGGTATCAAAGGCGTTCTGGCTCACCCTGTCCTGATACCATCTGTCTAAAGGTCCGTTGGTTTGAAAATCTCTATGGTTGTATTTGGCACGGGTCCCCGCCAGGTCCATTTTGGCGACTAAGCGAAGCGCATTGTTGACCTTGATCTCCGGTTCGAAAGACATCCGCTGATCATTCGCGAACGCGTCGGAATCAGCCAATGAGAAACCGCCCCTGACAATCATCAAGTTTGACCCGTTTGAGCCGGTTGGCATAGCGACAGGGGCGGCGACCGTGCCACCGTTATAGCCGCGATAGAAATTCGGCCCAGCAAACCCTATTACTGATCCAGTGGTGTTCAGAGAACTGTCCTGGAACCTCATGTCGCCGAACAAGTCCTGATAGCCGTTCGCGCGGCCAAAGTACCTATACCTCCATTCGAACTGGCCCGCCATGGTGAAATCCCATGCCAAAGCCGGAGCGACGGAGATGATTAATAAGGTGGTCACCCAAAAACAAAGTCTAAGCTTCTTCACCCTCTTTCCTCCAATCCCCAAAAGGGCAAGAAAATCCCTGGACGCCAAATCCTAAACCCCGGCCCTTATTACAGAAAATGTAGTAGCACTAACTAAATTAACGTAACACCTGGAGGAGGCAATGTCAATTAGATTTTGTTGCTTTTTTTGTAGAAATTTGCAGTTCGGCAGACAGATAAAGTTTGAAGAAAGAAGCGCACGGAGCGCTACCGTAAGTAACTTCTCAATAACCCCGGGTAAAACTGAGGTAACAAAATCACGAACCTAATGATATCAAACTCTTCCAAACAGGCTTGGGTTAGTCTGCCCGGGCTTATTGAGAAGTTACTACCGTAATACTTAAATGTGCTACATTATTGACAATATCGGTTCCCAGACTTAATTCATAGGAAAGCGACATTGTAAACAGGAAAACGCTTCTATTAACGAAAGGAATTCACAATGCAAGGTAACCACGAACACACCCATTCCCATGATCACGAACACACTCACGACCATAAGCATGAGCATGATCACAAAGCAGGGGCCGTGGTCCACGAACACCAACACTTAGGCGTGCACGGTCTTCACGATCATGATCATCCGATGCATGAAAAAGAGGCCCATGTTCATAGCCACTGAGCTAAAGTCTGTTAGAGTTTGAAATCCGCTTGTCGATCTAAGGGACCAAAATCTAGCTCCATTTTCTTGTAGATGGGTTTGCCTAACAGAAATTTGTAAATTTCATCCGCTTTGTTGGGCAAATCCACATCTGAGAACTTTTCGGGATAGAGGATCTTTCCCACAGCATAAGCGTCCACTATGGCAGTGTCGATATTCGTTGTGTAGTGATTAAAAGGATATAAGACATAGACTCTTTTGTCTTGAAATGCTTTGAGCCCCTTGTAGAATTCAGGCCTCTTTTCAGTGTCCTGTTTCACCATGTTTAGGCCGCCGCCATCAACAAACACAATTGACGGATTCAACGAAAGTAGCTGCTCCCTATCGATGAAAATGTGATTGGGTTTTTTAGAAACCTCGTTTACTACGTTTTTTGCCCCGACCCACTCCATAGGGGAAAAACTTGAGTAGGAACTCTCTATCCCCTGTGCGGCTTTGTAACCGACCGCTCCCACATAAACCGAAGGTTTTTGTGATTCTTTGCAGTCTTTTGATCTTAAAGCCAGATCGTGCTGGGCGTTTTCGATAAAATCGATTACTTCTTCGGCCCTTTTATCCTTATCAAGAATGTTACCGGCGACCCTTATGGAGCCGTATACGAGATCATCAAAGGAAGCGAATCTGCCGTATGTCAGAATTACAACGGGGATGCCGAGTTTTTTTTGCAGTTCGTCAGCGTTATGTGGCGCCATGTAAGTGATAAATATCACGTCGGGTTTCACGTTGAGGATCGCTTCCAGGTCGGGTTCTTTGTTGATGCTCCCCGGTCCCCCAGGCCCTATCCTCGGAAGTTTGGCAAGTTCAGGATTGGCGAGAATATAGGGGCGCGCATATGGTCTTGATTTTTCAATGTCCTCTACTCCAACAACTCGATCAGTAGCCTGCAAGTAACAAATTAACCTTAGGGCGCCAGCGCTTAAACAAACAATCCTCTTGGGATTTAATGGCACGGTTACAGATCGTTTGCCCATGTCGACAATAGTGACGGTTTTAGAATCAGACGCTTTAGTTCTATCGCAAAGTCCAATCGACAATCCCATGAAGATTATGACAATGATAAATCGTGTCTTCATCAGGTCTTTTCTCCTGAATCATGAAGATCGCAACAGCTTAAAGGAACCACAACCAAATGACCTGCGACCTCTTGAATTACCGCTGTGACCCCATAAACACTTTTAATTGTTTTGGGTGTGAGTGAATCCCGGTTTTCGACCGCATACACTTGCCCATTTTTAAGAAACATTATGGTGTCTGCGAAGCGAATGGCTAGGTTGAGGTCATGAATCGCAATGATTGCGCAGACATCTCCTGTTGTGACGGCCTTTTTTACCAGTCCCATGACTTCGAACTGATTTCTGACATCCAGATTGCTGGTAGGTTCGTCGAGAATTAGAACGTCCGGTTCCTGCGCCAATGCCCGCGCCACTACAACCTTTTGCGCTTGTCCGCCACTGAGCGTGTTTACCGGTCTCAAGACGTCGTCATTGAGCCCCATAATCTTGAGCATATTTTCAACAATTTTGATGTCGTGAGTTGTTGGTCCCCACTTCATGTGAGGTTTGCGTCCGAGAAGCACAGCGTCAAAAATCGTGAGGTTCTCACCATCATGGCGTTGTGGCACATAACCCATCAATCTGGCTATTGCAGGTCTTTGCAAGGTAAATATATCAGTCTCGTTCAAAAGGACGGTTCCTAATTGTGGTTTGAGGATCCTATTGAGGCATTTGAGCAGGGTAGATTTACCGGCCCCGTTTACTCCAAGCACAGCCAGAATTTTGCCACGATCAAGTTGAAACGAAACGTCATCAAGGACAGGGAGGCTGTTGTAGCTAAAATGAATTCCCTGGACCGAAAGGATCACTTGTTGTACCCCTTAATCAGCAGATAGAGAAAGAGGGGAGCGCCCATGAACGAGGTGAGGACGCCTACGGGAAGAGTGCCGGAACCCACAATGATTCGGCCCGCCGTATCGGCGACCAGCAGCAGGAGGGCCCCAATTATACAGGAAAGAGGAAGCAGGAAGCGATGGTCGGCGCCGACGAGCCTCCTACCGATATGTGGCGCCAACAAGCCGAGGAAGGCTATTACTCCGAGGAAAGCTGTAACCAACGAAGTTATCAACGCGGTCAGAAACATTCCCAGTAGCCTGATCTTGTCGGCTTCCACGCCCAAAGCTAGCGCAGTGTCCTCTCCTGCGGTCAGCGCATTCAGGTCCCACCTTTTGAACACAAAATAAATGGTCACCAAAGCAGTGGCCGAAGTCATCCAGAGTATTTCAGCCCAGTTAGCGCGACCCACGTCCCCGAAAGTCCAGAATACCACTGACGCTAACTCCACCTCAGTCGCGAAATATTGAACCAATATCGTCCCAGACACAAACAGCGAAGAAAGTGCGACGCCCGCCAGAATAACAGCCTCCGGCGACATCTTTTTCAGTCTCGCCAGACTTAAAATTGCTCCTGTGGCTATTATCCCACCGAGAAAAGCGCAAAAAGTCACAGAATACAAATTTTGTAAAGTCATAGGGGCGGACGAATTAAGCGCCTGAGCAACGCTTGATTGATCCGCGCCACTCGAAAGGCTTCCGGTCCCAAGGAAAACTATTGCGAATGCCGCTCCAAAAGCCGCTCCGTTACTTATACCCAAAGTAAAAGGTGATCCGAGTGGGTTTCTCAGGAGACATTGGATCACCAAACCTGATAGCCCGAGCGCCCAGCCGGCGACAATGGCGGCTACAATCCTTGGTAGCCTGATTTGCCAAACCACTATGTTCGACTGAACGTCAGTCAAACCCACGAGGGACAGGAAAACTTTATATATAGAAATATTGTAGGTCCCAGCAGTTAGAGCGTACAATGCAAGCGCCAATACGGCTACCGCAAGCGCCGTAAAAAGAAATAATTTTCTTCTTATGTATAAATTGTATTCAGTTACAATTTCAGACGATTTTCGATGACTCACCTAACTACATCCGTTAATTTGGGCTGCGCACTCCGGGCATAACCGCCCGCTATCAATTTCCGTAAGTTTGGAGGCCATCGTCGGTTCCCCACACTCGTCGCAAATCACTGAAGGTTCAATTTTCGCCTTGGGCGGGAGGGTTATGTTTACCTCTCGAATATCAAAGAGTTCGTCAATGTCCTTTTCAAGGATGGAAACACTCTTGTTGTGATGTATTTGGAAGAATTCTTCTTTTTCCTGAGCGGTGGCGGCTTCTGATCTTATTAGTTCGAACAACTCGAGATGTCTTTCGTCAGGTTCCAGAAACGTTGGGCTTGAGTGAGACTCGGGTTCCTTGACCAGTAGAACGAGAAATAAAGGTGAAAACATGTTTGCCGTGATCCTTGAATATCAGGTTACCCTTTCCGAAAGTGCAACCTGTTAGGCACTGCACAGCGTCCGCGCCGCAGGCGTTAGTTTGAACAATGGTTACAATTTCTTCATCAGAGAACGGCTGTTTTGCAAGTGTTCCAAACCGGCGACTGCCGCCCTGTAGCCAATAGATAGCCCGGGACACATGTGGCCATGAAATTTGACCGCTTCTTTCCACGATTCTTTGTCTAAAATGTTCTGTGACGACATGAGCGATTGCCTTTCCTAAATGAACAACTTTTTTTATGCAATCAGATTCCGGTTGGTATCAGACCGCTATTGCATAATAGCTGAGCATTCCTATGCCTTGTCCAGAGGCTGGAAATAAAAATGACTGGAAGGGGAATTACGCCCCTTCTCAAAGATGGTTTTTGAATCATATTAAACCCTCGAGTTCAAGGTGCTACAACTTAGAATAACATAATACCCTTAGTCGGTGTCGTCAAGGATCGAGTCACAGCGGTTTGGGCAATCATTTAGCCGCTACAAAGTTGGGATTGAGGATGAATTTTCTGCGTGCTGAGACTTTGCCGTAACTACATCGTGCCATTTTGTTAAAAAAATGTTGACATCTAGCAAATCAAAGATTTAGGATAAGTGCCGTATAGTATAAATTAAGATTTTGACAGAAATACCTTGGGGAAAACGGTGAGAATCCGTTGCTGCCCCGCATCTGTGACCGAGGACGAAACCCGCATATAAACCACTGGAAAGTTTTCCGGGAAGGCGCGGCAAGTAGGTTGAATCGGAAGCCAGAATACCTAGGTATTTTCTCGACCCTAAAAAAACCTGCGCGGGCAGGCAAGGGGATGTAGAATTACGTCAAGCCCTTGCGCCGCTCCGGTGTAAGGGCTTTTTTGTTTGACAAAAAGATGAGGTTGGGCGCCTCGAGTTCCGCTGCAACGGAACCCAAGGCTGGTGGGAAATGGTTAGGGTTTCCCTTTCCCACTATCTTCCTACCTCTACCTAATCAAGTCAAGTCTAATGTTAGCTCGCGCTCGGGTTCACCGACTGATCTCCATATCATTCTTGATCCTGAGACAGAAAACTGTTTTTCGAGGGGCTAGATAACATACAACGTTATATCAATAGGTTATCTCCACAACGATTTTATTTTTTGATTTGGAGGTCTAAATGTCCAGTTCACACATAAGTTTGATCACAGGTATGTTGTTTCTCACGTTTGCCTGCTGCCTTACGGAATCCTTGGCGGGCGGTCCACCTCAGGGCTGCCAACCTTATCCGCCGTCATGTTGCGCTCCTGTCCCCTCGCCACGAGGCCCGGCTGAACCCGGTGCCTGTCAAAATTTTCCGGCGCAATATCGGCAAATTCCGGCCCCTGTTAAAGTTGCGCCATGCGGCCCGCGGCTAGTCCCCTTAACTTACCGGGAAGAAGGTCCTGTCAGAAGCATTGTGATCAATGCTGTCGGGCTGCTCAAGGCCACTATTCGTTTGCCGTTCAAGGTTATTGAGGCGGTTATACCGGTAAATCGACCAAAACCATGCGCACCAGCGTGTGTTGGCGCTCCATATCCTTGCCGTGGGAATCCAATGCCATCAGGGTTCTGTCCAACTCCTCCCGTTTCAGCATGTAGCGTTCAACCGGCTGCTTGCGCTCCATCGGGTCCGGTTGTAGGCCCACTGCCTCGTCAGGCTACAATGACCGGTTGCGGCCCTCAACTGCCGCCTCAATTAGTCCAGGAGCATAGATTTCCGGCTGCAGAGCCCAATAATCTCTTGCAAGGAATTGTTAATATACCCGGGGCCATAGTCCGGGACGACCGTTGGTTTGGAGACCTCTTCCGGGACGGCCCCAACGGTCCCTACTCATGCGGTCGGCCAGTCAGGCCTTAGTTTGGCGTCAGTCTCGACGTAATGGAGAAATTGTTTCATGAGAATCAAATATAAATATAGTTCAGGAACTTTAATCAGAGTGGTCATGGCTTTATTCCTGAGCCTGTTGACACTTGACTGGAGCGTGGCTCAGGACGCGGCCCCAGTTCCTTCAGAGCAGCTACCGAGCGTTCAGGTCCAGGCTCCATCCTCAAGTGGTTCATCGAGAGGCGCAAGATCAGAAGAAGGGTTCGGATATGGAGATCCTGTTCCTGCAGGTCAAGCCTTTTCCGATTATGCTCCTACTCGGTCAGAAGTGGTTTCAGAATCGGGCCGCACACAGAACCTTGCAACAGTTCCTTCTGCTATAAGTGTTATAGAAAATAAAGGAGTTTCCGCTCTCGGGAAGTTTGGCCTCTCAGATATTGTCCAGGGCCAGCCAGGAGTTTTTTCCATGGATGGGTATGCTGGAAACCCTTTTGACGCTCCTATAGCCATTCGTGGCTTTACCAATGAAACAACCAATCGAACTTCTTTGTTGTTGGATGGCACAAGTCTGAATATGCCAAGGCAGGAAGCTAATACTAATTTCGTATTTCCTGAACTCATTGAACGGGTTGAGGTTTTAAGAGGCGATGGAACAATACAATACGGAGATAAGGCGATTGGAGGCGCGATAAATATCATTATAAAAAAACCTCGACTTAACCCTGGGTCCGATTTTGGAGCTGAAGGAGGTTCATGGGGACAGAACAGAGAATGGGCGGCCACAAACATAGTCAAGGGCCCTGTTGCGATTGGTCTATTTATGGGTAGGTATTATCAGTCGCCAGGCTGGCGAACGTATTACGGGAATAACGATTACGAGGAACCAATTTCACGGCCAGGTCCGTGGTCCTTGGTAAATGTCTATGGAGACCTCAATTGGAAAATCACACCAAAGCTAACCCTTGACATAAGCAATTTGATATCAGACCAGCGAGTAGCGGATTATAATCCAATTGATGTTGCTCGATGGCAGCGTAGAGACATTAGGGACATATGGCAGGATCCTTTTGGATATCGGCCTTTTGACGATCCTCCGGAAAACAGGCTAGATAATCTGACCTTAGTTAAGCTTCTCTACGAAGGCGCCCGCCTAGGAAACCTTGACCTGACATGGACTGGCAGGACTTACGACCGTAGCATTCCCTTCTACTTCGGCCAGGGTGAAGATTATGATCAGCGATGGACGGATTCCCAAATTTACGCAACGTATACCCGCACCGACCGACACTCGTTTTTACGTAATGATCTAACTCTTGCCGCCAACACCTCAAATGGTAAATTTAAATGGGAAGCGCGAAACATTACACTTTTACCTACATACACTTATGGTTTGACCCACGCTGCGGCGATTACAGGATATCGTGATTCCGTATCCTATTGGATAATGAACCAGACCAGGTTCTTTGACAGACTTATTCTTACTCTGGCATACAGGAAAGAAAACTACAATTTGCCAGGCATCTATTCCTCATCAATATATAGTCCCTCGGTCGTCACGGCGACAATTGACATGAACGCAAGTGATTCCCAGTATAGTCTGGGTTTTGTTTACGATCGTGAATTAGGTTCCGATATTTACTACAAACATTCCACCCCATATAGATTCCCAAATTTTGACGATATGATCAACTATGGGTGGAACCCTTTGAATCCTGCGGTTTCTCCCCAACCTATTTGGTTCCTACAGCCGGAAGGCGGCTCCCTGGGCGAACTCGGGGTCCGACACTGGTTCACGCGCAACATCTATTTAGGGGTCACTTGCTATAAACTTGACATGCAAAACGAAATTTTCTGGGGTCCTGACCCGAATCCGCCCAATTATGGCTTGAGTCGGAACCTGAATATCCCTGATATTGTACACTCTGGAGTCGAGGTCGAGTCACTCCTCAAGATAACACCTCGTTGGACGATGAAATCTAATTATACATGGCAGAAGGTGTATTTCGGTACCAATTGGCAACCCCCAAATCCCGCTGGATTAACAACGGCAAGAAAATGGGCGCCTTTAGTCCCTAATGATATGGCTAACATCGAGCTGCTCTACGACAACAAGGAATGGGGATTTTCCGGCATGATTAACTATCATTATGTTGGAAGCCGTTTCTTGATAAATGATGTATTTAACGAGTTTCGAGACCTTTCATCTGTTAAATGGGGCGATATAAGTTTCTCTCAGAAATTTTGGGACGGTCTGGTGGAGCTATATTGTGGCGTTAAGAACTTCAGTGATCGTCAATATGCGTTACAAGGCACCTACGCCTCATATTATCCGATGCCATGGACTTTTGATTTTTACTCAAATGCGGGTAGGTCGTGCTTTTTCGGTCTAAAAACCAAATTGGATTCAGACAAAATCCGCGTGCCCACAATCCAGGACCTGACAAGAATGCAAACGCGTCTTTACGGTTCAGTTGCTGATGGTGTTTCATCGATTCGGGGCGCTGCAAGCTGGATGCGCAATTTGACGACATTCTAAACAGACAGGAGTCCAATCATGATCAGAAACAGGGCCATGAGTTTAGCCATTATAGTTTTGGCTTTAGGGACAATTGAAGCGTACGCTGGACAATCTTTTCCTCTTGAGAATTCAATTGAAATTACCTGTACAGATAAACCAGTGCAATTAGGGTTTTCTGGTGGGGTTATTTTTAGGGCCACCTGTCCGGGCATATGGGCCATCATGCACCAGAGAACTGACGAATGTTCTTTTAGACGAAGATTTTTCTCTTATAGGCACTACACGTTCAAAGGTTATTGGGAAACAAAAGATCAAGGCATGATTGAGGCGATCCCCACTCCGACCCGAGAGCTTTTCATGGTTTTACCCGGGGACTTAATAGAATTTAGACTGCTGGAACCGGATTGTTACTGCAAAATTGATGTGACGAATATTGGATACGTTAAAAAGGCAGGACTTTGTGAATTGCAGGAGTGGCTGGCTTATAACTCCTATATGGCAGGACTTAATCTTCCCGGGATAGGAGGAAACGAGCCAATTCACTAACGATCTCCCAAAACCAATACTGTGGATTACTTTAAAACCCTTTCACCCAAAGGAGCGCCATCTTCAAGGGTACTTTCGGCGGTTTAGAGACGCCTGTGGGGGACGAGTTGTGGCACCGCTCCTCCGCTCGTCCCCATTTTTTTTGAGACGGATTTTTTACATCGTGGAAAATTGTCACAGAAGATGTGACCGGACAGTCATCCAGTTCAATCTATTATCAACACAAGTCCATTCATCATTTGACGGAGAAATTTGATGCTTTGAAAAAATGCTTTGATTCGGTCGAAATACATCGTGAGGAAAAAACAATTATCTTCAAACTTCTAAAACCATATCGATGTATCTCCACGTGTCGCATTGGAGGCGGACTTCGGGACGACATTAGCCCTACATGGCGTAAGCGAAACAATTCCCTCGGGTCATGACAACAAGGCTGTGAGGGATTGGTGTAGTGAAATTCTAAGCAGGCTCGGCTATAAAGACAGCTTAATTCTACTCCGACAAATAAGTCTTGACTATCCAAGTTAAGGATATTATATGAACCTTTCATGGAAACGGCTAACATATTTTTCGGTATCGACGAATACATGGCGCGATTTTCGCATTATATCAAGCGGCATGAAGCTCGTGTCTTGGCTCAGGGGTACGTCGTCGGGTTGATGATGGATGGGGACAGAAAATCGGTCGAGCCTTTGTCGGAGAAGGTCCATGCCTCGGAAAGGGGGATGCAGAGATTACTGACAGAGGTGAAGTGGAACCACGAGGGAGCATTTTGCGAATACAGAAGACAGATGCTTGCCGAGACGGATGATCCCCAAGGGGTTTTGTTGATTGATGATACAGCATTTCCCAAGAAGGGTAATCATAGCGTTTGCGTGACCAGACAGTATTGCGGATCTCGTGGGAAGGTTGATAATTGCCAGGTTGGTGTCAGTATGACATATGTGGGGCAGGGTTTTGCCTGGCCGTACGCCATGGAGCTTTTTGTCCCTGCATCTTGGGATAATCCGGAGTGTCTGGCGTTGCGAAAGAAAACGAAGATGCCGGAAGGTGTCCATTACCGAGAGAAGTGGCAGATGGCCCTGGATCTGATCGATTTGGCCGAAGCCGATGGCGTTTCCCATCGGGCGGTGGTGGCTGATAGTTGGTACGGCAATATAATGGAATTTCGCAGCGGACTGGACGAGCGGAAAAAAAGATATGTCGTCGGTGTTCATTCTGATACGTTGGTTTTTCTGGAATCGCCGGTGTTTGAAGAATCAGATTCTCAGGAGAAAAAACCAGGACGAGGCAGAAAATATCCTAAACTGTCGGAAACGCACCCCTTGCCGGTGAAGGTGGCTGATCTGGGAAAATGTGTTGAGGAAAAAGACTGGGAACATTTGGAGATCCGGAAAGATTGCCAGGGTAAACCGTTGGTGATTGAGGCCATATCCATAAGGGTCTTTCCTGCTCAGGGATACAAAAAAGGAAGCGTCAATGGAGAAGTGTGGCTGATTATCGAACGAAGACATGGTGACAAGCAAACCGAACTCCGGTACTTCTTCAGCAACATGCCTCAAGACATGCCTACCCTTGAAATGGTTCGTCTCTTCCATGAGCGGTTCTGGATTGAACAGGGCTACCAGCAACTGAAAGAAGAGTTGGGGTTGGATCACCATGAAGGCAGAAGCTGGCCCGGTTGGCATCGGCATGTGCTGCTGGTTTTCCTTGCCTTCGGCTATCTTACGCTTCAACGCATCCAGGAAAAAAAACTAATTCAGCGGACCTGGTGGAACCAGAGAATGAAAATGGCAGCCAGCAGTCTTGCCCGATAAATCCGGGCCGCGTGGAATCGTGGAAACGTCGGCAATGCCCTGTTCGCTCTTCAGAAAGATGGAGAGATCGACAAAGAGAGTTGAAGCAAATATCCTCTCTGCCTGATGTCCGGCATCAAATCTCCCTCTATCTGATGCGACTGTTGATTTAACATGCTCTATTGAAATGTCGGAGTAGGATTAATTAACAGAAAAATACCCTGGACGGGACACAACTCAAAAATATTATAAGAGACGCTCTGATGTATATTCTAGCCTGGATTATGCAAAAAAGGGATGGCAAAAATATGTGGCGGATGTTTTTGGGTCGATGTCAAAGCTGGGGTGATTCTTGATTTCAAACCTTAGAAGCGCCTCTGGTGAGGCATGAAATCAACTAATTCACTCTCGAGTTATGTCCGCCAAGTCTTTCATATCTATATAAACAAGCACGCCACGATTTTTTCACATACGGAGCATTTCTATGGATCAAAGTCTTTTGATCGTAAATACCGGCCACGGTAAGGGTAAGACAACTGCGGCGTTAGGGCAGGTTTTCAGGGCGCTTGGACATGGATTCAATGTGTGTTTGCTTCAGTTCTTGAAGGGTTCGTGGAAGTCCGGGGAACTGGAAGCCGCTAAACGATTCTCTGATCTTATGGAGATACATGTTCTAGGTAAAGGGTTCACCTGGAAATCAGAAAACATAGAGGAAGATATTAAACTAGCACGAAACGCGTGGTTTTTTGCAAAACAAACTATTTTTTCGGGGAAACACCAGATGGTTGTGCTCGATGAATTAACCTATCTCATTACATACGGCATGGTTCAGGAAGAAGATATCTTGGATTGTCTTAAAAATCGGCCTTCAGGAGTTCATGTGGTAGTCACTGGTCGAGACGGGTCCCCCGGTTTGATAGAATTGGCTGATCTTGTGACGGAGATGAATGATGTAAAACATCCATTTCGCAGGGGCTTAAAAGCTCAATCCGGCATAGAATATTAGGCTTTCAAAGCTCCTAGTTAAGAGTTTAAATCGTTTATTTGGTTATCAACAGTCGGCTACTCATCATTGTAGGCAGCAAATATAATGTCCGGAGTTGTAGCACATAATATGTCCGGCTACTCATCATCCGACGGAGAAATTTGATGCTTTTAAAAAAATGCTTTAACTCGGTCGAAATACATCGTGAGGAAAAAGTAATTATCTTCAAACTTCTAAAACCATATCGATGTATCTCCACGTGTCGCATTGGAGGCGGACTTCGGGACGACATACAGTTTGTCTGTAATCATCAATGCTGTGAACCATGTGATCATTTTACTTCAATGAATTCAATGATGATTGAAGAGCCGGAATCTTATCATTCCTTAATTTGCGATTATTATGGCATTCCGTCACGGAACACGGTAATGCTGGAAACCGCTGCGAATATGAACAACGCCTCTATTGAGACCGGGAAGTTTCGCGATCTCGAAATCACTGTAGCCTGCACTGGCGGAGTGGAAACAAATTCGATGCGGGCGGGTGATCCGGCGTCGGTTTATGAGGTTGACGGTCAATTCGAGATCATTGATCACAGTTGTTCATCCAATGTTGGCACAATTAATTTGATAATATTTATCAATCGTGAGCTGACACCTGCCGCATTAACCGATTGTGTCATGACGGCGACTGAAGCAAAAGCCGCAGCTTTGCAAGAACTCGGAATTAACTCCAGGTACTCTGATTCGCCGGCGACTGGGACGGGAACAGATCAAATCCTGATAGCGTCCCAAATAGGAACCGGCTCACCACTAGGTTATGCACGAAAACACACCAAGCTGGGTGAATTAATCGGAAAGACGTGCTTAAAGGCCGTCAGGGAGACACTAGTATGGCAAAATTCATTAACGCCAAACGTTCAATGTTCATGCCTAGCTAACCTTGGGCGACTATGTCCTGATGAACCGACTTTTTGTGAAGGGGTAGGGCGGTTCCTGAGTTCCAATCAGTCAATTCTATTCAGAAAAAACATTATAAGCATAAATTTGGACCCGCCGACGGTCGCCGCTTTGGCCGCCTTGATTCATATCAGATATAAATGCGTCTGGGGTGTGCTGCCGGAAAGTTGTATAAAGGAGATGTTTGTCTCGCAAGGCGCCATGATATCAGCGGCGGTATCGGGAAATTATGCAAAACTGCCGCATTTCTTGAAAAAACTCTCAACGAAGGACGTTTCTATGAACACCGAAGAATTTGTTGACTTCGTTTACGAATGCTTTGCGCTGGGGTTTAGTGAAAAGTGGCCGATTTAGTTTAGGTAAATAAACTCTATATTCTGCTGAGTGGTGTGATCCTTGGGGACATTGTGACAGGATTAATGTCAACAAAGACCCTCACCTTGAAAGCTTCCGCGAGATTTTCCTCAGTGATGACTTCTCTTGAGCTACCTTCAGCAATGATTTTGCCTTTGTTCATGAGTTTTAATTGATCGCAGGCACCGCACATGAAGTTGATGTCATGAGAAACCGTGACGATTGAAATGCCCTTGAGATTAATTTGTACAAGTAATTCGGTCAAATTTATCTGGGAATAAATGTCAAGATGGTTAGTCGGCTCATCAAGAATGAGTATTTTAGGTTCTTGCGCCAAAGCTCTTGCAATTCTGATGCGTTGTTTTTCACCACCGGAAAGCGAGTCAAATTTACGATTTGCTAAATGGTCTGTCTGTGTTCTGATCATCGCTTCCCGGATTATATCGCTATCAAAATTGTTCTCAAAATATAGACCACCGTGATGAGGCGATCTGCCTAAAGCGACGTACTGAGCGACTGTGAAACCAATTCCCGAGTCTTCTTCCTGAACAACTACCGCCAATTTGGTAGCGATTTCTTGTCTAGGTAGAGACCTGAGGTTAACTTTATGAAGGTTCACAACACCGGAACTTGGCGCTAATACGCCGCTTATGACCTTGATAAGAGTAGATTTGCCGGCTCCGTTCGGGCCGATGATTCCAAAGAAATCGCCTGGGCTAATCTTGAGATTGACATGGTCCAAGGCGACAAATTCATTGAAATTAACACTTACGGATTGACATTCGAGCATGATGGATTTCACTAAAACTCAATTCCGGTTCTTGAGTAGCAAATAGAGAAAAAAAGGCGCACCAGTCAGTGCAGTGATTACGCCGACGGGGAGTTCGACGGGGTAGGCCACAAGTCTTGCAGTGGTGTCGGCTATGACCAGAAACAGGGCTCCAGACAGGAACGCAGTCGGCAGAAGAAGCCTGTGGTCCGGTCCGAACAACAATCTCATGGAATGAGGGGCTACAAGACCTACGAAGCCAATGGGTCCGGCTACACTCACAACAGAACCGGTCATCAAAGCTGCTACGATGATTAGAAAGAACCGGTATCTTTGGACGTCAATACCCAAATTTGATGCGGATGCCTCGTCCAGAGAGAGAACGTTCAACCTGTTAGCGTTTAGATAAATCACCAAGAAACCGATTAGGACTACGGTTCCTGAAAACAGTATCTTTTCATAATCCGCAAGACTGAAATCACCCATCATCCAGAACAGTATCCGTTGTAGTTCATGTGAACTAGTCACTGACATGATCAAAAGCATCATGGAGTTCATCATTGAGCCGACGATTATTCCTGCCAGGATTACGGTATTTATATAAGATGAATTCTTACGCATAACAGTAAGCCCGTAGACTAACCCCACGGCGACTAGACTACCCACAAATGAGGCGATGGATGTTGAAAACAGGCTGTTCCACTTAAAAAGGCTTATCGAAACCACAGCCCCTAAAGCCCCTCCTGCAGCGATTCCTATAATATAAGGGTCGGCAAGAGGGTTTCTCAACACGCCTTGGAAAACTACTCCCGAGCATGCCAGTCCGGCGCCTACAACGCATGCGAGCAATATTCGCGGTAGCCTGTAGGAAAAGATGATTGTCGAATTTTGGCTAGAACCAACTTGATGAAAAATTGAACTCAGCAGGTCCGAAAATCCCACACTTGTTGTGCCTTCCAATAATGAAAACAGGCTTACGATCACTAGTGATACGGCGAGTACGAAACTAACTAAAAAAGTCTTTTTAAGAATGTTGGGCTGCGTCATAAGATATAAAGGCCATATCAGGGTTCTTTAACGGAACTGTATTGAGTTTTTAGTAACTGCAAAAATGTCAGGATGTAAAAATTCGGCTAGTTTTTCCAACGCCTCGATGGTTCTTGACCCCGGACGGCTTATCAAGTCAGCGTCCAATACGTAAACTCGATTATTTTTGACGGCTTTCAAATAACCATAATCTTTCCATTGCTTGACGCAATCGTCACCCTGACATTCCTTGTCGAGCATAAATATAACATCGGGGTCGCGTCTGATTACCTCTTCAATGCTGAATTTAGGGTACTCAACCGTGGTGGTTTCGGCGATATTGGAACCACCAGCTTCCCTTACAAGGGACCCAAGAAATGATTTGCCTCCAGCTACCACCAACGGTCTAATTCCAATTACAAAAAGGACGGTTGGCTTATCATGCCCCCTTATCAATTTTGTGATTTTGTCACGACGAATCTTGATGTCATCTACAATACGGTCCGACTCATTGCGGCCCTCGACAAGTTTTCCAACATTGTTAATAAGTTGCTCTATTTCCTTAAGATTGGAACTGTCGTCAACATAAACGGGTATTTTTAGGGACCTGAGGCGCTCGATGAATTCCGGTCTAATTCCTATTTTAGGGGCCAAAACCAAATCAGGGCGCACAGCCATAACCCTTTCAAAATCAGGGGTCGAGTATGCCCCGATGTCGGTGGCATTTTTGGCCGCCTCCGGGAAATTGCATTTAGTAGTGCGACCAACCAACCTGGACCCGGCTTTCAATGCAAAAACCAATTCTGTCAGGCTCGGGGCCAGGGAAACTATTCTTGGCTGAGATTGCCTGACGCAAACAGTTTCTCCCAAAGAGTCCTTGACACATTTAACAGGATCAGATTCGCTCCAAACATTTTCTAGGCCGGGAAAGAGCATTATGACAGAAACAATGAAACAGAAGATGTATTTAAGCATGGTTATCTCATGATCTTTTTTTGAATGTTATGGGCACGACGTAGTTGATCTTGTTGTAACCCAATGCTTCCGGAATGGCTGGAAAGTGGGCCGACGCCTTTTCAACAATTTTGAGAGCGGCTTTGTCCAGAATCTCTGAACCGGATTTTCTAACAACTGTTACACCCTCTATCGAGCCGTTACTAACGATAGTAAACGAAACAGACGCTTCTCCGTACTCCTTTTGACGCAAAGCGTCTCTCGGGTAATATGCGGCCTTATAAATGGCCGACAAGACCCTTTTCTTGAATTTGTCCGCTTCTTCGCCTTGAGGAGCGGCGGAACGCTGTTCTTGACTCGCTTCAGAAGGTAAACTCGCCACTGAATCCTGCATGGAAGGGCTATCAAAATTTACGTTATCGTTTTTTTGAGAGTTCTTTGAGGGCGATATGTCTTTCTCAACCAATTTGATGTTTTTGTCATTCGTCGTGACTTTGTCGCTCGAACCATTAGAGTCATAATTCTCACCCTTTTCTGGATCAGTGTCCGATTTCTGAGTATTTTTTGAGGTCTCTTCTTCTCTTTTGCCCTGTTCCTTTTTTGACCTCTTGGCGATTGATGGAGAAGATGCCGCGGAATCAAAAGAGGCATGTCTATTTTGCTGAACGATCACTGCGTTAGGGTCTATGAGATTGACAAAGAATCGGTCTGGAGATTTTCCGTATTGACCAATCCAACCTATATGAATTGAGAATGCGATAGCAAAGATTAGCGCAAAATGGGCTGTCATAGAAATAAAGATTGAGACAACATCGGAATCTTTATGATGCGAACCCAAATTATAAGGTTTTGAAACATTAGGCTCGTCTACGCACGAATCGTTGAGTAAAGACAAATTGAGATCAACCATGCGCTCATTCCGGACCGCGATATACGATTCGTCCACGACGCTTAGAATAGGCACCGCATCCATCGTCACATGGCAGACACCTTCATGCTCCAAGTCTTCGGAAATGCTGTAAAATTCAGGAAGATTCTCCTCCAAGGTAGCATTAGAACTCTTAAATGAGCAATCCAGGTAAAAGTCGATGGTTGGTTTAAGGTCTGTCTCGGGTGGTGTTAATTTGAAGCATGCCTTTATGATAGACGAACATGAACAATGCTCGAAATTAAATTGATCCAGTTCTGCCTCGCTATGGTTAAATGTTTTATACATAGCTTTTGCCATTGGTTGGGATAGATTTATCAAGGTTAAGTCAAAAAACAAAAAACCCGAGCCATAAAATGACTCGGGAATGCGCCCAGTTTTCTTTTCCCCAAGTTTCGCCCGTCGTTCGCGGGACCATATGCATAGGCAGGTCTTCTGGCTTCCGGATCCTTCTATTCGCCCACGCCTTCCCCTCTCGTTCATCGAGAAAGTGGCTATTTGCGGGCTTTCGTCCCCGGATACAGCGGCGGGACCGCGTCGGACTCTAACCGACTTCCCTATTAAGCTCTGTGAGCGCCTATAATCAGTAAGTTATCGAAATCGGTCTTATAAGTCAACGGTAAATACTTTTCTTTGTGCCTGGGGATACTTGTTGACTTGAATCCACCGGAGCGAACTGAAACTGACCAGATCCAAGAACGGATCTATTCAGCAGCGAACAGCTCGCACGATGTATCCATCATCGCCGTCTGAGTAATTCGTCATCTTAAGCCCTGAAAAAGAAAACATGGATTGCATTTGATCTACAGTCGGCATCAGATCCTGAGCAACGATTGCATTCGTTTTTCTTGCCGGATTGTTGATCTCTGAAAATGGAAGGAAATGATGAATTATGAAGTTTCCGTCAGGTTTAATTGTTTCGGCCATTTTTCGTAATGTGGCAAGTTTGTCGGCAAAATGATGAAACACATTGTGGCATATCACAGCGTCAAAATGGTGTAAGGGGAGATCAATGTCCTCCATGACACCTGCCGTCAATCGCACATTATCAGCAGATGTTAGGCGGTCACGGCATACTTCGATCATCCCCTGGCTCATATCGAGCGCTACTAAATCTCCATGTGGACCGATTTGACGGCTCAATAACTCCGTAAGCCTTCCAGTTCCGCATCCAGGTTCAAAAATGTTCATGCCAGGAGAGATTCCAGCATCAACAAGCGTTTGCTGAAGATTCTCAATCTCTTGGAAAGTATAGTCAGTCCTTGCCCATGACTCCGTGGCTTGAGTGTCAAAAAAACGGACTTTCTCCAGGTACATGCAAGTCTCCACAAGTTTTATTCGACAGGTAAAATGGTCACCCGAAGGGAATGATTGAATTTGTCAAGTATCCAGGACAGGTAATTGTGAACCGCAAAAGGACTCCGAATGACGACGATTTATCCGCTATCCGGAGATTAATCGTTTCATATCAGTTATACGGCTACGCCCCAATGCTACGCATTAATAATACATGGCACCAAAACTCGAGTCAACAAAAAAGTAGCATTCGGCTATAAAACGTAGCACCTATGAAAGCTGCGCCGCCTAGAGCATGGCTTGACTGTAGGGACTTTTTAAGATTTGTGTTCTTCTCAAAAAAGGCCGAGTGTTTGTCTAGGAAAATCTATTTTACAGTAGCAATTTTGCCGGTCTTTATGAATTTCAACATTTATCTGTTTCAAAAGGCTGATTATTTTTTCGAAGAGGTACTATCTCATAGATCTTTGTAGAAATTAAAAAACTGAAAAGAAACTCGATCTAATCTTTTTCCCCTTTTACCATTTCGACCAAATAATCCGCCTTCAGGTCTTCTATAGTGTAATAGCGAGCGCTTAGGTGAGCAGCGAGAGTCACGGCGAGGTCAGCTTTAATTATCGTACGTTTATTCTCAGTGTCTATGACGATGCAGTCGGTTGTGGAAATCTCGCTTAAGAGTTGTGACGCCTGGGCAATTTCCTGCCCGATGGGTAGTTCCGAAAGCGTGTGGTTTGCCCTTCCATCAGTAATGATGACAAGCAGAAAACGAGTTTCAGGGGACTTTTTCGAGAATCTTTTGATGAGGCCATAGGCCTCGAGAAGGCCTGCAGTCAAGGGTGTCTTCCCACCAGTGGGTATTTCCTTGAGCCTTCGAGATGCATTCTCAACGCTTGATGTTGGTGGGAGCAAGATTTCCGCTTTGTCCTTTCTAAAGACAAGCATTGCAACCTTATCCCGCTTCTGATAGCAATCCATGAGGAGCGACTGAATTGCGCCCTTGGTTTCAGTCATCCTTCGCTGCGCCCCCATTGAACCTGAGCCGTCAACTGCAAATATCACCAGATGACCCGTCTTCTTCTCCCTCTGCTTGTAGCGTATGTCCCTCTCATGAATGACGAGCATTTGTCGCCGGTCCCGTAGTTTCTGATAAGGCGCTGACGCGCGTATAGTGGCGTCAATGGCCACATCTTCGTCTCCACTGAGAATGCTCCTTACATACCTCCCTCCTTTGTCTTTGGATCGTGTCTTTGTTCTTCGGCCGGAGGAAATCCTCTTCAATCGGTCTTGTCTCAAAAAGAAGCGCTTCGTAGAGAATGTCTCCCCGGTGTTGAAAACCTCTTCTCTCAAAGCCGTCTCACGCTGCGTTGTGTCGTAATTTGAGCTATCGCGTTCATTCGCGGCAGAGGACTCTGCTGTATCCATCCGCTCTTTTTCGGGCGAGTTTTGCTCCTGGTTTGCTCTGTTTTGGTTCTTCTCAGGCTGCTTTTCCTGCTCTTTATTCTCCTGGTCACGCTGCTGGGGTTTTTCATCTTTAGGTTGCATGACGCTTCTCTTGCGGTGAAGTAAAACAAGCGGCGCAACAGCGTCAACGTGGTCGAAAACCACCTTTGTGTCATCGCAGTATGCAGCGTAAGCCTTTGTCGCGTAAAAAAGAAATATGTCTGCCCGGTGCCCGGCAACAACGTCTTCGAGGCATGTCTTGGCTATATAATCCATCACATCGCTGGACAAGGTGACACGTTCCATGAATCTTCCGCAGTTCTTGATTCTCTGTCGAAGAGCGGCGTCAGCACGATTGGAGTCTTGATCGAAGCTGAAGTGTCCGCCCATCGCCTGCTTGACGATCATAAGACGTCCGGCCTTCTCATTCACGTTTTTCCAGAGGACGCACATACCGAAGCGGTCAAGGAGATGCGGAGAAAGGAGCCCTTCTTCAGGGTCCATGGTGGAAAGAAGAATGAAGTCGGCAGGATGACGCGTGGAAAGCCCTTCCCGCTCAATGATATTCTCCTTCCGACCGCTTGTTTCAAGAACGAGGGAAACAGATTCAGGAGAAAGGAGGTTCACATCATCAATAAAGATTACCCCGCCATGCGCACGGCTCAGGAGACCCCTTTGGATGGTGGCCACACCAGTCTTGATGGTAGCCTCCACATCTATTGTACCTAGAAGGGCGTCCTCGGTAACATTAAGAGGGACAGTAATGAATGCTCCGCCTTCAGGGAGTAATTTCCTAAAAAGTCGAGCGAGAGTGGTTTTTCCACTACCCCTTTCTCCTGCGAAGAGAACCCCTCCACATTTTGGCTCTATGGCGTTAAGTATGAGCGCCAACTTTGCGTCTTCATGGCCTACGAAATCACTGAATCCCATGTCTATATGCCTGAAATAACAGATTGGAGTTTAGTGGACTCTTGTCCGATCTCTTCAAATGGTAGTCTCTTCATCCTATGACTCAGGGCCAATCGAGCGGCGTCTTTGATCTCCTCATTGGTCGTTGAATGTTTGTTCCTGAAAGCCGCAAAGGCTTGAGCTGTTTTCATGATCACGATATCCGCTCGGTGGCCGTCCAGGCTGAGCGCAGCAGTGACTTCGACAATCTTTTCGAGGGCTTCATCGGTAACGGTTGCTTCCTTAAGCCTTTTCTGCGCCAACGCAATTTTTTCCGCGAGCGCCTTTTGGTCAGGTTCCAGTTGCGTCAAAAGCGCTTCAGGGTCTTCGTCAAAGGCTGCTCTCCGTTTCAATATCTCTTTGCGGGCAGCCTTGTCATGGAGTGAGGTAATTCGCACACACAATCCAAAACGATCAAGGAACTGGGGTCTCAGGTCTCCTTCCTCAGGATTCATTGTACCCACAAGGATGAAACGCGACGGATGCACAAAGGAGATGCCCTCTCTCTCAACGGTGTTGACACCCATTGCCGCTGCGTCAAGAAGAAGGTCTACAATGTGATCCTCCAAGAGGTTGACCTCGTCCACATAAAGGAAATTTCTGTTAGCGTCCGCCAGGATGCCCGGTTCGAACTTTTTTTCACCTTTTCTGATAGCATGTTCAATGTCGAGGCTTCCAACAAGACGGTCTTCCGTCACCCCTAATGGTAGCTCTACAACCCTCATCCTTCTTTGCTCTCGCTGTAGATTCCCCCCCTGTCTGAGGGTCTCACGGCAGGCAGTGCAAAGGACACCATCGGGGTCACAGTTGAAGGGGCAGCCTTTAACTACATCAATCTCTGGTAAAAGTTCCGCAAGAGCTCTTACCGCTGTACTCTTTGCCGTTCCCTTTTCTCCCATGATTAACACGCCGCCGATAGCAGGGTTGATGACGTTTACCACAAGCGCCTGCTTCATCTGATCCTGCGCAACGATTGCGGTAAAGGGGAATATGCTCATAATACCGTCTCCATGTTCCTTTTCCACGCGTCTATGTCATCTTTGGTCATGATGTCCACGCTTCCGCCCTGGAAATCGCCCTTCATGTCCCCCATTTTCTCCTCGATCCACCCCTCTATTTGAATGTAGAGTTCTTTGAGGGCCTTCTTCACGTCTAGCGCCGGGTTCCAGAGACCCCGTTCAACTGCTTCTATAAGTCTCCTCGCCATCTCCTCCATGGCCCAAGGGTTGTTCTCCTCGAAAAACTTGCGGTTATCCTGGTTCATCATGAAGGTCCTCGCAATGTCGTCAAACACAGAATCATCCACTGCTTTGGAAGTTGCCTGCCATCCGTAAACTCGTCCAACTCTCTTGCTGATCTCACTAGCCCCCTTGTATCCGTGCTCTTTCATACCCTCGATCCATTTCGGATTTAGGATCTTCCCGCGCGCTATTCGGCGCATTTCCTCAGTAAGGGTCCTTATTGTTACACGGTCCTGTTCACGGGTATCGCCGTAGTAGTTCTGAATGTTCTTTCCCGACAGGACCCGAGCGGCATTGATCATGCCACCATGAGTACCGAAATAACCGCAGCAACCAGTCAGATCGTATTCATCCGTCACTGTTTTGTTAAACGTAACGTCGACAGTTTTTAAATTGGCTTTCAGGCTTCCGTGCGCTACTTCACCGAACACGCCTTTGCCGTACGCATATCCATTCCAATACAGGAAGACGTCTGATAGGTCTTCATCTGTCTTCCATGCCGACGCGTATATAGCAAGCTGAGTACCTGCCTGATATGTGCCGGGCATGCTGGCGAAGATGCGATAGGTGGCCTCACGGATCGCGGCAGGATCGCTAGGCTCGTGGCCATCAAGTCTCTCAAGAGTATGCTGACGCACATAGTTCTGATCAACCGGTTCATCGAGCAACGCCACTGCCTGGACAACTTCATCCAGCACTTCAATTGTTGAGGGAAAGTTGTCACGCGTGATACCAGACACACGAACTGTGATGTCGATACGTGGCCTTCCCAGTTCTTCAAGCGGAATCACTTGAAATCCATTTAGGCGGCCATTTTCTCGCCAGACCGGTTTAGCTCCAAGCAGATACATCATCTGCGCCATGCATTCTCCATCAGCCCACATGATATCGGTGCATTGCCAGTAAAAGGCTATTGTCTCCGGATAGCGCTCTTCATCGTGAAGATATTTCTCAAGCGTCTTCTGTGCTAGCCGTTTGCCGATTTCCCAAGCCGAAGACGTCGGAACGCGCTGAGGATCGAGGGAGAAAAAGTTGCGGCCTGTGGGAAGGATGTCGCTCCGTCCACGCGTAATGAGACCGGAAGGGCCGGCCTCGATGAAACCACCCTCAAAGCCGTTAAGAAGGGCTCCGATCTCGTCGGATCTCTGAATATTCTCAATAACTCTAGCGGTGTCCCTTTCGAGCTTATGGACGTGCTTCCAAAATTCAAAGGGAACAACAAAACGCTCTTCAATAGCTTCCTTCAGGGAGACTCTGTCTCTGACCATCGCGTGACAAACACGTCTACATTCGTCATCCGCCTTTTCTCTAAGCGCTTCTTCGCTGATCTGTTCAGTCTGTTCGATGAGTCGCGCTGCGAGCCACCGAAGTGACCCAGTTCCAGTATCAAACCGGACAATCGCATGGACGAAATCAGCAAATTTGTCACCTGACGGCAGCTTGCCAAAGATATGCATGCCCTTGGGAATTTGCATTTCCTTGAGGATCTGAAGAGTGTCATGGATTTCTCGGATCTGATCTTTGAAATTGTCATGAGTTAGATCCTTGCCGTCTAAGAGATTAAGAGTCTTTACCTGATCCATGATCATATGCTGAATCGTGTGTGCTCGCGCAGGTTCGGCGTCGCTATACCGTCCGTATTCGCTTATTAACCTCTCGATCTGATCAAGATCACCATAGAGTTCGCCTTTTACCATAACGGTTTGCATGTGGTCGACGATCACTGCGTAGCTCCTTCGCTTTGCGATCGTCCCTTCAGGAGGATTGTCCGCATTGTAGATATATAGGTGCGGCATCGTGTCGATGCCAATGTCCGGAAAGCAGCCTGACGAAAGACCTGTAGCCTTACCTGGTAGAAATTCGAGATTGCCGTGGGTCCCGACATGTATAATCACATCTGCGCAGAAATCACGAGATAGCCATTTGTATGTTGCGACGTACTGGTGTGGGGGTGGGACATCAGGATCGTGGAGAATCTTGCAGACATGGCCATCGCAACGTGCTCCAGCACAGCCACGCTTGGGTTGAACACAAACTACCGCATTGCCGTATTGTATTCCGGTAACAAGAATGGCTCCGTCGTACACCATGGCGGCCGGAATTCCATTCTTGCTCTCACCAGGCGGATTTCCCCAGGCGTCAACCATGCGGAGTCGCACTGCTTTGGGTAACTCGTCGAACCACAACTCGTAATGTTCCTTGGGTACCCTCGCCAGCGCTCCGCCCTTGTCCACTATCTCTTCGACTGTGGTCCAGCGGAATTCCGAGATCGCTTTGCGATCCATGATCGTCTCGATCATCGCCTTGCCATCGGCCGGAGGATTAACTGAATATCCCTCAGCAGCCAGCCGCTTGAGAATGTCCACCACACTCTCGATTGTGTCAAGATGTGCTCCTGCGCCGATTGAAGCCTCTAAAGATGTACATGGATTATTGTGGAGAATGAATGCGACCCGTTTTTCCGAATTCGGCTTCTTTCGAATTGTAATCCACCGAGCGACCCGGACTGTAAAGCGCTTGATCCGATCGTGTATCGGTTCATACGTTTCTGCCTCAGGTTGGGTAACGTTTTGAGAAGCGCCAATAATGACAGGCTCAATTACTCCCTCGAATTCCGGCATGGCCATACTCCAGGCGACCTGTGTGCCCAGGCCGTTCGGATCGTGCAGCCATTGTTCCGCATTCTCATAATACGAAATCACGGGACTGAAGAGTGGGAGGTTCAGCCTCTTCATCAGTTCAACTCCCGAAGGGGCTTCAGCGGTCTTCATATCGCCTTTGGTGTTGCCAAGAAAAAACACCGTCAGTTTGATGATACCATCAACAATAGGTTTTCCACCGGACATGAGAAACTTCTCAACCACCTCGACACCCCCCAGGTTGCCTAGGCCGGGATCTTTCAGCGGATAGAGAAAAACGGGAATCACGCCGAGGCCCTGCTCTTCGAGGGCCGTAACAAGTGAGCGTTCAATATTGAGGTTGCCGGTTGCCCATGCTGAGCGAGAATAGAGTATCCCGACGAAGTCGCTAGGCATGAAGCCTAGCTTAGATCGGTAATACGACAGATAGGATTCCGTTTCCTGAAAAACCTCCGAGCCTTCAGGGTGGTAAATGCCCTGCCATGGGATCTCCTCAGGTTCGGCATAGTCGATATTTTGTTCAAAGATGCTATGTATCAGGAATCGCAGCATGTTGGTGAGGTTATCACGTCCATTGTAGAGGACGTAGCGATAGACGGTGGCCACAGTTTCGGGAGCGACTGATGAAAGGGCCCAGAAAGACGGGTCGCTACCCACGACTACCACAGGGATACGGTCCCTAAGGGCCCTGATTTCGACCTCGAGTTCATCCCAATAGGCATCATTTGTCCAATACAGCAAAATACAATCAGCCGAACGCAATGACGACTTTACCTGATCCAAGAGATCGGGCGCGGTATTCAGTTGTTTCGTCGAGAAGGACGAGAGGCTTATCCCAAGAACATCCGCAGCCTCCTTGATAAGCGGCAGATAGTTTGACCACATAATAGTGCAGATATGCACAGCGACCTCCTGAGTCATTCACTGTAGTTGCTGATCAATCGCGAACCGATGATGAAAAAAACAATCGCGTATAAAACGAGAATCGCTAGCGACTCCAACACCGCCTCATTAATAGAGCTTTGACGGATTACAATATTGGTGTGAGTCAGCGGAAAGATATAAATTATTGTGCGCAGAAACTCCGGTGTCCTGTCGATCGGGAAGAACGTCCCGCTGAAAAATGCCATTGGCAGAATGAAAATGTTGTTGTAAGTCGCCACATCTTCATGGGACTTGGAGACCATGCCTGCGACCACACCAAGGCTTGCAAAGAGAAAACAGTTAAGCAGCAAGGTCACCACGAAAAGAGGTGTGATTAAAATGTGCCTTGTCATTAGTAAGCCTACGATGATGATGAGACAGGACGCAAACAGCCCTTTCACGATGCCGGCAAGCACCTCGCCGATCATGATGGCCGATGGCCTTACAGGGGCTTGGATAAAAACCTGAAAGCTCTTGAAATAAAGCCGATTGAGATTCAAAGAGCTGGCGACCCAGGTATAAGAATTGGTCATCGAACTCACGGCTACGAGCCCAGGAATGAGAAAGCTAAGATAGTCAGTTCCCTGCATCTGGACATTCCGCCCGAGTCCAAGCCCGAAAGTTACCAGATAGATTATCGGCACGACCATTGCCGAGAATAAATAGCCAATCTTAAAAAGCTTTCTCTGGAATAGCAGCATCTCGCGCAGAAAGATCGGATACCAGCCGCACGCCATTATTCAATTCTCTCCCCGGTCAGTTTGATAAATACGTCCTCGAGATTCGATTTCCGGATCGTTACATTGCACTCTTCGCAATGGGCAACTTTGTGGGCTTCTTCTCGATCCTTGCATATGCTCTGAATCAGCTTGCCCTGATCGTTCACGAACTCAACGATGTAATCACCGACACTTGCCTTAAGGTTGCTGGGTGTATCAAGCGCAATGAGCGAACCCTTCGCAAGAATACCGACTCGATCGCAAAGCGCCTCCGCTTCTTCAATATAATGTGTCGTTATTACGACAGTTCGACCCTCCATTCTAGTCTTGCGAATGATGTCCGACATTTGCCGCCTTATTTGAGGATCCAGGCCAATAGAGGGCTCATCGAGAAAAAGAACCGAAGGTTCAGAGATCAAAGCTCTGGCGATGAGAAGTCGGCGTTGCATGCCGCCAGAAAATCCTGTAACCAAGTCATTTCTACGGTCCCAGAGATCAACAAACCCAAGGCAGATCTGGATTCTCTCCTCGCGTCCTGGAACTCCATGCAGGAGACTATAAATGAGGAGATTTTCGTAAGCTGTGAGTTCACGGTCGAGGTTATTCTCTTGCGGTACCACTCCGATCAATCTCTTGACGGCAACGGGGTCTTTAACTACATCGAACTCTCCTATAAAACACTTTCCCGAGTCCGGTTTTGAAAGAGTCGTGAGTATCTTTATGGTAGTGGTCTTGCCGGCCCCGTTAGGGCCAAGGAGTCCGAAGACGGTACCTCGTTCTATCCTGAACGACACGTTATTAACAGCTTGTATCTCGCCATAGTGTTTGTTAAGTTCTGCGACTTCTATCATTACAATCATGGCCTCGGAATGATTTCCCAAAGCTGGTTTTAAAAACCCATCTGATTTGATCTCGGTTTTTTAATTTCAGCGACAAATAAAACATACCATAAATTGACCGTATGCGTAGCAATAAAATTGACTTCATGTTCGTTATGTAGCACGATTAGGCTCTAAAGGTGTTTGAAGCGCTTCGAGTCCTCGAACATTTCACTATTCCTGAAAATGGCAAGATTTCAGAAACATTTTCATGAAGCATATATTTTATTCTTGTCGCGACTCTGAATCTTACTGATCGAGTTGTTGGCGCTGGAAACTTAGCATGCGAAGTGGTTCATATTTATTAGGCGCAGTACTAGTTATTGCAATTGTTGGCCTGTCGGTCACTTCAGTATTCCGGGTCAATGTAAATGAAAACACCTCGCAGAAGGATAAAAAACATAAACAGGAAGCTTTTTCCAAACCACTTAGAATTGTCTCAGCCAATCTCGGGGCCGACCAAATCCTGCTGGAAATGGTTCCGGAAAGAATGTTGGCCACAAGTCACTTGACTCTGGATCCTCGTCTTTCACATGTCGTATCAGCCGCAAACAAGGTTTCTCATCATGTAAAAACAGACCCAGAGCAGATTCTGGTAATTGACCCAGATCTCATTGTTCTTGGTCGAATGAGTCCGGCGGCTCTTTTTTCACCGCTTGAAGGTTCAGGGGCAAAAGTCTTCAGGTTTACCGAGTATCAGTCAATCACGGGTATCGAAAAGTCGGTTCTAGAACTGGGAATGGCTGTGGGCGCTCCGGATGAGGCATCAAGAATGGTATCGATCATGCGCAAACGCCTTGACGAAGTTGACAAAAAAGTGGGGCCTCAACGAAAACCATCTGTAGTTTACTATAATCTTGGGGGGTTCACAGGCGGCAGGGGAACTTTCGTCGATAGTATTATCGAACGAGCCGGTGGACACAATATGGCTGCTGCGGCCGGAATCTACGGTAGCAAGAAGCTTTCCTTGGAATCCCTGGTCGATATGGACCCAGAAGTCCTTGTGATAATGTCTTCTGGTCGTTGGGACTCAAGGGCCGAAAACGCATTTGTATCCCAACCCGCTATTCAACGACTGCGAGCCTTCAGAAATGGAAAGGTTTTCGTAATGTCTCCTCGATATCTTTTCGCTCCCTCACAGCATGTAGTGGAAGCCGTGGAGGACTTGGCGAGCTTCCTTCATCCGGAAGCCTTTGGGATAGTTGCAGGAGCCAGAAATGATTTGAAGCCATAAACAAAGTGAAGATACGCAACACACGCTCAACAGAAAAATCTCATCTCTTCTGTAATGAGATTCGCAGATGATTTTAGGAGATTGGATCTATTGCGAAAACCTGCCTTTTCAGCTCTCAAGACAATACCGTTCTTGATCTTAATCGTCTGCTTTTTCGTGAGCATGATTGTCGCCTTGTCAATCGGTTCTGTAAGAATACCTGTCAGGACATTACTCGCAATTCTTGTCGGCTGGCCTCAAGGATTGTTACCTGAAACTTGGCCTTCATCATACGAAATCATTCTGTTTGATCTGCGGCTCCCTCGAGTGCTACTAGCCGGTCTAGTCGGCGGAGGGTTGGCTCTTTCCGGCGCTGTTATGCAGGGAGTATTTCGAAATCCAATGGCAGATCCCGGAATAATCGGTGTGAGTAGTGGTGGGGCCCTCGGAGCTGTAATTGCGATTTCTACTGGAGTCGCTTTTGAGCATCCGTTTGCGCTTCCCGCGTTGGCCTTCCCAGGGGCCGCAATCGCCGCATTTATGGTTTATGGGCTGGCCAGCACAGGAGGGCGGACACCTATTGCGGCTGTATTACTTTCCGGAATAGCCGTGAGTGCGCTCCTCACAGCGATAAACTCATTCATACTCACTTTAACTGAGAGCGTTTTTGTCCTGAGAGAAATGGTTTTCTGGATAATGGGCGGACTCGATGGTCGCGGGTGGACTCATCTAGCGCTGGCTGGAATCCCGACGATTGTTGGCAGCCTAATGATATTTACTTTTGCCAGAGATCTTAACATTATGTCTCTAGAGAATGAGGAAGGAGCGCTAACACTCGGAGTAAACGTCAAGAGAGTAACTCAGATCCTGCTTGCGCTTTCAGCTCTCGTGACTGGCGCAGTAGTGTCCGTCAGCGGTGGCATAGGTTTCGTTGGACTTGTCGTCCCACACGCTATTCGCTTGTGTCTTGGTCCTAACCACAAAACTCTACTTCCTGCAAGTTTTCTGGGGGGCGCTATTTTCTTGATTTGGGCCGACCTGATTTCAAGAACCATTCTGCCTGCGGAAGAAGTGCGCCTTGGCATTGTCACGGCTTTTGTGGGGGCCCCATTTTTCCTGTTCCTTCTCCAGCGGAACCTCAGGAAGAATTCGGAGATCTGATAGTGGGATCATACACAAAAGACGAAGAGATCCTCAGATTGGAAGCGATATCGTTTAGGACCAAGGGTCGCCTAATTCTCAAGAATATAGATCTTATCGTGAGTAAGGGTGACTTCATAGGAGTTATAGGCCCTAATGGCGCAGGCAAAACCACTCTTTTACGTCTCATGGCTGGGTTAATTCAACCTTCCGAAGGATGCGTTTACATTAACGGACATCCGCTCCATAGCATGAATCGTATCCAGGTGGCCCGTCTCGTCGCTATGGTTCCCCAAAGACCAGCCGCAGAATTTGCGTTTTCAGTTAAAGAAGTGGTTTCCATGGGACGGCATCCTCATCGAGGTCGTTTCGAATTGGAAACTGAGGAAGATAGAGAGCTGGTAAGGAAATCTATGGCAATGACAGACGTCTCCGATCTGGCTGATCACCCAATCACACAAATTTCCGGGGGAGAACAACAAA
This sequence comes from uncultured delta proteobacterium, assembly GCA_963798475.1. Classification (GTDB taxonomy): domain Bacteria; phylum Desulfobacterota; class Desulfomonilia; order Desulfomonilales; family Desulfomonilaceae; genus CAJBEZ01. The sequence continues at coordinate 61,294 of CAWCTI010000018.1, forward strand.
GAGTCGCTCTCGCTAGGGCGCTCGCCCAGGAACCTAAATTGTTACTCCTGGACGAACCGACCGCCAACCTGGATCCTTTTTTCAAAATACAGGTCCTCGAGCTTGTGAAAACGCGTGTCGGATCAAGGCTGGCAGCAGTGGCGCCGATGCACGATCCGGAATTGGCGAGCAGATTTTGTAATCGTTTGTTATTACTAAAAGGGGGGGGAATAATCGCTGAAGGTTCTCCTTTTGAGGTCCTCACGACTGGAAATATACAGGAGTTATTTGGTGTTAGGGCTAGAGTCCTCCCTGATGATGAAACGATGGGTTTGAGTGTTACTATCCTTGGGAAATTGCCTCGGTCTCGCTGAACTGGTATAACCCACAGTTAATACTATATCAGATAAACCTTCCAGCCTATTGTAATGACCGGATAATCAAACTAAAAAGTATGTGCCGCTCCAGTTACTCGAAACTGGCAGATACAGCCAGCATGCTCCAATTAAAAATTTTAAAAAAAACTTGACAAATCTCCAACCATAATATTACGCTTACCAATAACGTGTTACCAGGATACGGTTACATATAATTCTTTTCCTGTTGGCTGCGGGGGGTCAGGTGATAACCCTGGATCCGCTGCCACGGAGTCCAGGGTAGGCGGGAGTATTTGCACGATTCCCACTTCCAGCCATTATTTACCTCAGAAGATTACTAGTCAACATTTCTTACGATGAACAGGCGACTGTGACTGCGTAGACGTAGCTCTATTCTTACGCTCTTCGCTCCGACGCAATGGATCGAGCCCAGTTTCGGTCTGAATTTATTTCAATTCTGTTTACTGAGAGGATGTCATGAGGCGTTATTCTGTATTCTTTAGCTTGATGGTTTTCTTTATCGGCTTGTCGGTAACGGCCCAAGCCCAGACAAGTTTTCCCATGTCGGCTCAGTGCGCTCCCCCTACGCAAAGCTCTCGTTCCTTGTCAAATCATCCGACGGCAAGGACTATGAGCGTCACAGTTCCAGTCACTCAGCCAACTCAACCAATTTGTAATCTTCGACAAACTTTTCCAGGGGGATGTTGTCCGGCTCCTGTGCCCGTCGCGCCGCCAAGAGTGAGCACGACCCCGGTTAGGGTAGATGTATCTGTCAGGGCCGAAGGACCGGAAAGAACCCAAATGGCTCCTATTGTTTATAGAGAGCCAGGGTTTTTCAAAGCCGTTGTAACCAGTGCTGTCTCTCTAGTAGGGGCTACTGTAGCCGCTCCTTTCAGGTTCGTTGAGACGCTGGTTCCTTTAGATTGCGGAAATCAGCCCGGGAACATTTGTGGCCCCAGACCATGCGCTCCTTGCGCCACTTCTTGTCCGGCCCCCCCACCGCAGATGATTGGTAAGTGCGTCCCGAAACCTTGTATGCCTGTTCCAATTACGTGCGCTCCGCCAGGCCCGTCTGTGGCCCCGCTTCCACCCGCAAGACCGCCTGTCGGATGCGCTCCATTCATTCCACCGATGATGGTTGAAGAACCTCCGTGCGAACCGCAGAGTTTGTTGGGAGGCTTGGTCAATTTCCCCAGTAGATTTGTTCAGAGAGGTCGCTTTTTCGGGGACATAGGTCAACAGCGCTAGACCACTATAAAAAAGGCTATCACGGCATATAGGCAGTGGATTTCATTGCCGGGTGAGCTTTTCCTAGCCGATTTCTCTAATCGTTATACGGGATTCTATTCGGAGAAAACCCATGAAAATACTTGTCCCTCGTTCTACGGACATAATTGGCATGCTCATGGTCTTGATTTTGTCCGCTTTCTTTGTCTCGAGTTTGGCACAAGCCCAACAAGCTGGAACCCCCCAGCAACTTGAGCGCGTCGAGGTCGAACCACCAGCCCAAAGAACCCAATCTACCAGGGGAACGGGACAAGGGTTCGGATACGATCAACCCGTGCCTTCCGGACAACCTATCGCTGACTATCCCCTGACACCAAGTGAGGTAATTTCTCCTACTAGAGGAACAGCCAACATAGCCACAGTCCCATCGGCAATCGATGTGGTCGAGAAAAAAGGGGTTAGCACTCTGGGAGAAAACGGAATTGGCGAAATGGTTCAGGGGCAGCCAGGCACATGGGCATCCGGTTATTATGGCAACTTCCTAACCTCACAAATTTCAATCAGGGGTTTTTCTCAAACGCCGAATGTAAATAACAGGGTAGCTCTCCTTCTGGATGGTAGAAACCAGGAATTACCACTTCAAGAGAATAACACGGGTTTCCTGTTCCCTGAAATCATAGATCGAATAGAATTGATGCGAGGTGACGGCACTGTTCAGTTCGGGAATAAGGCCATTGGGGGTTCGCTAAACGTACTGTTAAAAAAACCCAGAACCAACCCAGGAACATACTTTGGCGTGGAGGGGGGATCGTGGCGCACTCAGAGAGAATGGGCAGGTGTGAATGCGGTTAAGGGTCCGGTTGCAGCCGGAATATTTCTTGGCAATTACAGTTCAGAAGGGTGGAGGTTATTTGGAGGCAATGGCCAAAACCAGGAGTTTGTAGGAAGGCCCGGCCCTTGGGAACTTACAAACGTTATCGCAAATGTGAACTGGGAGATCACGCCAAGGCTCTCTTTTGACCTGTCATATATTTACACCAAACAGAGACTAGCCAACCCCAATTGGATTGGTATAGACCAGTGGGACGCAAGAGATGTTCGTGACGTGAACGAATCTATGGCCAGCGGGGGTCCAGAGGAGCGTTGGGACACCAACACCATTGGGACACTTTTCTACGACGGTGGGTGTCGTCTTGGAAAACTTGAACTCATAGGGAGTTACAGGTCTTATTTAAAACAAAATCCTTCATACATGTTCAATAGCTGGGATTATTTCGGGACCAACGTTCATTACAACAAGTGGGCGGATACTGGCCTTTCCATTAAATATTCACGTCAAGACACATATGATTTTGTTAGAAACGATTTGACTGTTGGCGCCGATCGTTGGGATGGGTTTTACGGACAAGAACAGAAAATTGTAAACGCCTTCGCGAACAATCCTTACCCCAACCTTTACGGGTTCCCTTGGACGAATCCGCAAGCGTTTTATACGCAATTCGGGCTACAGCATCAAAATGAAACTCATTCATATCGTGAATCTGAGAGCTACTGGATAATAAATCAGACGCGTCTGTGGGATCGGTTGATCGCAACCTTGGGCTATCGCAACGAGGACTACTCATTCCCCAATTTATATTTCCTACAACCGGCAGCTGGGTGGGGGCCTCTTGTCCAAACATACTCATATCCTGACTGGCCTAAGAGCGCAACGCTGTTTGGATTGAACCTGGTCTATGATAAACAATTGGGATCAAACATATATTACAAACACGCTCGCACTTATCGTTATCCGACTTTAGATGAAATGATAAATTACAATCCGGCTACTTCTCCGGCTCAAGCGCCTAACAGCAGTCTTCCCATTTATCCACTGGGACCAGAAGAGGGCACTTTACAGGAATGGGCTATCCGGCACTGGTTCAGTCCGAGCATTTATCTGGCTGCCACGTATTACCAACTGGACATGGATAATGAAATCTTAGGAGCGTGGCAATTGGATCCCCTTGGGTACGGTACGCGTGTGCAAGCCAATGTTCCTCAAATTCAACATGAAGGAGTTGAACTGGAGGGCATGATAAGAATCACTCCCAGGTGGACTTTCAGTGGCAACTTAACCAGACAGAAGGTCATGTATGGCTCGGATAACTACTTACCGCCTTTGCCTGGTTATGGTATTAATGTCCCCACCGGATTTCTTACGGGCAAGTGGGTTCCTGTGAACCCCAACTATATGTACAATTGTACGCTCGTCTATGACAACAAAGAATCGGGGTTTTCGGCGTCGATAGGCTACATGTACGCTGGGGCACGCTATTTCCAGGGCGACGATCTAAACGCAGCCACTAGACAAATCCCCGAGGCCAAGATTGGTAACCTGGCTATTTCTCAAACCCTTTTCGATGGATCTACCTCAATTTATTTTGGAATCAAGAACTTTAATGACTGCATGTACCTATTTAATAGCTTCTGGGATTACTCCGCCCTGTCTTACGCTCCCGGAGCACAATATATGCTTTGGCCTGACGCCGGTAGAACCTACTACACTGGTCTAAAAACAAACTTGGATTTTGAGCGAATGAGACTACCCACATGGTCGGATCTCAATCGTATGCAGCGACGACTGTACGGCGCGGCCAGCGAAAGCTACAACTCTTTTACCGGTATGGGTAGTTGGATGCGAAATATGGTGTCTTTTTAATATGTAAACCCAATTGAGATCAGGAGCCTTAACAGACTCGCTAGGAGATAGGCCAGGAGATTTATTATGAGAAGATACAAGTTATTTGCAATACTTGTGGGAGTTATAGGAGTTGTTTCAATACCATTGCTCGTGTCAGGACAGACACTACAGAAATGCTCCATACCTGCGGTGTGTGCTCAGCCATCTCAAGAACGTTCGACATCTCAACCCAGTTGCGGGATTGAAATTACCTGCACGGACAAGCCTGTTCAGCTTGGATACGCCTCGGGCGTATGTTTCAGGGCCACCTGTCCTGGTGTCTGGGCCCTAATTCATAAACGGGTCGACCAGGCCTCATTTCGTCGTCGTTACATAACATACCGTCATTACAGCTTTAACGGAAACTGGAATCTCAAAGATCAGGGAGTCATAGAATCTACGATTAATCCATTTCGAGAGCTTTTTCTTGTGCTACCGGACGACTTGATCCAATTTGAATTGCGTGATCCTGACTGTAACGCAGAGGTCGAAGTCAGAAACCTTGGATACATAAAGCGAGGCAGCGTTGATGAACTGCGTCATTGGCTCGCATACAACGTTTTCATGGAAAGGCCCGCTTTAGAGCCGGTTGGCGGCCAAGCAAATGTCTCCCAGAACCAGTATTCAAGCGCCAACCCTTTTGGGTGGATTCCAAACAGCTCGATGAACAAGATATGGTCAACGATTGGGAACCTAGGGATCCCTTTTTGTAAATAAACGACTGCGGACAATTCATACGAAACTATGCGGCTCAACCATAACAGACATTCAGTCTACAGTCTTTTTTATTAACACGATAGACACAAGTGTGCTGTTTTGTAATTGGCACGTTTCCCGTCATTTCACAACGTGATCGAAAGGGGGAATAGCTATGCCCAACGCTTATTTAGCGGCGCTTCCGACTCAGAATTTAACCGATCAGGGTATATGGTCGATCGTAGTAGGCGCCGGTATCATCGTAAAATGTGTCATGCTCATGCTTTTGATTTTCTCAATCATTTGTTGGGCAATAATCCTGACCAAGGCATTTTCGCTTGCAAGGGCGAAGAAACACACTCAGCTTTTTCTTGACGCCTTTAGGGAATCTAGAAAATTCTCAACACTATACGAAGACGCCAAAAAATTCACACACAGTCCCTTAGCATATATTTTCAGGTCTGGTTACACTGAGTTGGGCCGATTATCCAGGCTCCACATACATGCACAAAGGGGAGCGACCGACGCGAACGGCGAGCCGGAATACGAACAAACCGGGATGGATAATGTTATTCGTTCGTTGCAACAGGCGGTTACGGCTGAGCGGGCCAGGCTTGAGAGAGGAGTGAATCTCCTGGCTACGACCGGATCATCAGCCCCTTTTATCGGACTTTTTGGGACAGTTTGGGGAATAATGGAGTCATTCCGAAGTATTGGGGTCATGAAGAGCGCCTCGCTTGCGGTTGTGGCCCCGGGAATAGCTGAAGCTCTTATTGCAACTGCCGCTGGTCTGGCCGCAGCTATCCCGGCCGTCATATTTTTCAACTATTTCCTGGGGCGCATAAATGTAATTTCGACTGAAATGGATAATTTTGCGTCAGAGCTAATCAATATTATTGAGCGAATTTACTTGAAAGGGAAATGATTTTACTGGGTTCTAGCGCGGATAAACTGTAGGAGGCGAGCAGATGGCGTTCAGCGCAAATAGAACAAATAGGGCCCCTATGGCCGACATAAATGTAACCCCGCTGGTCGACGTAATGCTCGTGTTGCTGATCATTTTCATGGTCACCGCTCCTATGCTTCAAGAGCGTATATCTGTAGAACTCCCTTCAGCCAAAGGTGAACCAGTGTGCGCCCGTGAGCGTACTCATACAGAGAGGTGCAAGTCCTCTCCAGGTATACGCTACAGCCTGTAGCCGACTGTAACTGCGTCGCTGTGAAGCGGGGTGGAGAGCAACAGGAGGTGAACGACCAGTCCGTAGGCTGACGAACCCGTTTCGGCCGGGTGTTTCCGGCGAGCCTGCATTGAAATGGTGAAGCCTAGACCCATGTGGGAAGTAAGCCGATAAGCGCTGAAAAGCAACTGGGAAACCTGTCGCGCTGAGCGGAAGCATGTAGCGTGTGAAAGCGGCGACCGGGGGACACAAGGTGGTTGGGGACGGAATGGTCTGGAAGGGTGAGTACGTGAAGCGGGGAGACCTGCACGTTTTGGAGAGGCGTGCAGGAGTCAGAGCCTCCATAGTAGCAATGAAACGCCGTAATGGGCGTGGAGCCAAGGGAGGCAGGAAGGTGGATACATGACAGAAGGACGGACGGAAACGCAACCGACCCCAGTGCCTGAAGAGGCTAGACGGGCCGGAGAGATCTGGGGCCGCTGGTCCTGGGTTGAACTGAGCGTCTGGACGGAACGTATGTTGACGGCCCTGGAAAACGGGGTGAAAGGAGGCAAATGGTACAGCCAACGCTGGCGACAAGCCTTCTTTGCCAAGCAGGGGTTGTTCTCTCTTGTTGCAGCCCATGCGGCGGCCAGTCAATCCTCCCGGAGGTGAACCACCAACCGGAGAGCCGTGTGCGGGAAATCCGCCAGCACGGTTCGGAGGGGGGAGCGTCGGGTAACCGAACGTTCCTACCCCTATCGAAAAGGCACAGAAAGAGGAAGAAGTAATTATTTCTGTTTCTGAGGCCGGCTCAATTCTTGTCAATGATAAGGCTGTTTCCGAGGACCAGTTGGCGTCAAGCGTTCTTGAAGCGACAAGAGACAAACCCAAGCGGGAGGTTTTCCTGCGCGCTGATAAGATGGTCCCTTATGGGGTTGTAGTTAGAATCATGGGAAATTTGAAAAAGGCCGGGGTTTCTTATCTGGGAATGCTCACTACACCTCTGGACGAGTCCAATAAATCAGCCAAATGATAGCGGACCTTAACTGCGCTATTTCTTGAACATGATCGGAACAGTGTATTCCAAGCTATTCTCGTCAATGCTTTCTGGAAGGGGGGGGAATTTCTTGCCGGCCTTCTGCACAATTTTTATGGCAGCCTCATCTAAGATTTTGGAACCAGAGGACTTTTCCATTCTGAGGTCGGTGACTGAACCATCTCTGTTGATGACGAACGCTACAACAGTCTCTCCATGTTGTCGTTCTTTCAAAGCTGCCTTGGGGAAAAAAATCGCTTCTTTAATGGCCGACAATACCATTGATTTGAAAGCTTCATGTCCCCTACTCGCTGCTGGAATAAACTGACGTTCAGCGCTGGCGACAGAAGGAGCGCTGGCCATAGAATTCAGCTCACCATCTGATGTCGGGTCCGGTTTTTCCTTGTCGTTTAGTTCCTTCTTTTCATTTGTTTTTTCCTCTGTCTGTGGTCTCTCGATCATCGTAATTCTGTTTGATCGGATGTCGTTTTCATCGAAGAGCTTTTCGGTGGAATCGGCAATCTTTTTTTCCGTCGGTTTCTTGGCCTTCGCAGCGATTGACGGTTTAGACGCGAGCGAGTCTATAGAAGCGGGATTCGCGTCTTGAGGGATCAGATCTTCAAGCGCCGCGATGTTCACCGAAATTATGGCGCCCTGGTCGCGTCCCATGCCGGCGCCAGCCTGAAGCGAGGCCGGAATGAACCCAAGTAAACAAAATGTGGTGACATGAATTAAACTTGAAATTGCAAACGCGGACGGCCTAATTCCACCGGACTTAAATGATCTCAAAAGCTCTGTATCGGAAGTTGCATGACTGTCGGATTCAAGCTCATCGGGGAAGAAGTCTTCTTTTATGAACCTCTTGGAATCAGTTTTTAGCAGAGAGCGATGTTCTGCTATCTTAAGGTCAGCGGCCGTTTCGATAGACGGAAAGCCGGTCTCGACAACGTTGTTCATGTAACCATAATCTAGGATATGATCTACATCGTTTTCGAACAAAATGGCGTCGCCCAATAAACCAAACGAGGTAAGGTCTGATTCCGGTAGATTGTTCTGAATCAGCTCCGTATAATCAAGTATTAGATCCTCATGATAAACCCACAACTTTGTCATTTGTCGCAGACCTTTAAAAACGTGGTAAAGTGATGGTCAATAAAGATCCCTTTAGATTTAGATGGAGTCACTATGAACGGAGCAGAGAAGAACTCTTGCATACTGCCCGAGATCGTTTTTCTTGGTAAAACTCAGTGCTAAATCCTGCATGAGGGACATCCTAGTACATAAATGAAAGGACCGATTGTTCACATACTTTGTAAGAAATAGCGCGCTATATGCCACGTATTATATAGATGTATTACTCATAATGCCAGAATATGACCATGGAAAGAGCAAGAGTCAAGAAAATTGTTGCGAAATCAATCCACCCTACGCCTCACTCTCACGAGTCGATCGGGTGTCGTAAATTAACAGCGTTCCGATGATAGGCATATTTGAAAGCGTCAAGATCGGTCTTCAATCTCTCGAGAGAAATCTCTTTCGATCTATATTGACCACTCTGGGAGTCATTGTAGGCGTGGCGTCCACTATCGTGATGGTGGCTATTGGAAAAGGGGCCCGGTCAGAAATTGTTGAGCAGATCGCATCCGTCGGTAGCAACCTGATCATCGTAGTGCCAGGATCCAGCCAAAGAGAGGGCGTTTACATGGGTTCCGGCGCCGTGCACACACTTACCCTTGCTGATTCTGAGGCGATAGCTAAACAATGCCCATCAGTGAAACTAATTGCCGCTGTTTACGGGCAGGTGGCTCAAATAGTTTCGGGAAATAGAAACTGGAGAACTCGAATCTCTGGCGTGTCGAATTCTTATTTTACACTTAGAGGATGGAAGCTCAGCCTGGGGAGAACATTTTCGCCAAGCGAGGGAAAAAACCTTTCCAAGGTCTGTGTGGTAGGTAGCAAAGTCCGGGAAGCTATTTTAGGAGATTCTTCCTCGGTAGGATCAACAATCAGGATTGATAACGTGCCTTTCCGTATCATAGGAATGCTTGAAAACAAGGGACAATCCTATTCAGGCGAAGATCAGGATGACGTTGTGTTTGTTCCATTTAAGACAGCACAAGCAAGGCTCTTTGGGACCCCATTTCTGGGTGAAGCCAGGATAATTCTGGCCCAGGTCTATGAACCTTCGACAACCTCAATGGCATCGAAGGAGATCAACGATCTATTGTCACGTAGACACAAGATAAGGACAGGGCAGGACAGAGATTTTACGGTCCGTAGCTTGACCGAGTCTCAACAAGCCACACAGCGCTCAGTCGAGATCATGGGACTATTCCTAGCTGTTGTGGCTGCGATATCTTTGGTGGTTGGCGCAATTGGCATCATGAACATAATGCTTGTTTCCGTTACTGAACGTACTCGAGAAATTGGGATACGTATGGCTGTAGGCGCCAAAACCAACGACATCTTGATACAGTTCATAATTGAGGCAATCTGCCTTGCGCTCGCCGGAGGGATAGCCGGTACGGCAATCGGCATAGCCGCTTCGTATGTCTTTGCTTACAAGAGCGGGATCCTGGTTGTTGTTGGCCCCCAGGAAATAGTGGGAAGCCTCACGGTCTCGGCCTGCGTTGGTTTAGTCTCAGGTGTTTTTCCTGCGTGGAAAGCCTCAAGACTGAATCCAATCGACGCCCTTAGAATAGAGTGAGTTAAATCAGTAGAATGGGGCGGGCTTCTCAATTTCCTTTCCAACGGCCAGTAGATTGAGATCACTGAACTACCCATAATCACTTTATGAAAGGTTTTGCCAATCTCGACCGTATCCAATAAAATTATCCCACAACCGGCTCTTGATCAAACACATCGCGGATATTTTACAATACGAAAGCAGAAACTTCGGTGATTTCTATAGTCGTCACAACAAGAACAATGACAAAATGATGAATCGTTGGTAGTGAAAACAAACCCATTTGTTCCCCAAAAATCCAAATGGCTGACTAGATAACAATCTTTCCTCCATCTATTTGCGTCTTCGACAAATGAGGTAAAAATTGAGAAAAATTCTGTTTGTTTCAATCGTACTGTTGCTGGCCGTCTTAATTTATTTCGTTTTTTTTCGTCCTTCCGACCAAAAAGAGCAGGCGACTTATGTAACCGTGCCAGTCGAAAAAGGAACATTGAGAGCGGAAATCAACTCTACAGGCACCATCAAGCCGACAGTGGAAGTCCAGGTTGGGAGCCAGGTTTCGGGAACGATTAAAAAGCTGTTCGCTGACTTTGAGTCAGTTGTTAAAGAAGGTCAATTGATAGCCTTGATCGATCCGGATACATACGCGGCAAAGGTTCAACAAAACAAAGCGAATCTCCTGTCAGCAAAAGCGAAGCTTCTCAAATCAAAGGTCACAGTGGCGGACCAGGAACGCACACTTCGCCGAAAAGATGAGTTGGTAAAGACCCATTCAGTCAGCCAGCAAGATTATGACACCGCGGAAACGAATGTTGAAGCCGCAAAAGCTCAAGTTGAAGCAGACATAGCTACTGTGGCCCAAATGGAAGCCAATTTACAGGAAGCTGAACTCCAATTGAATTACACCAACATCATTGCTCCTGTTAACGGGATTGTCACAGCGAGAAATATGGACATTGGGCAGACTGTTACTGCAAGCTTCCAGACGCCGGTTCTTTTTAGAATAGCCGAAGACCTCACCCGCATGCAGGTTTACACGAGCGTTGATGAAGCTGATATTGGCCGAGTCAAGAATGGACAGACTGCAGTGTTCACCGTTCCGGCATTTCCCGATGAATTTTTTACCGCTTCAGTCACTCAAATTCGAAATGACCCTCAAATTCAGCAGAATGTGGTTACTTACAACGTGATTCTCGATGTTAACAATGATGATATGAAACTTAGGCCCGGTATGACCACCACTGTGCAGATTCTGATTAGTGAAGTTCACGATGTAGTCATGGTTCCAGATCAAGCCTTTCATTTCTCCCCACGAGATAAAACAAAGTTGACATCCAACGGTCTCCCTCTGAAGTTAGGTCAAAAACGCCTGTGGAAACTCGAGACGAAAGATAGTATTGGAGCTGTCAACGTAGGGATAGGGGTTGTTGGGTCGGAAAGAATTCAAATATTGTCAGATGAGTTAAAACCAGGTGATAAGGTCGTGGTTGAAGAGGTCTCCAAGAAAAAGGAAAACCCGCAAAAATCAGGTTTCAGTTTCAGGTTTTAATATGATCGGCCCTCTTGATGGTATAAGAATTGCGATCGGTGCCTTAAGAGTAAACGTTATGCGTTCACTTCTCACAATGCTCGGCATTGTGATAGGAGTAGGAGCGGTAATTGTCATGGTTGCAGTAGGAGCGGGGGCCCGTGAGATGATAGGTGACCAAATACATTCGATTGGGAGCAATCTTATTCTAATCATTCCCGGAGCCACCATTCAAGGCGGCGCTCGTCTTGGGTCGGGATCTGTCCACACTTTGAAGGCATCCGATGCTGACGCAATAGCCAAGGACTGTTCCGCCGTTAAATTTACATCGCCCAACTGGGGCGATGTTACTCAGGTAGTTTACGGAAACAGAAACTGGCGAACCAGAATTACCGGCACTAATGAAAACAGCTTCTTGATTAGAGATTGGAACATATATCTGGGACGAATGTTCACCAGAGAAGAGGAGAAACGTGCCGCAAAAGTGGCTGTGGTTGGTCAAACCGTTGTGGAAAATCTGTTCGGAGATACCTATCCTTTAGGCAAAGTAATAAGAATTAAGAGCGTTCCATTCAATATAGTTGGTGTCCTTGAACGTAAAGGCCAGTCCCCGAGGGGCGATGATCAAGATGACGCCGTTTTTGTACCCCTACGGACTTCCCAATACAGACTTTTTGGCACACCTTTCACCGATGAAGTCCAAGCCATTATTGCGCAGGCAAAAGATATATCGCTTATCCCTGAAGCAGAAAAACAAATAAATGAATTGCTGACTCGAAGGCACAAGATAGGTAAAAACCAGGAAAAAGATTTCACAGTTCGGAATTTGACCGAAATTCTGGAGACGGCTCAAAAAAGCCTTAACATAATGACAACTCTATTGGGCGCTATCGCCGCTATTTCCCTTTTGGTAGGTGGAATAGGCATTATGAACATCATGATGGTATCCGTCACGGAACGAACTCGGGAAATAGGAATTCGGATGGCTGTTGGGGCCAGATCAGGGGACATCTTGTGGCAATTTCTGATTGAGGCTGTGGTTCTAACTGTAAACGGTGGATTGATAGGCACAGTCCTTGGCATAGTAGGCGCATATGTTTTTGCCCGATCAAGCGGGTGGCCGGCTGCAATCGATCCTTTGACCGTGATAGTCGCCATATTGTTTTCTGCCGCTGTTGGAGTTTTTTTTGGTTTTTATCCCGCATTCAAAGCTTCAAGGCTTCATCCGATAGAAGCTTTGAGACACGAGTGACAAATGGATGATCGAGTTCATTTAACCATATCTCTAGAAAAAGGCTTCATAGCGAACACTTCGGCCGCCTATGACATTCATGCCCCAACGATTATACCACCCTGCGGACATGCGCAGAAACTATTGTTTGGTTCCGGCTTCGCCGGGTTAGGGGTTACGCTTGGCACTAATAGAAATGAATGACGTCAGTAAAATATATCGAACGGGGGCAGTTTTTCTAACCGCCTTGGAAGACATCAATGTATCTATAGAACTTGGAGAGTTCTTATCCATAATGGGACCATCCGGTTCAGGAAAATCCACATTGATGAACATTTTTGGCTGTCTGGATGTCCCAACTGGCGGCAAATATTATCTTGATGGTGATGACGTGTCAATTCTGGATAGAAACGAACAAGCTGATTTGCGAAACAGAAAAATTGGCTTCGTGTTTCAGGGTTTTAATCTTCTCCCTCGTTTTAACGCAGTCCAGAACGTCGAGCTTCCCCTTATTTATCGGGGAGGCATAGGGTCTTCAAGGAGAGAGACCGCTATGAATGCCTTGCGATTGGTAGGGTTAGACGAACGCTCGAATCATCTCCCCTCCCAGCTTTCAGGGGGCCAACAGCAAAGGGTCGCGATAGCGAGAGCTTTGGTAAATGATCCCGGTATCATATTAGCTGATGAACCTACCGGTAACTTAGACAGTAAAACGAGCACCGAGATAATTGCCGTTTTTAGACGGTTGAACCTAGATCATAATATCACTTTTATTCTTGTAACTCATGATCCGGAAGTTGCTCAATTTACCGACAGGATCATTCATATCCGAGACGGCAGAATTGCTGGTGATGAGTTCAGGAAGCCAGTGTCGTTCAATTAGTCTAAGTATTTGACATCTGCGATTTTCTCACTTTACACTTGACCGCCAACCGATCCAACAATCCTCTCTTGACACTCTTTACGCCTGTGCCTTATAAGCCTAAACCCATATTGTTAATGTAACAAATTACTATTTCAAGGGAGACGCTGACATGAACAAAGCTGAATTTGTGGACAAACTTGCAGAGAAGGGCAAGATAACCAAGAAGCTGGCTACGGAAGCCATAGAAATGGTTTTTTCAACAATTGGGGAAGCTCTTGTGGCTGGTGATGAGATTGCTGTTCCAGGCTTTGGCAAATTCTCTATTGTCGTTAGAAAGGCTCGAACAGGTACGAATCCACAGACCAAACAGAAACTCAACATCCCGGAAACCAAAGCTCCCAAGTTTAGCGCCGCAAAGGCACTGAAAGAATCGATAAAGTGATTCCGATCTGGGAGCGTTTCTCGCGGGAAGCTATGGCCTGTTATTTTATGCTGTGACAAATATTCCCAAAATTTGCCATGACAGGTGTCAACGTTCCTGACAGTTCGTCATTCATGGGGTGTCTCACTCCACGAGAGAGGGGCCCTTAGCCCTAGCGTATAACCCCAGCTAGGGTTTTTTCTTTTTTGGACTTGGAGTTCCTGTTGATATTTTTGCTGTCAACGTCTAGTCTTGTCCTGTCTTTTACTCTTTCTAAATTAGCAAAGGAGGCCTCGCATGAACTTAATTAGTTTCTTAATATTAGGACTTATAGCTGGTTGGTTGGCCGAGACAATCATGAAAGGCAGGGGGGCCGGTCTTGTGGTCAATCTCCTCGTTGGAGTGATCGGGGCTTACCTCGGAGGTTTTCTATTCAGCCTGTTTGGTTTGTCAGCCCACGGTTTTATTGGATCGTTGATCACTGCTACTGTTGGGGCGATAGTTCTCCTGTTCCTAATAAACTTTCTTAAGAAACCCTAACAATGGACAGCATGCGAAAATATTTGCAAGTCTTTAGTAAAGCCAAAATTCACCGGGTGTTTTTCATACGGTTAATTCGGGAGGTTTTTGGACACCAAATTTTGCAAAAATGTTGTCCCCCCTCCATGCGAACAGGCTTTGGTCACTCGTCCAGCCGCTTAGCAGGCTCGTTTTCCGATTTTAAGCCCTTTTTTAAACGTACTTCCCCCTGGGCTTATGTCAGACCCCCCTAGCTGTTGCGTCAAGATGTGACGTGACTAACCTTCGCAAAGTTTTAAAATCTTCCTCCGCATCTCAAAGATTGTCCCGTTGGACGGGTGCCCCCCTGTCAGTCGAATAATCAGGGCTCTGGCATGATCAACCACACGTCCCGGGAGATTTATCAACCCAAACCGTATGGCCTTGAGCCGCTTGCTCACCCAGCTCTTCCCCAAAACCAGACGCTTCATGGCCGAGTTAAGGTTAAGGGACAGTATCATGATATGCCACCAGGCGGCGTTTGCCCCGAATAGACCAGAAGGTAGCTTACCACCAGCTAAATCTTCCTTCATTACAGAATGCGCCTCTTCAGACTTCCCGCAGCGCTTCCTATACCACCAGATTAACTCATCGCCGGCAATCTCACGGTTAGTGACTACGCCTGTCACCTTGTATTTCACAGAACCAAAACTCATGGTAGGAAAAGGAAGGCTGAGCTGATCTTCCATTCCAGTCAGATACGGTTGCTTCAAAGCCTCTCTAATAGCCAAGAATCTGTAATCAGGGCCATGTTTCTTCCTGGCCATCTCCTGGGGCACAAAACATACCTCGGCATACTCCTGATCTGTCTCAACCAATTTTCCTTTTACCTCTCGACATAAAGGACTCCACTGATTTACAGCCGCTACCGCATCCTTGAAAGCATCGGTAACCTTCACGCCAATCGCAAATTCTATTACCCCAAACCGCTCATTCTTACCCTCCGCGCAATACCGTAGAAGATCGTGTTGATACCCTGCGCTGTCCGACCGCAAAAACGCCTTCTCAACACCCGGAGGTAATAGATCCAACGACTCCTTGAACACTCGAAGTTGCTCAAAACCAGCCCATACGTTTCCATCACGAAATTCCGAGTGTAAAATAAGATCCTGTTCCGCCCAATACGTGTTCAACGGTTGATACGCCTTATAATGCTTGTAACAGTAAAGCGCCCTGTTCTTGTGCGTCTCCACCAGGGTGGCGTCCATATCCAGAGTGGCGATATTCTGGGGGCAGCGCCTTTGCACAGAAGCTACAAAATCCCCTATTACTTGCGCCAAAGCCCTAAGATATGCGTTGGGAGCAGGAATAAAGGACTTCTCCGGCTCTCTGAGCTTCTCCTGCTCAGAATCATGAAACCGATTCAAATACCGAAAAACAGAAGACGCTGAAGGAAAAACACTCTTTCCCTCTTTGCGTAAACGGCGCTCAAGGACTCTACGATGCTTGCGAGAAAGTCCCTTGCCCTCAATACCCTTCAAAACCCGACAAAAACCATCATCACCATCCAAAACCTGTAAATCGCTGACGCAATCTCCGCCAGCCAGATTGAGTAATATTAGCGCCATCACAACCTGCTCGTCCGACCAACCCTGATCGCCTCCACGTATCTTTAAACGATTTGCAATTGCCGCTCCTAATCCCATAACATAACCAAATTCCAGATACGGCGGTAAACCAGCCAAACCCGTCATCCCACCACTTCTCTTCTCAACTTCATACTGGAAATCAAATACTCCCTGTGCCATTATGCCTTCACCTCGTTGGTGATAGATTCCTTATACCAAAGCAATTCTATCATCTTGATTTATCAAGAACAACGAGGTTTTTTACTTTTTTTGATGCGCAATCAAGGAAAGTCATCGCGATTTTGCTATCCCAGGTCAAAACCACGTGATTTTCTGACGTCTGTGCTATCTTTTTCTCACTTAAATCCAATCCGCGCCCAGGTCGCGTTGTAGACGCGAAATGCGCGACGACATGTCTCTACGTCAGGACTGAATCGGATGGCTATCAACTAGAAGGAATTATCCAGGTTTAATTTCACCTTTTTTGGACCATGTTTACATAGCAATCTTGCTTCCATCAGGATTGATTGCTCCACCGACCCCTGCAAGAGGTTGTTCAATTCTTTGACTAACCTTTCCAATGGGGCAGGGCCATCCAAATGAAATCGCCGGCCGAGCCGAAGAAATAGAAATCAGCTATTGGACATATGTTTCGGTGATCGAGAGAATGGCTTACGACCATTTCCAAAGATTGCATAAATCACCGGTTACACTGCGTAACCAGTGATTCACCAACACTCACTGACATTAAGACGGGGTTTTTCCAAGGAGGTACAATATCCGTCCCATAATAGTTAAGTTGGATCAAACAAAAGACCTACCGGGATATTTACTCACTTTGCCTGACGTACGAAGTTGATCCACAAGACCCTTAACTCTAGCATCCAGTTTGGAAATGAAAGGCCAGTTTTTGAAAGAGGTTGAAACAAGGGCTAGCGAAATATTGCAAGCGTTGCCATAAATGAGCATCATAAAGATATGAGCACAATCTACCCTTGTGCGTGATTATTTTCTGTTTAATCCGACCAGTCACGCTCGGTTGCCGGTCCGATGATACGCTTGAGTCATATGTTAGTTCTTCAAAACTCTAATTATTGTGACGGGCTTTGTTGTGCCCCTGTCAGAGATTTACATCAAAAACTATTGCCTCAGATTTAAATTAGATATTACTGATATTTGGTTTCAGGTTACAATTGTATCTTGGCACCCAGCACATCAATAAACTTTGCCAGCCAATCAGGGTGGGCCGGCCAAGCAGGCGCTGTTATAAGATTGCCATCGACATGGGCCTTATCTAAGGGGATGTCTACCCATTTGCCACCTGCGCAGTTTACATCTGGGGCCACAGCAGGATAGGAAGAACAACTTTTGCCGACGAGGACTCCAGCCGCCGCAAGGACTTGCGCCCCGTGACAGATTGCCGCAATTGGCTTGTTTTTATCTGCAAAATGGCGAACAGCGTCCAGCGCTCCTTTATTTAGCCTTATGTATTCAGGGGCACGTCCACCAGGAATTACGAGAGCGTCGTAATCCTCCACTTTAATATCGGCGAAGGTGGCGTTAAGTGTAAAGTTATGACCACGTTTCTCGCTATAAGTCTGATCGCCTTCAAAATCGTGAATAGCGGTTCTGACGATGTCACCCGACTTTTTTTCAGGACAGACGGCATGAACCGTATAACCTAGCATTAGCAATGCCTGAAAAGGGACCATTATTTCATAATCCTCTACATAGTCCCCGACTAGCATTAAGATTTTCTTTGCTCCCATAACCTTCCTCCCAATAATAGCTTGTGGTTGGTTTTTCGATACGAAAAACGTTACGAACCGAATTCCTTAAAAAGCCAAATGGTCCACTACAATATCATGAAAAATTCCGCCGCGTGAACAAAAAAAGAACTTGAATGGAGGCTTCAGACTCCGCCTGGGGACATCTACTGGCCACCAGTGACATTGGGGAGACTCTGGACCGGTATGACCGGTGGAGGATTCCACTTTCCGACAAGAACTTCTGACCTCGGGGCGTAAAGCCGCATGGTTAGATTAAATGACCCCTTCGGAGCCGGAAGCCAGTTCGACTCGCTACCAGTTCCCGGACTTTCATTTTGGAAATAAAGGTCCAGAGAACCGTCTGGGTTGTAATGGAAGGGCATCCAACTACTCAGAGCAAACCGGTTAAGGCTATTTGCGACCTGGAAGCCTTCCTGGTCATAGAGGGTGATAGACCAGAATGCGTCCACAGGAGGAAGCTCATTCTTCTCGAAATGGATCGTGTAATTATTCACTCCCTCGAGCGGTTTTCCCGTCTTATCATAGAGATTCATCGGGTAAATAGCATCTTCTGGCAGATTAGCTCCGAGGCCCATCTGCGCAACAATGGCACGCTTGAGATAGTAGTTCCCATACACTCCCATCGTATCGGTGTTCATTGACCAACCATTCACCACCTTCGCTAGACTGGGAATCTTCCACTGCATTAGCTTTTGAGCTTGCTCAGGCACACCATCAAGAGCCTTCTTTACGGCGGAGTCGAGTTTGTCTATGTCGAAACTTTTACCGGGCTCGATGCCGATATGTTTTGTCAGGTCTATGATTGGCTGGTCCGTGTAATGTGGCGGATGAACTTTCAGGAGTTCCGCAGCATAGGCGAAAAACTTACCAGCAGACATTGTGTCGACCTGAACCTTAGGAGGTGTTTTCATGTCAACCGTAGGATCGATCTTGACCTGAATCGGTTCTGAGGGCTTACCAAAGCGTGACAGTGGCGTGATCTTAAATCCCGCCTGGATGTTGTGAACCGCATCGTAGTCCTTTGGGCCGTCCGTCTTCGTGCGACCTATAATCCATACATAAGGAGTTGGAGCGTAGATGCGTTGTGTGTCATTGGGGAGTTTGAATTCTTCTATAAGACGATTTCTGATTTCCGGCCGCCAACCGGGAGGCAAGATTATGAAAGTGCCAGCTTGGGTTCCAGTGGTGCGCCATCCTGGGGATGCAAACACATCTGTCCACATGTCGAGCATTGGAAGGAGATAATAGCGACCACCAGTGTCCGGGACGGACAAAATCATTGGTTCTTTGGTGAGATCTAGCCATGCTGACGAATAGAGGGTATCGAAATTGGGTCTGACGACGACCTTCAAGTTCGCCGGTGGGTATTCAGGAAAATTTTCGAACATGTTCATCGGGCCACGCCCCACCTCTTTGCCTGGCTCGACATTAGTAAGTTGTTTGCGAGTCACATCCATAGTTATGAGCGGATAGAAGTACAGATAGGCATCGACTCCGATGGCGTGCGCCTGTTGTTCACTTATGGCTGCGCTGCTCTTTGCTGGGAGGACAACTATCATCACAAGCAGGAGCATGGACAAAGTCAGCAGTGGACACACCCAAGTTAAAAGGGTTTTCTTTCCAGTAAACATTTATTTCCTCCTCCACTGAATCGGTCACCTTGATGAGTATCAACTGTCAATGTTTTACAACCTAGCGTGAACATAGTGTTGCACCGATTGCCCTGTCAATTACAATTCGATTAAGATTGGCGCATACCATATGAAGAATAGAGAATCCTACTCCCGAAGCCACGTTTTCCATATTCGTGAATAAATCTGGTGACGAATCTAGGCATAAACTTTAACCATCTGACTGTAATTCTAACAATATTTTGATGAATCTTTGCGGTTATCACACGGGACAAACTCGCTGAGAAAGGCAAGATAACCAAGAATCTGGCTACTGAAGCCATAGAAATGGTTTTTTCAATAATTGGTGAAGCTCTAGTGAATGGCGATGAGATTGCTGTTCCCGGTTTTGGCAAATTCTCTGTTGTCGTTAGAAAAGCTAGGACGGGTTTGAATCCTCAGACCAAAAAGAAAATCAACATTCCTGAAAAGAAAGCTCCTAAGTTTAGCGCCGCAAAGAGCCTCAAAGAATCGATAAAGTAGTTCTGGTTCTTACCCCTAGTGGATCACGCACAGCCCGAAAACAACTCGATGGAGACGGGACCCGAAAAACTAATCCACTAAGCGGTCAACTATGGTGCCTATTTCTTCCCGTCGCTCGATCTTTTCTTCCGCCTTTTCTAGCGTAGCAGGGTCTAGGATTCCGTAGGCCTGAAAGACTTTTTCCAGGTAGTCCGCTATGACTTTTCCCAGTTGCATGCCAACAGAGAGTCCAATCCAAAATTCCACGAGGTTTCTCCTTAGGGAATGAGATGTATCCAAAGAGCCTTTTTCAAAAGCGTTTCTTGGGTGTTTAAACATCTGCAATAAATGAGATTCACAGGCAGTCTCGGGGCATAGTGTTTTTAAACAAATATCAACTGTGTCACAGGAGGCACCTTTAAAGTTGGGAAAAACGATATCATGGCCAATAGGAACATTTCACACAACTCTATTAGTAATGTTTCAGACATGTCCAGAGAAAAAACATTTTCAGTTTCTGACATTGCCCGCTCAGATTACATTGGATAAGAATAAGAATTTGTCAAATTGTATGTTCAGAAGTCTAAAGTTGACACAATCTATCTCATTATGAGATGATACTCATAAGCGTTTTGGACCTCAGAATCCTACCCCCCATTTTTCTGAGAGACCTAAAATGCTTTATTTTTGTGACATATGTTGACCGTGATTCATCCTTCTTAGGGGAATTAGTCGAATAGTTATATAAAAATGATTAACGAAGACAATTAATCCGTTTTTAAAGGGAGTACCCATTAACACAGAAACCTTTACTGGCCTAGCAAGTGTCTATTTAAGTTTAGAGTCTGTGGTATTCGGGTTAATAATCACCTTTTTGGTAGGATGCGTTGTAAGCTTTATGTTCTACCAAGTGACAAGAAATGACCGATACATCCATTCAGAAACAAACCACGCCCCGTTAATAAAGAAGGGGCCACCAAAAAGCAAAAAAAGATAGGATACTGAAATTACCCTACCTACCTAGGTTCCAATTTCAACTTCACTTATGGCAATAGGAGAACACCGTCATCCCTTAAGAAGACCATAGCCCCCCATTTTACCAGTGCCTGATCTACAACTGGTCCAAAAGCGCGCTAAATTCGATTTTGGCGAGATTTCCAATTAAGAACGATTAATTTGTCGCTAAAGAATTGATGGCGCCACTGGATGGCCATGAGACGGGAATTCTGACGAGACAGATACAACAGAGTTTATCTTCACCAACGGTGGATGATCTAAAACCTGGAATTGTCCATAAATTGAAGGAATGTAGACGTAACATCAGATCACAAAAGCTTAGTCAAAAAATTGAACAAGCTCTTCCATTAGGATGAATATATAAACGCCGGTGCAATAGTGTCCCTCTAAAGCGGCCGAATTTTTCGGTTGCGGCGGTATAAAAGTGTACCGCATTAATGCCTTCCTCTAATCTGTCCGGAATCGGGCAAGAGGGGAGGCGGAGGGATGTATAGCGTGGAAATGTATCAGCGGATTCGTCGTGCGTGCCACGTAGAGGGCATGAGCATTCGGGAAGCGGCCAAGCAGTTTGGAGTACACCGCAAGACCGTGAAGAAGATTCTCAGTTTTTCCATCCCGCCCGGGTATCAACGATCACAGCCCATCAAATATCCTAAGCTTGAAAATTTTAAGGGTGTCATTGACGCCATTTTGGCTGATGATCGGCTGCGCCCCAAGAAGCAACATCACACGGCCAAACGCATCCTGGAACGGCTGCGTGACGAGCATGGCTTTTGCGGGGGCTACACTATTGTTAAAGAATATGTAAGGGAACAGACTCTGCGGTGTCGCGTGAAGTGTTTATTCCCCTAGTCCATCCACCAGGCCACGCCCAGGCGGATTTCGGTGAAGCGGTGGTCGTGATTGGAGGGGTCGAGCAGAAAACTCATTTTTTTGCTATGGACCTGCCCCATAGTGACGCCTGCTTTATCAAGGCATATCCAGCGGAAACGTCTGAAGCCTTCTGTGACGGCCACAATGCGGCCTTCGCTTTCTTCGGTGCGGCTCCGAGATCCATTCTCTACGATAACACGAAAATAGCGGTCGCCCGCATTCTTGGTAACAGACAACGAGTGCGTTCGCGTATCTTTGCCGAACTACAGTCCCATTACCTGTTCGAAGACCGCTTCGGTCGTCCCGGCAAAGGCAACGACAAGGGCAAGGTGGAAGGCCTGGTGGGATACTCCCGGCGGAACTTCATGGTCCCAATCCCGAATTTTGCCAGTTACGCGGACTTCAACGCCTACCTGGAAAAACGCTGTCGGCAACGGCAAAAGGAAACGTTACGCGGACATAGAGAAACCATTGGTGAGCGGTTACAGAGCGATTTAGCGGCTTTCCTCTCCTTGCCAGAAACCCCATACGACGCCTGTGTCAAGAGTCCGACGAGGGTGAGCTCCCTTTCGCTAGTGCGATACCGAACTAACGACTACTCTGTTCCAGTCGCCTATGGGCACCGTAAAGTCTTAATCAAAGCCTATGTCGATCGAATCGAAATATACTGTGACTCCGAACTCATCGCCCGGCATGAACGTTCGTACGAAAAGAGGGATTTCATCTTCGAGCCGATGCACTATCTGGCGCTTTTGGAGCGAAAGATCAATGCGCTGGACCAGGCGGCGCCTCTTGTTGGCTGGCAGTTACCAGAAGTCTTTCCGACGCTACGGCGCTTGCTTGAAGCACGCATGGGACACATTGGCAAACGAGAGTACGTTCAGGTATTACGCTTGATGGAAACCTTCTCCCCAGAGCAAACCGAAGCTGCGGTCAAACAGGCTATACAGTTGGGCGCTATCGGCTTCGATGCGGTAAAGCATTTGCTACTATGCAGTATTGAACGGAAACCCCCTAGACTCAATCTTGATATTTATCCCTACCTTCCGAGAATCCAAGTCAAGACGACAGCAACCAACTCCTATTTATCCCTGCTCAATAAGGTGGCGGTATGAACGAGACCCCACAACTGCTGCTGTCACATCACTTGAAGGCCCTGAAACTACCAACTTTTCTTAGGGAGTACGACAAGGTAGCTCAGCAATGCGCCTCAGAAGGGCTGGATCACCCTCGCTATCTGTTGCGCTTGTCCGAGTTGGAGTTGATTGACCGCGAGCGACGCATGGTGGAACGGCGGATCCGAGAAGCCCGATTCCCAACGGTAAAGAGCCTCGATAGTTTCGACTTCATGGCGTTGCCCATTCTGAACAAGGCACTGGTTAACGAACTGGCCCGTTGTGAATACATCATGCGTCGAGAGAATATTATTGCTGTGGGCAACAGCGGCACGGGTAAAACGCATATCGCTCTTGGATTGGGCCTGTCGGCATGCCAGAAAGGCCTGTCAGTCGGTTTTATCACAGCTTCGGCGCTGGTCCATGAACTGCTCGAAGCACGAGACGACAAGCGCATATTGCGCCTGCAGAAGCAACTCGCCGGTTATAAACTACTTATCATTGATGAGCTTGGCTTCGTCCCGTTATCCAAGACTGGCGCAGAGTTGTTATTCGAAGTCTTCAGCCAACGCTATGAGCGGGGCTCCATCTTAGTGACCAGTAATTTACCATTTGATGAGTGGACGGAGGTGTTTGGCTCGGAGCGCTTGACCGGGGCGCTGCTCGATCGACTCACCCATCATGTCAATATCCTGGAGATGAATGGGGACAGCTACCGGCTTAATCAAAGCAAGAAACGGCAACGACAACGGGCTGCCACGTCATTAGACGAGTTTGCCCCGAACTGAAATCAAGCTCGTGCTAAACCAAGACGAGGGGTCCGGCGGGACCTCTCTTTTTTGCTTCAACTGGTACACAATTGCTCCGCCCCGCTGGTACATTTTTGCTCCGGCCTTGACAGCTCGGCGAATTCGGCCTTGCGATTATCGACGAAGCCGCTCAGTTGACAGTCCCCGCTACTCTCGGATGCGTCAGTTTTGCAAAACGTTTTGTGCTCATAGGCGACCACAACCAACTACCGGCAGTCGTCCAAAGTGAAAGCATCGGGTTGGACGATTTTGACCACGATAATGGACAGTGGTCTCGTTTGTCCAAGTCACTCTTTGAAATACTCTATGAAAGATGTGAAAAAAATGCAGGGCGAGAAGTTATTTTTCTCAAAGATCAATACAGAATGAATGACCATGTGTGCTCCATTCCCGGGGCCATGTGGTATAAGCGGGAGTTGAGACCCGCCACGTCCGAGGTTGGCGACGCAAAATTGGCAATAAATGACAAAACTATCGTTGGGCTGACAAGAAAGCTCCTTGATCCCAACAAATCAGTGAAGTTTGTCAATGTGCCGCTAGACAACACGGGGGGACCTCGGACAAACCTTAAGGAAGCTCAAATCGTCTGCGACATCATTAAAGCCCTTGCAAGGGGCGGATTTGCCCTGGAAAGAAAGGACTCTGTCGCCATCATATGCCCGCGACGGGCTCAGGTGGAATTGATAAGAAGGCACCTTGAGGATCTATTCACGGAAAATCGCTTGTACGACAGCGATACTGAGAAGATGATACTTGATTCGGTAAGCACTGTTGACAGATTTCAGGGGAGCCAGAGCGATGTGGTTCTTGTGTCCCTGGGCATGTGCGACAGCCTCGTTTCTTCGCATCTTGCCGATGAGAAACGGCTGAACGTGGCCATGTCGAGGGCCCGACATAAGTTAATTCTGCTGGGCAATCGCGAGACCCTGAATCAGGAGGATATTTTTGTCAGTCTTTTTAAAACCATGGAAACGACGCTACCCTATTCAGACTGGTGCGTAGAAGCGCAATAGCGGCCCTTGGCATTCCGATGGGGCTTCCTTTCACTCCTGCGCTACTAGTTGTCTTTGAAGTATTTAGCTTGACTGATTGCCTCAACAAAGGTGTCCCATCCTGCGTTGTCCGGGAGTGATGCCATCGCCTTTAACAATTGAACCGTATTGAAACGAACTGTTACGCTGTTGTCCGTCAACTCAGTCCAGTCTTCGAAAGAGTTCCACCATTTAATACCGTCGAAAACCCCTATTCTTTTTAGTTCTGGTGTAATATCTACCATCCGGTCCTCCTAAACCGCCATAAGTTGTCCCATATAATCGAGAAAAGCCATAAAAAAGTTCCTGGCGTTGCAGTTGTTGATTTTGGTCATCCTTTTTTTGAGTTCGTCCTGTTCGTAAACAGGTGCGGATTTAAGCGCTTCGATTATACATCTGACAGGGATGCGGTTATCTCCACTCGGACCGGTAACTATCAACATCTGCTCTTTGTCAATGGCGTTTTCCACAATAAACTTGTCTAGCCACTTGCTGAATTTTATCTGTGGTTCCTTCGTCTGTTTCCGCATTTGAGCACCTGTCGTCCTCAAAACAATTCCTATTTCCTGAAATTATGGACATCTCTAACAGACAACTAACCCGAGAATGATGCACAAGTGTCATTGTCGCCGAACGGTTTTGAGACGATTTAATAAAAAATATCAATTATGAAGTGTTTATGAGTCCAATAAGGGCGAATAAATGGACTCATAGAGCGGATTAACCTTATATTATATGTTATAAGTTCGTCAACCGGCTGAGGAGTGAAATTTTTGTCAGCAGAATCACTCATTGACAACCTATGCATCTGAACACGAGAGGTCCATGGCGGGAAGTTATGGCGAAAAAAGTCTGAAAGGAGGTGTTAGAAACCATGTCTTGGTGGAAAAGGCGACTATTACAATCTCCATTTACCAGAGCTATAGGTTTCCTGAACGGTCGACGCCTTGGTTTCCGCCCAATGATTCAGGCCCATTTTCTTGATCAGGCACAGATTGAAGACCTTGGTGTTGTGCCATAGTTCAGATCGGTCAGCGTAAGGATGAAGGAAGTCGCAAGGAAAGTCGTCACATTCGGAGCAAAAGTTTAACTTTTTTTCTAATGCGCAAGGATAGACGCGACAAGTCTGTTCATTGTGAACGCATCGTCCATCTTCATTGCGACAACCTTTACACACTGTTTTATCCGGCGGTATGCCCAGGAAGTCTGAGATCTTTGATCGTAATTCCTCATTCTCGTTAGCCAGGTAGAGGTAGCAAACAAAACACGGTAGCCCGCACGGCGCTGTCATTTGCAGGTAGTCCATTTCTTACTCCTTTAATCATGTCAAGACGATAATAGGATCCTGGTGGATTCCTGAAAATCCCCCATTTGGGGGATAATGGAGGAGAAATTAGATTATTTTTTGATGGATTGCTGTGACCGCAGCGTCAGTCCGGCTGTTGATCCCAAGCTTTTCAAATATGCGCATCACATGGCTTTTGACTGTATGGGGACTAATATTGAGGATCCGGGCGATTTCGGTATTGCTGAATCCCTTTGAAATAAGACGAAGCACCTGACGTTCCCTATTTGTCAATCGATTCGAAGGAGGGGAAGAATTAAGGTCCATGGAATTATGAATTTCTTCAGGAGTTTTACTCAAGGCCCTTTCCAGAGCTTTCACATGTTTGGTCTGCTGATCGTCAAGGATCTTCTTCTTTGTAATATCGAAACCAATTCTGATGGCCCCATGAATCGTTCCATTTTTTGCTCGGATGGGATAAGCTCTGACTTCCTTCCACACAGGAGAGCCTTCGCAGCAATTAAAAGACTTTTCAATCACCGCCGGCTTCCCTGAACTCAAGACAATCGCCACAGGACAATGCGGACATCTTGTGGGGCTTTTTTGGACAAGTTCATGGCAAAACCTTCCGCGAGCCTGTTCGATTCCCGATCCAAGCGCCTTGAGTAGAGTCTTGTTAGCCCAAATGATCCTATAATCGGTTGAGATCACAGCGACAGGATCCTCAATATCCAGGAGAACTTCCACCCAAAAATTACCTGCTATCAAACTCTCAACGATGTTCGTAAATCCTCCGATCTCTCGAGGCATTGTGTCATCTCCCGGCGTTTTCTAGACTCTTGATTTCCATACCTTATAAAGCCATGAAGCTTAAAGTATAATGTTTGCAATATATCAGGCAAGTTCTTGAAACAGTTCGGTGAATTGAAAACTTCAAGACATCAATCTCCATAATGTTCTTATCATCGATCCGGCTAGGAGTCCTTGCGATATACCATGCCACGGTTTCCATCGACCAGGACAATCAGTCGTTCCTTTTATATTGATGAGTTTAGAGCAGTTTATGCGCTCAAGCCCATGTCCTTTTTTCTTGGACCATTAATTCTGAAGTCGGGGCAGTTCTGACGTTCAATGGCGTCAACGAATACCCAAATAGACGGTAGCCAATAGAGCGACTTGTCTTAACGAACAACGACCTGTCCTCGTTATGAATGCACTAAGCAAGTACCAGGCATCGGTCATATGAAATGAGGTTGTCCCCAATTCTTTTTGTCCACGATCCCCAAAAAATTTTCCGAACTATAGCAATTGCTACAGACGTCGGACCTGGGACTATTTATCCTGACAGAGAGTTGATTCATTAGATGGAGGACTCGCCATGAACGCTCAAATCGTGGGGATCTCGGGGAGCCCCGTAAAAAACAGCAATACTGACCGCTTGGTCCGCGCAGTGCTAGCGGCAAGTGGACTTAACACCGAATTCCTAAAACTTAGTGAGATAGACCTGCGAGGCTGTCTGGCTTGTTTAAGGTGCGCGGGAGACAACATCTGCAAACAAAAGGACGATTTTTCAGAATTAGGCCCTAAAGTGCGGATGGCCGAAGCTTTGGTCATCGGGGCTTACACTCCATATGGCTCGATGGATAGTTTCACAAAAGCTTTTCTCGAACGCCTGTTCTCGCTAAGGCATCGTATAGGATTGAATCGAGGCAAATTGGCAGTGGTAATTACTACCGGTATTGGTAGAGGCCGCCAGGGCCTTCACGAAGCGAATGAACAAATTGTGAGCGCTCTCCATCGAGAAGGCATGGAGGTCATAGGCAGGTTGGAGGCGATCGGCAATCCCCCTTGCCTGAGTTGCGGGTTCGGTGAAAGCTGTCATATGAGTTCTATCCCCTTTGTTTTTAGCGGAGATTCAATGATCACGCCAGACAAGTTTGTGCGTGTAGAAGATCAGAGTGACCTGTGGAAACAGGCACAGGAGTTGGGGAACCAATTGGAAGCCATAATTCGAGGCAGGCTTGTTCGGAGCGCCTAGACTTTGGTCCATTGGCTCCACAAGTTCGATCGACGAAATTCTAGAGAAAGGAGGTGAAGAGCAATGCCGAAATGCGGACTGTGCGGTGGCCAAGCCCCTAGGCTTCCATCGATCACTGAGGATGGAAAGTGTGATCTGTGTGGCAAGAAGGCCAAACTGGCGGATCAGCCCACCGAACCGGAGAAGAAAGAATCCGGTCAAAGCTGTAAGGATCAGCCGAGATGATTATTGATAAAACATCCGGGGCCTAAAGGACACACCCTGGAATAGGCAACGGAGAGTCACCGCCTGCCCATCTAAGCTGTCGGAGCGACCGGAGCCGGTGACTTTTCCGGGAAACTGGCGCCTGCTCGAGGAAGACTTCCGAACAGCAACGCAAACTGATATATGGGATATGGTCACAAAAGAGGCTTCCCAATTCCTTGATTCACAGAGACAAGACCGAAACATGAAAAGTATTACAATAGTGGCGATACTTTTGGCAGTCATTGGAAAACATCCCTTCTAAACTGTTATGCGGAGGAATCTGTAATGAAAAATACTGAACACCTGTACATACTGTGGACCAATAGTGATCTGGTGACAGCGGACAAAATGGTTTTCATGTACGCCCGCAACTGCCTGGAGAAAGGATGGTGGAAAGAGGTCACCATAGTAATATGGGGCTCGACAGCGAAACTCGCCGGAGAAAATGGCGACATACAAAATAGGCTAAAGGAATTAATAGCCGCAGGATTACATGTATCCGCATGCAAGGCCTGTGCGGATCAATTGGGCGTAACCCAGGCGCTGATCAGGCTCGGGATAGAAGTAAAATATTGGGGACAGCCACTGACAGAGATAATAAAATCGGGTCAGCCCCTTTTGACCATTTAATGAAACCAAGCGGCTACAGGAAGTAGTCGCGGATAGACAAAACTACTTATTGGCGTCTTGCTGGTGTATGAATGACGACAAGATCAGTCGCAGCCTGGGAAGACGTTCTCGCTCTGCGCAAATGAAACAGAGAACTCTTTTCGGCGCATTGTCACCTAGTGATCGAGAGGCGAGTTCTTTTTGGGAAGGATGGTGAGATAAAATGCCGTGTCTGTGTGAGCTTCTTGCCAAAGATTTGGAACTCCATCCGACATGCATTGGCCATCAGTGGATGTTCGAAAACCTGTCTAGCGCTGATCTTGCAGCCCTTTCAGACGCTGCGACAAGAAACCGATATCGACGGGGCGATAAGATCTTTACCCAGGGACAGCGTGCAAATGAAATGTTCCTGATAAAGGCTGGTCGGGTGAAGTTGACCAAAGTAACCGAGGACGGAAGGGAGATGACCCTTGATATACGGCAGGGCGGGGATTTTCTTGGCGAGAACATGCTGAACGAGGACATCGACTATCCGGTCACCTCCGTATGTATTGAGGACGCCCTGACTTGCGGTTTTAGAAAGGAGAGCTTTGAGCAGCTCTTACTTGGCCGCCCGACCATAGGTTTGCAGGTGATAAAGAATCTAAGTAAGCGAATCGATTCGTTGACAAGTAGAATAGGAAACATGTCTATGACCAGCCTGGAAGAAAGGCTTTATAGGGTGCTCGTCAACGTTGCGAGAGAGCATGGGATACAAAGTCCCGAGGGTCTTAAGATCCTGTTCCCTCTGACCCACGAAGACCTCAGTTTCCTGGTGGGCGCACACAGAGTCAGTATAACACGAGCCATTAGGGCACTCAGAAAGTCGGGGAGAGTCTTACAAGAAGGCAGAAATCTAATTGTCCAAGTGGGATAAAACGGTGGAGAAACGATGGGCAAAATTACACTTTCTATACCGAACTTTTTTACTCTTGAGAGTCGGCGCTCTGTGTGGGCATTTCGCCAAGGGAGCATGGCCGAGGGGAAAAAGTCGATACAAGACACAAGAGAGGAAACAGTTGGGTTCTGAGGGTTACGCTTTTTCAGCCTGCACGTCCATGCCACGAGATTTTCCAAATAATTCCCTAACCTCCGCGTTTTTTGATCGATGACGTTGTTTTCTTTGTCAATCTTGTCCGGGGCAAGGCGGACCATGACACCATGCTGATTCAGCGCAAAATCGAACCCCTTGTTCCCAAGAAACCGGTTGGCCGAAATGGTGGTCGGCCCAGAGCTGACGGTCGGCTGGTATTTGAGGGAATATTGTGGATGTTGCGAACTGGTACCAGATGGAAGGATCTTCCCGATCAGAAATGGTCTTGGGACAGTTGAATGTGACTTTTAAGTGCAAACTGCTTGTTCATGCTGATGCCCTCTGTTTGGGTAGGGAACGCCAGTAAACTTCACAAGGAGTTCTTCTGTTAAGACCCTGAAGGCATCGCTCACAATTGAAAAACTCCAAATAGGCATTTAGCGTCTCCCTGGCTTCAGCCGCGGATTCACAGGCTTTAAGGTAGACTTGCGCTTCATGAAGCGCATCCAGACAGAAAGTAGAATCCATTGCGTTAGACAACCTCTATAACAGCATTAGACGACTCGCCCAGTCTATTATAGCTACCAGATAACAATTACCTCTCGAAGTTTCTCAGATTCAACAAGCCGAAAAAAATACAGACATTGGCTCAAATTGTAGCGACGGCTACTGAATCCACGCTTCGGCTTTGATAATGTATTAATCAAGCTTGTGGTATCACAAATCTCTGAAGAAACGGAAGTGAGAAAGCCTGGGCTCATGTAAGTGATCGGGATTTGTTTAAATGTCTATCGGAACTTTTGAGAAAAATGGTGGCAGGAACGAACCTTTCCCCGTCACTCAACAAATTCGGGAGTTTTGTCATGTCTATCAAAGAGGATATCCGGAATCAAATTATTGGTGCTCGTGCCAGTTTTGCAATCGGCACACCAGAGGCCCTTCTTGCAGCCTTACCGCCGGGTCTGAACACCAAATGTAAGTTGAGGGAAATCGAAATGACAGCGGGGGAAGCGGGAAAGGTCCTCAAGTCCTACGATCCTTCCCTTTGCCGGCGTGGAACAAGTGGCTGAGACGATTCTAAAGTGGGCCGGTTTATATTTGCAAAATTGCAAGACAGATGCTGTTTCCAACACCTGCTAGATCTTAGCGAACGCGCCATCGCCTAAACCGACTCCACGTGGAGCTGTGTTACAACATAAGGAGGGACCGATGAAGAAAAAGAGAAACCTTGGTTGCGTGCAAAATATTCGAGGAGGAAATCAACTACATCCTGCAAAAGGAACGGGAATCCTTGGATGTTGAAATGGTCTGGATAGACGCTGGGCTTCATTCAGACCTTGCGTTACTCGAAGAAAAATTGACATCAGCCATCGATGAGGTGAAAGTCACGGCAGAAAACACCGTTTGCTTGCTGTATGGTCGGGGTTGTCTACCAGGAATTGATTCACTGGCCCGGCAGAAAGGGGTATCGGTCCTTTCCGCAAATAACTGCCTGGCAGCATTTGCCGGAGATAGGGTGAAG
The DNA here is from genome assembly GCA_963798475.1 of uncultured delta proteobacterium. Classification (GTDB taxonomy): domain Bacteria; phylum Desulfobacterota; class Desulfomonilia; order Desulfomonilales; family Desulfomonilaceae; genus CAJBEZ01. The sequence continues at coordinate 92,887 of CAWCTI010000018.1, forward strand.
GAATTTGAACAAAATCACGCTATGGTAATGACGCCCTCGTGGGTGAGACTCTGGCCTGAATCTATGAAAAGACTCCTCGGTTGGACCGAAGTTGATTTCCGCACGAACCTTGGGAGATATGAGCGGATTCTTGTCCTCGACCCTGGCCTCGTTCCCCTGACAGATGAGGAAATATTGGAATTCTTCGACCTGGTACAGGTTCCCGTAGAGATAGAATCGTTGAGCCTAGATCGTTTTCACCGAGTATTGATGCAGTTAATGGAATAACATATTATAATATCAGGAAAATACACTGCACGCCTCAAAAAAGACTTGCAATGTCAAACGCCATTCAAACAAATCCCTTTGCTTGTGGGACTGGAAGTCTTCATAATGAAAGGAGGTGATCGCCAATGCCTAAATGCGGAATCTGCGGAGGAGAGGCCCCCAAACAGCCGTGTATCACAGAGGAAGGTAAGTGTGATCTCTGCGGTAAGAAAGTTAAATTGGCCGATGAACCGAAATCAGAAGAGAAGAAAAAGTGAGATCCTATTTTTGAATGTCTTTTTATATCGGGCGCTGAAGTAGTTCAGCGCCCGAATTTTGTCCGTCAAGGGAGTAGTTAATGGGCGAGTTGTTCATAATTCCGTCAGCCGTATTTATAGCGAACATGGCCCCGCCAGGAGAGCCATAACAGAGGGGTTTCCTGGCTAAGTCAGATATGGGGTTCATGGAGGCATCAAATTTCTATAAGGTTGAACCTCCGGAGGAGCACATTGTTAGCGCAATTGCGGCTTGAATGATGGGGACATTTGCCGGGGGTTCCGGCAGGTAAGAAGATCGACACTAGCGAAGTGGTCTATTGGGGTGATGCGAGGGGCGATATATAAAACGTGAATGGTGTGCTGAAGATTACCCGAATCGACCGGCCTTGACAGCCTTACGGTCGGCTAGGCTCCTCGCACTGATGAAGTCTAAAGGACCATAGTCCACCCGCACTTTTATAGGATGGTTCAGCATATCACTGGCGATATAGTTACAATCGGCCATTTTGACCTCCTTGCGTCCGTCACGTCTGGTCAGTTGGACGCAACAACAAAACATTGGAGTGATTCCAGACTTACCAGAATCTCTATCATTTCTAGACGTGGAACAAGGTCCTTTGATTCAACAATTTCTGTGATATTGGAGAAAGGATGAAGACACTGCGGTTCATATTGTCGCTTTCCCAGTCAATTCCCCTTTGACCCTCCTTTGGCAAATGGAGGTGCGGACGCATTGGGTCTTGAAAGCAAAGAGTGTCATTCAGACACAACTCAATTCGAGTCTAATCAAAGAACTTGCCCCAACCATTGCCACAATCTTCTCTTGACACACAATAAGCCTGTGCCTTATATAGCCAAAATTCATATTGTTGAAGTGACACACTTACTATTTCAAGGGAGGCGCAGACATGACAAAGGCCGAATTTGTGGACAAGCTTGCTGAGAAAGGCAAGATAACAAAGAAACAGGCGACGGAAGCCATAGACTTGATTTTCGATACCATGGCAGAAGGGTTGGTCGCCGGCGAGGAAATCTCAGTGCCGGGCTTCGGCAAATTCTCTATCGCCATTAGAAAAGCTCGAACAGGATTGAATCCTCAGACCAAAAAGAAAATCAACATTCCTGAAAAGAAAGCTCCTAAGTTTAGCGCCGCAAAGAGCCTCAAAGAATCGATAAAGTGATGCGGGTTCTTATTGATTTTCGAGTTATAGTCGAGATTTTATGGCAGCCCCCGAATTATGTATCACTTGCTAAGTTAGAGATCCAGGATCTTTTCATCTGGGAATTTGAAGGCATTCTCCGTCGCACTGAACGGAAAGCACGGGGTTACTAGGCCAGGGGCCTAACCCGTAATAGGATTAGGTCCCATGAGGAAGAAACACTTTTTTCTCATTGAATTGAATGGAACATTACACGGTTTTTCCAGTATTCATTAATGATATCATACATATCAACAACATTCCAGATTCTTCCCGATCAACCTTTCCTGATTTTGTACAGACTGTACAAGCCCGGCAAAGATCATCAACCGGCCTGAGGACGCTGCGGCTGCCTGATATTCACTAGCGGCTGCCGTCGAGAAAGTTGAAATGGCTTGTGGTGATTGCCTGATCCATGAGACAAAGAAAACTGCGTTCTGGAAACAGAGAAAATTATCATGAAAAACCAGCCTGCATTGACAGGATTACTTTCAGCCGTGCAGCGTAACCCCTTACGCTATAAACTCTTATCATATCAATTAACTAACTTAAACCGACCGCCATTCAGATAAGATACGGCCATAATCTCATTTCTCGGAAATGTCAGGGGATGCAGGGTCAACATACTAAAAGGAGATATTGTGTGGCAGTCAAGGCACGACAAAAAGTGATTAACTTGAATGATGAGAGAATATTTTTAAAAATAAGTGTGAAATTAGTAACTTCTCAATAACCCCGGGTAAAACCGAGGTAAAAAATCACGAACCTAATGATATCAAACTCTTCCAAACAGGCTTGGGTTAGTCTGCCCGGGCTTATTGAGAAGTTACTGAAATTATTAAACCGTAGAAACACTGACAGGCAAAAGCCAACGGACGTTAAAAGATATATCATCGCCAGTTGGCGCTATTGCGAAGTAAAGATGGACGAAACATCGGATAAGAAAACAGGGAATAGGCCAGAGAAATAATCTGGGAGGATGTCATGGCAAAGACCAAAGGTCATTGGAAATGGATGAATGAGGAATATGGAAGATGGCTCACCAAGCTGGATCAAGAGCTGTTACGACGGACCGGGCAAAATACCGACGGCTTCTCAGATTATCCCTATGCCGAGGACTTTATTGTTAGAAACAGCCCAGAAGAAACGGCGACTATGATGATTGACTTTAGTGGTAAAACCGAAATTAAAGGGGAGTCGCTCCGAGTCATTAAGTTGAATGACTCGCAGATGCTTTCTGATTTAATTCTGAAAATCAAAGACCGGATTGATTACGGTTATGGACGCCCTGGTGATGAGAAAAAACTTGAAAACCTCATCCGTCTCGCTGTCTCGGCGATTAACACGACACCAAACTCCAATAGACCAGATATTGAAAAAGGTAATAAAAGGATCAAGCATAAGGGGAAATAACTCTATTCCAGTTCAATTCTAATCCGGGCAATGCGCGCATACACGGGATTGTCTAGCGCTGACAGGAAATCTCAACCGTTGGGGCATTCCAATTAGGCCCACTCATTCGAATAAGCTTCTGAAAACCAATACGGAGTTCGTCATAGTCGCTGTCACAGTCGGAGTCTTCCGTTTCCTCGTTCCGGGCGTTGTTTGGGTATAGTTGGAACTTCTTTGTCTTATTCTACAGACCTGATTCGGCAGGTGTCACAGCAACAGGGCTGGGCTATAATTTTACCGGTATCGGTATTAAAACGAAAAAAGTCCCTAACATGCACGTCGCCGGACCATATCTTAACTTCAACCAAATATTCTCCCTTTTCCAATTTCCAGTCATTTCCCTTCCATTCCTGATTATAGGCCTCGTTGCACCACCCAATCCAGTATGGTTCGCCATCCTTTTTGGCCGAAACGTCAAAAAGCTCTTCATTCTCCTCTCCGCAGTGAATCGTCATGGGCTGGGATATAGGGGTTATATATCCATCTCTTTTCCATCAATACGTGAGAAGGCAATTTTCAATACTGACTCTAGAATTCATACAATCAGGACGTCAACGCCTCTCGTTCGGCTACCAAGCATTGCTTGCCATTCATGGCCTTTTTCACAAAACCACCAAACCCTTTTGTGACTACCGGGCCTGACATTTGAAGCGGTGAGATCACCGTTTTTAGTGGGATGCCACTGTTTGGCAAGGTCTGGATTTAGGACGCCCGGGTTGTTGTCAGCTCCTGCTTTCTTCCCAGCACAATAGGACAACCAATGCCGGATGTGCGGGAGTAAAAAGCTTGACAAACACATAGCATGTGATAGACTTATGCCGATGAGAGATTCGATGCACATATACCAGACCAAACACGCTAGACAATGTTTTAGTACACTATCTGATTCCCAAATATCGGCATGGCAAGCGCGAGGATTGGTCGCTCACGAGGCTCTCCAAAAGAGCATCCGCCGAATGTTTAGATACAGCGCCTTGCAGATTGTCCACCTTGGTGTCTTATCCCAGCTCAGTCTATTGGGAATTTTGGCTAGAGCGGAGCATACGAACGTTTATGACCCTGATCGTCACTGGTTTACTCTAAAAGAAGCATTTAAACTTGTCGATTGTTATTACGAATACGGCCCCGATATTGTTTTGACCGCCATGCTCGCAGAAATGCCGATTGAAACCGAGGACCAACGCTTAAGATCCTCACGCACCGAACCCCGAATCCTTATTATAAAATCATCTGAACTTACTGATTGGATACGGACTTATAGAGAGGGCGGCCTCATTGGTAGAGAGACGGAAAGGTGGATGCACAATCTCGATGAAATCTCGGCTGCCGACTGGTTTAAGAGCTTCGGATTTATAATGATAGACGTGGAGCGGATTATTCGACACGTTTACGAGACACTTGAAATCACACGTTTTCTCAAATGATGTTCATTGAAACGGCGCTTAACAACACATGCAAACTGCATATGCTAATAGCGTCTTATGGAAAGCCAGAAAAATGATAATCACAAAATTGAAAATGATCAGGCTGACAACAGGGTTGACCCGTGAGGAAATGGGCCAGTTCATATGCTTAAATCCTACGCAGTACTCTCGTCTTGAGAATTATTGGGAGCAGCGAGTCCCCAGCCGCTACAAACGACAAATTCGTTGCTGTTCTTGGGGGACGGCTTCGAGTTCTTAATGGAGCCGGTTACATGTTGAATTTTATACTTGGGCCAGTCCGTAAAGCCAAACCTAGGGGCGCTTCACGTGGCGGGCATCATGATTGGTACGGGATCCTGGTCCCACCAAAAAAACGATCTAAGCTTTTAGGAATAGCAATAGCAGTTGTTCACCATTTAAAAGGAGTCGTTCCAATAGCGAGCTCGACGCCTTATGGGCTCTGGGGCGCTAGGTGACATAGGTGACAGCATGATAGTCTTTTCGAAAGTGCTTAAAAAGGACTATCAGAGGACAATTCCCTGGCAAGGACTCCGAAGCCGGAAAATGAAGCCCCTGGCTTTGAGTTTTCACTGTGAGAGCATGACATTGACAGTACCCGGAGAATTGGGGGCTTGTGTTTTGTCAGAAGCCCAAGAAAACATTATGACGGAGTTAGAGTGCGAGACATGACCACTTTATTTAAAGGATTTGTTTAAGCGATTTACCGGGGGTCAACAGAAATACCATGACAGATTTAGGCAAATGGTCTTTCGAATGGCCAAAGATGGCCTAATCGACTCTGGCTTTAAAAAAGGGCACGTATATATCTAAACCGCAAACGCGACATTAAAAGGACGTTATAGTTGGATCTTCCTGAACTACTCACTATTGAACAGGTGGCGGAACGCTTTGGCGTAAAACCGCGTTTTGTGCGTAGTCTCATATCCAGAAATCAGATTGCCTATAAACGTTTAGGAGCAAAGACTATTCGGATTACCCGAGATGCGTTAATTGACTACCTTGAGAAGATAGATGTTGCGCCACCCCAACCGGCTATTGACGATTCGAAATATTCCAGTTTAAAGTTAGCCGTTAAAAGAAATCGCTCTTTGAAATCCAAAGATGAAACGGTTAAGGGGAAGGGGGATTATGGCGACAGGCTCTCACAGGAGATGAGAGACCAATGGCGCTCATAAAAAGAAGTTTACACTGGCATATTACGTTCCGCCCTTTCCACGGCGTTCAGGTATCAGTCGCCACGGATGAAACCAACAAGACAAGCGCACGGCAGATCGAAAAAGAACTCAAGTATGCTTGTCGTCACAAAGACTATACATCACTGTCACATGACGCCCGCCTTGTATTAGTTAGAATGTTTCTAAACCGCAAGTGGCAAATACCGGAAGATCTTGTCCTGCCTGAGCATGGCATACTGCTGGAGCCGGTGAAAGAACCGGATGACGTTTTAACTTTATGGAAAGCCCAGAATCTATTCAGAGAATACCCGGATATTCAAAACTCCAAATCACGGGAACGCTATCGAATGTGTCTGACGCACGTTATCCGGTATTTCGAGAAGGACACGCCGTTACAATCAATCGGTATTCCGGAGATAAAGGAATACCGGATGGCCAGGCTAGGGCAGGGCGCTTCTCCAAGCACAGTCAATTGGGAAGTGGGTACGTTATCAAGATTGTTTGGTGTTATGCAGGAATTGGGGCATATATCAATAAACCCTTGTAGAAGCGTCAAGAGTCTATCCCAAAAAGAAGGGGAGAGGGAAGCATATATTGGTCATGCCGATTTCCAGACGATGCTCACAAGAGTTTCAGAATGGTTTAAGCCAATTATAAAAACAGCATATTATACAGGCATGAGACGAGGAGAAATAGTAGAACTTAAACGCAATCAAGTTAATCTTGAACGGAGACTGATGGTTATCGCTCCACCAGGAACGAAGGAGAAAAACTGGAAAAGGATTCCGATCTCACGAGATCTTCACAATGTCCTGGTGGAAATATTATCGGTTCCAATTTTAAGATGTGACTATGTCTTTACCATTGACGGCCACAAAACCAACCCAGAGAGTTTTAAACGGCAATGGAAAAACGCTGTTAAGGGAATAGATCCGGCCCCGAAATTCCATGACCTGAGAGCCACATTTAAGGTTAATATGCGAAATTCGGGGGCGGACCCGGAAATCACAGAAACCATAATGGGTCACAGCACACGCGTCAAGAATGTTAAGGAAAGATATGGACGCATCCTTGACGTCGAACTGATTCAAACAATTGACAAGCTTCATTTCGATTTCGGACCAACCGTTATCCTCACTGCTAAATAAACATTTCTCCACGGGAAAAGATGTCCAACTTCTAAACTAATGTCCAAATCCCGTTGCACGAGTTTATTTCAGACCCGATGTTAGCAAACGTGTTAGCAAAATGTTAGCATTTGCAATAAAAAACGGTCGCCGGACAATTCCAGCAACCGTAAGTTGTTGATTTTATGGTGGAGATGAAGGGATTTGAACCCACGACCCCCGCGTTGCGAACGCGATGCTCTCCCGCTGAGCTACATCCCCACGTATCTCTCAAACTTAACATTACGTTCAGGCTATGTCAATAAACCGCTCGAAAATTGTCAAGCATCATTACGGGGCGAAATTATAGTCAGAAAATGTCATCCTCACCTGAGGAACCCTTTGTAGATGCGCCTCGAGTATATAGCGTTTTATACCTCTCTTCAAATCCGGGAGTGTCAAAACAGTTCCGGCAAGCCGCGTCATCGCCTACCGCGCCATCCACTACAAGAGTTTCAAACCCAAGAGACCTATAATATTCACTAATCTCTGTGAGGCGAGGGTCTTCCGCTGAAAAACGTCGTTCCCAGCCCTGTGATACCAAGTCCAAATGCTTCGCAATTCGAGATTGCTGTTCCATGACTCGTGTTACTCCAACCTTTGACTCTATGTTTTCTTCGATGTCCCCTCGGGAGGCGTTAAACGAATTACAGCTATTTCCGGTGGACAGTTTATCCGAGCCGGGATGAAGGTCAGCCCCACTCCCCTGTTCAGATACATATGGCAATTTTCCGATTTATACATTCCCAAAGTATACGGTGAAACGAGTCCCGCAAGGCTCCATGGGCGTGTTGACCCAGGTATAGGAAAAGTTATTTGCCCCCCATGGGTGTGTCCGGACAATGTTAACTGAATGTTCTCTTTTACAGCGAGTGGAAACACCACTGGGCGATGGCTTAATAGGATGCGGAAACCAGGTTCTCGTGGTTGTCTCTTGATGAATAACTCAAAACCCGGAAATTGGTTTCCTGTTAACCAGTTCACCTTGGGATCATCAATCCCTCCCAAATGAATATTGACCGTGTCCTGGTTAAAACTTACCCATTCGTTTCTTAGAAGCCTGAGCCCACCATCCTGTATGGCTTTTACGGAGCGCTTAACCCCTGCGTAAAAATCATGGTTTCCCAAGACAGCGAAATTTCCCCAACGACGACGACGTAACTTACGCAGGAATGGCACCGCTGATTCGACCGTTGTCCCTGGGGAATGAAAGATGTCTCCTGTGATCACGACTGCAGCCCCATCCATGGAGTTTAATTTCTCGACCAATGCCTCAAGCTCGGAACTGTAGTAAAACATCCCGTAGTGTAGGTCCGTAACCTGAATAATGTCGATCGGTTTTGTGAGCCCCTCAAGCGCCATGTCCGGGACCGGAATAACGTCTACTCGCGGTAGTTCATACGCTTCAGCCAGCCCATATGATCCTGAGCCCGCGATTGCAAGCGTCCCGGCGGACGCAGTATATCGCATGAACGACCTGCGTGAAATTTTAGAATTTGGGACTTCTCCCATTGGCTCTCGACTAACTTCTTCCTGGCCATTGGCGGCTGACCCGGAAAGAGTGGAATCGCTTCTCCCACAATACCTGTTAAATATAGATCTCGCAGTCCTGTAAAAAACTCCCACTGATTCAAGAATCAAGTTGAAACCTCCTAGCGCCACGAAAAACAAAAACAACGCAAGGCAAACGCCAAGATAGAAAAAATAGCTAATGCTAAGGGATTGTCTAAGCAGGGAATTTGCTCCAACTACGGATGTGTCAATCGACAGGAACGCCAGCGCAATGTTGACCAAGAACGATAAAAAGAAAAACGCTACGTGCGGGATACGTATTATGAGCTTAGGGCGAGCCCAAACATACTTTCTTATACACAGGAAAACCGTCCATTGAGCCAACAGCAAAATGATGAATAGAATAACTACAATCGAAAAGAAACTAAACATACGGGAATCCTAACAAGTCCAAATTTCATATATAAAATAGGTCTTTTCTGAATTTAATGGAATCAACCCAAAAACTAATAAAAAATTTCATCGGTTTATACGATTGATTACAAGTAGTATCTACTCAACAATCAGAAACCAACAGATTCTTTTTCTGGAATCGCCTGAAACAGTGGAATACAATTTGCTCTGAAACCTTATAATATGTCTAAGCGATTCACATTAAGGCGGGATTGTCTGACAAAGAACCTTATCTTTACTAAAAGCGTTTTCCGCATTTTCAAGAAGTTGTTTCCTCCACTGGACTATCTGGTTAGGATGAACCTGAAAACGTTCAGCAAGCTCAACGAGAGTTTGCTGCTCCTTGATAGCTTCAAGGGCTACCTTTGCCTTGAAAGCTGATCCATGATTCCGTCGTGGTCTCTTTGACATCTCTGCTGCTCCTTTGTGTTGTCTAATTTTAGAGCAGCTTATCACTCATGTCACTGTCCAGTTTTTTGGGACCATCTCTAATGAAAAGCTTACCTTGAAATACTGATTTAACCAGTTTGACTAGCACTGAGAAAAGAATACTTAATCTATGTACGAGTGATAAGTGCATTTATGATTTGGAGACATGCCCGTGTAACAGCCAGAAGGATTCATCAAAATATTGTGAGAATTACAGTCAGATGGTTAAAGTTTATGCCAAGATTCGCCAACCAGGTTTGTTTATGAGCGTTGAGAATGTGGCTTAGGAAGCAAATATAGGCGATTTTTTAGATCCAATACATGTTAAAATTAGGGGGGTAAGTTTGGATCGCGTGTCAAAATGGAAAGGCCTGCTCCAATCATAATTTTTTCCCTAATATCTACCTCCCAGTATTTAAAACATACATCCATGTATGTTTTATGGGCATAAATCCACTAGTAGGTATGTTTGGCCCCCTTTATTATGCCACTTCATTCTAATGATAATACACGAAATCAACAGCTTACAGCGTTAACTGTGTGATGGTTCACTGCTTGCATAAACTTTCTTCAAGGGTTAGCAAACAGCGAGGTACACCATGGCAGAATCAGTAAAACAACCGATCTATATGATGCGGTGCCTAAATGGACCCGTTTTACTCGTGAATGACAAAAAGTTGGCTGAATTACTATTATCAAAAGCAAACGCCAAATTTAAGCAGGACATCAAACTGGAAATATATGAGAGGAAAGAAACAGACCATATAAGAATCTCCAACTGAATCAGAAGGGAAACCATAGGGTTAGGTCGACATTTTTAACTAGTTCTTATTACGGTCAAGCCAAAAGTCTTGTCTCTGGTCAACACACACGTTTTTTTAGCTTGTAATAGTTTTCCATTACTAGTATATCCTCTACGGTTTGAGAACTAATTAGACCTGAAACACAATACGATAAAAGTATGGATTGGAAAAAACATAAACAATCATTAATATAAACATTTAAAAAAGAACACAACCTCTTTGATGAACTTGGGATTATTTTGATGATGAGTAAAATATATTAAAACTATTCATGACATCAGATTACTAATCTCTAATACAAAAGTCATCTGTTCCTAACAATCCAATGTAAAAACCAGAAACAAGGGAGGGAATTTTTGAGAATGGTGTTCGTTATGTCCGTTCATGTGAGGTTCCCAGAGCAGTTAAACGAAACATTGGACGTTAACCTTAGCCATAGAATCCATAGGAATGTCGGACAATATTGAAACTGTTCCACTGTGGACTGATGAATAATTTAGCTTCCTGCCAAGTGGTTGATGAGGCTCTAATAAATGCTTTAATGGTAACAAGGACCATATGCAAAATAAGTTAACAGATTTAGAGGAAACATTTTTATTCGACTGTGAGTCAAACTGTGGTCGGGACTTCCCCAACTGCAGGAACATCAATTGTGAGCATCACCAGAGAATGAACCAAATATTACAAAAAATTAGGAGTTACAATGAAACGATTACCTCGAAATGTTGATTTAAGCGGTTTAACTAATTCTGAGCGGAGGATACTCAAGATATGCATGAGCAAATATTGTCTCAATGATATGGAGACCTGCCCGTGTAACAACCTGAAGGATTCATCAAAATATTGTGAGAATTACAGTCAGATGGTTAAGATTTATGCCAAGATTCGTCAGCCAGATTTATTCTCGAATATTGAGAACGTAGCTTAGCGACCGTCAGGAAATAACAGTATCAATTTAAAGCGGCCTAGGACGGATCGTATAGTTCCAATCCCCATGGAAGTCACTTCTTAGTAGGAGGATTTTCGCCAGATCTTGATCCGAGACTTTTATCCCTTTCGGATAGGAGTTCGTATCGACTTCACATCGCACTTTGAGACCATTTTTCGTCGTAGTGTGGGCGATTAAGCTCACAATCACTTCATGACTTATGAGGGGCTTTCCTCTCCAGTTCTTGCTGATGAAAGAGAAGAGCCTGTGCTCGATTTTGTTCCACTTGCTTGTTCCTGGTGGCAGATGGCAAACTGATATTTCAAGTCTGGTTTCGTCCGCCAGTTTCTGAAGCTCCAATTTCCACAATTTAACTCTGGACCCGTTGCTGCCCCCGGAATCAGCGCTTATCAGCAGTTTGGTCGCATTGGGATAAGAAGCCTGCCCCATGGAATACCACCATCTACGAATGGTTTCCACTGCGAAAGCAGAAGTGTCATGATCAATGCCGACGCTTACCCAGCCTAAATTCTGCCCTATATCGTAAACACCATATGGAGCTACTTTCCCAAGTTCCGGAATCATGAAATCATGAACGAGGACCTCCTCAGGCTGGCCCTTGGGCCGAAGTTCTCGTCCTGAGTTCGCGAATCTCCCGACCAATTCCTTTTTCTTTGTGTCCACTGATATGACGGGTTGCTTCTCATCGAGATACGCCTTGGCTTTGAAGTTAATGTGCTCAAATTGAGCATTCCGGTCCGGGTGTGATGTCCCTTCTATGGTCTTCTTGTTTGCCTGAAGACTATACCCCATTTCGTGAAGAATCTCGGCAACCATACTGCGATTCGTCCTGTGGCCCATTTTCTGGAGTTCGTCCGTTAATTTTCTGACACTCTTGCACGTCCATTTTAACGGCGATTCAGGATTACCACAGGTTGCTGGTTCTATGAGTAATTCCAAATCTCCCACAAGCGTGGGGTCCTTTTCTATCGTCTTCTTTCGGCCCGCTCCCTTTCTGCGAACTCGGCCTCTGGGAAGATTTTCAGGCTGCTTCAGTTCTTTAATGCCCACAGAGATTGCTCGACGCGAAACTCCTGTCTCGCGACTGACTACCGATATACCACCATATCCGAGACATTCAGCTTCTGCGGCAACCAACAGGCGTCTTACCCGTTCATCTACAATTCCAACTAGCAGGTCAACCCTTTCTTGATATAAGTACATTCACTCATACACACGGTGTATAGTAACAGCACCGAAAAGTTGCAACAGTTATTTTCTGACGCTTGCTTAGTGAGTAAACTTGCACGATTTGACTATGGAAGATTGAACTTGAATCCCGAACCCGTACATCCAACAGTGGATGATTTGAAGGTCATCCACAATCTCAACAGATTAGACAAGTATATTGCCAAGTCTGCGGATTATGATGAATATGTGGAACTGCTCTGGGATGTTCAACATGGTTTTTTGGAAAGGTTTCATTTGTGGCTCACTAACAACGGGATAGAGGAGTATCAAGATAAGCTTGCCAATTTCGCGGAAGTTTTCCTAACGTTCATTTATGATTGTGAGCATATAGAAACAGTGACGCTGAATAGTGGTCCCGGCTGATATATTGAAGAATTTATGACGGACTATCTTTTTAAAGAAACTTCAATGGAGCCGTGGGAATATACTTTATGTCCTACGGCAATGAGACTTTTTTATACATTTCTGCATGAAAAATTGTATTTGGTAGATTATCCAAAAAGAATGATTGGATTTATAGACCAACTGGAGCCCCACATTATTGACATTTTAAAGGAACACTTTTCTTAGATAGGATTGGACTTCACAGAGTATGATTTCTCTGTAGATTCAGCAATATCAGAAAAGATAGGGATTGTTCTTACTGTAGCAGGTGTTAGTGGTAAACAATAATCTACGAAACCAAGATTGGGATTGGGCTGATGATTATATCAGGGTCACTAAATGGATAACCAAAAAATGGTAAGCCCCCGGCTTTGCCGGGGTGACTCCCAAAGGTTTGACCGTGCGCTGCAATAGGAGCAAACCTCCCGGAACACACTAAAATACTTTTCCGGGAGGTTATGATGAAAGACTACCAGAGCCTAAACCACACGAAGTGGGATTGCAAGTATCATGTTGTTTTTATACCGAAACGGAGCAGGAAGCAAATTTACGGGGCAATCAAAAAGCATCTAGGCGAGGTGTTCCACGAATTGGCGAAGCAAAAGGAATCCAAGATTATGGAAGGACATCTGTGCTCGGATCATGTTCACATGTGTCTGAGTATCCCACCAAAATTCGCAGTATCAAGCGTGATAGGATACATCAAGGGTAAGAGTGCTATTTCGATTGCAAGGAATTTTACTGCGAGAAAGAGAAATTTCACGGGCGAAAGTTTTTGGGCGAGAGGCTTCTATGTTTCAACAGTGGGGCTGGACGAGGACGGAGTGAAAAAATACATTCGAGATCAAGAAGCCGAAGACTCACGGCTCGAACAGCTAAATCTGGTTCATAGTGAGACGCCCCCTTCAGGGGGCGATGATAAAGCCCCCTTGGGGGGCTAACAAGAATATGCTCCCGGCTCTGCCGGGAGTCATTTAACTTCATTTAGGGAGCGGTTAGGGTTGTAATACCATATCCATGAGATATCCAAAATCTAGGCTTCCTATTATAATTATTTATGATGGACTTGTTCGAACCGAAACAGAAGGGCCAAGTGATTGCTCAAAGGGTAGGGGAGTTTGATATGAATTCACCTACTCCATAAGACATTGCTTTGGAATTAAATTACTTAAAGAATAGTTAAAGTAATTTCTATTTTTTGGGGACCCTCGTGGGGACCTTTTGTTTGCAAAATCGTGCAAAATTAGCAAAAAGGCCCCCAAAAGGTCCCCAGGAAGAATTGGGTAATCCGTGAATACATTACAGTGCATGCGGGCTGTGAGGCATTTGAGTTAACCTGTGTCAGTATTCTCTCACGGCGGAGACACCAGTTCGAAACCGGTTGGGACTGCCAAAGATTTCAATGGGTTACGATTGTAGGCAATTTTATTTTCTGAAGCGCGACCCGGTTTAGACCCTGTTTTTTGAAAAACCTCAAAATTATTTACCCGCCTAATTTTTCGCAAAAGCGTCAAGGTTGTAATTTCATCGCCTAAAATAATGAATTGATAGTGGTCGAACTATGGAGTTTTGCGGGCCCAAATTCAATTCCCTTAACAATAGTAATTTTATGTACCAAACGTTTGATGCATGTGTCGTGATTCGTGTTGTCACTTGGTCAAAACAAAGAGACAAAGTGGGCCTGCAATAACAATCCTGAATTGCCTTATTTAATCGATTCTTTGAGGCCATGCCCGCGGCACTGAGCTATGGGACCTTAGTTTCCGGTATGTTAATTTTCTGTTTGGTCTGGGAATTCAAACCCGTTCGAGCCCGCCTAACGGCGACGGAGAATTTGCCGAAGCCGGGAACAGCCACTTCATCTCCATTCACCAGAACTTCCACAATGGTTGAAAAAATCAATTCGATGGTTTGGACGCCTGCCTCTAGTTATCTTGCCCTTTTCGGCAAGTTTGTACACAAATTCAGCCATTGTCATGCCTGCGCCTCCTTTGAAATAGTCATTTTATCGCGTCGAACTTATTATGAGTTGGGCAATATAAGGCTCAGGCGGATTGTGTGTCGAGAGAGGATTTCAAGCTCCACATCATAGTATGAAGATTCTATTTCATTTAAAAAAATCTAAAACCTAAAATCCTTGCTTGGCAAAGTCCTAACTGCGATGTACATCATGTCCCCGGTTCATCAATTCACGGGAATAGATTGGCTTAAAAGAGGGCTCGTAAAAATCTTCCAATCTTCACTGATTGGAAAAGAGCCCACTTTTTATTACGCAGGGCCAACGCTCAAAATTATCATTTCCGTTACCCATATGCAGCGATGTCTATGCGTGAGTTCCTGACCTTGAGCTTCGCTAATGTGGTCATTTGGCGCCACGCACCAGATCAATCATAGCCTGAATGTTCTGGGCTATTTGAGCCTCAATCAGATATGGACCCTTTCTGGCGAGAGCCGCTTCCAACAGATGGTGAAATTCGTCCGCAGTTTCGGCACGGGAGCCCGGGACTCCCTGTCCCTCAGCAATTTTAACCCATTCGAGAGTCGGATTATTAAGATTCATCAGTGATTGCATTTTTTCGTTAGCCTCGCCGTCACGAACACGAGCCAATTCTACCTCCAGGATCGCATAGTCATCATTCTTCAGTACGATGACTATTACATCGGCTTTCTCTCTTGCCATCGACCAGAGAGCCTGAACGGTATACATTCCGCTGCCATCACTTTGAAGGGCAATGACTTTACGGTCCGGGCAAGCGATTGAAGCGCCTAAGGCAAGAGGTAGTCCACCGCCAATGGCGCCACCACAAACGGCGCTCAGGTAGTCGTGCGCCCGCGCCCCATTTGTCAGTTCGAAAATTGTAAACCCGTTGGTGGCTCCCTCATCGACTAGAATCGAATTCTCCGGAATTAGCGAACAGAGGCTTTTACCAATGCTTTCAGCGGTCAGAGATCCAGACGGCGGCGTAATTTCCAGTTTTTTCCTGAGTTCTACTGGTTCAGAAAGCGCATTTAGCTCTTGAGTGAGGTCCCGGAGAGCGGCCAATAAGTCGTGTTCTACAGTTGCAAAGGTTATGACTTGACATGATTCTGGAATTTTAAGAACCGGCTTTCCCTTGTATGCGAAGGTAGCAACCGGGGTTAGAGCGCCAACCAGAATTAATTGCTCATAGGAAGCGAGGTCCTTTAGAGCCATCTCCAAGAAGTACGGGATCAGCTTTACGGGAACCCGACCTTCGCCTCGAGCCAACCGGGACGGAAAAGTTTCGCCCAACAATGTGATTCCGCTCTTGGCAGCAATTTTCCCCGCCAGCTCCAACCCTTCGCCGTGCAGCAGGTGGCTCCCCATTACCATACTCGTTTTCTTACCGTTTAGAACTAGCCTTGCGGTCTCGGCAATGGTCTGAGGTGAAACTTTCGGCGCCTCGAATGGAGTCACTGTTACTGGAGGTTCGGTCGCAGGGTCCCAGTGGCAGTTCGTAGGAGCGATGACCGTGCAAATCTTCCCGGCTCCCATTCTAGCGTAACGACAGGCAAGTGCGCCAAGAATGGCTAGATCAGAAGCCGATTTAGCTTCGCGAGTCCAATGTGAAACTGTACGGGCCATGTCTATTATCTTGCCGTTGATAAGCTCATGTTCGGGGAATCTAGGCTGGTGGTAGGTAGCGTTTGCGCCAACGATGTTGACCATCATTGTATTGGCGCGACCAGCGTTATGGAGATTCGCGATTCCATTCGCAAAACCGCTACCCACGTGCAAGAGCGTGAAGGCAGGTTTCTCCGCCATTCGTGAATAACCATCAGCTGCCCCGGTAACTGTGTTCTCCTGTAGACATAGAACAGCTCGGACTCCTTCGGTTCGGCCGATCTCGTAAACGAGTTGCATCTCCGACGTGCCAGGGTTTGCGAAACATGTGTCCAGTCCCGCGTCAACTAGAGCTTTGAATAATGCTTGCGCCCCATTCACTGAAATATATCTCCTTGCTCACAAAGTTGTGATGACTGTACGTTTCTGTTCTGAGCCGTTGTCTATTCAATTTTTAAGTGTTTGCAACAAAATCTACCCACAGCATCTGATTGTCTCTAATCGTGCAGGGATCGAGTTTTGAGACGCTATTGCTTCGACATACTGAACTCGGGCGCTTCAAAAGTTTTTCTCCCCTCTACCCATGTAGAAAGCAGTTTTGGACAGTCCTTTGAGAATTTCACGGGACTAATTGAATAGAGATCTTGATCATAGACGACCATATCAGCTTTGTATCCGACATCCAGTTTGCCGGTATCATTCTTCCCTGTAGTCCTAGCGCTTCCTACTGTGAAACCATGCAGGACATCCCTGACTTTGAGGGGTGAATGAGCCTCAGGATTACCGCCCCCTGTAGCAGCAACACCAAGAACCACCGTGGCTGGCGCATACTGGATGGGTGAGACGCTGAAATCAGTGCTCATACCTACTGAAACGCCGGCCTCTATAAGTTTACTGATCGGGTATTCGTGGATGGCGTGTTCACCGTAATAATGCTCGCCGTCAGTCTCGACCGTCCAAAAACCAGGCTGAACCGTTGTCACTACATGACCGTCGAATTTCTTTATTCGCTCAACCTGTTCGTCTGTTGGGAAAGCCAAGTGTATTAGAGTGTGGATTCCCTTAATCCGACCTTTCTCGGCGCGAACCTTCTCCAGAGCGCCAAGAACCGCTCCAATCGCCATGTCCCCCTGAACGTGATAGTGCATGTTCATGCCGTATTCTTCAACTTTCGCCACGATTCGGTTGAGGTTTAGCTGCTCACCATTCCTATCGTCCGTATATATCTCAGGGAAGCCATGGCCGCCGAGCCTGTTAGTCCAGCTAGTCCACGCTTCACCCCCGGCGCAGGCTCCATCAATGAAAATCTTGCAGCCTAAAAACCGTACCAATTCGGTGTCATTTCCCATATATTTGGCAGCGTCCGCAACATCGTTCAAGTCAAGGATCGTGTAGCAGTAATGGATCCTCAACGGTAGGATTCCCTGTTTTTCCATCTCCATGAAAATATCAGGTCTCATGAACCTCAAGCCTGGAGCGCCCATCATGTCGATAGCTCCGGAGTATCCAATCGACGCCCAGTGGTTAAGCATCGCCAACGTGCCGGCCTTTATATCCTTACTATCCAACCCAGCAAAAATCTTGCTCCATGGAAGCGACATTGAGCGTTCCCTCAACATGCCGGTCAGTAGACCGTTTCCCTTGATTATCATTCCGCCTTGAGGGACGGGCGTGGCAGGTGTCAGATGAACCAGCTTCATGGTGGCGGTATTTATGATGGCGTTGTGTCCAAGTTGGTCAACGAGGAAAGCAGGCCTGTTTCCAGTAACCTTGTCTATCTTGGCGAGATCCTGGAGCGACCATTTGTCGTAATAGGTAAGAGAGAACCCTACCCCCATTACAACGCCGTTTTCGGGAACTGATTTAATCTTCTCCGCCAGTTTGTCGACAATAGAATCTACATCCTTGCAAGACGCGAGATCTGCCCCAACTTCTAAGACGGTCCCGGCCTCCATCAGGTGGCAGTGGCTGTCTATAAAACCCGGATAAGCCGTAGCGCCTTTTAGATCTACGGTGGTCGCAGAAGGATGTTCTTCGGCTTTCACGTTCCATCCGGCGACCTTGCCCTCTTTCACAAGGAGATTATCTGCTTTCTTGTCAGCATTTATGTAGATCGTCCCGTTGACAAACAGGATCGCTCCATCCGAACCCGTCGTCTGTCGAACTGTCCTGCCGGCCGGTTCGTTCTCGTTCGCCCGGGGAAAACCCCTCATCCCCACCACGCACAGCACTGCACCCAATACCAAGAAAACCATTCTCATTAGGATTCTCCTTTGTCCGGCATTATTAGGCGGTTTTGCCATTTTGGAGCTTTTTGCCCCCGAGACGGAGAGACAGCCAAGTCATCCAGGTCTCTCTGAGGTATCTTGCCCCATAGGACGCACTAAAACTGTAGTCAAATTGTGAAAGAACCTACTGTAATGTGTTTCTGGGAGCGTAATATACTTGCCTCCTGACTGTCAAACATATCCGGCATCTTGGGAAAACATTTCCTCGTAAAAACGATCATGCCGAATAGAATTTTACTAGACCCTGTATAAGGTAGAGGAGCGCTGCAGACCGGCCGCCAGATTCACCCAACGTTATTTTTTTTGTTCCCATTTTGTTCCCGTTCTTTGTGACAAATCGGGATCAATGGGGATTGAAATCATGGGGATTCTCAGGCAGATCGCCTGTTTATTGTCCCCCTCGGGGAATGGGAGAAAAACCCTCGCCTTTAGGCGAAGACTTCAGTAGGCTTGCGGTATTATGCAACACTATCGCAAGACATCGCACGCTGTTTATGACATCAAGCTGCATCTGGTATGGATCACAAAATACCGCAAGCCGGTGCTCCATGGAGATGTGGAGATACGGCTTCGGGAATTGATCCGAGAGATTTGTAAGTCCATGGATGTTGAGATCATAAAAGGTCATGTTTCAAAAGACCACTTGCATATTTTGGTATCTTGTCCTCCCAATTTGGCGGTTTCAAAATTAATGCAGAGTCTCAAGGGAAAAACTTCTCGCAAGCTCTTAAGTGAGTATCGAAGCCTCTCTCGGGAATTTTGGGGACGTCATCTATAGGCTCGCGGATATTTTGTGGCAAGTAGTGGGAACGTCACTGACGAGGTAATAGCCCAATACATCGAGATGCAAGACAAAATGGAGCGAGCCCGTGATGACGACTTCTCGATAGGCGACAATGCATGAAGTCGACTTACAGTCGACAAACGGGAAGCCACCGCCTTATAGGCGGTGGAGCATTCACTTGGGGCATCTCCGGCCTCACACGGCGGAGACACCGGTTCGAAACCGGTTGGGACTGCCAGAAATCATTGAAGATTTCTGAAGTCGGATAATATTGCGACTGTTATTTGTTCCTATTTTGTTCCCAAATTTCCCAGCGGAGGGTTTTGGTCTCTCAGCTGGTTTTTATTTTTGGGCTACCAAAATTTCCGTTTCCGCGTGATCAAATGTCATCATGTCTATTGCGCTGAGTAGATCTTCATCACTTATACGGCCATATCGTTCATTGACCGACCTGAGACGAAAAACATGTCCCATAATGGTCTCCGCAATCTGCGGGTCGACCCTTGATCTTCTAGCGTTGGTCCTCCATGTGTGTCTCAAATCATGGAAACGCGGAGCAGGTTCTAATCCCGACTTTGAGACTTTCCTGTCCCAACACCATCTCAACTGATCTTTATGAGTAACTGTTTTCCCTTTGTTATGGAAAACGTATTCATGGCCAATAGGTAAAAGCCTTAGCACTTGTTCCAATATAGGAACGAGATCTCTGTGGATGGGAATACGTTTCCACTGACGCTCCTTCACATCATCAGGTCCAAGGTAGATCATTCTCTTGTCAAGATTAAGTCCGTGTCGAGTGAGGTTGACCACTTCGCTCCGTCTCACCCCTGTGTAGTACGCAGTCAGTGCAATCGGACGGAACCACAAAGGTAGATGGATCAGGATCTTTTGAAAATCAGAAGCGCTAATGTATACTTCTCGCTCTCCTGATTTCTCCGACAAGCTTTTTACTAGCCTCGCCGGATTGACATCGACGTGCTTCAGCTCCAGCAGTATCTGGAACATCTTGGAAAGGGCTGCTTTCTCCCTGTTGATAGTTGCCGGAGCGGCTTTTTGACTCAATCGTTCTAACTGATACTCTTTAATCTGGGGAATCCAAATGGATTTAATGGGTAACTCTTTACCCCAGTAATCAACCAAGTGAACAAAGCACTGTTCTATACGCCCCCTGTTCTTGGCTTCTTCGTCTCCTTGTTCAGAAGCAAGCCGATACCATTTTACGGCTTCACCGTAGTCTTGAGTTACTCCAAGGCCGTTTTTATACATAAAGCCTAGATTGTTTTGGGCTGGAGCGAAGCCCTGGTCTGCAGCCAATCGATACCACTTGAAGGTTTCTGCGTAATTTTGAGCCACTCCAAGTCCATCTCTATACATGTAGCCTATATCGGTTTGAGCATCAGAGTTTCCCTGATCAGTCGCTGACCGATGCCACCTAATAGATTCAGCGTAGCTGTCGCTAAAGACTATACAGAAGCTCTAAAATGGTTTCGGAGAGCTGCCGACCAGGTAATGTCGATGCCCAATACTTTATCGGTGCTATGTTAACCAGTCAGCGATTGCCTTTCTTTTCTCCACAGAAAAATCTTTATGCACCTGATCGTGCAACCAACGGAGCGACTTCATTTTTAACTGGTTCCGCATGAGATCTTCCGCTTCCTGTATAACCACCTTTATCAAGCAAGGACACTTGTCTGTGAATATACTGGGATCGTTGACGAAAATGTTTTTCTTGCGAATTTCTATACAACGAAACAAACGGGAAGTCCCCTCAATTGCCTCAATAATGTCCCAAAAGGAAATATTTTCGGGTGCCGTTGCTAACTCATACCCCCCATTAACACCAGCAATCGAACGGACTATTCCCGCTTTTCTCAGTTTCGAAAAAATCTTAGAAAGATACGTTTCTGTAATTCCATGCAATTTAGCTATATCCTTAATCCCAATGGTTTTATGTTCAGGTAGATCGACCATGTAAAAAAGTGAATGAAACGCATACTCTACCCCAATACTGAATTGCATCTTTTATCTCCTTCAACGATTTAAAATGGTTACAATGACTTGCGTTTGCCAAAACAAAGTTTGACTTTTCTCATAGTGCGTCTTATATAGCTAACATGGATACTCAATATCCACAAGTAAATCTGAAAGGAGAAGTTTGAGCATGTTCACGGACAAGTTTTTGGAAGTAATAGGGAAGGAAGGGGTCGTTTCTATCGTCTCATGCGCTGATAATGAGGCCCATGTTGTAAACACCTGGAACACCTACCTTGTAAACCCAGATGATGGTAGGCTCTTAATCCCTGCCTGGGCAATGAGAAAGACTGAGAAAAAAACGCTTAAAAATAACAAAGTATTACTCACTGTCGGGAGCAAAGAGGTAATTGGGCGCAGTGGCCGCCCCGGTGCTGGTTTTCTTATTGAAGGAACGGCAAACTTCATATCTTCAGGTCCAGAATATGATATGATGAAAGCTAAGTTCTCTTTTTTGACCCGTGTTCTCGAAGTTACAGTAACTTCGATTAAACAAACACTATAAAGTTAACCCTACAACGCGACTTATTGATTTCTTGTTTGCAATTCCATTCAATGCCTGCCATGCTACGTAACATACCCTGAAATGAGGAGGCAGGCCATGCTCCCGTGTCCACGATGTGACGAACACCTCTACCCAGTCCCGAAATTTGACTTGGACAGAGCCGATATTGCAGCTTTCATCCATGAACTCAGAGGCTTCCACGAACAGTTCGCCGACTGTTTTGTACGAAGCGAATCCAGGGAACACTTCTTCAACTACATGGCTGGCCAATTCAGCGAGCTGGAACGGAAATCCATTGAACCCATAGCACTGGCTCTGAAAGACGGCAATGTCAGGTCATTGCAGCGCTTTGTCAGCGATGCTCCGTGGGACGATGACAGGATCATGTCCAAGTATCGTAGTTTGGTTAATGACGATCTCGGCAGCCCGGATGGGGCCCTTATCTTCGAAGAGAGCGGCTTTGTCAAGAAAGGCCAAGACTCAGTCGGCGTCTCTCGCCAATACTGTGGGACAATCGGAAAAGTCGACAATTGCCAAGTAGGAGTCTTTGTCGGGTATGTGTCTGAACACGGATATGCCCTGGTCGACAAGCGACTGTTCATCCCTGAGAAGTGGTTCGGAGACGACTATGTTGAGCGACGAACAAAGTGCAATCTGCCTGCGGAAATTGGTTTCCAGTCCAAGCCCAAACTGGCGGCAGAAATGCTCACTGCCCTCAGCCAAGAAGATGCCCTGCCTTTCAAGTATGTACTTGCCGACTCTTTGTACGGGTCAGCCCAGAGTTTATCTCAGCAGTTGAGGCACTGCCTGGCAAAACCTACTTCGTATCGGTTCCCAAAGATACCCAATGCTGGTTGAAGCGACCGATGACCATTACCAAAGAGTGCCGCTGGGGCGGAAAGGAACGCAGGAAGAGAGTTTTGGCTGCTCCTGACACCAAGCCCTTGACCGTGGAGGATGTCGCCAGAAATATGAACGACTACTTCTGGTATCGCCGGAAGGTGTCGGAAGGGACCAAGGGGCCAATCGTCTATGAGTTCACCCGACGCCGGGTTATCCTGTCGGCTGCCGGGCTTCCAAAGAAAACCGTTTGGTTGTTGATCCGTCGAACGTTGGGCGGCGATCCGCAATACAGCTATTTCATCAGCAACGCCATGAGCAGTACAAGGCTAAGGACACTTGTATGGCTCAGCGGTCTGAGATGGGCAATAGAACAGTGCTTTCAGGAAACTAAGACAGAACTGGGCATGGACCACTACGAAGTGCGTAAGTTTCCAGGATGGCGCCACCACATAATAACCTGCATACTGGCCCATTTCTTTCTTTGGCACCTGAAAATCAGGCTGGGGAAAAAAAGCACCGTCCATTACTCTGTCGCAGCTTAGGGTCTTGCTCAAAGTGATCTTGCCAATGAAGCGGCGCACACTAGAAACGCTGATCTAACAGGTAATCTGGATACAGAACCGAAACCATCGGGCCCACATGTCACATAGAAAGAGTTGCATGCTCGAAGTCTTGGACCCTCAATAAGTAACGTTGTAGGGGTACCTATTCCTTGTTTTCATCGCAACAGATTGTTCGGTAACACCACTATCTTCTGGACCTCAAAATATTAAGAACTCTTACAAAAAGGGTGTCAGTCGATTGACTCCTTTCATGAAGACGTAGCCGTCGGAGCTCAGCGTTTATAGACTCCAAAAAAATTGACTGCTTGATGTCCGAGCCATACGAAGACTCAAAGTGGTATAGTTACTCCTTGACGAAGGCATTGATGTCAATGATGAGAACGATTTCGGCCATGGGACGAATAGACGGGGTGATTGCCTGTCTTGGAATTATCCTGATACGATCAGCTAACGACCTGCTAAAGACTGCCAGTTGCGTGATAAAAGTAATGAAAGGAAAGGAGTAGAAAATGGAGCCTACAGAAATCAGAGAAGAAGTTAAGGAAGAATTCGAAAGAGAGGAAAAGCAGCGAGAACGGTGGATCAATTATCTGGCTGTCACCACCGTATTGCTAGCTGTTTGTGCAACCCTGTCGAGCTTCAAATTGGAGCATTTTTCTGTTGAGTCGGTGCTCAAACAGGTCATGGCGTCGGATCAGTGGGCCTTTTATCAGGCAAAGGGCACAAAGGGCTACCTTTACGAACTCCAGAAGGAAAAACTTGAATTAGAGCTGAAAACCATTGAGAAGAATGCGTCAGTTAACCTAGTGCAAGAGTACCGGCAAAAGATTGAATCCTACGGCCTTCAGGCGAAAAGGTACGACAAGCAAAAAGAAGACATCATGAAGGAAGCCAAACACCTCGAAAAAGAGCGAGATGAAGCTCACGAACGCCGTGAGCTCTTTGGTAAGTCCATCATATTTTTGCAGATGGGTATTCTGCTCTGCTCCATCGCCGCCTTGATGAAAAGGAAATCCATATGGGTCGTGGGGAGCCTGGTGGGACTCCTTGGGATTACGTATTTTGCCTACGGATTTTTTAGCCTAATATGACAAAAGTGGGTTTCAAAAAACCATAACCATCTCATAGTGATAAGAGGCAAAAGAATTGGCCCGATAAAACAAAGTTATGCTGATTAATGGGGAAAAATGGCAACACTGTTGATTCATAGGCTGTTGAGCTGTCCAGGCACCCTCACATAGTTTCTAAGGCAATCTCAGCAGGCTCCTGATGCGGTTCTCTTCCGTTTGCTGTATCGGGAATCAAGGATATCGGAATATGAAGCTCATTAGGATGGGGCCATTAGAAATGGCCCAAAATCTTCAAGCGCCCAGCATCACGCAGATATCGTTTTATGGAGTATCAACAAAACGGCAGATAACTGAGCATGAAAGTTCTCGTCCTTTAATGGACGTTCCAGAAAGGCAGAAGCTTATATGGAGACTAATTAACTGATATTCCTAAGTTAATCTTTGTTTATTCTGATATTTTTACTGGGCACAACCAACGAGGTAGGTTGTCGTAGCCCGAGCGAATCTAAGATTGCCAACTGACGTTGGTTGGCCACCGGAAGCCGACTGAATTTGATAGGCCCCAGGAATTCTCTCAGAATAGTCCATCCCGTCATGTGTCTGAGAGCGTGATTCACTTCTATTTGTACAGGCTTGAGTCTCTTGTCGAGTTCTCTTCTGAGAATGAGGGCTAACATGACTATCAACACATGTCCGCGGGTACGACTCGCCTTTCGAACAAAAACCGGCCGAACCTCAAGACCAGTCTTTATGTTCCGGAAGTCCTGTTCGACCTGATAAAGACTCTTGTATGCCTTATGGACTATTTCCTTATCAAGACCATTGGAAAGCACATCAGTCTTGAGAACATATACCCCGTCCAATCTGGACTTTTGCTCTAAAGCTGGTTCATCGACTTCCACAAAGACGGTCCGATCATCCAAAATGGCTTTGGCAAAGTTGTCTATCTCAAACTTTTCGATGGCCTGGGTGACATTTCTAAGAACCACGTCGGTACGTTTGCGGTTGGACAAACGCAATCCATCGGATAGTTTGAGCGCTAACTTCCTGACCCTTTCCAATCTTTGCTTGCGAGAGTCCGCTATCTCCGCCGCCCTTATAGGGTTACGCCTGAAAACGTAACGAACACCTTGGTTTTCAATCTCGCCCAACACTTCATTGAACAAGCCAAGTTGCAGTATACCTTGCTTGATCAAATTCTCGACCTGGGGTTTGGTGATGGCGGTAATATATTGATAATCAGCCTTCTCAATCGATTCCAGTGGAATTCTCTTCAGCATGCCCCGATCGCCCACAAAGATCACATCGCGTACGCCAAACCGCTTTGAAAGACGATCGATCTGATCCATCACGGTCTTGGGGTCTGACGTGTTTCCAGGAAACACATCAACCGCCACCGGATCACCACTGTCATCGGTAAGCAATCCTATGACTATTTGTCTCTTGCCCTTTTTACCATCCCGGTTATAACCCCAGGCTCCAAGTTCGTTGCATTCACCTTCAAGATAACTCGATGTCACATCATAGAGAAACAACCGGCTACATGCTTTACGCCTTTTTCGAAAAAGCTTCAACTCAATCTCGAACCTTCTGTCAGCCAAATCATCGAGAACATCGTAAAGATCATTCTCATTAAAATCTATCTCATCCTGGGTACCTATACCAAGGACCTCATAAACCGCCTGGCTTGCGGCCCACTGAATCAGCGCTCTACGGCTGACACCGCATAACAACTGGCCAATAACCATGAATAAGGCCAGCTTGCCTTTTCTGTGGTTTCCAAGAACATCGGCAAGGCCTATCTCTTTTGCAATTTGATATGCGACATACAGTCCGCCGAATTGTGGGCCCTGCTCTGTTCGAGCCTTCTCAGCGCCACTCAGACCAATCTGGTCAAAATCACCCAGAAAAGCGCGCTTTACAGCCAATATTCTAGAAGCAGGCAAATCGGATATGTTTAAAAGAGTGCGGTGCCGTACCTTGCCTTTTTCACGGAAAGATTCACGGATCAGGGCGCAAGGTCGGGAATTTCTGTTTGGGACTATATCGACGTGCATGTAGACCAATATATCACAGTCTAACTACTTGTCTAGATTATTGTGACTCTGTTACATGTATACCCTGAAAACTTCTGATCTTGCGCTTTGCGTCATTATATCGGTCAGTTAAACCTTGTTATTTACCTTCAAAAGGGTAAAGATCCGCTTTAAACATACAAACATTTCAGCTAATATGTCTTGTCCATATGATTTCATAACAAGTTTTCCTACAAAGCCTGTATCCTTTGGACTTCAAAATATTGAATAGCGATAAGAGAAACTCTATGAGTCGACTGATACCATCCACGACAACATGGATGTGCGGAACTCATCGGTTTTGGCCCTGATAAAAAATCCTCTGTATAAGAGTGAAAAGTGAAACGAGATAATTTAGATGATTCTTTTATATATTCAGCCAACATTACGGCTGTTGGTCTATTGATTCATGAGAGAGAACCCATGTGTCAATATTGGTTATCGGATTAATTACTACAGTCAAGAAAGACCTCATACGGCTTATTCGGTGATCCACCGGCAGTTGTTCACAAGGGCGGAGATAAGACCGGATTTCCTAAAGATTGCCGGCGGAAAGTTGAGAAGACCAAACAGGAAAAGACAAATACATGAACTCAACAATCGGAAAACAACAAATTTTTTCTGGGAGTGTCTGAAACAGTTCATGAGAGACACTACGGTATGTTATAATAATAATTGCATAGCTTTCGGGCTTCAAACGTTAAACAATTCGCCGAGCTAGAAATTCAGGATCTTCATTGATGCCAAACGACTTGAAAGAAGAACAACCCTCCGTGTGCAAGGTTAACGGAGGAGCGAAACCGTGGCACAGAAGGGGCCGTCTTAGCCGTGCGGATATTTATAAACAAGGAGATTAGATATGAAGAGATATGCGTTGTTGTTTGGAGTGTCGCTGCTCATCGTTTCGTCTGTTAGCTCGTTGGCTCAAACTCAAGGACAAAAAACGGTCATACGAGTCTCTGGGTCGGATAGCATGTTTTACCGGATGAAGCTTATGGGAAACCTTTTCGAAATAACTGATACATCGGTCGCCATAGACATTTCCCAGGGCGGGACAATGGATTCCGGGAACCGGGATGTTATCAATGGAGAAGCCGATATGGCTATGTCCTCCTGTTCCATCAACGAGGAAGAGGAGAACCTGGCGGTTAGCAAAGGGGTGAAACTGGTTGAGCGTCTGATAGGGTATGGAGGCATCGCAATAATAGCTAACGAGTTGGCAGGAGTAGAACAACTCACACTCAACGACGTCTCAAAAATTTTCGATGGGCAGATCACCAATTGGAAGCAAGTTGGGGGTAATGACACGCCGATAAAAGTTGTGAGAACCGATGAAACTCATCCGGGCACTTTGGCATTTTTGCAACGCGATTTCATGAAAGCCCCATTTACTGCTAATGCGACAGTTGTCAGTTCGTTCCCAAGAGTTGTTGCCACTGTGGCGGACAGTCCAGGAGGTGTAGGATACGTACGTATTCGGGAGATCACAGAATCGCCCATGTTGGTTAACAATCATCGGTTCAAAGTGATTTCTCTCCGCCGTTCCAAAGCGGTTCTTGCTGTATATCCTAACAGGAAGACAGTAGCAGACCATTCCTATCCGCTTTTACGGCCTTACTTTGTCTACTATTCTTCCGCTGCCAAGAAGGCCGTTGTTGATTTTGCGGACTTTCTCGTGAAGAAAGGATGGGGTCCGCAAGATTCGTGATCATCTTTTCGTTATATATTCGCAGGACTGAGTCTGCAGTAATTTCCACGGCGTTTCGAATTGAGTGCGTCACCGGTTCGTTTCCGAATTAGATTTCAGTAATTGCCTCTCGCGTCCGATGTGGCCCTTATCAAAGCAAGGGTACCTGCGAGCCTTCTCGCGAGCTAACTCCGCCGACTCACGTGCTCACAGGGCCTTCGCTCCCTCAAATCGGCGAGTTCCGTCTGCTCTTGTCCGACTTGGGAGATCGATTCGCGTTGATAGAACCGACCGTGGCCAACGTCAGCCAGAGACCGAAGGGGTAATGATGCTTTTATGAACGTTGCTTCACCCATCAATGTGCTAGGGACATCGAAATCAGCTGTGTTTTTGCGACCGTTCGCCGACTTCGGTCGCTTTTGCGTTCAATGGGAGAAATATATTCTGATGTTAAAATTAAGGAGGTTTTTGTATGTCGAATGCTCAAACACCAACAGGAAACCCTGGAGTGGTTGGATTAGCAGGCTTCGGCCTCACGACGATGCTCCTCCAGTTTCATAATGTAGGCTGGTGCGGGGTCGGCCCGATTGTAGCGCTAGCCTTTGTTTTCGGTGGACTGGCCCAGATGATCGCTGGTTTCCAGGAATTCAAGTGCGGTAATAATTTCGGTTACAGCGCCTTTGTAGCTTACGGATCCTTCTGGATTGCCCTTGGGATTATCTTCATGTTCAACTATTTTAATATTTATCATTCCGACACTAAAGACGTGGGGTGGTTTCTGGTTGGTTGGACACTTTACACGTTCATCATGTGGATTCCCTCGATGAGGATTCATGGAGCTATGGCGACAACATTTACGCTTTTGCTCATCGGCTTCATCTTGCTCGACCTGGCCCATTTCGGCTATCCGGAAATGACGAAGGTCGCCGGATACGAACTCATGTTGTGTGCGCTATCTGCCTGGTACATGATGGCCCACGTTATTTTTGAGCAGGTATTCGGGAGGAATATGCTGCCGGTAGGTAGACCTTGGATTAAGTAAATATCACCAGCGGTTCATACCGGAAATCGATAGAGAGAGAATCTGTAAAGGAGCTAGTGAGGACGTTATGAAAAAACTACATATGATTGCAGCCTTATTTGCGATTCTGTGTTTCGCCGCAAGCGCCGGCGCTCAGCAGGCGGCGACAAAAGAAGAATGCGTCTTAAAATGTCACGAAGCCGCTTCATTGATCAATACTAAAGGTTTGGACGAAGCGATAAAGGAAATCAGCGACCCTAAAGGGCCTTTTGTCTGGAAAGACAGCTATGTGTTCATGATGAATATGGACGGAAAGATGCTGGCGCACCCCATGCAGCCAGAACTGACAAAGCTTCCACACTGCCTGCTTATAACTGACCCGACGGATAAGGCTTTGTTTGTCAGCTTTGTCAATCTTGCCAAGACAGTGGGCCAAGGATGGGTCGAATATATGTGGCCCAGACCCGGTAAGAAATCGCCATCAAAGAAGATCACCTATATCTACAAAGTCCCCGATACTGACGTTTTCGTTGGGGCGGGAATGTATGTGGGCGGTATGATATACTGATTCTCGTTATTTTACATCCACGAAACGAGTTCCTAAAGGAAACCGCTTAATACCTTGCGCGAGCAATCATGTAATCTGTCCTTGATTCATGTTTTTGACTAGGAGGAAGTCATGTCACTGTCAGACAAACCCAAACACGTCGTAATCATGGTCCCTAACTCTCACGAGCCACTGGAACTTACCGATCAGGGGCAAACCGAAATTCACGTATCGAAAGAAGCGACCAGCGAACTAGTCGTAGAGCGAAGGGTTGATCCTGAGAAGCTAAGACTGAACGTTGAGCAAAGCATGAGTCAAGTTGGCTTAATTCTTTCCGCGGCCGAACATAAAGTATGCGAGACGTGGGAGATTCAAAGTGTGTCTGTGGGCCTGAACATAAATGCTGAAGGTTCAGTAGGAATTGCCGCTGCAGGGGTAGAAGCCTCGTTGAAGGTCACTTTCACGCCGATAAAGAAGACTGAAGAACTAGGATTCTGATCTATACTGGATATATTTTCAGTTCTTCATCAGGTATTTTATACCAACTCCCATCGCGTGAATCGCCACAACGAAGTATGAAAATCCTATTCTTTGTGAGGAGGGCTTGGATATACTCCGTACTTTGTTACCACAAAATAAAGGAAGGAGTAATAACATGCCCTCAAAGAAAAAGAATACCAGTGTTGTGTCAGTAGTTCACGATATTTGTTGTGGACTGGATGTTCATAAGAAGATGATCTCGGCATGCCTGGTCTCCTCTGACGATGTGGATGGTGAGCGGTCTGAGTGGTGGAGTTTGAGACTTTCACAGACGACTTGATTAAGCTTAGGAATTGGCTTCTGGAAAAGGAGTGTCCGATTGTTGCAATGGAAAGCACTGGACCGTATTGGACCCCTATTCACAATATTCTCGAGGGCTATTTTCAAGTAATTTTGGTAAACCCTAACCCTACAACGCGACTTATTGATTTCTTGTTTGCAATTCCATTCAATGCCTGCCATACTACGTAACATACCCTGAAATGAGGAGGCAGGCCATGCTCCCGTGTCCACGATGTGACGAACACCTCTACCCAGTCCCGAAATTTGACTTGGACAGAGCCGATATTGCAGCTTTCATCCATGAACTCAGAGGCTTCCACGAACAGTTCGCCGACTGTTTTGTACGAAGCGAATCCAGGGAACACTTCTTCAACTACATGGCTGGCCAATTCAGCGAGCTGGAACGGAAATCCATTGAACCCATAGCACTGGCTCTGAAAGACGGCAATGTCAGGTCATTGCAGCGCTTTGTCAGCGATGCTCCGTGGGACGATGACAGGATCATGTCCAAGTATCGTAGTTTGGTTAATGACGATCTCGGCAGCCCGGATGGGGCCCTTATCTTCGAAGAGAGCGGCTTTGTCAAGAAAGGCCAAGACTCAGTCGGCGTCTCTCGCCAATACTGTGGGACAATCGGAAAAGTCGACAATTGCCAAGTAGGAGTCTTTGTCGGGTATGTGTCTGAACACGGATATGCCCTGGTCGACAAGCGACTGTTCATCCCTGAGAAGTGGTTCGGAGACGACTATGTTGAGCGACGAACAAAGTGCAATCTGCCTGCGGAAATTGGTTTCCAGTCCAAGCCCAAACTGGCGGCAGAAATGCTCACTGCCCTCAGCCAAGAAGATGCCCTGCCTTTCAAGTATGTACTTGCCGACTCTTTGTACGGGGTCAGCCCAGAGTTTATCTCAGCAGTTGAGGCACTGCCTGGCAAAACCTACTTCGTATCGGTTCCCAAAGATACCCAATGCTGGTTGAAGCGACCGATGACCATTACCAAAGAGTGCCGCTGGGGCGGAAAGGAACGCAGGAAGAGAGTTTTGGCTGCTCCTGACACCAAGCCCTTGACCGTGGAGGATGTCGCCAGAAATATGAACGACTACTTCTGGTATCGCCGGAAGGTGTCGGAAGGGACCAAGGGGCCAATCGTCTATGAGTTCACCCGACGCCGGGTTATCCTGTCGGCTGCCGGGCTTCCAAAGAAAACCGTTTGGTTGTTGATCCGTCGAACGTTGGGCGGCGATCCGCAATACAGCTATTTCATCAGCAACGCCATGAGCAGTACAAGGCTAAGGACACTTGTATGGCTCAGCGGTCTGAGATGGGCAATAGAACAGTGCTTTCAGGAAACTAAGACAGAACTGGGCATGGACCACTACGAAGTGCGTAAGTTTCCAGGATGGCGCCACCACATAATAACCTGCATACTGGCCCATTTCTTTCTTTGGCACCTGAAAATCAGGCTGGGGAAAAAAAGCACCGTCCATTACTCTGTCGCAGCTTAGGGTCTTGCTCAAAGTGATCTTGCCAATGAAGCGGCGCACACTAGAAACGCTGATCGAACAGGTAATCTGGATACAGAACCGAAACCATCGGGCCCACATGTCACATAGAAAGAGTTGCATGCTCGAAGTCTTGGACCCTCAATGAGTAACGTTGTAGGGGTAATCGAGTCCGCATCTGACAGTCTCGCATTCATCAACAAAAAAAGTGTCTTTCCCCTATGCGAGAGCTATGCATGCGCTACGTTGATCTCTATGATCCCCATTTGACAGTCAGTTCGCATTCCTGATTTTAAACCTCCTCAATCAACAATTTGATTTGTATAGATGTTCTCATCTAGGCTCACGCCTCCAGAACGCCTCAAACGTGTTCTAACGGTTTTTTGGCCCTTCGGCGGCCCCGCTCTCTTCCCGAAACAGCTTGACGGGGCTCAGTTTTCGCGTTAGTGGGGTTATTCGCGTTCTTAACACTATGTTCCAGCCCCGAAAAGGAAAAGCGGGTCGTCTATAGCGATTCTCGAAAATAATCGCGAAAAGAACGCGACTTTTTTATCGAGATGTGGTTATCTGTCGGTATGTGTCGTCAACGAAACATGCCTAACCCGGAAAACTGCGCTTTAGCTGAATTAGAGACCGCAGCGAAGGCCTCGTCGGTCCAGCGGTCGTATGTTCGTCTGATGGCTATCAAGGCCTTGATAATGGGGCTGCCCCATAAGCAGGTGGCTGCCTTGTTCGGTGTAAATGAGGACTCGGTTTCCCGTTGGGTGAGACGTTTTAATCAACGGGGTATCGATGGGCTTACAGAAGGTCCCCGCTCTGGGCGTCCTCCCAAAATCAGCGGGGAGCAGGCCTATGAATATTCCAAGTTGGTCTTACATCCAGAACTGGTCAATGAGACCCACTGGACCGGACGTAAGTTTCACGGATATCTCACCAGGCATTGCCAGATGGAGGCAGGCTACAGCACACTTATGCGGTGGCTTCACGATGAGGATTTTCGGCTGAAGGTCCCTCGCCCCTGGCCGGATGGCCAGGATGAAGAAAAGAGAAAGGCCTTCATTGAACTGATCAGGAAGTTTCTTGGTGATCAATGCGTGGATCTTTGGTTTCTTGACGAGTGTGGTGTCGAAGGAGATCCTCGTCCGAAAAGGCGTTTTGCTAAAAAAGGAGACAAAATCCGTCAAGCATACGGCGGGGCGCATCTCCGAATGAATGTCACGGGCATGGTCTTGCCAAGAAAAGGTGAATTCTATGCGCTAGAATTTAGCCATTCCGATACGGAGATCTTCCAGATCTTCCTGAATCACGCCAATCGGGACATCAAGTTCGAGCGTCCTCGCAATCTACTCATCCTGGACAATGCGTCTTGGCACAAGAGTAAATCACTGGACTGGGGGGAATTTGAGCCGATTTTTCTTCCACCTTATTCTCCAGATCTTAACCCCATTGAACGCCTCTGGCTCGTTATGAAGGGCGAATGGTTTTCTGGATTCTACGCTAAAACCAAAGATCAACTAATCGAGAGACTCACCGACGCTCTCAGATGGCTTATGACCAGACAAGATGAAAACACTAAAACTTGCGCCATTCCGACAGAACTTTAGAGAAGCGCTATAACCCTGCCAGCTTGCAGATTCAACTTCCTTCAATGTCAACGTGATCCATTAAGAAAAAACGCCATGATGAACCACCCAGGTTAGAAGTTAGTTCAAATCCAGCCTGGATTGTTCTATGATGGAGTTTTAGGAATCATCTTTCAGCCAAAACTTATTCTGAAAGCCAATCCATATTACATTTTAAGGAAATGCGCTCCTATGCCAAAATATGAGTTTGAAGGTAAGATCCCGTGGGCCCACCAGAACACCTTTGTTCATCCGCAGGCGGTGTTAATAGGGGATGTTCGAATTGAAGAAGGATGTTATATCGGCGCTGGTGCAGTGTTAAGGGGAGATATTGGATTCATACGAGTTGGGAAAGGGTCAAATGTTCAAGAAAACTGCGTTGTGCACACGTTTCCCGAAAAAGGAACAGTACTGCATGTGGATACACACATCGGGCATTCAACAATCCTTCATGGTTGCGAGATCTGTTCAAATGTTCTTGTGGGAATGGGATCGGTGGTCGCTGATGGTGTAAAGATCCACTCCAACTGCTTGATCGGCGCAAGAAGTTATATAGATTTTGAGACTCAAATTCCCGAAAATAGTGTGGTCATTGGCGCTCCGGCCAGAGTCGTTAAATCAATCACACCAGATCAGCTAGAACAGCTTGCAAGAGCCAGAGCAATTTATCAGGATCTTGCCCGCCGTTATCTGAAAAGCTTTCGAGAAGTTCGTTGAACTTTGCATAGGCAAGAAGACTTGCACTATTTGGAATTTGAAAAACGGAATGACACCCTCGAAAAGACGCAGCCGAAGTGCAAATGATCGTACAGGCCAGTCCGTTTCCGAACTAAAACTCCTGTATTTTTTAGCAGACCCATATTATATGACCGAGGATCACTAAAAACTACAACCATATTGCGAGATAACTAACCGATTTTGACGAACCTACTTAAACGCGTTCTAACGCCTTCGTGGGAATCCTATGACTTGAGTGATGCCAAAAGTTGCGCCAGATGTGACACTGATCCCATGGTCGCCTGGGTCCATAGAGTCTGCCAGTTGATCAACCACGTCATCCTGTAGTTTCCCGTGATCAGGATAGAAATGCTTTATCCGCATTCTTATGTTAAATTTTCCGGGCAATTCAGCAAATAGGTCGGTGTTACCAGTCTTGGTCCAGGGAAAATCTCGATCCCCCCTAGTATACTCACCGGTATCTGCTGGGCAAACGACGCTGTCACACATAGCGCTAAAACAAGACCATTAATTTCTTGATTTGTTATCCCATTTGAGGCAGACAGGGTTATCTCCTAAAATGGATCGATGAGAATTAGTCGCTATTGGAACGAAAATGGTAGAGGTACCACCACAATCTCGATGGCGAGGGAATCATGATCGTGAAACATAATCCCTATTCGTTCCTCACCGGGGATTCACCTTTTCTCAAAACCAAACAAATTGAGATTTCCAGCGGAAGGTTTGAGACTGAAGTCCTCTTCGAGTTGCATCATGAGGGTGCTATAGGACGCCCTCATGGCGGGATAGCAATGGGTTTGTGCCTTGATGCCTGGCGTCGATATGCAGCCCCTGAGTATCCGGTGGACATCAGCTACAAATTTGGCGGGTCTGGGGTAGCAATTGGAGAAACGGTCGATTTCACAGTGGAGCATGAGTTACTGGCTAATAGCTCGGCTTTAATTGCAGAAATTGTCAAGAGAGGAGAAAAGACACCTTATCTCAAGGCGCTAATTACGCATGCTGAGGCGGACTCTAATCCGATCATACCGATGATTCAACCTACCGGAGCAGTGAGGAAGCTCCCCTATTACAGAAACTGTTTCGTTTGCGGTCACCATCGAGATGTAATTGGACTCAAAAGGAGATTTAGAGTGCATTTTCATGAGGGCTCGTATCTCGTAACGACCCCTTGGGGTTCCGTGGATGATGATCTGGACCGAGCAAAACAGTTTAAAATTACTAACGATGAACTGCATCCTGCGGTTATCATATCGATATTTGATGAGAACTCTGGTTGGTCGGGTCTTTTGGCTACCAAGGGAGTAGGATTTACAGTGCGGATGAATGTGACGTTAGCTCGTCCCGTAAGCGCCACGGAACCGCTACTGTTCATGAGTCGGCCTGCTGGTACTAGGGGTAATCCTCGGAAACCAAGGTTTTATATGGCTGAAGGTACGGTTGTATCAATGCTAGACCCCGGCAGCCCTGAACCGGTAGCTTGGGGGTGTGGTGAATGGCTGATTCTTGAAGAGTTGACCGAGCAACTTAAGAAAAATCTCCTTCCTGAAAATGATTGGGAGTGGATCTTTTCGAACGACATCTGATTCTACTTGCTAATTGATAAGCCTTGGTAACTTTCATTTATACAACTGTAGAAGAAAGCGCCAGGGGCTTGCCAGATCCTGCCACTAATAATGGCGGTTTCTGTGCTTTTCCAAAGGAAAATCAACGTGGGCGCAGGATAGTCCACGATGAAGGGGAGGCAAAAGAAGGATGATGGCTTGTAGACTATCAGGAAGCAAATGTCAGATTTTTTCGGCGCTAACCTTATTGGGAATTGTTTTGCTGATTCATATTCTTGTTCCATCTAACGCCCAGTCTGGAGATTCGCCTCTCGTGAAAGCGAGGCGGTTCTTTCAGCCCCTTTCGGAGGAGACGGCCACACAAGAATTCCCGATGACCCCGGAATTGGTTGAACTAGGGCGAGCGCTTTTTTTTGATCCACGCCTCTCCTTCGATGGCACAGTGAGCTGCGCCCGTTGCCATCAACCTTCTCTTTACGGCACTGACGCTCTGCCGAAATCTGTCGGCGTTGAAAACCGGAGCAATCCTCGAAATGATCCGACTATCCTCAATGCGGCTCTCCAATTTTCGGCTCATTGGTATGGTGATCGCACTTCCGTTGAGGACCAGGCTGCCATGTCTTTACTTGGTCCTGCAAGCTTTGGAAACCCGGACTTCTCTAGCGTGAAGGCAAAGATCAAAGCTGTGCCAGGCTATATAAAAATGTTTGCCTTGGCTCTTCCGAGTGAAAAAGACCCGGTTACTCAGCAGAATTGTGGCAAAGCCATCGGCGCATACGAACGCACATTGGTGACTCCTGCGCCTTTCGATAATTATCTCAGAGGTGACGCTAAGACGCTCTCCGCTGGAGCCGTAGCAGGTTTGACAGAGTTTCTCGCCACCGGCTGTGTTTCCTGTCACGGCGGGATCGCATTGGGTGGCAGAGAGTTTCGGAAGTTTGGCATTTTCGGAGATTACTGGGAATTAACTGGCTCCACTAAAGTGGACAAAGGAAGGTTCAACGTAACAAATGACCCAGCGGACCTCTACGTGTTCAAAGTTCCCGGTCTTCGCAATGTGTCCATGACTCCGCCATAATTTCACGACGGTTCTGTTGAAACGCTGTCGAAGGCGATACGGTTAATGGCGGACCTTCAGATCGGAAAAAAATTGAGTGACCAGCAGGTTGACTCTATGGTTGATTTTCTTGATACCTTGACCGGTAAACTGCCTGTAGGTTACGCTGTTCCCCCCACGTTGCCGCCCGGCGGATTTAATGCAAAATGACAGCGGAATCTCAAAACAAATTGTTCGCTCGGTTAGTATGAATTTGACAGAGACTTTGTTCAGCCGGAACACTTTAGAAGTTCGTTATGCGCTTGCCCCGTAACAGGTCCTGCTATTGATTAATCCTCGTGTTTTTTCAGCCAGGACCTATGATCCACGCTAAAGCGGGCAGCCCACCGAAGATTTCAAAGTGGACAATAATTTACAAACCCTCATTTTTAAAGACGGAGCGTATCGTCTCACCATTGAGCGCTACAGCTTAATCTTTGACCCAACTCCATGCGTCATCCAGCTGATCAGCCGGGTAGGTCTTTATTTCGGCTGAAACTAAATGAGCCGCGATCTTCGTACTCCATTCAGCCCACTTAGGACCACCAACAACTGCGATCTTCTCAAAATCATTCCTGTGTTTTATCCCGAATTTGGCGTCGTCCCACATGGCGCCAACTTCCCAACCCTGGAATCCCTCGTCCATGAAGTAGACACACCTTACCTTGCCGTGCTCTTTGAGTAGGTTCTCCAAGGCTGGTATAAAGACCTTCTTGTAATCTTGATCAGTCGCCTTACCTGTCAAACGGACTACGAGAGTCTTCCCTTGGGTTTTCGCTAGAACCTCGATCATCGTCAACCTTCTTTTTGTGCTGTTTCAGGCATTTCGAGAGAAACTGTGAATCGAATTTGGGATTGCACAACCGACAGTCAGCTATGGCTCGCGCAGGGATCTGGATTCTTTAGACAACCGAAACATTACTCCATAAACTTTGCCTCTGGAACTGGCTGAAACATAAGAAATAAAGCTAGCTCAACATTTAGATGTTACCATTAAAAAACCTATGAGCGAGCACCCCTTACAGCCAAGTTCATTTTTTGGCAAGAAGTTCAAGCCCGTCGGCGCATGCTCGGCATGCATAAAGGTCCGCTATTTCTCCTCCTGGCATTTTAGCCCAGCCGCCCTTTTGAATGAAGTCAACTTTCTCCCAACCATTCAGTTTCTCAAATTCTTTGAGTTTCTCCACATGGCTCGGTTCCTTCATAAATTGGGCGACGCAGATCGCTGCATGACTGGCCAAAACCGCTTTTTCGGTCATCCTTTTGGCTGTGCCCGTGGTCGTCCAGCCACCCCATACAAAGCCGATGATCATTGCGCCAACTGCTCCAAAAACAAGACCCAAAAGGCCATACTTAATTTTCGCTTTGCCTGTTTCTTCTCTCATTTCACTTTGTGATTTCATAGATGATGTCTCCTTGGATTACGTTGAGATGTCTTTGCCTATGATGACCTTGCGACGAATAGAAAGAGCGATGGCGAAATGGCTTGGAACAGTTGAACACTACTTCTAAGTGTAATTGTCGCTGAACAGTAAGTTGCTTGTTCATAGCAACTACCGTCTGTTTAGCTAGAGTACCCCAGTAAACATCATATGCGGTCCCTCCGTCAAGGCCCTGATGGAGCCGCTCACAATTGTAAAAATCGAACACCAAATAGAAGCAACAATAAACACATGAGGACGCTTGTCAAGGAAATCTACCGGCTCTGAGATCGCATATTGAGCTTTGTTTTCGCTCCAACTTCTAAAGTTGAGTAAAAACTCTAAAGACCTGAAGCATAAGGCGGGGTTGAAGTGATTCCCGCATAGTACGTCTGTTTCATGAGTTTACCGTCACGTAACTCTTGCTTATATTGTGGTTGCTGTCAGGATTGAGACGAGGAAGAAATCATCCTAATTGCTGTGAATATCGTTATATCGATCGAGAAATTGTCTTCGGCATGGATGCGATTCTGTAAGAAATGTGACAAAGAAAGCTGTTCTGGATGCCTCAATGCAGTAGCATTGTCACCGACAATTTTACCTGTCTCCCGCTTTCCCCCGTTTTACTGTTAGCAACAAATAGATTTGCAATAGTTGAGCAATTTGCTCTGGCTCTCGGACTCCCGAGTAAACAGAGAACCTTCCTTTGCCGCCTCCACGGTGTTCTACGAAAAGAATGGCAATGAAGGGCATAAAATAGTCTCCGTGTGGGTGGCCTGTCAAGCCGGTTAAATCAAGGATCTAATGCAGGGGACTTCTTGTTTGTTCGACAAGGGCCTTACGGGGAAGGGGGAACTCGGATACCCGAGGAGCCGCCGTAGTCCGGTGTGCTTTTCGCTGGTCACGTGTGTCTCCAAAGATTCGGTTGAAGCCTGAAAATTCATTAGATGGATCACGTTTGAGAGAGCGATTCACGGGCAATCGATCAAGATCTCGGGATGGGATTGCCGAATCCTTGTTCCCTTATCTGCTGGCAGACCGACTCAGGTGCATAGACGCAAGTATTCTCCTTATGTACGGCCTGAAGGAAGGTGTAATCACTGTTTCCTATGTCTCTCAGGGCGAGACGGGGAAGAATTCGGGCGTTGACTCGAAAGTGCTCTTCGAATCTGAATGAAAAGATCGATACGTTAAAGCTGAACAGGTTCAGGGAGTGGTAATAGGTCAGTATGGCCGCGAGGCCCACTAGAAAAGAACTGAGAGCTTCCTCGCCCACCTCAAGCAAGGATTTCTGTTTGGGCAAGATGCACCAGATGTCCGGTATATGACTCATGGGAGCAAAACCTACGGTCCAGAAGGTAGGGCCTATTTCTCCGATGTAGCGGGACGCCTTTTCTTTCTCCTCGCGGATGAAGTCGTCCCAAAACTCTACGCCATTTTCACGGTAATACCTGTTTGCACACTCGAGTTGGAGCCGCATGTGATTCGTTGGACGCTCCCCGCAGAGGACCTGAAGGTGGGGGTGAACGAGACTTGAGCCTGCCGGCGGCATGTAGTTCCAATTGATGGAGAAGCAGTCTATTCCGGGGTCTACCTCGGCGACCCTCCGGATGAACTCCCGAACAACCCGAAATGCGTCATTCATCATTTCGGGTTTCAGCTCTTCCATCCGAACGAAGTGTTGGGGAGAGAAAACGGCCACCCCCACGTACCGATCCAGAGGCAGAATGTTGGGAACGAGGGTCGCGCTTCCTTTCCGAATCCATCCTCCCGGAAGCACTTCCTGAGGGAATCGAGGGGTGGAGTTTTCGATATTCTCCGGGCAGAAAGGGCAGAATATCGCTTCCGAACGCTTGAAGGTCTCTTCGATATTGGGGCTTTTCGGAGGCTGATAGGGGAAGTTGATGACGCGTCCCGTCATGCCGGTCAAAGGGTCCGTACGGACCTCAAAGGTAATTTCTTGTCTTTTTCCTTCTCGGATCAGGGTCATTTTATCGTAGAGTGTTTCAAATGTAATGGGCATGCAGGCATCTCCTTGAGGCCAAAAAGATACTTGGCAAAACCTAGAGCTGTTTGTACCATTCTTTAAAAAAGGATACCACCAACTACAGAAGTTAGGTAATGATAATCTTGGGCCGGCTCATCCAAAAAATTACAAATCGGTGAACCATCAGACAGCGAACAGTTTGAAACTGTAAACCACGAAGTATCGTGTATCAGTCGTCCTTAAGGATTTCACCGGTCAAATTGTCAACTATCACGGGAGTGCTGAAATATTGCAATGACGGTTCGGCTCCATCTCCATACTTCTCCAGGATGAACCTCCTCCAGTCATCGGTATAGAATTGCTCCGCTTCATTGCGAGAACGCCACAGATAGGCTCCGCCGGCTGTACGGCCGTCCTCGGAGAGAAGATAATACTTGCGGATCAGCCCTTGGACCTCTCTGTATTTGGGGGCTGTACTTGAAAAGATTTCCTTAGCTTTGTCTACGGTTATGGGGTGTGGAAGCCTGAACTGGACAAATGCGGTAATCATATTATGCTCCTCTATATCTATGGGTTTGATTAAACTGGTTATACCATTAAATCGGAGAGATGGTCTTAAAAAAAGACAATAACATAGGTGAGGATAGATGAAGTTTAAAGTTGACACAATCTGTCACAATATGAGATGATCCTTGTAAGCGTTTTGGACCTCGGAGGTTTTCTTCCCCCCCACTTCTGAGTGACCCGAAATGCTTTAATTTTTTCGGACATATGTTCCAGTGGCTTTCGAGCAAATTTTCTGTCTACTGTTCTTAATTTCTGCGGTCAGATTAATTCTGGATCCATTCCAAGATTCTATACGGCATTGGACTTCGATTTGTTGCTCTACATAAAGAGGCTTCAAAAACATCATGTGTGAAAAGCTTTTCGAATCTTTTCAAATTGAAGGCTGCGAGTTCAAAAACCGACTCATCATGGCTCCGCTGTATCTTGGGAATGCGGGGGCGGATGGGTCTGAACTGGGTTCATTAACGTGTCATGGCAATTGCAACTATAAAACTCAGCCACTTCCGTTGAGAAATGATGGAGGTCAAACCCATATGGCAGTGAGGTGAGCGTGTGAAAAAAAGAATTGGTTTGACATTGGGGGGTGGAGGGGTAAGGGGTCTCGCTCATGTCTCTGTCCTGGAAACCCTCGATGAGTTCGACTGCATACCAAGCGTGATATCGGGAACCAGCATGGGAGCTGTTATTGGCGCTCTCTACGCTTCGGGGATGTCTGGAAAAAGCATTAGAGAGAGAATCACGAGTCATTCCGTCTTAAAGACTGATACTTGGCCGGATGTTTTCAAGAAGAAAGCAGAGCTAATGAAATGGGTGGATGCCTTCTCGCTTGAATTCGGGCGGGGTGGACTGCTCAAAACAGATAAGTTCCTGAGCTATTTATTATCGGAGATCGGAGAGAACACATTCGAGAAACTTAACATTCCCCTGTTAGTGGTCGCGACCGACTTCTGGGGCGGTCAAGAAGTGGTTCTTGAAAAGGGTGAACTTCTTCCTGCGATACAGGCCAGCATGGCAGTTCCTGGGGTTTTTGGATCGGTATCGATTGGGGATAAAGTGCTTGTGGATGGCGGCGTTGTGAACTTGGTTCCATACGACCACATTATTGACCAATGCGATGTGTCGATAGTCGTTAACGTTGCTAAGGCCCGAACTCCAGGAAAACTCGAACCACCAACAGTTTTGGAGTCAATTCTCGGAACTTTCGAGATAATGCAAATGGCCGCCCTTGCCGAGAAGATGAAACATCGGGAGCCGGACATTTACATCCGTCCTGAAATCAGCGATGTGAGGATGTTTGATTTCAATAAAATTGAGGATGTTTTTCTACAGGTCCAGCCAGCGATTGAGGAGCTACGGATCCTTATCAGAAAGAAGATTCTAGAAAATGAATGAAGGTATGTATAAGCCTGTGCCTCAAAAAAATCCCAACCTCATACTGTTGAAGTAACATTACTATTGTTTCAATAAAGGCGCTCAAAGCCTATTCTGAGTTTTATAATTGCGAACGACGCCATCAGATCCTTGACAGGAAAACCCCATATTAAGTTTACTGGCGTTCCCTACTTGGCACCGCGGATCCTCTTTTATTCCTCTTGACACCCTACACGCGCGAGCCTTAAATAGCCGAAACGCATATTGTTGATGTAACTCAATTATTTCAAGGGCGGCGCACATCGATGAAATGGAAATTCACTTTCGTCTCGTTAGTTTTCATCATAGCTCTCTCGTTAAATGCCAGAGCCGAATCGCTGGCTAGTTTATGGCCTGTGGTGGATATGTTGCAATCTAAGGAATTCGTCGATCTGACCCACGCCTTTCATCCGGGAATCCCTCATTGGCTAGGTTTTGACAATGAATTCAGGGTTACC
Source organism: uncultured delta proteobacterium (assembly GCA_963798475.1). Lineage (GTDB taxonomy): Bacteria > Desulfobacterota > Desulfomonilia > Desulfomonilales > Desulfomonilaceae > CAJBEZ01. Next base: position 135,793 of record CAWCTI010000018.1, read on the forward strand.
TTGTACTATTACGACAAGGGAATAGGAACGAAGGGCAAAGGATTCCTCGCCCATAAATACGAGATCCCTGGGCAGTGGGGGACTCATGTGGACCCGCCAGCTCATTTCGCGCAAGGAAAAAGATTTCTAGACGAAATCCCTGTCAAGGAGATGATCCTGCCCCTTGTCGTCATTGATGTGAGCGGTGAAGTAGCGTCCAATCCAGACTACCAGATCTCCATGGATGATGTCAGAGCCTGGGAAGCGAAATACGGTCCAATACCTAAGAAAGCCTTTGTGGCTATGAGAACCGACTGATCAAAGAAATGGCCAAACGCAGAAGCGATGCGTAACCAAGATGACAAGGGCGTTGCTCATTATCCGGGCTGGAGCAAGGAGGTCCTCATCTACCTCTACGAACAGCGTAATCTTACCGCTTCAGGCCACGAAACCACCGACACAGACCCTGGTGTCGCCACTAGCAAAGGAGACTATTCCCTCGAGACGTACATCGTTTCACAGGACAAATTTCAGATTGAGCTTTTGACCAACCTGGACAAAGTTCCCGAATACGGGGCACTAGTGGTGGTGGCGTTTCCAAAGCCAAAGAAGGGCTCCGGTTTCCCGTCGAGAATATTTGCTATTCTACCGTAGAAAGGCGCTACGAGACCCTGATCATTGACGGAATAGTTACAAGAATAGCCCTTTGCAACTGAGGCTTTATTAAATCCGTCGCGATTGTAATGCCGAACATTGTCTTCCAAGACCCCCAAGGTGGCCAATGTAACGACTAACAAAATTAGAATTTGTTTTAACAATTTTCTTGATCAATTAACTACAGTAGAATGTGTTCAGCATGCAATTTCGTCACTCTTTTTTCGACCTGGTATTCGAAAAATGTTCTTATTGATGATTGCAGATATCGTGTTTCAAGGATAGGAAGTGGCAGAACACGATGACTCCGAGCAAGATCTCGTACGTGACAAAACGTCTGTTAGCTTTACAGGTAATCAAAGTCGTCCTTAATCTTATTGGCGCAGCGATTACCTACGTATGGTTTTCCCAAATTGAACCGGGTCTTGCCGGCGCTGGGGACTTTGCCGTCATTCGAGATCGGGCAATTTTTGTAATCATCTTGTTCATTACAATTCTGGGAATCGGTCTGCCTTATGAATTTCGATGGTTTGGTTCACTAATAAAGGAATTCAAAAAACTGCGAATCCAATTTAATGAACAAGACATTGGATCGGTCGAAAGCAAAAAACTTTCAAGGTTGGCGGGAAAGATTCTAAATGTCCCAATCAGGATGTCGGTGACCAACGCTGGGGCATGGCTCATTTCCGCGGTCATTTTCGCCGTAATTCCGCATGCTTTTCCAGAATATTGTCCATGGGATCCGAGTTCAGCCATAAAAATATCGGCTTGGACAGTTTTCCTTGGCGGTCCCTTCACAGTGGTGTCTTCTTATTTCGTCCTGGAATCTTGGGTCAGAAGAACGGTTCAAGAGGTCTTTCCAGTCGAAGCTTTACTCAGGCGACCAACATCTGTTTATATAAGCGCCTTATCGCGACTGCTTGTGGTATCACTCATGATCGGAACTATACCTCCGATCCTGATCAGCCACGTTACTCTCCACCAGATTACTCAAATCCAACAAGGTTACCATTCCATAGACCAATTCTTGGCCCAAATGCCGGTTGCCATAGTGTTCCTCGTAACCTTGTCAGTAACTTTGGCAGTTTGCCTATCGATATTCCTTGCCCGCAGTATTTTCGAGCCACTTCGACAAACAGGTCTGGGCATGAACAGAGTCGGGAAAGGTAATCTTGACACAAGTGTGCCGGTAGTCTCGAACGATGAGATCGGAATCGTCGCTGATGGATTCAATTCCATGGTCGATGGTCTTCGTGAGCGAGAGCATATAAGGGAAACATTTGGTAGTTACATTAGCGAAGCTGTGGTTACAGAGATCCTGGAGTCCCCGGAAGGGGTTAAACTGGGTGGAGGACTTAGAGAAATAACGATTCTTGTCTCCGATCTCAGGGGCTTTACCCGTATGACAGACTCTTTGCAACCCCAAAGGGTCATACAGATTCTCAATCGCTATTTCGAGAAGATGACTGATGTTATTGTTCGTCATGAGGGCACTATAGACGAATTTACCGGGGACGGAATACTGGTTTTCTTTGGGACCCCAAAACCTAGCCCCGACCACAGGATCATGGCTGTAGCGTGTGCGCTGGCTATGCAAGAGGCGCTTCAAGAACTCAATGCCGAGAATGCGCTAAATGGATGGCCTGAACTCCGAATGGGCATTGGGATTAACTCTGGGCAATTGGTCGTAGGGAATATAGGGTCAGAAAAGCGGAAGAAATACGGAGCGGTAGGAACCCCAATCAACGTAGCGTTTCGAGTTGAGTCTCTCGCAGCCGCTGGAGAGGTTCTTGTTACGCTGTCAGTTTATGAACATGCCTTAGAATACCTGGAGCTAGGTAGTATGAGGCAGGCCGAGATCAAAGGCTTCGACGAGCCTATAACTCTCCGTCAAGTGATCTCAATGAAACAAAAGTTTTCTAAATAGAACGGCTACTCAATAGTCAGAAACCACCAACCTTTCTCTGGAAATGGCTGAGACATTTAAAAGGACCAAGCACCTCAAGCCAATTCGTCTAGGGGAAAATTAGATGGATATGTTGGGAGAGGCTCTATGATCAGTTCTGAGATGATACAGTTGGCGCAAAGGTGCGCATCTGTCAGAGATATTGCTGACGGCCTTATGGAAGGGGTTTCGAGATTTTCTGGCCCCAGCCGAGTCGCCTCTATAACGACATTTGAGTTACCTGACAAACTTTTCATCTCCGATGATCATGGACTTCTCACGGATTATGCGAAAGATATTGCAGCATATTACATTCGCGACCAAACATGGAAAACAGGGATCCCCACGTACGGCCCAGATGATTACCAGATGGGGTTTTGCCCGCAACAGACCTTAGAATTGCCGAAGGTTATTGCCTACGCCACCTGTTCACCAAGGATACTTTACCAATCTTGGTTCGTGGAGCGACCTCCCAACTTGGTTAGTGAAGGGCCATTAACGAAATGGCTAGAATACGTTAGCCTCTTACTTCACTACGAATCATTCACCTGGGTTCTTGGGGCAGAGAGACCTCATAGGGTAGCTGCCGCTGCATCGGCTAATTACGCTGACCAAGCAGTCGCTGAATACATACGCTGCGAACTTAATTTGGCAACCACCTCTAATACCAAACTGAATGTTAGCGCTGTGATTGATGCAGTGTTAGGCATATCCAGCACCTATGAAGAAGGTCAGCGTGCGGCTGGTCGACTTGTTATCGCAGAAAATAGTGTTCTCCAAAAACAAACATTTGTGACCAAATTTCCTAACGACTCTTTTCCCAGCCTCAATAAATGGAAACATGCACAGAAGCTACTTCGGACAGTGTCGGGCACCAATCTTTCTTTGGTGTCCAACGGTCAATGGCTAATGGGGATATGCAAAATATCTCCCTCCGAAAAAGGGATAATCAATGTCAATTTCCAGGGCGGCAGCGGCGAATTCCTCGTGGGCGCCAAACCAGTCTGCTCTTTCCGTGACGGCCGAATCTATTCTAGTAGTTTGCGGCCGAACTTGAGTGAATTCAGTACAACGCGGACAAAGATCGGTCTGACTACAGACCAAGAAACCAACCTAACTTCGATTGTCAAAACCTTGGCTGAATCTGCAATAAAGTCGCGCCACGGTTGTACTGTCGTGATAGATTTAAACAAACCGTTGTTGAAGCTGGCAGGCCAGCAACTGGAGTGTCCCATCGATATCAGCAAGAAGGCGGTGCAGGCTCTCGCAGTATCAATGTCCCAAGTAGATGGAGCGGTTCAACTCACAGCAGATGGATCCTTAAGGGCATTTGGCTGCATCTTGGATGGGCCATTATTGGCTTCAGAAGACCGTTCACGAGGGGCTCGATATAACTCAGCGCTGAGATTTTCTAAGCAGAAACCCTAAGTGTGTTGTGGTTGTCGTGTCCGAAGACGGTCACATTTCATTATTTCATGAGGGAAAAAACATTCAAGAGCCCCCGGAGCCGCTTCACCGGGCAACTCAACGATCACCGACACTCCCTTTGTTGGAAGAGTGGATAAGGAGATGGGTATCTTAGGGATTCAGGTCTTTTGTCTCATAAGTTCCCGGGTATCTATAGTTGCGTTCCTTAAGTTGGTCAGGCATTATTTCTACCTTATAATAGTGCCAATAGGTTCATCTGTATTCTGATCAATTTAAGGAACGCCACCCTAGATAGGATCAGGATTGTCATATGATGAACACAAAATGTACCACATTTGCTGGAAAGCTGATACTTGAGACCAGCAGCAACATGATGGCCAGAAAGGAGTTGATAGCCGAGCAATGGAAGATAGGGATCGGAAAATTGAGCATCGAGATCTGACTGAGACTCGTGCGTTACTTGATAGAAAAAACGTTACTGAAACTCGACGCAAAAAGGATAGAAGAGCTCTTGTAGAGTCAGGAGACAAATTCCGACAGACGGTGATGTGCTCACCTAATCCACTCATAACACTGGATACCCAGGGGCGGGTGGTATTCTGCAACAAAGCCTGTGAAGACCTCGTCGGTTATCCTTTGGAAGATCTCGCCGGCAAACCTTTCGGGCCGCTGTTTCTGGATAGCGCTTCAGCGGAACGAATTACGGATGCGGTAACAAAGGTTTTCCAAGGCGAAACTTGTGTGGAGCTTGAACTGACGATTCGACCAGAGGGCGGCGGACCACGTTACACTTTGTCGCGAGCGTATCCCATTTATTCTTCTCAGCACACAATTGGAGAGTGTGCGATAGCGAACGCTGATATAACAGAACTCAAACTGGCGCAGCAAGCTCTCAAGGACAGCGAAGAAAGATACAAGGCCCTATCGGATTCATCGTTTGAGGGAATCATGATCACTCGTGACGGAGTAATCCTCGATGTTAACGAGAACGTGGTGGCCCTTTCTGGATATTGCTTGTCGGAATTGATTGGCATGAGCGTAGGTGAGGTCGTTGCAGCCGAATATAGGCGTGAAGCTTTAGAACATGTTCTGTCAGATAGTACAAAGGTGCATGAATCAATTGCGCTGCGGAAGGATGGAACGCTCGTACCTGTGGAAGTTCGTGGAAAGACAATCCCTTATAAAGGCGTCGCCGCGAGGGTTTCGGCAATTTTAGATATTTCCGAAAGGTGGCTGGCTGAACAGGCTCTCAGCAATAACTCACAAAGGCTGAAAGCGATTTTTGAAAGCGCCCGAGACTGCATTTTCATTATGGACCGAGACTGTAGGTACGTTCACGTCAATCCTGCAATGACCGGCCTTCTGAAACTTCCGACATTTCGAATTATTGGGCGAACTTCGGAAGAGGTTTTCGGAAAATCAGTAGGCAAACACCTCAGAGAGGTCGAAAACAGAATCCTCAATGGCGAGTCCATCGAAGAAGAGCATACTCGGCCCGTAAACGGTGAACCTATGACTTTCCTTGACACGCTGGTGCCTTTGTTCAATTACAGGGGAGAAATCTACGGCATTTGCGGGATCTCGCGAAACATTACCGAACGGAAGAGGGTTTCTCCAGCTTCGACAACCAAACCATGGAATTACCCGTCTCCAGCCATGAGGGCGGTGATGGAAAAGGCAGGTCAAATCGCTGCAAAAGAAGGCATGATTCTGTTGTTGGGCGAGAGCGGCACGGGTAAGGATCATCTAGCCCGTTGGATTCACGAACACTCAAGACGTTCAACTAACCCATTCTTTTCTGTCAACTGCGCCGCATTACCGCAGGAGCTTGCCGAGTCCGAGTTGTTCGGGCACGAGTCCGGCGCCTTCACCGGCGCGAAAAATCGCAAAAGAGGTCTTCTAGAATTAGCTGAGGGCGGCACACTACTTTTGAACGAGATCGGCGAGCTTGCCCCAGTCCTCCAGGCAAAACTGCTGAGCTTCCTGGACACGCGGTCGTTTCTCAGAGTGGGAGGAGAAAAAAGCGTGCGGGTGGACGCCCGAATCATTGCAGCCACGCACAGGGACCTGGAAAAGGAGGTTAAAGAGGGTAGATTTCTTCAACCATTGTTTTACCGCCTGAACGTATTTTCTATTACAATTCCTTCCCTTCGGGAGAGGTTGGAGGATATCCCAGTTCTCGTTGAGGAGATTTTCTCCCGTGTAGCCGCTGAGATGCACCTCACTGAAAGACCTTCGATCGATAGCTCCACATTGGCCACCCTTGCGCTCTACGATTGGCCCGGAAACGTTAGGGAATTACGGAATGTCCTCGAACGGGCGCTGATGCTATGGGATAATGGAGATCTCGAGCTGTTGCCACCGATTAGCGAAGCGCTTTCGGGCGAATGGTCTTATCGTGTGCCAACATCGCCGAAGAAAACCCTCCACGAGTTGACGGAAGATTTCCGAAGATCGATTTGTTTGGAGATGATCAGGCGATACGGCAACAAGAAAGAAGCCGCTCAAGCACTTGGCATATCGAGGGATTCTCTTTACCGGTACATCGGTTCCTGACATGTGTCAGCGATTTCCGACAGACCAAACCGCTCGTGTCCTAATTCTCTGACATGAAATTGAGTCGCTGAAGGTCACGTCAGAACATGCTGACACGAGCTGGCACGCCCTTCCAAAAACTGCCGTTTATACCAACGTTCATATGTGAAATAACCCTGCAAAATTAGATTGTTATCTGCTTTCCTCATTTCTGGGGGGAATTGGCGCCAGTATTGCTCTATTCAGGGCAATCAGGAAAAGGAGGTAATTATCATGAAAGGATTTCGTCTGTTTTTTATGCTGGCGTTGTTGACAGCCTTCACGGTCGGTACGGCATATGCCGCCGACTACTATGTGTTCGCAAACCAACACGGCCAGAGAACTGTTCTCGACCACGTCCCCAGTGCTGGCTGGACATTAATCGACGGCCCGTACGCTACCTTGGATATGGCCAAACGAGGTGGGGGGATAGGGACTTTTGTAACCCCGGGAGGCGGAAGGTTCTCGACACCGGCCAAAGCGGCATTTTAAATGCCATTAATTAATTGACATGATGTTTGTCGGGCCGCTTCCCACGCTGGGAATCCGGCCCATTCGAGCAAGTATCCGAGAGCCCTCACTCATGGGGCCTGATTTTAGAAAGATGCCGACTGATGAAAGCGAGAGCGAAATCCTGGGCAAAGAGAGGTGCTATTATGATGCATCATTCCGAACTACTAAAAGCCAAAATTTTTATTTGGCCCAGAGACAACGGAACAATTAAGTATCGCAAGACGCCAGGAAGATATTGTTTTCAAGTATCGAAACTGTTCATAGATGCGATACACGCAATCTTAATTAAGGATTTGGAGGCCAATGTCGTTGACCTAAATCGAGCTGCTGGAGAGGTCTGCAGTTTGGGTATGGCCGAGTTGTTAGGGGGACCTTTGGCAACAATGGTTTCTCCAGACCGAATGTCAGGAACAAAAGAGTTTCATGAACGTTACGAGCGTGGAGAGAAGGTTGAAAGAGTAGAAACCGCCCCGGCAACCAAGTCCGAACCTATTGATCTGGTAATGTTCAGCCCACTGCCCATCAGGAACGAGCTAGGTGAGCCGCCAAGTACAGAGACCACGATAAAATGCCAGGGCAATCTCAAGCGCACTCATCAAGAACTTCGTGCTCAGGTGGAATCACTGGAACGCAGTAACAAGAATTTGGAAGAATTTGCGTATGTGGCTGCGCACGATTTAAGAGAGCCGCTCCTATCGATTGCCGGCTACATAAAGCTCCTGGAACGGCACATGGGTAAGATGTTGGACGCACAGGCTCACAAATTTATTGACCATGCGTTTGATACGATTACTCGAATGGATGGTCTTATTCAAAGCATATTGTCGTGTTCTCGTGAGGACAGTGAGGCTCGGGATTTAAATCCGACTGACTGTAACAGCGTTCTGGCGAAGGCTCTGTCTAATCTTAAATCATCATTGCAGGCAAGCGGCGCTAAAGTGATCTATGAACCTCTTCCTACAGTAATAGCGAATCCGTCCCAACTGGTCCAGGTATTTCAAAACCTTGTGAGCAACGCTATCCGGTTTGCCGGTGATGAGCCACTCAGGATCCATATCGGCGCTCAACGCGAAGAAAACGTATGGAAATTTTTTGTTAAAGACAATGGCATGGGGATTGAACCACCTTATTTTGACCGAATCTTTCGCATTTTTCAGCGGATTAACTCAGACCCGGAGCGTTCCGGAACCGGTATAGGCTTAGCCAACTGCAAGAAAATCATAGAACGTCACGGAGGACGGATTTGGGTAGAATCCAAACCTGGCAAAGGCGCAACCTTTTTCTTCACCATGCCGGTTGGTGTGAATCGGGTTAGCAAACCGAGAATGGGGTTTAGCCGAAATGGAAACCACCAACAATTGCGAGTTGGGGCACCGTAAGACAGGGAACACTGAGGAGGTCCAAATGACACATGGTGACAAAATCGCAATAATTTAGAACCTGAAGGAGACGATCCAATGTCCAAAATTAGGGAAATCAGGGGAGCCATCGATACGAAATTAGATCAATGGGAAGCCAGCGCTACGGCGGCAGCAACCCTATTACAACAAACAAAAGGAGAGGCTATACATCAATTTGAAGAACGCAAGAAATATCTTAGCGACACTTTAGAGAAGTTTAAGTCAGAATTGGCGAAGACCAAAGAAACAACGAATGAAAATGTGAAGGAAATTCTGACGAAGTTTGAACACTTAAGAGTCCATTTGGCTTTAGGCAAGGCGGAAACGAGAGATTCATTTGAGACCCAAAAGAAGAGGATCCAATACTCAATTACCGGACTCGAAGCTGCTATCGACCGACACTTAGAGGCTTCATGTCAAGCTATCCATGAATCCTTGCGAAAGGCGGCAAACGAATTCATTGTAGCTGCCATCAGGTTGGAGGCCGAGATGGAGTTTTTGGCAATTCAATTTGAAGTCAAAAAGGATGATTCTTGGTCCAGGTTTACCTATGAAAAGAGAGCGCTGATTCTGCAAATCAATCGATATAAAGACCAACTTGAAGAAAAGAAGCGAATGACCCAGGATAGAGTTGCCACTTTTGAAGGTGACTTATCGGATGGCATGTCACAGATCAAGGGAGCCTTTAAGAAACTGGTATACTGAGAAGAGATTAAAAAAAGGGTTCCGTACGTGACAGGGCATTCGGTAGCCGTCGAGCCAGGCCATAAAGGTGGCTGTCTTTCGACCCTTAGGGATGTTGTGACTTATTTCAAAGGATTCTGGACTGATTCTGTTTGAGAAAGGATTAAGAATGCTCGTTGACAAGAAATTCGATGATTTGATCAGGGCTGACTGGAATGTGCTCGAAAGCGATTTCAACACAGACGCTCTTCAAAACTGGGAAAAGCAAGCTTCCAGTGGTTCGCCGATCTGGTAGGATCGGACCAAATCGACTCATTCTTTTTGAGGACTATGTCAAACAGGCAGATGAAATGGGCGTTCTCACGGGCACCGGTATTCTTACCACAGCTAAAGAGCAATTGGCGAAGAACAGCTAGACGCAGAGATAAATACCAATGTTTAATTATGCAACTGGTGCCGCTTTTAGCAAGGGCGCCACAACAGATGACCAAGAGGTCAAGAATACTTTTTTGGATCAAGGAAGGAGACTTGAAAATGGAAAAACAGCCAAAGCAATTCGAAAAGCGTTTGAGCGTCTTGGGTTGGATGTGTGAAACCAAGCTAATGTGGCTTAAATGCTTGGTAGTATCCATCGGCTTGATTGGGCTTGCTGAAATCTTTATCGGTGGAGAAGGTTGGGGGGGGGCGTGTAGCGTGCCATCATGCGAAATTAAGTATTGTAACTGCAAATTTCCGGGGACTGCTGGAACAGTGTGGGTCCCCAAGGGTTACTGTAGAGACAATTACGGCGAATGTGCGAAGGACGGCGAAAATAGTGGAGAGTAGCGGTCGAAAGGTGCGGCACCAGTTGCATAATTAAACGTTGGTATTTATCTCTGTGTCTAAAGCGCAACATATAGAGACGGCTAAACAGGCTCTAATGACAACTTTGCGGGCAGTCACGAAGTGATGAAATCGATAATCTGTTGATTCTATTTACTTAAACGTTGGGACACTATTGGTTGTCATTGTATTACGGGATGACGTTCCCTTTACCTCCATCTCTACCGTGAAAAAAATAATCGCTTATGATGGGTTTGGCGTTGAACTCAACAGCAATGTGGATGTATAAAAGCCAGGAAATAGTAATGGGTGAACCCCCGGCTCTGCCCTGAGCATGTCCCATAAGTGTCTCGCTGAACACCGAGAGCGGACGTTACGCAGGGATAACTATTTGAAAATGTTGATGAGTCACAATTTGATTTTGAGAGTTGTTGCTGCAGTCCAGATTTAGTGTCCATTATAAATTCATTATGTTAGCTATCCTTTACGGTGTCCAGCCAATAGATGTAGGGCATGCTCAGGGCTTTGCCGGAGGTTTCTGACTTAGACATATCGAGTTGGGAAGGTTGAATTCATTCGAATGAACGAAAATCCGCCGAACACATGGCCTTTGGCGGTTGTTAGCCCTACTTTGTGTAGCAGCCTTATCGGAGGTGATCCAATGAGACAAGAAAAGGATGTTTACAGATGAGCAACAGACAAAACAGGCCTCATTTCGTTAGGCCAAGAAGGGAGAGGTAACGTGGACGAGGACACTGTCTCTACGGAACCCGAATCGGCTTCGGACTCGGCCCCAGTCGGCGATCGTCCCCCTACGGCATCTGCTCCAAATATGCAACAAGCGCTTTCCGAAAACGTTCGCGAGCAACAGTTTCCAGAAAAAGACTCATCGCGGAAAGCTCGACTATTCAAGATCTTACTCGGCGCACTCCTTGGGCTCGCTCTGGTGGCAGTGGCTTTCTGGTTTATCTTGAAACCCGAGGCGCTGCTGGTACAAGGCGAAGTGGATGCGACCGAAGTCAAGTTGGCGCCAAAGGTGGTCGGACGTGTGCAAGAACTGTATGTTCATAAAGGGGACGCTGTCAAAAAGGGGCAAGTGCTGGTCCAACTCGAGAGTCTGGATTTGCGGGCTAAGCTGGCACAGGCAAAGGCCGACCTAGACCATGCCAAGCATGAGCTTGACAAAGTTAACCGAGGTTCACGAGAAGAAGAGATTCGCGCAGCGGCCAACAACTGGGCCAAGGCCAGGTCGCAGGCCGAACAAGCGGAAAGAGATTTCAATAGATTCAAAACCTTACGAGAACAAGAGGCTATTAGCCAACAGAAATTGGAGGATGCTGAGCGGGATTGGAAAATGGCTCGGGATTCGGAAAGAGCTTTGAAAGCTGTCCTAGATCAGGCGGAGGCCGGTTACAGAGAGGAAGACAAGAGCGCCGCCGCTGCGCAATACAAGGCAGCTGAGGAACACGTAGCTGAAGTACAAGCGCTTGTGAGCGAATTGAAACTCATGGCTCCCATCGATGGGGAGGTGGTCGATCGCATTGTGGAACCGGGGGAATTGGTCAGTCCAGGATTCCCAATAGTGAGTCTGGTGGACCTAAATGACGTGTGGGTGACCTTCAATCTGCGTGAAGATTTGCTGGCAAAGATCCGAATGGGCAGTATCTTCACCGTTCGGATTCCGGCGTTGGGCAACAAGGACATTAAGTTCAAAGTCAACTACATCTCGGCTCGAGGTGATTTTGCGACGTGGCGCGCTACCAGGGCATCTGGTGATTTTGATTTGAAGACTTTTGAAGTGCGTGGTGTGCCGATTGAGCCGGTGGAAGGCCTTCGGCCTGGCATGAGCGCGCTTGTGACAAAGAAGGCACCGGATTAGGGGAAGGGCTTCTGAACATGGAGAGCCAACTACTGTCCGGCTTCGGGAGCGTATTGGAACGAGAGGGGCGGCGCATGCTATCCCGGCCGATTTATTTTGTGCTGATAGTAGTGATGCCACTGCTCACCATGACGGTCCCGCACGCTATATTTCGGCAGGGCGTGCCACGCAAACTGCCCATAGCTGTTTGCGATCTGGACCATTCTCAACTGTCTAGAGGCCTCTCACGGTCGTTAGATGCCAATCCGTATTTGCGAGTCACCGATCAGGTTACCGATGCTGAGTCAGGCAGACAACTGCTGCTCTCTGGCCGAGTGTATATGCTGGTCGTGCTGCCAAGGGACTTGGAGCGGGATGTGGATCTTGGTCGTTCTACGAAACTTGCCAGCTTCTATAACAACCAATGGTTTTCCGTGGGCGGCATTGTCAATCGTGAACAGGGCAACGTTATAAACCGAGAGGTCATGCGCCTGAAACTCCGCTTTTACATGAGTAGCGGAAAGCTACCTGATACCGCCGCGACCCAAAGCAATCCTGTGCGCGTTGACACACACATGCTGTTCAATCCTTTTTTGAATTACGAGAATTTTCTGGCAATGCCGCTGGTGCCCACTTTGCTGCAAATAGTGGTCACAATGACCACTATTTTCGTCATTGGATTGGAGCTAAAGCAGGGGACTGCCACTCAATGGTTGCAAGCGGCCGGAGGCAATTTAGACATTGCATTGTTGGGCAAGCTTCTCCCATATACCATTGTCTTTGTGGTCATGGCAGCGACGTTCAACGCCTGGCTCTTCAGACTCGTGGAAATACCTCAACGAGGTAGTATTTTTTTCCTCTGGATCGCGACGATTGCGATGGTGTTGGCTTACCAGGCGGTCGGAATTGTCTTCATCGCTGTCTGTGGCAGTCTGCGGCTAGCCCTGAGCGCAGCGACGATCTACTGTGGTCCAGCTTTTGCCTTTGGCGGTATTACCTTTCCTTTACTCGCCATGACCGTGGGGGGAAAGGTCTGGAGCGCTATCCTCCCGCTGCCGCATTTTCTGGAGATTCTCGTGGACCAAGCCATTCGTGGCGCTCCTTGGCGTCAATCGATTCTTGCTCTTGGGGTTTTGATGGGGTTTGCTCTGCTCGGTCCTGCTTTTGCGCATCTGCGTCTGCGCCGCGTCTTAGTTGACCTGCGTTATTTGGGAAAAACATGAAACCGTTCCTAAGTATTTGGAAAGATGAGTTTCTACTGATCTTCAAAGACCCCGCGACACTGCTGGTAATGGTTCTCTCTGTGTTTTTCTATTCCCTATTTTATCCCATGCCTTATGGCCGCGAGGTGATAACGAAAGTACCAGTGGCTGTGGTAGATTTGGATCGCACACCATTGAGTCGAGAATTGAGTCGCATGATTGACGCGACTGAGGAGGTGAACGTCGCCAGTATGCCACGAACACAAAGGGAAGCTGAGCGGCTATTCATGAACCGTACGGTCTATGGCGTCGTCGTCATTCCGAAAGATTTCGAACGAAAGGTTTGGCGGCAAGACCAAGCTACAGTTTCACTGTATGCAGATGCGGGTTATTTCATGCTGAATCGACAGGTAAGTGGTGGGGTTCGCTCAGCCGCAGGGACGCTCTCCGCCGGCGTTGAAATCAAGCGCTTACAGGCGGTCGGACAAGGTCCAACAGAAGCGATGACCACCCGCAACCCGTTGCAGGTGGTCATTACTGCCCTGGGAAACCCCGCCGGTGGATATCTGGCGTACATCGTGCCAGCGGTGTTTACCCTGATTTTGCAGCAAACGTTGCTGATTGGAATCATCCTGATATCTGGAGCGCCTGGCCGACGCAAAGCGACCATGTCCGGCCGCAACGGAGCGGTCTGCGCAGTTCTGGCTAAGTCCATGGCTTATCTCCTGCTTTATTTCGTACACACGACGTATTACCTTTTCATTGCGCCCTCTTTCTACGGATTCCGACATCAGGGTGACACGGTGACGATATTTCTCTTTGTCCTTCCCTTCTTCCTGTCGGTTATCTTTCTTGGTCTGGGGCTGGCCAGCTTGTCCCCGGATCGGGAAGCCCCCATGCTCGCCGTCGTCTTTGGTTCTTTGCCATTTCTTTTCCTGACTGGTTTCTCATGGCCGCAAGAGGCGTTTCCAACGTGGCTGAGGTTGATTTCCTGGTTGATCCCGACCACTGCCGCGATTGACGGCCTACTACGAATCAATCAACTCGGGGCAGGGTTGAAGCATGTAGCAAACAACTGGGGGATGCTCTGGGGACTTGTCTTACTGTATTTCCCGGTGGCTTGTTGGGGGGAGCTAAGAATTCGAAGGCGAAATGTGCGATGAAACCGATTGAGAAAGTTACAACTTTACGGACAATTGAAACCCGATTATATAACTTCACTATACTTTAACAGGCATAATAGAGGTCATGTCATTCAGAATGATTGACAACAAATACACCTTTGAGGACATTATAGCCTTCGTGGTTGATCTCATGACTAAAGCTACAACTCGGGAAAACTGACCAAAATAGATCCAGATGCGCTGAAATGAATATAGCGGCGGGTGAATAAGGAATCATGGGTTGTCGTATCAATCCATCCCCTCGAAAAGTCTACGCCCAATGCCCAAAAGCTGCGCCAGGGATAAACAGCTCAAAGTCAGATCCTGGCAGCAGCATAAAGGTAATTGTCATGGCCGAATTCGCAAAATCCACGCCAACAAATTGAAACGATAATTTTCAAAATGGACTCGAAGTAGCCACCGCTCCGGGTCCTAGTGGAATCGGCTGTATAAACGATAATTCCCAGGAGCCCTAAATAAGCCGTTAAAGTAATATTCACCCACAAAGAAAGGAGACTTGCCAGCTCCACTCTGGCCAACACCCTATTGCAAATGTCGCCAGGCCGAGGGAAATACAAAGCAATGTCCGCCTGCCAATATCAATCCCCCAGATGAAGTTATCTGTTCTTTCGCTCATTCTTCCATTTGGGGAATGTTTTTCCAGCTCGCTGCACTGACAGCCTGATCAAGGCACAATAAACCTACAACCCTTTCCATTTGCGTGTCTTGTTGTCCAGTGGCGAGGATGTAGGCTTTTACTTCGACATTATCCGTCCCTTGGATGTCCTCACTTTCAACAGACTGGAGCAGAAGTGACTCCTGGACGATCAGCTGTACAAAAAGGGTTCTGATCTCATGCTCGGAATTGCTACGACATACAATCCGTAAGATATACAGGCGCTCTCCACCTAAGTTCTGGGTCGTCGATCGATTCATGCTTGTTGCAAGCGGTCGTAGTACCAGATGTGTCGTGATTATAAAGCCAGCGCCCACAACGGCATGTGGCAGAAAACCCGACCCGGCCAGCGTTCCGACAGCTGCGGCGCACCACAGGGTGGCCGCAGTATTCAACCCGCGAACACTCATCCCTTCTCTCATCATGAGGCCCGCGCCCAAGAAACCTATGCCCGTAATCACCTGGGCCGCCATGCGGGTATGATCGTTTATCTGGATTGTCAGTGACGACAGCGAAACGAACAGTGAGGCCCCCAAAGCCACGAGGGCGTTGGTACGCAAGCCCGCATTCCGCTGACGCCTCTGCCGTTCAAAACCGATCAAGGCCCCTAAAAGCAGGGCAACCAAGTTGTTGAGGGCGAATTGATAGAATGCCATGCGTCTCTCCTGAAGAAATATCGCGAGCATAAAGTTTTTCACTAGAAATGTCTGAAACGGTACAGTTACTATAGTTTATCGATCTCGTACGGTGCAAAGAAATTCTATGCGATAGAAGGACCACAAGTAGTAGTATATTTAGCGCATTACTAGCGTCTTACAAGAACCGAAATCCATTAGGTTGGTTCCTCGTAGGCCTGTTGTTCGGTCCATTTGGATTCCTCGTAGGTGCTTTTCCAAAGTATAATAGGAGTATCCTGATTGAGACATGATTCCGCGAATGTTTCTCATTATGCGAATAATCAGGACTATTTCTCTTCCTCCAGTCGCTTGCGGTCGGTGATATCCGAGTGATGCCAAAGACGCTCATAGGGTTTCCATTGAGGTAATTGTCACCCCCATTCAATGTAATTGACGTCGGGTGGACGATTTGAAAAAATATGAGAATGGTGGTGTCAGCGTCCCAACTAACAGGAGTAAATTTGAAATGCTGAAGCACAAGATTAATGTGACTAAAATTCTCATAGCGTTCGTGGCGCTTGGGTTCGTGTTTGTTTTCATATCTCGAGCGAGCGTTGTCAGAGCGACAGATATTATTAATGACGAGTTCATAGTGGCTTTTACTCAAGGTCATTGGGAAGAAGTCGAAAACCTTTTGGATAAAGGGGCGGATATAAACGCCAAGGCCGACAATGGTGTAACGGCTTTGATGACGGCTTCTTATGAAGGAACCCCTGAGGTTGTAAGGCTTCTTTTGAATAAAGGGGCGGATGTAAATGTCAGGAGTAATAGTGGCTATACGGCGCTGATAGTGGCTGCTGGGACCGGTAATTTGGAAGTGATAAAGTTTCTTCTGGAAAAAGGAGCTGATCCCAACGCTAAGCAAAAAGACGGCATGACGCCACTAATGTTGGCTACTGCCTATGGCCACTTTAAAGTGGCAAAGTTTCTTCTGGACAATGGAGCGGATGCTAACGCCAAGGACAATGCTGGTCGGTCAGTGCTTGAGCTAGCGTCGAAGAAGGGAAACAATGAGATGGTGAATCTTCTCAAGGCTCACGGAGCCAAGGAGTGACAGCTTGCTAAGAAGAGAGGACCAGGCCAGGATTTTGGTGGTTTGGGACCGATGAACCGTCGCAAGGGCTGGAAAGCACAGGGTTATTGGGCCATTAGGCACACGATTTTCTAACCCGTTTGTTATTATGAGATTTCCCCCAACCTACGGGCCGGAGGAAATTTGGGCTGCCAATCTAAATCGGCATAACAGATTCAAACCCGGTCTGGAGATATGTACAACGCATTATGTCAGTGCTTGAGACATCTTGATTTTGCCGGTGGAGAATTTCCCCAATTTCCGTAAAGCCGACAAGAGCACGCTGGAATCGCCCAAATTGGCCTGCGATTATATTCGTAAAGAGGGATACGAACATCGTATCACATGGCCACTGTGACAAGTAGAATAGAACTTCAACGACAATTATAATATTTGAAGATACGTATCCACGGCCTTTTTCTGGCCCTCACTCGTTAGCCCATGAATTTGCTCGTAATTGGCATCTAGTAGCTCAATTATGCCTATGTCCAAAAAGCGCTTATTGCCTAGATCTTTCAATATAGACATGACATCATTCTTATTCATGCCTTGTCTGTAAGCGCGATCTTCAGCCAATGCCGTGAAAATATCGGCGACTGAAACTATTCGAGATCCTGTGTCAATCAATTTCCCATCAAGGTGAAAGGGATATCCCGAACCATCTAATCTCTCATGATGAAATCCGGCCCATGCGGTAACTTGCTGTAATCCGCCTATGCTGCTCAATGCCATGTAAGTCGTATAGGCGTGTTGTTGTATCACAGCAAATTCCTTGTCCGTGAGTTTGCTGTCTTTTTCCAAAATGCTATTAGGAATGGCCATTTTCCCCAGATCGTGTAAATTCCCGGCGATCTTCATCAACTCAGTTTCCAACTCAGTAAGGCCAAATAACTTGCCAATTGTTGAAGCGGCGACAGACACTCCGGTCGAATGCGCCACGGTGAATTTTGACCTGAAATCAACTAAAGTCCTCGCAAATTCGGACAAAATAATGAAATGACAAGTTCTACCTCAATTCCTCGACATGGAGCACTGTGCTGGAGCAACGAGTACAACTTTGGTGATGTCATGTCCAGCCAGAAACCCTGATTCCCTGCGACGGATTTTAGCAAATCAATCACTAAGGGATGAATTTGATTGTCTGAGAGGGATGACACCCCAGAGACTAGTTCATCATTCTGATGTAAGATGTACTCGTCTCTATTAACAAATAGTTCGAGTGTATCAGCCAAAAAGAGAATCTGTGACTGCAAAATAAGTTGGTTTTCTATAGGCTCACTCCAGTCTCTCCAAGGTCTATGGTGATTTCGAACGATTTTAGCGCAAGGTTCGAAAATAGGGACCGTTTGAAGGACCCGTTCTCCTCGGAGGCAATGGTCATCGAGATTTTCAGTCTGTCCGCTACAAAGAGCAATTTTTTCGTGGGGTGACAGGGCTCCCAGGTCGTGAAGCAGGGCCGCTATAAAAAGATATCTCAAGGGTTCCGACGACAGTCTAGCGGCTTTACCTAGTTCCCATGCCACAAAGGCTGACCTAATCTGACGTTGAAATAGCCTTGCGCTACCCAAGTCTAATGCCTCTGACAGACAAAGCGCCAAATCGAGAAGATATAGACGAACATTAAGATACACCTCGACTCCTCCCAACTATTTTTGCAGTTGGTTGCTTACAGAATCCACATCGAACCATTTATCAGACTTATAGCGATTCTCGAAAATAATCGCGAAAAGAACGCGACTTTTTTATCGAGATGTGGTTATCTGTCGGTATGTGTCGTCAACGAAACATGCCTAACCCGGAAAACTGCGCTTTAGCTGAATTAGAGACCGCAGCGAAGGCCTCGTCGGTCCAGCGGTCGTATGTTCGTCTGATGGCTATCAAGGCCTTGATAATGGGGCTGCCCCATAAGCAGGTGGCTGCCTTGTTCGGTGTAAATGAGGACTCGGTTTCCCGTTGGGTGAGACGTTTTAATCAACGGGGTATCGATGGGCTTACAGAAGGTCCCCGCTCTGGGCGTCCTCCCAAAATCAGCGGGGAGCAGGCCTATGAATATTCCAAGTTGGTCTTACATCCAGAACTGGTCAATGAGACCCACTGGACCGGACGTAAGTTTCACGGATATCTCACCAGGCATTGCCAGATGGAGGCAGGCTACAGCACACTTATGCGGTGGCTTCACGATGAGGATTTTCGGCTGAAGGTCCCTCGCCCCTGGCCGGATGGCCAGGATGAAGAAAAAAGAAAGGTCTTCATTGAACTGATCAGGAAGTTTCTTGGTGATCAATGCGTGGATCTTTGGTTTCTCGACGAGTGTGGTGTCGAAGGAGATCCTCGTCCGAAAAGGCGTTTTGCTAAAAAAGGAGACAAAATCCGTCAAGCATACGGCGGGGCGCATCTCCGAATGAATGTCACGGGCATGGTCTTGCCAAGAAAAGGTGAATTCTATGCGCTAGAATTTAGCCATTCCGATACGGAGATCTTCCAGATCTTCCTGAATCACGCCAATAGGGACATCAAGTTCGAGCGTCCTCGCAATCTACTCATCCTGGACAATGCGTCTTGGCACAAGAGTAAATCACTGGACTGGGGGGAATTTGAGCCGATTTTTCTTCCACCTTATTCTCCAGATCTTAACCCCATTGAACGCCTCTGGCTCGTTATGAAGGGCGAATGGTTTTCTGGATTCTACGCTAAAACCAAAGATCAACTAATCGAGAGACTCACCGACGCTCTCAGATGGCTTATGACCAGACAAGATGAAAACACTAAAACTTGCGCCATTCCGACAGAACTTTAGAGAAGCGCTATAAAAAGCAATATCCGAAACATAATGCGTTTACTCTCCTTTTTCAATTTTAATTATTGAGCCTCCTGTGAAAACATATTTCGGTTTTTTGGCTGGCAGAGTGGGCACTAAAGGAGACTCGTCTGAGCGTCATGGAGCATCTTAATAGACAGGCTCTGGTGTAATAGTCTAGCGCATGCTAGCGAGCAGGAATAGCATCCAAGGCAGCGTTCCATTCTGGTAGCTCGAAGTATTTTCATGATGACCTGCCGTATATTGAAGCAGAAAGTTTCATGCCGGTTTTGAGCACCGACCTATGTCATCGGATGTGGCTGGCCCGTGCAGGAGAGCACGGTACTCCAGAGCCTTCCCTCGGGCTCTATCTTTCTCCGAGCTGCAACGGCCATTGCGATTGGCACGTGTGTGAACTCGCGTTGCCAGGCACCGACTACCATGTTGGTCCTCCCCGCCATGGCTGCATGAACCGCGTTTCGCCCTAGCGTCAAGCAAAACGCTGAATCGAAAGGATTTGCAGGCATGCTCCGAATCGTGTAGCTAGGGTCGATGTATTTCAGGTTGAGTTCCATACCCAACTTCTTAAAGTGCTCAACAATCTGTTCTTTTAGATACAATCCCACATCACCAAAACGAACGTTTCCCGATGCGTCCCTGTCGGCCGTGGCCTGAAGGAGATCCTGACCCGCTCCTTCAGCCACAACGATAACCGCACGGCCGCGATGCTTCAGTCTGTCCTCCAGGGATCGAAAGAGCGCCTCCATGGTGAACTTGACCTCCGGAACCAGGCAGAAGTTGACGTAGTTCGTGGAAAGAGATGCGAAGGCTGCAATAAATCCCGACTCTCTACCCATCAGTTTTACCAGTCCGACCCCGTTTCTCGCTCCGAGAGCTTCCGTATGAGCGGCATAGATGGACCCTCTTGCCTCGCTCACAGCCGTCACAAAACCGAAGGACATATCCACATTCGAGATGTCATTGTCGATGGTCTTTGGGACACCGATAACGGAGATCTTCAAGTCGCGTCGGCCGACCTCTTGCGCTATATCTCCGGCTCCTCTGAGCGTTCCATCTCCACCGATAGCGAACAGGACGCCGACATTCATGCGTTCGAGTGTGTCGACCATCTCCCCGACATCTTGCGGTCCGCGAGAGGAACCCAGAAGGGTTCCACCTTTTTCCTGAATGTCGGAAACGAGGTCGGGTGTGAGTTCAATGGGTATGTGCCCGTGTTTGTACGTGAGGCCTTCATACCCGTACGGGAAACCGAAGACAGTTCGAACTCCGTAGTGGTGGAACAGGCCGAGGACTATGGATCGTATCACGTCGTTGAGTCCTGGACACAATCCCCCGCAGGTGACGATTCCGCATTTGAGTTTTGAAGGATCAAAGAAGATTCGTTGTCGAGGGCCTGCCATTTCGAAAGCAGGAGGCTGTTGCCCAGAACGGAGGAACCCCTGAATTTCTGCAAGAGTCCTGTGATAGAGGACTCGTTCATCGTCACTCACGAATTGAGTGGCGGCCATGGGAGAGGGAATCCTGCATTCGCCGAGCGTCTGGATGTCGAAATCGGAAGTGTTCAATTCTATCATGAAGATACCCCTTAACTTGACAAGCTTTCATAGGCATTGAGTTGCAGTCTACCAGCTTCTCATGCGCTGCCTGCGCTACCGAGGACATGCTCGTTCTTATACTTGATCATTCGGATCAACTCGTCACGTGCCGGGCCGAGGTATTTTCGCGGGTCGAACTCTCCAGGTTTTTCTGCAAAGACCTTCCGGATCATGGCAGTCATGGCGAGTCTACCGTCGCTATCGATGTTGATCTTGCACACCGCCGACTGAGCAGCCCGCCTCAGTTGTTCCTCCGGTATGCCCACAGCTTGCTCCATCGATCCCCCACACTTGTTGATCAACGCCACATACTCGGGCATTACTGTTGATGCGCCGTGCAGCACTATGGGAAAACCCGGTATTCGACGCTCGACTTCCTCTAAAATATCAAACCTGAGAGACGGGGGTTCCTCGCCAGGTTTGAGCTTAAACTTGTAGGCCCCGTGGGAAGTGCCGATAGAGATGGCCAGACTGTCAACGTTGGTCTTTCCAACAAATTCCTCAACCTCTGAGGGCTTCGTGTAGTGCGACACCTCTGATGACACAGCATCCTCCACTCCTGACAAAACGCCGAGTTCTCCTTCAACAGTGACATCACACTCATGGGCATAATCCACCACCTTCTTCGTGAGTTGAATGTTTTCCTCGAACGAGTAGTGGGATCCATCTATCATCACGGACGAAAACCCTGAATCTATGCATGACATGCACAGTTCAAAGGAATCTCCGTGGTCGAGGTGAAGGGCCACCGGTACAGAACCGCTGAGCTCCTTCATCATCTCCACTGCTCCTCTCACCATGAACCTAAGCAGTGTTGAATTCATGTATTTTATGGCGCTGCTCGAGCACTGTAAGATCACAGGAGATCTTGATTCGGAACAGCCCATGAGGATCGCCTGAAGTTGCTCCATGTTATTGAAGTTGTACGCCGGGATGGCGTATCGACCTTCCATGGCCCGCATGAACATGTCTTTGGTGTTTACGAGCCCTAAATCGGAATACTTGGCAATAGAAGTCATCTTGATCTCCTTAAAACGGTTTTATGGCTACTCCTCCAGCTATCTCGCGCTCAACGGTGAGCCGTGTCTAGAATCTCAAGTCGGTTGTTGGCATCGGGATACATCCTCGAAGGGCCTTCGGTTAGTATTGCGAGTTTTCCTTCCAGGCCATTAGTCTTGAGCCAGTCCGCGACAAAGGT
Source organism: uncultured delta proteobacterium (assembly GCA_963798475.1). Lineage (GTDB taxonomy): Bacteria > Desulfobacterota > Desulfomonilia > Desulfomonilales > Desulfomonilaceae > CAJBEZ01. Next base: position 158,051 of record CAWCTI010000018.1, read on the forward strand.
GTTCCAGTTCTCTGGATGCTCAGCGGTGCATACCGGTATAACGCCTGATGAAAACTGCAACTGCTGACACGTGGTTTCCTGCGAGCTCACTGCGATGATCCAGATGGGAAGGCGGAATCGCGCGATGCTCCTCGCCGTGCCGCCGCCGCGTGTGGGAACGAATACGGCTGCAAGGTCTGCGTACTCAAGGACGGTCTCGACACTCAAGTCGATGAGCCTTGCAGGGGGAACCTTGCCCTTGAGATCGATGCCCTTGAACAAGTCCTTGGCACTCACCGCGGTGCGATGTGGCTCGATGGCAGAGGCGATATTGGCAAGCGTCTCGACAGAATCGACAGGGTAGTTGCCCATGGCCGATTCACCGGAGAGCATAACGCAGTCTGTCCCATCGAGGATCGCATTGGCCACATCGGTTGCCTCGGCACGGGTGGGACGCCGATTGTTGGTCATGGATTCGAGCATTTGCGTTGCCGTGATTACGGGCTTGGCGCGCATGTTCGCCTTGCGCATGATCTGCTTCTGAACTACGGGAATCTGCTCGATGGGCAATTCCACACCGAGGTCGCCACGGGCAATCATGACAGCGTCTGCCGCGGTGATGATATCGTCCAAGTGATCGAGCGCCCTTGAGCGTTCGATCTTGGCTATAATGAAGGGACGGTAACCAAGGGCAGCCGCTGCGTCTCGCACAGCTTGTATGTCTGCGGCATTTTCGACGAACGATTGACTCACGGCGTCCACACCGTTTTCGAGAGCGAACTTCATGCAGTTATGGTCATGTTCGGTGAAGGCGCGGATGCCGAGATCGAGGCCCGGGAGATTGAGCCCCTTGTGCGATCGCAGGTCTCCTCCTACGATGACCCGGCAACTGACATCACTGCCTCGAACCTGCTCAACATTGACCTGAATCAAACCGTCGTTCAAGTAGAGTATGTCTCCAGGCGCCACCACTTGGGGAAGGCGGGAAAAGGTTACCGAGACTCTGTGCGCATCGCCGACCACATCGTTAGTAGTGAGGGTGAAAAGATCACGAGGCTTCAGATTTATCGGTTCAGAGTCAAACGTCCCGATCCGCATTTTTGGACCGGGAAGGTCCGCCATGATGGCGAGACTACGACCGGTGGCGCGGGCCGCAGCCCGGAGATCCTCGATCACCTCCTTGTGGTCGGAGAAGTCACCGTGTGAGAAATTGAGCCGGGCTACGCTCATGCCGGCCAGTAACATCTTCTCCATAACATCACGGGATCGAGATGCGGGTCCTATGGTGCATACGATCTTGGTCTTGTTGTGTGGCAGTGTCATGGATATCCTCCATTGGAGTGAGGCTGAATCGAAGCGTTACACTTCAAAACGGGAGTGGGGATTTCATTTGGACAACCTTCAATAGAGCGACTCGGCATTCACTTTGCCTTTTCGATGGCGCGGATGGTCTGCTGGGCAATTTCGCGCTCTTCGTCTGTCCGGACCACGAGAACCCTCACCGATGCCCCGTCTTTCTGTATTCCGGCGATACTCCCCACGGCTGCCTCGTTCTTCGCTCTGTCGATGGCTATTCCCAAATGCTCCAAGCCCTCGCACGCGCGCTCCCTGATCACAGATGAGTTCTCACCTATGCCGCCAGTGAACACAATGGCATCTACACTGCCGAGTACCGCGACATACGCGCCGATATATTTTTTGATCCGGTAGCAGAACATCTCGATCGCCAGTTTGGCGCGATCATTGCCCCTCCCGGCTTGATCGATAATTTCCCGCATGTCGTTCAGACCGCAGATCCCCTTGAGGCCGCCTTGCGAATTGAGCGATTTTTCGAGCTCATCTGCCGACATGCCCGTCTCTCTCATCATGAAGAAGTGGAGCGTTGGATCGATGTCTCCAGATCTGGTGCCCATAATCAGGCCTTCCAGTGGGGTCAGGCCCATGGAAGTATCTATGCTCAGGCCCCTCTGGACTGCTGTTGCACTAGCGCCATTGCCCAGATGGAGCGTGATGAGATTGGTACTCTCAGGCGATTTGCCCAGGTACCTGGCCGCCTCTTTCGACACGTAGTGGTGAGAAGTACCGTGAAACCCGTACCTGCGGACTTGATGTTCAGAATACCAATGGTGTGGCGTGGCGTAATGAAAGGCGTGGGGCGGAAGGGTCTGGTGAAACGCTGTGTCGAAGACCGCCACCTGAGGGACACCTGGGAACCTTTCTCGGGCGATTTCTATGCCGAGCAGATTGGATGGGTTGTGGAGCGGGGCCAAAGGGATGAGTCTCCGGATCGCAGCAGTCACCTCATCGTCGATCAAGATCGGCTCCCGGAAGGGTTCTCCCCCATGGACCACACGATGGCCAATACCGAAGAGCTCAGACTCGTCCTGAATGATCCTGTGTTCACGATTTATATGTGCCATGAAATCGAACCCTTCCCCGTGATCTGCCAACCGCTTGGAATAGACCAGCTCTTCGAAAGTCCCGTCTCCCTTTCGCCTGCGTTGACGCAGACGTCCCTCACTCCCCCCGATCTTCTCGATGAGCCCCGTTGCAAGCATGACTAAGTCAGGGAGTTCAAACACTTCATATTTGATGGATGAGCTCCCACAGTTAATGACGGCGACCTTCATAGTGTCACTCCCGCTGTTTGAGCCTGAATTGCCGTAATCGCTATGGTGTTGACGATGTCAGTCACCAGAGCCCCGCGACTTAGATCGTTGACAGGCTTGTTGAGCCCCTGGAGCACTGGCCCAATGGCAACGGCATTGGCAGCTCGTTGCACTGCTTTGTAGGCATTGTTGCCGGCGTTGAGATCCGGGAAGATGAAGACCGTTGCACGGCCTGCAACTTCGCTCTCGGGCAGTTTCACTTTGGCAACCTCAGGATCGACGGCGGCATCGTACTGGATGGGCCCTTCCAACTTGAGATCCGGACGGAGTCGCTTCGCGATACGAGTCGCCTCCTTCACTTTGTCAACATCGACTCCCTTGCCGGATTCTCCGGTCGAATACGACAGCAATGCAACCCTAGGCTCAATCCCGAAGCTTTGGGCAGTCTCAGCGGAACTTATGGCGATGTGTGCAAGTTGCTCCGCATTCGGATCTGGGTTGATAGCACAGTCCCCATAAACCAGAACACGGTCCGGAAGGCACATGAAGAACACGCTGGAGACAATCAAGCAACCCGGTTTTGTCCTAATGAACTCCAGGGCAGGACGAATCGTGTGCTGTGTCGTGTGGACCGCGCCCGAAACCATCCCATCGACGATCCCGCGGTGGACCATCATGGTTCCGAAGTAGCTCACATCAGCCATGGCGTCGAGGGCCATCTGTAAGGAGATCCCCTTGTGTTTGCGGAGTTCAAAGTAGGTCTGTCCGAAATCCTCCCGAAGTTCTGATGCAGCAGGATCGATGATTTTCACGTCACCAAGGGATAGCCCTAGGAAAGTGATCTTTTCCTTGACCTCACGAATATTTCCGAGCAGCGTGATATCGACAACATCCCGCAGGCGCATGATTTCTGCAGCCCTGAGGATCCTTTCCTCGGCGCCTTCGGGTAGAACGATGTGCTGACGCTCCGACCGGGCTCTGCTCAGGAGATCGTGCTGAAACATGAGCGGTGTCACGCGGGAGGAACGCATGATGGCCATACGCCGCTCCAGTAGGTCCACGTCGATATTTGACTCGAAAACCCCAATGGCACCGGCAATCTTCCTCTGGTTATCCTGGGTTATTACGGCGCGGATGGAATTCACCATTGTCGCCGTTGCAAAGGTGTCGGTCCCTACACAGAGGATGGGCACAGGAGAACGTTTCAGGCCTTCCAAAAGACGCAGCACCTGAGGTACCGGCTTGAAGCCGCCTGTGAGAATGATGCCAGCAACCCCGGGATAGGAGGTGGCTACATCAGCAACGAGGGTCCCGATCAAGATATCGGATCGGTCGCCGGGCGTGATAACCAGGCTGCCTTCTTCCAAATGGTCGAGAAAGTGGGGCAGTTCCATCGCTGCCACCTTGTAATGATCCACCTCGCGGTCAAGGCGATGGGGATCTCCGTGCAGCATCTCCGCCCCCAGAGATCTCTCTATTTCGGCGACAGTAGGCTTGTCGAGGAGAGGGTGATCCGGCATGACGAAAACAGGAATCCCATCTGGCGCACCCTTCTGAAATTGAGCCGCCGCCTCCATCATATCATCCGGTGCGACCCTGTTGACGATAACCGAAAGAATGTCACATTTCTTTGCTTCCAACAGCTCTGCCAGCCCCATCACTTCATCGAAGATCTCTCCGACGTTCCTTCCCTGTCCTGCGACAACAGGCACAAGGGGCGTACCAAGGTTCCGCGCAACTTCGACATTGAACTCAAACTCCAGCGCTGTTTGCATAGCTTTGTAATCGGTGCCCGTGCACACTACAAAGTCGCATTCATGCTCCACGGCCCGGTATTTTTCGAGCACCCGGCTGTACAATTCGTCTTCCTTGTTACTGGAGGCCAAGTCTCGCGCACAGGCATAGGTGGCGCCAAACATGCTCTCTTGGGGAGTCGTGACCTCGTACCGGCTCATGACGAGGGCTAATAAGTGATCTGAGGTCCCATCCTCTACAACCGGCCGGAAGAAGCCGATCTTCCCACCATGCCGCGCCAGCAGCTCCATCGCTCCGAGTACGACCACTGATTTTCCGCTATGTGGCCCGGTCCCTGTGATGTAAATGCCCTTTGACATTTCCCGACTCCTACAGTGGAACTTTCTCTTCCACGGATGCAGTCCTAGCGTCCCTACAAGGGCGCCGATGATGGCGCCACAGCAAGGACCAGTTCATCAAAAACCGGCCCACTTCCGGACTGAGAAGGCAAAAAAACCTGCCCCATTTGTTTTGCATTGCAGATTTGTCGCCGGCCTAACACTAAATTGGGCCGTCAAGTAAGAGTTTATTTAATGCCTCCAGAAGGATTTGCTTGCTGCTCATCAAGTTTTCGCGTTCCGGATCGGACAGATCGGGTCGGAACTCTGCCATGATGCCACCGGCCCCAATTAGGCGGGGAAGAGAAAGACAAGTCCCTTCGAACTCGGCCACATGGCTGGTCAGACTGGAAACGGTGAGAATGCGTCTTTCGTCGTCACGAATGGTCTGAATGATATAGGCGAGGGCAGCGCCAATCCCAAAGTACGTGGCGCCTTTGCCTTCAATGATTCGGTAAGCGGCAGAGCGCACCCCATCACTGATTCGTGCCATGACTTCATCAGTGAGATATCGCCCTATCTGCTGGGCAAAATCCGGAAGAGGAACACCACCAACCTTCACACTCGACCATACCAGGACTTCAGAATCTCCGTGCTCCCCTAGGACATAAGCGTGAATCGAAGTTGGGGAAACACCGAGATGTTCTCCCAGGAGGGCTCGGAAGCGGGCTGTGTCGAGTATGGTGCCGCTCCCAATCACCTTTCCCGTCGGCAGCCCGGAGAGTTTCAATGTCACGTGAGTCATGATGTCCACGGGGTTGGATGCCACAAGCAATATCGGATCCTTCGCATACCGAAGCACCTGCTTGACAACCCCGGAGAAAACTGCGACATTCCGCTTCAGAAGATCCAATCGGGTTTCTCCCGGACGCTGACCAACCCCACAACAAAGGACGACCACATCAGCCTGCTCCAGGAGGGAGTAATCTCCAGCGACAACACGTACAGCTCTCCCGAAAGGGGTGGCGTGGAGGATATCTTCAGCGTGAGCCAGAGCCGCTTTGGCGTTGACGTCGATCAGCACTAGCTCGCTCACCAGTCCCTTCAACACGAGAGTATACGCTGCTGTGCTGCCCACAAATCCGCATCCCACAATTCCGGCTTTCATAGATCATCCTTTCCGGTTTTGATTTGATTGTCTAAAAGAATTGCATTATTCACCGTAGCAGCACCACGATGGACCTGGCTTTCACCACATGCTCGAGACTGGAAATGGGGTGTCCTTTCCCCGTCTCCGCAATGTCCTCAGGGCTTGCAAGGCTGGTGTCCACAACGCTGCGCCACTCCTCCGCCCGGCCTTCCTGTATGGTGAAAATCAGGTCCTCCCAATAGACATTGATCAACACGTATAGGTCGTTGTCTCTGAGTCTCGATCCACTCAGAAAGTAGGCGAGCGCTCTCGATTCCCGTGAAAGAGCCACCCCCTCAGAGGTTCCATACCAATGCACATCCTCACGCCAGTAGCGGCTCCGTCCTATGGATGGATGGGCTTTTCGAAAGGCGATCATGCTTTTGAAAAAGCGAAATATGTCACGATTGCGCTCTAGAAGATCCCAATCCAGCCAAGTGGTTTCATTGTCCTGATTGTAAGGGTTGTTATTCCCTTTCTGCGTGTTCATGAATTCGTCGCCCGCGCAGAACATGGGGGTTCCGTTCGCTAGCATGAGCAGGCAGAAGAAGTTCTTGATCTGTTGCCTCCGCAGCGCCATGACTTCACCCGAAACTCCTGAATCGCCTTCCCAGCCACAATTCCAGCTCAAGTTGTTATTGGTTCCGTCCGTGTTGTTGTGGCCGTTGGCTTCGTTATGTTTTTCATTGTACGCCACCAGGTCATAGAGGCAGAAACCGTCGTGGGCCGTTACGAAATTAACGCTCTGGTATGGACGGTACACCTCAACCGGGCCGTCTGGAAAAAGGTCATCACTGCCGTACAGACGCCGCATCAAAGCTCCGACCATACCCGCGTCTCCTTTCACGAAGGCGCGGACGTCGTCACGGAATTTCCCGTTCCACTGCCGCCACGTCAGACCCGGGAAACTTTGGCCGAGCAGGTAACTGCCGATATCCCATGCCTCTGCAACAAGTCTCACGTCACGCATGTATCCGAGCAGACCAATTTCACCGATCAGCGCCGGATCCACTGTGTCGACGGCGCCATAAAGTGTGCGGGTGAATATCGAGGCCAGATCAAACCGGAACCCGTCTATGTGCATGTTTTCTGCCCAATGGTTCAGGCTGGACAGGATGAGTGCCCGAACGATGGGGTGCGCGCAGTTCATCGTGTGGCCGCAGCCCGTGTCTTTGACGTATTCACCGGTTCCCTGCCTGACAAGGTAGTAGCTTTTGTTGTCGATGCCCCGATAGCTATAAGTAGGGCCATCCGCGCCGGCCTCGCTAGTATGATTGTAGACCACATCCAGCCAAACTTCGATTCCGGCTGCGTGAAACGCCTTCACCATCCCCCGAAATTCCCGGGCGGACTCGCCTGCCGCGTATTCATGGTGGGGAGAAAAGAAGTTGAGGGTCATGTAACCCCAGTAGTTGCCCTCTTGAGGATCGAACTGATGGATGGGAAGGAGTTCCACTACGGTAACTCCGAGGTCCTTGAGATAAGGAATCATCTCCTTAAGCCCGGCAAAGGTCCCTCTTTCTTCCGGGGTCACGCCCGAGTTGGACCGTGCGGTGAACCCTTTCACGTGGAGCTCGTAGACGATGAGATCGTGGGCGTGGCGAGGACGGGCGTCCGCACCCCAGTCGAACGCATGTGGATCCTTAACAAGCCTCCCCAGAGGGGCCGTCCCATCCGTGGGGCCTGGCTCCGAGGCCGAGGAACGACTGTATTCTGACGGGAAATAGACGGAAAAAGCGAATGGATCGAGGAGCACTTTTTGAGCATCAAAGCGGTGGCCGCTTGAAGGGTCTTTAGGCCCATCGATCCGGTATGCGTAGAGAGTGGCCCCGCGAAGTTCTTGCTCCGGTACCCGACAATGCCATATCAGGCCAGTTTTGTTGAGGATGGGGTCAAGAACGAAGAGCCGGACCGGGTTTGCAGGATCGTACTCGGTATAAAGGAGCAGAGTGACACTACTGGCGTGGCGCGAATACAGGGCAAAGTTGAACCCTAGTTGGGATTCCACCCAAGTTGCGCCGAGGGGCCATGGGTCTCCTTCGACTCGTCCGTGTCCATCAACTACTTGACAAGATAGCATTTTGTCTTCTCGACAGAAATAGGCATCTGAATTGGGTTTGGCCTCGCGAAAGATGCCCGAGTGGTTGCGAAACCTGGGACGAAAGGAACAGCGTCTCGTTGCGCCTGAAATAACCCCTTTGCGATGGTAGAAGAGTGGTTCTTCATGCTTCCCCATCGTCAGGTTCTTCCAGACTGACCGGTACGGGACTTACCTTCCAAATTTCATCGCAATACTGCCTAATCGTGCGATCGGATGAAAACTTTCCCATTCGAGCTGAATTGAGGATAGACATTCGTGTCCAGGCGTCTTGGTCGCGGTACGTCTGGCTGACCCGATCCTGACAGTCCACATACGATTGATAATCGGCGAAAAGCAGGTACTCGTCATGATAGAGCAGCGAATCAACAAGAGGTTTGAAAAGCTCGGTATCCCCTGAAGAGAAATATCCGGATGCTATGAGGTCTATTACGGCTTTCAATCGATCATTCTTTTCATAAATATCACGTGCTCGATACCCCTTTGACTTCAGATCGTAAACCTCCTCAGCCGTGAGCCCGAACAGGAAGAAGTTCTCTGGCCCAACTTCTTCTCTGATTTCGACGTTGGCGCCATCCAGAGTGCCAATCGTGAGCGCTCCGTTCATCGAGAACTTCATGTTCCCTGTTCCTGAAGCCTCCTTGCCCGCCGTAGAGATTTGTTCGGATAGGTCTGCGGCTGGATAGATCAACCGAGAATTCTTTACATTGAAATTGGGGAAAAAGACCACCTTCATGCGATCTCGTACGTCCGAATCGCGATTCACAACTTCCGCCACGGCGTTGATCAACCTAATGATCAATTTTGCCATAAAATAAGCTGGTGCGGATTTTCCTCCGAAAATAAATGTCCTGGGCACAATCTCCACATTAGGGTTCTGCTTTATCCGGTTGTACAATGTCAGAATGTGCAACACATTCAGGTGCTGTCGTTTATATTCATGAAACCGCTTAACCTGTATATCGAAGAGTGAGTCCGGATTGACAATAATCCCTGTGAGATTTCGGATCGCTTCGGCCAAATCTGTTTTGTTCAGTTTCTTGACACGACTCCACTGAGTCTTGAACTCCTTGTCATCGGCAAGAGCCTCAAGTTTCCTGAGTTGGCCCAGGTCTGTGATCCATCCATCTCCGATCGTGCCGGTGATCAGGTCCGCCAGTCGGGGATTACTCAACACCATGAAGCGCCGAGGAGTCACGCCATTGGTCTTGTTGCTGAATTTTTCCGGAAAAAATTCAAAAAAGTCTTTTAAGACATGGGTCTTAAGTAGCTCAGTGTGCAACTCTGCAACTCCATTGATTGCGAAGCTTCCTACGCAAGCCAGGTTTGCCATGCGCACGTATTTTACACCGGTTTCGTCGATCAAAGACATCCGAGCCGCTAGATGGTCGTCTCCTGGGTGCTGCGCTCGAACCTTTTCCAGAAACCGATGATTGATCTCGAATATAATTTCCAAATGCCTGGGAAAAAGCGATCGGAATAACGGTAGGGGCCACTTCTCCAGAGCTTCAGGCAACAGGGTATGATTTGTGTAGCCAAAGGTTTTTTGGGTCACATCCCAGGCCTCGTCCCATCCCAGACCGTGTTCGTCGACGAGAAGGCGCATTAATTCGGGTATGGCCAGCGCCGGGTGTGTATCATTGAGTTGGACTGAAAAAAGTTTGTGAAATTCTTTTGGAAGTAAATCGCCGATAGACAATATATGGAGCATATCCTGCAATGAACAGGAGACAAGAAAATACTGCTGTTCCAACCTAAGCTGTTTTCCCTGGGCCGGTTCGTCGTTGGGATATAGCACTTTTGTAATGTTCTCCGAAAAGATCTTCCGATCGACAGCGCCGTAATAATCCCCGATATTGAATGCCTGAAAATCGAAAGATTCGGTTGCTTCGGCTTTCCAAAGCCTCAAGGTGCTACAGGTGTTCACCTTATATCCAAGTACAGGGGTATCGTAAGCAACTCCTTTAACCACTTGATCGGGAATCCATCGGGCCTGAAGAGATCCATCGTCTGATTGAACATGCTCCGTATGGCCACCGAACTTAACTTCAAAAGCAATTTCCGATCTATGACTCTCCCATGGATTTCCCATAGATAACCACTTGTCCGTGGTTTCAACCTGTTTTCCGTCTTCAATACTCTGGGAAAAGATCCCGAATTCATAACGTATTCCGTAACCTATCGAGGGAATTTCCAGAGTGGCAAGAGAGTCCAAAAAACAGGCGGCTAGTCGACCAAGCCCTCCATTTCCCAACCCGGGTTCCGGTTCGTGCTCCAAAAGGGCATTCCAATCTTCTCCTAACTCCTCGGCAGCTTTACGCACTTCTTCATAAATCCCCAGATTGATCAAATTATTAGCAAGCTGAGGTCCAATCAGAAACTCTGCGGAAAGATAGCTTACCGCACGAAGCCCCCCTTTAAGGTAAGTTTCGCCACTTCGAACCCATCGGTGCAGCAAACGATCCTTTACCGCGTAAGCGAGAGCCATGTACTTATCGTTCAGTGTAGCTATTGCGGGAATTTTTCCTTGAGAGTATTTAAGGTGCTCCCTAGCGCCACTTTTGATTGCCGCAATGGTTAAGCCTATACGACTCACCGAATCTCTTTCGATTTCACTCCGTCCGGAATTTTGTTGCATGACCAATCCTCACATAAACTGATTCAGCGCAAGATCTTCAGGTCGAATGCGGCTATGGAGTACAGCACAGGAACAATCAACAAGGTGACAAACGTCGCAACCATCAGGCCTCCGATCTGTGCGTAACAGAGTGGCTCCCAAAGGGGGCCTCCGTGCGTGGCCAGCGGGACGAGGGCTATCACGGTCGCAGCAACAGTGATTGCCACTGGCCGAAGCCGCATAATACCTGCATCTAGTAGCGCCGTGCGCAGGTCTTCGCCTTCTTCGAGCTTTTCCTCAATGAAATCAAACAACACGATAATGTGACTGACAATGACACCAATCAGACTAATGACGCCCAGAAAAGCCATGAACCCAAATGGCGAACCGGTGACCGCCAGGGCGGTAAAAGCCCCGGCCATACCATACGGTAGAGCGGAAAACACGATAAAAGGTTTTATCGCGCTCCTGAATTGGAACACTAGCGCCAGAAAAATGGAAACCACGGAAATCATGAGAATCACTTTCATCTGGTCAAAACCTTTGACCTGTTCCTCATATTCTCCGCCGATCTGGACCGTGTACCCGGGCGGAAGAGAATTCTTGAACTCTTCCAGTTTAGGGATAAATGCGCTTGTCACCTCCGAAGGCAGAACTCCCGGAACAGGAAAACAGGATACGGTTATTGTCCGGAACTGATTGCGGCGCTCAATTCTCTCCGTTTCCATTCCGTATTCGATGTTCGAAATTTGCCCCAAGGGAACTTTTTGGCTGCCCTCGGCTGCATACACGTACAAATTTTCGATGTCGCCAATGGCAGACCTTTCTTCCATGCGCAGACGGGCCACCACAGGAATCGTCAAGCGCCCTTCCCTGAGGTTCGTGACCTCAAAGCCGTTCAAGGCAGCGGAAGAAGACCGGGCGACATCCATGTTGGTGACACCAGCAAGATTGGCTTTATCCGGGTTAATCTTGAGCCTAGCCTGGAATATCTCGGTGCCCCAATTATCCCTTGTGCGATAAGCATTGGGCATGGAGCGAAAAATGTCCTTGAGTTTCTCAGCCGAAGCTCGCAGGGTACTCATATCCTCACCGGAAAGCCGAATCTGCACAGGCAATCCAACAGGCGGTCCTGTTTCCAACTGTCGCATGTCAACCCGCACTCCAGGCAGTCGGGCCATCAAGGCTTTCTGGAACTGATCCACAATAAGGTTGGTCAAGTGCTTGTCTCGAACTTCAATGAGTATCTGTGCATAATTCGCCTGAGATAGTTCCGGCTCCACAGAGAACCAGAACCGTGGACCTCCTCCTCCGACAAATGTGGTCAGGCATTTGAGCGCCTCCATCGGTTTGCCGTTCTTGTCAGGATGCTTCGCGCCGAAGTCTGCAGCAGCTTTGACGAGCAAGTCTTCAGCCGTCTTGGCGGCTTCATCTGTGGTCATGATGGATGCGTCTTCCGGCAGCCAAAGGTCGACGTAGGACAAGTACGAAAGATCCTTTGGGAAAAATTGCGGTTTTAGCTGCGATTGAACCCAGAAACCCGTGACTACAGGTACCAACGAAATCAATAGAGCTTTCCAACGGTTGTCGATCAGGAAACTGCCCACTCTGTAGTACATTCCATAAAATCCCCTGGTCCGTAGCTCCTCCATCGAAAAAGCGGGTTTCTTGCGCGGTCGGAGCAAATAATACCCAACAAAAGGAACGAAAGTCCTGGATACAATGTAGGATGCCACCAAAGAACACGTGATTACTATCGGCAGAGTGTAAAGAAAGCGGCCCGTGTCTCCCGTCAGCAGTAAGAACGGCAAGTACGCTACAATGTTAGTGATAGTCGCATATAGGATGGCTTTGGCCAGCTTGGTAGGTCCTACCCAGGAAGCCACTTCAAGCGGCTGGCCATGATCGAGTTCCTGTTTTATAGCATCGTTGGCCACCACGGGATAATCCACCAGAAGCCCCAACGCTATGATAAGGGAAGCGATGGAAATCTGTTGGAGATCCACGTTCAAGAAATACATCATACCGAATGTCATGGCCAGGGTAATCGGTATTGATATTGCCATGAGAAGAGCAGACCGCCACTCCCAGAATCCTATTAACGCTACGATGACGACTAAGATTACAGCCTCGTACAGGCTGCGCATGAACAGATTCACGTTTTCTCGAACCTGAAGGGGTTGGTCGGAAGTGCGCTCGGTTATGAGATCTTCCGGCAGGCGCCGCTTGACCCTTTCAAGAGCCGAGTCCACATCCTTTGAAAACCTGCCAATCTGCTCTCCGGAGCGCATGGTCACCGCCAGGGTAATTGCACGCAGTCGCTGCCAATTTCCCTGGGTATCGCGACGGATGAGGTAGTTCAGGTTCTGCGCCGGGGTCTCGTATCCTCTGCTCATCTCCACCAGATCCCGGAGATAGGTTCCTGCGCCTGAATTGGTAGAGCTTATAAGAGTTCCCCCCAGTTCTCTTTCGCTTTTGAATTCGCCTGAGGGGTCTACGATCAGGTTTTTGCCCTCAAATTCGAGCATCCCTCCGGGAAGGATCACATTGCGCGCGCCGAGAATGTCTTTTATTCTCGATGGCTGGAGTCCATACGAAGCAAGCCGTTCCTGAGAATATTCAAGAAATACCGTCTCTCGTTGAACTCCCCATCTGGTCACTTTGGAAACAATCGGAACCGCATTGAGTGTGCGGGCGATTTCATCCGTGAAGGCTTCCAAATCCCGCAAGCTGTATTTACTGCCTGAGGACGCGGCAAGCTTTACTCGCGCTGACTGTGGGTCACGAACTATGACCGCCGGTTTCCATGTGTCCGGGCTGATTTCCGAGGCGTGCAATTCCTCATGGACAAATGCCCACATCTCTCTCGCTAGCTCTGTGTCATCCAGGGTCGTAGTGAGGTCGAGCACCGACAATCCGGAACCGTTGTATACAAGGACATCTTTGGCAATCCCTTTTCGTGTCCAAAGCTTGCGAAGAAGTTCAATCTTCCGCTCAGCCTCCCTGCTATCCGGGAGGTTTGGAAAAATCACCGCCAAGCTTACGCGGTCGCCCTTTTCTGGTTTTGGAGCCTGAGAGCGGAGCTCGCGAATTACGGTTTCCAGTTCTCTCGCGCGTAGGTCAATTTCCACGTCTCCGACCTTCGGGGAGGCTACGGTGAGCATGAGCGTAGCCGTGTCACCGAAGTCTTTGATAAAGACAATCGGCCCCGCTCCTTCCGGGAGATCCTTTATTCCGGCGAGCTTCAGGTTGATGTCGTCAAAGATTTCGCCAGACTCCTTGACGCTTTCGACTAATTTGACCTTCACGACAGACAGACCAGTCCGGGACGTGGATTCAATCCGTTCTACTTTTTCGTTTTCTGCTATTTTTGAATCGATCTTTCGAGTGACCAACTCTTCGACTTTTTCCGCTTTCACTCCAGGCCACGGGCACAGGGCGACGGCCACTCGTACTGGAATTTCAGGGTCTTTACGCTGAGGCATTCGGCAATAACCGTAAACTCCCAAGGCCAGAACGGCCACGAGGAGCACCCAGGAAATCTGCCTGTTCTCAACAAAAAACCTTGACACATTATGCGTGTTAGTGATCAGGTCTTCGTCTTTCATGTGCTTCATGTGAATAGCTCTCTATTGTATTACATCCACAGGACATCCGTCAGACAGCATGGTGGCTCCCGTGGTTACTATCTGTTCACCTGTCACAAGCCCGTGAAGGATGACGACTTTGTTTCCAAAAACTCTGCCAATTGAAACCTTGCGGCCGCGGGCAATATAACTGTCACCCTGTTTCTCAAGAACGAAAACCATATATCCTTGAGGATCTGAGGGAGGACGAACGACCGCATGAAGCGGTATCATGGGTCCAGCAACCTCTGGTCCGGTTCCTGCCAACTTCACTGTCCCTATCATGCCGTCCTTGAGTTCGAGATCCGGATTAGGAACAGTGATTTCCACGTCGAAGACCCGACTTCGCTGGTCTGCAGATGGGGAAACCGCTGTAATGATTCCATTGAATTCCTTGTTCTGGAGAGCCTCCACCGTAATGGTAAGACTATTTCCGGGCTTAACCTCTTTGAGCAGATAATCGGGGACGCCGACCACCGCCTTCACCGAACTGAGATCCTCCAAAAGAAAAGCCTTCGTTCCCGAAGCCACAAGGGTTCCCCGCTCCACAAACCGGTTTACCATCAAAGCGTCGAGAGGAGATCGAAGAACAGTGTCGTGCAAGTCAATCTTTGCTTGTTCCACTTGAGACTCGGCGCCAGTCACGCGGGCCCGTGCAACGTCAAGTTTTTCTTTGTACTTATCGAATTCGTTTTTGGACAGAGCGTCCTCTTTAAACAACGTTTCGTACCGTCCGAATTCCCGGATGGCCTGCCACATGGACGCTTTGGCCTCTTCAAGGGAAGAATTGGCATGGTTGAGCTTCGCTTGATAGTCGGTGTCCCGAATGCGGGCGAGAATTGCGGATTTCTCGACTCGATCGCCCTTCTGCACGTCCCGGAGCGCTCCATCTGGTCCAGGGAGCTTGAGAATATCTTCGACGTAGCCCCCTACTTTAAAGGCTAGATTAACCTGTTCTCGAGGGATCAAGGTGGCAGAGTACTTCAAACCTGCTGCCGGTAAGGCGGCAGTAACCATTTGAACCTTCACCGGAATCGGTGGTTTCTCAAAGGATTCCTTTTTGGAGCATCCTGCGACTGCCCAAAATGCTGCAATCAACCCTATTGTCACTGCATGTCGAAATACGAACCTTGACATGTTCATAGGTAACCTCGAAAGCGCTAAAAATACAGACTCAAGATTTGCAACCCGATTTGCGTTCCGAATGAGCGTCCAGTATGGTCCCCAAGACCCCTCCGGAGACGCAGGACAATCGATGCTTTTCTTACTCTTAATAGAGGCCCTGTCACTATAGAGGAGAAGGCTCAGTCGACGACGTAATCTTCTCCTGGAGCTTTCTCTCAACCAAAGAGTTTCTTGAAAGCCTGCTTGATCTGGGACATGCCGTTCGAGAGTTCGTTTTCAAAGGTTGCGGTTTTGTCCCTGGCCATTTGTTTCTTTTCCTCAATCTGCTGTTTATAGCGTTTGATTTTATCAATTAGAGCTCTCTTTTCATACTCAAACTTGTCCTTGGCGCCGTTCTTTTTCGTTTCAAATTGAATGGCCAAGAACTCCATCTCAACTTCAACTCCAATGGCAGCTCGGATGAACTCTCTTGCGGCCGTTCGTAAGGATTCCTCCATGGCTTGACCTGCTGTCTGCAATTGCCGGTCAACAGTGGTTTCGAGCGTGGCGATTGAACGTTGAATCTTTTCTCTCTGCGCTTCGAATGAACCTCTCGCCTCTGCCTTACCCAACGCCAGTTGGACCCGCAACTCGTCGAACCTGGCCTGAATTTCGGTTTTCTTTTCGTCAGCAAGCCCTTTGACCTTCACGATTTCTGACTTGAACCCGTCCAAGGTCTCGTTCAGTCGTTTTTTCCGAACCTCGAGTTCTTCTATGGCCTGCTCTTTGGATAATTGCAGTTGTGCCTCGATCGCTGTAGCGCTGGCTTCCCATTTGTCCAACTTGGTCTTGATGTCTTCCCTGATTTCCTTAATCTTTGACATTGCATTCTCTCCTGCAAATTTCATTTGTAAGGCGGTCTTGCCTCCGCCACGTGTTTAATGGCCTATTTGGGCGTCCTTACTACGCCCAAGCCACCATTGTGGCCCAACTTGCCATTATCAATCCATCGATCCGGTTATCAGATTTCATGATCAACCTCCTGGCGATACGAGCGGGACATCGCCCGTGTTCCCGCCTCGAGTCTTCTCTTGATGCCTCAGTAGGACACTACGCAAAGTCGGAATGCTGCCCAGTTTGCCTTGATTACCATTCTCACGTGCTCATCACCCCCCTGAGAAAAATGTCTCTGACACTTGATAACTCGTCTCCCTTTCGGAATCCGGCAGGGTCTTCATTCATCTGGAAGAGAAAAGTGAGGATGATTCCGTAAAGCGCCAGAGCCATGTGGCGAGGATCGCCGTCGCGGAAGACTTTCGCTTTGATACCCCTCTCAAAGATCGAGGCCAATTTGTTGAGGTATTGGTCGCGAGCTTTGTGAAGAACTGGTTCGTAAACGGGCCCTACGTGAATGTGAGCCGAGTTATAGAACAGGCGCACGAACGGCAGGTTGTCAAAAAACAGCTCCCGATGGATGGCGATACATTTATCTATCGCTCGTACAGGATCCCGTTCCTGTTCTAGGGCCTGTAAAACAGTGTGGTGCCACTTTTGTGCCATCTGCAGAATAAGAGATTTGTACAAATCCTCCTTACTACTGAAGAATTTGTATAACGTTCCCATCCCAAACTCTGCCTCTTTCGCAATGTCTTGCATGGGAACGTTCGGATAACTCTTCTCTGAGAAGAGCCTTAGCGCGGTCTTGAGTATCTCATCTCGCTGCTGGAGGTTTAGCCGCTCGCGACGTGGAAGGTTTTCAGCTGTTTTGTCGGTCGTGCGAAGAAGAGGATAGCTCATTTATTCCTCCACGCTCTGAATATGAATCAGGAACTGAACCATATTCAGAATATGAATCCCCTTCAGACAAATGTCAAGAAGAAAATTTTGTCGTTTTCAAAAAAAACCGCGATAACCGCGGCGCCTGGAGTAAAGGAATACCGGCTTGATCAAGAGCAGCATCTGAGTGCGATTCACTTGCCGTCGGTCTGTCGGCGGAACGCTCGTGAGGACAATTGATGATTGTCCTGTCACCTCAGCATCGACGCTGGTCGGATTACGGGGTTCCCGGCAGCGGAAGTTTCGTTGGAGTTTAAGCGATGATACTGTGAACGTTCGAAGAATAGATCTTTATTTTCTGAATTAACCTACCACCAATATGGAATCCCTCAACCCTTGCCCTGTCAATTGTTTTAGACATTGTTTTAGACAAAATGAGGTATACTCATTTCAGTCCATTTGGATCTCTTTTGGTCAGTTTTCCGGAGTTGTCGCTTTGGTCATGAAATCAACCACGAAAGTTATAATATCCTCGAAGGTATATTTGTTGTCTATCATCATTCTGAGTGACATGACCTCTATTATGCCTGTTAAAGCATAGGCCAGCAGATCCGGATCCATTATCCGATACACTCCTGAATCAATCCCCTTCTGAATGTCCTTGATCACCGGCCTCGTCAAGTCGTGATAAGCTTTCTTAATCTTCTCTTGGGGCCACTTGTCCTCACTCGCCATTTCGGCGCGCAACTGGTTCAGTATCTCGTTGTATTTTGAATAGTTTTCGTAGAACACCCGACCGCGCAAAACCATCCTCTTTTGAATATCTTCTTCAGCAATTATGGCTTTGGCCGCCTCGCCCAAGATAGTGCGGAAAACATGGTCAACCACTTCCACGAAGAGGTCGCGTTTGTTTCCGAAATAGATGTAGAACGTGCCCGTGGAGATGCCGAGAGCGTTGGTGATGTCCTGCACTCTTGTCCGATGGTAACCTTTCTGCGAGAAGATTTGTACGGCCGCCTCAACTATGCTGTGCCGTCTGGAGTCTTTTGCCTTGGTGGTTCTGGCCACATCCCGCTTGTCCGTGGCCACCTTAATCGGGCCCCCATATCCCTCTTGATCCAAAACGGCAATCTTTTCCCTGAGCAAGGCAAGGGGCATTCGGATATTCGCTTTGATCTCTTGAATATCCTGAAGGCGCTTGAGGTGGCTTTCATCGTAATACGCCATAGTTCGCCCTGTCTTGCTGGGCGGATGCAGAATACCTTGCCGCAAATAGAAATGTATGGTGGTTCGCGGCATTCCCGATTTTTCTTCTAAATCTTTTATGCGCATCAGAGTTACATCGTGCATGATTCCTCCGAACTGTAGAGTTAAGATCTATAGACTGATATCATTTCTTCTGCTCTTTTCATGGGCTGTAATGTGGCGAATCAGGTTCACCGTCTGGTATCTGGCCTGTGTTATCAGCGTTTTATGACAGTTCACCCAATCTGAGCTTTCTTTTACAATTGATATTGACACCGCGTTAAACTGTAGAGTATCGTTAGAAACGAGGCGTCATGTAGTGATCTCTAGACTAGTTGTGTTCAAGATTTTTGTCAACACTAAACGGTCAAATCAAAAGAAACAGGAAAAATCCAAACCATCAACCGCAAAATTGTGCGGTCAAAGCCTGAAAGGACGAAAGAGCAAACATGGGTAAAGGAACTCTGGCCATTGTAGGATTTGGTGAGGTTCCCACCGGCATCTACCCGAATCGATCTCGGTGGGACATTCTCTATGAAACTTGTATTCAGGCGGTTGGTAGCTCCGGCCTTCACAAGAACGATATTGAAGCCGTGATAACTGTGGCGCCTCAAGCCCAACCTAGGCTGACTGCAGAGATTTCTTTCGGAAAAATTCCCGAGGAATTGGGCTTGAAGGGCTGCAAGGATGTGTGCATCTGCAACGCTGGCGGGGCATCGACCTCGAACTGTCTGCGCCTTTCCGAACAGTTCATCAAGAGCGGCGCCGCGAAAGCAGTTCTGATCCCGCACGTGACAGTGCATTCCACTATTCCCATGGATGAGCTTATCAACTTCTTCGCCCAGGCCGGCATGGATCTCCAGTGGGAATACCCTTTTGGAACAACTTACAACGGCATAATCGCAATGATGACAAGGCGATACATGTACGAGTCAGGAGCCACACCAGAGGAAATGGCGTCTGTGGTCGTCTCCATGCGCAAATGGGCCACCCTGGACCCAAATTCGATGTTCTATCAGAAAGAAGTCCCTTCCATTGAGAAGGTTTTATCATCCTCATTTGTGGCCGACCCACTTCACAAACGAGAGTGCAACGTACTGGCGGATGGCGGCGCGGCCCTGGTAGTCACCTCAGCGGAGTTGGCGGCACAAGTTAGCGATACGCCGGTTTACAAGTTGGGAGAAGGCGCGGCCTTCTTCACAGCGTGTACCGTATTGAGAGACAGCGATCAAACAAAGGAAGGCTTTCGTCGCTCAGGGGAACATGCTTTAGCTGAGGCTGGGCTGAACAAGGAGGATATCGACATTTGGAACATCTATTTGGCCTATCCGTTTGGTCATCCGATCATGATGGAGGCCATGGGGCTTTGCGAGCCGGGGCAAGGATGCAAAGCGTTCTTTGAAAAACGCACTTGGCCCGGCGGTGAACTGCCCTGGTCTCCGATCGGCGACGCGCTCGGCCGAGGCCACACGGGTTCCGGAGTGAGCATGGCGACCTACGTGGAGACGGCGCGTCAACTCATGGGTAAGGCAGGCGATCGTCAGGTGCAGAACGTCAGGTTCGTGTTTCAAAACACCTCTGGCGGTTCGGGAATGAACAACATCGCGAGTGTATGGGGGAGGGAGTTACAATGAACGCTGAATATGTCAAGCCGATCCCGGCTGTGCAACCATGGACTGAAGAGTTTTGGAGGGCCACAAAGAAGCGCCGTCTCCTCATACAGGAGTGCCAGAATTGTAATACCCTGATCTTCTATCCGCGCAAGTATTGTCCAGAGTGCTGGTCGGTGGACTTGGGCTGGCGAGAGGCGAGCGGGAAGGCCAAAGTGTACACCTTCGCAATTATGCGTGACATGGTTGAGCCCCAGTTCATGCCTGATCTGCCGTACGTGCTGGCCATGGTTGATTTGCAGGAAGGCATCAGGATGATGACGCAGATCGTGGAATGCGAGCCAGAGGCGGTTGAGATCGGTATGGATGTGGACGTGATCTTTCAGGATATCACGGATCAGCACGCCCTCCCTCTTTTCCGTCCTTCCGATGAATCGCTGCGAACAGTTGCTCTAGAGAAAAGTGATCGCGCCGATGAAGTGGAAGCACTGGGATTCATGAAACCAGAAGACTACCATACCATTCGGTACGAGATTGAAGGCCCGAGCAATACGATCTGCCGGATTACCCTTACTAGGCCAGAAAAGGGGAATGCGATCAATCGGCGAATGGCCTGGGAGCTTACGGATGCATTCCGACGAGTCAGGCAGGAGCGATCTGTTGGGGTTGTGATCCTTGCGGGGACAGACGGCAAATCATTCTGCGCTGGTGGGGATTTGGATGTCTTTCCATCCCTAGCCGAGCATCAAGCATCCCTGAACTGGTTGTCCCACGAAGGACTGGATGTGCAACACTCCATCGCCGACTGTGAAAAGGTAGTGATAGCCAAAATCAATGGTCACTGCCTGGCCGGAGGGCTTGAATTGGCGCTCTGCTGTGATCTGCTCTACGCCAAAGAATCGGCAAGAATCGGTCTCACTGAAATCAACATGGGCATCCTTCCCGGATGGGGTGGTACGGCTCGCATCGTCAGGAGCATGCCAGTGCAGCGAGCGAGGGAACTGGTCTACAGCGGGAGCAAGAACTACACCGCCCGCGAGGTGTATGAAATGGGTCTTTTGACACGTGTTTTTCCTGACGATCAGTTCGAGGAGCAATTTGAGAAAGTCGCGGCTCAGATAGCTTCAAAGAAACCGATAGCCTTGCGCATGGGTAAAGAGATTATGGCTCGCTCCGCAGAAGGAGGGAGCATCGACACGGCCTTGGCCGTGGAACGAAACGGCATTCAGTGGCTCGTCCATGCGCCTGACATTCAGAGCATGCTCGAGAATTTCCGGAAAGGCGTGAAGAGCTGAGGAGAAACGTAATGGATTTCAATCTAACGGAAGAGCAGGAAATGCTCCGCGAGACCATCCGCAAGTTCTGCAGGAAAGAATTGACCAAAGAAAAGGTCCGCTGGATGGACGAGAACTGTGACTTCATGCCGGAGGAAATCTGGAAAGGTTTAGCGGACCTAGGCGTTTTTGGCTTGGCCGTCCCTCAACAATATGGCGGTCTAGGACTCGGTCAGATTGAGGCCATGATCGTGATTGAGGAGTTGGCGACTGCGTCAGTCGCAGTGGCGCTAGGCGTTGGAGCCACTATGGGTTTTGGAGTAGCGCCTGTGCTGCACATGGGAACAGAACAACAGAAGGCCAAACACCTACCGCGAATTGCCGCCGGAGAAGAGAGGTGGGCCATGGCCTTGACGGAACCTGCGGGAGGGACCGATATCCTGGGCGCGATTTCCACCAAGGCCGAGGACAAGGGCGATCACTGGCTCATCAATGGGGTCAAGGTGTTTATCACGGCGGCCCATGTATGCGATTTCATGATCGTCATAGCGATTACGAATCGCGCAGCCAAGCGATCTCAGGGCCTGTCAGTCTTCATAGTCCCCAGGAATTCCGAGGGGCTTCAAACTAAGCTGATACCCAAAGTCGGCTGTCACGCGTGCGGAGCTAATTATGTTTATCTAGACGATGTTAGCGTGCCCAAAGAGAACCTTTTGGGTACGCTGAACGGTGGGTGGCATCAGCTCCTGCTGGTTTTGAACAACGAGCGCATCGGCACGTCAGCTCTTAGCTTGGGGGTGGCTCAAGCCGCATTCAACGATGCTTTTCGTTACGCGCAGGAGAGACAAGCGTTCGGCGGTTCCATCTCCCGTTTCCAGGTCATCCAGCACTACCTTGCCGACATAGCTATCGAGATAGAGAATGCTCGCAACCTCGTCTACAAGTGCGCATGGCTGGCCGACAACAAGAAACCTATGCACATTGAAGCCTGCATGGCCAAGGTCGTAGCGTCACGGGCCAGCGAGAAGGCGGCCATCTGGGGCATGGAGATACTTGGAGGCTACGGGTACACCATGGAGTACGACATGCAACGTTATTTCAGAGACTACAAACAAATGGTGTTTTCCCCTATTACCGACGAAATGGCCAAGAACATGATGATGCAGTTCATGGGCTATCCGAAATCGTGGTCATAGAAGGGGGAAAAGATGTACACTTTGGGCGACATTCCAAGAAAATTGGCGATTCTCTTCCCTCACAATACTGCCACAGTATTCGAAGGCGTTCGTCTCACTTATCGGCAGCTCAACGAGCGAGTGAATCGGCTGGCAAATGGTTTGCTTGCATTGGGTATCGACAAGGGAGACCGGGTCACGGGTACTAGCCGAAAACACTTACAAGTACCTTGAGGTCTACTTTGCGGCAAGCAAGATTGGAATAAGTGTCACTCCTCTTAACTTTCGGTTATCTGACCAAGAACTGTGCCACATTGTCAACGATTCTGAAGCGACTTGTATCTTTTTCGCTGACGGGTATGAAGATCGGGCGCGGACGATCTTGGATAGCACCCCGTCCATAAAGTTCCGCATCACTATGGATAATCCAGTCGACGGTTGTCAGGCTTACGAAGAGTTATTGGCAGGCGCTCCTCCGGACGAACCTAGCCTGGACGCAGATGAGAATGCGATGGCCATACTCATGTACACCGGAGGGACCACGGGCACGCCGAAAGGTGTCATGATGTCACACCGTGGACTCATGACCGGTATTCTGTCAGCGGCTTTGGGGTTCTCTTTCAATCAAAATGACTCCACTTGCTTTGTTCTCCCTCTTTTCCACGTATCTTTTTGGCCTGCGCTAGCGGTGCTGCTCACAGGGGGCAAAGTGGTGATTAATAGGAGACCCAATCTGACGGGTATTCTCCAGCTCATTCAAGAAGAAAGGTGCACCCACATCAACGCAGTCCCCACGCTTTACGGATGGCTCTTACAATATACCAATCCAGACGCATATGACCTCTCCAGCCTGCGGTCCATTTCATACGCAGGGAGTCCTTTTCCGCCGGAACTTCTCAAACAGTGCATCCAAAAGTTCGGACCAAAGTTTCAACAAGTGTACGCCATGACTGAATGCATTGGCGGAACAATTCTCTTCCAGCAAGATCACGTATTGGAGGGGGAGCGGTCCAGGCTGCTTGCAAGCGCGGGTAGAGCAAGTATGAGTGTCGACGTGCAGGTGTTTGATAACGACGATCGGCCCCTGCCTGTTGGCGAAATGGGTGAAATCGTCATCAGGGGAAAGTGCGTCATGATGGGCTACTGGAAAAACCCCGAGCTGACGTCCTCAACCTTACGCGGAGGTTGGTACCACACCGGCGACATGGGTTATATTGATGAGGAAGGCTACCTATTCCTTGTGGATCGCAAGGCAGATATGATTGTTACAGGCGGGGAAAACGTCTACCCAAAGGAAACCGAGGACGTACTCTACCAACACCCCGCCGTGGCCATGGTGGCCGTTGTTTCGGCGCCCGACGAGAGATGGGGAGAACGAATCCAGGCTGTAGTGGTTCTTAAACCTGATCAACAAATCACTGAAGAAGAACTTATTGTTCACTGCAAAGAGCGTTTGGCCGGGTACAAGTGTCCAAAGTCAGTCGAATTCTGGTCTCAAATTCCCACAACTCCTGTCGGAAAAATAATCCGCAAAGACGTTAAGAAGAAGTTCTGGGAAGGCCACGATCGCTACATTGCTTAACTACCTGTTCTGCATACTGAAGGAGGTGATTTATGACGGAACATCAAAAAGACGAGTTTTTTAAGATCGATCCAGAAGCGCACCTGATCGGCCACATGGAACAAGTCAATCATTTTCCTGGAGTTCAAATGTGGTGGAGAGCTATCGACAGCATCCGTAGACCGCTCTTGTTGGGGATGCCGCCAGAGGCCTTCCAAGGCATGGAGCAATGGGAGATGGAAAAGACTACAGATCCGAAACGTCTGCTCATGGCTATGGACAAGTATGGAGTCGATATTGCGTGCTTGCTGCCCGAATCTATGATGGATGCTACCGGTTACTCGAGCAGATGGTGCACGAACGGAGAAATGGGCAAGATCGTGGAGTCTAATCCTGACCGTTTCATGTATCAACCCAATATGTCACCAATCATTCACAGGGGCTTGAAGAATACCCTGTGGGAGCTGGAATACTGGGTCAAGGAGAAGGGTGCCAAAATATTCAAATTCTATCCCCCGGAAGACACCTACATCAATGATCCTGAACTCTGGCCCTTTTACGCAAAAGCACAAGAGCTGGGCATTGTTCTCGACATCCACACCGGCTTCTGCTGGGTGCCTCCAGGAAAAAGCAAGTATGCGTTGCCCATCTACCTGGACGATGTGGCAAGAGATTTCCCCGAGTTGAAAATCAATGCGTTTCATATGGGCTATCCCCATTGCGATGATCTCAACATGATCGCAATGGGACACCCCAACGTCTACGTATGCTTGAGCCTTCTGGTTCCTTGGGCGCTCTCAACTCCGAGAAAATTCGCCAAAATCTTAGGAGAGGCGCTTCGCTGGGTAGGACCGGACAAGATAATTTGGGGAACCGATTACGCTGGGTTCGGAGTCCAGGTGAGAAGCGCTGTTATCGGATTGCAATCATTCCAGATTCCTGAAGATATGCAGAAAAGCTACGGCTATCCAGTGATTACTGATGTGGACCGGGCAAAGATATTTGGCGGCAACCTTGCGCGTCTTCTAGGTATCGACACTTCGAAACGGAGGCTATCATCCTAAGCGCCAGATCTTCAGAACAGTGCTGCAAGGCAATCTTTCTGGTCCACGAGACCGCTTTCACAACGAACTGACTTTAGCTGGCAGCCGCTATGCCTTCGAAGAGAACCCAGACGTGCCGTCCGACGCGGAAGAAGGCCTCTGGACGCCGCTGATCAGTTCACATTCACATAACTAGGTCACCATCCCATGCTGACCTAGTAGAGGAGAAAAACAATGAGTTTCGACGCTCTCTTCGAGCCGATAGAGATCGGCGATGTTAAAATCAAAAACCGTATCGCTATGGCGCCGATGAATCCAGGTCTGTCTGGACCTAACGGGTATCACTCAGACACAAACACCGCGTGGTACGCCACCAGAGCCCGGGGAGGTTTTGGTCTTATCATCACTGAATGTTGCGTGATGAATCCGCATCGATGGCAAGGATCGGAAGTTCTCAACCCTTCATTATTCACCGATTACCGATACTACCGGTTCCACAGTGAAATGGTGAAACTCGTGCATGAATACAACGAGTGCAAGATCTTCATGCAATTGAGTCCTGGATGGGGACGGCAAGGACATCCCCACGTGGAATCCTCCGATTGTCCTGCAGGAGCCCCTTCTCCTCTCCCTTACGAGATAGACATGCGTCTCTTTAGCAAGGGCTGGGCTATTCAGTTCAAGCGCGTCACACCAAAACTGACTGAGCTAATGCCGTTTGAAGTTCTCAGCAACATGAGTGATGAGGAATATAATCAGTTCAGGCAGGCAGGCAAAGAAGTTCTGGCCAGAGAAGCTCCGGAACTGCTGCACGTTATTTACGGGGATACCCCGCGCGAGTTGACTGTGACAGAAATCGTAGATCTGGAAGACCGGTTCGCTGTCCAGGCGCAGGCTGCCTTCCAATTAGAGTATGATGGCGTTGAAGTTCATGCTCCCCATGGATATCTGATTCATTCTTTTTTGTCTCCGCGATCTAATCAGCGGCATGACCAGTACGGAGGCAGTTTGGAGAATCGAGCCCGTTTCCTTCTAAATATTGTCGAGAAGACTCGAAAAAAGATTGGCCCGAACAAGGCGTTTGGAGTCCGGCTTTCGGGTGATGAGCTAATGCCTAATGGCGTGACGCACGATGAAATTAAGCAGGTCGTGTCATGGTGCAAAGACGCTGGCGCTAATTTCTTCAACGTTTCTCAAGGGTGCTATGAAAATCCAGGCGCTGCGTTCGCTCCTGATGGTGAAGATGAGTTCACCAGATGGGCACCAGGGTTCAAGGAAGCTTCCGGCGGCTTACCGGTGATCACCCCGAACTTCATAAACCCTGAAACTGCGGAGAATGCTGTCAAATCCGGACAGACTGACATGATTTCTCTCGGTAGGCAAGCCATTGCGGACCCGTTCTGGCCAGCCAAGGTAAAAGAAGGCCGAGTGAAAGACATCGTCAAGTGTGTGCGCTGTCAACAGTGTTACATGAATCTCATAATCTCCCACTGGCTGGAATGCACAGTGAATCCGACTGCAGGAAAGGAAAAATTCTATCCGGAACTCTGGTTAAATACCCCCAAAATCGAGAGAAGGGTCAACCGGTTTAAAGAAAAGATAGCGGATTTACCGCAGATTTGATGTGCCGGTTTGCGCCAACATGCGGATTGACGAGCAGGTTTTAAAGGTGAGTATTAGGTCTTTAAAATGATGGCAAGCCTCCGTCTGCTATTGAGCAGGCGTTTAGGCTTGCTGTATTTGCGAGTTCATTAAAGAAAGGGAGATAACATGGCTTTAGAAACGGTGAAGCAAGTGTTTGAGACCATGCCGAAGGTCTTTGCGGCAGGCAGGGCCTCAGGTGTGGATGCCGTGTTCCAGTTCCATATCTCCGGGAAGGAAGCCGGCGATTGGCACATTGTCGTCAAAAACGGCGCATGTGAAATTTTCCAAGGCGTTCACTCTAATCCCAGTGTGACGTTGAGCCTTATTGATTCGGATTGGGTCGCCATGTGCAATGGGCAACTCGACGGCATGTCGGCCTTCATGAGCGGCAAGCTCAAAGCGAGTGGTAATGTCATGCTTGCGCAGCAAATCCCAACGCTGTTCCCGCTGAGATAAGCCACAAAATGTTAGCGTACACTTGCGGTACGACGGGAACATGTGTGGCCATGTTTCTGCTGTGCTGCCCCGGACAAGATTGGAATATCCGAAATGACATCACTAACCGGCAAGACAGCGTTGGTTACTGGGGGCTCCCGAGGGCTGGGACGGGCGATCGCTCTGGCCCTGGGTTGCGCCGGATCAAATGTCGTCATAACAGACATTCTGATAGAAGACGACAACAGCGATGCGGCTCAATGGGCTGATTATAGTCTCTTGGCCAGCCATTTCAAACAAACGGGTTCTGTCCACACGGTTTCAACGGCTCATGAGATCCAAAAGTACAAGGTTGGCGCTCTGGCATTGAAATTGGATGTGCGTGATGCTGCAGAAGTCCAAACGGTCGTCGCTCGCGCGAGAGATGAATTCGGTGGAATCGACATTTTGGTGAATAATGCAGCCATCATGGAAAACTTCGGCAGACTGGATTATCAGAGCCTCCAACATTGGGAACGGGACCTACAGGTGAACCTTTCAGGGGCATTCATATGTGCCCAAGCAGTCTGGCCCAACATGGTTGAAAGGGGCTGGGGTCGGATAATCAATATGTCGTCTATTGCCGGTTTGATGGGTGCCTATGCGCATCCCAGTTACGGAGCTTCCAAAGCGGGTCTGATCGGTCTTACCAAGTCATTGGCCCTCGAAGGCGCCCGCCACGGCATCACGGTCAATGCGGTAGCGCCTGGTTTCATCGATACAGAGGCAATCCACATGGCGGGAGCGGAAAAAGTGGAGCGTTATCGTAATCGTTGCCCCATGAAACGTTTAGGTCGAGCGGAGGAAGTGGCAGCGCTGGTCACTTTCCTGGCCTCGGACGCCGCTGGGTTTATCACGGGCGCAACTGTGCCCGTTACAGGTGGCATAGACCTGTTAAACTTCTGAGTCTATTCGTAAATGACGTATGCAATGTCTAGTCTGGTAATTTGAGCAGACCAAGCCCCATGCAGTTTGCCAGCGAACCTGAAGTAACAACTCATCCCCTCAAATTTCCACTATCTAGATGTATGTAGAAGTTAGAGACCTCCGCCTTGCCGGAGGCCTCTAACTCTTACAAAACAGCGTCAAGAGAAACGAAAGATCGAAAGAGCCGGGGCGATTGTTTCTCAAGAGGCTAGGAGGAATGGGCAACCCCTGAATGTGGCCACCACTCCTCTCCCAAGCACTATCGCCGATCGGCCGCACTTTCAGCTGTCTCCATGAGCCGCTTTTCGTCTTCCGGCGTAAACTTCGGCGCATCGACAGTGATCGTGAGTTTCGCAATCTTTCCCGTAAATTTGAAGGGCACCTGGTAGTCCCGGTCATCCACCGGTGTTCCTGTGTCCTCGCCGATGTCGAAGGTCTCGTCCAACTGGAGGATAAGCGGTACGGTGTGCTCCATCTTCTCCGTCGCTACGACCTCGCCATCGACTTTCAGCACGCCGATACCCCCGCTGTCGATACCACTGATGTTATTGAAGGCCAGAGTGGCTAGGCCCAAGCCATCGTAATTGAAGCCGAATTCTATGGAGTGTTTGCCGGGTGAAAGAGAACCTTGTCCCTCCCACCGAACCCGCCTGAGATTGAGTAGGTTCCAGGTGAAAACCGGCTTGTTTTTCAGCAGATAAAAACCATACCCGCCGAATCGTCCGTCGTTCGTATTGATCATGCCCTCGGCGGTGATCGTGTATGAGGTGTTGAGCAGGTTAGGAGCGGCCCCCATGTGGGAAGCCAGTCACCGTCTCGCCAGAGTAGGTAAAAACTATCCCCAGTCAGTGGCCAGAGCATCGGAGCAGACAACCTTGCCAGGACGCCATTGAATTCCTAGTCTATCGGAGAAAAAGACGTAGCATGAGATTCAGTCTGGAGCGCTGGATGAATGCAATCGGGCTTGTCATAGGTCGCTCTACTAACCTTTGGATTCACAGGAAAACAGATCATCTCACTGGACGGGTAGGGGAGCCATAGTTCCTGACCAGATACTTTTAAGTTGAGCCATGAATCATAATCTTTTCTTGCGATGACTACAGGCATCCGGTCATGAATCGGCCTCAAAAGATCATTTGCTTCGGTAGTTATAATGGCGCACGATTCCAAAACGACATTTTCCTGACCTTCCCAATGCTCCCACAGTCCGGCGAACGCAAATAGTTTTCTATCTGTCAACTGGATGAAATAAGGTTGTTTTCCCTCCTTTGTCTTCTTCCATTCGTAGAAACCATTGGCCGGGATCAGGAGTCGTCTGCTTTTGAAGGACGCTCTGAAAGCAGGTTTTTGGCTAAGAGTTTCGCATCTGGCGTTAATCAGGCTGGACCCTATGTACATATCCTTTGCCCAGAATGGCACTAATCCCCACTTCAAATAAGCTAGCCTTTTACCATTGCTTTCGGGGTCCCGTCTTATTGTCGCAACTTCCTGCGTTGGGGCGATGCTGTAGCGAGGACTCAGTTCCGGCTCTGTCATGAGACCGAAGTGTTCCACAAGATCTTTTCCAGGACTGGTTAGAATAAATCTTCCACACATGGCGCATTTCGCTACAGGTTCTTTGATTTGGAGCGAAGATCTAATAAAAGAGAGCGAATATCATTCTACAGTCTAGCAAGGAAGGGGGCTCATTCTATTATGTATTGCTCGGTTCTAAGCGAATTGTTCTTCGACCGCAGTTAGAATTCCTGTTCCCGCAAGAAGGCCCTTACGGTTCTTTTCCCTCGTGAATATACCGAAATGTTCGGTATATTAATGTAAAGGTCCCAACAGAGCAACAAGAGCCAATAAAGAACTCTTTTCCCAACTTCTGAAGGCATCAACTTCAACATTCGTTTTCAAAAGATTGTCGGCTGCGATTATAAGCTGTTTGATGCGTTTCATATGTGATACCTTCTTTATCCGCAAGTTTTTATCTTACTGTTTAGTCGTGACAGTGAAACACTAAAGATTTTACCTTAAGTCTATTAATATGTTATATACATTTACAAATATATAATATAAGTATTGCTAAACTACTAACTTAAATGCTGACCATTATCTGAGAACCAGATGTCATAATGTAGGAAGCAGAAATGGTGTCTTCTCTTTATATTCTTTATATTCGGGCCCGAACCGTACCTGCAACTCCTTTTCTTCAATAAATTTGTTGTAACAAGTTCCAAGAACAAGAATTAGAAAAGACATAATCAACCCAATGGTAATGGACTCTAAAATAGTTCCCACTCCCAAACAATAAATTATTGCTCCGAGTAGCATTGGATTCCGGCGTTTTCGGTAAGGACCGTCTACAATTAGTTTTTGGGTAGGAGCAATAGGAACCGGAGTGCCTTTTCCTTTTTTTACCTGTGATACGACGGACCAGACTAATAGAAAAAATCCATAAGCCAGACACAGAAACCCGAAGCTAATCTGTAAAATCCTAAACCTATGGGACAAGAAGTATTCTTGAATGCCATAGCTGGCTAGTAAGAGAAGTAGAGGAATTAGGATGAGAATGAGAGAGGCCTCAACTAATATAAAGCCCGATTTGTAGATTGTGCCCCTTGGCTTTTCAGAGAATTCGACTACTTTTTCAACTAGTTTAGGAATCATATTACAATACCCTCTGTCAGTTCGCTTTTGATTCTACCTATGAAAATTATCACACTATAATTGCTACGGTGTTTACTTTCTTGTTATTTCTTTTCAAAGAGTGCCTGTTTTCACCCTCTCTTGCCATCCATAAGAATGATGATGATAGCAATGGCATACGGCGCCGTTCCGGTAGGGTTTTTATCACGAAGAGGTGTCATGCGCTGTTTCCCCGGGGAAAAGTGAAACCAGTTTACGATAGTTGGGCTTGTTAGCAATGAAATTCGGTTGAAATATATCGAATAATTTTATATGGCGATTCAGTAAGATCTCTTGTTGACATGCCTGAGTCAAGCGCCGAGGTTGTACTGTGTCTGGACTTTCACGTTAGATTAAGGATAGTAACAGTGGATACCATTAAATTGATGCTCGCTTTCTCGCCATGGATCGCATTCTGGATCATTTCCTCTGGCCATTCGATGCTACGGCTCCAAGTTGCAATTTGTGTCGCCACCGTCCTGGTGGCAGTGATGGGCCTGACAAAACTACATCGCGGGGCAATCTTGTGGGCAGGGGTTTTATTCTTTGCATTCGCTTTAGTCTCAGTGGCTTGGCTGAGGGACATGTGGGTAATTCAGCATTTAGGAGTCCTCGCAAGCGGAACTCTTTTTGTATCTACTCTTTTTTCAGTTTTTATAGGGCGACCATTTACTGAAGATTATGCGCGTGAACACGTACCGGCGGAATTATGGGACTCTCCAGCTTTCATTCGTGGCTGCTACACTGTCACGACTGCTTGGGGGTTCATTTTTTTGGTTAATACTATGGTCAATCTTGCAAAGCTCTATCACCCCGAGGCCAGCGAGTGGCACTATCAAGGTATGGAATTTGGTTTTGTCATCTTAGGTATCGCATTTACAACAATCTACTCGCGGCGTGCCAGACGCAAGCGCTTGGGTTAATTTTTGGGACAACAACCTGGTTTGCTGAAAAAACTCAAAAGTTTTTAAAGAAAAGAGTTAAAACAATTTGACCTTCAGTCTTGGGCCAGCATGAAGTCCTTTTTCGCACAGTTTCTGATGGTGGTCCCTGTTGGAACACAAGAAGAAGTTCTGGACGTCCTGGAAGCGAAAAAGAGCCTGACAGGGAGGTCCATCTGGCCACTATTGAGTGCTCAGAAGGAGTCATTTTGAACAAGAATGTCCTGATTCTGGTATTTCTGCTAGTAGCGATTGCAGCCGTAGGCGCTGGAGTGTTTCTTAAGAAGGGAGAAAATGCCACTCCTCAATCAGATCGTTCGAAAGCCGAGAACATCGCGGGAGAGCCCAAGAGCGTGGCCTCCATCGCAGTCATCCCCAAGGGGACTACCCATTCGTTCTGGAACTCGGTTCTCGCCGGCGCACAAAAGGCCGCCAAGGAGCACGGTGTCGAGATCCTCTGGGCGGGTCCGGACCGCGAGGGTGATCGTGAAAAACAGATCCAAATCGTGGAGGACTTCATCGTGAAGAAGGTGGCCGGCATCGTGCTGGCACCCACCGACGCCAGAGCGCTGGTCCCTGTGGTTGAACGTGCAGCGGCCGCCAAGATACCGGTCGTCATCATCGACTCGGATATCGAAACTAATAAACGGGTCTCCTTTGTGGCTACCGACAACTACGCCGGTGGCGCCCTCGCTGCGAAGCACATGGCGAAGCTCCTCGGCGGCAAGGGCAAAGTCGCCGTCATCAATTACATGGCTGGCTCCGCGTCCACCTCTGCTCGCGAAAGCGGCTTCATCGAAACTCTGAAAAAGGGGTTCCCCGAGATCGAGCTGGTTGAAGACCGCTACGGTATGGACACGGTAGAAACAGCGCTCTCTGCCACCGAAGATGTGCTCACCCGTCACAAAGAACTTGATGGTATCTTCGCCTGCAACGAGTCCACTTCCCGAGGCGCCCTTCGAGCGCTGGAGAGCCAGGGTCGAACCGCTGCCGTGAAGATGATTGGCTTCGACGCTGCTGACGCTTTAATCAAAGGTCTCGAGGCCGGGCGCATCGACGCTCTTGTAGTCCAGAATCCGCAGGCCATGGGATACCAAGGCGTAAGCAGCGCCGTGGCGGCGATCAAGGGCCAAAGCGTCAAGCCGAGAATAGACACAGGGGTGGAACTAGTCACCAAGGATCGCTTAAACTCCCCCCAGATTCGAGCGCTCATCGGGAGAGAAGATTGATGGCGTTCTACCCGTCAATCGAGTCTTCGCATTTCGCCCTCGAGATGCAGGGGATCAGCAAGAGCTTTGGCCCCATCAAGGCCCTCGAAGATGTGACGCTACGTGTCAAGCAGGGGGCAGTTCATGCCTTGGTGGGCGAAAATGGCGCGGGCAAAACCACTTTGATGAAGATCCTCGCGGGTGCTCATCAGCCCGACACCGGTACCATCGTGCGAAATGGTAAAACCTGTTCGTGGAAAGATCCTTCCGACTCCCTTGCAGCCGGGGTCGCGATGATCTACCAAGAGCTCAGCCTCGCGCCGGATCTCACTATCGCCGAGAACGTGTGGCTTGGGATAGAGCCTCGCGGCCGACTACCGGGTACCTACTGTAAAAGTCGAATGCTCACAGACACCCGAGCCCTGGCCGAAAGACATGGCTTTGATGTGGATCCCAATCAGAAAGTGGAAAACCTTCCAGCGAGCACTTGCCAGATTGTCGAAGCGCTGAAGGCCATTGCGCGTAACGCCGAAATTCTGGTGATGGACGAACCGACTTCCTCGTGTGGAGAGAGCGAAGTGGCCGTGCTCCTCGAAATGGTCAAGAAACTGAGCCAGGCGGGAACCACTATCATCTACATCTCCCATCGACTCGAAGAGGTTGTTGAGATCGCGGGGCACATCACTGTTCTTCGCGACGGACGAGCCGTACACACTGGCCCCACAAAGGGCCTCGAGATTCGCGATATAGTTACACAGATGGTCGGGCGCAATCTGAGTGACTACTTCCCTAAAAGAAGGGTTCAAGTGGGGTCCACGGCTCTGAGCGTGTCGGAACTATCGTCCCAAAGCGTAGAAAACATCAGTTTCGATCTGAGATGGGGAGAGATCGTCGGTGTCGCCGGGCTTGTGGGCGCAGGTCGCACTGAGCTTGCCCGCGTTCTGTGTGGTCTGGACCCTACAATCCGGGGTAGCGTAGCGATCGACGGGAAAAGACTGAAAATCGCTACGCCAGCCGACGCGATCTCTTGCGGAGTCATGTACGTCACAGAAGATCGAAAGCGAACGGGACTATGTCTCGATCTCCCGGCGGCCTGGAACATGACGCTACCATGCCTCGCAGAACTGGGTATGAAATATATCCTGAACCTTGGTCGAGAAAACGAAATCGCTGAAGAGGCGGCCCAAAAGCTCTCGCTTAAGTGGTCCGGACCAGGAGCGCCGGCGAGCTCTCTGTCGGGCGGCAATCAACAAAAGCTGCTGCTCGGTCGCGCTATTATCGCTGAGTCGCGAATATGGGTGCTGGATGAGCCCACTCGTGGTGTCGACATCGCAGCCAAGGTCGACATCTACGAATTCATCGGACGAATGGTCGCTGCGGGGAAGGCCGTTCTCATCATCTCTTCGGAACTGCCCGAACTCTTCGGAATCACCGACCGAATTCTCGTGATGCGCCGTGGCCGCCTAGTCGCTGACCTCGTCACCTCAGAAACCACACAGGAAACAGTGATGCATCTTGCTGCTGTGGACAAGGACTGCGCATGAACAAATTCGTTCGAGAACTGCTACCGTTCGGGAGCCTCGTCCTGGTCATCGCCATCTTGTCGCTTTGGCAGCCCGACAGCTTTCTGACCCTCGACAATTTCCTCAATGTGCTGCGCCGCTCGTCGGTCTACGGCATCATCGCCGTTGGAATGACGTTCATCATCATCTCCGGCGGCATAGATCTCTCTGTGGGTTCCCTTCTCGCGTTGTGTGGCATGTGCGCCGCCGGAATAATGATCGGGCTAGGTGGCGAAGAACCAAGTATCAGTATGATGGCGCTCGGAACAGCGGTTGGGCTTCTAACTGGCGCGGTGGGAGGTTTGGTATCGGGAGCTTTGATCACTAAACTGAAGCTCCAACCGTTCATTGCCACTTTAGGAACTATGAGTCTCTACCGCGGGATAGCGCTGGTCATGTATGACGGACAGCCGATCAACGTGTCATCTTACCGATACCTGGGCGAAGGCGCCCTGCTCGGGATACCGATTTCTGTGATCCTGTTCTTGGCTGTCATCGCCATTGCGGGGGCTATTTTACAGTTCACGCGGTTCGGTCGTCACACCTATGCTATCGGTTCCAACGTTGAAGCGGCGCACCACGCCGGTGTGAGAGTCGACCGAAGTCTGATCTGCATTTACACCCTTGGGGGCCTGCTCACAGGGCTAGGAGCGATGATCGCCATGAGTCGAACCGTCTCGGCTCAGCCCACCGCAGGCGTGGGCGCAGAACTCGATGTCATCGCCGCGGCGGTTATCGGCGGCACCAGCCTCTCCGGAGGCCGCGGAACCGTCACGGGAACCATCGTTGGCACCTTGCTCATCAGTTTCTTGCATAACGGATGCACCCTCGTGGGCATCTCAACGAACGCTCAGTTAATTGTGATCGGCGTGGTGATCGTCCTCGCTGTAGCGATGGACCAGTTCACCCGACGCAAAGCGGGCGACGCTGCCTAAGAAATCGTACGACACGTGTCGCGTGAAGGAGAAGAAATGTCCAGAACCAAAACCGGCATTTTCTGGCCTGGTGATTACCGCTCCAGACCCAACGATCTGGCACAGCCAAACGCCGAGGATGCCACGGTCCAACTGGAGCGAGCCCTGAAAAGACTCGGCCGTACGAGCTATCGCATCGAAGGTTTTCTCACGCGACCCCACGAAGCTATCGAGAAGCTCGGCCCAGTGGATGACCCGCTTGTCGGTGTCTGTGTGCACTGGTGCTACGGGCCGCATACCACGGACGGCGTCGTAGGCAAAGACAGCCCTTTGCTGCTGGCGAGTAATTTCTCAGGGCAGTGGCCGGGTCTCGTTGGCTTACTCAACACTGGAGCCTGCCTGGAGAGCCTGGGTCGTAAATTCTCTCGTGTGTGGAGCGACGCCGAAGACTGGACCACAGACGACGCGTTCATGGATCATTTGGGCGAGTGGCTCAACACCGGTCGCATCGGATACTCCACCGAACAGATCGGCTATTCCGTTCACATATCCAAAGAGGCGCACGCACGCTCTAGGCGCGTCGCCGAGGAGATCAGAAAAAGAAGAATTCTAGCGCTGATGCTAGGGGATACGTCCATGGGTATGATCAACGGTTACTTTGGCCCGCGCCGGTTGGCTCCCATTGGATTCTCGGAACATAAAGTTGACCAAGCCTGGATCATCGACCGGGGCCGTTACATTTCGGATGATAGACTCAATGGGGCTATGGCCTTTGTCAAGGAAAGTGGTGTGAAGTTCCACTGGGGCGAAGACGGGGCGAACGACTTCGACGAAAACGCCACTCGGGAACAGCTAAGAGACTACCTGACCGTGCTCGACCTGGTGACCGAATTCAAAGCCGACTGCGTGGGTTGGCAGTATCAGCTCGGATTAGTTCCGCTAAGGCCGCCGTCGGATTTTGCCGAGGGGTTGCTCAATTCCGTATGCCGACCAGAGAGTAACGGCGACGTGATCATTACCTCCACGGAGGGCGATCAAGGCAACCTCGTCCCAATGGAGCTGATGAAGCGCCTACTCAAGACCAAAGGGCTGCACCAGGCTGTGATGTTCCACGATGTGCGCTGGGGCGCCGAATATCACGGACGATTCTTGTGGGTGCTCCTTAACTCAGGTTCGTGCGGAGGGTACGCCATGAGCGGTGAGCCTAACAGCCTTTCGGGCGTCCACTCGTACAGACAACCCGCCGAATACTTTCCGATCCCTGGCGGCACATTCGCGGGTGAAGCGCTGCCGGGCGGCATCACATGGGCAAGGGCCTATCTCAAAAACGACGAACTGTGGATGGACGTCGGACAAGGAGAAGTTGTCACTCTGCCCGAGCAAATCCGCGAGCAGTGGTGGCGCGGAACCACGCGTCAGTGGCCGTTCATGGCAGCCGATCTGGGCATCTCGCGAGAGACACTGATGGCGCACTATCTGAGCAACCACATCGCCGTGGCCTACGGTGACATTCTCGAGGAAATGGCCGCGCTCTCGCAAATGCTCGGATTCAGAGTTCGCTTTCTGGGAAGGAGCGTATGACATGAATCAGGACCGGCGCTGCTACATCGGCATCGACGTAGGGACAGGGAGCGCAAGGGCGGGAGTGTTCGACGCAAGCGGCAAGATGCTAGGACAGAGCTCGCGCCCCATCAAAATGTGGAAGCCACAGGCCGATTTCGTGGAGCAATCGTCGGACGACATCTGGGCCGCCAGCGCTGTGGCGGTACGTCAAGCAGTCACAGAGGCTGACATCGACGCAACGAATGTACGAGGGATTGGCTTTGATGCAACTTGCTCCCTGGTAGCCCTGGACGATAGAGATCGGCCCGTGTCGGTGAGCCCTACCGGCATAGACGAACAGAACGTCATTGTTTGGATGGACCACAGAGCGCTGGAACAGGCGGCCCGCATCAACGACGGGGGACACTCTGTGCTGCGCTACGTTGGCGGAATCATCTCCCCTGAGATGGAGTCGCCCAAGCTCAGTTGGCTCAGAGATAATCTCCCCGATTGCTGGAACCGAGCCCGTCGCTTTTTCGATCTGGCTGATTTTCTGACCTACCGTGCAACTTGCGACGAAACCCGATCACTTTGTACTACCGTGTGCAAGTGGACCTACCAGGGTCACCTGGAGCCGAATATACCGTGCAGCGTGGGGAGCTGGGACGACACCTACTGGCAATCCATCGGGCTGGGTGAACTGGTCTCGGAGGGCTACCGGCGCATCGGAACCTGCATCCGGCCCATGGGCGAGCATGTTGCGCAAGGGCTTAGCGAAAGAGCGGCGGCCGATTTTGGTCTCAACGCGGGAACCTCTGTTGCGGTGTCAATCATCGACGCCCACGCCGGTGGCGTCGGAATGCTCGGAGCGCAGATCCCTCAGGGCGGTGAGGTTAAACTCGAAAACAGGCTTGCGTTAATTGGAGGCACATCCAGTTGTCACATGGCGGTCTCCAAAGAACCTCGATTCGTCGATGGAGTATGGGGGCCGTTTTATTCGGCGATGATTCCAGGGTTATGGCTCACCGAAGGCGGCCAATCGGCAACTGGGGCGCTTATCGATCACATTGTTTTTAGTCATGTTCGTAGCCATGAACTCGAGCAAGATGCGAAAAGGCGAGGGATCACCGTTTATGAAATCCTTGCAGAGGTCCTCGATAAACTCGCTGATGGAATGCGGTTTCCCGCCGAACTCACCAAAGAACTCCATGTGCAACCGGATTTCCATGGAAACCGCTCCCCCAGAGCCAATCCGCATGCCCGCGGGATGATTTCGGGTCTGAGACTCAGCGATAGCCTCGAAGACCTCGCTCTGCTCTACCTGGCTACAGTCCAGGCGGTAGCCCATGGTACCCGCCACATCCTGGACGCCATGACCGACGGGGGCTACGAGATCCAGACCGTGCTCACCACCGGTGGCGGTGCAAAGAATCCGATCTTCCTACGCGAGCACGCCGACATTACTGGACGAAAAATTGTCCTCCCCAAGGAGCCCGAAGCCGTGCTCCTCGGCTCAGCCATGCTCGGTGCCGTCGCCGCCGGGGACTACGCTACGGTGACCGAAGCGATGACTAAAATGAGCGCCGCCGACACGATTATCGAACCCTGCCAAGGCGCGGCAGCGAGCTACCACAGCGCCAAACACGAGGTTTTCCTCCGGATGTACGAAGATCAGGCTCAATACAACGCGATGATGAGCTTAAAATCGTAGGCGGCTGCCTCATAAGAGGTAAATTTGATGGCTAGCCCAACATTGGTCATTCGACTTGCAGGCTAACGTTTTAGCTAAACAAAGACTAGGGCTCAGTAAGTCTCGAGGCCGGGATAGTCACGAACCATTGTAGTTCAACGCCCAAAGAATCCAAGTACCCAAATTCACATCTTGGTATGCAGGTGGGAAATATTTCTGTGAGATCCAGAAAGTGGTTCATGGGCAAAGGATCTGGTTCGAAGCTTTCTGTGACATCTTATTCGGGAGTTGGATCATGAAAAAGATAATCAAAACAATAAAAAACAATAAAGAAAAGGGAGAAGGTTCTCCAGGTGGTGAATCTGGTCCCCTACATTTGAGGAACCCGGTGGAGTCGTCCGCAAGCGAAACCACTCCGACTCAGAGTATAGTGACAAGTGTGAGCAATTCTGCAACCTTGCCGGAATTACGTTTCCCTTTGTCGGAACAACCTGCTCGTGTGTTGCCTGGTGGCACTGCGCGAGAGGCTACAGCCGTTAAGTTTCCAGTGTCACAAAGCATTGCCGCTGTACTCATGACACTGAAACCCGGCGGTCTTCGCGAACTTCACTGGCACGCCAACGCTGCTGAATGGGCCTATATAATCGAGGGGGCCGTTCGGGTAACCATCGTCGACACCGAAGGCCGCATAGAAATTGCAGACTTTGGTCCCGGAGACATCTGGTACTTTCCACGCGGCCATGCCCATTCAATTCAAGGGCTTGGCATGGGGCCGGGTGAAGCGAAGTTCCTGCTCGTCTTTGACAACGGATATTTTTCTGAATTCGCAACATTCAGCTTCACGGACTGGCTCGCCCAGACGCCGAAGGAAATTGTGGCAAAGAGTCTCAAAGTCCCAGCTTCGGATTTGACAAATCTTCCTGACAAGGAGGTTTACATCGCGCTAGGTCCGCCGCCGCAACCTCTCCCGGTCAATCCGATCTCAGGGCCGGGAACGGTACTGGCTCCGCCTCTGACACACAAGTATTCGCTTCGATCCCAAAAGCCGTGGAGGCGATATCCCGATGGCGAGGTTCGTATGGCTTCGGCCAAGGAGTTTCCCATTTCGACGACCATGACAGGAACATTGCTCAATCTCAAACGTGGCGCTCTTCGCGAACTCCACTGGCACCCAAACGCTGATGAATGGCAATATATCCTTTCAGGCAAAATGAGGCTCACGGTCTTCGCTTCAAACGGTCTCGCCAAAGTTGTGGAACTAGGCGCCGGTGACATCGGTTTTGCGCCCATGGGTTACGGCCATGCTTTGGAAAACGTTGGCGACGGCCCTGCGGAACTCATCCTTGTTTTTAACAGTGGCGAGTATCAGGAAATAAGCCTCAGCACGGTTCTTGCCGTTCATCCGGCATATCTTCTGGAAACGAACTTCAATTTGCCGAAGGCCATCATCGACAAACTGCCCAAGAAACAGGAATTCATCACCTCTGGAATCAAAGGCAGGTGATATAGCGTTTTTCTAAAGTTAATGCCCACTAGCGCTTTTATTGGGTTGAGAAGTTTTCTGTCTATGGCCCCGTTATAGGCTTTACCGAGTGGATCAAGCAAATCTTACTCGGTTTACTTTTATGTCAAAAAAGTTTTTTCTCAACGCTATGCTGAAAAAGAAACATCCCTTTTGTGAGCTTAATGCTTGACATAGATAGTCGACCGGTCTAGTTTAAGACAGAGGATTCAGTTTGTATGACTAAGCAACATACTAAAACACGAATTATCGCCGAAGGCGCAAAAATCATTCAAAAGAACGGATTTAATAACACGGGCATTCTTGATGTCCTGAAAGCCGCAGGCGTGCCTAAAGGTTCATTCTACTTTTATTTCAAAAGTAAGGAGGACTTTGGACTAGAGGTAATTAATTATCTTGCAGAGTCTTTGCGCCGGACATGGACGCAATCTTCAGAATCTCCAGCAGACTCACCCCTTGACAGCCTCAAAAAGAAATTCCAGGACGCTGCAGTCTACTTTCAAAATACGGGCTGCACTGGTGGGTGTCCCATTGGCAATTTGGCCCAAGAAATGGGTGACATCAACGACACATTTCGTCAAAGGCTTGAAGAAGTCTTTCGTGAAATGAAGATCATGATAGCGCAATACCTACGCGAGTCACAGGAACTGGACGAGATTAATCGCTCTCTCGATACAAACGAACTGGCGGATTTTATTCTCAATAGTTGGGAAGGAGCGCTCTTGCGCATGAAGACTGAAAAAAGTGTAGCTCCTCTGTTGATTTTTAATAATACAATTTTCGGGACCTTACTGAAGCGATAATTTTTTTTGAGAGCTTCATGCTAGACTGGGCTAATACAACAACTCAGAGAAGTAAGTTAGAGAATTGAGATTACGGATGGAAACAATGGGAGGTTTAAATGTCATCGTGGCAAAAAACAAGCTGTGCGTGTTGCGCTCAAAACTGTGGTCTCGAAGTGATGGTCCACGAAAACCGAATAACCAAGGTTCGTCCTGACAGGGAAAACCCTCGCAGCGAAGGGTACTGCTGTCGCAAGGGATTGAAAATCGCTCACTACCAGCACCACGAAGATCGGTTGAAAAGACCGCTCAAAAGGGTAGGCAAGGACTTCAATGAGATATCATGGGACCAGGCGTTGGATGAGATTGCGGAAAAGCTCAAATCGACAGTGGGGACTTATGGGCCCAAATCTCTCGCTTACATGGGTGGGGGAGGCCAGGGATGCCACTTTGAGGCTGCCTTCGGGGTACGGCTTCTCCGAGGGTTGGGATCTCATTATCATTACAACGCGCTAGCGCAAGAGTTAACCGGATATTTCTGGGTGAATGGAAGAGCGTTCGGGCGGCAGTATTTGGGGACTATCCCTGACGCCGAACAGACGGACATGTTGTTGGCAGTAGGCTGGAACGGCTGGATGAGCCATCAAATTCCGCAGGCGCGACGACATTTGAAGAGAATTTCCGAAGCCCCAGATAAGTTGCTAGTGGTAATCGATCCCAGATGTTCAGAGACAGCCCAGAGAGCGGACATACATTTGGCGATTCGTCCCGGGGCGGATGCTCTGCTCTTTCGATCGATGATAAGTATTATTCTTCAGGAGGGTTGGCAAGACGACAGCTATATTGCAGACCATGTGAATGGATTTGAGTCGATTCTTTCATGGTTCCTCGATTTCGAACCTCGTCCGGCTATTCGACTCTGCCAGCTCGACTATGATCAGGTTCGCGATGTGTGCCAGCTCCTCTCAACCAGGAAGTGGTCGTGTCACTCAGATCTTGGAATTCTCATGGGGAGGCACAGCACTGTATCATCTTACCTGGAATTGATCCTGCTATCTATTTGTGGCCGTATAGGAGCGTCAGGCGGGAATTTTATACCGGGGCACATTATGCCTATAGGATCTCATTCCGACGAACGTGATCCCAAGGCCTGGCGTACTGTGGCTACTGATTTCCCAGCAATTATGGGCTATTTCCCTCCCAATGTCATGCCTGAGGAGATACTTACCGATAAAAATGATCGGCTGCGGGCAGTGCTTGTAAGCGGCTCGAATCCGTTGAGGTCCTATGCTGACACCTCTGCCTACGAAAAGGCGTATAATTCCCTAGATCTATTGGTAGTCGTGGACGTGGCCTTTACAGAGACAGCTGCTCTTGCCCACTACGTGCTACCTGCACGGTCAGCATATGAAAAATGGGATGGAACTTTTTTCTCGTGGAACTACCCTGATATATTTTTTCAGATGCGGCGTCCGGTAGTTGAAGCTGAAGAGGAATGTCTGGAGGAGGGGGAAATCCACATGCGCCTCGTCGATCGCCTGGATTTACTGCCGGAAATTCCTCAAGCGCTGTATGATTCGGCTTTCGGAGACCGGATGAACTTTGGCATGCAGCTTCTGTCATTTGCTCAGAGCGAGCCTAATGCGATGAAATTCATGCCGTTCATTCTCGGCAAGACGCTTGGCAAAGCCCTCGGTTCAGTGAACCTTGCCGCACTGTGGGGGATGCTGCAGGTTGCCCCCAAGTCTTTCCGGGAAAACGCCTGTCGCGCAGGTTTCAGTCCAGGCGTGACCATGGGAGATGAGATTTTCAAAGCCATTCTCGATCACCCGGAAGGAATCTGGATCGGCAAGTGCGATACTTCGAAACCTTTGAATGAGCTTCATACCGAAGACAAGCGCATAAATGTCTCGATTCCGGAATTGGCGAAAGCTGTCACAAACATCGAAGTTAAAAGTGAAGAGATTGGCCTGCGTAAGAATCGTGACTACCCTTTCATACTCGCGGCTGGCCGACACATGGATTACAATGCCAACACTATCATGAGGGACCCGGCCTGGAACGAGGGAAAGAGTAATCCGTGTACACTGATAATGCACCCTGACGATGCCACCGCCCTGAATCTTCGAGACGCTCAGACGGTCAGAGTGACGACCGACGCAGGCTCAGAGGAGATACAACTGGAAATTTCTAATGCTGCTCGGCCAGGTCAGGTGGTCATGCCACATGGGTTCGGGCTTGTGCATTCAGGCCGCAAACATGGCGCAAACGTGAATCGATTGACCAGGAGCGACAATAGAGACCCAATCGCAGCCACCCCGCTCCACAGATTCGTTCCATGCAGCGTGAAGACGCTGTGATAACAACAGGTGAGGAGTATTTCCATTTGGTTTTCCCTTTGCCACAAATACAGCCCTGCAAAAACTGGAGCCCACATCTTGTAATACAGGAGGACAGGATGTGGGCAATCTTTTCTCTGGAAATGTCTGAAACATTACATCAAGAATAAGGGATTGGCGGTTGTTGAACTCAAGCAAGTAGGTGGACTTGTTTTCGGAGGAGAAAATGGGAACTGCAATGATAAAGCAGGTGCCGCTGACGGAGCGCCCGCTGTATTGAAAGGTCGTTTATTGGCCTTCTCGATTTCTGATCGCCTCGTCGATTTTGGCTTTTATAGCGTCAAGGTTAAAGGTAGCTGGAGCTTGCATCGGTGGATACTCAATGGCCGTTTTTGCGAGTTTCCCCACATAATCCTGAACCACCACGAAGCGCCAGAACTCACGCGCTATAAAATCGTTGATGTACCCCCCCTGGCCGAGATTGTTCAGGCTTTCCCCGCGGGTTGACGGCGTACGTTCGAATGGGTCCTGTCGAAGGTTCACGATGGAGGGCATGTCGGTCGTGACCTTCTCCCCAGGCCAGCCGTAAGGTTGCTGGAAAAACTGGAACTTAAAGTCATCGATGCAAAGGGTGCCCAAGTGGAGCCCGCCAAAGTAGAAGATCTCGTGACGAGCGGACGGCCCCTTTCCAGTGAGAAGGACCATCTGATTATAGCCATCGAGGTGGTTTTTGTATGTACGGTCGCCAATCTTCACTCCCTTGAGTAGTTGGTCGGTGATGCTGGGGTTACCGGCGGCGGCCACGAGGGTCGGGAACCTGTCGAGGCCCGAGAAGATAACGTTCTCAACCGTGCCCGGTTTAACCTTACCAGGCCAGCGGATGATTGCAGGAACACGGAAGCCACCTTCAAAGACGGTGCCCTTGGTGGCCTTGAACGGTGTCATGCCGCCATCAGGCCAAGTGAATACCTCCGCCCCGTTGTCAGTGGTGAAGACGACGATGGTGTTGTCCGCCTCGCCGATGTCTTCCAGGTGCTTCAGGAGGGCTCCAATATCATTGTCCATCTGGGCCATACCCGCCTCTTCCACGTTGTAGTTGTTCTTGGAATTCATGAGAGCCTGGTACTTCGGGGAGAGGTACGTAAAGACATGCATCCGCGTCGTGTTGTGCCAGATGAAGAAGGGCTTTCCTTCCTTCTTGGCCTTGTCCATGAAGGCATTGGAACTCTCTACCAGCACAGAGTCAAAGGTCTCCATATTGTACTTGGCCTTGTAACCCTCCTGCCAGTTCTGGCGGCCAGCCATATTTGGAAAAGGCGCCAAGGGTCCCTCATCCACGATTCTTTGCTTTCCAAACTTGCCCCAGCGCGGCATCTCTGTGGGGTCATTCACATCCGTCGCCCAGGAGTGAACTAGATTGCGAGGGCCGACCTTGTCTACCCAGTCCTGGGGGTAGTCGAACCAGTATGGGTCTGACATCGCGTCGAGGTGGTATAGGTAGCCGAAAAACTCGTCGAAGCCATGCA
This sequence comes from uncultured delta proteobacterium, assembly GCA_963798475.1. Classification (GTDB taxonomy): domain Bacteria; phylum Desulfobacterota; class Desulfomonilia; order Desulfomonilales; family Desulfomonilaceae; genus CAJBEZ01. The sequence goes on from CAWCTI010000018.1 coordinate 202,770, forward strand.
CTGTAGGCAGGTATTTGTTGAGGTCGCCTAAGTGGTTCTTGCCGAACTGACCGGTAAGATAGCCTTGGGCTTTAAGGGCGGTAGCGAGTGTACAAGCCTGGGCCGGGAGACCCACATCGGCCCCGGCTTGGCCCACTGTCGTCAAGCCCGTTCGGATTGGCAGTTCCCCTGTGATGATATTCGCTCGGCCAGCCGTGCAGCTTGCCTCAGCATAGTAGTCGGTGAACATCATCCCTTCGGTCGCAAGTTTGTCCAGGTTCGGCGTCTTGCCCGACATTATGCCGCGGTGGTATGCGCCAATATTGAACCAACCTACGTCGTCTCCCATGATGAACAAAATGTTGGGTTTCTTGGCGTCAGCCGCATTGGATGCTTGCCCCACCGCACAGACAACGATGACTGCCAGCAAAATCGTCAGCAAAAAGAACCCCTGTCTTGGCTCTTAACATTTTCATATCCATCCTCCCTGTAAAAATAAGTTAAGTGAATTCCTTGATCGTAATAATTTCAAGTGTCTTAGTTTCTTTGCTGGTTTTATAAAGGTCCTTCTTTCTTTTGCAATATTTGAATAAGGCGCCTGCACGAATTGGCAATTGGATCATTTGCTAGTCTCTTCACAATCCTGCGAAATACGTCAAGTAAAAAACGGCGATACCAGTATCAATAACTGCCAAGGCCTTTAACAGGGCTGTTTTTGGCATATCACAGAAGAAAACGAGTCCTGCAAAGAAAAGCTTCTCAACAGTGCCGACAACCATTGATGGAACTCGTAAATCCGGCTGAAATACCGCATAGACAAGCAAAGTCCCTACCAAGAAACCCAGCAGGCCCCAATGGCTGGCCATAAGCAGAGTAAACGGTTGCGGCGTCTCAATACCAAAAACAAACCTCAACATTTGCCGTGGCGCCGCGCACTGGACTATCGTTAACGCCGTTGCAAGACCCGTAACAACCAGTATCGTTTGAATATGGTCATTTATCATGCCTTTTCCTCCTCACCTTCCGAATTCACGCCCGTCAAAGGTTCAAACGAGCTTCTTGAAAGAGGGTTTTTAGTCTCTTATCGATGAAATTGACGCCAAATCGCGCACAATATTTTCAAACACGACCGTTATGGTCAATGATGTATGCGGGTTGACGCCTATTCCAAGACGACTGGGATTCCCTAAACCTGTTTGGTTCCGGCTTGGCGGGGTTAGGGGGTTTAAGGATGTGTAATAAATCAGCGTTATGGGCAGGCCCTTCGCTATAGCGCATTTAGCAAAAAGAAGCCTTATGCCTGAGTTAAGTGGAACTCAGAAAGATATTGTCACAGTCGCCACACCATCAGGGAAAACATTTTGCAATTCTGCGGTTTTCAGATGGATGTTTTTGTTTACGTTTAAAGGTGATATGCGTAAACTAGAAAACAAAAAAATAATTGAAAGATCTCTTTGTTTGTTCTCTCGCGTCATGGTGTAGGAGCTTTCACTACATGTCCGAAAATTCTTTTCCAGGGAGCTATTCCTAATGAAGAAGATTCCTATATTCTTGGCTATTCTGGGTGTCTTATTCGTTTCGACCGCTTTCGCCCAAGATGTCTCAGGGCTTCCTTTACCCAGCTTCAGTGCGCTATCGGAAAAAGTGAAAGTAAACACTTTTACTCAGGTGGGGTATCAGAGTCTCGGCGCAAACATCAGTCTCCCTCTCGGAGCGCAGCTAGTTGATCCTATTGGCGGCGACAGCCTCGAGATTGGCACCATGGATATATCTTTGCAGGACGCGAATTTCTGGACCGGGTCAGTGGGAATGACTCTCACGGCATCGGAAATTTACAGCTTATTCGTATCCGCCGGAGGGATTCTTCCTCGTCAGTTTGGCGTGGCCGGTCTGGTTCCTGTTAGCACAGACGCTGTCAGCGCTACGGCGAATTTGAATTTCATCGGTTCGCAAGTAGAGAGTTGGTACATACAGGCCGGGCTGGGTTTAGGGCCGATTCTCGGCGGGCTGTTGTGGAACGATTTTACGATGAACATTGGAGATCCGAGTTTGGGTTCGACTCCTCTTCCTAATCAAACACTCCGAGGGTACATGGCCGCAACGACTTTCTGTCCTTACATAGGAGTTGCGATTCCCGCTTCCAAGGCGCTAGCTACCATTCTTTACAGCCCTCTGTCATATTGTAATGCGAAGTTGGCGCTTAGAAATAGGACTTCCTCTCAACTTCAATATACCTGGAAGAAGCCGGGTAATTTTCTATCTGCAAGTCTTCAATACAACACGACTCTAGTTGACGTTCTTTCCTTCGGGCTCTGGGGCAACTATACATGGACGAGCCTCACCAGCGACGCAAGCCTGGAATTTGTGAATACGGATCTTTCACTGAATAAACAGCAGGACGTAACGGTGACGATGACACAGAATCTCATACAAGGGGGTCTATCCTTAAGCGTAACCTTCTGAGAAAGTGAGATGTCATTGCTGAAATTGTGACATCCCCAGAAGTCCTAGGCGACTGACCTCTGCTCGGGCCATGATGGCGACTATCCAATCGAGGGGAGAAAACAGATGAAGAAAGAGGGGCTTTTTAGAACAATCCTCGGAATCATTTTCGGTGCCATGCTTGTCTCGCCTGTCATGGCGCAGCAAACCACCGGAACTCCAGGCTCACCGGATGCGACCACAACGATTGATGGAAGGTATCTTCCAAACCCTCCAACGCAATTCGGCGGTGAAATCAAGCTAAACGCAGCACAGTCCAAGCCTTGGTGGTCTGCGCGTGTGGTTCCACCTAAGGGAGCGCCGAATATTCTGTTGATCATGACCGACGATGTTGGTTTTGGAGCGCCAAGCACCTTCGGCGGTGTAATTCCAACTCCGGCGCTGGACCGCATAGCCAACTCGGGGCTTCGTTACTTCAACTTCCATTCCACGGCGCTCTGTTCGCCCACAAGAGCTGCGTTAATTACGGGGTGTAACCACCACTCGGTCGGATTCGGCGTTGTCTCCGAGATGGCAACCGGCTTCCCTGGCTACAACAGCGTGATCGTTAAGGAGCATGCGACAATTGGACGTATCCTATTGGACAACGGCTATCGGACCTCCTGGTTTGGGAAGGAGCACAACACTCCGGGGTGGAATGCGAGTCAGGCCGGGCCGTTTGATCAGTGGCCGACCGGAATGGGCTTTGAGTACTTCTATGGATTCGTAGGGGGTGACACCAGCCAGTGGCAACCAAATCTCTTCAGGAACACCACGGCTATCTATCCATATGTCGGCAACCCGAAATGGAATCTGACCACTGCGATGGCTGATGACGCCATCCGTTGGATGAATGAACTCAATGACATCGATCCCTCGATGCCATTCTTCCTCCACTACGTCCCTGGTGGCACCCACGCCCCACACCACCCGACCCCTGAATGGATCAAGAAGATCAGCGATATGCATCTGTTTGACAAAGGCTGGAATGCCCTGCGAGACCAGATCTTCGCGAACCAGAAGAAACTCGGCGTCATTCCTCAGGACGCCAAATTGACTCCATGGCCGGACGACCTGTTAAAAAAGTGGGATTCATTAACGGCCGAAGAGAAGAAGCTGTTCATCCGCCAAGCCGATGTCTACGCTGCTTTTCTCGCCTACACGGATCATGAGATTGGTCGTGTGATCCAGGCGGTTGAAGGCATGGGCAAGCTCGACAACACTTTGATCATCTATATAAGCGGTGACAACGGAGCGAGCGCAGAAGGCTCACCCAACGGCACCCCCAGCGAGGTGCTTCAGTTCAATGGGATCGAACTGCCGGTAGCTGAACAGATGAAGTTCTACGACGCTTGGGGCACGGACCAGACTTATCCGCACATGGCGGTAGGCTGGGCCTGGGCATTCGATACTCCTTACAAGTGGGTGAAGCAGGTTCCGTCTTTCTTCGGTGGTACACGCCAGGGTATGGCGATCTCCTGGCCGAAGGTGATAAAGGACAACGGAGGCCTCCGTGGGCAGTTTCACCACGTTGTTGACATCGTGCCGACGATTCTTGAAGTCACCGGAATTCCTGCGCCAGTTATGGTGGACGGAGTGGCCCAGAAGCCTATTGAAGGTGTGAGCATGGCCTATACTTTCGACAAAGCCAACGCCGATGCGCCGACTATGCATCGCACCCAGTATTTCGAAATGATGGGAGTGCAGGGCTTGTATAATGATGGCTGGATGCTAAGCGCAGTCCCCATCCGTCCACCGTGGCAGCTTCTCGGAACCGCTGCACAGGATCCAGCCAGCGCCTTTAAGTTTGAGCTTTACGATGTTCGCAAAGACTGGACTCAGTTTACTGACGTCTCTGCCGCAAATCCGGGCAAGATGCGGGAAATGCGAGACCTGATGTTCGCGGAATTCGGAAAATACCAGGTGCTCCCGCTCGATGCCTCGACAGCGACTCGCATGGTCACACCGCGCCCCTCACTAGCGTCGGGTCGGTTGGTGTACACATATTCCGGTAAGCCGATCACCGGCATACCCCGAGGCACAGCGCCTAACCTTCTGAACACGTCCTACACCATAACCGCTGCGATTGATGTACCCCAGGGAGGGGTTGAGGGCATGATCGTAACCGACGGTGGCCGTTTTGGAGGCTATGGGTTGTATCTCTTAAAGGGCAAGCCTGTATTCCTGTGGAATCTGCTCGACTTGAAGCGGGTAAGATGGGAGGGAAAAGAAGCCCTCTCGCCGGGCAAGCACACGCTCGAGTTTGATTTCAAGTACGACGGGCTTGGCTTAGAAACACTGGCTTTCAACAACGTCAGCGGACTGGGTCGCTCCGGCGCTGGAACCTTTAAGGTTGATGGGAAGACAGTTGCCACCCAAAAACTGGACCACACTGTGCCCTTGACCTTGCAGTGGGATGAAACTTTCGACATCGGATCGGATACGGGCACGCCGGTTGACGACAACGACTATCAGGTTCCCTACAAATTCACCGGCAAGATTGACAAGCTGACGATCGCAATCTCCCCACAGAAGCTTACGCCGGAGGACGTAAAGAAGTTGAAGGAAGCTGAAGCAAAGGCGGCGGACGGGGTGCCGAAACATATGCAGCAAGAGCAGCATTAGCGCTGTAAAACTGTCGGCCGGTTGATCGCGATTGCGCAACGGTTGACCGGCCGGAGCTAACACAGCAGGACTAAATGTGGCTGAAAAAGCGGCCGATAGTCTATAGTAAGACTGCTGGAGGAACCGGGCAGCTCACCAAGGGCTCCGGAGTGAACTCGTTTTGTCAAACTCTAGCATTTGGGCACTGAAGTGTTCCTCAAAGCTCGTTGAGTACATTTGTGACCCCGTATAGACTCTTCAGCAAAATGGCCGGTCATTCTATAGGGGCTTTTCCAATGGAACACGCTGTAACTTTGTTTGTGGGAACTTTTATTAGCTTATTGGCAATTATTAATCGGCGGAAGCCATCCCTGTTTTTTTCTCCACTTAACGGGTGGGAGAAAAGATAAAGTCCGTCTTGAGGTGGCTTGGCTATCCCTCTTGTATGGGACGCTGCTGTTGCTCTTTTTTTTAGTGTTTGGGAATTTTGTCTTGTGCATTTTTTCCATCTGTTTGAGTATGGTCGGTATTATTGGGGGTATCATTCTCATAAAACTCGGTTTCAAGCTCTTCGCCCCTTCTCATTCCGGTGGCATGATACCTAGCCCCAGCAAGGAATCAGCTGACACACCCGTAGACATAGCGTTTGTTCCCCTGGCCATGCCCATAATGGTTGGTCCAGGGGCAATTGCGACGGTTCTGGGAATGAGTTCACTTGTTGAACATCCGGGAGGTGGGTCACTAACCTCTGTCGTCCTGGCGATCGTGACGACGATGTTCGTTACCTATCTGTCTCTGGTGTATGCAAAGAAGATTCATGGTTGGATCGGTCCTAAAGGAGTAGACGCTGCTACCATGATTATTGGCTTCTTTGTGGCTTCGATGGGGATGCGACTATTGTTCCACGGCGTTGTCAAAGCCTTGCAGCAATACGAAATCGGACACATGCGGTGAAAGGAAGCATGGGTTTACGACCATTTACACTATCAAACTTGTTTATGGCTTAAGAGGTTTGGAATTGCTTGTGAACTTCCGTTTCTTCATGGCGATGGCATGTCTCATTGCGCTGTGTATCAGCGTGAATACGACTGACGCAGCCCTAGGCGTTCATCCCCTTGCCCCGCCGGACACTTCAAGTCCGAGAGCTACGCTCAATACGTTTCTAAACGAAATGAACAAAGCAGTAGCAGCCTATAAGGCCGGCCACAGAGACCAAGCGTTCGGTCTTCTAAATCGCGGTTTGCGCTGTCTCAATCTCGATAACGAACCCGCCGCCACAAGGGCTGTCCTTGGCTTGTATGCTGCTCTGTACCTCAAAGAAACGCTTGATCGGATCGATTTCCCGCCTCTGGAGGAGATTCCCGACGTAAAAACGGTTAAAACCGAGAGTTTGACAAGTTGGACTATCCCTTACACCGAGATCACAATTGAGGCCGACAAGGGCGGAAATACGCAGAGACCATTCTTGTTTTCGCCCGAAACGGTAAAACGGTCTGAAGAATTCTACAACAAAGTCAGATCGCTACCATACAAACCGGGTGCCGAAGGAGCTCTCTATGAGCAATTGACTTCTTCTTCGGGGTCGACTGTTTCTAAAGCGCTCTTGGATTGGCTTCCGTTATGGATGAAAACAGAAATCTTTGGACAGGCTTTGTGGCAGTGGACAGGATTGATTCTGTACTTCCTGGTCGGCGTAGCGGCTGTGCTGCTCGCATTTCGGTTTGTTCTTGAAGTGCTCGGCATTCTTGATACTAAACTCAGTTCAAGCCTCACCGATACCTTAGGCGGGCTTATCATACCCGTCATGCTGGTTCTGTTTGCGGAAACGGGGCTCTGGTTTGTCGTATATGGTTTGCACTTTCGGGAGGCCGATATGTACTTAGCCATAGCTTTCGTATTCTTGCTGATCTCCTATGGATCGAGGATGTGGTTCATCGGGGCGGTCCTAAGTCGAATGGCGGGAGTGGTTATCGCCATTACCAGAATTGAACCAATGGGTATGCATTCGCAACTCATACGCTTCGGATTTGATGTTGTGACGGTCGTAATTGTTGTTGGAGCTGCCATCCGATTGGGGGCTCGCTTGGGTCTGCCTACGTACTCTTTGGTCACAGGATTAGGCGTGGGTGGACTTGCCGTGGCTTTGGCCGGGCGAGAAGCTCTATCAAATTTGATAGGAACCATCGCCATTCTCTTGGATCGGCCATTTAAATTGGGCGATTTCGTTGTAATGGGAGAGGGAGATCAGGGCACAGTCATAGAAATAGGTCTCCGCAGCACTCGTATTAAGAGACTCGACGGCATACTTGTGTCCATCCCCAATGCCAGTGTAGCAAACATGAAGATTGTCAACGAAAGTGCTCCGGTGACCGAATCTCAGATTAGTGTGCCTGTAGGAGTAGCCTATGGATCGTCTGTGAACCAAGTGGAACAGGCGTTGCTCGCTGCATGTCAGAGATGCGAGTACGTAGTGTCTGAACCGGTGCCATCGGTTAGGCTTGCGAGTTTTGGTGATTCAGCGGTGGAATTTCAGGTGCTGGTCTGGATCATTCAGCCGGAACTCAAGGCAAAGGCTACAGATCAGATAAATCGAGCTATCTGCGAAGAGTTCGAGAAACGGAGAATCGAGATGCCATTCCCGCAGCGGGACATCCGGATTCGGCAGGAGAACTAGGTTAGACGGGAATTCATCGTGGCGAAGCTTGTTCGGAAATCGGACAAGGATTTAATCTCTTACTGGTCTTGGAAAAGGACGCTCGTCTTGTTGACGTGACACAATTGCTATTTCAAGGGAGGAGCAGACATGACAAAGGCTGAATTTGTGAACAAGCTTGCAGAGAAGGGCAAGATAACCCAGAAGCAGGCTACGGAAGCAATAGAACTCGTTTTTTCATCAATTGGGGAAGCTTTGGTTGCTGGCGATGAGATTGCTGTTCCAGGTTTTGGTAAATTCTCTGTTGTCGTTAGAAAAGCTCGAACAGGTTCGAATCCACAGACCAAACAGAAACTCAACATCCCTGAAAAAAAAGCTCCTAAGTTTAGCGCCGCAAGGACTCTCAAAGAATCGATAAAGTGATTCCGGTTTTGTGATGTTTCTGGCGGGAAGTTATGGCCTGTTATTATATGCTTTCATAAACATTCCTTAAATTTGGATTGACACGTGTCAACGGTCCGGATAGTTCGTCGCTCACAGGGTATCTCACTCCAAAAGAGTGTGGTCCTCAGTCCTAGCGTATAACCCCGGCTAGGTTTTTTTTGGGCCAATGAATCATGAAGAATGATCTTTTGAACCTCAAAAAAAGCCTCTGAGACTGTAGCAACGCAATAATCAAGTAAACTTTACCCATCAACACAGGAACAGAGGCTATTCTACAATCTGTTCACCGCCAATCATAAAACAATCAATCGTTCATAATGATGGAGCAAGACTGCTGTGAATTATCTTGCGTCTATAAACCGATGTTGCTATTTCGGCAACGGACTAACGCTTTGGCGCCGTTAAATTCGATTTGTAAGTTTAAGCTACTTTTTCACAAGCTATGCCCTGGAATGAGAGAGTCGACGAAACATACGCGTACATGGCTTAAGAAACTTCATGCGACAGCGCGGTTGTTGCTTCCTGCAACGTAAAATTGGAAATTGCAACAATCTTATCGTTTCTTGATTTATAGACCTGGTCACCGAATTATTCCCCATAATTTCGCAAGCCATCGCAACCGTTTCACAATCACAACAATGATCGACTGCAGTTGAACGTGAAAACTCGTTAATTTACAGATACCATTTTGGCACAATTCTTGTATAGGCCTAGACTGAACAGGAGGGCGACATGAAAAGAGTAAAAGATAGGATTACCTCTATGCTAAACGCTATCACTGGCGCTGAAGCGGACGAGCCTGAAACGGCAATGAAATTTATTAATATGGAAGCAAATCAAAACCAGATTTTAGAACTATCTGAAGAAAGATTTGGGGTCTATAGAATGACTGACCCAAAGGTTGGACAGTTTGAAAAGAGTATGAGCGCGGCGGCCTTTGCCGAGGCCGGTGAATTTAAGGTCGCACGCGAAATCCTAAACACTGAGACAAAGCCACATACTGTGCTTTTGGTAATTGAGACAGACTCACCAAACGCGAATGCCATAGAATATACCGTTAGTCTATGCAAACGCATAGGCGCCATTATGGACGTCATTATCACCCCTTCGCCCAGTACCGATGAGCTCAAGAAATGTTCCAAATTTACAGGCAGTCGCCCCTGACCCTGAAATGATTTTAAGTCTGGCTCGACTCTTGAGGGAAAAGGACATTACTTATCACATGTACATGTTTCAGGGTGATCTTGTCGACAAACTGGGAGATTACGTAAGACGGCACAAGGAAGTCACAACTGTGGTATACGATTCTTCCAGGACCCAAGAAAGCCATTCAAAAGATGACACCTGGCGCAAAGTCCTAGACACAATCTGTACGCGACTATCCATTCCTTTAATTACAGTCTTTGAAAAACGTAGAGTAAAGCTTGCTACATGAGCGTTTCGTCACAAGCCACCCCTTCACATTTTTGCCTAGCGACTTCGGTGTCAACCGTGAAGGGGAGTTCCCCTTGCCATCCTGAAGATAAATAAACGCCAGTTTTCTAAAAAACGTTTGCGATTTCAGGTTCGGGATTTCTGAAGCCCGCCGCCCTGGCATAATCTCCAACAATTAATAAAGCGGCCTGGTACGTATAGACCCAAACTACCTAGACCGTTGCTATCGTTTCACTAATTCGTGACGAGTCTTTAGCAGAAAGACGCTCAACAGTGCCCCCATGTTGCGAGAAGTGTTAGACGTTGCGATGCGCAACACCTTACACTAGTCCATAATATGGCTTGTGTGACCGAAATTGTGTTCTTATTACTGATTTTAGGATCTCGGGTTGCGAAACGCAACGTTATCCAGTATTTCCTGTTGCCGCTGTTTCTTGTATTAGCTTTGTAACATCAGCATGTTACGCCATTAGTCACATAATGGCACGAAACTTGATAGAGGATTAAACAGAAAGAAGATCTCAACCCAACTGGAGGAAAGTAAAATGAGAACATGGTTCCAAAAATTGGAAAAAATGGCCGCAGCGGTGGCTTTCGCGGAAGAAGGCGAATGGAAGATGGCTAGCAGTCTGCTTCAGGAACCTGAAAGACGACCGGTTGCGAGAGAGACTCAGAATAAAAATCAGCCTAAAGTCAGGACTACAAGACGTTCTTACCGGGCTTGATAAGACGATTTCGGGAATCAACTCGTTAGACAATAAAATATTGGCTGGTCGGTCTCTATACGGCTGATTAGCCGAATTATTAAACGAACAATAAGAATACCAGGAGATAGAAATGGCGGCAAAAACTGCAGTTAAAAAGAAAAAGATCGCGATTCAGACTCTAGTGTACGGCGCAATAACAGCGGCCCTATATGCCGCTGTCTTCTCATACTCCACCCCTATTACCGAGCTTTTCGCAAGAGGAGGCGCTTACGCTGCTTTACCTATTGCGACTGTTTTTCTTTTCTCGTTTGCTCATGGAGCATTTGCCAGCAACGCTTGGTCCCTTCTAGGAATCAATGCGATAACTAAGACTGCGACAAAACGTCAGACTGTATCTGCGCCCCGACCGACGCAGAGGCCTCGCGCTCGTTTAAGGATGAGCGTATAGCGCATATTATCCCAAGGGTTGAAAGTAGTTTTGGCATCTTCGAAAAACCTGTCTCGCTGTTGTATCTAGCGGGACAGGTTTTTTTAAGTTCTACTGTGTCCTGCGATCGAGCGAAATTCTTGGGGCCAAATGACTCCTTCTTGCCTCTGCCAACATATCCGGGAAAGTGACGTTTTTTCTCCCTGACTACCAAGGCTAACTAATATACAGATTGCTCCGGTTACCGTCACCTCAAATCCTTCCTCCTAGGTTAAGATCACGCGATTTGTTGAAAATTCTAATACCATTTCCTACTTAAATCCTATCCGCGCGCAAATCGCGTTGTGGACGCGAATTACGCGAAGTTAGGAACGTCATATCGATTTTGTACCATGGACACGGAGATAAATTGCTGATAGTCGACAGGTTAAGACAAGGTAATTGACGAACTTTAGGAGGCATCGGATGCTTACCGCCCGTGATGTTATGGTCAGGACTTTTCACACCCTTAATCCCAAACTTACAATCGAGGAAGCGGCGAAGCTTTTCAAGAAAGCTAGCGAACTTGAACAACGCAGGATATTTGGTATGATAGTGACAGACAAAACTGGGCGACTCATCGGCATGATGTCCATGTATGACATTTTACTTTTTATTCGCCCGAAACATATTCAAGTTTGGGGCATGATGGAGGATATAAATATTGCTGGTTTGATGGAGGACATTTGCTCTCGGACAAAATATGTTCTCGTAGAGGACATTATGACCACCGACTTGATAACCGTAACCCCCGATACCTCAGTTATGTTCATTCTGGACATCATGATTTGTACTGTTTCAGACATTTCAACAGGAAAAAGTTGTTAGTTTCTGATTATTAAGTAGCCACTCCTGTCTTCTTTTCTCCTTGGCATTCTCGACGTTGCGCCGATAATCTTCCAGAAGCCTGGTCTTGTTTCCGCTGCGGTGAACAATCGCTGGTGGATACCCGAACAGCGACTGGTGCGGCCTGACTTCATTGTAGTAGTTAATCCAGTAGCCGATACTTGCTTTTGCGCTGTCTAAAGAGACGTATCCTTCGTGACAATAGACCTCTTCTTGTTTCAATGTTCGATAAAATCTTTCCTGCCGGGCGTTGTCAGTTGGTCGGGCGACTCGCCCGGGAGAAAATACAACTCCTACTTGCCGAAGAAAAATCCTCACGTCTGCAGCCATGTTCGGAGAGCCAGGATCTGTTCTTAATATGGGTTTGGGGTCGTTTTCACCGATTCTTTCACTCATAATGGCAAGGGCTACCAGGTTCTTGACTTCCCTTTGGGTGACTGTCCTAAAGATCCCCCAAGCCACTAAATATCTGGAAAACAAATCCAGTATAGTCAACACATAGTGACGCAGTCCGTCAATAGCTATACCGGTCCAGTCTTCGCCCCAGATCTGATTCGGTTCAAATGGCTCATAATGAGCTGTTTTCCAGGGAGCTTCTCGTAGAGTCCATTCCCAGACCAAGTCCTGAGATTTTAGCGTCCTGTAACAACTTGATGAGCTTACCCAGACATCTTTATGTCTTAATAATCCACTGATTTGGCGATGACTCAAATGAGGTTGTTTTTCTTTCATGGAAATAACGCTTTTCGTCTCACTTTCCAACAGAGCGCTGGACGAAGTTGGACGAGTTTTGTTAGCGTTGAAACTCTTCCAGAAATAATAGGTAGATCGAGGGATATTTAATCCCATCAAAGCTCCAGTAGTCAAAAATCCTTCTGATTTGAGCCTTTCCACTGTGTCCAGAATCCTTTGACGCTGCTCCTGAGTGTAGGCTTGACCTGGCTTTCTACCCGTTAAACCAAGTTCATCTTTTTTTTCAAGAGCATCAGTTCCTGAGACAATAAAGTCACTGTGTCCTTGAGCTTCTGATTCTCCCTTTGCAGTTCCTTGACCTCCGGATTCGGTTTGGACCGGGTTCCCTTTAGAAACTCCGCAGCTCCCTGTTCCAGTCTCTTCTTCCAACGATACAGGGTCAAGGGATGAATCCCATGGCGTCGCGAAACCTCCACTCCATTTCCTGAGGCATCCCATTCCCTCAGGATCTCCAGCCTCTGATTGGCTGTGAACTTCTTGCGCTGTTTGCCTTCCACCGTTGTCAGTTGGACGCTCATGCATACTCCTCCTCCATGTTCCGGGGTTCATATTATGACCCCCGTCGGGCAACTAACAACTTTTTCTCTCAGTTTTTGTCCAGATTGGGCTGAAACATTATAATTACAAAGCACATTCGCCGAATTCCAGTAGTAGAAGATGGAAATGTAGAAGGCATTGTATATATCTCTGATCTTTTTTTCGTCTGATTAATGAGTTGGCCCCATAAAGAATTAACTCAGCCATCTTTTTCCACGAACGTGGAGAAGGGTGATCTCATGCTTCCATTGGAGAAAAAAACCACGCTTCGAGATCTGCTGGTAAGGGACGCTATGCGTATGCAGGTTCCCAGTCTGCCAGGCAATCTCCCGATCGAATCAGGCATCAGGTTCTTGATCAAATACAAGGTTGGCGCTCTCTTAATAACGAGTAAGGAGGGTCTTCCGGTTGGGGTGGTTTCCAAGACCGATATAATGGGTGCCTATTGTGCGTCCGTGGGTCTAGATAAGCCTTTGGAGCGGATCATGGTTTCACCGCCTTTGTTTTGTGGTCCTACTGATTCGCTTGAATCGACCCTTGCAACAATGCGCTCTAGAGGAATTTATCGGATTTATGTTTCTAAAGGTTCTTCAGAAAAGGCGCTCGGAGTTGTAACCTATCCGGACATAGTTGGATTGCTCTATCGCTACTGCCGTAGTTGCGATCAAAGTCTAATGAACCGGAGAACTAAAAAATTGGAGAGTGTTGACGCCCTTCGATTCAGAGTAAGAGACCTTATGACGCCGTCAGTCACGTCTTTCTCGGAACATGACTCTCTATCGGAAATCATGGAAGGTTTGTCCGTCAATCGTTTCGGAGCGGTCCTGATTAGAGATGTAGATTCCGCTCCAGTCGGGGTAATTTCCAAGACCGATCTTATCCTTGCTTATAAGCGTGGTATCTCCCCCTGAAGTAAGTGCTAAAACTATTCTCTCGTCTTCTTCTGTTCGATTATGTGAGCAAATGGAATTCATAGAAGACGCAATAAGTAAGATGATTTTTTCCGAGGAACACCGATTTTTTGTCTATAGGGATGAGCCAAAGAATATCATCGGCGTGCTTTCACTTCGCGATGCGGCTCGACTTCGTTCCGGATCATGCCATGCTTGCGTCAGCAGCCGCATAAAAGTAGGTTCAGAGCCGAGTCCTGTCAATAGAAAAACAGTTTCTTGAGATAATATTCTACCAAATAATGTTTTTTTCTTCTTACTAAGGAATAGCCGATATATGCTATAGTACTCCTGTAACTTGTTAAGCTGAATCTGCCGTCATTGTTTAAGAATTACATTTTGTCGCTCTGATCTCGAATTCAAGGCCCATCTGTTGATATATGTCCGCACCAATTGATTAATGCTATAAAGAGTCGGGAGCAATATGCTTTTTTTTGTGAAATCGCCTGAAAAGAAAAAAGTCAACGTGTTCCGACTTCCGCAAGTAATACCATTGACCTATCATCGAACGTCCACTGGGCCTGTTAATAACTAGTGTGCAAGGCTGTTAATAACTTTGGTAACCGCTTAGTTTTTTAAAGATCGAAGCAGATTGCGCACTTTTGGGACACAGGAAGAACGTAATGATATCAAGCCAAGAAGCAACGTGCTGGAGTCATGGGGATAGTGAAGATAACCTTTATTGTAGCAGGTATAATTATAAGCATCTGTTGATAAACGTGTTTTTTGGGTGGAAAGAAAAAGTGAAAATAATATCTACCTCGTCAAAGGTTTGCGTCATGAAGAACACAGCATATCGCTCAATGCTATGGCGGAATTGGAGAATATTGGCGAGCACGGAAAGTTTGACTCCATCTATGGATTTGTAAAGCTGACAATCAACCGGGGGAATATTCACAAGAATTATCGTGAAGACTGCCAGATTAGTCCTGCAAATGGAAAAAAGAGAAATCTGGTTTCTGGAAAGTGTAATTGACTTGCTCTACGTCAAGTACTATTTGAAAATATAAGACATATTCGATTATATGATTTGTTCGATTTGCTTCAACTCGTGGAATTTAGAGAGTTCTTTGATGATCGGGGTGACTTTGACGGTCGCGGTGATTAAAGCTTGCAACAAGAGCTCTCGATGTCAGATCTTAACTTCCACGCCGTACAAAAGCCGAATCACTGCCTTAAATTTCATAAGGGAGATGCCATGAATTCAAGAAAGATAGGACGGCGAAAATTTATACAGGGAGCGTCATCCGCTGTCCTAGGACTAGCGGCGGCCCCCTTTTTAAAAGTCAATCCTTGCTTTTCAGGCACAGAAAAGGTAGTCACTCCTGAATACCGAACTCTTGGAAAGACCGGGTTAAGGGTCACAGCCGTGGGAATGGGGGTTATGAATTGCAGCGATCCCGCTGTCGTGGCTCGTGCCTATGATTTGGGCGTGAATTTTTTTGATACGGCTCGTCGCTACATGGGGGGGAGAAATGAGGAAATGCTTGGAAAGGTCCTTCGGGGCAAGCGTGAAAAAGTTACTCATACAGACAAAGGTTGTTTTGTCACAGAACGAAAAGGAGAATCGAGATACTGTCCAGACAAGTCTGAAAAGTCTAGGGACTGACTACGTAGACATACTTCTCGCACATAATCTCAAGACTTCCGAGGAAGTCTGTTCTCCGGCAGTCACCGAATTTTTGCAGACCATGAAAAAGGAGGGCAAGGCTCGCTTCACAGGGTTCTCCTCTCACACTGACATGGCCTCTCTCCTAAAGGCAGCAGCGCAAACCAGTTGCCACGACGTAGCCCTCGTGTCCTACAACTTCACTCATTCGACTGACCTCAAAGATGCTGTCGCCTTTGCCGCCAAGTCAGGGGTTGGCATTGTGGCGATGAAGACTCAGGCCGGAGGCTATAAGGCCGCTGACATGGGTGGTCTAAATCCTCATCAAGCAGCCCTGAAATACGTCTTGAATGACCAGAATGTTTCCGCAGCCATTCCGGGCGTGACGACCATCGAACAGATCGAAGAATGTGCCGCCGTAATGGGAACGGACTTCTCCAGAAAGGATTCTCAGGCCCTGCGGCAGTATGATCCCTACCTTCAAGGGCGAATTTGCACTATGTGTGGAGGCTGTGTCGGCAAGTGTCCACACGGGGTTGCCCATTGCGATTTGCTGAGAGCGTTCATGTACCACGATGGGTACAAGAATGACCTGCTCGCCCATGATGTACTTTGTACAGCAGACGCCATGCAAAAAATTGGGCAGTGTGCCTCGTGTTCATCGTGTGCCGTGACGTGCAGACGAGGGCTCAATATTCATGCGCAGTTGAAAGCTGTGCATCGCTTTTTTGCGTAAGAATGAACCTCGGGGAAGGAATGGGCGGGTGAACAGGCCTAAAGTAGTAATTATTGTCTCTTTGATTATCTCGTTGTATGCGACTCACATTGTCTTCGCCGACACAGAGTCTATAGAATCGTTCATTCCGAAAGTTGCTCCTGAGGGATGGGCCCTGAGGGAAGCTCCCGAAACCTTTACGCGAGAGTCTCTGTTTGAGCATATTGATGGACAAGCGGACCTTTTTGTCCAGTACGGATTTGAGAAGTCCGTATTCGCAATTTATCGCAAAGTAGATACCTCAGCCGACAAAATAGACGTGGACATCTATGATATGGGGAATTCTCTCCAAGCCTTTGGAATCTTCTCAAGGTTTAGGCAGAACGAAAGCCCGGCGAATATAGGACTGGATTCCTATATAGGTGATCGGTATGCTCTTTTCTACAAAGGGAAGTATTTTGTGATACTTCAAGCCACAGAGTCAAATCCTTCCACCCTGAAACGGCTAGCTCTGGATATAGAATCGCTAATTTGGGACAGCTCAGCTCCGCCTCAAGAGATAGGCTATTTCCCTAAAAACGGACTCAAGCCCGGTTCCATTGAGTATTTTCCAGACGGGCTCCTCGGCCACCAATTTTTAAAGAGAGGATTCAAAGCATCCTATGTAGAGAATGACGAGCAGAAGATCGAGCCACAGGACACGGCACAAATCAAAGATTTTCGTCTTTTCTTAGCGATGTTTAGAAGCCCTCAAGAAGCCATCGACGCTCTGAAGCTCTTCAAAGAGAATTTGCTCAAAAAAGGCAAACTCGCTAAAACAGCTTCAGCTCGTCTTGGACCCGAAATTGTAATTGGAACAGATCCATATCAGGGCAAAACCATCCTTGCACAAAAAGGTCCGTTTCTTTTAGGCGCTATTGGTTTTGCACAAGATGAGGCGGGAGAGCAGCGGCTTGCCGAGTTGATGAATAGATTAGCTATTCCTTAGTTTACATCGCAACAGGTTTTTCGGGAACACCACTATCCTTTGGGCCCTCAAATATTTGAGGGCTGTTACCGAAAGGTCTTCAGTCTATTGACTCTGTTTATGACAACTCGGATAGACGGAACTCTACTATTTTGGCCCCGATAAAAACTTGGCTGATTGATGTTTCTTAAGTGCTTGCCTGCCATTTCAAATTGCTTCGTTTAGTTTAGAGCTGTGTCTATGCACGCAAGCTCACTGTCCATCTTTTCTCGGTTATAAATGACTTTTACACCGGAGGTCGCATGAGATATTATAGGAGGGTAGGCTGGCAGGAGAACTCTTTTTTTGCAGTTAAGACATGTTAGAATCAAAAGGCTCATTTCTTATCCCCTGAATCTCATACCATTCCTGCCGGGAAAAATGTCACTTGGAAACTCACAATCACTGGTCAGACTCATGAATCAGATAATTCCTTGGAAATGCCATAGCTGTGGGAGAGCATTCGACACGTTACGGGGCGGTATCTGCAAAAAGTGCGGACGACCGACATGTAGTATTTGCTTCGGTATCGGAACCCTTCGGCGAATTGTACAACTAAAATCGCCAGAGTCACAGATTTGCCGGTTCTGTGCAAAAGCAGAAAAGAATGAGGCTTCCTCCTCAAAATAGAATTTGGCGTTTTCCCATATTAATCAAGATAGCGCTTGAAGGGTTTTTCCCCTACAAGAGGGTATGTCGGATGATTTTTTTGCTTACCCCTGTCGTCTATACAAAGAGTAACAGAATTATCAGGCTCTTCGCGAAAGTGTGTGTATGATAGTATCCAACAAGCTTTTAGTGAATTATGTGGCAGAATGCCGACAGAAACATTTGAAACCTGCGCTCCTGAGAGCGGTACTTTTATGTGGAGAGACAAATGTCGCACTTAATTAGACCTAAAAATTGTTCACAAGAAGAACACCTGACCTTCTGCAGTCCTTAGTTTTTACGCTTCCCAGCGGTTAACCCCCGCCATAAACTGATTAATTCTCGCTAATTCCCCGTTTCTCCCCTATCGAATTTGGGAACTTTGGGTTTGCCCGGCTTGAAAGGCACCTCAGGACATTTTCTTTCCTTCGCTTTTTCAGCCGCTTCTCTGGTCTTGAATGGACCAGCTATCGTCGCAGGTGTTTTCCCCTTGGATTCTATCACCTTACAAACACCCTTCTTGTTCCTAATTACTACGTAGCCATATCCGGCATCATCAGCAGCGTAGCATTTGTATCTATTCCCATTTCTGACACAGGAACAGCCTACAACTTCTATGTCGCTCCAAAAGAAACCCCCGGGGTAATGAACGTGAAAACGTCGTCCCCCATAATAATAGAAGTGATCTCCCCCATGGTAGTTGTAGTTACCGCTCCAATGATGGTGGTGATGAACATTCACATGATGATGGCCTCCGCCGTGATGATGGTGGCCACCACCTCCGTGGTGATGTGCCGAATAAACATTTCCGCTAATGAAGAAAATCCAGTAACAAACTGTCATCAGCAGAATCAAAGAATGTTTTTTCATACGAACCCCCTTTTGCTGAAGTGACGCCACAATTGTCTTCTCATATTTCATATAGGCAAAGTAGCCGCGGTTCAAAAATTGTTGAGGTCATTTTTTGGCTCCATGATCTTTCAGCAGTTTAACCACATCCTGGTGACCTTCTTTAGAAGCCAATTTCAGCGATGTATCGCCGTTATTGCCCTTAGCGTTGATATCCGCTCCTTTTTCAAGAAGAAGTTTCACAACATCAACCGCACCATTTTCAGAGGCGCTCATTAGCGCTGTGTAGCCTTCCTCACTCCTAACATTGACATCCGCTCCTTTTCCGAGAAGAAGTTTCACAACGGCAACTGCGCTATTTTCAGAAGCGCTCATTAGCGCCGTGTAGCCATCTTTATCTTTAATGTTGATATCGGCTCCCTTATCAAGAAGTAACCCTATCACTTTAAGTTTTCCATTCTCGCAGGCGCTCATTAGCGCGGTGTAGCCATCCTTAGCCCTGGCATTTACATTGCCTCCTTTTTCAAGAAGAAGCTATTTGTGTCGTATCCGTGCTGATAGCGGCTCTATTCTGTGTGTCAGTCTGCATGGCTGACTCGGATATCCCAAACCTTATGGGGACATGGACGACTAAGAGCGAAGCCGGGTTGTTAATTTTAAAAGGAAATGAACCTTGCCCGAAGACACATCACACTCAACGTTTCAGTAGTCTGGACGCTGAGGTGGCGATAACCAGGCAACAAGGGAGGATATTTCATGGCGCCTTCAAGTCTCACAGGGCCACTGAGAATTTTGTTGGCGCTGTCGGCCCGGATAACAAGACCCTATATTGTTCGTTCGAGCTAGGTTTCATGGAAGGTAAGATAATTAATAAGGACAAGATTGAGATTGTTTATCGACACGTAACTCCCGCTGATGCCGTTGTTGCTGTTGTTGCTGTTGGGATATGGACTAGAAAGAAATAGTATTGGTTACAGGAACCTACAACCTCAGGGTTGGTAGACGTAATTGAGTGGGCGTCCTCCTGTGCAATCTTCTTGATCTCAATCCTTGGATAGCGCATTGGATGTCCCTTCGCGAGACTATTCTACCGATTTAGTTAGCTTTTTACCATCTTCTTCAACTGCGAAAGTTGAGACATTAACAACAAGAGTTGAGTCAATGACAATGCGCAGCACAATACCAAAAACAGACTCAATTCTACTGTGACGAAGAATTTAGCGCAAGCCGACTGTAGGAGTAGAAATCTTCTCTTGACAGACAATACGCCTGTGGCTTATATAGCCGAAACTCACATTTTCGACGTGATAAAAAGACTATTTCAAGGGAGACGCAGACATGACAAAGGCTGAATTTGTGGACAAGCTTGCCGAGAAGGGCAAGATAACCAAGAAGATGGCGGCGGAAGCCATAGAGATGGTTTTTTCAACCATTAGGGAAACTCTGGTGAATGGTGAGGAAATCTCCATCCCGGGTTTTGGAAAATTCTCTGTTGTCGTTAGAAAAGCGCGATCCGGTTTAAACCCACGCACCAAGGCAAAACTCAACATCCCGGAAACCAAAGCCGCAAAGTTTACCGCCGCAAAGGCCCTTAAAGAATCTATAAAATGATTCTAGTTTTGAGAGGTTTCTGGTGAGAAGTGGTGGTCGCTGAGCTTATGCTTTCAAAAATATTCCTAAGATTTTGCTTTGACATGTGTCAACGCTCCTTATAGTTCGTCGCTTATAGGGTATCTCACTCCACAGGAGAGAGGCCCTTAGCCCTGGCATCCCGCCGCTAGGGTTTTTCTTTTTTTGGGCTTGGTATTCCTGTTGATATTTTTGCAGTCAAAGCCCAGTCTTTTTCCCGTCATTTGCTGTTTCTAAATTAGCGAATGAAAAAAAACTAGCCCGTATAAGACGCGGCCTAATAGGCAATCTCAAAATTTGAGATTCTACTATAAATTCGTTAGGAGATTCTGTCTTTGGAAAACTTTCTTGATCTTTTCTCTTTTAGATTGGTCTGTATCGATTACGCGGCAACGTAGCCAAGAGCTGCGGAGATGATAGAAACCGGAACTGCGATCACGATCCACCTTCCTAGAATTCGCAAATCCGAGAATACAAACAGCTTCAGCGCCTCCAGGAAACTTCCCGCATTAAGCACGGGAGCCATCGTCGTCTTAAAACCGGCTATTCCCATTACCGCCGAATCACAGAGCACGAGAGATCCGCTGTAATAGTAAGCATAGTAGAGTGGAACGACGATGAAAGGATTCACTATCCAAGTGACGGCAAAAGCTATGGCGAAATTGTAACTTATTAAGGGAAGCAACAGCCCGAGAGTGACTGTATGTCCTCCAATGGGAATCCCAAGAGCCACAAAAAGGCCAATTGCCACTCCTCGCGCATCAAACCAAGGCGGACTGTTTGACAAAGATAACGGAGCTATGAGATTTAGTTGGATCAGATCGCGGCATCGGTGTAGGCGCTTGCTGAGTATTCCAGTCTTTTCTAGATGTCTATCCCCTTAATGTTATATCCTACGTTTAGTTTCTGGCGCCCCGGTATCAGGCTTTCCCCGTCGCAATTCCTTTCTTGCGTCTTCGGCTAATTTCAAATAGATGCTTCGTATGAGGTCCAGTTCTTTGTCATCCAGTTCCTCTAAATTTAAGAGTTCATTGTGTGCGCCTACGGTCGCTCGAATTAATTCATCCAACTTAACTTGTATTGCCTCGGAATCACGATTTTGTGTGTTTTGGATCAGAAAAACCATGAGGAAGGTCACAATCGTGGTGGCAGTATTGATGACCAGTTGCCACGTGTCACTGAAACCAAAGATTGGACCAGTCGCTATCCATAATACAATTACTAATGTTGCGAACACGAAAGCTGCTGGCTGACCCGTCGCGCGCGCCGTCCATTTAGCGAAACGAGTGAACCAAGATTTGGGTTTTGTTGGCCTCATTGGCAGTTACCCCCTAATTTCTTTGAAGCTACATAAAAATCGGCTTAAACAAATTTACTCATATAGTAGTAAATTTGATGAAGTTAACGCAACAAAAAGTCTGAAGTTTTCAAGATTGAAAAGAATTAGTAAAGAAACAAAGTGTGATGCTATCTACTTAAAAGACAGTTGCCAGCACTTAAGTTATTAGTTCAGTAATAGTTATATTTTATATTAGTAAATGTAGATAACATCTTAATAAAATATTGAAACATATTAGATTATGTGGTGTCACTAGTAAATAGGCAAGGTAAAATTCTCTCGGAGAAAGAAGGTATTACATATGACACGCATCAAACAGCTTATAATGTCAGCCAACGCCCTTTTGAAAACAAATGTTGATGTTGATGCCTTCCGGTGTTGGGAAAAGAGTTCTTTATTAGCTCTTGTTGCTCTCCTGGGGCCTTTACATTACTACACCGAGAATTTTGGGAGATTTACGAAGGAAAAGAACCGGCGGGGCCTGTTAGCTGGTACGGGAATTCTAACTGCGGTCGAAGAGCAATTCGCTTAGAAGTTGTTTAGGAACATTAAGGTGTAACAAATTGGACAATGACATAAGTGAAAGCTGCGCTAAACTTTTCAGGACAAACGGAGTGGCATGTCAAAACGACCGAGAAAGAATCACGGAAGAGCATCAAAGCGAAGGTAGCTTTTGGGGATCTCAAAGAGCAACAGATACTTTCTTGATAGTAGCTGTGAACTTACAAATTATGTTAAATTGTCTCAAACCATTTGGCCATTGTTCTATTGGAAATTTTAGTGTGAAGTCCAGCTGTTTCCAAGATTTCAACATGATAATAAAAGAGGTAACCAATGCCACTATTCGAGATTAGTTTTGAAGACCATACTGAGATGTGGGAGGCGTGTGAAAAAACCGACTGCGATGAAAAACTCGGAGAGGTCTATAAGATTAAGCGGGGAAACGAGTATACGTCAGAAACTACAAACATATATTGGGTAACGATTGAGAGGCCAAACCTTCCAGAAGCCTTTACTGAAGGCCATAGATTGATTCAAGAAGATAGAATACAACATGATATCAGAGAATCGTAAGGCGATGTCTCTTTTCTGAAATTTCTTTTCTTTTAACAGTGTTTTAATATATTCTAAGATTATTCTTTTTTATTAACTAGTTGGGGGGCTGTATATGACGGTGCTTAAAGCCGACATCGCAACAAAGATAGCGGATGATTGCGGTTTCCTGAAAGGAGAGGCCCTTGAGATTGTGGACAAACTCCTCGATATAATAAAAAATTCCTTGATACAGGGTGAAGATGTTTTGATTTCGGTTTTTGGCAAATGGACCGTTAAAACAAAGAAACCCTCACGGGGCCGTAATCCTCAAACAGGAGCGAGGTTAATCCTAGATGCTCGTAAGGTCATTACATGGAAATACTCTCCCGTTCTTAAAAGTTCTGTAAATATACCCTCCTGAACCTGATGCCGTTACGCTGACGAGCAACTCGAAACAGTATCGTTCTTGGCAGCTATCTGAGCTGCCAGAGTGAGTACCAGGATATTTCAGCTTTGGCTCCTATTACAAGAGAGCTTATGAGGTGAGACCATGCGACAGTGCCCGATGTAACCCCAGGGTTTGGGCCTCCCTCGTGCCGATCTATGGTCATAGGGCAATGTCCCTGGTAGACATTCCAATCAAGAAAACCTGCAGCGTCCAGGCCACTGACAACCCCTAGGCGATATTCCGCTGAAGCGTCCAGAAAAAAACCATCGTGGGAATACTGACTCCCTGTATGAGCAAAAGGAACACCACTGTTGTCGCATACATTGAGATGTTGAACTGTGGCGAACAACAGAGGGAAGCCTACAGCCTGGAGACTCAGCGCCCCAAGTCTGTTGGACTGCTGCAGGCGAATTCCCACGTAAGGTTCATAAATCGTGACCGTGGTCTGGGCTTGCAACCAGGATGCCGTATAGACGTAATTGGGGTTTGGATCACTGAAGGTTGTAAGGAGAGACTCCAATCTAAAACCCCCTACGAAAGCCGCGTCGGCGAAAATCCTGAATAGCCCCTCTCCTCCGACTTTGTAGGATACCGTATTGCTGTGGCGCCACACCCTGGTTCCTGGCGGGTTGTCAGTCCATGTGAGTTCCTGGCCTGCCTGTGGATTGTTTGGGATGAGATATGAGCCGTAAACTCTCAGGTCGTAGTGGTCAGCCAATCGCCTCGGGTACCTGAGGCGCCGACTTGAATACCGCTGAGAGGGTAGACAAAAAAGGAAGAAATACACGCCCCAGGACGGACAAGTCCATCGTAACCCAAATGAATCTGGTTAGGTACGGTCATCCAGCCAACGTCCAATGAAGTCAGAGACCAGCGGTCCTTTTGACCTGCCGAACCTGAAGTAAGCCACCGTTCGTAAACAGATGAACCGAGACCGTTTGCGGATGAAAGAGTTTGGCCGAAGGTATTTGATGTGTGGACGGAACTCATTAAACAGAGGATACCTAAAAAAGCATAAACAGATCGTAACTTCACGTCCGTACCTTATTTCTGATCAGAACCTGAATAAATAATCCCAAAAGAATCTGAAGCCCACAGCAGGGGAAGACTCAAGCTTGTGACCTTGATCCACTACGCAGCGAGGTAAAAGGCGCGTAACGTCGAACAACTTCACTCACCAACGGGGTTAGTCTTCTGTTTGCTTCTGGAAGCGCCGGTGACCTGACAAAAACATTTATAAATCTGATAGATTTTCACTGGGCATGTTACAATCCAAATGCGTATTGTCAAGCACAATCATTCCCTATGTAGAGAGCAAATAGTGAAGAAGTGGTATTGGTCCTACGAGGATTTCTTTGTAAGTTAGACTATCCACGTGTACAATATGTTCGGCAATTCGGAACAGATGATCAAGTTGTGGATATGGTGACACGAGTACGTATGTCGGCCCAGTCAATTTTTGATCAGAAACCACCAATGGACCGGGAGATAAATTGCTGATAGTCA
Organism: uncultured delta proteobacterium; assembly: GCA_963798475.1. Classification (GTDB taxonomy): domain Bacteria; phylum Desulfobacterota; class Desulfomonilia; order Desulfomonilales; family Desulfomonilaceae; genus CAJBEZ01. The sequence goes on from CAWCTI010000018.1 coordinate 227,408, forward strand.
ACAGGTTAAACCTTTGAGCGAAGGGAGGATCAAAGCTATCAGCCCAAAAAAGCATTTCGGGTCACTCAGAAGTAGGGGGGAAAGAAAACCTCCGAGGTCCAAAACGCTCGTTTCGCACATCGCATATCGAGATAGATTACGTCAACTTTAGATTTCGTTTATCTGCTGCTATGGTGTTCCCCTTTTTTCTGTTGGCCGCTAAAAATAAAACCCACTCAGATGCAGTAGGTTAACTTCAACGAATTTAGATATTGCGTGACCTCAATATGCCAGTAATTCGATTGCTCAGTCAACATTATAATTATGGCTCACACGGTTCCGTCAAAGTCTATCCTCTAAGTAGGATCTTCGGGCAGAGTAATACACGTAAACGATGTTTTAGGGGGATTGGAGCCGAGGCGTGACAGAAAGGAGTTCCTTTCTTATTAAAAACAGAGATTCTAACGATGCCTAGGGCATGGCTATACTCGGAGAACTCCTTTTCATAGGTGATCTTAGTCAGTCTTAGTTTTTTTACAGACCGATCAGGGCTGGGGCAAGATGGGTCTTAAACGAAAACCACCGGAGGGTCTTTGCAATATTGGTAGCCCCACATCTTCGGAATATGCTGATCACAAGGTTCTTCAATGAGGCAAAAATACGCGGAGCGTTTCCGGTCCTGATCTGCGATCGGTCTTCATCAAATGTGACGTCTCGAACCCAATGAAGGCTATTTTCAATGGACCAATGGCCCCGGTTGAGTTCGAGAATTCGTTGTGGAGAAGCCTGGTTAACCGAAAGGCTGGTGACTCCATAGACCGTTTCATAAGATTCTCGATTTTTCTTTATATGAGATACTTGGCGGTGGATACAGAAAACCTGGCGCACATACGGGAAATTCAAATAGCCGTTCAGTTCTTGACTGGTCCAGATACTGCGGACTTCTATTCGTCCATGCCCTTTGTAGATTGTTTGGTATTGAGGGGAAGCGTCAACCAAGTTAAGATCTTCCAGATCTTTTTTGAGGGTAGGCTGGTTATCCTTAACAGTGAAGACATAGTCCGCTTTTTTTTGTTCGACCAGGTAACGGGCCGTTTCTTGTTGGGTATGCAATGCGTCCAGAGTAGCTACGCTGCCTTCTATAGGCAGCGGGTCAAGTAGTTTTCGGACCACGGTAATTTCATTTGTGGTGGGAGGAACGCAGAAAGCAGCTTAACCTGCCGACCGTCAGAGGTCCGCGCTCCTTTGAGAGTCTTGCCGTCTATTGCGATATCGGCTCCGGTTCCCATCATGGACTGAGTCCAACTCATTAGAGCTAAGTCTATAGCTTGTGCGTCGACAGACTGCAGAAAGCGACGGATTGAAGGTTCACTGGGAGATTCATACAATTTGGTCTTCGGGTTTCTTCGGCATCGCAGGCGTTTGAGCATCTTTTGAGAGCACGCTTTACCCCATTGCGCTATGGCGTCGAAGCTTCTGGCTCCACATATTATGGCGCAGACCGCAATAGATAGAATGGCCAGTCGGTGGCGCCGGATTCCTCGAGGCATGCGTGAGTCGGGCCTTAAGAAGTAGGTCAGCATTATTACAAGACAGTCCCATTGATGTGATCATAGGTTTGAGTTCCAGTTGGATATATGGGTTGGCAAGTATTTTGGCTGCGTCCGGCCGAAGGGGTCGGACAAAGACGGATTTAATATGCCCGTGATGGACGTATTTGTCGTGGCGCCCTAGTATATCCTAGAAAGATCCATCCAGCTGCCCTGTAACAAACGCCCCGAAAGAGCTGGGGATCAACAAAGGTCTCCGCAAGCCGGATCGGGTGGCCATAAGCCGCCTGCCAGTCATCGGACAAGCGTTTTAGGTTGAGGGCAAGAATACGTGATGCAAGGTTAGGCGCTTTGACCTCGGGAAGAATAAGGAAACGGCAGTTGTTAGCTACCAATGGGAGGTGTTTCAATTTAAGCGTGGGAGTCCAACCGATCCATTCATCACGAGCTTTGCGCTTGAGAGCGGCGGCGGCCCACCCCAACAAGGCGAGCCAACGATCTTCATAGACCGCCACATAGCGCAGCGATTCTCCTATAAGCGACTGGAACCCAGATAGTGATGCTCCCGCATCAGTCGGTCCCACTGCTCTCGTTCAACAGCCCTGACCGGCCGGAGTTCGACACGACTGACTAATTCCCGAGCTTCCGCTTGTCCTTTGTCCCCAAAATCATTCATGCCCCACTTGATAATAAAAATCACGTTCAACTGTACAAGAAGGCTAGACCATCTCTGTCACCAAAGACCACACGGAGGCTTTGAAGTGGTTCAGGAAGGCTGCTGATCAAGGCGATCAAATGGCTATGATTATGATTAAGAAACTGCAATTAGGGATCAGTGAATAATTTGTGGAAACCGATCAACTCTGAGTAACACAACTCCCTCAACTAACTCGGTTGATATAAGAAGGCTTATCTCCTGATTTTTTTCATCTACCATTCGGTGAATGCATGCCGGCACACTCACATGAGTTATTCCAGTTTTGAATGTGTCCGTAACTGTTCCCCTGATGGCGCAAGCGCTACAGTGAACTGTTTCGCCGCATCCTTCCGGCAGTCTGGAATAATCACACTCGAACACATCACCTCCCTTATAGCCTTCTATGGCGGGCAATTCCTTTTGAAGCAATTCACGGGCCTGTCTATTGGCGGTTTTGACATTTACGTCGTTGTCAACCACTAGAACAGGAACTTCCAGACCATCTAGATATTCCTGCAATGGCATGCCCATTTGGGCGACGAGATGAAATGCGCATTGTTCACAAATCCCGTGAGAAACAGCATGTTGAGAATCGAAGTCCGTTTCCACCACCCCGAGATCTTTACCACACCAAGCGCAGACTCTTTTCATGCCCGACCTCCAATCGAGTTGAAAATATAATTATGAGTGAATTCGTTGGAGTGGTCTCGTTAAGAAGCATTATATTCCTTTTCTTAGCCTCTCTGGAGTCTCCTGAGACCAAGCGCTCTCTGTAAAAACACTGTATCACGAGACTGCCCGTGATACTGATTTATCTGCTATCCTGGAGCCGAAAAATATACTTTGGCAAGTGGCTCTGAGAAATGATAACGTAATCATGAGAGGATTTGACAATGTTCGCGATGTGAAGGCGGTCTCTATTCCTCTCGCTTGAATAGGAGGTCCCGTAATGTTTAAGAAAGAACGTGCCGAATATCAATTTCAATGGAAAAATCTAGGAAATATCGAAGAAGGTCGTCCGAACCTTGGACCTTCCACTTCAGTGTCTGTTTACAGGTTGATGCAATATACCTTGAGAGATGTTCTGATAACCAGGTATGGGGTTCAGACCGCTAACGAACTTTTGGTGGAGGCCGGCAAACTTGCCGGCACCGAGTTTTCTAAGAATATGCTCGATTTAAGCGCTGACTTTGAGGCGTTCGTGGCGCAACTTCAGGAGAGACTAAAAACGCTCTGCATCGGTATCCTGCGAATCGAAAAGGCCGATATGTCCAAAATGGATTTTGTGTTAACCGTCTCGGAGGATCTGGATTGTTCGGGTTTACCAATTGTGGGAGAGACTGTTTGTGATTATGATGAGGGATTCATTGCCGGAATCTTTAACGCTTACACCGGAAAGGATTTTGAAGTAAAAGAGATCGACTGTTGGGCTACAGGTGACAGAACCTGTAGGTTTACAGCAAAGCTGAAGCAATAGTCTAATGACAAGAGGTACAGTTGTCCTTACTGGACAATATTAGTCAAGCGATTCTCCAACTGACCCGTGGTGAGATTCCAGACACATTGAATGCTCAGGGGCCCCAGGCGTCTGAAGATGTGGTGCGACTTGTCGACACGGTTAACAGCCTGATCAAGAACTATACGGACTCCCAGCATTTTTTAAGTTCACTCTCCGAGGGACGTCTCGATGTTGAACCCCCTCACAGAAATGTTCTCATTTCCCCATTCAAACAACTCCACGCTCACTTGAAACATTTGACCTGGCAGACCCAACAAGTCGCTCGAGGTGATCTGAATCAACGAGTCGACTTCCTTGGTGATTTCTCTGTCGCCTTCAATTCCATGATCGATGCATTGAAGGAGAAAAGGCTTGTAGAAGAGACCCTCAAGAAAACCAATCAATACTTAGATTCTGCGAACAAGGAACAAAGACGACTGTTGTCGACGGCCGCGACAGCTATACTAAGTTTTGACTCTTCAAGTATAGTTACTGGAGTTAATGAGGAATTTTGTCTAATTACAGGGTTTACGACAGAGGACATCATAGGTAAGACATCCAGTGTCCTTGGCGAAGAAATGAGCGACGGGCCTTTTAGCCTGTTTCAGTTGGGGTCAAAGGATCGTCTGGTCCGACATCAGTGTTCCATACGAACCAAAGATGGGCGAGTCTTGACGGTTTTGGAAAATGTTTCTGTAGAGAGAGACGATGATGGAAGGATTATAGGAGGAATAGAATCTTTCATAGATGTCACTGAGTTGATAGAAGCCAGGAAACTTGCGGAACAAGCTAATGTAGCCAAGAGTTCTTTTTTAGCGAACATGAGTCATGAAATTCGTACCCCGATGAACGGCATTATAGGCATGACGGAACTGGCTTTAAATACCGACCTTTCTTCAGAACAGCGAGAATATTTGGAAGCGGTGAAGATTTCAGCGGAATCGCTCTTAAGGCTAATAAACGATATCCTGGATTTTTCCAAAATAGAGGCCGGAAAGTTCGAGTTAGTGGAGATGGATTTCAGTTTGAGAGATTCAATTGCCCAGGCTATGATGGCGGTTTCCCTACAGGCTCACTCCAAAGACCTTGAACTGGTCTATCATATTCCTCCTCAGATGCCGGACGTTGTGGTCGGTGATCCTGGGCGTTTGAATCAGATTCTCATAAATTTATTGGGGAACGCCATCAAGTTTACTCATAAAGGAGAAGTTTCCGTCGACGTTGAATTGGAGTCAGAGTCAGAAGATGAGATTCATTTGCATTTTGCAATTAAGGACACAGGCATAGGAATACCCAAGGAGAAGCAACTGAAAATATTTAACGCTTTTGAACAAGCGGATGGGTCTACGACCAGGAAGTATGGCGGCACCGGTCTGGGCCTTGCCGTCTCCACACAATTGGTTCAGATGATGGGTGGACAAATCTGGCTGGAAAGCGAAGTAGGAACAGGGAGCACATTTCATTTCACCACAAAACTTGGACTCAGTCAGGGTCCCTTGCCGCAAAGAGTTCCAGTGGACTTTTCCGAGTTCAGGGATTTGCCGGTTTTGATAGTAGACGACAACGCCATGAACAGATTTATGCTTAAAGAAATACTGGCGTACTGGGGTATGAAGCCAGTTGCGGTAGAAAGCGCCATAGACGCTCTGATTACCATGAAAAATGCTCAGGAGGTGGGTCAGCCATTTTCACTGGTCTTACTTGATTATCTCATGCCGGATATCGACGGCTTTGAATTAGCAGAGCGAATCAATAAGGACCATAGTTTATCTGGCGCAACCATGATCATGCTGACTTCCGCGGGACAACGAGGAGACGCCCGCCGATGTATGAATGTGGGGATTACGGCCTATTGCCTAAAACCTATCAAACAGTCAGAGCTTTTCGCAGTCATTTCTACGGCTCTAAACAAGTCATCGGAGGGTGAAAGAAGGCCCTCTCTAGTTACCCGCCATTCTGTGCGGGAGGTCAAACGATGTCTTAGTGTGCTTCTGGCTGAAGATAATGCCATCAATCAAAAGCTAGTAACGAGAATTCTTCAGAAAATGGGGCATTCCGTAACGATTGCGGAAAACGGAAGAGAAGCGTTGCAGATTCTTGAGGATAGATGTTTTGATATTATCCTAATGGATGTTCAGATGCCTGAAATGGATGGTTTTGAGGCTACCAAGTCTATCAGGGAAAAGGAAAGAATCATTGGCGGTCACATCCCGATAGTTGCTATGACGGCCCATGCCATGTCAGGAGACAGGGAAAAGTGTTTGGCGGTAGGAATGGATGGTTATGTCTCGAAACCGATTAACACACAAGAACTCGTAGAAAATATCGAGGGGCTGGTTGGAAAACGTGAAGCAGATTCCGAGGCGCCTTCCGCTGTAGGAAAAGGCGGAGACATTGTCGACAAAGCGCAACTGTTAGCAAGAGTCGGAGGTGATCTGGTTCTCCTAGGAGAATTGGTGGACCTGTTCCTGGATACTGGCGGTGAAATGCTGTCTCAGGTGGAACATGCCGTGCGTCAGGGGAATGCTGAAGCCATTGAGCGGGCTGCGCATACCTTAAAGGGCTCCGTGGGTAATTTTGCCGCTGATAGGGCGTTTGAGGCGGCGCTGAAGCTAGAAACAATGGGCAGAGAGGGTGCGCTAAAGCATGTGAAAAGGGCTTTTAAGGATTTAGAAAGAGAAATTAATCTGTTTACAGATGTTCTTGCCTCACTTAAAAAAGACAAATTTCGAGACTTCTTGCAATGTCACTAATCGTCAACGAAAATAGTTTGAAGTCGCCAAAGACGCTCCGGTACCCTTCACGCTTACGGAGAATGGTTACCCAGCTCAGGCCAGCTTGGGCGCCCTCCCAGGATTAGAAATTCAAAGAGCATTCTAACTTCATGAAGGGGTACCGCCCCATTCCGTGTCATTGTAATCCTGTTGCAAAGGGCCTGTGTCGGCCCATGCACAACGAATTGGCACTGATTCATGCCTCCATTAGCTTGATTTGTGAGGCACACATGCCATTTCCAGTGTCCGCATGTGAAGCGAAACCGATATACGAGGTGATTACCGATAGATGTCTGGCGAATTCTGAACGTGGTCAGTCACTGAAGACTATCATGGAGGAATACAGGAAACATGTCCGAACCGTGAATGAATAGAAAACGTATAATTCAGCTCCATGACAAAGAAAGATATCTTATTTGAGCCAACCATCTGATATAGTGAGGGAAAGGAACTTAACATTGGTTAACCATTCCGACACGCTAGGCCACACGATTCGAGGAGCCGTTCTGCGAAAGAAGGGTGGCCCCTTGAAGATCGAATCCCTCGAACTGGAAGGTCCGCGCGACGACGAAGTCCTGGTGCGCATCGTAGCTTCGGGGATCTGTCACACGGACATAGACATGATGGACTACTGGGATTCTGCAGATATCCCTGTCGTGCTGGGACATGAGGGGGCTGGACTTGTAGAACAGGTCGGTAAGCAAGTCAGGGGAGTAACTCCCGGCGATCATGTTGTGCTCTCTTACCAATCCTGCGGCCAATGCCGACAATGCCGAAATGGGAACCCTACTGATTGTAAACGCTTCTATGAGTTGAACTTTGATTTCGCACGCTTGGACGGTAGCAATTCAATGCATCGCAGCGGCGTACGGGCGCACTTTTTCGGCCAGTCTTCATTCGCCACGCATGCCCTTGTCACTAATCGCAACCTCGTAAAGGTTCCCAAAGACTTGCCTCTGGAGATGCTGGCTCCGCTGGGCTGCAGTCTGCAAACTGGAGCAGGAACCGTAATAAACTCCTTGAAGGTTTCAAAAGGGGCAAGCATCGCTATCTTCGGCACAGGAGCCGTCGGCCTTGCCGCCCTCATGGCGGCTCGCATTGTGGAAGCCAAACCGATCATAGGTATCGACATCAAACCCAGACGCCTCGAGGTAGCCTTGGAGTTGGGCGCTACCCATGTGATAAACAATACTCATGATGACGTCGCTTCCCGCATTACCGACATCACAGGTAGAGGCGTTGATTACGTAGTGGACACTACCGGCGACTGGAAGATGCAACTACTGGCGGTTCAGGTGTTGAACGCACGTGGCGTTGTTGGACTCCTCGCCGGAGGTGTCGTCACAAATTCTCTGACAGAAGGACGGAGAACCATCGGTATAATCCAAGGGGACGCTATCCCGAAACGTTTCATTCCTAAAATGATCGAACTCTATCAGGCTGGGCGTTTTCCTTTTGACCGCCTTGTGAAGTTCTATGACTTCAGCGAGATCAATGAGGCAATCGCCGATGCCAGGAGAGGCGACACGATAAAGGCCGTGTTACGAATCAGTTAGCTATAAAGGAACGGATCCGCTACGAAAGATTTTCCCAAGGTGGGTCAACCCACTTTTTGCTGAGGATCGGCAAGATCAACGACAAAGAGGGAAATTCGAGATTGCCAAGACATCGCATGGGACGCCATTGAAGATTCTGGAGACGTCAACCATGAAGCAGCTATGATTTTTAAAGATGAAATTGCTAGTCGGAACGAATTGATCACGTCTAATTATATGCTGGATATGATTGCTAAAGACACCACCAAGGGCTGAGAACAAAAGACCAGCCTGCGATTCTCTGAAGCGCGGATATCGTCATGGCCTAGAAGAAGCAATAGGTTGCGCACCTCTGGCGATGAGCAAACCTTGCCCACTGTAAGAAAGATATCTTTTAAAACCTATTTTCTCGAGGACGAGCCCTTAGGGGACTTTTGCGGGAATCAGCAATGATTCGTCATGCTCTGTTAGGACTTTTGGCAACGGTTGTCTCAGTCAAGCGCTTGATATTGTTATGTTGATTGTTTCATGTTGTGACTAAAAATCCACCACCCGCAAGGGTGTGCGAGTTCGACTCTCGCTCCGAGCGCCAAATAATCATGAGAGATTTTAGCCACACCATCCAGATTTCATCGCTGCCCGCCGTCAATTCATCTTGACACTCTATACGCATGTGCATTATAAAGGCAAAACTTATATTGTTGACTTGACACAATTACTATTTCACGGGAGGCGCAGACATGACAAAGGCTGAATTTGTGGACAAACTTGCTGAGAAAGGCAAGATAACCAAGAAACTGGCTTCGGAATCCATTGAATCGGTTTTCTCGGCCATTGCCGAAGTGTTGGCCGCGGGACAGGAAATTTCTGTCCCAGGCTTCGGCAAATTCTCTGTTGTCCTTAGAAAAGCGCGATCGGGCTTAAACCCACGTACCAAACAAAAACTCAACATCCCCGAAACCAAAGCCCCAAAGTTTACTGCCGCAAAGGCTCTCAAAGAATCGATAAAGTGATTCGAGCTTTGAAGGGTTTATTATAACGAACTAGAAAAGGGACTTAAAAGACTGCTTAAAATACAGGATGCAGTGGGGAAAAGGCGCTTCTCAGCGCCTTGACGGGAGAGTTTCGGATGATATGCGTGGGTTACTCTTCCCAAACAAACGTTAGCGCTTTCGACAAGCCGCTTGCGGCAAATAGGTAGCGTTCAAACGTCCCAAGCCATTAGCTACTTCTCTATCCTACTCTGATATAAATTTCCCACAATTGATTTGCCTTTCACTAAATCAGACTGATATTAGGATTAATAAAATCCCATTCCCTGGAGGGCGCAATGAAAGTTAGACGTTTAGTAGGTTTGTTCGTAGCCATTATTTTTGTCCTGACAACTGTGGTTGCTTTTGCCGCCGGAGATAGCTTCGTGGTGATCAAGGACAAAAACGGAGACTGCAGGGTGATCAAGGCCCAGGCAAAAACACCCAAAACAATAGCTGGCCCATTCAAGACAAAAGAAGAAGCTCAAAAAGCAAAAGAAAAAGAATGCGCCAAGGCATCTAGTCAGCCAAGTAAACCGACCACTCCACCACCTAAAAGGTAGAAACTCGTTTTCTACCCACATTCCGGAATTATTACTCTGGCTTTAACAGTCTGAGCCATGTCTTGTATTATGTGTGAATAGAATTCATACGGTCGCGCCACGCGTAACATGCAGAGATTCTTAAAACGCGGCCATCATCGACGGATAGGGATTCCACAGACGATTTCAGAATTAGCCAGGGAAAAATTCCAGGAGGTTCAACATGGGGTTCTTTGACGAAGCAGGTGGGCTGCTGGAACAGGTCTTTTCAGGTCAAGATAACCAGAGCGGAATGTTGGAAAGCATTATGGGTATCCTCAAGAGTTCCGAATCTGGCGGCGCTGAAGGACTCTTAAACACTTTCAAAGAGAACGGGCTTGGCGATGTAATGTCTTCATGGATTGGCAAAGGGGAAAACCTTCCGATTTCTCCGGAACAGATCCAGCAGGTCCTGGGAAGTGACCAAGTCCGGCAGATTGCAGAAAAGCTGGGGATTTCGACGGACGAAGCGTCGAGTGGTTTGTCCGAGATGTTACCCAAGATAGTTGACAAACTAACGCCCGAAGGCTCCCTGCCGACCCAAGACTTGCTTCATCAAGGTTTGGGCATGATTGCGGAAAAGCTTTTCGGCAAGTGACCTTGGGTCTTTTCTCCAACAAGATTTTGCAGTGAGATGGTCTAATGGGTTTCTTTTTAAGAAACCCATTTTTTCTTTGGTTGGTCTCTTGGGCGCTATGTTGCCCACAACCGCATGGACAAGTATTCGGTTCTCGCCGAGAAAAATGATTTTTAAACTAAGCCCAAAAAGCAAACTATTCTTGGAATACCTGAGAGATCTGTTCCATCAAGCCGGTACAAAAGCCTACTTTGCCATTGCGGTTTTGATCGGTATGGGACTCACGCAGGGGATCGGTCTGCTGATGCTGATCCCATTCCTGCAATTGATCGGAATCGGAGATTCCGCTCCTGAAGGTATTGTCGCGATAATCGGTAAGATATGGAGTTTCACCGGACTTCCACTTAGCTTGTCTATGGTGCTGGCCGTGTATGTAGGAATCGTCTCCTTATACGCCGTGATACAACGATGGTCCACCATACTCAACTCAAAGCTGTCTCATGCATTCACACGTAAGCTCCGCGATGATCTGTTTAGATCGATGGCGCGGGTTCAATGGCTGCGTTTCATTCAAATCAGAGGATCGGACATCAATCATGTTATGACATCAAATCTCGCGACCATAGACAACGGAACGTACGGCCTTTTTGCGCTGATCAGCACGATCTTCGTTGTCTTTGTGCAGATTGGCGTAGCCATGATGTTGTCTTTTCCTCTCACGTGTGTGGCGATTGTCAGTTCCGGATTATTGCTTCTGGTTCTCAGGCCGCTCAATCGCAGGTCTTATGAGCTTGGTGAGGAATGGCGTCAGACTATGGCTGCCTTGTTTGGCGTTTTGATGGACCATCTGGCTGGAATGAAAGTTGCCAGGAGTTTCGGAGCTGAAGATAGGCATATTCGGAGTTTTTGCTCATTGAGCGGAAATCTTGAGCAACAGGCCAATCGCTTTGCAGGGATTCTTTCTTCTACAGGGATGTATTACGAAATCGGTGGAGTCCTTGTAGTGAGTGTGTTTTTTCTCGTCGGGGTCCAAATACTTCAAATCCCCGTGTCCAGACTGCTGATCATGCTTTTTCTCTTTTCCAGTCTTGTGCCCATGTTCTCGTGGATGCAGCGAACATGGCAAGGGACGCTCAACATGTTGCCCGCCTACAAAGCGGCGCTGGACATGGCTAAGAAGTTTCATGCGGCCGAGGAACCGCAGATTTACGGCTCCGCGCTGCCGATAGAACTCGAAACCGGTGTAGAGTTTCGTGGCGTTTCTTTCAAATATGACAAGGAAGACGAAAACTTTGTTCTTGACCAGATTGAACTGTTAATTCGAGCCCGAGAGACGACGGTCATTCTTGGGCCGTCTGGTGGTGGCAAGAGCACGTTAGCGGACTTGCTGATCGGCTTGTTGACTCCCGATATTGGCCATATCCTCATTGACGGAAAGCCACTGGAAGGAAGCGTTTTGCATTCCTGGCGAAAATCGGTAGGTTATGTTCCTCAGGAGAGTTTGTTGTTCCATGAGACATTGAAGGACAACATGCGGTGGGCCTCGCCCGAGAGTTCAGATGAAGATATCTGGAACGCTCTGCAAATAGCTTCGGCGGCGGACTTCGTCAAAGCATTGCCCGAAGGGCTAATGACAATCGTGGGGGATCGTGGGGTGAGGCTATCGGGAGGGCAGCGGCAGAGAATCTCTTTGGCAAGGGCGCTATTGCGTAAGCCTACTTTGCTGTTGTTGGACGAAGCTACTAGCAATCTGGACGCAAAGAATGAGCAACGGATCATTCAAGCCATGCAAGACCTTCGGGGAAAGATGACCGTGGTATTCATCTCACACAGAAAGTCGGTAGTAGAATGTTCGGATAGAGTTGTAGTAATAGAAGGAGGTAGGGCGCTGGAGCAACCATACCCCTAGCGAATCGTTCTGCGGGGGTACAGAATATCAGCGTTATTCATAGCGAATGCTCCACTGAAGGGAGAACTAAATCGGCATAATTGCCAATCTCTACGAAGTAGCGTTCAACTATCCTAAACCGTAAGGCCATTCATCTTTTGTTGACATAGAAGGAGACTGCATGATCGAGCACAAAAAGCTCGGCGAATTTGTAGACCAGGTGGCTCGGATGTGCCAGCCTGATAGAATTCACTGGTGTGATGGATCGGAGCAGGAATATCAGTTTATGATTAGGCAGATGATCCAAACCGGTGTCGCTATTGCTCTGAATCCCTCCAAAAGGCCCAACAGCATTTTAGTCAGATCAAACCCGTTGGATGTAGCACGCGTTGAAGACCGGACCTTTATTTGTTGGGCAAAGCAGGAAGACGCGGGCCCTAATAATATCTGGGCTGATCCAGAGGACATGAAGACTACGCTGTCGTACCTTCTTGATGGCTCTATGCAGGGACGTACATTGTACGTAATTCCTTACAGCCTTGGGCCAATCGGTTCTTCTTTTCCGAATATCGGAGTTGAACTAACGGATTCTCCCTATGTTGTCGCCAACATGCATATCATGACTCGTGTGGGGACCAGGGCCCTGGAGGCGCTAGGCGCTGACGGAGAATTTGTACGAGGAATTCACTCGGTTGGCGTGCCGTTGCAAGCTAATGCTCCTGACTCACCTTGGCCATGCAACGATCAACAAAAATTCATCTGCCATTTTCCAGAAACCCGGGAAATCTGGTCTTTCGGCTCAGGTTACGGTGGAAACGCTCTGTTGGGAAAGAAGTGCCACTCCTTGAGGATAGCTTCGGTCCAGGCCCGAGATGAAGGATGGATGGCTGAACATATGCTGATTCTCAAATTGACCAGCCCGGAAGGGCAGATTCGCTACTTTACTGGAGCTTTTCCTTCGGCCTGTGGAAAAACCAACCTTGCTATGCTTGTTCCTACCATGCCGGGCTGGAAGGTTGAGACTGTCGGGGACGACATAGCCTGGATGCGATTTGGGGCGGACGGACGGCTTCGTGCAATCAACCCCGAAGCTGGGTTTTTCGGTGTTGCGACTGGAACCAGCGTAAAGTCCAATCTCAATGCCATTCTCACTTGTTCAAAAAACTCTATTTTCACAAACTGCGCCATAACACCTCAGGGGGACGTTTGGTGGGAAGGGATGACCGACGAACAGCCAGCAGCGCTTACAGACTGGCTTCGACGATTTTGGACACCCAATTCCGGAAGAAAGGCGGCGCACCCAAATTCCCGTTTTACAGCGCCGGCAAGGCAATGCCCGGTTATCACGCCGGAGTGGGAAGACCCGGAAGGGGTCCCAATTGACGCAATCCTTTTCGGAGGCAGGAGGGGCTCGGTTGTTCCTCTCGTCACAGAGGCGTTCAGTTGGCGCCATGGCGTTTTTCTGGGTTCGACCGCAAGCAGTGAGACAACGGCGGCAGCCGTAGGAACAGTCGGGCGGCTTCGCCGGGATCCAATGGCCATGCTACCTTTTTGCGGGTACCACATGGGAGACTATTTCGCTCACTGGTTAGAAATGGGCCGAAGAGCCGCTCCCGACAAGTTACCAAAAATTTACTACGTCAATTGGTTCCTCCACGATCATCACGGTAATTTTCTCTGGCCTGGCTATGCCGAGAACTGCCGCGTCCTGAAATGGATTTTTGAGCGTGTGAATGGGCAGGGTAGGGCTACAGAAACTTTTGTCGGCAATGTCCCGGCGCCTGGGGCGTTGGACTTGGCGGGGCTCGATATTTCACAGGAAGTCATTAGTGAACTCTTGGCTGTGAACGCAGACGCCTGGATGGAGGAAGTTCACCATATCAAGGCTCACTTCGAAATGTTTGGCGACCGTCTCCCCAGTGAGCTTCAAGTTGAGCTTTCAAATCTTGAGGAAAGGCTGTCAAAAGTTACCAAAAATTGACGAAAGGACAGGCCATGGCCATAATAACCGTTTCAAGAGGCTCTTACTACCGTGGCAAAGAGGTAGCGGAAAAACTTGCTGCAAAACTGGGATATGAGTGCATTTCCCGTGAAATACTCCTGGAAGCGTCCAAGGAATTTAACATCCCCGAAATCAAGCTTGTCCGGGCGATCCAGGACGCTCCTACGATCTTCGAGCGTTTTGTCCACGACAAGGAAAAATATCTCACCTACATTCGCGCCGCTCTCCTGAAGCACGTGCAGAAAGACAATGTCGTTTACCACGGGCTCTTCGGGAACTTCTTTCTTCAGGATATACCACACGTCCTGAAAGTGCGAATCGTCGCCGACCTTGAAGTTCGCGTGGCGGACGAAGTAAAGCGAGAAGGCATCCCAGCGGACAAGGCTAGAGAAATCATTCTGAGGGATGATAACGAACGGCGAAGGTGGGCGCTTCACCTTTATGGCGCCGACACTTGGGATGCTACCTTATACGACATGGTCATACACCTGAAATCGATCACAGTGGATAACGCTGTGAGCTTAATCCTCGATGCTCTCCAGTTCCCCGGCTTTCAGACGACTCCGGAAGCTCAGCATGTCGTCGATAACCTCGTGGAGACAACGCGTCTGGAACTTTCCTCAGTATGGTGGGAAGAATCCTCGGGGCGCGAATGAAATTCAGAAACCGTTGTGCCGTACAAGCGCTGAAAGGCTGATTTGCGCATGGCCCGCGTTAAAGGGAAAGCTATTACCCTGGTAATTGCAGCTTTGGGTGTCGTTTTCGGCGACATAGGCACCAGCCCTCTATATACTCTCAAAGTGCTTTATGGGCCAGTCTACGATTACTCCCTCCCCAGAAAATGTTTTAGGGCTGGTTTCATTGATTTTTTGGTCGCTGGTCCTAGTGGTCAGTGTCAAGTACGCTCTCTTCATCCTCAAGGCTGACGATGACGGAGAAGGGGGAGACTTTGCAATACTGGCTATTCTTCACAAGAAAATGGGAACGTCGCTGCGTAGGGGAATCATCTTAGCTGGGCTCTTCAGTTCTGCCCTGCTTTATGGAGATGGCCTCATCACTCCTGTAATCTCGGTCCTGTCTGCGCTCGAGGGGCTCGAAGTCGCCACCACCAGCGCTAAACCAGTCATAGTTCCCCTGACCTGCTGCATACTCTTCGCTCTCTTTTGGGCCCAAAGCCACGGTACTGGGAGGATAGGCAAATACTTCGGTCCTGTGATGATCCTGTGGTTCGTCGTCATCGCCCTGCTTGGGGTGGCGCCCATCTGGCATAGGCCAGATATACTGGAAGCGATTAATCCAGTCCATGCAGTGAGGTTCTTTGTTGACAACGGGCTAACCGGATTCTTTTTGCTGGGGGCAGTGGTCCTGTGCATTACCGGGTGCGAGGCTCTTTTCGTAGATCTGGGGCACTTCGGGATCAAAGCCATCCGCATCTCCTGGTACTTCATAGCTTTTCCGGCTCTAATTCTTAACTACTTTGGCCAGGGAGCGTTGATACTTCAGGACCCAAGAAGCGCCGGTAACTCATTTTTCAGCCTCGTGCCCCAAGCTTTTCTGTACCCGATGGTAGCTCTCGCGACGATCGCCACGATCATAGCGTCGCAAGCCATCATCTCAGGGGTTTTTTCGCTGACCCGACAGGCTGTTCAACTGGGCTTTATGCCGCGTATGCGGATCACGCACACTTCGAAAATGGCTGAAGGCCAAGTATATCTCCCTGGTGTAAACGGTTTTATGATGGTGGCGGCTATAGCTCTCGCTGTTTACTTCAAAGCCTCTGACAATCTGGCTGATGCTTACGGCATAGCGGTTACCGGGACAATGCTTATCACTTCAACCCTGTTCTACTTCGTTTGCCGAAAGATTTGGGGATGGAGCTTAATGAAGGCTTTCCCGCTCTGTCTACTTTTTTGGAGTATGGACCTAACCTATTTCATTTCCTGCCTGCAGAAATTTACTACCGGCGGCTGGTTCCCTCTGAGCGCCGCTCTCTTGATCATGGCTGTCATGGTCGTCTGGTGGGACGGTGGAAGAAATTGGCGATCAAGGTGATGACCATGACCGTTCCCAAAGAAAAATTCATGGCAATGGTCATGAGCGAGAAGCTGATACGTCTACCGGGCACTGGTGTGTTCCTCTCCAATTTCCAGAGGGAAGTCCCACCCATGCTACTTCACTATGTCACTCAGACCAGAGCTTTGCCCGAGAAACTGGTGCTTCTTTCTGTGCTTACCACAGACGCCCCTGAGGTAGAGGAATCCCAACGCATAGACATCGCGAACATGGGACATGGTGTCTACCGGGTAACCGCACGCTACGGGTTCATGGAATCACCGGACATTCCTCAGATAATGTCTAACCTAAGTAGGCGGGTTTCGGATATTGATCTTGACGAGGTGACTTACTATGTTGGGCGTCTGAGTCTAATACTGGACAGCAAAAGAACCACGTCCAGGTGGCGCAGGTCCATCTTTATCCTCATGTTTCGTAATTCACTTAACGGAGCGGCATATTTGCGCATACCTCCATCAAGAGTCATGGAAATTGGTGTCCAGATACAGTATTGATCCTAAAAGTTTCAATTGGGCTAATTCGTGGAAAGTGAACCTAAAGGCCCTTAAGTCTCATGACAATGTTGCGTTTATACTGGTCGCTCTTTATCGGATCGGGAGGTTCACATCTATCTACCGAGATGATTTCCAAAGAAACGGGCTATGCCCTGGAAAGCTTCTCTTGATTCAGTGGAAGTGAATACCAGGATATATTGAGCGTGTGACAGGCCCTCGAATACCTGAAGATCGGCTTCTACTTCGGCTTGCCGGAGCTTGCGATGCATCCGGACCGTGTCACTGAGTAGCATGTCGCGGGTTCCAGAAGTAAGAATTGTAGCGGGAAAACCTTTTGTAAAATCCCCATATACTGGGGATATTAGGGGGTCTTTCATGTTGTGAGATCCTGTGTACAACTTAGCGCACGCCTCCAGGATCCCCTTGTGCGTAACCAGGACATCGTCGATATATTCATTCGTGAACAGCGTGTCTCCAGTTGTAGTCAAGTCCGCCCACGGTGTGCCCAACCCTACAGCTCCGGGAAGAGCAATGTTTAGTTCCCGAAGCTTGAGAACGGTAGCGGCTGCCAAACCTCCGCCGGCCGATGTCCCAAAAATTCCGGTATTGGATGGTTTGTAAGTCTTGATAATTTCATTATATACCTTCACGGAATCATCCAAAGCCGCTGGGAAAGGGAAATCCGGCGGCATCCGGTAGTCCACCGAAACCACTTTGATCTTTCCGTGGAACGCCATGAGAATTGCCTCACCCAAACCGGTTTCCCCACCATTGAATACGTATCCTCCGCCATGAAGGTGAACCAGGATCCGGTTCATATTCTCCTCTGAAACGGTCTTTGGGGTCACAATGTATGTTTTGACTCCACCCGTGAGTTCGCTTTGGATATTGACTGGAAACAGACTGCTTAACTGCGCCAGAACAGCAGTGTCGCGTTCTGATTTGATGGCCACAAGTTTATGCCATTCTTCAGAAGTTTTGGGTACAAGATTCATCACGTAACTCAAGGGACGAGCGATTACTTTCCTCAATTCAGGGCTGACCGTGGTTGGCGCAGGGATTATCCGAGCGGGAACGAGGCGGGAATTGTCGCCGTTGCCAGGCGCGGCTTCGGTTTGCTGTTGGGCCTGAGCAGTGAGGATCGATGTCATGACCAGAACCAGGACAAGCGCTTTAAAGGTTATGTTGTTTTTCATGGCACCTCATTCAAAAGTAAAATTTTCAGCAATTGAAGAACCGGGACATGCGATTCATGAGCAGATTCCCGGTTCGGAAGTTTTGCAAAAAAGACGCCTTGGCACAGTCGGGAACCAAAGCGTGAATGACAGTTCGTCATTGTATTTTGGCCTAAATACCCCGAAAAGGTTTACCTATGACGCCGTGAATACCGAAGAAAGGCGCCCACTATTGCGGTTAAGAGCACAGCTCTTCTGATGTCGCTGTTTTGGTGTTAGCTCTTTTGGTTGCTTGATCAGAATAATATGGTAGAATTTTGATCAAGGACTACATACCTTCACAAGAGGTTGGAATATGAACTTAGCCGGAACCAGTGAACTAACTTACTCAATAGAACCCTCAACCATAGAAATCCTGGTGGTAGAGGACAGTCCGACTCAAGCTCTCCAATTACAGTTTGAGCTTGAGAGTCGTGGATTCAAGGTTGACACGGCTCCAGACGGTAGGGCCGCAATCGGGAAGCTGAACCTCCACGTTCCTACTCTTGTAATTAGTGACATAGTAATGCCTGAAATGGACGGATATGAACTATGCCGTCGCATGAAGAATAATGAAATTCTGAGAGAAATTCCAGTTATTTTGCTGACAGCCCTTTCCGACCCGAAAGAAATCATCCGTGGTCTGGAGAGCGGTGCCGACAATTTTATTACCAAACCATGTAGAGCGGATATGCTAATTGCTAGAATCCAATACATCCTTGTTAACAAAAGTTTAAGAAAAAACTCTGCGTCAAAAGATGGCATCGATATCTTCTTTGCAGGTCAGGTGCATCGCTTACAGGCGGCGTCCACGCAGGTTTTTGATCTGCTCTTTTCTTCTTATGAAGCGGCGCTTAACCACTTTAAGGACCTTCAGGAGGCTAACAACAATCTCAGAACAGCGTACGAACAAATAGAAGAGCAATCGCTCAAACTAAAGGAGCTTGCGCTTGTTGACGAATTGACGGGAC
This sequence comes from uncultured delta proteobacterium, assembly GCA_963798475.1. Taxonomy (GTDB): domain Bacteria; phylum Desulfobacterota; class Desulfomonilia; order Desulfomonilales; family Desulfomonilaceae; genus CAJBEZ01. Next base: position 246,272 of record CAWCTI010000018.1, read on the forward strand.
TCTACAATCGCCGTGGCTTTCTGACATTGGCGGAACATCAGTTTAAGGTCGCCGATCGCTCAAATTCTTCGTTAGCGCTACTTTTTATGGACCTGGACAACTTCAAGAGCATTAATGACACCCTTGGTCATGCGGAAGGCGACAAGGTTCTGGTTTTCGCATCCGACATTTTCAGAAATACTTTTCGACAATCTGATATTTTGGGGAGGTTCGGTGGCGACGAGTTTGTGGTCCTAATTACCGACGAAAACGACACAACCGAAGATTTGCTTAAAGCCCGTCTGGAAACAAGCCTACATGAATTTAATTCGGAGCGGGCAGCGAGTTATAGGATTTCTACCAGTGTCGGCATAGCTCGTAGAGGGCCTGAGTTTCCTTGTTCTCTTGAAGAACTATTAAAGTCGGCAGATAGCTTGATGTACCAGGATAAACAAAGAAAACGGCTGGGTCGTTAAATCGATGCAAAAAGATCCTCATTGTTTAGACGTTTTCCAAGGGACTAAAATATTTACAAAATTCTTGTTTGCTGTCATGGATATTTAAGGTAAGATAAGTAAATTATGGCGGTCCATGAATGTAACTCGGGAGGATTTCAAAATGGCCAATGAGCAACAAGACGCCAATCAGAGCCAGAGTCCACAGGAAGAAAGTCCAGGGGGCCTTACCAGAATCATGTCGCGGCAAATGGCTATTTATTACAGCAACTGCGCCTTGGTCGCTACGACCCCAAAGGACATTTCGTTGATTTTCGGCAGATACGTGCCTGCAAACAACCAGCAAGGCGAACAAACCATGGCTGAACTCTATGAGCGCCACATTTATATGACCTTTGAACAGGCCGAAGAACTGTCCAATACGCTGACTCGGACTATCGAAGCATTCAAATCCCGCGAGAAATGAATCGAACGAAAAAACGCACGACAAAAAACAAAGACCAACAAATCCGTTACGGAACCATTTAGAAAATTCCGGCCAATTTTCCTGCTTAATTCCTACATAAGCCTGGCCTGTTAGGCTCAACCCAGCAGGAAGCTTCGTTGAAGTTATTTTCAAGCGCTGGACCACCAACTATCTAATTTTAATAAATATATCAAGTATCAATTGTAACGATATTAATTGACTGGATTTATTGATTGTGGTATTTATACGTTAGTCAATTTGTCTTCAGCGCTGACGTAATAGTGTTCATATAATCCGGCGAGGTTACTTTCTTATGACTTCGAGCCTCAGGACTATCGCTGTTCTCTCCTCCTGCTTCCTTCTCTTGTCTTGTTCTCCCCCAAAACTTGAAAAGATATCCGGCCTGCCAGAAATGGGTAAGGTTCACAGCGAAACTCAATCCGAGGTTACTGACAAGAAGGATGTTTCAGAGCCGGAGCAGCCTGCAGATTCAGAAGAGTCGAAAACACCCGTGAAACAAACTCCACTCATGCCTCTTGCCCCGCCACCCTCCGAGCCTGTCCCACCACCTGAAGACGGTAATAGTGGTTCTGATGGGGACCTAAATGGCCATGATGATGAGAATGGGAGAGGGTTTGTCAGGTCTCAATCAGGACCTTCGGAAAGATTACGAGAGGCCCCGCCGAAAGTTAAAGTTACGGAACCGGGAATCAAGGTCCCGGAATTACCACCCCTGGAAGCTTCTGAAAGACAACCAGTTGAAGCTACAATTATCAATCCTTATCGAACAGCGAATATTGGCACGGAAGTGTCAGGGATGATAGATCGTTTTGCCTTTCAGGAAGGTGATCTCGTTCAAGAGGGGCAAGTTGTTTGTGAGGTTTCCAAGGACCGTTATGTCCTCTTGGCCGAAAAGGCCGACGGACGAAGTAAACGGACTTCGTCTGGCTGTCAAAAGGACTGAAGCGACGCTAAAAATTCAGCGTGAAATGTTTGCTCAGGACGCGAGCACCAAGCAGGATGTGCTCAAGGCTGAAACTGAATATGAAATGTCAAAGACTGCGCTCGAAAAGGCTGTCAAAGAACAGGAGTTTGCGGAACTTAACCTTGAATCCTGCCAGGTTAAGGCACCTTTCAAGGGTTATATCGCTGTCAAATACAAGCAGGATTTTGAACCGGTTGACCGAATGGAAAAGATTTTCGCCATCGTTGACACCGAAAAGGTGTATGCGGTCGCTAACATGCCGGAAGACGACTTACAATATGTCAGGAAAGGTGACACTGCGTCTTTCGTTGAATCTCAGGGAATAAAATTTCGTGGGACCTTCGATAGAATTGGGGCCTTGATTGACCCTAAATCCAGGACCAAAAGGGTGTGGGTCCTTATAGATAATGCGAATGGGTTGTTGAACGCGGGCATGGTGGGGGTCCTACAGATTGAAAGGCCGGAGGATAGATGACATCCTCCCTTAAGGCGGTTTTTTGTCTGACCCTGATAGGGGTAGTTTCCCTGTTAGCCTCATGCAACGGCGCGTTCTTACCGAACTTGAGGGAACGCCTGAGAAACCCGTTCGAATCCGTAGATGACGTGGCCCTTACAAAATCCATAATCATAGCCAACACGGAGAAGCACCGGATCGTTCCTTCAACAGCTGCAATCGGGAAAAAACAACTGACACTTGAAGAATGTCGCAGGCTTGCTCTCGCGAATAGTCTTGAATTGCGGCAGGGCGAGGTCGAAATCCTGACCCAGAAGGCCATTGAATACAGTAACCGGACCAAGATGCTGCCGCATTTCACGTATAACGGTGAACTCAGCAGGCGTGACGCTTTTTCTTATAGTTACAGCCAGTCTTACCCGGACTATTATACGGGAAATCAAGGACCGGTTCCCAGTAAGACAAGCCCGGCGCCTATACTTAGCACTGGCCAAACTAGCCAATGGTCTGCAGGCGCTGACCTAAACACAACACGCAATATTGTGGAGATGCGATGGGGACCATCCGACATAATTTTAGCGTATTATATGACCAAGAACAGCAGAAACGACCAAAAAAAGGCGCATTATCTCAGGGAGCGCACAGCGCAAAAACTGATCGGCTCCGTGGATTCTTCCTTCTATCGCCTGCTTTCCCTCCAGAAAACGGTCCCAATGGCTCAGAAACTGGTGTCAATCCGCAAACAGGCCGCGTCAAAGACGCAGAACCTTTACAGCGAAAAACTCATTTCAATTGAGGATTACCAGCGAACAGATCAAAAGCTCCTGAAAGCCGAACGTATGTTGCTTAATCTCCTGAATGAGACGGAACAACAGCGCAACACACTCGCTTCAGCCATGTACGTCTCACCCGACGCATCAACAGATGGCGGCTTTTGTCTCATCGGGGAAATGAACCCACCATGTATAGATCAGATTGGGAACCTTGAAATGGTGGCGATTCAGAATCGGCCTGAAGCTTATAAAGCAGGCCTTGAAGCAATTAACTCTCAAAATGATTTGAAGAGCACGATTACGAAATACCTCCCCAAAGCGACAATGTTTCTGACGATACACGAGAGACGAAAACACCCACTTACTTTATAATGAATGGAAGAAATAGGTGTGCAGGTTTATTTCGATCTGATGGACTTTGTCGTTAACTACTGGGAGAACAAGGCTTCCAAACTGGTTACCCGAAAGACAACACTGGAAATGGGAGCTGTGGCTCTAGGCATCACATCTCAGGTACGAACCGCGGCAATGAAGTATTTGAATGCAATGGATCAGCTTAAAACAGCGGAACGGTCTATGGGTATGTCGGAAAAGCTGCTCAGTATTCAGCGGGAGAGGGCCGCTCGAGGCAATCTTCAAAGGTTACAGATACTGGAATCTGAAGGAGATGTGCTAAACGAAAAGATAGAAAAGATAAGGACTGAAGGTGAGGCGATGGGATTGTACGCAGAATTGGAAAGCACAATGGGGACCAATTTTAGGGAACCCATGCCCCACTAGTCCTAATAAGGTTGGGAAATGAGCCAGAATCCTAAATTCAGGATCGATCTCAAACTCTTTAGCCAGGAGATGGAAGGAGAACACAAGAGGTTCGTTATAAAAGACCTCGCGTCGGAGAAGTTTTTTCGGATTTCCGAATATGAGTATCGTTTGTTAAAAGCGCTTGATGGCACGATCACTGTCGAGGAGGCCATAGAGAAGCTGAAAGCTCAAGGGTATTTCTACGACATCAAAGACGCTCAATTGGTAGTCTCAAAGGCGGAATCGCTTGGCCTTCTTCTTGGCACCAAATACGGGACATCGGAATTCCTGTCGGCTACAAAGATCCGCATGGAACAGCAAAAAACCGCCAGACAGCTTTCAGGAATATATTTTCGTTATATCCCTCTTTTCAATCCCGACAATTTTCTCGAGCGTACTCTGTGGATATACAATCTTATTGTCAACAAATACACCGCGACCTTAATGTTGCTGCTCCTGCCCGGGGCTCTTTATTATGTGATCACCGGCGTCCAGAATTTTAAGGATGTCTACCTGTTCTTTTTCAATTTCCAGAATCTGGTTATTCTCTGGAGTTCCATCGCGTTAACCAAACTGATTCATGAATTCTCCCACGCCTACACCGCAAAAAGCTATGGGGTAAGGGTCCCTGAAATGGGAGTGGGGTTCTTGATGTTTTTTCCCGTCCTTTATTCCAACGTTACTGACGCATGGCAGCTCGGGGATCGAAAGCAAAGGATGGCGATTGCAGGCGCAGGAATTGTCGCCGAAGGCGTGATAGCGATCCTGGCCACCTACGTCTGGGCGTTCACTCAACCGGGGCTAATCAATTCTCTGGCCTTTTACAGTATGGCCATGTCTTTTGTCTCCACAATTCTGTTCAATGGCAATCCCCTTATGAAATTTGACGGCTATTTTGTCTTTACTGATTACATGCGGCTCCCAAATTTATGGGCCAAGTCGATGAGTTTCATAAAATATCTCTGGATGAACAGGGTATTGGGCCTAACCAATTATCCGGACCCGTCAACGACCGAAAGGGAACGGATAATATTTGGAATATATGGGGTGTGTCTTTTCCTTTACCGAATTTCGCTTTATACCGGAATATGTATTGGCGTTTATCATCGTTTCGATAAACTGCTGGGAATAGTGTTGGGTTTGATCGCATTTTCTATTTTCATAGTCAAGCCAATCTATTCAGGCGCCAAAACTATTTTCTCACTAAGGAAAAATATAGTAATTCAGCGCAAGGGTGCCCCTGTCTTTCTAGTGGTTGCGATTATCGTCATCACAATTCTCTTTTTCCCGCTTTCCAGCAAGTCCATCTACCCTTGCTATTTAGGTTCGAATGAGGTTCAGAAACTGACCGTGCCGCTATTAACCATGGTCACTAAAGTTTATATTGAGCTGGGTTCGAATGTGGCCAAAGGCACCATACTTTATGAACTCGACACCACGCAGCTTGAGTTAATACTTCGTCAAAAGTTTCTGGATCGCGACGTTATTAAAGCTGAAGTTCAACTATTACTGCTCGATGAGGAAGAAAGATCTAAAGCCCAGGGCAAGGAAAGCGAACTAAAACAAATTGACAACGAAATACAGCGGATTCAAGCGGATCTTAAAACAGCAAGAACGGGAATTGTAGCCCCCTTCGATGGTGTTGTGACCTCGCTGGATTACCGACTGCAACCCGGGTACATACCGGGCCCAGGGGTTGTTGTAGGTGAGCTGAAGTCGGCCACAGACTGCGAGATTTTTGCCCTCGTCCCTGCGCCGGACATGGAAAAGATTCATTTGAATCAGGCCGCGGAGGCCTTGTTCCCTATTGGAACAGGTCTTTTTGTTCAAGGGAAAGTTGAAGAGATCTCACCTTACAGTGAGAAAGATCTTCACGATTCGCCCTTTTCCAGTCGTGTCGGAGGGGAGTTGGCCACAGAAGCCGTTAGTGAGGGACATAAGGATGTTCCTCTCGAAGCCTATTACAGATGCGCGATGGATTACAATAACAAGAAAAAAATAATTCCGTTGGGCATGACTGGCAGATTGGCGCTAACTGCGCCCAGACAAAGTATTGCCGGCAGGTTCATTAATAACGTTCTTACTACTTTTAACCGCGAATCATTCTTTTAGGTTGCAATGATAATACTGGTAAAATGTCATCTCGAGGAACGACGTGACGAGAGATATATCCAGTCCGAGATTGATTTTTCCCTCTGGTCGAAATGACAATGTCGTGTGCTTGTCATCTCTAATATTTTGGAGGCCCGATGGCTCAGATTGAAATTCCTGTAGCTGTGCCGCCGCCCAGCGAAGGACCACAGCGTCCCGCAGGACCAAGTGTTCAAGACAAACAAAGAGCGCTGGCTCTGGGGCTCGAGTTGTCAAAACGATCTCTGGACGCGGCGTCTCTGGATGAGCTTTTTTACATTCTGACTAACGATCTGCGTTCCCTCATGGAATATGACAGAGCGTGCCTTGTAGTGCATCTGGGTGGGAAAACGGAATTTTCCGCTGCGAGCAATCAACCTTTATTAGAGAAAAAAACCAAATTCTACCAACACGTTATACGGCTCGGGAAACAAATCAGGGAATTGGATCGAGGCTTGTTGCTGTCTTCGCAAGATGATACTTTGAACGTCCCGGACCTGGGATTGTATCCAGCCGCAAAAATAGAACTGAGATCATATATAGAATTTTCAGGTTGCCAGTATCTTTTATGTGTGCCGCTCAAGACCGGTAAGGCCTTAGTCGGCCATCTGATTTTTGAGTTTCTCGAAAAAAAGCCCCCGACGCAACTCCAAATCCTGACACTTGTGAATGTGGCGCCTTTCTTCGCGGCTGCCCTTGCGAATAAGTGGCTGATTAAGCGGAAACCAAGATTAGAACAGTTAGTCCTTCCCAGCCTCAAACCCAAAGCAAGAATTAAGGCCCTTCTCACGCGTCAGGCGCCGATCATCGGCATGTTTGTGGCGTTGATCATCATAGTTTTCTTCTTTATTCCATTTAGTTTCAATGTAGGTGGAGAGGCCGAAGTCGTCCCAAAAGAAAAATACGTCGCATTCGTAAAAATTGATGGAATGATAGATAAGATATTCGTTAAGGAAGGTTCAAGAGTAGCCCAGGGGAAGACACTGGCTACGCTCGACCAAAAGGATATCGGGTTTGACGTCCAGAAGGTGCAGAATCAGTTCGATGTGCTCAGCAAGGAAATGACCCTGCTGCGAGCGGAAGCGGGTGAGAAGCCGGCCAAACTCGGGGAAAGCAAAGTCGTCGAACTCAAACGTAAAAGTGTCTGGGAAGAATTGCAGTTCCTGAAATGGAAATCGCAGTTCATAGATATAACCGCGCCTGTTTCGGGCATTGTTATCACAAGAGATGTTGACAGTCTTGTTGGTAAGCGCTTTAAAGCGGGTGAGCCCTTTTGTGAAATGGCGATCCCCGGACAATTATGGGTTGAAACGCTCGTCCCGGAGAACAAGATCACCTATGTCAAGAAGGGTCAGGAGATCAGTTTCTATCTTAACAGCTCTCCATTTATCGGATATTCCCTCAAGGTCAAGGAGATTGCGCCGACTTCTGAAGTTGTGCCTCGACTCGGAAATGTTTATAGAGTTCGGGCCCCGTTTGTAGACGCGCCGCAATCCATCAAAGTAGGACTTAAAGGTATAGGCAAGATTCAAACGATGGACACGAGTCTCTGGTTTATTATTGGGCAACGGCTGAAAGGGACCTGGAATCATTTTTCACTTTATTTCTAAAAAAATTATAAATAAATGTTGCATCTTCACTCCCAAAGCATTACAGCTTATATAAGGGAGTAGAGTCGTATTAATATGCGATTCCCACTTTTCGACAAAAATAAATGATTATCCTTCCTTGATGAGGCCGCTAGGACCATAGTCCTGAACCCGCGGTAACATCCTCCTGGGAAGCCACACTTCTTAAAAATATAGGTACACGCCGAGGGGAGACTTTGTCATGAGTAAATCCGACGAAAAAACGTTGGTGAAGAAGCCTGACATCATTATGGAGCAGTTGGAAGACCGTATAGTCTTCGCTGCTGATGTCGCGCATGCTGCGCCGGTTGTGGCCGCTACAGCGCAGGCCCAGGCGCATTCGGATCCGGCAGCGGGTGGCGGAGCGCATGCTCCGGACGCTCCCCATCACGACGCTACCGCGGCGCAAGACCATGGCCCTTCCTCGCACATGGACCATGTCGCGGCTTCCAGCGATCCCACGAAGGTAGATTTAGCCCACCACGATCACGAGAGTGGGGGGGGCAAGAGCTTCTGGATTGACGCAACGGCAGGTGCCAAGATGTTTCACTCCGACGCGGACGCAAAAGTCGGTTCCCACGAGACTTCTTCAGGGTCGGAAGGTTCGCCTATCAGTATTCAGATGCAGCAAACCGCTGCGTCAGGCGACACTGGCGCCGTCGACCTTTCACAACATCATGAAGGGGGAGCCAAGACATTCGGGGACAGTTCATTCCACGATGGCGCCAAGATGTTTCACACCGACGCAGGCGCAGAATCTGGGACCCACGCGATCACTTCAGAACCAATAGATTCGCATCATGTTTTTCATACTGACGCAGTGACCCATGCGACTGATAGCGCTGACCATTCTGGCGCCAAATTAGACTTTTTTACTGCTGAACATAACGTTCATCAGAACTATGTGGTTAATGAAACCCTGGATTCATTCGGAAGCGGCCACGTTAAAGATCATGGAGCGTTCCAGTATAATGCGTCTGATGGGAATGATCATCACGGGGGCGACCACGCAAAGACTATGAGTTTCCACGACGCGAGTGACTCCCATAACCTGACCAACGCCTCAATAGCTAATACGCACGATTTAACGCATGGTTTGAACCTGACCGATCCGAACGCTTCAACGAGCGCCGGTGTTAACGTGCTGGTGGTGGCTTCTAATGTTCAGGATTATCAGACGCTTGTGCACGATGCGGCTCCGGGTGTCTTAACGGTCGTATACAATCCGAATACGGATTCTCTCCATAGCATTCTTGCCAAAATTGAGACCGCGCTTGGGGGGCATAAGGCGGATTCCATAGCGTTTGCGACCGAGGGTGAAGGCTTGGGCCAGTTCGAACTTACCAGTAATTATATCGTAAGCTCAAGTTCATTACTTGGATCAGCTCAACTAGAACATTTCTGGAAGGATGTCGGATCGCTCGTTAATAATGGGGGCACGGTCGATCTGCTTGCCTGTGGGGTCGTGGCCAATCAACAGGGTAATCTGTTGCTCTCGGAACTTGAGACATTGACTGGGAGACAGATTGCGGCGTCGAGTGATGCGACGGGTAATGCGGAGTACGGTGGTAACTGGGTGCTCGAGAGTGATGGCGTTAACATTGCGCCGATTTTTTTCAATGTTTCGGAACTGGGTAATTATACAGGTTTGTTAGCCAGTCCAAGTTTAGGGGGAATTAGCGGCACTGTGAACTACAACGAGAACGCCGGGGCACAGATCGTCGACAGCGCCGTCACGATAACTGAGAGTGGTAGCCCCAATATCCAGCTTGCCACGGTCAAGATCTCCAGCGGCTATGTGAGCAGTCAGGATTCGCTAGGCATAGCCTCTGGATACACCTTGCCAAGTGGTGTCACAGCTAGCTGGAGTTCCAGCACCGGCACCCTGACAATAACCGGCAGTGCTACCGAGGCCAATTACGTGGCTATACTAGAGCATGTCACATACACTGACAGTAGTGAAAATCCGACCGCCGCTAATCGTACGCTGCAATGGGTGGTGCAGGACGTCAGCGGCCACAATTCTACCACTGCAACTGACACGCTCCACGTTACAAATACTGACACAGCTCCCGTAATTAGCGCTCCAGCGACAGTGAGTGTGGAACAGGGCGATCCTTTGGCGTTTACCGGAGGGAATCTGGTTACGGTTACAGACCCTCAGAATAACACTGTTTCCACCACCCTGACTGCACTCCACGGGACGCTGACAGCCGGGTCATATAACGGGACTAGCATAACGATTACAGGATCGCCTTCGGCTGTATCGAGTCAACTGGCGTCACTGACATACCAGCCCAACTCGGGCTACACGGGCTCTGATTCGATAACAGTCTCCACGGTTGAGACGGCCACAGGCGCAAAGCTTAGCGCTCCCAACGCTACGATCGCGGTAACGGTCACTGCGGACCACGCTCCGGTGTTGACGGCTCCGAGTTCGTTGTCAACGGCTGAGGTAACGGCTTTTTCGTTAACAGGCGCGAACGCGATAAAGATCACTGACGCTGATAATGATGTGGTTAGTGTGACTGTGAGCGCTGCGCACGGTACATTAACGGCCGGGAGCCAGTCAGGGGCCAGCATAACATTTACAGACACACCGGCCAATGTAACGGCGGACCTTGCGAGCCTGACGTATACGCCAACGGCCGGTTATCATGGGACGGACTCCATATCGGTGAATGTGGCGGAGACAGCGTCTGCTCATTTGACGGCTAGTTCCAGTATAGGAGTCACAGTAACTGGCGACCAGGCCCCAATCCTTACCGCGCCAAGCGCCCTATCTACGGCGGAGGGGACGGCGATAAACTTTACTGGGTCTAACGCTATCCAGATCACAGACGCTGAGAATGACCAGGTGACAGTGACGGTGGCGGCGGCTCATGGGACTCTAACGGCTGGCACACAGACAGGTTCGACGATAACGTTTACAGACACAGCGTCAAATGTGACGGCTGACCTTGCGGCTCTTAAGTATACCCCGACGACTGGTTATCATGGGACAGACTCTATATCGGTGAATGTTGTACCGAGACGCAGTTCGAATCATCTGACAGCGGCGTCCGTAGTTGGAGTGACGGTAACGGGAGATGCTGGCGCCTGTGCTTAGCGGCGCCAAGCGCCCTATCTACGGCGGAGGGGACGGCGATAAACTTTACTGGCGTCTAACGCGATACCAGATCACAGACGCTGAGAATGACCAGGTGAGCAGTGACGGTGAGCGGCGGCTCATGGGACATCTAACGGCTGGCACACAGACAGGTTCGACGATAACGTTTACAGACACAGCGTCAAATGTGACGGCTGACCTTGCGGCTCTTAAGTACACCCCGACGACTAGTTATCATGGGACAGACTCTATATCGGTGAATGTTGTACCGAGACGCAGTGTCAGGTCATCTGACAGCGGCGTCCGTACGTTGGAGTGACGGTTACGGGAGATGTGGCGCCTGTGCTTAGCGGCTCCAAGCGCCCTATCTACGGCGGAGGGGACGGCGATAAACTTTACTGGGTCTAACGCTATCCAGATCACAGACGCTGAGAATGACCAGGTGACAGTGACGGTGGCGGCGGCTCATGGGACTCTAACGGCTGGCACACAGACAGGTTCGACGATAACGTTTACAGACACAGCGTCAAATGTGACGGCTGACCTTAGCGGCTCTTAAGTATACCCCGACGACTGGTTATCATGGGACAGACTCTATATCGGTGAATGTTGTAGAGACGCAGTTCGGTCATCTGACAGCGGCGTCCGTAGTTGGAGTGACGGTTACGGGAGATGTGGCGCCTGTGCTAGCGGCGCCAAGCGCCCTATCTACGGCGGAGGGGACGGCGATAAACTTTACTGGGTCTAACGCTATCCAGATCACAGACGCTGAGAATGACCAGGTGACAGTGACGGTGGCGGCGGCTCATGGGACTCTAACGGCTGGCACACAGACAGGTTCGACGATAACGTTTACAGACACAGCGTCAAATGTGACGGCTGACCTTGCGGCTCTTAAGTATACCCCGACGACTGGTTATCATGGGACAGACTCTATATCGGTGAATGTTGTAGAGAGCAGTTCGGTCATCTGACAGCGGCGTCCGTAGTTGGAGTGACGGTTACGGGAGATGTGGCGCCTGTGCTAGCGGCGCCAAGCGCCCTATCTACGGCGGAGGGGACGGCGATAAACTTTACTGGGTCTAACGCTATCCAGATCACAGACGCTGAGAATGACCAGGTGACAGTGACGGTGGCGGCGGCTCATGGGACTCTAACGGCTGGCACACAGACAGGTTCGACGATAACGTTTACAGACACAGCGTCAAATGTGACGGCTGACCTTGCGGCTCTTAAGTATACCCCGACGACTGGTTATCATGGGACAGACTCTATATCGGTGAATGTTGTAGAGACGCAGTTCGGTCATCTGACAGCGGCGTCCGTAGTTGGAGTGACGGTTACGGGAGATGTGGCGCCTGTGCTAGCGGCGCCAAGCGCCCTATCTACGGCGGAGGGGACGGCGATAAACTTTACTGGGTCTAACGCTATCCAGATCACAGACGCTGAGAATGACCAGGTGACAGTGACGGTGGCGGCGGCTCATGGGACTCTAACGGCTGGCACACAGACAGGTTCGACGATAACGTTTACAGACACAGCGTCAAATGTGACGGCTGACCTTGCGGCTCTTAAGTATACCCCGACGACTGGTTATCATGGGACAGACTCTATATCGGTGAATGTTGTAGAGACGCAGTTCGGTCATCTGACAGCGGCGTCCGTAGTTGGAGTGACGGTTACGGGAGATGTGGCGCCTGTGCTAGCGGCGCCAAGCGCCCTATCTACGGCGGAGGGGACGGCGATAAACTTTACTGGGTCTAACGCTATCCAGATCACAGACGCTGAGAATGACCAGGTGACAGTGACGGTGGCGGCGGCTCATGGGACTCTAACGGCTGGCACACAGACAGGTTCGACGATAACGTTTACAGACACAGCGTCAAATGTGACGGCTGACCTTGCGGCTCTTAAGTATACCCCGACGACTGGTTATCATGGGACAGACTCTATATCGGTGAATGTTGTAGAGACGCAGTTCGGTCATCTGACAGCGGCGTCCGTAGTTGGAGTGACGGTTACGGGAGATGTGGCGCCTGTGCTAGCGGCGCCAAGCGCCCTATCTACGGCGGAGGGGACGGCGATAAACTTTACTGGGTCTAACGCTATCCAGATCACAGACGCTGAGAATGACCAGGTGACAGTGACGGTGGCGGCGGCTCATGGGACTCTAACGGCTGGCACACAGACAGGTTCGACGATAACGTTTACAGACACAGCGTCAAATGTGACGGCTGACCTTGCGGCTCTTAAGTATACCCCGACGACTGGTTATCATGGGACAGACTCTATATCGGTGAATGTTGTAGAGACGCAGTTCGGTCATCTGACAGCGGCGTCCGTAGTTGGAGTGACGGTTACGGGAGATGTGGCGCCTGTGCTAGCGGCGCCAAGCGCCCTATCTACGGCGGAGGGGACGGCGATAAACTTTACTGGGTCTAACGCTATCCAGATCACAGACGCTGAGAATGACCAGGTGACAGTGACGGTGGCGGCGGCTCATGGGACTCTAACGGCTGGCACACAGACAGGTTCGACGATAACGTTTACAGACACAGCGTCAAATGTGACGGCTGACCTTGCGGCTCTTAAGTATACCCCGACGACTGGTTATCATGGGACAGACTCTATATCGGTGAATGTTGTAGAGACGCAGTTCGGTCATCTGACAGCGGCGTCCGTAGTTGGAGTGACGGTTACGGGAGATGTGGCGCCTGTGCTAGCGGCGCCAAGCGCCCTATCTACGGCGGAGGGGACGGCGATAAACTTTACTGGGTCTAACGCTATCCAGATCACAGACGCTGAGAATGACCAGGTGACAGTGACGGTGGCGGCGGCTCATGGGACTCTAACGGCTGGCACACAGACAGGTTCGACGATAACGTTTACAGACACAGCGTCAAATGTGACGGCTGACCTTGCGGCTCTTAAGTATACCCCGACGACTGGTTATCATGGGACAGACTCTATATCGGTGAATGTTGTAGAGACGCAGTTCGGTCATCTGACAGCGGCGTCCGTAGTTGGAGTGACGGTTACGGGAGATGTGGCGCCTGTGCTAGCGGCGCCAAGCGCCCTATCTACGGCGGAGGGGACGGCGATAAACTTTACTGGGTCTAACGCTATCCAGATCACAGACGCTGAGAATGACCAGGTGACAGTGACGGTGGCGGCGGCTCATGGGACTCTAACGGCTGGCACACAGACAGGTTCGACGATAACGTTTACAGACACAGCGTCAAATGTGACGGCTGACCTTGCGGCTCTTAAGTATACCCCGACGACTGGTTATCATGGGACAGACTCTATATCGGTGAATGTTGTAGAGACGCAGTTCGGTCATCTGACAGCGGCGTCCGTAGTTGGAGTGACGGTTACGGGAGATGTGGCGCCTGTGCTAGCGGCGCCAAGCGCCCTATCTACGGCGGAGGGGACGGCGATAAACTTTACTGGGTCTAACGCTATCCAGATCACAGACGCTGAGAATGACCAGGTGACAGTGACGGTGGCGGCGGCTCATGGGACTCTAACGGCTGGCACACAGACAGGTTCGACGATAACGTTTACAGACACAGCGTCAAATGTGACGGCTGACCTTGCGGCTCTTAAGTATACCCCGACGACTGGTTATCATGGGACAGACTCTATATCGGTGAATGTTGTAGAGACGCAGTTCGGTCATCTGACAGCGGCGTCCGTAGTTGGAGTGACGGTTACGGGAGATGTGGCGCCTGTGCTAGCGGCGCCAAGCGCCCTATCTACGGCGGAGGGGACGGCGATAAACTTTACTGGGTCTAACGCTATCCAGATCACAGACGCTGAGAATGACCAGGTGACAGTGACGGTGGCGGCGGCTCATGGGACTCTAACGGCTGGCACACAGACAGGTTCGACGATAACGTTTACAGACACAGCGTCAAATGTGACGGCTGACCTTGCGGCTCTTAAGTATACCCCGACGACTGGTTATCATGGGACAGACTCTATATCGGTGAATGTTGTAGAGACGCAGTTCGGTCATCTGACAGCGGCGTCCGTAGTTGGAGTGACGGTTACGGGAGATGTGGCGCCTGTGCTAGCGGCGCCAAGCGCCCTATCTACGGCGGAGGGGACGGCGATAAACTTTACTGGGTCTAACGCTATCCAGATCACAGACGCTGAGAATGACCAGGTGACAGTGACGGTGGCGGCGGCTCATGGGACTCTAACGGCTGGCACACAGACAGGTTCGACGATAACGTTTACAGACACAGCGTCAAATGTGACGGCTGACCTTGCGGCTCTTAAGTATACCCCGACGACTGGTTATCATGGGACAGACTCTATATCGGTGAATGTTGTAGAGACGCAGTTCGGTCATCTGACAGCGGCGTCCGTAGTTGGAGTGACGGTTACGGGAGATGTGGCGCCTGTGCTAGCGGCGCCAAGCGCCCTATCTACGGCGGAGGGGACGGCGATAAACTTTACTGGGTCTAACGCTATCCAGATCACAGACGCTGAGAATGACCAGGTGACAGTGACGGTGGCGGCGGCTCATGGGACTCTAACGGCTGGCACACAGACAGGTTCGACGATAACGTTTACAGACACAGCGTCAAATGTGACGGCTGACCTTGCGGCTCTTAAGTATACCCCGACGACTGGTTATCATGGGACAGACTCTATATCGGTGAATGTTGTAGAGACGCAGTTCGGTCATCTGACAGCGGCGTCCGTAGTTGGAGTGACGGTTACGGGAGATGTGGCGCCTGTGCTAGCGGCGCCAAGCGCCCTATCTACGGCGGAGGGGACGGCGATAAACTTTACTGGGTCTAACGCTATCCAGATCACAGACGCTGAGAATGACCAGGTGACAGTGACGGTGGCGGCGGCTCATGGGACTCTAACGGCTGGCACACAGACAGGTTCGACGATAACGTTTACAGACACAGCGTCAAATGTGACGGCTGACCTTGCGGCTCTTAAGTATACCCCGACGACTGGTTATCATGGGACAGACTCTATATCGGTGAATGTTGTAGAGACGCAGTTCGGTCATCTGACAGCGGCGTCCGTAGTTGGAGTGACGGTTACGGGAGATGTGGCGCCTGTGCTAGCGGCGCCAAGCGCCCTATCTACGGCGGAGGGGACGGCGATAAACTTTACTGGGTCTAACGCTATCCAGATCACAGACGCTGAGAATGACCAGGTGACAGTGACGGTGGCGGCGGCTCATGGGACTCTAACGGCTGGCACACAGACAGGTTCGACGATAACGTTTACAGACACAGCGTCAAATGTGACGGCTGACCTTGCGGCTCTTAAGTATACCCCGACGACTGGTTATCATGGGACAGACTCTATATCGGTGAATGTTGTAGAGACGCAGTTCGGTCATCTGACAGCGGCGTCCGTAGTTGGAGTGACGGTTACGGGAGATGTGGCGCCTGTGCTAGCGGCGCCAAGCGCCCTATCTACGGCGGAGGGGACGGCGATAAACTTTACTGGGTCTAACGCTATCCAGATCACAGACGCTGAGAATGACCAGGTGACAGTGACGGTGGCGGCGGCTCATGGGACTCTAACGGCTGGCACACAGACAGGTTCGACGATAACGTTTACAGACACAGCGTCAAATGTGACGGCTGACCTTGCGGCTCTTAAGTATACCCCGACGACTGGTTATCATGGGACAGACTCTATATCGGTGAATGTTGTAGAGACGCAGTTCGGTCATCTGACAGCGGCGTCCGTAGTTGGAGTGACGGTTACGGGAGATGTGGCGCCTGTGCTAGCGGCGCCAAGCGCCCTATCTACGGCGGAGGGGACGGCGATAAACTTTACTGGGTCTAACGCTATCCAGATCACAGACGCTGAGAATGACCAGGTGACAGTGACGGTGGCGGCGGCTCATGGGACTCTAACGGCTGGCACACAGACAGGTTCGACGATAACGTTTACAGACACAGCGTCAAATGTGACGGCTGACCTTGCGGCTCTTAAGTATACCCCGACGACTGGTTATCATGGGACAGACTCTATATCGGTGAATGTTGTAGAGACGCAGTTCGGTCATCTGACAGCGGCGTCCGTAGTTGGAGTGACGGTTACGGGAGATGTGGCGCCTGTGCTAGCGGCGCCAAGCGCCCTATCTACGGCGGAGGGGACGGCGATAAACTTTACTGGGTCTAACGCTATCCAGATCACAGACGCTGAGAATGACCAGGTGACAGTGACGGTGGCGGCGGCTCATGGGACTCTAACGGCTGGCACACAGACAGGTTCGACGATAACGTTTACAGACACAGCGTCAAATGTGACGGCTGACCTTGCGGCTCTTAAGTATACCCCGACGACTGGTTATCATGGGACAGACTCTATATCGGTGAATGTTGTAGAGACGCAGTTCGGTCATCTGACAGCGGCGTCCGTAGTTGGAGTGACGGTTACGGGAGATGTGGCGCCTGTGCTAGCGGCGCCAAGCGCCCTATCTACGGCGGAGGGGACGGCGATAAACTTTACTGGGTCTAACGCTATCCAGATCACAGACGCTGAGAATGACCAGGTGACAGTGACGGTGGCGGCGGCTCATGGGACTCTAACGGCTGGCACACAGACAGGTTCGACGATAACGTTTACAGACACAGCGTCAAATGTGACGGCTGACCTTGCGGCTCTTAAGTATACCCCGACGACTGGTTATCATGGGACAGACTCTATATCGGTGAATGTTGTAGAGACGCAGTTCGGTCATCTGACAGCGGCGTCCGTAGTTGGAGTGACGGTTACGGGAGATGTGGCGCCTGTGCTAGCGGCGCCAAGCGCCCTATCTACGGCGGAGGGGACGGCGATAAACTTTACTGGGTCTAACGCTATCCAGATCACAGACGCTGAGAATGACCAGGTGACAGTGACGGTGGCGGCGGCTCATGGGACTCTAACGGCTGGCACACAGACAGGTTCGACGATAACGTTTACAGACACAGCGTCAAATGTGACGGCTGACCTTGCGGCTCTTAAGTATACCCCGACGACTGGTTATCATGGGACAGACTCTATATCGGTGAATGTTGTAGAGACGCAGTTCGGTCATCTGACAGCGGCGTCCGTAGTTGGAGTGACGGTTACGGGAGATGTGGCGCCTGTGCTAGCGGCGCCAAGCGCCCTATCTACGGCGGAGGGGACGGCGATAAACTTTACTGGGTCTAACGCTATCCAGATCACAGACGCTGAGAATGACCAGGTGACAGTGACGGTGGCGGCGGCTCATGGGACTCTAACGGCTGGCACACAGACAGGTTCGACGATAACGTTTACAGACACAGCGTCAAATGTGACGGCTGACCTTGCGGCTCTTAAGTATACCCCGACGACTGGTTATCATGGGACAGACTCTATATCGGTGAATGTTGTAGAGACGCAGTTCGGTCATCTGACAGCGGCGTCCGTAGTTGGAGTGACGGTTACGGGAGATGTGGCGCCTGTGCTAGCGGCGCCAAGCGCCCTATCTACGGCGGAGGGGACGGCGATAAACTTTACTGGGTCTAACGCTATCCAGATCACAGACGCTGAGAATGACCAGGTGACAGTGACGGTGGCGGCGGCTCATGGGACTCTAACGGCTGGCACACAGACAGGTTCGACGATAACGTTTACAGACACAGCGTCAAATGTGACGGCTGACCTTGCGGCTCTTAAGTATACCCCGACGACTGGTTATCATGGGACAGACTCTATATCGGTGAATGTTGTAGAGACGCAGTTCGGTCATCTGACAGCGGCGTCCGTAGTTGGAGTGACGGTTACGGGAGATGTGGCGCCTGTGCTAGCGGCGCCAAGCGCCCTATCTACGGCGGAGGGGACGGCGATAAACTTTACTGGGTCTAACGCTATCCAGATCACAGACGCTGAGAATGACCAGGTGACAGTGACGGTGGCGGCGGCTCATGGGACTCTAACGGCTGGCACACAGACAGGTTCGACGATAACGTTTACAGACACAGCGTCAAATGTGACGGCTGACCTTGCGGCTCTTAAGTATACCCCGACGACTGGTTATCATGGGACAGACTCTATATCGGTGAATGTTGTAGAGACGCAGTTCGGTCATCTGACAGCGGCGTCCGTAGTTGGAGTGACGGTTACGGGAGATGTGGCGCCTGTGCTAGCGGCGCCAAGCGCCCTATCTACGGCGGAGGGGACGGCGATAAACTTTACTGGGTCTAACGCTATCCAGATCACAGACGCTGAGAATGACCAGGTGACAGTGACGGTGGCGGCGGCTCATGGGACTCTAACGGCTGGCACACAGACAGGTTCGACGATAACGTTTACAGACACAGCGTCAAATGTGACGGCTGACCTTGCGGCTCTTAAGTATACCCCGACGACTGGTTATCATGGGACAGACTCTATATCGGTGAATGTTGTAGAGACGCAGTTCGGTCATCTGACAGCGGCGTCCGTAGTTGGAGTGACGGTTACGGGAGATGTGGCGCCTGTGCTAGCGGCGCCAAGCGCCCTATCTACGGCGGAGGGGACGGCGATAAACTTTACTGGGTCTAACGCTATCCAGATCACAGACGCTGAGAATGACCAGGTGACAGTGACGGTGGCGGCGGCTCATGGGACTCTAACGGCTGGCACACAGACAGGTTCGACGATAACGTTTACAGACACAGCGTCAAATGTGACGGCTGACCTTGCGGCTCTTAAGTATACCCCGACGACTGGTTATCATGGGACAGACTCTATATCGGTGAATGTTGTAGAGACGCAGTTCGGTCATCTGACAGCGGCGTCCGTAGTTGGAGTGACGGTTACGGGAGATGTGGCGCCTGTGCTAGCGGCGCCAAGCGCCCTATCTACGGCGGAGGGGACGGCGATAAACTTTACTGGGTCTAACGCTATCCAGATCACAGACGCTGAGAATGACCAGGTGACAGTGACGGTGGCGGCGGCTCATGGGACTCTAACGGCTGGCACACAGACAGGTTCGACGATAACGTTTACAGACACAGCGTCAAATGTGACGGCTGACCTTGCGGCTCTTAAGTATACCCCGACGACTGGTTATCATGGGACAGACTCTATATCGGTGAATGTTGTAGAGACGCAGTTCGGTCATCTGACAGCGGCGTCCGTAGTTGGAGTGACGGTTACGGGAGATGTGGCGCCTGTGCTAGCGGCGCCAAGCGCCCTATCTACGGCGGAGGGGACGGCGATAAACTTTACTGGGTCTAACGCTATCCAGATCACAGACGCTGAGAATGACCAGGTGACAGTGACGGTGGCGGCGGCTCATGGGACTCTAACGGCTGGCACACAGACAGGTTCGACGATAACGTTTACAGACACAGCGTCAAATGTGACGGCTGACCTTGCGGCTCTTAAGTATACCCCGACGACTGGTTATCATGGGACAGACTCTATATCGGTGAATGTTGTAGAGACGCAGTTCGGTCATCTGACAGCGGCGTCCGTAGTTGGAGTGACGGTTACGGGAGATGTGGCGCCTGTGCTAGCGGCGCCAAGCGCCCTATCTACGGCGGAGGGGACGGCGATAAACTTTACTGGGTCTAACGCTATCCAGATCACAGACGCTGAGAATGACCAGGTGACAGTGACGGTGGCGGCGGCTCATGGGACTCTAACGGCTGGCACACAGACAGGTTCGACGATAACGTTTACAGACACAGCGTCAAATGTGACGGCTGACCTTGCGGCTCTTAAGTATACCCCGACGACTGGTTATCATGGGACAGACTCTATATCGGTGAATGTTGTAGAGACGCAGTTCGGTCATCTGACAGCGGCGTCCGTAGTTGGAGTGACGGTTACGGGAGATGTGGCGCCTGTGCTAGCGGCGCCAAGCGCCCTATCTACGGCGGAGGGGACGGCGATAAACTTTACTGGGTCTAACGCTATCCAGATCACAGACGCTGAGAATGACCAGGTGACAGTGACGGTGGCGGCGGCTCATGGGACTCTAACGGCTGGCACACAGACAGGTTCGACGATAACGTTTACAGACACAGCGTCAAATGTGACGGCTGACCTTGCGGCTCTTAAGTATACCCCGACGACTGGTTATCATGGGACAGACTCTATATCGGTGAATGTTGTAGAGACGCAGTTCGGTCATCTGACAGCGGCGTCCGTAGTTGGAGTGACGGTTACGGGAGATGTGGCGCCTGTGCTAGCGGCGCCAAGCGCCCTATCTACGGCGGAGGGGACGGCGATAAACTTTACTGGGTCTAACGCTATCCAGATCACAGACGCTGAGAATGACCAGGTGACAGTGACGGTGGCGGCGGCTCATGGGACTCTAACGGCTGGCACACAGACAGGTTCGACGATAACGTTTACAGACACAGCGTCAAATGTGACGGCTGACCTTGCGGCTCTTAAGTATACCCCGACGACTGGTTATCATGGGACAGACTCTATATCGGTGAATGTTGTAGAGACGCAGTTCGGTCATCTGACAGCGGCGTCCGTAGTTGGAGTGACGGTTACGGGAGATGTGGCGCCTGTGCTAGCGGCGCCAAGCGCCCTATCTACGGCGGAGGGGACGGCGATAAACTTTACTGGGTCTAACGCTATCCAGATCACAGACGCTGAGAATGACCAGGTGACAGTGACGGTGGCGGCGGCTCATGGGACTCTAACGGCTGGCACACAGACAGGTTCGACGATAACGTTTACAGACACAGCGTCAAATGTGACGGCTGACCTTGCGGCTCTTAAGTATACCCCGACGACTGGTTATCATGGGACAGACTCTATATCGGTGAATGTTGTAGAGACGCAGTTCGGTCATCTGACAGCGGCGTCCGTAGTTGGAGTGACGGTTACGGGAGATGTGGCGCCTGTGCTAGCGGCGCCAAGCGCCCTATCTACGGCGGAGGGGACGGCGATAAACTTTACTGGGTCTAACGCT